>CAWAGX010000035.1:0-18098 GCA_963781425.1 uncultured Actinomycetes bacterium | reverse complement strand
GGAACACCCCGCCTCGCTCCTAGCCAGGGTCTGGTGTACCGCCGGCTCGAGGACGACTACACCATCTGGCAAGTGCGTCGATGCCAGCGGAAGCGAGGATCGCGAGCGAAACCTCAGCAGGAGCGCGGTACCGGGTCTGCGAGAGGTCACTGCGACCGACACACAGACGATGAGCGGGATGGTGAGGAGCGGCCAGATCGCGACGTGCTTTCGGCGAAGTAGCACGGCTCCGGCGATCGCGAACGAGGGTATTCCCCAGAACGACCACACGATTGCGTAGCCAACGGCAGTTTCTTGTCGAAGGAAGAGCGATTGAACCGAACCTCTGAAGGTTGGAACAGATGTGCGATACGGTCCGAGTCGGGCGAGGATCACGACCGGCAGCCGAGAGAGATGGGCTCGGATGTAGTGTGTTGACTCTGCCCGGATCGCGCCGATCTTGTTCGGATGGGTCAAGTCGCTTCCACGGGCGAGCGTGCTGCTGCACCTCGGTGATGACTTGACGTCCCCGCCGTAGTCCTTGTAGCCGATGATGTTCCCGTAGTACGTCGCATCGGTATGGCGGCTGCGAGCGTGCCGCCGAGATTCGTCGAGAGAAACACCGGCGCCTCGAAGCGACTCAGGTTGAAGAGCACCCAAGGCGCGATGACCGTCACTGCTGCCAAGACGCCCGCCGGAGCCCAACCAGACGCCGACGCCAGCTGCAACCGCGGGCAGCGACGGCGATCGTAAGCACCAGCAACGGGACGAGGAGCACCAGCTTGGGACGAGCCAGCGCTGCGAGTCCGCTCGCCACTCCCACCCAGAGAGACGCCGCCGGCCGGGTCGGTGAAGGGAGCGAGACGCCAAGAAGATGACGAGCGTGCTGGTGAAGATCGCGTTCGGTTCGGACATCAGCATGCCGTCGTGTACCCAGATGTTGGGGTAGGACGTGGCCACGGCTGCTCCGACGAGCCCTGCTCGCGAAATTTGACGATTTCTGGGGCCGTGTAACCGATGAGCACGATTGATCCGGTCCCGAGCATGCACGACCAGACCATGAAGACGGTCTGCGACGGGGTGTGCGCATTCCACACCGAGGCGATGATGCTCAGATAGACCAGATAGAGGGGAGGGTGATCGCAGACTGGAGATAAAGAATGGCGCGAAGGCTCGATGAAGCCGTAACCGTGCGCCAGATTGGTGGCACCGCCGCTGTAGAAGAGCGCGTCACCGTGGAATGGCGTGAGTGGCGCCCGAAAGACGAGGACGTAGAAGAGCCGGATTGCAAGGCCAACCGTCGCCACCACGAGAAGTCGACGAACGAACTTGGTCTGGCTTCGTCGTGGCGCCGTCTCGGCGAGTCCGCTCGAGAGCTCCTTGCCGTCCGTCGCGGCGCTGAGACGGGGCTCCGAGTTACACCCCACCGGCCGCGGCATGGGTCGAGGCACGCCGGCCCGGCGTCGTCGACTGCGAGGTGCCAGTGGAGCTAGGCGGTGTGCCTTGGCTCGGGAACTGTGGCTGCAAGGATGTGTAGGCCTTCATGGCTTTTTACCTTCGGGTCGTTCTGGTCGACGCCTGGAATCCCGCCTCCGCCGGTACCCCCGTTGGGAGGCGTCACCCCTTCCGGAAGGCTTCCGCCGTTGGGTGGGGTGGCGCCCTCGGGGGACTCCCTCCGTTCGGAGGGCCGCCTGCAGGAAATGAGCCGCCGTTCGGGGGCGCGCCGTTGCCTGATCTGGTCGGCAACTTGACGCCGTGCTTGGAGAGGCACTTGGTGTACTTCTGGAGCGTGGCGGTGTTGAACCCTCCCCCGCCTCCGCTCGCGGTGCTGTTCGTGGTCGAGCCACCTCCCCCTCCCCCGCACCCGGCGACGATCATCCCGGCGAAGCCGAGCATCGCTACGCGTGTGAGGATCTTCATGTTGTTTCGCCCTTCAGTTCGATTGTCGTTGCGGAGTTGTCGAGGGTCACTGTCCGCCGCCCGGGAAGGCGGGAAAGCCACCGCCACCGCCACCGCCGCGCCCGATGCCGCCGATGCCGGAGTTCGACGACGAGCTCGTTGCCGAGTCCGGCAGTGGCTTGGTCACGGTTGCGAGCACCACGCTCTGACCTTCGGTCAGGCCGCCGGTGACCTGCGTCCACGTCTCGCCGATCACCCCGACGCCAACTTGCACCTGACGGGTGCTCGAGCCATCGACCACGGTCACCGACCGTCGGGTTCGCTGGCGACAACCGTGGACGTGGGGACTGCGAGCGCAGAGGTCGCTTGTTTCGTGATGATGGAGATCGTCGCGGTGCCACCGTTACGGAGCTCGGCGTTGGGGTTCGCGAGCGCGACGTAACTCGGTACGTCTTGGTGGAACTGCTGGTCGAGGAGTCCGGAGCGCTGGAGATGGACACGACCTTGCCCTGCATCGGGGTGCTGATGCCGTCGGCGTGGACGGTTGCCGCTTGCCCGACCGCGACATCGCTGATCCGGTCGACGCTGATGCTCGTGGTCGCCTCGTATCCTCCGGCGCCCTTGATCACGATGTTCTGTGAACGACGAGCCGCTCGTCATGCCGTCACCGGTCGCGAGGTTGACCGCAACGACCTGGCCGGCGATGGGGCTGACGATGGTGGCCTGCGCGACGGCTTGTTCGGCGACGGTGACCTCGGCTTGCGTGTGCGACCACCTGCTTCTGGTAGTTGACAAGATCGGCCGACGACGGTGAGCTTTGCGAAGATGGCGACGAGCCTGACGTTGAGCCGCTACCCGTCGCGCCCCCTCCGGACGGTACTGGGATTGGCGCCGGTGCTCGACGTGGCCGAACCTTGCTGTGCGAGGAGCCCGTCGAGCTGAGTCGACGCCGCTGAGAGCTCCTTCTGGGCTGCGGTGACTTCGTCCTGAGCGACCTGCACCTTTTCGAGCGCGGTTCTTGCATGCCCCCACCGGCTCGGCGTCGGACGCGGCCTCGCTCGCAGCAGTCGTCGAGCTCGTTGTCGTCGAACTCTTCGTGGCCGCACTGCCGACGCCGGCTGCACTGCAGACGGTGTTGGCGGACTGGGTCGCGGTGTCGGATGCGGCGAGCGCGGCGTCAACGTGTTGCTGAGCTTTGAGGACTCGTTGTTGAGCGGCGGCAACCTCTGCGTTCGTGGATCCGAGGGAGGCCGCAGTCAGCTCGACGGTGCTCGTTGAGGAGGTCGCGGCGGTTGGCTTCGCCTGGCCTTGGGGGTTACCACTTCCGGCGGATACCGACTCGCCGTTGAGAGCCTTCTGAAGGGTGAGCTTCGCTTCCGCGAGCGTGGCTTCGGCTTGGTGGAGGGTGGCGTCGAGGCTTTGCGTGTCGAGGGTTGCCAACTGTTGGCCGGCGGTGACAGTGTCGCCCACTTCGACATCGATCGTCTTGACCGTGCCGCTCACCGGGAACGCCACCGTCGCCTGGGAGACCGGTTCGATGGTGCCGACGCCGGTGAGCACCGAGTTCACATCGCGCTTCTCGACGGTCGCCGTGCGGTATGCCGTCGCGATCGCTGGCGAACGCATTCTTCGCAAGCAGCGACACCGCGAACGAGCACGACGACAAGGGCGATCGCGATCGCGGCACGCCGCATCCGTCGGCGGGGCTTCTGCGGACTCGACGAATCTCCGAACACCGCGTCGAGACGGTGGTCTGCCTCGTGCGGAGCCGATTCGGGCACGGACACGCCCGTGTGGTGATCCGACAACATGTCACTCGCTCCTCAGGGCGTCGATCGGGGCGAGGCGCGCGGCGCGAGTCGCGGGATAGACACCGAACACGACGCCGATACCGACCGCCGATCGCGATGGCGCCGGCGGCCGCAGGTACAGAGAGGATCACCCGCGAGTCGGTGAACATCGGGAGCAAGACGGCGCCGACCACACCCAGCCCGACGCCGAGCATGCCTCCGGCGAGCCCGAGAATCGATGCCTCGACCAGAAACTGTCGTCGGATGAGGCGAGGTCGTGCGCCCAACGCCTTGCGGAGTCCGATCTCCCGGATCCGTTCGGTGACCGAGACCAACATGATGTTCATGACACCGATGCCCCCGACGAACAGCGCGATCGCGGCGATGCCGCCGAGCATCACGGTGAGCGTGTCGTCGACCGAGGTCGCCGCGCTCAGAATCGATTGCTGCGTTGCGATCGAAAAGTCGGCGTCGACTCGAGTTCGTGATCTGGTGCAGGTTGAGCAACAGGGCATCAGCTTCCTGATACGCGGCGCCGAGAGTGTCGCGTCGACGTCGCCTTGACGTAGATCGAGCTGACCGAGTTCCGGTTACTGCCACCGACGAGTCGTTGCGAGTACGTCGCTGAGCGGGACGATCGCGAGGTCGTTGTTGGACGCGTTGTCCGAGGAGCTGAGCGCGTCGAGCACTCCGATGACTTCGAGTTTGGTGCCGTTGTACGAGACGATCTGACCGATGGGGCTTCCCCGCGTGAAGAGCTCTCAGCGGTGTCCGAACCGAGCACCACGACGCCAGCACCATCCTTCTCGTCCTTCTCCGAGATGAACCGTCCTGACGACACACCGCGGGACCGAACGGTCTTCCAGCTGGGCGTGGTGCCGGTCAGGGTCGTCGTCCAGTTCGTCGAGCCGTTCACGAGCGACCCGTTGGTCGTCGAGACCGGGGCCACCGTCTGGATGTCCGGCGCGGCCGTCTTCGACGCGAGGGCGTTTGCATCCTGCACGGTGAGCGTGGACGCCGAACCGAATCCGCCGCGGGACGCCACTGCTGCTCGTCGAGCTGCCCGGTGAGACGACCAGCAGGTTCGTCCCGAGCTCGTTGATCTGGTCGCGGACCTTGGCCTGCGCGCCTTGACCGAGGCCAACCGTCAGCACGACAGCCGTGATGCCGATGAGGATGCCCAGCATCGTGAGGGCCGATCGCAGCCGGTGGGTCCGAACCGCTTCGGTTGCCGTGCGGATCGTGTCGCGCCAGCTCATCGGCCCACCCACGGGTGATCGCGCTCGCCGGTTCGTCGCCGGCGGAGCCAGAGCTGACCGTCGCGGATCTGGATGGTGCGTTCCGCGCGTTCGGCGATGTCGTGCTCGTGGGTGATCAGCACGATCGTGCGTCCGGCCTCGTGCAGGTCCTCGAGCAGGCTCAGCACGTCCGCCGGTCGAGGTGGAGTCGAGGTTGCCGGTGGGCTCGTCGGCGAGGATCATCGCGGGCTCGGTCACCAGCGCGCGGGCGATGGCAACCCGCTGCTGCTGACCCCCGGACATCTCACCCGGGCCGGTGGTCGGCTCGGTCTGCAAGTCCGACTTGCTCGAGCGCGAGCAGCGCGCGCTCGCGTCGCTCCACGGAGCTGACACCGGCGTACATCAGTGGCAGTTCGACGTTGCGCCAAGCCGGTCATGTAGGCCAGCAGGTTGAACTGCTGGAACACGAAGCCGATGAAGAGGTTGCGCACGTCGCGCGAGGCGGTCCTCGTCGAAGGACTGCACGTCGTGGCCGGCGAGGCCGGAATGCTCCCGACGTCGGGACGTCGAGACAACCGAGGATGTGCATCAGGGTCGACTTGCCCGGAACCGGACGGTCCGACGATGGCGACGAACTCGGTCTCGTCGATGCGCAGCGAGACGTTGCGCAACGCCGCCACCTCGATCTCGCCGGTTGCGTAGACCTTGCTGACGTCCACCAGCTCGATGACAGGTGTACTCGACTGTTCGTCGACCGTGGTCATCCGCCGAAGCCACCTGGGGGCTGGAACCCTCCGCCGCTCGGCGGTTGGAACCCTCCGCCATTCGTCCCGCCTGAAGGTGGCGAGAAGCCGCTCGGCAACCCGGGAGTCGTGACGATCACCTTGTCGCCCACCTTGAGTCCCGACGTGATCTCGGTCATCCCGTTGGCTGTCAGCCCGGTCTTGACCGTGCGCGTCTCGGTGGAACCGTTGAGTGTGCCATCCGTTGCGACCACGACGGTCGATGTGCCATTCGTCGTCGTGATCGCCCGGGAGGAGACCTGCACGACGTTGTTGCGCACATCCGTCGAGATGTCTCCCGTCACTGTGGCGCCGACGTAGAAGTCCTTGCTGTCGGCGGTGAAGGCGATGGTGACCGGATACTTCGCGACACCGGAGCTCGCGTCGGCGACCTTGCTGACCGAAGTCACCGTGCCCGTTGCCGATGCTCCAGTCGAGCTGGAGTTGCTGCCTAGTCCGGAGCTCGGTTGGCCTGCTGCGCCACCGCCACCGCCTCCGAGGAAGGCGGGAAACCCGGCCGGGAGTCCCCCAGTGCTCGACGCTGAGCTCGTGGTGACGGTGAGCTTCGCGCTCTGGCCCACGGCGACCTTGTCGATGTTGTCACTGTCGATCGAGAGGTCAACCGTGTACCGACCCTTGCTGACCACCTGGATCTGCGACGTTGACGACGAGGAGGAGGAAGAGGACGAGGCGTTCGTCGTGGCGCCCGGCAGCGCGCTGGCGCTGCTCGAGCCGAGCGAAGACGAGGACTGTCCGGAGCCGCTCGACGAGCCCGTCGTCGAAGTCCCGCTGGTCCCGGTGCTCCCGAGGGTCTCGCCGACCGTGAGGTCAATGGTGGAGACTGTCCCGTCGAAGGTGGCAACCAGCGAGGCGCCATCAAGGTTCGATTGCGCTGTAGTGAGTGTGTCGTTTGCGGAGGTGACGTTCGCTTCGTCGGCGGTGATCTGGTCGCTGGATGCGCTCGCCGAACGATCATCGGACAGCGTTGCTTGGGCACTCGCGAGGCTCGCCTTGGCGGAGGTCACCGCGGACTGCAGGGAGGCCGAATCGATGGTGGCGAGGACCTGACCCGCCTTCACGGCGTCGCCTGCCTTGACGTTCACGGCGGTGACGGTTCCCGAGGACGTGAAGCTCAGATCGTCGGTTTGGGCGGCTGCCACGGTGCCCTCGGCCGAGACCGTCGTGCTCATCGATCCGGTCGAGACCGTCACGAGCTGCTTGGTCGCGGCGGTCGCCGACGTGGGCTAACCGGTAGAACGGATGCCGAACCACCAGATGCCCGCCGCGACGACTGCGATCGCAAGGACGATCATGGCGATCCCTCGTCGGCTACGGAGCCAGGCCAGGCGGGACCGTCTCGGGACTTGGACGTCCGAGGTCGGCGGCAGTTCGGCCGGCTCGTGCGGCTCGGTCGCGGGACCGTCCGGTTCGAAGATCGAGACGGGCGATTTCGGGGTCATCGAACGTCCACCGATCGCGGCACGGGTGCTCGGGAGGGTCCGAACCCGCGTGAGCGGAGCTTCACGGCTTGGTGCATGGGGCGATACTGGCGACCGAATCTCTGAATCGCATGGCAACCACATGCGAAGTTGCCTTGGATCTCGGAGAGCAACCTCGTCGCGTGCGGACCACAGTGAGTTCCTAGACGGTTGACAGGGCGTGCCCAAGTGGGGCCTCGATCCTGTACGGCATGTCCCGAGAGCGGCACGTCGTGCCGCGACACCGCGGCTCGCCTTGCCAGAGTCAGGACCTGGCTGCTGGGCATCGCGCTGCTGACCGCGATCTGCATCGCGGCTGCCCCCAACGCCGTCGCCACGAATCTTCGACATCGAGACGACCGAGCCATCGCTACGGTCGGTTCGCCCGCGATCGATGCAGACGTCGCGGATCCGTTTGTGATAGCCGCGGATGGCCGGTACTACGCGTTCTCGACGAACTCGCGCGACCACAACGTGCCGGTGTGGGAGTCGCTCGACCTCAAGCACTGGACTGATCTCGGCGACGCTGCGCCCCAACTACCGAGCTGGGCGACCAGTGCGGGCATGACCTGGGCACCGTCGGTCATCTACCTCGCCGGCCGGTACGTCATGTACCTGACCGTGGCCGACAACCGATCCGGCCGTCAGTGCATCACGACTGCGACGAGCCCGAACGCGGCGGGGCCCTACACCTTCCTCAGAACTCATCCGTTGCAGTGCGCCGAGCGCGGATCGATCGATGCAAGCCCGTTCGTCGACCCGTCCAAGCACGTTTGGCTGATATGGAAGAACGAACCGACCGAATCAGAGACCGCGCGCATCGTCGCCGCGCCCCTCGACTTCTCGGGCCTCGAGATCACGGGACCCCAGACAACGCTTCTCACCGGGTCGAGCGCAGGTGGATACACGAACATCGAGGGCCCCTCGGTCGTGCGCACCGCCCATGGCTACCGGCTCTTCTTCTCCACCGGAAATTGGAAGGCGTCGACCTACCGGACGGGATATGCGGATTGCGCCAGTCTCGAGAAGGCGTGCACCGTGATCGACGCCGACTGGTTGAGCTCCGCCGACGGACTCACCGGGCCGGGCGGGCTCGAGGTCTTCCGCGCTACGGACGGCTCGACCTACGTGGCCTTTCACACCTGGTCCGGTTGCCGGTTGTGCACTACCAGCTATCGGGCACTCAACATACGTCGGCTCATCGATTCGAGGCTTCCACGTCTCCGTTGATGCCCGCGGCTGGTAGACAGACACGGACGACGGTTCCGGAGGCAGGATCGGTGAACAGCTTCACCGAGCCGTGATGCGCGGCGACCACAGACGACACGATCGCGAGACCAAGTCCCGCCCCGCCTCGTGCGCGGCTTCGCGTACTGTCCCCCCGCCGAAATCTTTCAAACGCGTGGCCGGCGAACTCGGCCGGTATGCCGGGACCGTCGTCGACCACCTCGAATCGGACCTGTCCGTTCGTAGCGGCGAGCGTGCGAAGCACGATCGGTCCGTCGGTATACGACAGCGAGTTGCTCACGAGCGCAGCGACGACCTGACGCAGTCGGGCTTCGTCTCCGGTCACGACAATGGGCTCCGTCACATCCACCGAGACCTGGCGATCGGGCGCGATGGCGCCAGCGTCCGTGGCCGCATCGCGCAGGACGACGCCCAGGTCCACCCGATCCGCGGCGAGCGGCCGACCCTGGTCAAGGCGAGCAAGAAGAAGCAGGTCATCGACCAGCTCAGTCATCCGAGCTGACTCCTGGCCAACTCGCCTCATCGCGTCCGCGAGCTTCGCTGGCTCGTCGAGGCCACCGCGGCGGTACAAGTCGACATAGCCACGGATCGATGTCAGTGGCGTGCGCAGTTCATGCGAGGCGTCGCCGACGAACTGGCGTAGCTGATCCTCGATGCGTTGGCGCTCATCGAGCATCGTGTTGAGCGCCATGGCGAGGCGTCCCGCCTCTGTGCTGGCGGTTGGCCCGTCAACACGCAGCGAACGGTCGCCACGAGTGATCGAGTCGGCGGTCTCGGTCATGCGTCGGATCGGTCGTAACCCGAGCCGCCACACCCACCAGCAGAGCAGGCCCGTTACGAGCAGAATCGCCGCGCCGGCAAGCCCGAGGAACGTACGAAGTCGACTCGACACACGGTCCACGCTGTCCAGCGAGAGACCCAACGCGATCGCTCCGCCACCCTCTGGACGAGAAACTGCCAACATGCGGAGCTCACCCCCGCCACTACGAGCGCCCACCGTGAACGGGCCGTGCCCGACTGCTGCCTTGATCACCAGCGACGTGACGGCAGGCTGCTTGACGTGCTTCGAAAGCGGAGAAGCACGCTTTGTCAGTCGGCCGGAGGCTCCGACTTCTCCGATCCACAGCTCGGAGAGAACCTGCGGCTGACGCGGTGCCGGCGTGAATGTGGGTGCTTCACCTGACGTCGAGGGCAACTGCTGGATCGGTCGTGCGGCGGCCCGCAGCTGCCGGTCGATCTGATCGATGAGATACCCGCGCTCAGCGGAAAAGATGGCGATGCCCGTCGCGCCGACCACCACGACGATCACCAGGAACACCACCACGAGCCGTACCCGAAGCGTCACTTGGGCGGGTTCTCGAGTCGAAGGGTGTAGCCAACGCCCCGGACCGTCTGGATCAGGCGCGGCTCGACGGCGTCCACCTTCTTGCGCAAGTAGCTGATGAACGTCTCTACAACCGACGACTCTCCGCCGAAGTCGTACTCCCAGACCGCGTCAAGGATCTGACCGCGAGACATGACCCGCCCGGCATTGTGCAAGAGATAGCGAAGCAGCTTGTACTCCGTCGGTGACAGTGAGATGGGAACACCACCTCGTGAGACCCGATGGGCGTCGTCGTCCATCTCGAGATCAGCAAACGTCACCACCGACGAGCGCATCGTATGGCCGGCTCGTCGCAGTACGGCTCCGACCCGTGCGACGAGCTCTTCGATCGCGAACGGCTTGACGACATAGTCGTCCCCGCCCGCCGTGAGGCCGCGGACTCGGTCCTCGGTGCCATCCCGAGCTGTGAGGAAGATCACCGGCTGGTGGTAGCCATCCAACCGCATCCGACGCAGAACCTCGAAGCCATCGAGATCCGGAAGCATCACATCCAAGAGGACGACATCGGGTCTGGACTCGATGACCAGGTTCAGCGCCTCGCGACCCGAAGCCGCTGACACCGCCTCGAATCCCTCAAGCCGCAAGGCCGACGCCACGAGGAACCGGATGTTGTCTTCGTCGTCGACGACGAGGGCGCGCAATGCCGAACTCTGCATCAGGCCACCCTGGCGGGAGAAGTTGAAGGACTCCTGGCGGCAACCTGTGAGTTAGGTGTGCGACCTCCGATCTTCTTCAGGAGATCGGGCCAAGCGCATGACGTAGCCGAAGCCCCGCACCGTCTGGATGAGGCTCGGCCCAGTCGCCTCGATCTTGCGACGCAGGTATCCAATGTAGGTTTCGATCACATTGGATCGGCCGAGCCATTCGTTGCCCCACACGTTTACGAACAGCTCTTGCTTGGAAACGACCGATCCGGCGTTTCGCAGGAGGTAGCGGAGCAGCACGTACTCGGTCGGCGAGAGGTGCAGCGGGATCCCATTTCGGGCGACAACGTGTGCGATGTCGTGCATTTCGAGGTCTTCACAGCGGAGCGTCGTCATCTGTCGGCGCTCTCGACGCAGCGCAGCACGAATGCGAACGATCACCTCATCGATCGCGAACGGCTTGGTCATGTAGTCGTCTCCGCCGGCGGTAAGTCCGCGGACCGTGTCGGTGGTGGCATCGCGGGCACTCAAGAAGAGGATGGGGAGAGTCACTCCCATGACGCGGGAACGTCGACAGACTTCGAAGCCATCGAGGTCGGGCAGCATCACATCGAGAACGACGAGGTCCGGGCGACCGGACTCGATGATCCTCAGCGCCTCGCGGCCGGTACGAGCGAGCAGCACGTCGAACCCGTAGTGCTGGAGTGCCGTCAGCAACACGCTCCCGATGTTCTCCTCGTCATCCACGACCAGGACGCACGCCGTCCCGGAAGCGCTGGGACCAGCCCCCACGAAGAGGCCTGCTTCGGTCATGGGGACATGATGGGCGCACAACCTTGAGATCCGGTCGCAGTCTCGTGGCAGTGTTCGGGTGGAGTTGACCCGCGATCTTGGACACGGGTTTCTGTGATTCAGGCGGCTCGGCTGGCAGCGTAGGCATCGGCCGGTGTGCGGTGTCCGAGGCGGGCCTGGTGCCGGGCCCGGTTGTAGAAGACCTCGATGTATTCGAAGAGGATCGTGCGGAGCTGGGATCGGGTGAGGCCGTCCCAGGGGCCCCAGATGTGGAGCAGGTCGCGTTTGATCGCGGCCCACGTCGATTCCATCGCGGCGTTGTCGTAGCAGCAGCCGGTCCGGCCATACGACGCGTTGACGTTCCAGTCGGTGAGCCGGTTCGAGAACTCGAGCGATGTGTATTGGCAGCCGCGGTCGGCGTGGTGGACGAGGTCACCGGCCGGGTCGCGTCGGGCGAGGGCCATGACGAGTGCGTTGACGACGAGGTCGGTCGTCTGGCGTTCACCCATCGACCAGCCAGCGAGGCCTTGGTCGTGGAGATCTTTGATGCCGGCGAGGTAGAGCTTCCCGTCGCGACAGTGGAACTCGGTGATGTCCGCGACCCACCGCTGGTCGGATCGTTCCACGGTGAAGTCCCGCTCGATCAGATCCGGAGCCGGCGCCGTGTTCGCCTTCCCGCGTCGCCACTTGCGACGGGAGTGCGCACCGACGAGGCCGCACTCGCGCATCAACCGGGCGACTCGCTTGCGTGAGTGACACCGGCCGCGGTGACGGAGCTGACCGTCGACGCGCGGTGACCCGTAGGTGGCCCTCGATGCTCGGTGGATGTCGTAGATCTCGTTCGCGAGCCACGCATCGTCGAGGTCATGGTCCGACAGTGGCCGGGTCGACCACTCGTAGAAACTCGATCGAGGAACCTCGACAAGCTCGCAGAGCCGGCGCACCGGATAGGTGCTCGCGTGGTCGGAGACGAACCGTCGGCTCACCTGTTCGTCTCCCGCGCGAAATACGCAGCTGCCTTCCGGAGGATCTCGCGATCCATCCGCAAGTCCTTGTTCTCCTTCCGGAGCCGGTCGAGCTCAGCACGCTCATCCGGGTCGAGCGCACCCGGCGCCTCGTCGCGTTCCGCCGCCTTCACCCACGCGGCGAGAGAACCATCCGCGATGCCTAACGACTTCGCCACCTCGGCCCGAGATCGATCCGAGCTGCGGTACAACGCGACCGCCTCACGCCGGAACTCCTCGGGATACTTCGCTGGACGACCCACCGTGGGCCTCCTTCCCCTGGGCAACGCCCAGGATCGGGTGTCCAACAAAGCGGGTCAACTCCAGGGGAGCTGGGCGCCAGTCTCGCGGTGGAGGCCTGCTACGCCGTCCGCCCGGCGTCCGCACAACCGCCCTCTGACGGCTCGCAACGTAGAGATTCGAACTGACAATTCCGTGTCACTCCCAAGGCGATCAACGGGTCACTCACGAGAGTCTCCGATCGCGCGCACATGCGCCTGCTATTGGGCCCACAGGGAGTTCCAAGTGTCGGCGCATCGATACAAGGCATCAAAGAGCGTGACGATCCACGCACAGCACCGCGCGGCATCGACAATTTCATCACGCTGAGCTCAGCGTCGGCCCGACTGCCGAGCGCGAAGTCTTACTTCGCTCTCGCGTTCGTCCCGTACCGTTCGCGTATGGTGACGACGGGATCGAGACCCAGAGTCCTCGTCGCAGAGGACGATCGCAGCGTCCGCAAATCACTTGTGCTTGCGCTCGGGCTCGAGGGATACGACGTCGTGGCGGTCGGCGACGGCGCGCAAGCCCTTGAGGCTGCCGGCGTGCGCATGCCGGACGTGATCATTCTGGACATCATGATGCCCGTGCTCGATGGCCTCACTGCTTGCCGACGGTTGCGCGCACGTGATTGCCCAGCACCAATCCTGATCTTGACCGCACGTCATGAAGTATCTGACCGTGTGTCCGGTCTCGATGCAGGAGCAGACGACTACCTGGCCAAGCCGTTCTCGCTCTCGGAACTCTGCGCGCGTCTGCGCGCGCTGCTCCGCCGTACCAGTGTTTCGGAAACCGCAGAACTGTTGCGAATCGCGGACCTGACCCTCGATCCGTCGTGTCGAACCGCCGCGAGGCGAGGGCGAAACCTTGAACTCACCAAGACCGAGTTTGATCTCCTCGAACTGCTGATGCGCAACGCCGGGGTCGTGCTCGAACGCGACCTCATCCACGACAAGATCTGGGGCATCGACTTCGAGACACGCTCGCGCTCGCTTGACGTCTACATCGGATACCTGCGACGCAAGACTGAGGCGGCGGGTGAACCGCGCCTCGTCCACACGAGTTGGAACGTCGGCTTCGTCGTCCGAGAGCCGTGAGCTTCTCTGGCGCGGTGCGCTTGGACAGCGCTCCAGGTCAGCTCGCTCGCGAGGTCCAGTAGAAGTGAGGTATCCAAGCCATTCGCTTTTACGCCGCGACCCCGGCAGGGCAAGGTCGCTAGGAGCTGTAGGTACTCGGGGTGCGGGACGCAACCTGCCGGTACACGTCCAGGTGCCCGGCGACCATCCGATCGACGCTGAACCTGTCTGCCTGGTCTCTCGCGGACTTCGCGAGGGCCAAGCGACTCCCACGGTCGTCAAGCAGCTGACTCATCTCGGCCGCGATCGAATCGACATCAAGCGCTTGGACAAGACGAGCTGCCTCACCCGCGATCTCTCGATGCGTCGGAATGTCCGAGGCCACGACTGGTCGGCCCCAGGCGAGTCCCTCGAGCAGAGGAAGGCCGAAGCCTTCGTAGACAGAAGCTGTGGCAACAATCGTCGCCTCCGAGTAGAGCGCTTCGAGCTGCTCGTCCGAGACCGCACCCAGCCGAATCACGTCCGGAGCATCCAGTTCTGCTTCGAGCTCTTCGGTGAGCCAGCCGTTGGGGCCTGCGAGGACGAGCGAGACACCGAGATGGCGCCGGCGCAGGCGTTGATGGGCACGAACCAAACTCAAGTGGTTCTTGCGCGGTTCGATGGTTCCCACGACAAGGACGAAGCGGCCTTCGACGCCGAGGCCGCGCAACACCGCTCGCGCGCTCGCGGGATGCCCGTGAGTTGGTAACGGCACGCCAGGCGCAATGGTGTGGAGCGTGCTCCGGTCGAAACCCTCGGCGACGAGCTCCTGTCGAGCGTGGTCCGAGGGCACGATGACTGCCGATGCCCGCTTCCGTGCCACCTCGAGCGCGCGCTTGTGGAATCGCAGCCCGCGTTCCGTGAAGGCCGCGGGATGGCGCAGGAATGCGACGTCATTGATTGTGACGACCAGCGGTCCGCGCGGTGGCGGCACAGCGAGGCTCGGTGCGTGACAAACATCGAGATGGAACCCGACGCTCGGTCGTCCAAATCGATGCCACAACTCGTATTGCATGCGGTACGAAGGAAGCCCGCTCCTCCGAACATCGATCTGGCCACCCAACCTCGCCGCGATCTTGGACCGTTGCTCACGAGTTCCGGGAGCAAACGGAACGAGCTGCACTTGATGTGTGAGTCCCCGTGCCAGCAGCTCGGTCACCCGACCGATGCCACCAGGCACCGGTTGGAGAAGTTGCCCGACATGCAGACCGACGCGGAGCGAGTCGTCCAGCCTGCCCGTCGGCTCGGCGCGGCGACCCACGGGCGCGCGCCGAGCCGACACCTTTGGATTGTGTCGACCGCTCAACGCCTTCCACTCAGTCGGCGGTGCGGCTCTCCCGGCATCACCTGATCGTCGCTGCTGAACCTTCAGATTCTCTGCGAATCGCCTGAAGACTTACCGCTCGCGGTCGAGACCCCGGGTCCAGCGCCGTATCGCGCAGATGAAGATGCCGGGCGTCCTGCTCCCGGGCAGGGAGGGAGCAGGACGCCCGGCGGGGAGGGCAGCCAAGTGAACGGACCACCGCGGGAGCAACGTATCTGACGACCCTGTGCTGTCGTTGTCCATCAGCTGCGGAGTTCTTGTCAACCTCGGTTGACGTCCCTGGGAGTGGTGTAACTGGCGAGGTCCACCGTTGAGGTGGGCCACCGCGTGATCCTCAGCGTGATCCGACCAAGGCTCACGCAAAGGAGACACGACGGTGGCCCTCTTCCAGTCTGACCTTACCGATTTGCTCGACGCGATCCGCGCTGGCGGCGATGTGGACGTGATCCGTTCGAGCGTGGAGATGGTGCTCCAGGCCCTCATCGACGCCGAGGCGACGGAGGTGATCGGCGCCGGCTTGCACGAGCGGACCGACACACGCACGAACCAACGCAACGGTGCTCGGGCGCGGCTGTTGTCGACGAAAGCGGGTGACGTGGAGCTGCGGATCCCGAAGCTGCGCCGCGGGTCGTTCTTCCCCTCGGTGCTCGAGCGGCGCCGGCGGATCGACCGGGCCCTGTTCGCGGTGGTGATGGAGGCCTACGTGCACGGCGTGTCGACCCGTAAGGTCGATGACCTTGTCGCTGCGTTGGGCCTCGAGGCGGGGATCTCCAAGTCGGAGGTGAGCCGCATCTGCGGTGAGCTCGACTCGAGCTTGGAGGCGTTCCGGACCCGCCCGCTGGGCCATGTCGAGTTCCCGTATGTGTTCTGCGACGCCACCTACGTCAAGGCCCGCAGCAATGGGAGGGTCGTGTCGAAGGCGATCGTGATCGCGACCGGGGTCGCTCGCACCGGCGATCGGGAGGTGTTGGGCTGCGAAGTCGGCGACTCCGAAGATGGGGCGTTCTGGACCGCGTTCCTGCGTTCCCTGCGCGCCCGCGGGTTGGCGGGCGTGCAGCTCGTGATCTCCGACGCGCATCAGGGCCTCGTCGGCGCGATCGAAGCGGTGCTCCTCGGCGCGGCGTGGCAACGATGCCGCGTCCATTTCATGCGCAACGTCTTGTCCCGGGTGCCGAAAGCGAACGGTGAGATGGTCGCCGCCGCGATCCGCACGATCTTCTCCCAACCTGACGCCGCTCATGTGCACGCCCAGTTCGACGAGATCACCCTGATGCTCGGCCGGCAGTTCCCAGCCGTCGCCGCCATGCTCACCGACACGCGCGCTGAGCTCCTCGCGTTCACGGGCTTCCCGACCGCGCACTGGCGCAAGGTCTGGTCAACGAACCCACTCGAACGTCTGAACAAGGAAGTGAAACGCCGCACCGACGTCGTTGGGATCTTCCCCAACGACGCGGCCGTCGTGCGCCTCACCACCGCGGTGATCGCCGAACAACACGACGAGTGGGCCGTGACCGACCGCCGCTACCTCTCCGAAGGCTCCATGAACAAGCTCTACGCGCCCGTCAACGACGAGCAGCCATTGCCGAAGGAGGTCACGCCGACCAAGATCGCATCCTGACAACCCGACCCACCGCCTGCTCGAGCATCACGCGCACGCCGTCGAGTTACACCACACCGCGGGGCACGACCCAACCTCGCCGCCATCGCCGAGAACGGTGACACACGACAAAGCGGCGAACACCCTCACCGTCGATTCCGCATCGCGCGGACACCTACGGGACATCGAACCCACAAGTTCCTCATGCAGGGTGTCGCGAGGAGAGGTGATCCATAGATGCGACTGAACTCGGGGGCCGGTTCCAGTCGCCGAGTGCGGCAGTCAAGCGCGCGCTTGACCCGATACCCGGCGCGGCGCAGGTCCTGGACGACGTGGGTACAAGTGGATGGATAGGTGCGCGCCGGCTGAACCCAGGACCAAGGTGCTCCTGGTGATGGGTGCGCAGCGCAGCGGCACCACGCTGCTCGCCTCGGCACTTGGCGAGCTGCCGGGCTGTTGGAACATCGGCGAGTCGGCGCTGGCATGGTCTTCGCGCGTCGACCGGCGCCCATGCTCATGCCTTCGTTCGTGCGCAGACTGCGAGGTTTGGGCCCGCGCGTTCGAGACCTCGCTCGGTGCCATCACCTCCTGGCGCGCGAGCTACGAGGAAGTGCGTCGCCTGGTGCAATCTCATGTACGAGTCCGTCATCTCCCGCGGCTTCTCTACCGTTCGTCACGGCCAAAGCCTCGAGGCGAGTTAGCCAGGCTTGTCACCGCGACCGGGCACCTCTACTCGGCGCTGCGCGTAGCGACTGGCTCCGATCTCATCATCGATTCGTCGAAGTCTCCCGCATTCGCAGCACTCCTCATGCAGGTCCCAGATGTCGATTTGCGAATCGTCCATGTCGTGAGAGATCCGAGAGGCGTCGTCGACTCCTGGTCGAGAAGAAAGGTCTGGACCGCTGGCGAGTGGCAGGAGGAGATGCGCACCCGCTCTGCCGCGGCATCTCTCGCGTCATGGCTCGGCATGAACCTCGGGGCCGAAGCCGTGCGCATGGCGTTCGGACCGCCGCAGCGTTCCACGCATTCGGATGGAGGACTTCGTTGCGGCCCCGATCCTCACAGTTCGAGATCTCCTCCAAAGTATGGGGCTCGGCATCGACTACTCCTTGCTGCCCGTGAAGGACGGGATCTTGCACGTTGCGCCGAACCACGCCCTCGCCGGGAACGTCGACCGGTTTCGGGTGGGTCCGGTGCCGCTCCGACGCACCGACAACTGGCGGAGCAGTCTGTCACGGGCACAACAAGTCTCAATCTTCTGCATCGCAGCGCCAGCCATGCTGCGCTATGGCTATTCCGCATGAGTCCGTCACATTCGCGCAGTGTCGGCCCATCCAATGATGGGTGCGACTTGCAGACCCCCACTGAGGTCCTCATGCCGGAGGAACGCACCTCGCAGAGGCGAGCATGTACACCGACAACACAGCCCGGCGACATCGAAATCCAACGCTTGTCGCGCATGATCACTCGGCGGAGGCATCAACCTGCCGGAGTTGAGCGTCGTGATGGAGTCGAGTCGTTACCTCGCTCCCGCGAAGGTTGGGA
>CAWAGX010000034.1:0-105964 GCA_963781425.1 uncultured Actinomycetes bacterium | reverse complement strand
CCTCGAGCTGGTGGAGCTGGAGGTGCGGGAGCTGTTGAACGAGTACGAGTTCCCGGGTGATGACACGCCGGTGATCCGGGTGTCGGCGTTGAAGGCGTTGGAGGGTGATGAGACGTGGGCGAAGTCGATCTTGGAGTTGATGGCGGCGGTTGATGCGTCGATGCCGGAACCGACGCGCGATCGATAAGCCGTTTTTGATGCCGATCGAGGATGTGTTCACGATCACGGGCCGGGGGACGGTGGTGACGGGCCGGGTGGAGCGCGGGCAGGTGAAGGTCGGTGAGGAGATCGAGATCATCGGGTTGCGGCCGACGACGAAGACCACCTGTACCGGGGTGGAGATGTTCCGCAAGTTGTTGGATGAGGGCCGGGCCGGTGACAACATCGGTGCCCTACTTCGGGGGACGAAGAAAGAAGATGTGGAGCGCGGGCAGGTGTTGTCGAAGCCGGGGGCGATCACTCCCCATACCGATTTCGCTGCGCAGGTGTACATCCTCACCAAGGAGGAGGGTGGCCGGCACACGCCGTTTTTCACGAACTATCACCCGCAGTTCTATTTCCGGACCACTGATGTGACCGGTCATGTGATCTTGCCGGAGGGGACCGAGATGGTGATGCCGGGTGACAACACCGAGATGACGGTCCAGTTGCAAAAGCCGATCGCGATGGATGAGGGCCTCCGGTTCGCGATCCGTGAGGGTGGCCGCACCGTCGGCTCCGGCCGCGTCGTCAAGATCCAGAAGTAGGGACGGTATGGCAGCGAACACCGGGCAGAAGATCCGCATCCGTTTGAAGGCGTACGACCACGAGGTCATCGATCAGTCGACGAAGAAGATCGTCGAGACGGTCGTGCGGACCCAGGCGAAGGTGCGCGGCCCGGTGCCCCTCCCGACCGAGATTCGCAAGTACACCGTGGTGCGTTCACCGCACGTCGACAAGGACAGCCGCGAGCACTTCGAGATGCGCATTCACAAGCGCCTCATCGACATCGTGGAACCGACCGGCAAGACCGTCGAGGCGCTGCAACGCCTCGACCTGCCGGCCGGGGTCGACATCGAACTGAAGATGCAGCAGGCGTAATTCTGGGTCGCATTCGCTGCGGGTCGGGATACCCGACGCGTGGGCGCTCATCGCTCCCGCCAGTTCGCTTCGTCGCTCCGCTCCTTCGCTCACGGCACCGTGCTCGGTGCAACATGATGCGGTGAGCGGAGCAGCCCGGAGGGTGCGAAGCGAACTCGCCGGGAGCAGGGAATCCTCCCCGACGCGGCGAAGCCGCCTCTCGGAGGTGAGTCGCGACCCGGAACTAACAGCCGGTGACGGCGGGGGCGGGGCCGGTGTGGAGATCGGTCAGGTTGAGGCTGCCGCGTTGCGACTCGAGCGAGACGGTCACCGATTTCGGCAGCTCCACCGCGGCCCGGATCTGACCGCGGACGACAAGGGCGGCGGCCCGGCGGTTCACGATCAACGTGAACGGCTCGGGCTTCCGGCGGTCGGTGGCGACTGCCGACGGCAGCCGGTGGATCTCCACCGTCGAGTTCGCCGAGCTCACGTGGTCGCCGTCGAAGTTCAGGTTCATCTGCTCGTTCTTGTGAGCGTTGTCGTCGAAGCGGAAGACGATGCCGCCCGGCGGCCCGTCAGAGTCGACCTTGCCCTGCAACGCAAAGCACGAGTCCTTCGCGATCGGCAACCACGCGGATCGCTGGCCTCGATCTCCGTGGTCACGGAACTCGGCGCCGTCACCGGCGACCGTCCATCCGAACCGGCTGTCGGGCGTTGCCGGCGGCGTCCACGCGTTGGGAACATCCGGGCGCAATATCTGGGCCGCGACATCATTTCGGTATTCGACCGGGATCGGAGTGTCCGGATAGACCGTCGTGAAGTTCGCGTCGACGTATTGCGCGAACGGCTGCGCCGAGATCGGGCCACCGTTGCTGTGCACGAACGCGACCGGCTTGCTCTCCTCGAGGTCCTCGCGGAACCAGTCCCACGATTTCGGCAGCACGTAGCTGTTGCTGGTACGACCCAGATAGATCTCACCCGTGAGGAACGACTTCCAGATGAATCGCGTCGCCGAGACGCGGTGGTAGTCGAGATACGGCCACGGGTCGTTCGTCCAGACGAGCAGGGGATCCCAGTCCTTGGAGACGACGTCGAGCACGGCGCGCACCCCGCGCGTCCCCGGATTGGGTCTTCGCCATCTCGACGGCGTGGGCGTGGGGCGACGTGAACTTGCTGAACTCCCGCATGTCGTCGACGAACTGCTTCGGTCCGGTCAGATAGATCGCCAGGACGAGGGCGAGCAGCGGCCATGCAAACGTGTAGAGGACGCGTCGCTGGGCCGCGATCGCCTGGTACACCCGCCCGGCGAGCGCGGCGGCCATCAGCGCGGTCGGTGTCGTCGTCACCGAGAAGTAGTGGCTCGAGTAGCGCTGCGCGAGCACGAGCTCGATCCAGGCACCCGCGAACCATCCGACGAGTGCGAGGCCCAGTATCCGCTGACGCACGCTCGCCCGTGACCATTCGATCGCGGTCATCGCAAGGAAGGCGAGAATGACCACGGAGGCGAGCGGGCGCTGCTGGTAGTAGGCGTAGAACTGGTCCCACCCGAGGGCGAACTGCCCGCCGAGGCTGCGACCCGTGCCGACGTTCATGAAGCGCGGTAGGTCCACCACCCCGAGAAGAACTCGTCGAACTTGCCCCGCAGCAGGTACCAGATCGGCGCGCTCACGAACGCCAGTGCGCCCGCGCCCACGAACGCGGCGTCGAGCTTTGCGTACTCGGCCCGCGGGCGTCGGAGCCGTGCCAACGCCAACACCGCGAGGGCCACCGGAATGGCGGCGAACGCGGTCGAGAGCAGGGTCTGCACGGCGATGCCGAGGAGCGCGCCGGTCGTGATCGCCGCGCCGAGCGCCCACCGCCGGTCGCTCCACGCCCGGTCCCAGAGCAGGATGATCCAAGCGAGCGCAAACAACGGTGTCGTCATGTTGCGCGGCATACAGCACGCCGGCATAGTCCGACGGCCCCAGCGTGAAGTGGACGAAGACGACGACGGCGGCCGCAACGGCGAGATCGCGGTTGGCGCCGAAGGATTGCGCGGTCCGCGCCGCGGCCGCGCCGATGATGAGCGCGGCGATCGCGATGAACAGCGAGATCGCATACCAGAAGCTGTCGTGACTCGAGATCCATGTCGCGGCTTGGTAGACGAACGTCTCGAGCGGACCCTTGTTGTGGATGCCATTCTCGTAGTACGTGCCGCCGAAGCGAATCGTGCGGAGGACGATGTCGTACGCGTATTCGGGGTCGACATTCTGTGACCGTTGCCAGTTCCCGATGACCGCCGCTGCGAACACGACGACGAACGACGCGAACGTGACGACGCGTGTCACGTCGCTGATCGTTCGCGTCAGCTTCGAACGATCGAACCGAGGTGGCTGCTCGTCGTGCTCGAGCTCAGGAAGGTCGATGTCTTCCTCAATCATCCGGCGAGGCTCCGTGCATTACCGGGAGGGGCTTCTCGCGCGGCTCGGCGGGCTCGCTCGGCGCGAGCGCCGACGGCCGCCGCAAGCGCGCGCTCACCGCGTCGGCGCCCAGCGCGACGGCGACGATGATGAGGACGCTGAGGCGGGCGAGGGGCCCGACCATGTGCCGGTTGACCTCCATTGGGTCTCCAACGTAGGAGCACCAGATGTCGACGGCAGCAGACAGCAGTCCGGCGGCAACGACAGCGGCCAGGAGCCGACGGCGCCGGTCGGCGGCAGCCAGGCCGAGCCCCGCGGCGGCGAGCACCAGCCCGGCCCACAGTCCCGCGTTGGTGCGCGGTGTCCCGAGGGGCGCGGGCAGGTAGTGCGGAAATCGATCGAACACCGCATAACTGTCGTAGGCGCGGTCGTCTTCGCCGAGGATGCCCGGCAGGTCGTGATGCAGCCGCTCCCACCAGACGGGCGAGCGGACCACCATCGACAACAACAGGCGCCGGCTTCCGGGGCCGCGCGCCCAGGTGCGATAGCGCGCCAGCTCAGGCGCACGGAGGAACGCCTCGTCGTCGTCCCACGCGTTGTGGCCGGTACGCCCGCGCAACGCGTCGTCGAGCGGCATGCCTCCTGCCACGAACCACCGTGTGAGATCCGCATCGGGCAGGACGCGCATGCCGACCACGTTGTGCACCGAATACTGCGTGCGGTGGCTCACTGCCTGTGAGATGTACACGTAGCCGCAGACGGCGAGGATCACGAGCGCGCCGGTCGCCAGGCGTCGTCGCAACGCCCGGTCGGCGCCCGGTGACGCCCAAGTCACTGCGAGAGCGACCGGGAGGATCACGAGCACCGTCGGGAGCACGTTGGTGTCCCGGACGAGGATCCACGCGGCGGTGGCGATCCACGCCCAGGTCACCGTCCGCTTCGACGGCCGCGTCGCGGCGCGCCACCAGGCGGCGATGCTCAGGATCGCGAGCGAGGTCGACACGCTCTCGCTGAGGATCAGCGTGTTCCACAGGGAGTTGCGGGGCTCGATGGCGACTGCCGCGATGAAGATGACGGCGAGCGTGCCGATGACGCGTGATCGCATCTCGGCGTAGACGACGCGGCAGAGGATCCAGAAGGACGCCACGTAGATCCCGGTCTGGGCGAGCACTGTGAGCGTCGGGCTCCGGCCGACGGTCCACAGGAGGAAGGGGTAGCCGATCGGCCGCTCGTCGAAGAAGAAATGCGGATGCAGCGGCCCGCGTCGAGCGACCTCGAGGTAGCTGAAGGAGTCCGGATACGTCGGCGGGAAGTGCGGCCACGGCTGGCCGAGCAGTCGCACGAGAAAGAACGCGACGACGACGGCTGCGAGCGCGATCCCGACCTGGCGTCCCGCACGGGCGTGTGCGATCCGCGCCTCGCCGCCCGGCCCTGGGTCCATTGGAACGTCCCGCGTCGTCATCGAGGTGCCCGTAGAGTCTACGACCGGGTCGTGTGCGCTTTACGGCGTGGGTCGCCGCCCGGCGCGTCGAGTTGCTAACATCGTCGGGCTTCCCAGGCTGCGCCACGCGGCCTGCCGCGCCGCCGCCCCAGGCCTCGGGCAGAGGCGCGACACCAACCGAGGCCCGCGTAGGCCCTCTCCGAGGGAACCGCGTGGCACAACCGAGATCGACGCTCCGCCGGGGTCGCCCCGAGCGGAGCGTTCGCGTGAAACGGCAACCTCCGCTGTCGGGACATCGAGCAGGACGACGACGACATGGCGAACAAAGGGATCCTGGGCCGAAAGCTCGGCATGACCCAGGTCTTCGATGAGGCGAATCGAGTCTTGCCGGTGACGGTCATCGAGGCCGGGCCGTGTCGCGTCGTGCAGCTCAAGACGCCGGAACGGGACGGGTACGCCGCGGTGCAGCTCGCGTTCGGTGCCACCAAGCCGGCGCGGTTGTCCAAGCCGGAGCTCGGGCACCTCAGGGCCGCGAACGCTGATCCCGCGAAGTATCTCGCCGAGCTCCGTGTGGACGACCTGTCGGGCTTCGAGGTCGGTCAGCTCCTCAAGGCCGACCTGTTCACAGCCGGCGAGCGTGTCGACGTCACCGGCATCAGCAAGGGTCACGGTTTCTCGGGCGTGATGAAGCGCCACAACTTCTCCGGCCAGGGTGCGAGCCACGGCAACCACAAGAAGCACCGGGCACCGGGCGCGATCGGCGCGTGTGCCACGCCCGCGCGGGTCTTCAAGGGTGTCCGCATGGCCGGCCAGTTCGGCAACACGCGCATCACGACGCTGAACCTCGAGGTGGTCGAAGGCGACGCCGAGCGCAACCTGTTGCTCGTGAAGGGCGCCGTGCCGGGGCCCTCGGGCGGGCTCGTGTTCGTGCGCAACGCGGTCAAGTCGACGGTGACCTCGTGAGCACCTTGACGATGAAGAAGGCCGGTGGCGGCGACGGCCCGAGCGTCGAGCTCCCCGACGACGTGTTCGGCATCGAGCCCAACACTGCAGTCATGCACCAGGTGGTGACCGCGGAGCTGGCCACCAAGCGCGCCGGCACCCATTCGACCAAGACGCGCGCCGAGGTGCGCGGCGGCGGCGCCAAGCCGTGGCGGCAGAAGGGCACGGGCCGCGCCCGCCAGGGTTCCATCCGCTCGCCGCACTGGCGCGGCGGTGGTGTGGCGCACGGACCGAAGCCGCGTGACTATTCGCAGCGCACACCGAAGAAGATGGTGAAGCTCGCGCTGCGATCAGCGCTCTCCGACCGCGCCTCCGGCGGCAAGGTCATGGTGGTCGACGAATGGGGCATCGACGTCCCGCGCACCAAGGACGGCGTGAAGCTCCTCGAGACGCTCGGGTTCCGCGACAAGGGGAACGCGCGCCCCGCGTGCTCCTCGTGCTGTTCCGTACCGACGAGGTGGTGTGGAAGTCGGTGCGCAACCTCGGCGAGCGTGTGCAGATCGTGCTGCCGGAGGAGCTCAACACTTACGACGTCCTCGTCAACGACTGGCTGGTGTTCTCGAAGAGCTCGCTCGACACGGTCGTCGCCCGGCTGAGCGACGAGCCCGAAGGTGACGCTGAATGAGTAAAGACCCGCGCGACATCATCATCAAGCCGGTGGTCTCCGAGAAGAGCTACGCGGCCTACGACAACAACGTCTACACGTTCGTGGTCGCATCCAACGCGAACAAGATCGAGATCCGCCACGCGATCGAGCAGCTGTTCGGCAAGCGGGTGGAGAAGGTCCACACGATCAACCGCAAGGGCAAGCGCACGCGCAACCGGCAAACCGGGGCGTACAACGCGCCGTCGTGCCAGAAGCGGGCGATCGTCACCCTCGCCGCCGGCGAGGACCGCATCGACATCTTCGGGAGCTGACGGCATGCCCATCCGCAAGCGCAAGCCGACGAGTGCAGGACGTCGGTTCCAGACGTCGTCGGACTTCGCGGAGATCACCAAGGACAAGCCCGAGAAGCGCCTGACAAAGCCGAAGCCGAAAACGGGCGGACGCAACGCGTACGGGCGCATGACGTCGCGCCACCGCGGCGGCGGTCACAAGCAGCGCTACCGCGTCATCGACTTTCGCCGCAACAAGGATGGCGTGCCGGCCAAGGTCGCCGGGATCGAATACGACCCGAATCGCAACGCGCGCATCGCGCTGTTGCACTACCTCGACGGCGAGAAGCGCTACATCATCGCTCCCGAGGGCCTCGGGGTGGGCGAGATGGTGCAGAGCGGCCAGGGCTCGGAGATCCGCGTCGGCAACGCGCTGCCCCTCCGCTACATCCCGGTCGGCACGACCGTGCACAACGTCGAGCTGAAGCCGGGCGCGGGCGCCAAGCTGGCGCGTGGCGTGGGCGCGGCCGTCCAGCTCATCGCGAAGGAAGGTGTGTTCGCGACCCTGCGCCTTCCGTCCACCGAGATGCGACGCGTGCCGATCGACTGCCGGGCGACCGTCGGCTCGGTCGGCAACAGCGAGGCGGGCCTCGTCTCCATCGGCAAGGCGGGCCGGGCCCGCTGGCAGGGTAAGCGGCCTCACACGTGTGGTGTCGCGATGAACCCGGTCGACCACCCGCTCGGCGGTGGTGAGGGCAAGAGCTCCGGCGGTCGGCACCCGGTGTCGCCGTGGGGCAAGCCCGAGGGTCGCACCCGCAAGAAGGGCAAGTCGAGCGACAAGCTCATCATCCGCCGCCGGCGTACCCGCGGCGCACGGAGGTAGTGGCCGTGCGGATGCAGCGGAGCCACGGATGGCGCAGCGAAGGAGCCATGCACTTGGTGCGGATGCAGCGGAGCCACGGATGGCGCAGCGAAGGAGCCATGCGCTTGGTGCGGATGCAGCGGAGCCAGGGATGGCGCAGCGAAGGAGCCATGTAGATGCCGCGGAGTTTGAAGAAGGGTCCGTTCGTCGACGACCACCTCCGCGAGAAGGTGGATGCGATGAACGCGGCCGGCGACCGCAAGGTGATCAAGACGTGGTCGCGTCGCAGCACGGTCACCCCGGACATGGTCGGTCACACGCTCGCGGTGCACGACGGTCGCAAGCACGTGCCGGTGTACGTGACCGAGGCGATGGTGGGACACAAGCTCGGCGAGTTCGCACCGACCCGCACGTTCCGGTATCACGCCGGCCAAGAGCGCGGAAGCCGGCGCTGATGGCAACGACCGACACCCGGACCGCTGCGCGGCGACCGTCCGATACCTGCACACGTCGCCGTACAAGATCCGTCAGGTCCTCGAGCTCGTGCGCGGCCTTCCGGTCGAAGACGCGGAACGCATCCTGCAGCTGTGCCAGAAGGACGCCGCCGACGACGTGCTGAAGCTGTTGGGCTCCGCCATCGCGAACGTGGAGCACAATCTCAGCATCGAGGCCGAAGAGTTGTTCGTCGCGCGAGCGTGGGCGGACGAAGGCCCGACGCGGAAGTGGGGCCAACCCCGCGCCCGGGGCCGTTACTTCCGCATCCGCAAGCGCACGTCGCACGTCACGATCATCCTCGATCGCTTCGCGGTCGACGAGCTCGAAGAGCGCCGCCGCCGTGACGAGACGACGGGCCGGGGCGCGGCCGTTGCCCAACGCCGGCGCGCCGAGCGCGGCTCCGCCGCTCGCGCCAGGTGCAAGAAGACGAGCCCGAAACAGAGGACGTCGAAGCAGAGGACGTCGAAGCAGAGGAAACCCAAGCGGCATCGACCCAGCAAGAACCTCTCGAAGAAGTGCCCGAGGCCGAAGCCGAACCGGAAAGCAAGGACGAGTAATGGGGCAAAAAGTCAACCCGTACGGGTTCCGCCTCGGGATCACGACCGACTGGAAGTCGCGCTGGATCGCCGGCAAGAAGGAGTTCCGCGAACAGCTCATCGAGGATTGGAAGATCCGCGACTACCTGCGGCGCCAGCTCGAGCGCGCCGCGGTGAGCCGCATCGAGATCGAGCGCACCGGCGACCGTCTGCGCATCGACGTGTACACCGCGCGCCCGGGCATCGTGATCGGCCGGCGTGGTGCCGAGGCCGAGCGTCTGCGCGAAGGGCTGCGCAAGATCAGCGGCAACCCGAAGATCCAGTTCAACATCCAAGAGATCAAGCAGCCCGAGGTCGACGCGATGTTGCTCGCGCAGGGTGTCGCCGACCAGCTCGCCGGTCGTGTGTCGTTCCGGCGCGCGATGAAGCGGGCGGTGCAGACGGCGATGAAGGCCGGCGCGCTCGGGCGTACGTGTGCAGTGCAGCGGGCGCTTGGGCGGTGCGGAGATGAGTCGCAAGGAGTGGTACCGGGAGGGTCGCGTCCCGCTCCACACGCTGCGCGCCGACGTCGACTACGGCCTCGCCGAGGCGCGCACGACGTTCGGGCGCATCGGCGTGAAGGTGTGGATCTACAAGGGCGAGATCCTGCCCTACAAGAGCGCGGTCGAGGACAAGATCGCGCGCGAAGCAGCCATGGCCGTCGGCGAGACCGCGGGCCAGACGACCGGCCGGCGCGTCGTCAGCGCCGGTGGTGGCCGGCGGCGCAAGCCCGATGAAGCCGCGCCCGGCGCGACCCCGGCAGTTGCCGAGGCTGCCGAAGGAACGGATGAGGAGGTCCCCGCCAAGCCGCTCCTCGGCGAGGCGGACCCCGAGCTCGAGCGTCTCCTGCAAGAAGAAGAGGACATCAACCGCCGCATCCGTCAGCAGCACGAGACCCCGCACTTCCGCGGCGACGACGAGTAGGGATCAAGAAGATGTTGATGCCCCGGAAAGTTCGTCACCGCAAGCAGCAACGAGGCCGGATGACCGGCTTGGCCAAGGGTGGCACGCGGCTCGCGTTCGGCGACTACGGCATTCAGGCACTCGAGCCGGGCTGGCTCACGAACCGACAGATCGAGGCCGCTCGTATCGCGATGACGCGTCACATCAAGCGTGGCGGCAAGGTGTGGATCAACGTCTTCCCCGACAAGCCCGTGACGCAGAAGCCGGCGGAGACCCGGATGGGTTCCGGCAAGGGCAACCCCGAGAAGTGGGTCGCCGTCGTCAAGCCGGGACGCGTGCTGTTCGAGCTCTCCGGTGTGCCCGAGGCGGTCGCACGTGAGGCAATGCGTCTCGCGATTCACAAGCTGCCGATCAAGGCGCGCTTCGTGATGCGTGAGGAGGAAGCGTGACCAAATCGGCGGAGCTGCGCGACCTCACCGACGACACGCTCGCCGACCGGCTGTCGGAAGCGAAGCAGGAGCTGTGGAAGCGCAGGCTCGACCTCGCGACCGGCCAGCTCGACAGCACGTCGGAGATCACGAACTACAAGCGCGAGATCGCGCGCATTCAGACCCTGATGCGTGAGCGTGAGATTGCGGCGCACGAAGCGCAGTCGAGGGAGGCGTGATGGCTGAGGCGAACGAAGAGGCCACCGAGAAGAGGTCGAACCCTCGCAAGGTACGTGAGGGCATCGCGGTGTCGGCGAAGATGGACAAGACCGTCGTGGTCGCGGTCATCGACCGCGTCCGTCACCCGCGCTATCAGAAGACGTTGCAGCGCACGACGCGCCTGTACGCGCACGACGAGACCAACGACGTGCGCGAAGGCGACCGCGTGCGCATCGCCGAGACCCGCCCGCTGTCGAAGCAGAAGCGCTGGCGCGTCGTCGAGGTTCTTGAGAGGGCGCGGTGATACAGCAGGAGTCACGACTCAGGGTCGCTGACAATTCGGGCGCACGCGAGGTGCTGTGCATCAAGGTGCTCGGCGGCACGCGCCGCCGTTACGCCAGCATCGGCGACATCTTTGTCGCCACGGTGAAGGACGCGGTTCCCGGGGCCTCGGTGAAGAAGGGCGACGTCGTGAAGTGTGTGGTCGTGCGTACGAAGAAGGAGAAGCGCCGCCAGGACGGCAGCTACATCCGCTTCGACGAGAACGCGGCCGTGTTGATCAACGACCAGATGCAGCCGAGAGGCACGCGCATCTTCGGTCCGGTCGGGCGCGAGCTGCGCGACCGCCGCTTCATGCGGATCGTCTCGCTCGCACCCGAGGTCCTCTAGGTGAGAGCGGAGAAGGAAACATGGCACGAATGAAGCTGAAGAAGGGCGACGAGGTCGTCGTGCTCTCCGGAAAGGACCTCGGTCGGCGCGGCACGATCTCGCGGGTCATCCCGAGCTCCGACAAGGTGATCGTCGACGGCATCAACATGGTGAAGCGCCACACCAAGCCGCGCGGCCAGGTGATGCAGGGCGGAATCATCGACAAGGAGATGCCGATCCACGTGTCGAACGTCGCCATGTGGTGCAAGGACTGCGGCCGGACTCGTATCGGATACCACGTCGCCGACGACGGCACCAAGCGGCGTATCTGTCGCAAGTGCGGGGGCGACGTCTGATGGCTGCGAGCGCCACCGAGCGTCCGCGCCTCAAGACGCGCTTCGAGAGCGAGCTCAAGGGTCAGCTCCAAAGTGAGCTCGGGTTGACCAACGTCATGGACGTGCCGAGGCTCGTCAAGATCGTCGTGAACATGGGCGTCGGTCGCGCGACACAGCAGCGGTCGCTGCTCGACGGCGCGGTGACCGATCTGACGATCATCACAGGTCAGAAGCCCAGCGTGCGCAAGGCGAAGAAGTCGATCGCGACGTTCAAGCTGCGTGAGGGCAACGAGATCGGCGCCATGGCGACGATGCGCGGCGACCGGATGTGGGAGTTCTACGACCGGCTCGTGAGCCTCGCGATCCCACGTATCCGCGACTTCCGCGGCATGCCACCGAACCAATTCGACGGTCACGGGAACTACACGTTCGGGCTCACCGAGCAGCTCGTGTTCCCGGAGATCGACTACGACAAGATCGACACCGTTCGCGGCATGAACGTGACGATCGTGAACACCGCAAGGACCGACGATCAAGGACGCGCGCTCCTGCGCGCGCTGGGATTCCCGTTCCGACGTGACGGGCAGGGGTGAATCAATGGCCAAGAAGGCTCTCGTTCTGAAATCACAGCGCAAGCCGAAGTTCAAGGTGCGTGCGTACACGCGCTGCCGCCGTTGCGGCCGAGCGCGTTCGGTGTACCGCGACTTCGGGCTGTGTCGTATCTGCCTCCGGCAGATGGCACACGCGGGCGAGATCCCCGGCATGACGAAGAGCTCATGGTGAGGGGAGGCGACGCGCTGTGACGATGACAGACCCGATCGCCGACATGCTCACGCGAATTCGTAACGCGAACACGGCGTTCCACGACGACGTCGCGATGCCTTCGTCGAAGTTGAAGGAAGCGGTGGCGAAGATCCTCGAACGCGAGGGCTACATCACCGGTTTCGACGTCGCCGAGGTTCCCGGACGTCCGGGGAAGCGTTTGGTCATCCGTATGAAGTACTCGAACGATCGGCGCCGCACGATCTCCGGCTTGAAGCGGATCTCGCGACCCGGGCTACGGGTCTACAAGAAAGCCGATTCGGTGCCGCGGGTGCTCGGCGGCATGGGCATCGCGATCCTGTCCACCAATCAAGGCCTCCTGACCGACCGTGAGGCGCGCGAGCGCAAGGTCGGCGGCGAGGTGTTGTGCCAGGTCTGGTAGAGGGAGTCAGGGAGATGTCGAGAATCGGCAAGCAACCGATCCCGGTCCCGACCGGCGTCGAGGTGACGTTGGACGGCGCGACGGTGCGCGTGAAGGGGCCGAAGGGCCAACTCGAGCACGTGATCGTCGGCGACGTCGCGATCGCACGCGACGGCGACGACCTCAACGTGTCGCGCGCCGACGACACACGCGCGAACCGATCCCTGCACGGTCTGCAGCGCACCTTGATCGCCAACATGGTCACCGGCGTCTCGGAGGGTTTCGCCAAGGAGCTCGAGATCGTCGGCGTGGGATACCGCGCCCAGGCACAGGGCTCGGACGCAATCGAGCTGGCCGTGGGTTTCTCGCACACCGTTCGCGTCAAGGCACCCGAGGGTGTCACGTTCGAGGTCCCGCAGCCGACGCGTATCGTCGTGCGCGGTTTCGACAAGCAGCTCGTCGGCCAGGTTGCGGCCGACATCCGCAAGATCCGCAAGCCCGAGCCCTACAAGGGCAAGGGCATCCGCTATTCCGGCGAGCGTGTGCAGCGCAAAGCCGGCAAGTCGGCGAAGTAGGTCCCCGGCATGGCGCTCTCCAAATCAGAACACCGCACGCGGCGTCACCGCCGGGTCCGCAAGAAGATCATGGGCACGGCCGATCGCCCGCGCCTCGCGGTGTTCAGGTCCAACAAGCACATCTACGTGCAGGCCATCGACGACTTTGCGCGTCGCACGATCGTCTGCGCATCGACGATGGAAACCGAATTGCGCACCGAGCGCGACCGCGACGGTCGACGCCGCGAAGAGCGTCGGCAAGCTCGTCGGCGAGCGCGCCAAAGCCGCCGGGATCACCACGGTGGTGTTCGACCGCGGCGGCTTCAAGTACCACGGCCGGGTGGCGGCCATCGCCGACGGTGCGCGCGAAGCAGGTTTGGAACTGTGAGGGGCCTTCCCCCGGCGCAGGTAACCTGCGTTGTTCGGCACGGTGGCCCGAGCGGCCCTACAGAGCGGAGATAGCTGTGCCCGAAGGGCAGTACGACGAGCGAGTGATCGCCATCAACCGCGTCGCCAAGGTGGTGAAGGGCGGCCGGCGGTTCTCGTTCACCGCGCTCGTGGTCGTCGGCGACGGCGCCGGCAACGTCGGGCTGGGCTACGGCAAGGCCAAGGAGGTGCCGGCCGCGATCCAGAAGGGCATGGAGGAGGCCAAGAAGAACCTCTACGCGGTGCCGCTCGCGGGCTCGACGATCACCCATGTCGTGCTCGGCGAGCACGACGCGGCACGCGTCCTCCTGAAGCCGGCGGCACCCGGTACCGGAGTGATCGCCGGCGGCGCGGCACGCGCGATCTTGGAATCCGCCGGTATCCACGACGTCCTGGCCAAGTCGCTCGGTTCGTCGAACGCGATCAACGTCGCGCGCGCAACGATGCAGGGGCTGCGCGACCTGCGCCGGCCCGAAGAGGTCGCGCGCCTGCGTGGGAAGTCGCCCGAAGAGGTGTCGACCAAGGGCATGCTCAACGCGTACCGAGAGCGGCAACGCGACGCCAAGCACGAAGTCACCGAGGTCGCGTAGCCATGTCGATCAAGGTCACCCTCGTGCGCTCGCAGATCGGTATCAAGCCGAAGCAGCGGGGAACGCTGCGCGCGCTCGGTCTCGGCAAGATCGGTTCGTCGAACGTGCTCCCCGATCGTCCGGAAGTGCGCGGGATGGTCGCGCGTGTCCCGCACCTCGTGAAGGTGGAGGAAGTGCAATGAAGCTGCACGATCTGAAGCCGGCTCCGGGATCCCGCCGTCCCAAACGACGGGTCGGGCGCGGCATCGGCGGCAAGGGCGGCAAGACCGCAGGCCGCGGCTCGAAGGGCCAGGGCGCGCGCGGCACGGTGCCCGTCGGGTTCGAGGGCGGGCAGACGCCATTGCACCGGCGTACACCGAAGGCGAAGGGCTTCAACAACCCGTTCCGGATCGAGTATCACGTCGTGAACCTCGAGACGCTCGAGGCGTTCGAGAGCGGTACCGAGGTCGGCCCCGACACGCTGCGCACTCGCGGCCTGGTCGCCAAGCAGGGATTGGTGAAGATCCTGGGCCGTGGTGAGCTGACGAAGCCGCTCACCGTGAAGGCGCACGGCTTCTCGGCCGCGGCGGTACGGGCCATCGAGGCCGCGGGTGGCACGACCGAGGTCATTCCCCTCCCGTGGCGCACGGGCCGGCCGCCCGTGCGAGGAAACGCCCACGCGAACCGCTAGCGGCGAGGGTCCGCGAGCGGGAGCCCGAGCGGGCGGGATCGCCCTGCCGCCGGCCCCGGACCAGCTGGATACACTGCCAGTCCCCATCTTCGACGGCCAGTTCCCATCTTTCGGAGGTTCGGCTCCCCCATGCCTGTGACGTCAGGACTCTCGCGCCTGCGGAACATGTTCCGGGTAGCCGACCTACGGAACAAGATCCTGTTCACGCTCTTCATCGTCTTCATCTTCCGCCTCGGCTCGCACATCCCGGTCCCGTTCGTGGACTTCAAGGCGGTCCAGGCGCTGAGCGAGAGCGCACGGAGCAATGGCGGCGGTGGCGTGCTCGGCCTGCTCGACGTCTTCTCGGGCGGCGCGCTGACGTCGGTGTCGGTGTTCTTCCTCGGGATCATGCCGTACATCACCGCGTCGATCATCATGCAGCTCCTCGGTGTGGTGATCCCGAAGCTCGAAGAGTGGCAGCAGGAAGGCCAGACCGGGCAGAAGAAGATCACGCAGTGGACGCGCTACCTCACGGTCGCACTCGCGCTCATGCAGAGCACGGCGTTCGTCTTCGTCCTCAAGAGCGGCAACGGCGGCTTGCTCGGCCAGTCGAACTTCCGCCTGCAAGAGGGCCAGGTCCTCATCCCGAACTTCAGCGCATACCGCGCGGTGATGATCGTGCTCACGTGGACCGCCGGCACGGCGCTCGTCATGTGGCTCGGTGAGCTGGTCACCCAGCGCGGGATCGGCAACGGCATGTCGATCCTGATCTTCACGTCGGTCGTGTCCCGGTTGCCGTTCCAGGGCGCGCTCGTGCTCCGGCAATCGCACGCGTTCAAGTTCACGCTCATCATGGGTATCGCGTTCCTGATGATCCTGGCGATCGTCGCGGTCGAGTCGGGGCAGCGACGCATCCCGGTCCAGTTCGCAAAACGTGTGGTCGGCCGCCGCATGTACGGCGGCCAGAGCACCTACATTCCGCTGAAGGTCAACCAGTCGGGTGTGATCCCCGTGATCTTCGCGACATCGTTGCTGTCGTTCCCGGCGTTGGCGGCCACGGTGCTGCCCAGTGGTGCCCAGAAGTGGGTGAACGACCACCTCGTCGGGCAGGCGACGACGAGCTGGTTCTACATCGGAATGTTCGCGACGTTGATCCTGTTCTTCTCGTACTTCTACACGGCGATCGCATTCAACCCGGAGCAGCAAGCCGACATCATCCGGAAGCAGGGAGGGTTCATCCCCGGTATTCGTCCCGGACCACCGACCGAGCGCTACCTGGCCAAAGTCCTGAACCGCATCACGCTGCCCGGTGCGACGTTCCTCACGATCATCGCGATCGTGCCATTCGTGGTCCTCAAGTTCTGGAACATCCAAAACTTCCCCTTCGGCGGTGTGTCGATCCTCATCGCGGTGGGTGTGATGCTCGAGACGATGAAGCAGCTCGACAGTCAACTGATGATGCGGAACTACGAAGGGTTCCTGCACTGAGCAAAGCGATCACCATGTCGGGTACATGACGATGAAGCGTTCCAAGCCGCGACTCGTTCTGCTCGGAAAACAAGGCGCCGGCAAGGGAACACAGGCCGAACGTCTCGCCCAGCACTACGGGGTCACACACATCTCGACCGGTGACATGTTCCGCGCGCAAGCGGCGCAGGGCACCGCGTTCGGCCTGGAAGCCAAGCGATACATGGACGCGGGCGAGCTCGTGCCCGACGAGATCGTCATGGGCGTCATCGAGGAGTGCATCGTGCCCGGCGGACCTCTGGGCGATGGCTTCGTGCTCGACGGGTTCCCGCGTACCGTGCCGCAGGCCGGCGAGCTCGATCGCGTGCTCGGCATGACCCCGCTCGATCTCGCCGTCGACCTCGAGGTGCCACGCGAGATCGTGCTCGACCGGATCGCCGGCCGGCGCGTCTGCGACGACTGCCAGCGCGTCTATCACGTCAACCTGCCGCCATCCGTCCCGTGGATCTGCGATACATGCGGTGGCCACGTGACCCAACGCGACGACGACACCGAGGAAGCGGTCGAGCGGCGCCTCGAGCTCTACGAGGCCGAGACCGTGCCGATCATCGACTATTACCGCCAGCGGGGCGAGCTCGCGGTCGTCGACGGCGTCGGTGAGGGCGACGAGGTCTTCGAGCGGCTCGTCAAGACCATCGACGACCACCTCCAGAGCTGATCCGCTGGTGGTCCTTCGTAAGACGCCGCCGCAGATCGCGCACATGCGCAAGGCGGGCTCGATCGTGGCGGAGATGCACGACGTCTGTACGCGGGGGGCGAAGCCCGGAGCGACCACGGCCGACCTCGATGCCGCGGCGCGGGACGTGCTCGAGCGGAGGCACGCCCGCTCGAACTTCCTCGGCTACCACGGGTTCCCCGCGGTCGCGTGCATCTCGCCGAACGAGGTGATCGTGCACGGCATCCCGGACGGTCGCGTGCTCGAGGAGGGCGACATCGTCTCGATCGACTGCGGCGCGATCGTCGACGGCTGGCACGCCGACGCCGCGATCACCGTGCCGGTCGGGGAGATCGACGACGACGACCGCCGGCTGCTCGACACCACGCGGGCGTCGCTCGATGCCGCCATCGCCGCCACGCTGGATGGCAACCGGCTCGGCGACATCGGTGCGGCGGTCGAAGCGACGGTCAAGGACGCCGGCTTCGGGCTCGTGCGGGAGTACGTCGGCCACGGCATCGGCACCGCCATGCACGAGGAGCCCGACGTCCCGAACTACGGGCTGGCCGGTCGCGGGCTTCGGTTGCGGGCCGGGATGGTCCTCGCGATCGAGCCGATGGTCACTGCCGGGCGGCCCGCGTCGCGTGTGCTCGGCGACGGGTGGACGGTCGTGACCGCCGACGGCTCGCGCGCCGCGCATTTCGAGCACACGGTTGCGATCACCGACAGTGGTCCCGAGGTGCTCACGCTCCCCTGAGCGGCAAGTTGGAACCTGTAGCCTGATCAGGTATTCTCGCGGGTCGGCTCCCCGCCCGTTTTGTGCGCCTCTGGCGCGCTCCCTGCACCCGAAGGTGATGCTCTCTGGCCAAACCGAAGGATGACACGATCCTGGTTGAAGGCACTGTTGTGGAGCCGCTGCCAAATGCCATGTTCCGTGTCGAGCTGGAGAACGGGCACAAGGTGCTGGCCCACATCTCCGGGAAGATGCGCATGCACTACATCCGCATTGCTCCCGGTGACCGCGTACAAGTCGAGCTCACACCGTACGACCTCTCCCGCGGTCGCATCACGTACCGCTACAAGTAGAGAACCAAGCAGGCAGCAATGAAGGTCCGACCTTCGGTCAAGAAGATGTGCGACAAGTGCAAGGTGATCCGCCGGCACGGTTCCGTGCGGATCATCTGCGTGGACCCGCGCCACAAGCAGCGCCAGGGTTAGAGGGGAACGCGTTCACACATGGCTCGTATCGCCGGCGTCGACATACCTCGCGAGAAGCGTCTCGAGGTATCGCTCACCTACATCTTCGGGATCGGCCGCACGATGTCGCAGCAGGTCTGCGACTCCACTGCGATGTCACGCGACACGCGTGTGCGCGACCTGACCGAAGAGGAAGTCGCGCGGCTGCGGACCTACATCGACCAGAACCTGCAAGTCGAGGGCGACTTGCGCCGCGACATCAGCCAGAACATCAAGCGCAAGATGGAGATCGGCAGCTACCAGGGATTGCGGCATCGCAAGGGATTGCCGGTCCACGGGCAGCGCACCCGCACCAACGCCCGCACCCGGAAAGGACCGAAGAAGACGGTCGCCGGGAAGAAGCGGGCCCGTAAATAACCGGAAGTTTGAGGGGAAGTGGCAAAACCTGCTGCGGGCGGTCGTCGTCCGAAACGTCGAGAGCGCAAGAACGTCGCCTACGGCGTCGCGCACATCAAGTCGTCGTTCAACAACACGATCATCACGTTCACCGACCAGTTGGGCAACACGCTGTCGTGGGCCAGCTCCGGGAACGTCGGGTTCAAGGGCTCGCGCAAGAGCACGCCGTTCGCGGCGCAGCTCGCGGCCGAGGCTGCGGCGCGGCGGGCGATGGAGCACGGCGTCCGTCGGGTCGATGTGATGGTCAAGGGCCCGGGTTCGGGCCGCGAGACCGCGATCCGCTCCATCCAGAACAGCGGGATCGAGGTCGTCGGCATCAAGGACGTGACGCCGATCCCCCACAACGGCTGCCGCCAGTCCAAGCGGCGGAGGGTGTAGGTCATGGTGCGGATGCAGCGCAGCCAGGGACGGCGCAGCGAAGGAGCCATGTAGTGGCGCGCGAGTTGACGGGTGCGGTGTGCCGGTTCTGCCGGCGCGAGCGCATGAAGCTGTTCTTGAAGGGCACGAAGTGCGACACGATGCGGTGCCCGATCGAGCGACGTCCCTATCCACCGGGCCAGCACGGCCGCGGCCGGGTGCGCGACAGCGAGTACTTGCTCCAGCTGCGTGAGAAGCAGAAGGCGCGGCGCATCTACGGCCTGCTCGAGAAGCAGTTCCGCCTCGTCTACGACAAGGCGAACCGCATGGGCGGCATCACCGGCGAGAACCTGCTCCGGTTGCTCGAGCAGCGGCTCGACAACGTGGTGTACCGGGCGGGATTCGCGTCGAGCCGCAATCAGGCGCGCCAGTTCGTGCGACACGGCCACGTGTCGGTGAACGGCAAGCGCGTCACGATCCCGTCGTACATCTTGCGCAGGAGCGACGCGGTGTCGTTGCGCGACAAGGCACGCGGCATGATCGTGATCCGGCACAACATCGACACCCTGGACCGCATCGCACCCCAATGGCTCGACGTGAACGCGGGCGAGTTCACCGCGACCGTGCGCGACCTGCCGCTGCGCGAGCAGATCGACGTGCCGGTGCGCGAACAGCTCATCGTCGAGCTCTACTCGAAGTAACTCCCCCTAAGACGAGGCGCCCCCATGCTCATCATCCAGCGTCCCGAAATCGAAGCAGGCGAAGCCGAAGGCAACGTCCAGAGCTTCACGATCTCCCCACTCGAGCCCGGATTCGGGCACACGCTCGGCAACAGCCTGCGGCGCACGCTGCTCTCCTCGATTCCCGGAGCCGCGGTCACGCAGGTGCGCTTCGACGACGCGCTGCACGAGTTCGACGTCATCAAGGGCGTCAAGGAAGACGTCACCGACGTCATCCTCAATCTGAAGGATCTCGTGCTGCGGTGCACCTCCGACGAGGCGGTCACCCTCAGGCTCGACAAGCGCGGACCCGCCGAGGTGCGGGCCGGCGACATCCAGACGACGTCCGACGTGGAGGTGCTCAACGGCGACCTCTACCTCGCGAACGTGAACGCCTCCGGTCGCATCGCCCTCGACCTCACCGTCGAGCAAGGCCGCGGCTACCTGTCGGCCGAGCGCAACAAGCGCACCACCACGATCGGTGTGATCCCGGTCGACGCGATCTTCTCGCCCGTACGGCGGGTGTCGTTCTCGGTCGAGCCGACGCGTGTCGAGCAGGCCACGAACTTCGACAAGCTCACCCTCGAGATCGAGACCGATGGTTCGATCACGCCGCGCGACGCCCTCGCGTCGGCGGGCGACACGCTCCGCAAGCTCGTCGATCTCGTCGCGGAGTTGTCAGAGCAGCCGCGTGGTCTCGAGCTGGGCGAGGTGGCGTCCCCGACGTCGACCTCACCCGATCTCGATCTGGCGATCGAGGAGCTCGACTTGTCCGAGCGGCCGCGCAACTGCCTGAAGCGGGCGCGCATCGACTCGATCGGTCAGCTCGTGCAGAAGTCCGAGGACGACCTGCTCGCGATCACGAACTTCGGCGCCAAGTCGCTCGAAGAAGTGATCCAGAAGCTCGACGAGCGCGGACTGTCGCTCCGGGTGAAGGAGTAGGTCCGGTCATGCCGGCTCCGAAGAGGGCGCGCGCTTCGGCGGCGACCCCGCGCACCAGAAGCTGATGCTCGCCAACCTTGCCGCGCACCTGATCGCGTCTGAACACGGCGCGATCACGACGACTGAAGCCAAGGCCAAGGCGCTTCGCCCGTACGTGGAGAAGCTCGTTACGAAGGCGAAGCACGGCGGGCTGCACAAGCAACGTCAGGTCGTGTCGACGATCCACGACAAGGACGCCGCCCATCGGCTCTTCGTCGACATCGGACCGCGCTACGCCGACCGCAACGGCGGCTACATCCGCATCCTGAAGGTCGGCCCGCGACCCGGCGACAACGCGCCGATGGCGCGTATCGAGTTCGTGTAGCTAGGGCCGGCGGCCGAGGAAGCAGAGCAGTCGCGTCTCCGCGTCGGCGTTCGGTGGCGGCTCGATCTTGTCGCCGAACCCGCCGGGAACACGCATCTTGTCGTCCAACGGCTCGAGGGCTTCGAGCACTTCCTGCGATGCCTTTTCAGGGAGGTTCTCGTCGAGGCCGGTTGCGCGCGCGAGGTCCCAGGTGTGTACCAGCGCGTCGCACGCGAGGATGTTGTGGACGCTCTGCTCGAAGGTCGATGTGCCGAACATGCCTTCGTATTCCTTCTGCGCCACCATGGGGTCGTCGAGCGCGCGCTGGATCGCGTCGCGGGCGGAACGCCATGCCGCGACCGGGTCTTCGTCCACGGACGGCGCCGGCGGCAGCTTCTGGTCGACGAAACCGAGGAACATGCCGGAGGTGTCGATGACGTGACGGACGACGTCCCGGGCGGTCCAGTCCTCGCACGGGGACTGGTTCTCCCAGCGGTCCGCGGGGACGGCAACCACCCGTGCGTCGAATCCGGCGGCGTTCGCGCGATATCGATCCGATGGCTCAGTCATGAGATTTACGGTACCCAGCTCCGTCGGAGAAACTCCCGGGGTGACGTTGTTCGACGCCTCTCGCGGCGTCACCGCCCAGCCCCGGTGGGGCACAGCTGAAGATGGTCGTCGCGTACGACGGCACCGAGTTCAGCGGCTTTGCGGCGCAGCCCGGCCAGCCCCGCGTTCGTACGGTGGGTGGCGTCCTGGCGGCGGCGGTCGGCAAGCTCCTCCGCCACGACGTGCAGCTCTCGTGCGCCGGTCGCACCGACGCGGGTGTGCACGCATGGGGCCAGGTGGTCGGCTTCCCGACGGAGCCCGGCGATCTCCCGGTCGACCTCCCGCGCTTGCAGAGCGCGGTCAGCTCGATGCTCGGGCCGGAGGTCGTCATCCGTCACGCGGACGTCGTGGGGCCGTCGTTCGACGCGCGTCATGCCGCGCAGTGGCGCGAGTACCGCTACACGATCCTCAACCGGCCGGTTCCGGATCCGTTCCGCGATCGCTTCACGTGGTGGGTCCCAGCCCCGCTCGATCTGCGCGCGTTGCGGCTCGCGGCCGATCCCTTCGTCGGTTCGCACGACTTCACATCGTTCTGCCGCAAGGGCCCGCCCGGTTCGTCGACGGTGCGCAATGTCATCCACTCGCGTTGGGTCGACGAGGGCGACGGTGTGCTGCGGTACGAGATACGCGCCAACGTGTTCTGCTGGCAGATGGTGCGATCGATCGTCGGCACGCTCGTCGAGGTCGGGACCGGCAAGCGCAAGCCCGGCGACATGATGGCGACCCTGCGCGCCTGCGACCGCGACACGGCAGGCCAGCTCGCGCCGCCACGCGGGTTGTGCTTGTGGGAGGTCGGCTACTGACGCTCAGCGGGTCGCGTGCTCGGCTCAGGGGCCGGGGATCGTGTACCCGGGCACGCTGACGCTCGGCACGGTGCCGGGTGTCGCGGGCGGGACGAAGTCGGAGTCCTTGGGCTCGCCCGCCTCGGATGCGACGAACGCCCCGCTCGTACCTCCGGCCGACGCCTCCCACTTGAGGAGAATGCCGGTCTCGGTGTCTGCGCACGCCTTCCATCCGAGCCCGCTGTAGTCGATCGACGCACAGGTCGCCTCGCGACCGGCGATCGTCTCGGAGCTCGTGTTCCCGAAGCCCGAACCACTCTTCGCCGCGGCGATCGCGGCGGTCGGGACGGCAAGCAGGCGGGTGTACACGCTGACGAGGGCGCTCCCCGACGTGCCCGAGAATTGCGTGCACTCCGGATTGGTCTTGACGTTGCTGCAGCTCGTGTACTTGTCGCCGTCGGCGATCACCTGCGTGTCACCGTCGTCGCTGAAATACGCGGTCTTGCCCGAGCCGTCCTGGGAGAGCGTGAAGAGTGTCTCGGCGCTGCTCCCGGCCGACGACGACTGGTACGTGACGCGGAATCTCGCCTTGGATGCCTTGTCGACGAGCTTCGCGTAGTCGCTGTCACCGGATGACGCGTTCGTCGTGCCCGTGTTGTTGTTCCCGGTCGACGTGCTCTTCTTGTCGCTGCCACCGCATCCCGAGATCACGACGACCGCGACGACCGCGACGAAGAAAAAGATCGTGCATTTCCGCATGGTGCCCTCCCTGCGAGCCCGCAGGGCAATGCTATGCAGCCGGGCTAGGCAGCCGGAACGCCGAAATAGAGGAAGCCGTACGCCTCGTCCCGGGCTTCGATGCCGGCCGCGCGCAGCGTGACATCCCAATCGCCCCGGCAGCCCGGATCGTTCTCCTCCATGCCGTGGTCGGCAACGAGAACGAACGCGCAGTCGTCGAAGCTTCCTGACCGCTCGACGGCGGCGAGGATGTCGCCGAGGCGTCCCTCACTGTCGCGTACCGCGGCCGCCGCGATCTCGGAATATGGCCCGCCTTCGTGCATCGCGGCGTCCGTGAGCGTGAAGTTGCACCACATGAACCGCGGTGTCGGGTACTCGACGTCGCGGTAGCGGCCCCCGAGGATGCTCACTGCCTGATCGGTGCCCATGTGGTCGACGACCGACGACCACGAGTAGTCCTTCGACGGTCGCACGAATCGTTCCGTCGTGTGCGGCAAGCCGAACGGATCGCGCGGGATCGGTGGCACTTCGCCGCGCCGGAAGAAGTCGAACGTCGAGTAGCTCGCACCGCGGTCGCATGGTTCGTTCACCGACGCCGTGAACGCGTCGGGCCATGTGCGGTGCACCGCGTCGTGGATCGTCTCGATGCCGGGCGCGAGGTGTCGCATGCACCACGGCCACGTCGCCGAGGAGTTCGTGATCACCTGCTCGCCGGCCTCTCGGTCGTACCACGCGTTGTGCAGGATCCCGTGATGACCGGGGTGCGCGCCGGTGAGAATCGAGGTGTGGTTCGCCAAGGTGACCGTGGGCAGCGACGCGATCGCGCCGTGCTCGTACGCGGTCCCGCTGTCGATCAACCGGGCCACGTTCGGCGCCTCACCGCGCGCCGCCATGTCGTACAGCACGTTCGCGTTCGTGCCGTCGAACAGCACGCCGATGACGTGACGGGGCCGCTCGGACGGGTCGAGCACGTCGTCGAGCACACGACCGTCCTGGGAGGCGACGTACCGGCCGTCCGCAAGCGGCGCGCATCCGAGAAGCGCGGCAACGGTCGGTGCGACGTCGACAAGGCGCGCCGCGCGCGGCACGAGGCCGTGCCCGCGTACGCCTTTGCCGGCGATCACGAACGGTGCGCGCGCCTGGACGATGCCGAGCGAGCCATGCTCGCCGAGGTGCCCGCCCTGGTCCTCCCAGTTGTGGGCGGCCGAGTGCAGCACGCAGAGGTCGGGCGCGGCCGCCGCGTCGAACAGCTGGGCGATGTGCTCGAACGCGAACGGGTACGCGTTGTCGCCGCGATGAGGGTGCGGGTGCCGCCGCTCCTCGGAGAGAGGCGTGAGGACCGCGGTCGACTGATCGGCGAGCGGGTCGTTGCCCTCGGTGGCGATCCGCTCGAAGCCGTCGTCGGTACGGCGGAACGTGACCCGGCCGTCGTGCGTGCGGGCCTCATAGATCCCGTCCCGGTGACTGCACACCATGTCGACGATCGGCTCGAGCGCGGCGTCGCACAGCACCTCGAGCGCCGCCTCCGCAGTGGCCCGGTGGGCGTCGGGGACCTGGTGGGGCACGACGACGTCGGTCACGCTCCGCAACTTACATCCCTTCCCAGGAGCGGCTATCGTGTGTCGTTCGTCCGGCGGTGCGTGCGTACGTGCCCGGGCAGCCCCTCGTGATCTGAAAGAGCTCAGGTGCGCACGTTCACGCCCAAAGCCAAGGACATCACCCGGCAGTGGCACGTCATCGACGCCGAAGGCGCGATCCTCGGCCGGCTGTCCACCGAGGTGGCGACGCTGCTGCGCGGCAAGCACAAGCCGATCTGGGCCCCGCACGTCGACACGGGTGACCACGTCGTCGTCGTGAACGCGGCGAAGCTCGCAGTGGGTCAGCGCAAGCAGATGCAGAAGACCTACTACCGCCACACCGGCTACCCGGGTGGCATCCGCGCCGAGAGCCTCGAGCACCTCCTCGCACGCGACCCGGAGAAGGTGGTGCGGCTGGCAGTGCGCCGCATGCTCCCGAAAGGGCCGCTCGGCCGGCAGATGTTGAAGAAGCTGAAGATCTACGCGGGCCCGACGCATCCGCACCAGGCACAACAGCCGGTCGTGCGGCCGCTGCCCGAGCGTTCCAAGGCGCGGATCTCGTGAACACAGAGGACGCTTCGTGAGCAAGCCCCTGATCCAGACGACCGGACGGCGCAAGGAGTCGATCGCCCGCGTGCGGCTGCGGCCCGGCACCGGCCAGATCACGGTCAACGGCCGGCCGTTCCCGGCGTACTTCCCGATCCTCACGCACCAGGTGATCGCCAAGGAGCCGCTGCGCCTCACGCAGACCGAAGAGGTCTACGACGTCGATGCGACGCTCGGCGGCGGCGGCGTGAGCGGCCAGGCGGGCGCGATCCGGCTCGGCATCGCGCGCGCGCTCGTGGCGCTCGACCCGGACACCCGCGGCGTGCTCAAGAAGGCCGGGTTGCTCTCTCGTGACGCACGCGAGAAGGAGCGTCGCAAGTACGGCCTCAAGAAGGCGCGCAAGGCGCCGCAGTACTCCAAGCGCTAGCCCCAACGGCGCGAGCGAGGAAGCGATATGACGGTGCTGCGGTTCGGCACCGACGGCGTGCGGGGCGACGCCGACGCCGACCTCACATCCGCATTCGTCATCTCGTTGGGACGCGCCGTCGCGCGAGCACTGCGGCCTCCCCGCGTGCTCATCGGGCGCGACACCCGGGCCTCGGGTGCCCGCATCGAGACCGAGCTGGCGCGCGGCTTGGTCGCCGAAGGAGTGGAGCCCGTGTTCCTCGGTGTCCTGCCGACGCCCGCGATCGCGTTCCACGCGGCCCGCGCGGGCACGCCGGCCGCGATCGTGTCGGCGAGCCACAACCCGTGGGCCGACAACGGTGTGAAGGTCATCGGTCCCGACGGCCGGAAGCTGCCGGACGATGCCGAAGCGCGCATCGAAGCCGCGCTACACGTCCTCGACGCGTCAGCGGTTCCCGACGCGGTCGAGTATGCGGCTGCGCTTCCCGACGCGGGCGCGCCGTACATCGGTCATCTGCTCGCTGCCCTCGACGGTCGCACGCTGCAAGGCATGCGGGTCGTGCTCGACTGCGCGAACGGCGCCGCGTTCGAGGTCGGACCGAGCGCGATGCGCGCGGCGGGAGCCGACGTCACGGTGCTGCACGCGGATCCCGATGGTCGCAACATCAACGCGTCGTGCGGATCGACACATCCGGCGTCCCTGCAAAAGGTCGTGCGCGAACAAGGTGCCGCGCTCGGGCTCGCGCTCGACGGCGATGCCGACCGTGTGATTGCAGTCGACGAGCGCGGCGAGATCGTCGACGGTGATCAGATCATGACGGTCACCGCGCTCGACATGCACGAGCGCGGACAGCTGCGCGGCGATGCCGTCGTCACGACCGTGATGTCGAACATCGGCCTGCGCCGTGCATTGCGCGACGCGGGCATCGACGTCATCGAGACCCCGGTCGGCGACCGGTACGTCGTCGAGGAGATGCAGTCGCGTGACCTTGCGGTCGGCGGCGAGCAGTCGGGCCACATCGTGTACGCGGACTACGCGACGACCGGCGACGGGCTCCTCACCGGCATGTTCCTCTGCGACGCCGTTCGCCGGTCGGGCAAGCCGTTGTCGGCGTTGGCGGCGCAGATGGTCCGCTTTCCACAGCTGCTCGTGAACGTCCGTGTCTCCCGGCGGGTCGATCTCGACGCCGCTCCCGCACTCTGGGACTGCGTACGCTCGATCGAGGCGGAGCTGGGCGATCAGGGTCGTGTGCTGGTGCGTGCTTCGGGGACCGAGCCGCTCGTGCGCATCATGGCGGAAGCGCCGTCACAGACCGCAGTCGAGGACGCCGTGGACCGGCTACGGCGTGTGGTCGAAACGGAGTTCGGGGCGCGTTCACCGTCCTAGAATCAGCCTCGATGTGCGGCATCGTGACCGTGGTACGCCACCGCGGCGATCGCACGACCCCGGATCTTGCGGTGCTCGTCGCCGCGCTCCAAGGGGTCGAGGCGTCGCTGTTGTCGACTGAGCCGCGGCCGGGAACCCTGGACGAGGCCGCGCGCGGCGTTGGCCGCGGTCGATCGCGAGCTGCTCGTGGGCGACGGGATCGGTGCGCTCGTCGCCGACCCGGTACACCGAGCGGAGCTCGAGCACCGCGCCGACGCATGCGCCGCGCTCCTCGGCGCCATCGAAGGCCGCTTGGACGCGGGCGCGCTCGACGGCGACGAGATCGAGGCGGTGAACGCCGCGCTCATCGCGTGCAAGGACGCGGTCTGGGCGATCCGCAACGATCGCATCGGTGCGGCGCGAGCGGTGATCGATCTCGTCGGGGCATCCCCGTGCGGGCCGGCCGCCCTCGCCGCCTTCCACTCCATTCAGATCGCGCTCTCGGCCCTGGATCGTCTCGAGGTACGGGGTCGGGACTCCGCCGGCCTGCACGTCATGGTTACCGACCACGGGCTGGATCTGACCGATCCGACCATCTCCCGCCTCATCGACGCGCGCGCCACGGACCCGTTGTTCACCACGGGCGCCGTGCGCGCGCCCGGCGGACACCTCAGCTTCGTCTACAAGACCGCGGCCGAGATCGGCGAGCTCGGGGACAACACTGCCCGCATCCGCGCCCAGATCCGCGACGACGAGCTGCTGCGACTCGCGCTTCGCAACGATTCCGCCGACGCGTCGGTGCTGGCGCACACGCGATGGGCGAGCGTCGGCATCATCTCCGAGGCCAACGCGCATCCGTTGAACGAGGAGGAGGTCGACGACGTCACCCGGCCGTTCGTCGCGGCCGCGCTCAACGGCGACGTCGACAACTATGCGGACCTCAAGGCGCTCGAAGGTCTGCAGTTCCCCGCGGAGGTGACGACCGACGCCAAGGTCATCCCCGCGCTGGTCGCGCGCCGGCTGCAGCACGGCGGCTCGCTCGTCGAGGCGTTTCGGGCGACGGTCGCGTCGTTCGAGGGGTCGGTCGCGATCGCCACCCAGTCGGCCGCCGACCCCGACAAGGTGCTGCTCGCGCAGCGGGGGAGCGGCCAAGCGCTGTACGTCGGGTTCGCGCCCGACGCGTTCGTCGTGGCGAGCGAGCCCTACGGCATCGTGGCCGAGTGCCAGACATACCTCCGGCTCGACGGCGAGACCATGCTCGAGCCCGGCAACCCGGCGAGCCAGGGTCAGGTCGTGGTGCTCGACCGGACGCGGGCGGGCTCGATCGAAGGGGTGCAGCGGCTGTCGTACGACGGACGCGAGCTCCCGGTGACGGCGCTCGACGTGCAGCACGCACCCATGACGACGCGCGACGTCGACCGCGGTGACGCGCCGCACTACTTGTTCAAGGAGATCACCGAAGCGCCGGCGTCGTTCCGCAAGACGCTGCGCGGCAAGATCGTCGAGCGTGATGGACGACTCGACGTGCACCTTCCCGCCGAGTCGTTGCAATCCTCGGTACTCGACCGGCTGCGTGCCGGTTCGGTACGGCGGGTGCTCGTCATCGGACAGGGCACCGCGGCCATCGCCGGGCAGAGCCTGGCACACGCGCTGCGCGGTGCAACGTCGGGTGTTCCGCTCTCGGTCGACGCGCTGACCGCGACCGAGCTCTCGGGCTTCGGTCTCGACACCGACATGCACGACGCGCTCATCGTCGCGATCTCGCAATCGGGCACCACGACCGACACGAATCGCACGGTGGACCTGGCACGTTCTCGTGGCGCGCTGGTCATCGCGATCGTGAACCGGCGGCAGAGCGATCTCGTCGACAAGTCCGACGGCGTGCTGTACACGTCCGACGGGCGCGACGTCGAGATGAGCGTCGCGTCGACCAAGGCGTTCTACTCACAGGTCGCGGCCGGCTTCTTGCTGGCCTATGCCCTGGCCCGCGAGCTGGGTGCCGATGACCCCGCGGCGCGGGCGTACCGGCACGAGCGCCTCGGCGCGCTCCGCGAGATCCCCGACGCGATGACGGCCCTCATCGGGCGTCGGTCCGCGATCGCGGCCTCCGCCCAGCGCAACGCGTTGGCGCGCCGGTCATGGGCGGTGGTCGGGAACGGCGTGAACCGCGTCGCCGCCCAGGAGATCCGGATCAAGCTCTCGGAGCTCTGCTACAAGTCGATTGCCTGCGACGTCACCGAGGACAAGAAGCACATCGACCTGTCGGCCGAGCCCATGATCCTCGTGTGCGCGGCCGGGCTCCGCGGCTCGAACGCGGACGACGTCGCCAAGGAGATGGCGATATACCGAGCGCACAAGGCCGCGCCGATCGCGATCGTGGACGACGGCGAGGCGCGGTTCGGATCCGCGCTCGAGACGATCGCAGTTCCCCAGGTGCATCCCGACCTCGCGTTCGTGCTGTGCACGATGGCAGGCCACCTGTTCGGATACGAGGCGGCGCTGGCGATCGATGCGTCGGCGCGGCCGTTGCGCGAGGCGCGGGGTTGCATCGAGCACGCGCTCGCCGCGGACCGCCGCGGCCGCGACCCGCTCGAAGCACTCGGCGGTGAGCTGGAGCCGCTCGCGGCCCAGTACTTCGACGGCCTCGGCACCGGCAGCTACGACGGCGCGCTCGAAGCAGCCACGGCGGTACGGCTCGCATCGGTGCTGCGCTACGCAACCGGGATCCTGCCCCTCGACACGTACCAGATCGAGTTCGGCAAGGTCGGTACACCGAGCACCGTGGTCGAAGACCTGACGACTGCGTTGACGAAGGCGATCGAGGAGCTGACGCGTCCGATCGACGCGATCAAGCACCAGGCCAAGACCGTCACCGTCGGGATCTCGCGGTCCGACGAGACGCTGCTGCACGTTCCGCTCGTGCAGGAGGTCCTCACGTCGGGCGCACCGCGCGACAGCCTCACCTACCGCGCGCTGCGCACGCTCGTGGCACTCGACCCAACCGTCGACGCGGTGCGCGGATGGACCCGCTACAACATCGCGGGCGACACGATCCACGTGATCGACCGCGGTGGTATCGCCCGTGACATCCCGTCGCGTACCGATGCCTATCCGGTGCTGCGCGGCACCAAGCACCGTGCCGCGAGTGAGCGGGAAGTGACGGTCGCGCGCGGCGCCGACGGTCGCACGCTGATCCTCGTTCCCGAGGTCAAGGGCAACCAGACGACCGGCCTCACGCTCCTGCACGTGCAGTTCCGCGACCGCCTGCCCGGCGACGCCGCGCGCCGCGTGCTCGAGGGCTACCGGGATCGCTACCACGCGATCGCCGACCAGGTCACCGAGACCGAACCGGTGATGCGCGACGACGTCCTCGGCACGATCGACCTCGTCGAGCTGCTCACCGACCCGGTCGTCGCCCTCGCGAGCCCTGGCGGTCGTGAAACCGGTCTTGACGCCACACGAGATGGGCGAGGCCGACCGCGCGCACGATCGCGGCCGGGACGCCGGAAGTTGTGCTCGTCGAGCGGGCGGGTGCCGCGATCGCTCGCCACGCGGCACGCATGCTGACCGGTGCCTACGGCCGGCGCGTCGTGGTCGTGGCCGGCAAGGGCAACAACGGCGCCGACGGCATCGTCGCGGCGCGCCGGCTGCGAGGAACGGGGAGTCGGCGTCGACGTCTTCGCGCTGGCCGACGGGATCGATCGCGCCGCGTTCGGTCGTGCGCTGGCGCGGGCCGACCTCGCGATCGACGCAATGTTCGGCACGGGCTTTCGCGGCCTGCTCGAAGGCGACGCGGCGTTCGTCGCCGATGCGTTCGCCGCGAGCGGCGACGCCGACGCTCGCGGTCGACATCCCGTCGGGGGTCGACGGTGCGACCGGCGAGATCCGCGGCGAAGCGGTCCGCGCCGACGAGACCGTGTCCTTCGCCGCATTGAAACCCGGCCTGCTGTTCGAGCCCGGGCGCAGTCGCGCCGGCCGTGTGCACGTGGTCGACATCGGCATCGACATCGGCGCAACCCGCGGCTGCACGTCCTCGACGCCTCCGACCTGCGTCTTCCCGCGCCGCTCGCCGGACGCGCACAAGTGGGCCTCGGGGGCGCTGATCGTCGGCGGGTCGACCGGCATGATCGGCGCCCCGCTTGATGGCGAGCCGCGCCGCGGCCCGGTGCGGGGCGGGCATGGTCGTGTGCGCGCTTCCGGGCGCCGAGGCGGCGGCGCGAGCCTCGACGCGGCGAGCTCGTGGCGCGGGCCCTCCCGGCGACGCCGGACGGCGCGCCTCGACGCGGACGCGGCAGGCGTCGTGCTGAAGGACGTCGAGCGGTTCCACGTGGTCGCGATCGGCCCCGGCCTCGGTCGCGACGAGCGCACCCAGGCGGCGGTGCGCCAGATCGTCGCCGAATGTCCGGCGCCGATCGTCGTCGATGCCGACGCCCTGAATGCGCTCGCGGTCGATCTCGCGCCGCTGCGACAGCGACACGCGCGCCGGGTTCCCTCCCGCGATCCTCACGCCGCACGCGGGCGAGTACGCGCGGCTGGCGGGCACGCCCGTCGGCGCCGACCGGCTGGCCGCCGCGCGCGCGATCTCGCGGCGCGGCACGGACGCGATCGTGTTGCTGAAGGGCCCGGGCACCGTCGTCGCCGGCCCGACGGCGACGCGGTCGTCAACCGCACCGACACCCCGGCGCTCGCGACCGCCGGTACCGGCGACGTCCTCACGGGGATCATCGCCGGCCTGGTCGCGAACGGTGCGTCACCGTTCGACGCCGCCGCGACCGGCGCCTATGTGCACGGCCGCGCCGCGCACGACGGCCGGCACCGGACCCGATCTCGTTGCAACCGACCTCATCGGCGCGCTGCACCCTACGCTGGACGCGTTGCGGTCCCGACCCGACCCCTGGGAGGGATGAATGCCCGCCGACACGTTGGTGCGCGACGTGATGTCGACGAATCTCTTCTCGGTCCGCCCCGATGAGTCGGTCGACCGATGCGGCCGACGTGCTCGCCGAGAAGGATGTCGCATCGCTGCCGGTCATCGACGACGCGGGCAAGCTCCTGGGAATCTTGCGCGACGACGACCTCATCGCGTCCGAAGCGCGTGTGCACGTACCGACGTTCATCAACTTCCTGGGGCTCGGGATGCCGTTCCCGGGTGAGATGAAGCACCTCGAGCACGAGCTGAAGAAGATCGCGGGTGCGATCGGTCGCGCGACGTCATGGACGACGAGCCGCCGACCGTCCGGCCCGATGCGACCCTCGAAGACGTCGCGACGCTCATGCACGAGCGGAACGTCAACAGCGTGCCGGTGGTCGACGGCGACGGCAAGGTCGTCGGCATCGTGGCCCGCGCCGACCTCGTCCGCTTCATCGCGCGGACCACGTGAGCACACGTACCTACCGGCCGGTGTGGGCCGAGATCGACCTCGGCGCGGTGCGCGCCAACGTCGCGCACGTTCGCGCGCGCTGGTCGGCCCCGGCGCACGTGTGCGCGGTCGTGAAGGCCGACGGCTACGGGCACGGCGCGGTCGAGGTGGGCCGGGCCGCGCTCGACGCGGGCGCCGCTCGCTCGCGGTCGCGCTCGTCGAGGAAGGCGTGCAGTTGCGCGACGCCGGCATCGACGTGCCGGTGCTCGTGCTGTCGGAGCCCGTCCCCGACGCCGCCGAAGCGGTCGTCGCCCACCGGCTGACGCCCGTCGTGTACACGACCGCCGGGCATCGACGCGCTCGCCAAGGCCGCCGCGACGCAGCACGGCCACGAGCCGCTCGGCGGTGCACCTCAAGGTCGACACGGGGATGCACCGGGTCGGCTGCGCGCCGGGCCGACGGTCGACCTCGCGGCGCACGTCGTCGAGCGGCCCGAGCTGCGACTCGCGGGCGTGTGCACGCACTTCGCGGTCGCCGACGAGCCCGGCAACGAGTACACCGAGGACCAGCGGCGGCGCTTCGAGCAGGTGCTCGCCGAGCTCCGCGCGCGCGGGCCTGCCGACCGGCACCGTGCACGCGTGTAACTCCGCGGGGGCGCTCACGGTGCCCGCCGCGCGCTACGACCTGGTGCGCATCGGGATCGGCGTCTACGGAATCCCGCCGGCACCCGGCGCTCGCCGGCGCATCGCGCTCGCAACCGGCGATGTCGGTCAAGGCGCGCGTCTCGCACGTGCAAGACCTGCCGGCCGGCGCGCGCGATCTCCTACGGCCTGCGCTACGAGACGCGCGGCGCCACGCGGGTCGCACCGTGCCCATCGGGTACGCCGACGGCGTGCCGCGCGAGCTCGCGCACAACGGCGGCGAGGTGCTTGATCCGGGGCGGCCGCCACCCGATGGCGGGGACGGTCACGATGGACCAGCTGATGGTCGATGTCGGCGACACACCAGTAGACATCGGCGACGAAGTCGTGTTGCTCGGGCGCCAGGGCGACGAGTGCATCACCGCGCGAGGACTGGGCCGAGCGGATGGACACGATCGCCTACACGATCGTCTGCGGGATCGGCCCACGCGTCCCGCGGATCTACGTATGAGGCACGCATGAGCGTCGTCAAGCGGGCCGGGATCGCCGCGGGGGCGCTCGGCGGGCTCGCGGGCGCGGCGTACGTCGCCCAGCGAACCGCCGCCCGCCGGATGCGGCGCGGCCCGGACGGCGAGGCGGGCCGGGCCCTCGACGCCCCCGTGTACATCGACCACCGGCTCGACACGCACGACCGGGGCTCGATCTACGTCGTCGAGAACGGACGCCCGGACGACCCGCCGATCGTGCTGTCGCACGGTGTCACGCTCTCGGTGCGGACGTGGTTCCACCAGCTCGAGGACCTGCCGAAAGAAGGGTTCCGCGCGATCGCCTTCGACCACCGTGGCCACGGCCAGTCCGTGCTCGGCGAGGCCGGACACTCGATCGAGAACCTCGCCAACGACTTCAAGACCGTCGTCGAAGGACTCGACCTGCACGACGCGGTGCTCGTCGGGCACTCCATGGGCGGCGTCGCGGTGCAGTCGTTCGTGACCGTGTACCCGGAGATCGCCGCCGAGCGCGTCGCCGGCATTGTCTTGTTGTCGACACTCGCCAAGCACGGTGCTCGGCTCGCGCTCGACGCGCACCAAGGCTCGGCTCGAGAAGTTGATGGGCAGGGTGCCCGACGTGCAGTGGCTCTGGGACGGGCCGAACGCTCGGCTTCCTCGCGGCGCGGATCGGATTCGGCAAGCATGCCGCGGCCGAGCCACGTCGAGCTCGTTCGCCGCATGATGGCCGAGTGTCCCGCCGAGACCCGTCGCGACGCGCCCCGCATCCTCGTCGGCCTCGACCTGACGCGCGACCTCCCGCAAGTGCGGGTGCCGACGCTCGTCATCGGTGGGACCGCCGACGTGTTGACGCCGCCGTCGGAGTCCCGACGCATCGCCCGACTCATCCCGGGCGCGCGTCTCGACCTCATGCGCGGCGGCGGCCACATGCTGATGCTCGAGCAGACCGAGACCCTCGACCAGATGATCGTCGATTTCGCCCGTGAGGTGCGCGCGCCTCCGCAACTCGGCGGCGTGAGCAGCTTCCCGATACCGGGCGTGCGCGCCGGGCACGTCACACGCGTGGGCACCGGCGTCACCGTGATCCTCTTCCCGAGCGGCAGCGTCGGTAGCGCGGAGGTACGTGGCGGCGCGCCCGTGACCCGGGAGATCGATCTGCTCGACCCGCTGCGCACCGTCGCGCGCGTCGACGCGGTGGTGTTCGCGGGCGGCAGCGCGTTCGGGCTCGCGGCCGCCGACGGCGTCATGCGCTACCTCGCCGAACGCGGGCAGGGGTACCCGACGGCGACCGGTCCGGTCCCGATCGTGCCGGCGGCATGCATCTTCGACCTGGCGGAGACGGGCGGCGCGTTGCCGACCGCGGAAGACGGCGAGGCCGCGGCGGTCGCGGCTGCCCGGGACGAGCCCCTCGCGGTCGGCCCTCTCGGTGCCGGGACCGCGGCGACCGTCGGCAAGTGGCGCGGCCGCGAAGGCGCGCGGCCGGGTGGTGTCGGTGTCGCCTCGACGACCGTCGACGGCGCGCACATTGCAGCCCTGGCCGTCGTGAACGCGGTCGGCGACGTGATCGCCGCCGACGGGCGCGTCCTGGTCGGTTCGAGCGCGCCGGCCGGCGCGGTCGCGTTTCCGACGCCGGCACCCTTCGAGGAAGCCGCAACTCGCGCCAACACCACCTTGTGCGTCGTCGTCACCGACGCCCGCTTGGACAAGGCCGCGTGCGCGCTCGTCGCCCAGAGCGCCCACGACGGATTTGCCCGCGCGCTGCGGCCGGCACACACACGCTTCGACGGCGACCTCGCGGTGGCGGTCGCGACCGGCGCCGTCGAGACGAACCTCGATCGTCTCCGCATTGCGGCCGCGGACGTCGTCGCCGATGCGATCCGGTCCTTTGGTCGCTAACCTGACCGGGTTCTGGTGGCCCGTCGTCCGGGAGCCTCGTGACGTCCGACCCGCATCCCGCGCCCGGGGCCGGTGCGACCCTCGCAGAAGTCGCTTCCGCGTCGCTGACCTGCACGCTGTGCAAGCTCGCGGGCAACCGCACCCAGGTGGTCTTTGGAGTCGGGCGCCCGGATGCCGATCTGATGTTCGTGGGTGAAGGACCGGGCGAGCAGGAAGACCTGAAGGGTGAGCCGTTCGTCGGCCGGGCCGGCCAGCTGCTCACGCAGCTCATCGAGGGCATCGGCCTCACGCGTGGCGACGTCTACATCGCCAACGTCGTGAAGTGCCGCCCGCCCGGAAACCGGGATCCGCAGCCCGACGAGATCGAAGCGTGCGCGCCCTGGCTCGACCGGCAGCTGGAGCTCATCCGGCCGCGCGTGATCGTCACACTGGGGAACTTCGCGACGAAGTTGCTGCTGCAGACCAAGGAGGGCATCACAAAGCTCCGCGGGCGCGAGTTCGGCTTCTCGCGGGCGGGCCACGACGCGGCGTTGATCCCCACCTACCACCCCTCCGCGGTCCTGCGGTCGGGAGGCAAGGCACTGGCCGAGGCCCGGGCCGACTTCGTGCACGTGAAGCGCGCGCTCGCTCGGCTCGCATGATGCTCACGACGCGGGGTGGGCACGAGACGGAGTCGGTCGGCGAGGCGCTCGGTGAATTCCTGCGTGCCGGCGACCTCGTCCTGCTCGGCGGCGACCTGGGCGCCGGCAAGACGACGTTCGTCAAGGGTGTTGCGCGCGTGCTCGGGGTACGCGATCCCGTGACGAGCCCGACCTTCACGATCGTGCAGGAGTACGACGGCCCGGTGCCCGTCGCGCACGTCGACATCTACCGGCTGCGGCGCGTCCAGGAGCTGCACGATCTCGGGTTGGAGGAGATGCTCGACGACCGGGTCGTGCTCGTCGAGTGGGGCGATGTCGTCGCCCCGCTCCTGCCGCGCGAGCGTGTCGAAGTCGTGCTCACGATCGGCGAGGCGCCCGACCTTCGCACGATCGAGATCGTGGCCCAGGGTCCCGACTGGACGACGCGGCGGCTCGCGCTCGACGACGCGCTCGCCGCGGTCCGGAGCGCGTGATGTTGCTACTCGGCATCGATACGTCCACTCGCCGCGTCGGCGTGGTGCTCGCGAGCGAGCACGGGATGCTCGGTCGCGTCGAGCTGGGCGGCACTGCGGACAAGCAGCCACCGCGGCACGCGGAGAATCTTGCGCCGGCGATCGCGTGGTGCTGCGAGAAGTGCGACGTGAAGCTGTCGCAGCTGTCGGCGATCGCGGTCGGTACCGGTCCCGGCATGTTCACGGGACTGCGGGTCGGTGTCACGACGGCCAAGGTGTTGGCGCAGTCGTTGCGCGTGCCGGTGATCCCGGTCCCGAGCCTCGACTTGCTCGCCTACCCCCTTCGACACGCGCACGGGCTCATCGCGGCGACGATCGACGCCCGGCGCCACGAGCTGTACTGGGCGATCTACCGCCCGGTTCCTGGTGGCGTCCAACGGGGGTCCGAGTACGAGCTGGGCACACCGGACGAGCTCGTGGCCGAGCTCGAGGCGCGCGCGCAGGACGTGATCTTGTGTGGCGACGGGGTGCTGCGCTTCCCGGAAGCGTTTGCGCAGCTCGCGGGGCGGGTCGCGATCGCGGGACCGGCGCATGCCTCGCCGAGCCTCACCGCGCTCGCGGAGCTCGCGACCGCCCGCTACGAGCGCGAGGAGTTCTGCCCGCCGAGCGAGGTCCTTCCCCTGTATCTCCGGCAGAGCGACGCCGAGATCGAATGGGAGCGGAAGGGCGCGTGATGGCGACCGCGGCAAGGCCATCGAGCCGCTCGAGGTGCACATCGTGCCGATGCGGCGCCGGCATCTGCGGAGCGTCGTCCGGATCGAGGCGCAGGTGTATCCGCGGCCGTGGACCCAGTCCTTGTTCGTGAGCGAGCTTGCGTTGCGGTCGACGCGTGCGTACTTCGTCGCCAAGATCGGACGCGAGATCGTCGGATACGGCGGCGTGATGCTGTCCATGAACGACGGGCACATCACGACCATTGCCGTCGAGCCGGACTGGCACCGTCATTCGATCGGGACGCGTTTGCTGCTCGCCCTCGCTCGCGAGGCGATCGACCGCAACGCCACCGCGCTCACCCTCGAGGTGCGTTTGTCGAACCATGCCGCCCAGGAGATGTACCGACGGTTCGGGTTCATGCCGGTCGGCGTCCGCAAGGGCTACTACGCCGATACCGGGGAGGACGCGCTCGTGATGTGGGCGTACGAAGTCGGTGAACCGCCGTATGCACGCCTCCTCCAGGGGCTCGAGCGCGGCGTGCTCGGTGACACCGTGTTCGAGCGGCCGAAGGGGTGGTGAGGCTCACCGTGCGCAAGAACGTGCGCATCCTCGGGATCGAGACGTCCTGCGACGAGACCGCGGCCGCGGTCGTGGACGACGGTCGCATCGTGCGGTCATCGGTTGTCGCGAGCCAGGCCGATCTGCACGCGGGTTCGGTGGTGTCGTGCCCGAGATCGCGAGCCGCGCGCATGTCGAGCTGATCGGCGATGTCATCGAGCAGGCCCTCGTCGAGGCCGGCACGACGCTCGCGGAGCTCGACGCGGTCGCCGCGGTGCACGGGCCCGGGCTCGCGGGGGCGTTGCTCGTCGGTGTCAGCGCGGCCAAGGCGATCGCGCTCGCGGCCGACCTGCCGTACGTCGGCGTGCATCATCACGAGGCGCACGTCTATGCCGCGCTCCTGGAGGAGCCCACGCTCGAACCGCCGCTGGTGACCCTCGTCGTGTCGGGCGGGCACACGCTGCTGATCGCGATGGACGACCACGGCTCGTACCGGGTGCTCGGCCAGACGGTCGACGACGCGGCGGGCGAGGCGTTCGACAAGGTGGCGCGCTTCCTCGGCCTCGGCTATCCGGGCGGTCCGGCCGTCGACCGGATCGCCCGCGACGGCGACCAGCACGCGATCGCCTTCCCGCGGCCGATGCTCGACGAGGGATACGACTTCTCGTTCTCGGGGCTCAAGACCGCGGTCGTCCACTACGTCCGCAAGCATCCCGACGTCGCGCTCGCCGATGTTGCCGCCTCGTTCCAGGCCGCGGTCGTCGACGTGTTGATCGAGAAGCTGCTGCGCGCGGCGCACGACATGGAGGTCGGGACCGTCGTGGTCGGCGGCGGTGTCGCCGCGAACTCGCTCCTGCGCGACCGGCTCCTCGACATTGCCGACAAGGGTGAGGTGAAGATCGTGCTGCCGAGCCTGGCCCTGTGCACCGACAACGCGGCCATGGTCGCCGCGGTGGCCGCATTCCGCCTGGCGGCCGACGGACCGACCCCGCTCGACGACGGCGCCACGCCCAACCTGCGTTTGCCGGAACCGCGCCCGGCTTGATACGGTTAGCACTCGCAGGGGACGAGTGCTAACTCCCCCGAACCCCGTCACCCCGCCCACATGGAGGCGCTTCGATGAATTTGCAGCCGTTGGAGGACCGGATCGTCGTGCGGCCGGCCGAGCCCGAGGAGACGACCCACAGCGGGCTCGTCATCCCCGACACCGCCAAGGAGAAGCCGCAGCAGGGAGAGGTGCTCGCGACAGGTCCCGGGCGCCGCGCCGAGAACTCCGGCGAGCTGATCCCGCTCGACCTCGCGGTCGGCGACACCGTGATCTATTCGAAGTACGGCGGCACGGAGGTCACGATCGACGGTGAGGACCTGCTGATCCTCACGGGTCGCGACGTCCTCGCCAAGGTCAGCGACGCGGGCGGCAAGAAGAAGAAATAGGGCCAACGTCTCGACGTGCGTGAGTTCTCCGGCGTCGGGCCGGGGCTGCTCACGCACGTTCGCGTTGGGCGAGCTCCTTGGCCCACTTGTAGTCGGCCTTCCCGTTCGGGCCGCGTCGCACCTCCGGCACGAACACGAAGCGGCGCGGGCGCTTGAACCGCGCGACCGATTCCATCGCGCCGCTCAGCTCGTCGGCCGTCGCCTCGGCACCCGTGTGGAGCGCCACCACCGCGGTCACCGCCTCGCCGAAGCGATCGTCGGGCACGCCGACGACCAGGCAGTCGGCGATCGCCGGGTGCAGCTTCACGGCTTCTTCGACCTCCTCCGGATACACCTTCTCGCCGCCGGAGTTGATGACCACCGACCCACGCCCGAGCAGCGTGATCGTGCCGTCGCTCTCGACACTCGCGAAGTCGCCGGGCACCGACCACCGTTGTCCGTCGATCATGAGGAACGTCTCGCCGGACTTCTTGCCGTCCTTGTGGTAGCCGACCGGGATGTGGCCGCCGACCGCGAGGCGGCCGGTCTCACCCGAGCCGGCCACGACCTGGGTGCCGTCCTCCTTGAACACCTTCGTCCGCGCGCCGATCGAGAATTTCGCCGTCTTCTGCTCCCCGCCCGGCGCGCTGATCGACCCGGCGAAGCCGACACCTTCGCTGGAGCCGAGCGAGTCGAGACAAACGAAGCGGCCGCGCTGCATGAGCGCCTGTTTCACCTCGGCGGACCACATCACGCCCGAGCTGATGATCAGGTCGACCGACGACAGGTCGTACGGCTTCCCGTTGGCCTCGGCTTCCTCGAGCGCGCGCACCATCGGCTTCGCGAACGCGTCGCCGACGATCGCCATCTGCGTCACGCGTTCGCGCTGCACGGTCGTCCAGAGCTCGTGCGGGTCGAAGTGCCGCCCGACGAGCGTTACGACCGCGGCGCCGAGGAACAGCGCCTGGAAGGTGCTGAACGCGCCCGTGCCGTGCATCAACGGTGACGCGGGGAGGTGCACGCGGTTCGCGCCGCCGTCGACGAGCTCCTTGGCGATCGCGCCCGCGTCGCTCGAGCGATCGGGCCGGCTCTTGCCGACGAGCGGATACGTTCCCTCGCCGAGCACGCCGAACAGGTCTTCGCTGCGCCACATCACGCCCTTGGGCATGCCGGTGGTGCCGCCGGTGTAGAGGAAGTACAGATCGTCGCCGCTGCGCTCGACCCGTTCCAAGGGCTCGTGCGCGGCGATCAGCTGCTCGTACGGGACCGCGAAGTCCTGTGGGGCGCTGCCGTCGTCCACCTGGATCCAGAGCTTCACGTTCGGGGCGCGGTCTCGCACCTTGGCGACGCGGTCGCCCAGCGCGCCATGGAACAGGAGCGCCTCGGCGTCGGAGTTGTCGAGGAGATAGACGAGCTCGTCCTCGAGATACCGGTAGTTCACGTTGACGGGTACGCCGCGCATCTTGAACGTCGCGAGACACCCTCGTTGTACTCGTTCCCGTTGTAGAGGTACGACGCGACCTTCGAGTTCGGCGTGAGTCCCGCCGCGACGAACGCCGCGGCGAGGCGCGCGGCGTGCTCGTCGAAGTCTCGCCATGTGACGCGCCGCTCGCCCTGGATCAGCACCGTGCGATCAGGAAGCGCGTCGCGCACCGATTCGAAGACGTCCGCGAGGTTCCAATCCATAGTGGGCGGAGTCTTCCAGAACGTCGGTAGCCTCGTCACCGTGGCGAGTCGGCGCGGCGGACGGCAGCGGATCCCGCGCCCGCCGTCGTACCGACCGGGCGCGCCTGCGCCGTGGGCCGCGCTGCCGCTCGAACGGCGCACGATCACGCTCGACGAAGTGCGCGCCCGCCTGGCCGCGCTGCCGCCGGCCGCGGACGCGCCCGCGCACGTCGCCGACGCACGCGCCGCGGCCGTGCTCGTACCGATGTTCGAGGCCGCCGGCGAGGCGCACGTCGTGCTCATCAAGCGCCCGGAGACGATGCCGTCACACAAGGGAGAAATCGCATTCCCCGGCGGCAAGTTCGAGCCCGCTGTCGACGCCGATCTCCGCGCCGCCGCCCTGCGGGAGGCGCACGAGGAGGTCGGGCTGCGCCCGCCGACGTCGAGGTGATTGCGCAGCTCGACGGCATCGGCACGGTGGCGTCGCGCTTCACGATCACACCGTTCGTGGGCTTCTTGCGCGAACGGCCGGTACTGACCCCGAACCCTTTCGAGGTCGAGCGGATCCTCATCGTGGCCCTGTCCGAGCTGCTCGACGCCGACGTGTACCGCGAAGAACGGTGGGACACGTGGGTCGACGACCTCAACGTGCACTTCTACGAGCTCGACGACGAGACGGTATGGGGCGCGACCGCCCGCATTCTCACGAGCTTTCTTGCGCACCTCGTCGTGGAGCGCTGAGCGCCAAAGGCACCGAGTCGCCGGTCCGGGCGGTAACCTTCTGAGTTCCAGGGGAACGCGGAGACGCCGGAGGGGCCGTGGAAGTCGAGATCGGCATCGGCAAGTCGGGACGCCGGGCATACGGGTTCGATGACATCGCGATCGTGCCCAGCCGCCGCACCCGCGACCCGGAGGACGTCGACATCACCTGGGAGGTCGACGCCTACAAGTTCGAGCTCCCGATGATGGCCGCCGCGATGGACGGCGTCGTGTCGCCGGCGAGCGCGATCGAGATCGGACGGCTGGGCGGCCTCGCGTGCCTGAACCTCGAGGGGCTCTGGACGCGCTACGAGGACCCCGAGTCCGTGTTCGAGGAGATCGCGTCGCTGCCGCCCGAGAAGGCGACGCGCCGCATGCAGGAGCTCTACGACGAGCCGATCAAGGAAGAGCTGATCCCCCAGCGCATCCGCGAGGTCAAGGCCGGCGGCGTCACCGTGTGCGCGTCGCTCACGCCGCAACGGGTCGAGCTCTACGCCAAGCACGTGCTCGACGCCGAGCTCGACGTCCTCGTCGTGCAGGGCACGGTGGTCTCGGCCGAGCACGTGTCGCACGACCCCGAGCGTCAACCGCTGAACCTCAAGAAGTTCATCCGGGAGTTCGACCTCCCCGTGATCGTCGGCGGTTGCGCGTCGTACTCGACCGCGCTGCACCTGATGCGCACCGGAGCGGTGGGCGTCCTCGTCGGTGTGGGACCGGGCCACGCGTGCACCAGCCGTGGGGTGCTCGGCATCGGCGTGCCGCAGGCGACGGCGATCGCCGACGCCGCCGGCGCCCGGATCCGGCACCTCGACGAGACGGGCGTCTACGTGCACGTCATCGCCGACGGAGGCATGCGGACGGGCGGCGACATCGCCAAGGCGATCGCGTGCGGCGCCGACTCGGTGATGATCGGCTCGCCGCTCGCGGGCGCGTACGAGGCCCCGGGCCGGGGCTACCACTGGGGGATGGCGACGTTTCATCCCACGTTGCCGCGCGGCGCGCGTGTGCTTCGCGGGCCAGAAGGCGACGCTGGCCGAGATCCTCGTCGGCCCCGCGCACGAGAACGACGGCACGCTGAACCTCTTCGGCGCGTTGCGCACGTCGATGGCGACGACCGGGTACGAGACCGTGAAGGAATTCCAAAAGGCCGAGGTGATGGTCGCGCCCGCGTTGAAGACCGAGGGCAAGTCGCTGCAACGCGCGCAGGGCATCGGGATGGCCGGCGTGTGAGCGAGCACTCGGTCACCCTGCCCCGTACGCAGTGAACGACCCGCCCGACGTCGTACTGGTCGTCGACTTCGGAGCGCAGTACGCGGAGCTCATCGCCAGGCGCGTACGCGAGGCGCACGTCTACAGCGAGATCGTGTCCCGGTCGATGCCGATCGCCGACATGCTCGCCCGCCGGCCCCAGGCCATCATCTTCTCGGGCGGTCCCGCGTCGGTCCACGTCGACGGGGCGCCCGACATCGACGCCGCCATCTACGACGCGGGCGTGCCGATCCTCGGGATCTGCTACGGGGCACAGCTCATCGCGGTGGACCTGGGCGGCGAGGTCACGAAGACCGGGATGGGGGAGTACGGCCGGACCGAGCTGCACCTCGAGGGATCATCCCTGCTGCTCGAGGACCTCCCCGTGGAGCAGATCGTGTGGATGAGTCACGGCGACTCCATCACCCGCCCGCCCGCCGGGTTCACGGTGACGGCGCGCACCGATGCGGTGCCGGTGGCCGGTCTCGAGGATCGCGACCGCGGCATCTACGGCGTGCAGTTCCATCCCGAGGTCGTGCACACCGAGCACGGGATGGAAGTGCTCAAGGCCTTCCTCTACGACGTGGCCGGTTGCCGCCCGACCTGGACGAACGTCTCGATCATCGAGCATGCGGTATCGGAGATCCGCGCGCAGGTGGGCAGCGAGCGCGTCATCTGCGGCTTGTCGGGAGGCGTCGACTCCGCGGTCGCGGCGGCGCTCGTGCACAAGGCCGTCGGCGACCAACTCGTCTGCGTGTTCGTCGACACGGGCCTGCTGCGACTTGGTGAGGCGGAGCAGGTCGAACAGACGTTCCGCGAGCAGTTCGCGGTCGAGCTCGTGCACGTGAAGGCCGCCGATCGGTTCCTCGCCGCGCTCGACGACGTCATCGACCCCGAGCGCAAGCGCAAGACGATCGGCGAGCTGTTCATCCGTGTGTTCGAAGAAGCGGCGCGCGATCTCGGCGATGCGCACTATCTCGTGCAGGGAACGCTGTACCCCGACATCGTGGAATCGGGTGGCGGCGACAACGCGAACATCAAGTCGCACCACAACGTCGGGGGGCTGCCCGACGACATGGACTTCGAGCTGGTCGAGCCCTTGCGCAACTTGTTCAAGGACGAGGTGCGCGAGATCGGCGAAGAGCTCGGCTTGCCGGCGGACATCGTCTGGCGCCAGCCCTTCCCGGGGCCGGGCCTGGCCGTGCGCATCATCGGCACGATCACGCGCGAACGGGTCGAGATCCTGCAGCAGGCCGACGCCATCGTCGTCGAGGAGATCCGGCGGGCGGGGTTGTACCGCGACATCTGGCAGAGCTTCGCGGTGCTGCCCGCGGTGAAGACCGTGGGAGTCATGGGAGACGACCGGACCTACGCATACCCGATCGTTCTACGCGTGGTGACCTCCGACGATGCGATGACCGCGGACTGGGCGCGCCTGCCCTACGACGTGCTCGAGCGGATCTCGAGCCGCATCATCAACGAGGTGCCCGGCGTGAACCGCGTGGCGTACGACATCACGTCGAAGCCGCCGGGCACCATCGAGTGGGAGTAGCGTTCCGGGCCGGCACGAAAGGAACACCGATGGACGCGGCATTGAACGAGATCGCCCGAGCGCTCGTTGCACCCGGCAAGGGCATCCTCGCGGCCGACGAGAGCAGCGGCACGATCAAGAAGCGCTTCGACTCGATCGGATGCGCATCGACCGAGGACCGCCGGCGCGGTACCGGGAGATGCTCTTCACGACCAAGGGCGCGGCCGAGCACATCAGCGGCGTCATCCTCTACGACGAGACGATCCGTCAGTCGGCCGCCGACGGCCGGCCGTTGGCGAAGATCCTTGAGCAACAGGGCATCATCCCCGGCATCAAGGTCGACAAGGGCACGACCAAGCTCGCGAAGTCACCCGACGAGCTCGTGACCGACGGGCTCGACGGTTTGCGCGAACGACTCGTCGAGTATCGGGAGCTGGGCGCCAAGTTCGCGAAGTGGCGGGCGGTGATCAACATCGGCCCGGGCATCCCCACGCGGTACTGCCTCGACGTGAACGCGGACGCGCTCGCGCGCTACGCCGCGTTGTGTCAGGACGAGGGCATCGTTCCGATCGTCGAGCCCGAGGTGTTGATGGACGGCGATCACTCGCTCGAAACGTGTTACGAGGTGACGTGCGACACGCTGCACGACGTGTTCACCGAGTTGTACGCGCAGCGTGTGGCGTTCGAATCCATGTTGCTGAAGCCGAACATGGTGGTGCCCGGCAAGTCGAGCGCGGGGTACCCCGCGTCACCCGAGCAGGTCGCGATCGCGACGATCTCGGCCTTCCGCACGGTCGTTCCCTCGGCGGTGCCCGGGATCGTGTTCCTGAGCGGTGGCCAGGGCGACGAGGAGGCGACCGCGAACCTCGACGCGATCAACAAGCTCGGACCCCATCCGTGGCAGATCTCGTTCTCTTACGGACGTGCACTCCAGGCGCCCTCGCTCAAGGCGTGGAAGGGCGACGATGCCAACATCGCGGCCGGCCAGGCCGCGTACCTGCACCGGGCGCGGATGAACGGTCTCGCGCGGTCGGGTGAGTACACCCCGGATGCCGAGAAAGCCGCGGGGTAGCGCTCCCTACTTGCCCTGCTTGATCTTCCGGTACTCCGCGAGGGCCCGGCGGTGCCCGTTGGCACCCGAGCCGATGACGCCGCCGTCGCGCGCTTCCTTCACCGTTTTCTCGAGGTCCTTCAACAGATCGTGGAGGTCATCCTCGGGACCGGCCTTCTCGACCCGGTCGAGCGACTCGTGGACCTTCTCCAGATGTCGCCGCACCTGCCCGTACTCGTCATCGAGCTTCTTCCGCGCGTCTTCGAGCGATGTGGCCATGGGGAAAGCCTAAGTGCGCGCTCTCGTGCAGCGGGTGACCCGGGCGTCGGTCTCGGTCGACGGCTCGGTGGTCGGCGAGATCGGCGCCGGTCTGTGCGTCCTGGTGGGAGTCACGCACTCCGACGACGGCCCGGTCGCCGCGAAGCTGGCATCCAAGGTGGCGAACCTGCGCGTGTTCGACGACGACGCGGGCGTGATGAATCGCTCGTTGCTCGACACCGGAGGCGGCGCGCTCGTGATCAGTCAGTTCACGTTGTACGGCGACACCGTGCGGGGACGGCGGCCGAGCTGGGTCGCGGCCGCGCGCCCGGAGCAGGCGGCGCCGTTGGTCGACACCTTTGCGGGCGCGCTGGGTGCGCTGGGTGTGCCGGTGAAAACCGGGGTGTTCGGCGCGGACATGCAGGTCGCGCTGGTGAACGACGGCCCGGTGACATTGTTGCTCGAGGGCTGACATCGATGTAATTCGCACCGGTACCATGGGTTTCGTCATGGTGGACGTGCAGCCCTCTCGGCCCCGGCGTGAGCTGGATCTCTCGGGGCTGAACCCTGCCCAATACGAGGCCGTGACACTGCCGCCGGGCCCCGTGCTGGTCGTGGCGGGCGCCGGCTCGGGCAAGACCCGGGTGCTCACGCACCGCCTCGCGTACCTGGTCACCGAGCTCGACGTGTCGCCGTTCGAGATCCTCGCGATCACGTTCACCAACAAGGCCGCCGGGGAGATGCGCGAACGCGTCGCCGAGCTCGTCGGCCCGGTCGGACGCCGGATGTGGGTGTCGACGTTCCACTCCGCGTGCTCGCGCATCTTGCGCCGGGAGGCGTCGCTGCTCGGGTACCGGTCGAGCTTCACGATCTACGACCAGGCCGACGCGCAGCGCCTCACCGACTGGGTCCGGCGTGACCTCAACCTCGACCCGAAGAGGTTCCCGGCCCGACAGGTGCACGCGCAGATCAGCGCGTTGAAGAACGAGCTCGTGTTGCCGGCGCAATACGCGGAGATGGCTTCGGGACCGGCCGAACGGCGGATCGCGGAGGTCTACACCGAGTACCAGCGGCGCCTAGCCGACGCGTCCGCGGTCGACTTCGACGACCTGTTGGTGCTGGCCGTGCGGCTGTTCCGCGAGCACCCCGAAGCGCTGGCGCGCTACCAGCAGCGCTTCCGTCACGTGCTCGTCGACGAGTTCCAGGACACCAACGTCGCGCAATGGGAGCTCGTGCGCCTGCTCACGCAGGAGCACCGCAGCATCATGATCGTCGGCGACGACGCCCAGAGCGTGTACCGATTTCGGGGAGCGGACTTTCGCAACCTGGTGCGCTTCGAGGAGGCGTTTCCCGAAGCGACCGTCGTGGTGCTCGACCAGAACTACCGCTCGACTCAGCGCATCCTCGAAGCCGCGAACGCCGTGATCGCCAACAACGTCACGACGCGCAAGAAGCATCTCTGGACCGACAAGGGTCAGGGCGAGCAGATCACGCGCTTCCAAGGCGACGACGAGCACGATGAGGCACAGTTCGTTGTCCGCGAGGTCCACCGGCTGGTCGACGGCGCCGAGTTCCGCTACGGCGACGTCGCGGTGTTCTACCGGACGAACGCGCAGAGCCGCGTGCTCGAGGAGGCACTGGTGCGCGCGGGCGTGCCGTACCGCGTGTTCGGCGGGGTGAAGTTCTACGACCGCCGGGAGATCAAGGACGCGTTGGCGTATCTCCGAGCGCTCGTGAACCCCGACGACGAAGTGTCGTGGAAGCGCATCGTCAACACGCCGAGGCGCGGCGTCGGCGACACTTCGGTCTCGAAGATCGACGCGTACGCAAATGGCGCCGGATTGACGTTCCGGGCCGCGGCGGAGAACGCGGCCGCCGCGGGCGTCCACGGCAAGGCATTGGGCGGGTTGCGCGAGCTGCTCGACTTGATTGCCGAAGTCGAAGCGGCCGCTGCAGGTGGCGTCGGCGCGACGCTGGAAGCGGTGCTGACGCGCAGCGGGTACCTCGCCGAGCTCGAGGCCGAGCGGTCGGTCGAAGCCCACGGGCGCGTCGAGAACCTGCAGGAGCTCGTCGGGTCGGCGCGCGAGTTCGATGACCAGGTCGAGCAGGGTGACCTCGGCGGTCTCGTCGCGATCGGCGGAATCGGCGTCGGCGAGGAAACGGGCGCGCCACCGAAGGGCTCGCGCGCGTCCAGGCGTTCCTGGAGGCGATCTCGCTGGTGACCGATCTCGACGAGAACGATCCCGAACAGAGCTCGGTCACGCTCATGACGTTGCACTCGGCGAAGGGTCTCGAGTTCCCGGTCGTCTTCTTGATCGGTCTGGAAGACGGAGTGTTCCCGCACGTGCGCAGCCTCGGCGACCCGGACGAGCTCGAAGAGGAGCGTCGCCTCTGCTACGTCGGGCTCACGCGCGCCGAGGAGCGCTTGTACCTGTGCCACGCGTGGAGCCGGATGATGTTCGGCGCCACCGACTATCGCCCGCCGAGCCGGTTCCTCGACGAGATCCCGGCCGAGCTCGTCGACGCGCCGGCCGACGACGACAGTCGCCGGCGCGGCGGTGGGCGGGGCGCGCACCGGGAGGCGGTCGTCGCCGCGGCGTTGCGGCGCGAGGGCACGCCGGTCGGTGCGCGCGGCGCGGAGCAGCTCGGCCTCCAGGTCGGCGACGACGTCCGGCACGACAAGTTCGGCGAAGGTGTGATCGTCGACATCACCGGGACCGGTGACAAGGCTGAGGCACGGGTCCAGTTCCGTGACGTCGGCGAGAAGACGCTGCTGCTGTCGTGGGCGCCGCTGGCGCGCGTCAACGCCTAGGTCGTCGGCGGTACGGACGGACGAAGGTCGACGATCACCGCGTCGACCTTCTCGATGGTCTTCGTCTCGACGGGGTACTGCGCGAGATCCTCGGGCGCAACGACGCGGCCGTCGCACTCCCAATGGTCGCGCTTGAGCTTCAGGGTGCAATCGCCATTGCCCGACGGCTGCGTCACCTTGTACGCCACGACCTCGCCGTCGTCGAGCGCCAACCAGAACCCGCATCCCGCGCCGCCGGTCTGGAAGGTCGGACCACCGTTGAGGAGTATGCGGCGGATGTCGGCGACCGCGCCGATGTTGAGTTGCGGACACACGGTGTTGCCACCGCCGCGCGTCGCCACGAGGGCGGCACCCGCGATGAGGAAGCCGGCCATCAGCACCGCGACCGTCGCCGCGACCAGCAGCTTGATGTCGGACTTGCGGGAGCGTGACGAGGGCAATGGTCACCTTGGCTATGGTGAGCCGATGCTGCGACGCTACCGCGTCGTCATTGCGAAGCCCGGCTTGGACGGGCACGACCGCGGCGCCAAGGTCATCGCTCGCGCGTTGCGGGACGGCGGCTTCGAAGTCGTGTACACCGGTCTGTTCCAAACGCCCGCGCTCGTTGCCGAAGCCGCGCTCCAGGAGGACGCCGACGCGGTCGGTCTGTCCGTGCTCTCGGGCGCGCACATGACACTGATCCCGGCGATCGTGGCCGAGCTGCGCGCCCGTGGACTCGACGACGTGCTCGTGTTCGCGGGCGGGATCATCCCCGAAGACGACCGTCCCGCGCTGGAGGCGGCGGGGATCGCCGGCGTGTTCACGCCCGGTGCGCAGTTGCCGGACATCGTCGCATGGGTGGAAGACGCGCTCGATCGTCGCGAGCGGCAGCTGACCGCGTAGGTTCTCCCCCCATGGATCTGTTCGAGTACCAGGGCAAGCAGCTGTTCGCGCGCTACGGCATCCCGGTTTCGGCGGGCGAGGTGGCGTCGACCGTCGACGACGCGGTGCGCGTGGCCGACCGGGTGGGCTATCCCGTGGTCGTCAAGGCACAGGTACAGGTCGGCGGCCGTGGCAAGGCCGGTGGAATCAAGCTCGCGTCGAACACCGACGAGACGCGGGTGCACGCGTCGGCGATTCTCGGCATGGACATCAAGGGCCATGTCGTGAAGCGGGTCTGGATCGAACATGCCTCCGACATCGCCGAGGAGTACTACGGGTCGTTCACCTTGGATCGGGCGGCCAAGAAGTATCTGGGGATGCTGTCCGCGCAAGGGGGTGTGGAGATCGAACAGGTTGCGGAGTCCGCGCCCGACGCGATCGCGCGGTTGCAGGTTGATCCGGTCGACGGGTTGCCCGAAGCGAGGTGCCGGGAGTGGGTCGAGGCCGCACGGTTGAATCCCGCGGCCACCGACGGCGCGGTAGACATTCTGATGAAGTTGTTCGACGCCTACGTCGACGGCGACGCCGATCTCGTGGAGATCAACCCGTTGATCCTGACACCCGACGGACACGTCCACGCGCTCGACGCCAAGGTGTCGCTCGACGAGAACGCGGCGTTCCGGCATCCGGAGTGGGACGAGTATGCCGCGACCCAGGAGCTCGACGATCGAGAGCGCCTCGCGCGCGAGAAGGGCCTCAACTACATCGGGCTCGACGGCACGGTCGGGATCATCGGCAACGGCGCCGGGCTCGTGATGAGCACTCTCGACGTGGTGAACCAGGTCGGCGGATCGGCCGCGAACTTCCTCGACGTCGGCGGCGGCGCGGATGCAACCGTGCTCTCGAACGCGATCGAGGTCATCAACACCGATGAGAACGTGCGGGCGATCCTCGTGAACATCTTCGGCGGTATCACGCGTTGCGACGAGGTCGCGAACGGCATCATCACCGCGCTCGAACGGGTGAAGGTGAAGGCGCCGATCGTCATCCGTCTCGACGGGACGAACGCCGTCGAGGGACGGGCGATCATCAAGCCGCACGAATCCGATCGATTGATCTCCCAGCCCACGATGCTCGATGCGGCGCGTAAGGCCGTCGAGCTCGCGTCGAAGTAAGCCGGAACAGGAGCACGTTTTCATGTCGATCTTCGTCGACGAGCACACCAAGGTCGTCTATCAGGGCCTGACCGGATCGCAGGGGCGGTTCCACGGGATGCGCAACCGGGCGTACGGCACCCAGGTGGTCGCGGGCACCAACCCGAAGAAGGCCGGCACCGACGTCGACGGCGTGCCGATCTTCGCGTCGGTCTCGGACGCGCGGGACGCGACCGGCGCGAACGCGTCGTGCATCTTCATCCCCGCGCCGGGAGTCAAGGACGCCGTGCTCGAAGCCGCCGAAGCGGGCATCGAGTTCATCGTCGTGATCACCGAAGGCGTGCCCTCCCACGACGAGGCGTTCTTCTTCAACGCGTTGAAGTCGCGCTTTCCCGACACCCGGCTGCTCGGCCCGAACTGTCCGGGCGTCATCTCGCCCGGCAAGTGCAACATCGGGATCACGCCCGGCGAGATCGCGTTGGAGGGCGGGCCCGTGGGCATCGTGTCGCGGTCGGGCACGCTGACGTATCAAGCCCTGCACGAGATGACCCAGCAGGGCATCGGCCAGACCACGTGCGTCGGCATCGGCGGCGACCCGGTGCCCGGGACGTCGTTCATCGACTGCCTGTCGGGGTTCGAGAATGACCCGGACACGCGTGCGGTCATCATGATCGGCGAGATCGGTGGTTCGGCCGAGGAGGAAGCGGCGGAGTTCATCCGCACGAAGATGTCGAAGCCGGTGGTTGCGTACATCGCCGGCGTCACCGCGCCACCCGGCAAGAAGATGGGGCACGCGGGCGCGATCATCTCCGGCTCCAAGGGCACCGCCGCCGCCAAGATCGAAGCGCTGGAAGCCGCGGGCGCTCGCGTCGCCTCCAACGCCCCCGAAATCGGGGGACTCATGGCCGAGGTGGTCGCGGGCCTGTGAGGCCGTCTTGTCGATGCGGCGCCGCTCGGCCGGATTGAGGAGGCCGACGGCGTAGACGCCGCGGTCGACACGGCGGGCCCGCCCGATGCGGGTCTCGTACCCGAGCGCGTCGGCAAGACGCTTCACCGGCTGCCGGGAGACGATCGCGTAGCCACCGAGGTGTAGCGCCCGGTGGATCTCGACGAGCTTCATCGGTCGCCGGTGCTCGACGAGGACGGCGAGCGCGGCGTACCGGACGTACTTGCCTTGCGCCGGAAACGCGTTCGGCGCGATCGGCGGGATCGGCGGCGGGCCGTGCACGCGTGTGAACCGGAAGCCGTAGACGATGTCCTTCGGCTCGACCCTCGGCCACATCACGACGCGCATCATGGCGAGCTCGTGCCTCACCTCGGCCATTTGCGCCGCGAGTGCACGTTGCGCGTGGTCGATCCGCTTGGCGCGGTCGAGCAGCACGTCGCGCTCCTCGTTGAACCGGGCGCGCTCCTCAGGACCGAACGGCAGACGGCGATAGCGGATCGGAAAACGGCGTGCGGACACGGTGCTTCCCCTTCTCGTGCGCTCTTGTTCGAGATCGGGGAAGCGATCGTGACCGAGCGTAGGCAGTGGGTGTGACATCGACGCTCGGGCGACCGAGCGTGGAGCCGCCGGGGCCTGGCGCGCCGCAGGAGCCGCCGCGGTGCCTGCGCCTCCGGACGCCGCGGCCGCGCCCCACGCCCGCACACGTGCGTGCACCCTCCCGCAAAACCGTTGCGACGAATCTTCCGACGAATCTTCGCAACGGGTTGGCGGGAGGGGTGTGCCGGTGCGGCGATATCCCGAGCCGACCGGGGGGTCACTGGGCGCGGCGCCGCCGCTACGACGAGCGGATCACCCGGGCTCGGAGTGGCGCGTTACGAGAACGGAGATGCGCCGGACGGCTCCCGGGTACGCAGGATCGCGCCGACCAGCAAAGCGACCGCCGCCAGGAGCATCAGCCAGAAGCCCGCGCCCCAGTCGAGGCCGCCCTTGTCGCGAATGAGGTACGCGAACATCATGATCGCCGCCTGGAGCCCGAGCACGAGGTGGATCTGGTCCCACGTGAAGCCGAGCACGCGGGCAGGCAGGTTGGTGCCGGGCGCGAACGTCGTCAAAGCGACCTGCAGGGCCATCAGCACGCCGAAGACCACGATCAGTGTCGTCAACGGGAACAGGAAGAGGTTCGTCGACGAGCTCCACGCGCTCCACGACCTCGACGTGCCCAGGAAGCTGAATTCGTAGAACGGCAGGAACGAGCCGATCAGCATGATGGCGCCGCCGGCGAGGATGGCGATGCCGGCGGGCGTGAGCTTGGGCTTGTCCATAAGGGAGGTCTCCTCAGCCGATCGCGCCGGTGTGCCGCTCGCGCTGGAGCATCACTGCTCCGACTGCCAGTGCGAGCCCGCCGAGCACCTCGAACCACAGGCCGATCTGCTTGTCGGTGATGTCGGTGAGCAGGAAGCCGAGCGCCATCAACCCGGCCATGATCCCGAGCGCGAGATGGACCTGCTCCCAGGTGAAGCCCAGGATGCGGCTCGGCAGGTTCGCGCCGCCGAACCGCGTCAACGCGATCTGTGCCGCCATGATCAGCCCGTAGAGCGCGAGAAGCGTCGCAACGGGAAAGATGCCCGACCCCCATGCGCTCGTGTCGCTCGCAAAGTTGAAGAACGAGAACACGAGCATGACCGCGCCCGCCGCCATGATCACGATCTCTCCGGGCGTGGGTTGCTGCCGGTCGGCCATTGCACCTCTCCCCGTGGGTGTCCACTGAAGTGAAACACCTCAGGGGTGCAATTCTGGGGATTTCCCACCTTGGGAAGCGCTCGAAAGCGAGGGCTAGGGTGGCCGGATGCGCGTCGGAGTGCTCGCGTCCGGCAGCGGGACCATCCTCGAGGCGATGCTCGAACGCGACCTGCCGGTCGTCGTGGTCGTGGCCGACCGGCCGTGCGGTGCGCTCGACATCGCTCGCCGCGCGCACATTCCCGACGAGCTCGTCGAGCGGCATGACTTCACCCCGAGCTTCGACCGCGTCGCCTACACGCACGACGTCGTCGACGCGCTCCAGCGTCACGATGTGGATCTGGTTGCGATCGCCGGCTTCGGTACGATCCTCTCGAAGCCGTTCATCGACGTGTTCAGCGGCCGCGCCGTCAATACCCATCCGGCGCTGCTGCCTGCGTTCAAGGGCTGGCATGCAGTGAGGGAAGCGCTCGACTTCGGCGTGAAGGTGACCGGGACGACCGTGCACCTCGTGACCGAGGAAGTCGATGCCGGCCCCATCCTCGCCCAAGAGGCCGTCCCCGTCCTCGAGGGCGACGACGAAGCAACGCTGCACGAGCGCATCAAGGAAGTGGAGCGACGTTTGTACCCCGAGGTCATCGAAAGGCTCGCCGGCGAATGAGGACGAAGATCAAACGAGCGCTGTTGTCGGTCTACGACAAGACTGGACTCGTCGACTTTGCCCGCGGCCTGCACGACCTCGGCGTCGAGCTCGTCTCGTCGGGCAACACCTCGAGCGCGCTCGAAGCCGCGGGCATCCCGGTGACGAGAGTCGAAGCGGTCACCGACTCGCCGGAGATGCTCGACGGCAGGGTCAAGACGCTCCACCCGAAGATCCACGGCGGCCTGCTCGCCGATCTCGGCAACGAGACCCACCGCCACGATCTCGACCTCTACGGCATCCGCCCGTTCGAGCTCGTCGTCTCGAACCTGTACCCGTTCGAGCAGCGACCCGAGATCGAGACCATCGACATCGGCGGTCCGGCGATGACACGCGCTGCGGCCAAGAACCACGAATGGGTGACCATCGTTTCCGAGCCGTCGCAGTACAAGCCGCTGCTCGTCGAGCTCCACGCGAACGACGGCACGGTGGGACCGGACACACGGCAAGCTTTCGCGCTCGAGGCGTTCGCACGTACCGCCGCCTACGACGCCGCGATCGTGCAGTGGCTCCAGAGCGACGAGCTGCTGCCGCAACACCTCACGCTCGCACTGACGCGCACCGACGAGACGCTGCGGTACGGCGAGAACCCGCATCAGCGCGCGGCGCGTTACCGCAACGACGGCACGCGCAGCTGGTGGGACGACGTCGTGCAGCACGGCGGGGTCGAGCTGTCGTACCTGAACTACTACGACGCCGATGCTGCATGGAGGATCGTGCACGACCTGGGCGACGGCCCGGTGTGCGCAATCATCAAGCACGCGAACCCGTGCGGCGTTGCCGTCGATGCAGCGCTCGCAGATGCCTACCAGCGCGCGCTCGAATGTGACGAGCAGTCCGCGTTCGGCGGGATCGTGGCCCTGAACCGTCCCGTCGACCACGCAACCGTCGAGCGCATGGTCGCCGGTCCGCAGGCTGACCTCGTCATCGCGCCGGGGTACGAGCCGGGCAGCATCGAGGCGTTGCAGAAGAAGCGCAGGAACACGCGCATCCTCGAGGCGCCCCCGCCCGCGGCAGAGCGTCGCGACATCAGACAGATCTCGGGCGGCTTCCTCGTGCAGGACGCCCATCACTTCGCGGCGTCCCGCAACGACTGGCGCGTCGTCACCAAGGTGGCACCCACCCCCGAGCAGTGGCGCGACCTCGAGCTCGCGTGGCGTCTCTGCGGGCATGTGAAGTCGAACGCGATCGTGCTGGTCAAGGACGGCCAGGCCGTCGGCATCGGGGCCGGGCAGCAGAAGCGCGTCGAGTCCGGCGAGATCGCGGCCCGGAAGGCGAACGGCCGCGCCCGCGGCGGCGCGTGCCGCGAGCGATGCGTTCTATCCCTTCGAGGATGGCATCGAGGCGGCGGCGGCAGCCGGCGTCGCCGCGGTGATCCAGCCGGGAGGCGGAATGCGCGACGAGAAGATCGTCGAGCGAGCCGACGAGCTGGCCCTCGCAATGGTGTTCACCGGCGAACGTCACTTCCTGCACTGATGACTGCCACACTGCTCGACGGGAAGGCGCTCCTCGACGCCGTCAAGGACGACCTGCGGGTGCGCATCAAGCGGCTCGCCGAGCACAGCGTCACGCCGGGGCTCGGCACCGTGCTCGTCGGCGACGACCCGCCCAGCCATGCGTACGTGCGACTCAAGCGCGAGGACTCCGCCGAGATCGGGATCCAGTCCCTGCACACCGAGCTGCCGGCGACCACGACGCAGGACGAGCTCCTCGCGCGTCATCCAGGACTACAACGACGATCCCGCCGTCGACGCGTACCTCGTGCAGGTGCCGCTGCCCGCGCACCTCGACGAGGAGACGGCGCTCCTCGCGGTCGATCCCACGAAGGACGCCGACGGGCTCCATCCGGTGAACCTCGGCAAGCTGGTCATCGGCGTCAAGGGCGCGCCGCGCCCGTGCACGCCGCTCGGTATCCAGGCGCTGCTCGTGCGGCACAAGGTGCCGATCGAGGGCCAGCACGTGGTGATCATCGGCCGCGGGCTCACGATCGGCCGGCCGCTGGCCAACCTGCTCTCGTTGAAGGAGCCCCACGCCAACGCCACCGTCACCGTGTGCCACACCGGCAGCCGGTTCCTCCCCCAGTACACCAAGGAGGCCGACATCATCGTGGCCGCGGCCGGGCGTCCGCAGCTGGTGACGCCCGACATGGTGCGGCCGGGTGCCGCCGTCGTCGGGGCCGGCGTGACGATGGAGGGCCGCAGGGTCATTCCGGACGTCGACGAAGCGTGCGCCGAGGTCGCGGGTTGGATCACGCCCCGCTTGGGCGGCGTCGGGCCCACGACTCGCGCGATGCTGCTGCGGCAAACCGTCGAAGCGGCTGAGCGAAGGGCCTCGCGATGACTGCTGCGCCCCAGGCAACTCCCACCTGCGCGGTCTGTGGCACCGTCGTCGCGCCCGACACGGCGCGTTGCCCGTCGTGCGGGCTGACCCGCCCGGGCGCACGCGGCAGCCGGGTGCTCGGACGTCATGGCCTGTGGTTGCTCGCCGCGATGATGTTCGCCGTGTACCTGATCGTGCTGTTGATCGTGGCCGCGGCTCGCTGATTTCGTCGACAGCGACCCGAGAGGCCCAAGATCTGTGCAGAGGAACCTCCCGTGCTACTTGCCGAGCTGACCGTCCGCCATACACGCCGGCACATGCCGACGCGGCGCGTCGCGCTCGAGGGGGCGTACCTCCCGACTTCAGGTTCCGCGCACGGCGCGGCGTTGCTGTCGGCGGTCGTGGCAACGAACCTGCTCGCGATCGACGAGGAACAGCGCGAGCTCATTCCGAGGCTGCTCGACGACGCGCGCCGAGGCTTGATGATCCCGCGCATCGCGCTGCGACACCGCCTGCAGAACGACGTGCACGGGCTCGACCGATCGCGCCACCGCGTGCTCGGCGAGGAAGGCCGGATCGTCTTCGAGCTCGACGTGCACGGCGCGCCGATCCCACAGGTGCTCGGCGCGGTGCTGGGAGCCGCGGCGCTGCCGACCGGCGGGCGCGCGATCGCGCTCGACGCGATCCGGCGGGTCGTCAACGGAAGATGGCCGGGGCTGTCGCCCGAGGTCGCCGTCCGGTACGTCGCCGAGGCGAGCTGGAACGGGCTCCGTCCACCGCTCGCCTCCGCCGACACGTGGACGCGCGGTGGTCCGCCCGACGAAGAGCACTGGACCGGCATCGCCCCCGACGAGCGGTGGGCGATGGAGGTCCTGGGGCTCCGCGCCGGGATGCAGGTCGAACGCGACGACGTCAACCGCCGGTTCCGCCGGATGCTGCGCGACGCGCATCCCGACAGCGGCGGCGTGGCAACGGGTGCGGCGGCGCGCATCGCCGAGCTGACCGAGGCCCGCGCGATCCTGCTGGCCATGACCTCCGACGAGGTCGCGGCCGAAGGCTAACTTCGGGCTCGTGAAGAACCCCTTGCGTGTCGTAGTGACCGGCGCGGCCGGTCAGATCGGTTACAGCCTCGTCTTCCGGATCGCGAACGGTGATCTGCTCGGCAAGGACCAGCCGGTGGTGCTGTCGTTGCTCGAGATCACGCCGGCGCTCGGGGCGCTGCAAGGCGTCGTGATGGAGCTCGAGGACTGCGCGTTCCCGCTGCTTGCCGGTGTCGACACGAGCGACGACGCCGACGCCGCGTTCGACGGCGTCAACTATGCGCTTCTCGTCGGTGCCCGCCCCCGTGCGAAGGGAATGGAGCGCAAGGACCTGCTCGAAGCCAACGGCGCCATCTTCACCGTGCAGGGCAAGGCGCTCGCCAAGGGTGCCGCCGACGACGTGCGGGTCCTCGTCGTCGGCAATCCGGCCAACACCAATTGCCTCATCACGATGAACAACGCGGGCAAGATCCCGCGCGAGCGCTTCACCGCGATGACGCGCCTCGATCACAATCGAGCGATCGCTCAGGTCGCGCAGAAGTGCGATGTCCCCGTCACGGCGGTCACCCACATGACGATCTGGGGCAACCACTCCGCGACGCAATACCCCGACCTGTTCCACGCGCAGTCGACGGCAAGGTCGCCGCCGACCTCGTCGGCCCGGAGTGGATCGAAAAGACGTTCATCCCGACCGTGCAACAGCGCGGCGCGGCGATCATCGAGGCGCGTGGCGCGTCGTCGGCGGCGTCGGCAGCGAACGCCGCGATCGATCACGCGCACGACTGGGCCCTCGGCTCGCCGGCAGGCGACTGGGTCGAGCATGGCGGTCTGCTCCGACGGCTCCTACGGCGTCCCGGAGGGCCTCATCTCCGGCTTCCCGTGCACGACGAAGAACGGTGCATGGTCGATCGTCCAGGGGTTGGAGATCGACGAGTTCTCGCGGCGCGGATCGACGCGTCGGTCGCCGAGCTCGGCGAGGAGCGGGACGCGGTCGCCGAGCTCGGTCTGATCTGACATGCGGAGCTGGTCGCAGGCGAGCCCGTACGGCGACGTGACGGTCGTCGTCACCGACCTCGGGCTGCACGAGGTCAGCCTGCCCGGCGACGATCAACCGGATGTGGAGCTCGGTCCGCCCGACCGTCACGTCGCGCGCCAGCTCGACGAATGGTTCGCGGCCCGGCGCCGCGCATTCGACCTGGCGCTCGACCTGCGAGGTGTCGACGGTTTCCGGCGCACGGTGCTCGAGACGCTCGTCAGCGAGGTCCCGTGGGGCGAGACGGTCTCCTACGGCGAGCTGGCCGCACTCGCGGGCCGGCCCCGGGCCGCCCGGGCGGTGGGCAGCGCGATGCGGCACAACCCGATCCCCTTCGTCATCCCGTGCCACCGCGTGATCGCGGCCGGCAACAGGATCGGTGGATACGGCGGCGGCCGCGGCGCGATCGCGCTCAAGCGCGAGTTGTTGGCGCGCGAAGGGGTGACGACACCTCGCTGAAGAAGTCGTTGCCCTTGTCGTCGACGACGATGAACGCGGGGAAGTCGCGCACTTCGATCTTCCACACCGCTTCCATGCCGAGCTCCGGGTACTCGAGCACCTCGACACTGGTGATGCAGTCCTGTCCGAGGCGCGCGGCGGGCCCGCCGATCGAGCCCAGGTAGAACCCGCCGTGCTCCTTGCACGCATCTGTGACCGCGCGTGACCGGTTGCCCTTCGCGAGCATCACGTAGGAGCCGCCGTTGCGCTGGAACACGTCGACGTAGGAGTCCATGCGCCCGGCGGTCGTCGGCCCGAACGATCCCGACGTGTAGCCGGCAGGAGTCTTCGCGGGCCCGGCGTAGTACACGCAATAGTCCGCGAGGTACGACGGCAAGCCTTCACCGCGGTCGAGCCGCTCCTTGATCTTGGCGTGCGCGATGTCGCGGGCGACGACCATCGGGCCGGTCAGCATGACCCGCGTCTTCACCGGATACCGCGACAGCGTGGCGCGGATCTCCGACATCGGCCGCTCGAGGTCTATCGAGACCGCGGGCTCGTTCTCGAGGTCGTCGTCGGTGACGTCGGGCAGGTACTTGGCGGGATCGGTTTCGAGCTGCTCGAGGAACACGCCGTCGGCGGTGATCTTTCCCAACGCCTGGCGATCCGCGGAGCACGAGACCGCCAGCGCGACCGGGCATGACGCGCCGTGGCGCGGCAACCGGATCACGCGGACGTCGTGGCAGAAGTACTTGCCGCCGAACTGGGCGCCGATACCGAACTGCTGCGTGAGCGCCAGCACCTGCGCCTCGAGCTCGAGGTCGCGGAATCCCTGGCCCAGCTCGTTGCCGGACGTCGGCAAGGTGTCGAGCGAGTGCGCCGACGCGAGCTTGGCGGTCTTCAGCGTCATCTCCGCGGACGTGCCGCCGATCACGAGCGCGAGGTGGTACGGCGGGCACGCGGCCGTGCCGAGCGTGCGGAGCCTCTCGTCGAGCCACGCCATCAGCGACGACGGATTGAGCAGCGCCTTGGTCTCCTGGAACAGCAGGCTCTTGTTGGCGGAGCCGCCGCCCTTCGCCATGAACAACAGCTTGTAGGCGTCGCCGTCCACCGCGTCGATCTCGATCTCGGCCGGCAGGTTCGTGCCGGTGTTCTTCTCCTCGTACATCGTGAGCGGCGCCATCTGCGAATACCGCAGGTTGTCCTCGCTGAACGTGCGGAAGATCCCGAGTGCGATCGCCTCGCGGTCGCCGCCCCCGGTGAGCACGAGCTCGCCCTTCCTGCCCTTCACGATCGCCGTGCCGGTGTCCTGGCACGACGGCAGCACGCCGCCGGCCGCGATGCACGCGTTCTTCAACAGCTCGAGGGCGACGAAGCGGTCGTTCGCCGATGCGTCGGGGTCGTCGAGGATCGCCCGGAGCTGCGCGAGGTGTCCGGGCCGCAGGAGGTGGGAGATGTCGAACATCGCCTGGCCGGTGAGCAACGTCAGGGCGGCGGGATCGATCTCGAGGAACGTCCGGCCCGCGGACGAGAACGTCGAGACGTAGTCCGCGGTGAGCAGGCGGTACGGGGTCTCGTCCGCTCCGACGGGCAGAAGCTCCTGATATGCGAACCCGGCCATGCCAAGAAAGTACCGTCAGTCCGTGGCCGAGGATCGCGTCGAGCACGATTCGATGGGCGAGGTGCGGGTCCCGGCGGACGCGCACTGGGGCGCGCAGACCCAGCGGGCCGTCGAGAACTTCCCGATCTCGGGCCTGCCCCTCCCGCCGGCGCTGGTGCGGGCGCTCGCACTCATCAAGGCCGAAGCCGCCCGCGTCAACAAGGTCGCGCCGGCAATCGCCGAGGCGGCCGAAGAGGTCGCCGCCGGGCTCCACGACGACCAGTTCCCGATCGACGTGTTCCAGACCGGCTCCGGCACGTCGTCGAACATGAACGCCAACGAGGTCATCGCGCACCTCGCGGCCGACCGCCTCGGCGTCGCCGTGCATCCGAACGACGACGTCAACATGTCGCAGTCGTCGAACGACGTCTTCCCGTCGGCGGTGCACGTCGCGGCCGCGGAGGAGATCGTGCGCGATCTCATCCCGGCCGCGCAGCACCTCGCGCGGACGTTGCGCAAGAAGCAGCGGGAGTTCGCGCACCTGGTGAAGAGCGGACGCACACACTTGATGGACGCGACACCGGTGACGCTCGGTCAGGAGTTCGGTGGCTACGCGACGCAAGTGGAGGAAGGCATCGCGCGGCTCCGGGACGCGCTGCCTCGCGTGTGCGCACTGCCGCTCGGCGGCACCGCGGTCGGCACGGGCATCAACGCGCCCAAGGGCTTCGCCCGGAAGGTGATCAAGCGGCTCGCCGAGCGCACCGACCTGCCGTTCACCGAGGCGAAGGATCATTTCGCGGCGCAGGGCGCTCGCGACGCGCTGGTCGAGGTCAGCGGTCAGTGCAAGACGCTCGCGGTCTCGCTCATCAAGATCGCCAACGACCTGCGCTGGATGGGAAGTGGACCACGTACCGGCCTCGCCGAGATCCGTCTGCCCGACCTCCAACCCGGTTCGTCGATCATGCCCGGCAAGGTGAACCCGGTCATCCCGGAGGTGGTCACGCAGGTCGGTGCCCAGGTGATCGGCAACGACGCCGTCGTGACGTTCGCGGGTTCGCAGGGAAACTTCGAGCTCAACGTCTTCGTCCCCGTGATCGCCCGCAACCTCCTCGAGACGATCGAGCTGCTCGCGCGAGTGTGCCGGGTGTTCGCCGACAAGTGTGTCGGCGGGATCGAGGCCAACGTCGACACGCTGAAGCGGTACGCCGAGGCGTCGCCGTCGATCGGTGCCGCGCTCAATCCGCACATCGGCTACGAGAAGGCAGGCGAGATCATCAAGGAGTCGAGCCGCACCGGCAAATCGATCCGTGAGATCGTGCGCGCCCGCAAGCTCATGACCGACGAGGAGCTCGACCGCGCGCTCGACGTCGAGTCGATGACCCGCGGCGGCATCATCGAGTAATGGCGGAGCACGGCGACTCCAAGCGCGCGATCATCGCCGCGTTCTTCGCGAACATCGGCATTGCGGTGATGAAGTTCGTCGCGTTCGTCTTCACCGGGTCGTCGTCGATGCTCTCCGAGTCGATCCACTCGCTCGCGGACACCGGCAACCAGGGCCTGCTGTTGCTGGGACGCCGGCGCTCGGACCGGCCCGCCGACGAGCGACACCCGTTCGGCTACGGGCCCGTTCAGTACTTCTACGCGTTCATCGTCGCGTTCGTGCTCTTCACGCTCGGCGGCATCTTCTCCATCTTCGAAGGCATCGAGAAGCTCCGGGAACCCCACTCGGTCGAGGCGCTGGGCTGGGCGGTCGCGGTGCTGCTCGGTGCAATGGTGCTCGAGTCGTTCTCGCTGCGGACCGCGGTGCACGAGGCGAACCACGTGCGGCCCGAGCACGAGGGCTGGTTTCGTTTCATCCGGGGCACCAAGAGCCCCGATCTGCCGGTGGTGCTGCTCGAGGACACCGCCGCGCTCGTGGGATTGGCGATCGCCTTCGTCGGCGTCGTGCTGGCCGGGATCACCGACGACGCGCGCTGGGACGGGCTCGGCAGCCTCGCGATCGGCATCGTGCTCGTCCTCGTCGCGATCCTCCTCGTGATCGAGATGGGCAGCCTCCTCGTCGGCGAGTCGGCGCGTCCCGAGGACGTGGCCCGTATCGAAGAAGCCGTCCAGAGCTTTCCGCTCGTGCGCCGGTGCATCCACCTCCGCACCGAGCACCTCGGACCGGACGAGATCATCGTCGCGCTCGAAGGCCGAATTCGATCACGACCTCTCGATGGACGAGCTGGCAGCCGGCATCGACGGGCTCGAAGTCGCGATCCGCGCCGTGGAGCCGCGCGCGACGTTGATCTTCGTCGAACCCGACGTCTACCGCGAGCGCGTCGAGAACACGGACTAGACGTTCGCGAGTGCGGCGCGGAGCTCGTCGTTGATCGTCTTCGGATCCGTCGCGTCGTAGCACTGTGCGTTGGTGGCCTGCGCGATCCGGCGCAGCGTCGCGAGGTCGGCATCCGGCGAGTACGAGATCGTGAAGATCCTCGTGGGCTCGTGCAGATGCGCGAGCAGGGCTCGTCGATTGTTGTCGCGCTCGACCTCGTTGTAGCCGTCGCTGAGCATCACGACCGCGTTGATCCTCTTCCCGTCGTACGTGCCGGCGATTGTGTCGTATGCGTCGCGGGTTGCCGCATACAAGGGTGAGCCCTGACGCGGCGCGAGCGTGTCGACGGCGCGCATCAGCGCGAGTCGCTGCCGGTCGAAGCGGCCGATGGGCACGACATCCGCCCAGTACGGGCTCGCGCTGTTCCGGATGTCGGTCGTGAAGATGCGCAAGCCGACTTCGTCGTCGGGTCCGAGCTCCGAGAGGGCGGCCAGCAGGGCTCGCTTCGCGAGCGCCATTTTGGTCGGGCTGTCCGGGTTCTTCGGATCACTCCTGTCGCCCATCGAGTCGGAGACGTCGAACAGCAAGAGCACGCGCGACCTCTTGCGGATCCGCTCCCAACGATCGAGCGCGGTTGCCGTCGTATTCAGCTCGGGCGACGCGGCATCGATCGCGTCGCCTCGGTGCAACCCGGCGGCGACGATCTTCCTCTGCGCCGCCGCAGTACGCGTGTACGCGACGAATGCGGCGGCGCCGGCGCGGGCCTCCGGGCGCACCCAGGAGGCGTCGGGGACGACGAGCGGGTTGTCGCTGTCGATGGTGCCGTCGAACGGAACGACCGCCGCGAGCGGCGTGTGCGGGCGCTTCAGGTGCTTGTCATCGGGGATCAACCCGTTCGGGCTTCCCTGGTTGTACGCGGTGACGGCCCGCTCGTCGGTCACGACCGCGGAGACGTAGGACAGCGGCAAGTGCTTCTGGTCCAGCCGGAACCAGTTGTCGAGGAATCGCCACGAGGAATCGCCGTAGTACACGACCGACGCCTCGAGCGCGTGGTGCAGTGGGTGCATCGCCGAGGTGCGACGTCGCAATCGTGGAGAGCAGCGCGTCGGTCGCGTGCGTGGGGTTGGCCTTGCCCAGCCGGAACGCCCCCCATTCCGGATGCCCGTACGCACCCCACCCGCGGGGGTCCTCGGCGAGCCGGGCGAGATCGCGCCAGCCGATCCGGCGCTCGGGCCATCCCAACGCCTTCGCCATCGGGGCGGGCATCGCGACGGCCAGGCCGGTGCGACCGAGTGACGTCCCCCCGGCGGCGAGCGGAGGGCGACCGTCGCTTCGGAGCCGGGCGTTGGCGAGCGCGAGCCAGGCGCTCGAAGCCGGCGCCCAGAGCGCCGGTGGGGGGCCGACCAGATCGGGGTCGGGCCAACCGTCGAGGAAGTACCCGACGGCCGCAGAGGACTCCACGGGCTGCACGCGCACGAAGGCGCACGTTGCCGGCCGGGATCGCAGGCGGGCGGCTTTCGAGCCGTTGAACGAGTGCGCCAGCTCCTCGAGCAGGCCCGCGGTCTCGGGCGCGGCCGCGACGTCGACGGGCGTGCATCGCCCCGGGTCGTCGAGGTGCAGGGTCGTGGACGGCACGTCGTGCGTACATCCGGTGAGCGCGAGGACGAGCGCGGCGAACAGCGCGAGCAACTTCACGGCGCCGTGTCGTCCTCGGAGGATCGGTCCGCGCCGAGCGCGAGCAGGAGATCCTCGTGCAGCTGCATCCAAACGGTGTGGTACGAGTCGCAGCGGGGTGAGGTGATCCACTCGAATTCGCCGTCGTCGACGAGCGTCAGCGCGGCGCGTAAGCGACGGCGATACGACTCGAATCGCACGTGCACGCGCCCGACCCGGTTGATCGGCGGCGCGGCCCGCTCGTCGATCGCGCGCAGCCGGTCGACGACCGACCAGTCGTAGCGCAGGTCGCGATGGTCGTTCGGGACACCTCCCGGTCGAACCTGCCAGTCGCTGCAGACGCGCAACAGCTCACGATTGAGCGGCAGGAATCGCGTGTACGCGCGTTGCACCGCCGCCTCCTCTTCGCTGCCCGGAGCAAGTCGAGCCCATGTCGTGTGCGCATCGCGGCCTTCGGGAGTCACGCGCACGCCGCGTGCGGCGCGCGCCACCAGACCGGCCTCGAGGAGGCGGCGTACGAGCTCGGTGTCGTCGAGGTCGGCCACGCCCCGGAGGCGCACTTCGTGCAGGACCAACCAGGCCTCGTTGTCCAGCGCGAGCACGCACGGGATCGTAACGGCGGCCACACGGCTACATTCCATCGCCTGTGCAGGAGATCGGGTCGGGGACGCGGGTGTTCGAGGCGGCGCCGGTGCGGGGTGCGTGGCGGCGCCTGTCGTCGCCCGACGATGTGCTCGGGCTCATGGACACGTCTGCCGAGGGTGTCATTGCCTGCGTTGCCGATGCGGGCGCGACCTTCCTCGCGCCGATCTTCGACGAGCTCACCGCAGTCGTGTGCTTGTCGGGAACGCCGCAGTCGCACATCGGCATCGTCAGTCGCGAGTACCAGGTGCCGTGCGTGATGGCGGCTGTCCTGACGGCGGAGCCACACGATGACGACGAGGTCGAGGTCGACTGCTCCGCCGTTCCCGGGATCATCCGGCGATAAGGCGAGCACAGTGATGGACCGCGACGACATCAACCGGTGGATCCGCTATCACGGCGAGATCTCGTACGCCCTCACGATGGAGCGCACGGCGCTCGAGTCCGTGCTGATCCCGGTGAGCGTGTACATCCTCGTCGTGTGCGTCGAGTGCTATCGCCGGTATCCGGAGATGATCGCCGAGATCACCGACGCGATGACGCCCGAAGAGCTCGGTCGCGCCGGGCACGACGTCACCACGCAGGTCGATCCGGTGCACCTGTGGGCGGTGCCGAACTTCGTGCTGCTCGGCCGCAAGATCCTGACGGCCGCCGGCATGGTCGATCCGGACGACGATGCGCGCCGGATCGGCACCGTCGTCGACTTCTGGGAGCGGACGTCGGGCGCGTACCGCTTCGGTGACGGCAGCCATCAAGCGGCGGACGCGGAGGGATCCGCGACTCCTTACCGCGCGTACGTCGACGACGTCGTGGCGGCATGCGAACCGATTGCGGCGGACGGGAGCATCAGCCGGTTGAACGCGCTGCTCACGTCGTACCTGTTCCTCCTGTGGTTCGACACGCGGTCGGGATACCAGGACACGGGTCCGTACGCGCTCGCCGACGGTCGGGCGCTGCTGCTGCGCAGGTACAACGGGCTCGGTGTCTCCCATTTTCCGTGGAGCGCCGACGTCGGTGCCGCCTTGCCGTTCACCGAGGTGCTCGGCGCGTTCGTGCTGCGCGACGTCGAGCTGCGCGTCACCGACTTCGGGACGTCGGTCACGAAGCCCGAGGACTACTGGGCGCACGTCGAGTCGTGCGCATTCTTCGACGTCGCGGCGGGCGCGCTGACGCCGATCGGCAGCGCAGGGCGCGACGCGCTCGGGATCGCAGCCAAGGCCGCGCAGAAGCAGCTCTACCGGATGATCGCCGGCATGCCGCGGGCCGAGAAGATCGATGCCGGCGCGTACGTGTACTTCACGTTCCTGCGTCCGTTCGCCGAGCACGCGGGCGTCGCGCTCGACTGGACCACGCCGCTGGCAAGCCTGGACGTGTATCCCTTCCTCTCGTTGATCGACGGCACGGTGACACCGCCACCCGATGCACCGGTCGACACTCCCGAGACGTACTACGCGCTGTTGCCGTGACCGCATGGCATCTCGACTTCGCGCGTGACGACGGGTTCGCGGGCTTCGTCCGGCTCGAGCTGCGCGAGGCCGAGAAGATTGCGTGGTACTGGACGTACCTGGTCGGCGTTCCCGGCATCGATGGAATCGTGGTCGTGCGCGATCACGAGGTCCCGCTGCCCCGGCCCGGTCGGGCGTCCCTCGAGATACGAGCCGACGGGCTGTGGGCGGAGCTGTGGTGCGAGACGCCCGGTGAGCACTGGACGTTCGGGCTCGAGGCATTCGGTGTGCGGCTCGACACGGCAGAGGATGCGCTGCGCCCGGGCGGCGAGATCGGCGAGCGCATGCCGGTCGGCCTCGACCTCGAATGGGAAGCGCCGGACCTCATACATGGTGACGTGCTCGTCGGCCGGGAGCGCTGGACGATCGACGCCCGCGGGTCGTTCTACGAGGACGGCAAGCTGCCACCGCCTCTTGCCGGCGACGTACAAGCGCGGGTGATCATTCCCGGCGTGGGCGAACGCGCGCTCGTCCGCACCGCCGACGGCCTCCGATGGACCTCGCTATAGGGTGCCGAGGATTTGTGCGGACGCAGCGGAGCCAGGGATGGCGCAGCGAGGGAGCCATGTGATGGACCTGGATCATCGTCAGAACGCGTTGCTGCTCGCGGCGGGCGTGCCGTCAACGGCCTGATCATGCTTGCGGTGCCGGGACTGGTCGGGCGTCTGCTGTTCGGCAAGCAGGGGAGCCGGCCCGTGGCGAAGGCGCTGATACGCCTCGTCGGCATCCGCGACCTCGTGCTCGGCGTGGGTGCGATCACCACCGTCAAGGAGCACACGATGGACGCCGAGTGGGTCGGCATGGGCGCGGTTGCCGACGCAGTCGACGGCCTCGTCGCGATCGGAGCGCGCGACCTTCCGGCCCGCGCGGTTGGTCGCCCTCGTGGGCGGTGGTGCGGCGGTCGTCGGCACGCTCGCCGCGCGCGCGCTCGCCGATGAGCGCACGGCAAGGGTGGCGTCAGAGATCGATTCCTGAGAGCTCGGGGATCCAACCTTGGGCGCGGCGCAGCGCGTCGCGCCAGCGGTCACGATCCAATACCCGTGACGGTTCCACCCGCGCCCGCGGCGACCACGTCGACGCGAGATCGTCCACGTCGTCGTGATGCCCGAGCGCGAGGCCGGCCATGAGGGCGGCACCGCGCGCCGTGGCCTCGCGTACGGGAGAGATCTCGACCGGACGCTGCGTCGCGTTCGCGAGGGCTTGGACGAACGTGGGGTTGTCGGTCATCCCGCCGTCGACGCGCACTATGGGGATGGCGACGCCGCTGTCGGACTCGGCCGCGTCGACGAGGTCGGCTCCACGGTGGGCGACGCCTTCGAGCACCGCGCGCACGATCTCGGCGCGGCCCGAGCCGCGCGTCAGGCCGAACAACGCGCCGCGCGCGCCGTAGTCCCACAACGGGGTCCCGATCCCGAGCGGCGCGGGCACGTACACGACGCCGCCCGTGTCTTCACACTGCGCCGCGACGTCGTGTGATTCGGTGGAGCTCGCGATCAGGCCGAGGTCGTCCCGCAGCCATTGCACGTTGGTGCCCGCCGCGAGCATGACCGCTTCGACGCCCCACGTGATCCGGCCTCGGTGACGCCACGCCACGATCGGGAACGTGCCCGCCTTTCCGCGGCGGCCCGCCGTGGGTGCGTCGGGCCCCAGCACGAGGTCGAGCATGCCGCCGGTGCCGAAGGTGATCTTGGCGTCGCCCGGCCGGACGCAGCCCTGCCCGACCAGCGACGCCTGCTGGTCGCCGAGCAACGCCGCGATCGGCGGCGCGCCGGGCAGGGCGCGCGCTTCGCCGACGACGCTGCACGAGTCCACGATCGGCGGCAGCATCTCGGGCGGGATGTCGAGCAGGGCCAGGGTGCGCGCGTCCCAGGACGAGGGGTCGTCGATCACCTGCATCCCGGTGATCGCTGCGTTCGTCGCGTCGGTGACGTGCACCGCGCCTTCGGACAACGTCCACGCGACCCATGTGTCGACCGTCCCGAAGCAGAGATCGCGCGCACGGGCGCGGTCCGGAAGCTGGTCGAGGAGCCACTGCAGCTTGGTTGCCGACTCGTTGGGACCGACACGCAACCCTTCCGCGCGCAGGCCGAGGCACGCGCCGACCGTGCGCAGGTCCTGCCAGCCGATCCCGGGCCCGACCGGTTCACCGGTCGCGCGGTCCCACACGATGGTCGAGCCCCGCTGGTTCGAGATCCCGACCCCGTCGACCGGCCCGGCGTCGGCGAGCGCCTTGCGGGCGAGATCGAGACACGTGTCGGCCATGACGCGGGCGTCGAACTCCACCAGCCCATCGGCAGGGGAGTCCGGCAGGAGCTCCCGCGTGGATGCGCCGAGCTCCGCACCGGAGGGGTCGAACACGCACGCGCGCACACTGCTCGTGCCGACGTCCACGACGAGCACCCGATGCTTCGGCTCTCGGCCCGGTGTGCTCACGGCCACGGCAGGTCACCGAACGGGCTGCGCAAACCGAGCTTGCCGGGATTGAGCACGCCGTTCGGGTCGAGCGCGTCCTTGACCGCCTGCAACGTGTCGAAGCCGGCGCCGAGTGCCTCGTGCACGAAGCGGGCGCGGTTGAGGCCGACGCCGTGATGGTGCGAAAGCGCGCCGCCGGCTTCGAGCACGGCCCGCTGACCGGCGTCCCACACGGCGCGGTAGTACGCGTCGCGCGCGTCCTCCGGCGGCTTCCCCGCGAACGTGAAGTAGAGGCAGCCGCCGTCGAGGTACGAGTGGCTCTGGTGCGCCGACGCGACGATCGTGTGCTCGACCGCGCGGATCGCAGCAGTGGCGCGCGCGTACATCTCCGGGAGCGCGCGCCATGACCCCGAGACCTCCATCGTGTCCACGACGAGACCGCGCGAGATCAGCGCCTCGAGCGCGGAGACGTCGTTGCGGTGGCCGAGCCACTGGCCGACGAGCGCGACGTCGAGCGGCTCGGCCTGTGCCCGCGCGGTCTCCTCGTCGACGATGCGCCGCGTCGCCTCGACGACATGGGCGTCGCCCTCGTCGAGGACCAGCAGCACGTTGGCGTCGCCCGTCTGGTAGCTGCGGTCGCCTTCGATCGGGTCGTACAGCCGCAGCACGGCGGGGGTCGCGCCCCGTTGCACGATGCGGCGCATGGCTGCGAGCGCGTCGGTGAACGACGTGAAGGCGTACGCGCCCCGCATCTCGGCGGGTGGCAGGCGGTGGGCGCGCAGCCGGGCGCCGACGATGATCCCGAGCGTGCCTTCGGATCCCACGAACAGCTGGGTGAGGTCGGGCCCGACCGCAGCCCGCGGTGCGCCACCGGTGTGCACGAGCGTGCCGTCGGCGAGCACGACGTCGAGGCCCTGGACGATGTCTTCGATCTTGCCGTAGCGCGTGGAGTACTGGCCGGCACCGCGGCACGCGAGCCAGCCGCCGACGGTGGACAGCGCCATCGACTGCGGCCAGTGCCCGCAGGTGAGGCCGTGCTCGGCGCGCAGCACGTCCTCGAACACGTCGCCGAACGTGCCCGGCCGTACGTCGACGAGCAGCGAGGTGTCGTCCACGTCGACAATGTCGCACAGCTCGGTGAGATCGAGCAGCACGCCGCCGAACGCCGGGACGCTCGCGCCGCAGACGCCGCTCCGCCCGGCGGCCGCGGTCACGGGAACGCGGGCGTCGTTGCACGCGCGCAACACGCCCTGGACCTGCTCGACGTCGGCGGGGCGAACGATGACCGATGCGCCGCGCTGCCACCTGTCCGTCGAGCGCCCAGATCATCGCGAGCGGCCACCAGTCGCGACTTGCCTCCGCCACGATGTCGGCCGCGTCGCTCAGCTCGGCGCCGGTTGCGACCAGTCGCGACCGCAGCAGCGCGTCGACCTCGACGCGCGTGCCGGTCAGCCGGTCACCGATCTCGCCCGCCGCGAACGCGATCGGAGGCGTCGGCGCTCCGCGATTGGTCTCCACGACAGCGGAGACTAGGGATCAGGTGGGCGGCTGCGACAATGCGTCGAGCGCGGTCTCGGGAAGGCCGCCCGCCTTGCGCTCCTCGTCGACGAGGGCACGGTACGTCGCCACCTGGGAGGCGCGCTCGTCCTCCGACCAACCCAGCTCGTCGCCCATCAACGTGGCGACGTCCTCGGCCACCGCGGCCGACGCGTCTCGACCCAGCAGGCGCGAACGCGTGCGACGCGAGAGCACGTCGTCGACGGTGCGGGCCATCTCGGCGCGCGCCGCGTACACGACCTCCGCCCGCGAATAGGGCAGGCCTTCGATGAGCGGCTGCGCCAGTTGCGGGTTGGTCTGTTGGAGCGCAACGACGTCGCGCGCGTCCGCGCCGTAGCGCTCGCCGAGCTCCTTCGGGATGTCCGGCGCGTCCCAGCCGTCGGCGCCGTGCAGCCGCACGCGCTTGGTGCGACTGCGGCCGTGCCGGCCGAGCGACTTGTTCACCGCGTCGACGGCGTCGGCCGCCATGCGCCGGTACGTCGTGAGCTTGCCGCCGGTGACCGTGACCACGCGGCTGGGTGCGACCTTCACGGCATGGCGGCGCGACAGGTCGGCCGTGCGTTCGCTCTTCGCGGCCGCGACGAGCGGCCGCAGGCCGGCCCACGTGCCGAGGATGTCGGCGTCGGTGATCTTCGTGGAGACGGCGGCGTTGATCGCGCGCAACAGGTATGCGACGTCGTCGGGTGTGATCTGCGGGTCGTCGAGCGGTCCTTCGTAGTCGGTGTCGGTCGTGCCGATGTACGTGAAGCGATGCGGGCCGCCCTCGCCGCCCCAGGGCACGACGAACACCGACCGGCGATCCTTGGGCACGGGGATGACCGCCGCGATCTCGTTGCGGACCAGCGACCACGGCACCGTGATGTGGATGCCCTTCGCCGGCCGGATCGACCGCGGGTGTGTGCCCTCGTCGATGGCGCGCACGTCGTCCGACCACACGCCCGTGGCGTTCACGATCACCTGCGTGCGCACCTCGAGCTCCGCACCGTCCGCGCGTACGCGTGCCGCGGACACGCGACCGGCGCCGTCCTTCTCGATGCCGACCAACGCCGCGTAGTTGGTCACGGCGGCGCCGTGGTCGGCCGCGGTCCGCGCGACCGTGAGCGTGAGGCGCGCGTCGTCGGCCTGCGCGTCGTAGTAGATGTACGACGCCGCGATGTTGTCGGGCGGCAGCGTCGGCATGTAGCGGAGTGCCTCGTCCTTGGAGATCCGCTTGTGCAGCTTGCCGATCCGGAGTCCTCCGGTGAGGTCGTACAGCCACATCGTCGAGCCGAGCAGTCGCGCGAGCCGGCGCGGCAGCAGGCCGTCCTTTGTGAACACGGGAAGGAGGAAGGGCAGCACGCGCACGAGATGGGGTGCGGTCTTTCGCAAGATTTGACGTTCTGCCAACGCTTCGTAGACGAGCCCGACCTCTTTATGTTGCAAGTATCTGATGCCGCCGTGCACGAGCTTCGATGACTTCGAGGAGGTCCCCGACGCAAAGTCGCCCTTTTCGATCAACGCCGTCCGCAAACCGCGGGATGCGGCGTCCAGCGCCACACCCGTTCCGGTGATCCCACCGCCCACGACGAGCACGTCGAAGGACTCCTCGGACAGGCGGCGCAATGCAGTGGCGCGGTCGAACTCCACTACGCCAGGCTAGTTGCCTTCCCGCAAACTCGGTCAGAGCAGGAGATTCCCATGGTCAGCACGCGCTTCGAGCTCCCTGGTTTCCGTGGCACATTGATCCATCCCGACGACGCCGAATACGACGAGGCGCGGAAGATCTTCAACGGCATGATCGACCGGCGGCCGGCGCTCATTGCCCGCTGCTCGTGCACCGAAGACGTCGTCGCGGCCGTCAATCTCGCACGTGAGCAGTCACTGCCGTTGGCCGTCCACGGCGGCGGACACGGCGTGACCGGCGCCTCGATGTGCGATGCGGGTGTGGTCATCGACCTCCGGGGCATGAAGTCGATCGAGGTGGACCCGAAGGCGAAGATCGCGCGTGCCGCGGCGGGTCTCAACTGGGGAGAGTTCGACGCCGCGACCCAGGCCCACGGCCTTGCGTCCACCGGAGGTCGCGTGACGACCACGGGCGTCTCGGGGCTGGCGCTCGGGAGCGGGAGTGGCTGGCTCGAGCGCAAGTTCGGCTTCGTGTGCGACAACCTCGTGCAAGCCGAGGTCGTGACCGCCGATGGTCGCGTCGTGACCGCGTCCGAGCAGGAGAACCCGGATCTGTTCTGGGGCATTCGCGGCGGCGGCGGCAACTTCGGCGTGGTGACCGAGTTCCAACTGCGCCTCCACGAGCTCGGCCCGATCGTGCTCGGCGGCATGCTGGTGTACACGCCCGACCGGGGTCGCGATCTCCTGCGCTTCTACCGCGACTTCATGCGCGATGCGCCCGACGAGGTCGGATCGGGGCTCGCCTTCATCTCCGCGCCACCCGAGGAGTTCGTGCCGAAGGAGGCGTGGGGACAGCCGATGATCGGCATCGTGTGCTGCTATGCGGGTCCGGTCGAAGCGGGTGAAGCGGCGTTCAAGCCGCTGCGCGAGTTCGGTCCGCCGTTGATGGACATGATGCAGCCGATGCCGTACACCGCGGTGCAGCAGCTGCTCGACGGCGCGAACCCGAAGGGTCGCCTGAACTACTGGACCGCAGAGTTCCTCGACGAGCTGCCGGACAAAGCGATCGACGCCATGGTCGAGATCGCGACACAGCCGGTGTCGGTCTTCTCGCAGATGCTGCTCCTCCCCGGCGGCGGCGCAATCGCACGGGTCGACGAGGATGCGACCGCGTTCGGGCAGCGCACGGCGCCGTGGAACACGCACTTCCTGTCGATGTGGGAAGACCCGGCCGAGACCGAGAAGAACATCGCGTACACGCGCGAGGTCGCGGCGACGATGAAGCCGTGGACCACCGGTCGCGCCTACCTGAACTTCATCGGCGACGAGGGCGAGGGCCGCGTCGAAGCGGCGTTCGGTCCCGAGCGGTTCAAGCGGCTGCGTGAGCTCAAGAAGAAGTGGGACCCGCAGAACCTCTTCTCGCGCAATCAGAACATCCCGCCCGCGCAGTAACTCAGATCACTTCACCGGGAGTGCCGTCGTTGCGGACGACCGGCAGGCCCCGCTGCGCCCATGCCTTCATACCGCCGGTCATGTTGACGGCCTTGAAGCCCATCTGCACGAGCTCGGCCGCGGCCTTCGCCGACCGGCTGCCCGACCGGCACACGCACACGATCGTCCGGTTCATCGGGAGCTGGAAGCGCACGTCTTCCAGCTTCGCAAGCGGCACCCAGCGGGCGCTGGGCGCGTGCCCCGCCTCCCACTCGTCGGCTTCGCGCACGTCGAGCAGCACGTTGTGCTCGCTGCCCGCGTGGGCGTCGGTGACCTCGACCGCCTCGATCCGCTGGCCCTTCCACATGCTCATGGCGACCTCTCGTCCTCGATGGCTTTCGCGGCCAGGTCCCGCAGGAGCTTGTAGTCCGCCTTGCCGGCCGGCGAGCGCTGCAACGACGCGAGCGCGACGAACCGTTTGGGGACCTTGTAGCCCGCGAGCGACTGGCGGCAGTGCGCGTGCAGCGCGTCATCGTCGAGGCGCGAGCCGTCGGCGGGATGGACGAGCGCGACGACCATCTCTCCCCAGCGTGCGTCGGGGACACCGACGACGACACAGTCGAAGACCTCGGGGTGCGATCGCAACGCGAGCTCGACTTCCTCGGGATAGATCTTCTCGCCGCCGCTGTTGATGCACGCGGATCCGCGTCCGAGCAGCCGGATCGTGCCGTCGGACTCGACGGTCGCGTAGTCGCCGGGAATCGAGTAGCGCCGGCCGTGGACGGTGCGGAACGTTGCCGCGGTCTTCTCCGGGTCCTTGTAGTACCCGAGCGGGATCGCACCGCCGACGCCGAGCATGCCGATGCGGCCATTGCCCGGCTCGGCGACCGCGCCATCGTCGGTCACGACGACGAGCCGGTCGCTCGCCTTGAAGCGGGCGGGCGCGATGTCGTCATCGGCGCGGGTCTCGGTGCGCGTCATGATCCCCTCCGACGCGCCGAGCGAGTCGATCAACGTGATCCTCGGGAGGTGCGCGAGCAGGCCGCGTTTGGTCTCGGGGCTCCAGGTCACGCCCGAGGACGTGATCGCGCGGAGGCTCGACAGGTCCCAGCGGTCGGGCTCGGCATCAAGTGCGGCGAGCATCGGCCGAGCGAACGCATCGCCCACGATCGTGCAGACCTGCACACGCTCACGCTCGATGGCGCTCCACACCGCTTCGGCATCGAGACGCAGGGTGTCGAGCAGCACGACGGTGCCCCCGCCCGACAACGTCGACAGTGTGATGAACAACCCGGTGCCGTGCATCAGCGGGCACGCAGGAAGAAGCGTCGCCGCCTGCTTGCCGGCTCGAATCGACGCGGCGACGTCGGGCGGATCGGTGCCGGGACGCGCCATCTGCCACAGCGACACGTAGAGATCGTCGCTCGGCCACATCACGGCCTTCGGGGCGCCGGTGGTGCCGCCGGTGTAGACGAAGATCAGGTCGTCCGGAGACGGCTCGTAGCCGATCGGTTCGTCGCCCGCGGTCGCGAGCAGGCGCTCGTAGTCACGTTCGATGTTGCACACGATTCGTGGCCGGCGCTCGGCCGGAAGGGCCGCGAGCGCGTCGCGCACCGTGGCGGCGAACTGGTCGTGGAAGAAGAGCGCGGCGGCGTCGGAGTTGTCGAGAAGGTACGCGAGCTCGGCGCCCACGTAGCGGTAGTTCACATTGACGGGGACGCAGCCGAGTTTCTGCGCCGCGAAGAACACCTCCATGAACTCGGGGGTGTTCACACACATGATCGCGACCTTGTCGCCGGGCACGAGCCCCGCGTCGCGAAGGACGCGCCCGAGGCGTGCCGCGCGATCGTCGAACTGCGCGAACGTGACGCGCTGCTCGCCGCACACCAGCGCGGTCCGTTCGGGAGCCAGTTCGGCGACGGTTCGCCACGCACGGGCGAACGAGTGACGAGTCACGGCCGGTCAGCGTACTTTCCGGCCCGCGACCTCCCTCCTAGCGCGGCGCGCCCGGCGGCGCGCGCCAACGCCCGCCGGGCACCACGGCGCACCGGTCGAGCGGGGCGGTCCACGCGTAGGTGACGGCGCGGAGGCCCGATGTGGTGCGGACCTCGATGCGCGTGTACTCCTCGGCCTCGTAGCGGTCCAGCGTGGTGAGTGCCGCGTCGGAGCGAGAAGGCTCGAGCACGACCACGACGCCGTGCACGAGTCCTGTCGCGTCAGGCTGGAAGGTGGCGGCCGGGTAGCCGCGGCCCGTGTCGTACAACGTTCCCGGCACCGCGTCGAGCTCGGCGGCGCCGGTGCTCCACGGCTCGAGGAGCTCCCAGGCCCCGCCGTCGGGCATCAACGTCCCGTATACGAAGAGCCTGGTCTCACCCGTGATCGGTGGCCGCCTGCGCCTCGCGTGCGCGCCGCTTCCGGTGCCAGCGCAGGCCACCTTCCAGCGCGGCGAGGATCGTGTCGTTGTCCTTCGAGAGCCGCTGGTGCACCGCGCGCTCGAACAGCACGCGCATCACGGGATTGAACGCCTCGTACTCCTCGACGAACGTCACGCGCGTACGGCCGCCGAGGTCGGTGAGGCTGGTCCATCCGGTTGCCCGTGACCACAACGGCTTGCCCACCGCGTCGTACCGCCACGACTCGTGCGGTCGCACCTCCGTGAGCCACTCCCACGACTGGCCGACACCTCGCGACAACAACCACTTCGGCACCGGGAAGTAGCAGTGGCGTACGAGTCCGTTGCCGGCTTCGTCGCCCGGATGCAGGATCTCGATGCGGGTGCGCACGTCCTTCGGCTGCGGGCGATCCGGACCGCGGTACCAGAACACCTCCCACACCTCTTCCGGTGGCGCGTCCAACTCGACCGAGAACTCGTGTCGTTGCATCAGATGCCTATGCCGCGATCAGCTGCTGGACCGATTGCGCGAGGCCGTCCTCCCACGCCCAGTTCTCCTGGAAGTGGCGGTTGCCTTCGGTCATCACGTCGTACTGCCACCACAGGCTGTAGATCCCGCATGTCAGCAGGGTGGCGACGATGCGCCCGGCGTAGTTGTGGGGTGCCTTCAAACGGGCCGGGTTCGGGCTCGCGACCGGCGCGCCGAGGCGCGTATAGATCGTCGACAACTCGCTCTCGATCGCGCCTTCCGCGTGGTCGTGAGTGATGAGATCGCCGTCCAGCAGGATGTAGACGATGATGTGGCCGATCCCGCCGGTGAGCAGCGAGATGATCATCCACACGATGGGATCGCGGAACTGCGTCGTCTGGTTGCGGAGCACGGCCATGTGCGGAGCGATCCGCTCGAACGTGGGACGGAGCTCGTCTCCGAGCCCCTTCGACTGCGCCTGCTCCCACGCGAGCGTCGTGGCCGCGTCGAGCAGCTCGATGCGGCGCGTGTTGTGATCGCGTGAGCGCCGCACCAGTTGATAGATGACGTAGAGGCCGTAGATGCCGCACGTCAGGAGCGACCATCCGAGCGCGGTCCAGAAGTCGAAGATGTAGTCGGATTCGTTCCGACGGTGCCACGCGGCCCGCACACGATCGGCCGGTGCGGCGGCGGGCGGGGCGGGATACGTCGGGCCGGGCGCCGCGACCGGCGTCGGTGCCGGCGGCACGGGTGGTGTGGTCGGCGGTTCGGGCGGCGGGAGATCGGTCATGGGCCGCATATTGCCGTGTATGCAGCCGTCGGGGAACATGACAGGCATGACCTCCTACGATCCGCAGCCCGCCGACCAGTTCACCTTCGGCCTCTGGACGGTCGGCAACCGAGGTCGGGACCCGTTCGGCCACGAGACCCGCCCCGCGCTGGACCCGGTCGACGCGGTCCATCGCCTGTCAGATCTCGGCGCCTACGGCGTCAACTTCCACGACGACGACCTCGTGCCGCCCGGCTCGACCGCCGCCGCACGCGAAGAGATCCTGAAGCGCTTTCGCCGCGCGCTCGACGCGACCGGGATGAAGGTACCGATGGCGACCACCAACCTCTTCTCGAACGCAGTGTTCAAGGAAGGGGCGTACACCGCCAACGACCCGGCGGTACGGCGCTACGCAATCACCAAGACGCTCGACGCCATCGATCTCGGTGCCGAGCTCGGCGCCAACGTGTACGTCATGTGGGGCGGCCGCGAGGGCACCGAGTCTGATGCGGCCAAGGACGTGCGCGGCGCGCTCGACCGTTACAAGGAAGCGGTCGACATCTGTTGCGCGTACGTCCGCGACCGTGACTACGGGATGCGGTTCGCAATCGAGCCGAAGCCGAACGAGCCGCGTGGCAACATCTTGTTGCCGACCGTCGGACACGCACTGGCCTTCGTGTCGCAGCTGCAGTGGCCCGAGATGGTGGGGCTCAACCCCGAGTTCGCGCACGAGACGATGTCGGGCTTGTCGTTCCACCACGGGATCGCGGAGACGCTCTGGCAGGAAAAGCTGTTCCACATCGACCTCAACGCCCAGGTGATCGGCAAGTACGACCAGGACTTCCGCTTCGGCTCCGAAGGCATCCGTGACGCGTTCTACGTCGTCAAGCTGCTCGAGGATGCGCAGTGGCCCGGCATGCGGCACTTCGACGCGCACGCATATCGCACCGAGTCCGCGGAGGGTGTGTGGGACTTTGCGCGCGGGTGCATGCGGACGTACCTGATCCTGCGCGACAAGGCACGGCGGTTCCACGAGGACGCCGAGATCCAGGCGGCGCTGGCCGACGCGATGGTCGGCGCGATCGACACACCGGCGATCGACGGGGCACCGACGGCGGACACGATCGGCGCGCTCAGGCGGGGCCCGCACGATGTCGAGGTCCTGGCGGCGCGCGGCTACGGCCACGAACGCCTCGACCAGCTCGTCACCGAGCTCCTGCTCGGCGCGCGCTAGCTGTGCAACTGACGATGCTCCGTCCCTGACCCGTTTCGTTCCCGGTCAGACGCGCGCGACGGGCGGCCGGATGCCCGGCACGTCGAGGCGTGTCCGGAGCACGCATCCCCGGAGCTCCGGCTGCTCGGTGTGGCCGCCGGTCGTCACGTAGAGGTACGGGCCGTCGAAGCACAGGCTGGTCGTCATCACCGAGGGCGGTTCGAGACGACGGTCGAGGACGCCTTCGGGGGTGAAGCGGCCGATGCCGCCGCTCACGAGCGCCACCCAGAGCCCGCCCAGCTCGTCGACGGCCATGCCGTCGGGATGGCCCCACTGCGAGACGTCGACGTCCCGACGACTGTGGTGGTCCACGTCGAACACGATGATGCGCCGGGTGCGAGAGTCGCTCAGGTAGATCGTGCGCTCGTCGGGCGACAGGGCAACGCCGTTCGCGTGCACCACGTCCTCGATGAGCGGTTGCGGCCCGACGTCGGGATCGACGCACCACAGCTCGCCTGCGATCGCGTCCGCGTCGGGATCGAACACGGCAAAGCGGAGCGCACCTGCGTAGACGCGTCCCGCTTTGTCGGTGCCGAGATCGTTCCATCCCGCCACGCCGTCGACGTGCAAGACAGTGCGCGTCGTGTCGTCGCGGACGTGGACGACGTCACGACCGGAGCACACGATGCCGCCGTCGGCGTGCACTGCGAGCCCGCCGACTCCCCGGCGCTTCGGCACGACGGTGGTGATCTCGCCGTTCGGCGCGAGCCGGTGAACACCGCCGCCGAGCACGTCCGAGAACAACAACGTGCCGTCGACGTCGAGAGTCGGCGCCTCCACGAGCCCGTACCCGTGCGCGAGGACCTCCCATTCCATAGGGTTCGGATGCTACGGCGGACCCACCAAAGCAGGGAGTCAGAGATTGCCGTTGGTGCTCGGTGTCGACTCGTCGACGCAGTCCACGAAAGTGGAGGTGCGCGACGCCGACACGGGCGTGCTCGTCGCCGACGGGCGCGCACCGCATCCGCCGACGACGCCGCCGCGAGCGAGCAACATCCCGACGCCTGGTGGGAGGCGCTGGAGATTGCCCGCGCCGGGCTGCCGGCGGTCGATGCGATCTCGGTCGCCGGCCAGCAACACGGCCTGGTCGCGCTCGACGCCCACGGCGACGTCATCCGTCCCGCCAAGCTCTGGAACGACACCGAGTCCGCGCCCGACGCGCGGTGGCTGCGGGGCCAGCTCGACGACGCCGGCTGGGCGCGGGCGTGCGGATCGGTGCCGCTCGCGGCGTTCACGATCACGAAGCTGTCGTGGTTGCATCGCGTCGAACCCGAGGCGTGGGCGCGCCTCGCCCGCGTGTGCCTCCCGCACGACTGGCTCACGTGGAAGCTCGGCGGCGAATGCGTGACCGATCGGGGCGACGCGTCGGGCACGGGCTATTTCTCGGCGGCCGAGAACGCCTACCGCGCCGATCTCCTCGCGTTCGTCGATCGCGACGTCGATTGGCTCTCGCGCTTGGCGCGCGTTGCGTCGCCGACCGAGGTCGTCGGCCGGCGTGGCGATGCCGTCGTGGGTCCGGGTACCGGCGACAACATGGCCGCGGCGCTCGGCATCGGCCTCGAGCCGGGCGATGTCGCGATCTCGATCGGGACGTCGGGCACGGTGTTCGCGGTCAGCAACACACCGACGTTCGACGCGTCGGGTGCTGTCGCCGGCTTCGCCGATGCAACCGGTCGCTACCTGCCGCTCGTGTGCACGCTGAACGCGACCAAGGTGACCGACGCCGTTGCCGGCCTGCTCGGCGTCGATGCGATGCAACTCGACGCGATCGCCAGGGACGCGGCGGCCGGCGCGGGCGGCGTCACCGTCGTGCCGTACTTCGACGGCGAGCGTACGCCGGACCGGCCCGATGCGACGGGCACGATTGTCGGCCTGCGATCGGACGTCACACGCGAGCAGCTCGCTCGGGCCGCCTACGAAGGCGTCGTCTGCGGGCTCCTCGAGGCGCTCGACGCGCTCCGCAGCGCGGCCGTCGACACTGGGGGCCGCGTCGTGCTCGTCGGTGGCGGCGCCCGTTCACCGGCCTTCCGGCGCGTGCTCGCCGACCTCGCGGGCCGCGCCGTCACGGTCCCACCGCCCGGCGAGCACGTCGCGACAGGTGCGTGTGTGCAGGCCGCCGCCGTGCTGCACGGTGCGTGGCCGGAGTGGGAGCTGGGTGACGGAGAGGTCGTCGAACCGGTGGCCGTCGACCGCGAAGCGATCCGTGATCGGTACCGCAACGCGGCGCGCGACCCCACCGCGCTGGGGCAGGTAGCGTCAATCGCTGTGGAATACGCCGAATCGATCCTCGACCTCGTCGGCAACACCCCGCTCGTACGCCTGAAGCGCCTCTCCGAAGCCGATGCGGTGCAGGGAACGCTGCTCGCGAAGGTCGAGACCGTCAACCCGGGCGGCAGCGTGAAGGACCGCGCCGCGATCGCGATGATCGACGCGGCCGAGCGCGACGGGCTGTTGCAACCGGGTGGCACGATCGTCGAGCCGACGTCGGGCAATACGGGCGCGGGCCTCGCGCTCGTGGCCGCGCAACGCGGCTATCGCTGCATCTTCGTCATGAGCGACAAGATGAGCGACGAGAAGGTCGCGCTGCTGCGCGCGTACGGTGCCGAGGTCGTCGTCTGCCCCACCGCGGTGCCACCCGAAGACCCGCGCTCGTACTACTCGACGGCCGAGCGGCTGGTCCGGGAGACGCCCGGTTCGTTCCGGCCCGACCAGTATTCGAACCCGGCCAACCCCGCTGCGCACTTCGCGACGACCGGTCCCGAGATCTGGCGACAGACCGACGGTCGGATCACCCACTTCGTCGCAGGGCTCGGCACGGGCGGCACGATCACCGGCGTCGGGCGGTTCCTCAAAGGTCAGAACGCGGACGTGCAGATCGTCGGCGCCGACCCGTCGGGCTCCGTGTACTCCGGCGGCACCGGCCGCCCGTATCTCACGGAAGGCATCGGCGAGGATTTCTGGCCGACGACCTACGACCCCTCGATCGTGGATCGCGTCATCGAGGTCAGCGATGCCGAGGCCTTCGCGATGGCCCGGCGGGTCACGCGCGAAGAGGGGCTGCTGATCGGCGGGTCGGGCGGCACGGCGGTGCACGGCGCGCTCGTCGTGGCGCGCGACGCAGGCCCCGACGCGGTGATCGTCGTGCTGCTGCCCGACTCCGGCCGCAACTACCTGTCGAAGATCTTCGACGATCAATGGATGTTCGACATGGGGTTCCTGCGCGCCGAACCGCCTGTCGTCGGCGACGTCCTCGCGACGAAGGGCCACGCGATGCCCGACTTCGTGCTGATCACTCCCGAAGAGCCGGCGCGCGACGCGATCAAGCTGATGCACGACACCGGTGTGTCGCAGCTCGTCGTCAGCGTGACCAAGGAGCTGCCGCTCGCGGCGAAGGAAGTGACCGGGACGCTGCGGGAGCTCGAGCTGATGGACCTCGCGTTCCGCGATCGCGACGTGCTCGACCGTCCGATCGGCGACATCATGAGCCCGCCGATGCCGATGATCGGGATCGGTGAGCCGGTCGGGCGCGTGGTCGAGTGTCTCGAGACGCAACCCTCGGTGCTCGTGCTCGAGGGCGGCCACCCGATCGGCGTGCTGACCCGGTCCGACGTGCTCGGCTTCCTCGCCGCACGCGCCGAGCACCACACATGAGTGCCTCGGACGGGTTCGAGACGCGGGCGATCCACGCCGGCCAGGATCCCGATCCGCACACCGGCGCGATCGTGCCGCCCATCACCCTCGCCACGACGTTCGCGCAGGAGGCGGTCGGCAAGCACAAGGGCTATGAGTACGCGGCGGAGCGGGAACCCGACGCGCACGACGATGGAGACGTGCCTCGCATCGCTCGAAGGCGCGGGAAACGGCCTCGCGTTCGCGAGCGGGCTCGCGGCCGAGGACGCGGTCCTGCGCACGCTGGATCCCGGCGATCACCTGATCCTTCCGAATGACGCGTACGGGGGCACGTTCCGGCTCGCCGCGCACGTGCACGAGCGCTTCGGGCTGGCGTGGAGCGCGTGCGACCTGCGCGATCTCGATGCCCTCGCAGCGGAATGGCGGGACGAGACGCGCCTCGTGTGGATCGAGACGCCGACGAACCCGATGCTGAACGTTGTCGACATCGAGGCCGTCGCGCGGATCGCGCACCGAGCGCGAGGCGCGGGTCATCGTCGACAACACGTTCGCCACGCCATACCTGCAACAGCCGCTCGCGCTCGGCGCCGACGCGTCGTTGCACTCGTCGACGAAGTATCTCGGCGGGCACTCCGACGTCGTCGGCGGCTTCATCGCGCTCGCACGACGCCGAGTGGGCCGACGAGCTGCGCTTCCTCCAGAACGCGATGGGCGCAGTGCCGTCGCCGTTCGACTGCTACCTCGTGCTGCGGGGTGTGAAGACGCTTGCCGTGCGCATGCGCGCCCACTGCGAGAACGCACGCGCGATCGTCGAGCTGTTGCGGGGCACGACGCGGTCGCCGAGGTGCTGTATCCCGGGACGTCCGAGGTCGCCGCCCGCCAGATGCGCGACTTCGGCGGCATGGTGAGCTTCCTCGCGCTCGACGAGGACCTGGCCCTCGACGTCGTCGCCCGCACCCGCCTGTTCACGCTCGCGGAGTCGCTCGGCGCGGTCGAGTCGCTGATCGAGCATCCCGCCCGGATGACCCATGCGTCGGCCGTGGGCTCACCGCTCGAGGTCGACCCGCGCCTCGTGCGCCTGTCGGTCGGCATCGAGACCACCGACGACCTCGTCACGGATCTGCGCCAAGCGTTGGACACTGCTCGGCAGGCCGCACGAACGTGGACGCGCGAACGCGTGGCTGCACAACACGAGGACCTACGGGAAGGTCTGGCCGACGAGGCGGCGCTGCTTGAGCTGCGCCTTCAGGTAGTCCTTGTTCATCAGCGCGATGAAGTCGATCGAGATGTCCTTCGGGCACGCGGCCTCGCACTCGCGATGGTTCGTGCACGAACCGAAATACGTCTCCATCGTCTCGACCATGCTGATCGTGCGTTCCCACCGCTCGGCCTGACCCTGCGGCAACAGGTTGAGGTGTTGCATCTTCGCCGAGGTGAACAGCTGCGCGGCACCGTTCGGGCACGCAGCGACGCACGCGCCGCACCCGATGCACTCGGCGGCGTCCATCGCGGCGTCGGCGACCGGCTTCGGGATCGGGACCTCGTTGCCGTCGGGCGCGCCGCCGGTGCTCGACGCCGATGTAGCCGCCCGACTCGATGATGCGATCGAACGGGCTGCGGTCGACGATCAGGTCCTTGATGAGCGGGAAGCCCGCCGCGCGCCACGGCTCGATCGTGATCTGGTCGCCGTCGGCGAACTTCCGCATGTGCAACTGGCAGACGCGCTGTCTTGGGCGACGGACCGTGCGCCCGGCCGTTGACCATGAACCCGCACGAGCCGCAGATGCCTTCGCGGCAGTCGTGCTCGAACGCGATCGGCTCCTTGCCGTCGTGCATCAGCCGCTCGTTGACGAGGTCGAGCATCTCGAGGAACGACATGTCGGGGCTCACGCCCGGCACGTCGTACGTCTCGAACCCGCCCGGCGCGTCGGGCCGACGGCTGGCGCCACACCGTCAGCGTGATCTTCATGCACGCGCGTCGGTCACTTGTAGCTCCGGGTCGACGGGTGGACGTACTCGAAGTCCAGCGGTTCCTTGTGCAGCTTCGGCTCGTGCCGACGCCCGTGAACTCCCACGCCGCGACGTACGCGTAGTGCTCGTCGTCGCGCAGGGCCTCGCCGTCCTCGGTCTGGTACTCCTCGCGGAAGTGGCCGCCGCACGATTCGTTGCGCTGGAGCGCGTCGATGCACATCAGCTCGGCGAACTCGAGGAAGTCGGCGACGCGGCCCGCCTTCTCGAGTGCCTGGTTGCGCGTCTCGTTCTCGCCGAGCACGCGCACGTTCTTCCAGAACTCCTCGCGGATGGCGGGGATCTCCGCGAGCGCCTTCGTGAGCGACTGCTCGGTGCGCGACATCCCGCAGTTGTCCCAGAGCACGTGGCCGAGGCGACGGTGGATCTCGTCGACGGTCTTCTTGCCGTTGATCGACAGCAGCTTGCCGCACCTGGTCCTCGACGCTCTGCTCGGACTCCTTGAACGCGGGGTCGTCGATCGGCACCGGCTTCGTGCCGAGCAGCGGTGCGAGGTAGTCGCCGATCGTGTACGGGAGAACGAAGTAACCGTCGGCGAGCCCCTGCATGAGCGCGGACGCCCCGAGGCGGTTCGCGCCGTGGTCGGAGAAGTTCGCCTCGCCGAGCACGAACAGCCCGGGGAGGTTGCTCATCAGGTTGTAGTCGACCCAGAGCCCGCCCATCGTGTAGTGGATCGCGGGGTAGATGCGCATCGGCACGCGGTACGGGTCTTCGCCGGTGATCTTCGTCGTACATCTCGAAGAGGTTCCCGTAGCGCTCCTCGATGACGGCGCGACCGAGCCGCGCCGATCGATTCCTTGAAGTCGAGGTACACGCCGTTCTTCAGCGGTCCCGACGCCGCGCCGCGCTTCGACCTCGCGCTTGATTCGCGCGCGACGCGACGTCGCGTGGCACCAGATTGCCGAATGCCGGGTATTGGCGCTCGAGGAAGTAGTCGCGATCGTCCTCGGGGATCTGGTCGGGTGAGCGCGGGTCGTCCATCTTCTCGGGGACCCAGACCCGGCCGTCGTTGCGCAGCGACTCCGACATCAACGTGAGCTTGCTCTGGAACTCGTCGCTCGCCGGGATGCACGTCGGGTGGATCTGCGTGAAGCACGGGTTCGCGAAGTACGCGCCCTTCTTCGCGGCGCGCCATGCCGCCGTCACGTTCGACGCCTTCGCGTTCGTCGAGAGGTAGAAGACATTGCCGTAGCCGCCGGTCGCGAGCACGACCGCGTGCGCCGACATCGAGAACACCTCGCCGGTGTTGAGGTCGCGGCACACGATGCCGACGGCGCGGCCGTCCTTGACGACGAGGTCGAGCATCTCGGTGCGCGGGTACAGCGTCACGCCGCCGGCGTGCACCTGCCGCATCAGCGCCTGGTACGCGCCGAGCAGCAGCTGCTGGCCGGTCTGGCCGCGTGCGTAGAACGTGCGCGACACCTGGGCGCCGCCGAACGACCGGTTGTCGAGCATCCCGCCGTACTCGCGTGCGAACGGCACGCCCTGGGCGACGCACTGGTCGATGATGTCGACCGACAGCTGCGCGAGCCGGTACACGTTTCCTTCGCGCGATCGGTAGTCGCCGCCCTTGATCGTGTCGTAGAAGAGCCGCTGGACGCTGTCGCCGTCGTTCTTGTAGTTCTTCGCGGCGTTGATCCCGCCCTGCGCGGCGATCGAGTGGGCGCGCCGCGGCGAGTCGTGGAACGTGATGACCTTCACGTGGTAGCCGAGCTCGGCGAGGCTCGCGGCCGCGGACGCGCCACCGAGGCCGGTGCCGACCATGATGATGTCGAACCGGCGCTTGTTCGCCGGGTTCACGAGCTTGATGTCGAACTTGTGCGTGTCCCACTTCTCTTCGAGCGGGCCCTCGGGAACGTTCGATGCCAGGTCCATGTCACGAGCCCTTACAGGGTGCGGTGGTCGGTTCGGTGTGCGGACACTCCAGCTCTACCGCGTGTGTCTGCACGGCGATCGGGAAGCTCAGGTTGCCCGCCATGATCAAGCCCGCGAAGCCGATCGCGAAGCCCCGCCTTGCCGCGTTGAACCGTGGGTTGTTGATGCCCATCGTCTGGAACATCGACCAAGTGCCGTGGTACAGGTGGAAGCCGAGCGCGATGTTCGCGACTGCATAGGCGATCGCGACGACCGGGCGCTGCAGGCTGTACACCAGGTTGTTGTACGGGTCGCCGCGCACGAACTCGGAGTTCGCAGTGCCCCACGTGAGGTCGGCGAGGTGGAAGATGAGGTAGAGGAAGACGATGATGCCGGTCCAGCGCATCGTGCGCGACGCGAAGTCGGCGGCGACGTAGTCGCGCTTCGACTGGTAACGGTCGGGCCGGGCGGCCAAGTTGATCAGGGTGAGCCCGTACGCGGCGTGGATGTGGAAGAAGAACGCGGCGATCAACCCGGCGCGGAACGCCCCAGAGCAGCCACGTGCGCGGCAGCAGGTGGCCCGGCATGTCGCGCAGCGCCTCGCCGTAGAGGTTGATCTCCTCCTTCGACAAGAACAGCTTGATGTTGCCGATCAGGTGCACGAGCACGAACGACATGAGGATGACGCCCGTGATCGCCATCACCCACTTCTTGCCGACGGCGCTGCGGTAGAAGCGCACCGGCAGCGGACCGCCCGGGCGTGGAGGCCGGATCGGCCGGGGTCGGTCCCGTTCACTTGCCGGCTCGCCGAGCCGACTGCTCGGCCGGCGGCGTGGTGGTGGTCGCCATTGCGCTCCTGCTTCGTGACCTTGTGAATCGGACTCTACGCTGCGCCCGCGAACGCTCGACGAATCGTGCAGGAGTTCACATGCTCGTCAGGGAGCGTGCTCGAACGGCGGCGTGTGCGAGGTGCGAAAATCGCACCTCACGCACGCCCCCGGCCGGCTTCGAGGATGAGCAGCGGGTAGCGGTTGACGACCCGGCCGATCGACGGGTGCGTGAGCACGGCCTCGACGTCGATCGCGTCGCCGAGCTCGACCCGTCCCGACGTACGCGAGCGCGTCGGCGTCGATGTCGCCGCTGCCACCGTCGCGCGCGACCGTCGACGACGACCTCGATGTCCGCGCCCGTGAGCGCGATGCGGCCGTCGTTGACGACGTGCACGTGGCCGGTCCGCGGGTCGACCATCGGCAACACGGGCCGGCACGCATCGCGCAGCGCGCCGTAGGCGCGCTTCGGCACGCGTTCGTGGTCGAGGACGCCGAAGCCGATCGCGGGCGCGGTGTCGGCGAACGCGAACACCGCGAAGCCACCGCTCGGCGCGCCCTTGCAGCGCCGGAGGTCCTCGATCTGGAGCTGGAGGAGCGCGGCCTGATACGCCTGCGTCGCGTCGCGCCACTCGTCGAACGACTTCATGTCGTCGGGCGGCACTTGCGCGTCGAACGCCCTGCGCTGCATGCCGTGGTGTGCGACGAGGTCGTCCCAGTCGAGGTCCGGCCACCGCTCCGGATGCATCCACTCTGCCGTGTCGGGCACCGATTGCGCGCCGAACGCCGAGACGAACCGCCCGAGCCGCGGCAGCACGCGCATGGCGGGCGCGAGGCCGGCAAGGTCGCCGTGCCGCCAGCCGAACCACAAGTGCGAGTCGTCGCCGGCGCCCGAGTGGCGCAGCACCGGCCGGGTCGGGTCCGATCGTGCGATCGCGCGCGCCACCGAGCGGTCGAGCACTTCCTTGCCCCATGTGGGCGCGGCCGCACCCGCGATGAGCCGCGCCGGCGTGTCGTCGCCGAGCGGCGCGTCGTGCGCGCACCACAAGAACACGCTGGGACGGTGGCCGAGGAGGTCGACCATGCGCGCGCGCCTGGCGGGCGGCCTGCTTGCGGACACCGCGCGCGTACCCGCCTTGCATCGGGAAGTCCTGCCACAGCAGCAGCGCCGGCTTCGTCGGCCGCGTCGTACAACGCGTCGGCGCGCGACGTGCGCGTGGACACGCAGAAAATCGAGGTTCGCGTCGACGGCCAGCTCGACGTCGCCGCGCACGACCGACTCGTCGACGTCGCCGGGGAGCGCACATGTCGGCCCGTAGCACGCGCCCTTCAGGAACATCCGCTCGCCGTTGACGAAGAACTGCCAGTCGCGGCTCCGCACTTCGCGAAAGGCCGTGCGAAAGGTGCGAGCGTCGCTCGGCTCGCCGTCGACGTCGACGGTCAGCTCGAGCGTGCACATCGGCTGCGGCCCGAGCGTGCGGGGCCACCAGCGGGGCGGATCGTCGACCGTCAGTGTCCACGACAGCTCGTTCGTGCCGTTCGCGAGCGTCGCGTCTCGCGTACGCGTCGAGCAGGGTGACGCCGCCCGGGCCGCGCAGCACGGCACGGAGGCGCGCCTCGCAGGCCCGGCTGCCGGCATCCAGCGTCAGGTCGCACGTCACGCGACCCTGCTCGACCGATGCCTCGACGCATATGACCCGGGCACGCGCGATGCGCACCGGCCCGGACTCGACGACGCGAACGGGCCGCCATATGCCGCCGGGGTTCAGGTCGGGGTCGAGGAGCGGCGACTGCCAGTACGGGCCGGTGATCGTCCGCTTCGCGCCGCGGTCCCGTTGCGGCGGGCACGCGACCTCGATCGCGAGCACGTGCTCGTCACGAGCGCGCAGTGCGTCCGTCACCTCGAACGCGTGCTGCACGAACGACCCCTCGGTCGCGCCGAGGTACTCGCCGTCGAGCCAGACGTCGCCGTAGTAGAAGATGCCGTCGAGCTCCAGGAACCGCGCGGCGTCCACTCGACTCCGTCGCGCGTCGTGAAGTGCTGGCGATACAGCACCGGTCCGTCGCTCTGCGCGAACGGCGGCTCCGAGCGCCAGTGGTGAGGTACGCGCACGTTCTCCCAGGACTCGCTGACCAGTCGGGTTCGGCGAACGTCCGGACGAGATCGGGATCGGCCGCGTGCGCGCGCCATGTACCCGACAGGTCGACCCCTGAGGGCGATGTTTCGGCACCGAGCCCTCAGCGTATGCTCCGAACATGAGCCGAACGTCCGTGCAGCGGGTATCCCGCGAAACAGTGAGGCGGGGCCCGAGCGGCCCGGCAGAGCGGAAGACATGAGCCGTCCTGCAACACTCGGAGACCTGCGTGCGAGTGGTTGGGAGTCGCGCCCGGTCAAGGAAGAGATCCGAGCGAACGCGGTGCGGGCGCTCGCCGATGGTCGCCCGCTCGTCGACGGTGTCGTCGGCTACGACGACACGGTGTTGCCGCAGCTCGCGAACGCGCTGCTCGCCGGGCACGACATCATCTTCCTCGGCGAGCGCGGCCAGGCGAAGACCCGCATCATCCGCGAGCTCGTCAACCTGCTCGACGAGTGGATGCCGATCGTCGCGGGCAGCGAGATCAACGACGACCCGTACCACCCGGTCGTCGAGTCACGCCCGCCACCTCGTCGCCGAGCGCGGCGACGAGACGCCGATCGAGTGGGTGCACCGCGACCGTCGCTTCGGCGAGAAGCTCGCGACGCCCGACACCTCGATCGCCGACCTCATCGGCGAGGTCGACCCGATCAAGGTCGCCGAGGGTCGCTACCTGTCCGACGAGCTCACGATCCACTACGGCCTCGTGCCCGCGCACGAACCGCGGCATCTTCGCGATCAACGAGCTGCCCGACCTCGCCGAGCGCATCCAGGTCGGGCTGTTGAACGTGCTCGAAGAGCGCGACGTGCAGATCCGCGGCTACAAGATCCGGCTGCCGCTCGACGTGCATCCTGCTCGCGTCGGCGAACCCGGAGGACTACACCAACCGCGGGCGCATCATCACGCCGCTCAAGGACCGCTTCGGTTCGCAGATCCGCACGCACTACCCGCTCGACACCGAGCTCGAGATGGCGATCATCGACCAGGAGGCGCGCGCCGCTCGCCGGCACAAGGCCTGCAGGTGAACGGTGCCCGAGTTCATGACCGAGATCGTCGCCGAGATCTCGCAGCTCGCGCGGCGCTCGCCGCACGTCAACCAGCGTTCCGGTGTGTCGGCCCGGCTGTCGATCACGAACTACGAGACGCTCGTCGCGAACGCGGCCCGGCGGGCGCTTGCTACACGGCGAGCGCGAGGTCGTGCCGCGCGTTTCGACCTCGACGCGCTCGCGGCGTCGACGTCGGGCAAGATCGAGATCGAGACGCTCGACGACGGCCGCGAGAATCAGGTGCTCGACCGCATCGTCAAGGCGGCGACGCTCGAGGTGTTCCGCGCCCGGGTGCGGCCCGAACGCCTCGGCCCGATCGTCGTCGTCGTTCGAGGACGGTTCCGTCGTGCACACCGGCGAGGACATGCCGGCCGCGGAGTACCGCGACCTGCTGGCCAAGCTCGACGGCATGCCGGCGGTCCTCACCGACCTCGGTGTCGGCGAGTCGCCGGCCGGCATCGCCAGCGGCATCGAGTTCGTCCTCGAAGGCCTGCACCTCACCAAGCGTCTCAACAAGGACGCCGTCGGCGGCCGCGCCACCTACCGCGGTCGCGGCTGACGGCGCATCGTCCGCGGACCGCCGTCGACACCGCTCACGTCGCGTACTCCCGCAGCAGCTCGGCGCTGCCGCGCGGCTCGCGGCCACGGTGAAGCAGCCGAACTGCACGTCGAAGCCGTGGTTCCACTCGTAGTTGTCGACGCCGGTCCAGTGGAAGAAGCCGCGTATGTCGATGCCGTCGTCGATCGCCTCTTCGACGATCGCGAGCGACTCGCGCAGCACGTCACACCGCCAGTCGTCGTCGTCGGTGCCGACGCCGTGCTCGCAGATCAGCAACGGACGGCCCGGGAGCTCGTCGTGCAACCGGTGCAGGACGAGGCCGAGCCCTTCGCTCCACGGCGCGTACCCCATCGGGCCGACCCGCGCGCCCGGCGGGTACGGCACGATCCCGCCATCCTCGCCGATGCCGATCGCGCTGTAGTACGAGAAGCCGATGAGGTCGCACGCCTCGCGGAGGTCGGGCACCTCCCGCTCGGCGCGATCCGGCAGCGCGAGCACGCCGTCGCGATCGGCGCGGATCCACACGTCCCAGATCATCGCCTCGGCCTTCGGGGACGCACCGAAGATCGGTGACAGGTTGTGGATCGTCGCGACCGGCTTGCCGCCGCCCCGCAGCTCGCGCCACGCGTCGCGCTGCGCGAGCAACGTCGCGCCCAGCACGTCGAACCGCCGCGCGGTCTGGAAGTAGATCGCCGCGAACGCACCCGGCTCGTTGATCGGCTTCCAGCCGAACACGAGGTCACCGAACGTCTCCGCGCAGAACGCCACGTGGCGCGCCCAGTAGTACGAGCGGGCGTGGTCGTCGACGAAGCCACCCTCTCCGATCTCGGTGAACCACCCCGGCAACGTGAAGTGATGGAGGCACACCCACGGTGACACCCCGGCGTCACGGGCGGCAGTGAGCACCGAGACGTAGTGCTCGATCGCGGCCGCGTCGCGCTTGCCCTCCTCCGGCTCGAGTCGCGCCCACTCGATCGAGAGGCGATGGTGCGCGAGCCCGTACTGCGCATACAGCTCGAAGTCTTCGGCGTACCGGGCGGCGAACCCGTTGCCATCGCCCGACGGCGGCACGCGCCCTGCACGCTCCATCGCGAACCAGTCGCTCGCGGGCGCCGCGCCTTCGGCCTGCGTCGAGGACGCGCCGGTTCCCCACCAGAAGTCCTGCTTCTTCACGGGAGTACGGTAACCCCATGTCTTCTTCTCGCTTCCAGTACTCCCGCTGGGACGGCACCCAGGCCGGCTTCGACCTCGATGCCGACGCGCTGCTCGAGGAGATGACCGACGACCTGCTGTACCACGGCGACCTCAACGCCGCGTTGCGCCGCATGATGCAGCAGGGATTTCGCGACCGTCAGGGCCGCGACGTGCAGGGCATGCGCGAGATGCTCGAGAAGCTGCGCGAGCGCCGGCGCGAGCAGCTCGACCGTTACGACCTCGGCGGCGTGTACGAGGACATCGCCCGCCGGCTCGACGACATCGTCGACGAGGAGCGCGCCGGCATCGACCGCCGCCTCGACGAGGCGCAACAGTCCGGCGACAAGCGCCGCGAGGAACTGCTGGACGAGCTCGCGCAGCAACGCCGCGAGCAGCTCGAGCAACTACCACCCGATCTCGCCGGCCGCGTGAGCGACCTGCAGCAGTACGACTGGATGGATGACAACGCGCGCCAGCACTTCGAGGAGCTCATGGAAGAGCTGAAGAAGCAGCTCCTCGACTCGATGTTCAACCAGATGCAACAGGGCATGTCGCAGATGTCGCCCGAGCAGCTGGGGCGTATGAAGGACATGCTCGCCGAGCTGAACCACATGCTCGAGCAGCGCGAGCGCGGCGAGGAACCCGACTTCGAAGGGTTCATGAACCGCTTCGGCGACTTCTTCCCCGAGAATCCGCAGACGCTCGACGAGCTGCTCGAGCAGATGGCGCGTTCGATGGCCCAGATGCAGCAGCTGCTGAACTCGATGACCCCGGAGCAACGCGCGCAGCTCCAGGAGCTCGCGAACTCACTGCTCGACGACATGGACCTGCGCTGGCAGGTCGACCAGCTCGGCCAGAACCTGCGCAACGCGTTCCCGCAGATGGGCTGGGGCCAGCAGAACCGCTTTCGCGGCGACGAACCGCTTCCCCTCGAAGGCATGAGCGGACTGCTCGACGAGCTGGGTGACATCGACGCCCTCGAGAACCTGATGCGCAACGCGACGAGCCCGGGTCCGCTCGCCGAGGTCGACCTCGACAAGGTCCGCGACCTGCTCGGCGACGATGCCGCCCGCTCGCTGCAACAGCTTGCGAAGCTCGCGAAGGAGCTCGAGGACGCGGGCCTCATCGAACAGCGCGAAGGCCGGATGGAGCTGACGCCCAAGGGCATCCGCCGCATCGGTCAGCGCGCGCTCGGTGACCTGTTCAAGCGGCTCCTGCAGGACCGTGCCGGCAAGCACGAGATCGAGCGGTCGGGGTTCGGGCACGAGCGCGCGGACGAGCACAAGCCCTACGAGTTCGGCGACCCGTTCCATCTCGACGTCGGCCGCACCCTCAAGAACGCGATCACGCGCCAGGGCGCGGGAACTCCAGTGGCGATCAAGCCCGAGGACTTCGAGATCGAGCGGACCGAGCAGGTGACGCGAAGCGCGACCGTCCTCATGCTCGACGTCTCCCTCTCGATGGAGATGCGCGGCCGGTTCCTCGCGGCCAAGAAGGTGGCAATGGCGCTGCACGCGCTCATCAGCTCGCAGTTCCCGCGTGACTACCTCGGCATGGTGAGCTTCGGGCGGGTGGCGCGCGAGGTGAAGCCGGAGCGGCTCCCGGAAGCGACCTGGGACTTCGAGTGGGGCACGAACATGCAGCACGCGTTGCTGATGGCCCGCTCCATGCTGGCCCGTCAGACCGGCCGCAAGCAGATCATCATGATCACCGACGGCGAGCCGACCGCCCACATCCTCGACAACGGCGAGCCGTTCTTCGACTATCCGCCCGATCCCCGCACGATCGAGATGACGTTGCGCGAGGTGCAGCGCTGCACCAAGGACGGCATCCGCATCAACACGTTCATGCTCGAGGACAACTTCTATCTGCGGGAGTTCGTCGAGCGGATGATGCGCATGAACCGTGGCCGTGCCTTCTACACGACCCCCGAGACCCTCGGTGACTACGTCCTCGTCGACTTCCTCGAGCAGCGCCGCCACGAACGGCGGGCCGGCTGACCGGCGTGGCTCGCTGACCGGTTCTTGCGAGGCGCGGCGACGATATGTGTCGCCGAACGACGCAAGAAACGCTCGGAGTGGCCGATATTGAGAGCGGCGCAGGGAGGCTCGGCGGGTTCCGCTTACGGAGGAGGTGCTCGGTGGCTTCGCGTGTCCTGGTCGTGGAACGAAGGTTCGAGCTCGACGGCATCGAGGAGGTCGCGGCCCCTGACGGGGAGGCGGCCGTCGCACTCCTGCAACAGGAGTGGTTCGACGCCGTCATCATCGATCTGCGCCGGGAACCCCTCGACGGCTGGTGCGTCCTGTCCGCGATCGGATGCTGGCCGACACGGCCCCGGCTCGTGGCGATCGTGGGTGCGCGAGCGGACGTCTCCCGGGCGAAGGCCCTGGGCGCCGACCATTGCACCCTGGCGGGAACGCGTCTGAACGTGCGAGCGTTACACGCTGCATGCCGACCACACCCAGAGACAACCTCCCCCAGTCCGACGCCGAGTGGCGCGAGCGCCTGACGCCCGAGCAGTTCGAGGTCGCCCGCAAGGCGGGAACCGAGCGGGCCTTCACCGGTGAGTACTGGGACTGCCACGACGACGGCACGTACACGTGCGTCTGTTGCGGCGCCCCGCTGTTCTCCTCCGACACGAAGTTCGAGTCCGGCACCGGCTGGCCGAGCTTCTTCGAGCCGCTGGAGAGCGACGCCGTCGAGGAGGCGAGCGACGCCAGCCACGGGATGCTGCGTACCGAGGCCCGGTGCAGCAACTGTGGCGCCCACCTCGGGCACGTCTTCCCCGACGGCCCGCGCCCGACCGGCCTGCGCTACTGCATGAACTCCGCTTCGCTGAAGCTCGAGAAGAAGGATCAGGAGAGCAGCGACTCGTAGCGCTGCAGCGTCTCGGCATCGAACGCCACCAGGCGCACGATCATGTCGTCCCCGTGCGCACGCACGGACTCGACCGCGATCTCGGCGGCGGCGCCAGCCGGATATCCGAAGATCCCGGTCGAGATCGCGGGGAACGCGATCGACGCGGCGCCCGCGTCGCGGGCAACCTCGATGGATCGCCGGTAGCACGAGCGCAGGAGACCGGGCTCACCCCGCTCGCCGCCGTGCCAGACGGGTCCGACGGTGTGCACGATCCAGCGGGCCGCCAGCGCGAAGCCGGGCGTGATCACGGCCTCGCCCGGCGCGCACCCGCCGAGCGCCGCGCACGCGCGGTCGAGCTCGGGACCGGCCGCGGCGAAGATCGCGCCGCACACCCCGGCGCCCCGGGCCAGGCTGCTGTTGGCGGCGTTGACGATTGCGTCGACGTGCTCGGCGGTGATGTCACCGCGGACCGCCCGGACCGATGTCGCCTCCACCCGAGGATCGTCGCGCAGAGGGCCAAGGACCAAGGCCTGCTGACCACGAGATGAATCAGCGCGCCTACTGAGCGCGGTCTCGGGACCAGGACCTGGAAGTCACCCCTTGCGCCGGAGTTTGCGCCCGGCCATGATGACACCGCTGTAATTCCATCGGCGGCATTTCAGCGGCTCGACGACCCCGGCGCCGGCCGGGCAGAGGGCCAAGACCATCCACGACGAGGGGGCAGCCGATGAGAGAGATGCTGATCCAGCTCGAGACCGACGCCGCAGACCGGCGTTGGCAGGAGCGTGCCAACTGTCTCGGAGTCGATCCGGACCTCTTCTTCCCCGAGCGGGGGCCTCCACCAAGGAGGCCAAGTCGGTGTGCGGGGGCTGCGAGGTGCGGATGGAGTGCCTCGAGTACGCGCTGCGGCACGGCGAGAAGTTCGGCATCTGGGGAGGCATGTCCGAGCGGGAGCGTCGCCGCATCCGCCGGCAGCGGGCACTCGCCCGCCGCGGTCTCGCCAGCGCCTGAGCGCCCCGGGTCACCCGGGCCCGGGCGAGGGATCGCCCGGCCACCACCGTGGGCCCCGGCCGATGCGGACCTCGATCGCCGAGGCCGGGTCGATGCCGCTCCACGTCAAGAAGTCGTCGGAGCACCGTTCGAGCTCGCGCCGCGGCAGGAGCCCGACGAGCTCGACCCCGGCGACGTCCGCTCGGAGCTGCACCGCCACGTCGCGCACGTGGAGGCACGCTTCCTGCACGCCCGTCCGGTCGAGATCGGTGAGGTTCATCGAGACCTGGGCCCGGCCGGCCTCCGGGAGGAAGAAGCCGAGCGCGCGTACGCCGGGCATGCCCCCGTCGCGCTCGCGCACCGAGCGGGCGACACGACGAGCGACGGCGACGTCGGGCGTCGCCAGCACGCAGTTGATCGCCACGAGCGGACGGCGCGCGCCCGCCGCGGTCGCGCCCAGCTCGGCGTGGGGCGCCGCCGGCCCGAAGTCCGGTTGACGCGCCTTGAACGCCTGCGCGCGCACGTGCGGAAGGTCTCGACCCCGTGGATCCGCGTCGTCGTAGAGGAATACGGGAACCTGCGCGTGCTCGGCCCACCACTTCCCGAACGCCCGAGCCTCGTCCGAGGCTTGCATCCGTTCGGCACTCGTTCCGCTCAGCGCGACGAACGGGACCACGTCGAGAACGCCGAACCGCGGATGTTGCCCCGCATGACCCACGAGGGTGACCCGGCCGGCGACGGCGGTTGCGAGCGCGCGCGCGGCGTCGCACGCATCGCGGGGTCCCGGTCCGGCGAGCGTGAACACCGACCGGTGATGATCGGCGTCGGCGTGCACGTCGAGCAGCGACGGGCCGCACGCGTGCGCGAGCGACCGCAGCAGGTCCATGTTGCGGCCTTCCGAGACGTTCGCAACACACTCCAGCACGCCATCAGCGTACGGTCGGGTCGGTAGCCTTCCGATCGATGCGCTTCGGACTCGCGCTTCCGCAGTACGACTTCTCCGTCGCCGGTGAGCGACCGCTTCGGTTCGAGACGATCGCCCGGTACGCGACGGCGGCGCGGGACGCGGGCGCGACGTCGGTATGGCTGTCGGACCACCTGTTCTGGGACCTCGCGAAGTACGGCGGTCCGCCCGACCAGGAGACCTCGTTCGAGCCGCTCGTGACCCTTGCCGCGCTCACCCGCGCCGTCCCCGACGTTCGGATCGGGACGCTCGTGTTGTGCGAGGCGCTGCGGCCGGCATCGGTGCTCGCCAAGGCCCTCGCGACGCTCGATCGAATCAGCGGCGGCCGGCTCGACGTCGGTCTGGGTGCCGGGTGGTACGAACCCGAGTACGAGGCCATCGGGATGAAGATGCCGCCACCGGGTGAGCGTCTCGATCGCATGACCGAGGCGCTCGAGGTGGTCAAGGGCCTCCTTTCCGGCGGTCCGTTCACCTACGAGGGCGTGTACCACCGGGCGCTCGAGGCGCGGACCATGCCGCCCGCACTGCAGCAGCCCCGTCCCCGCGTCTTCGTGGGTGGAAAGGGCGATCGGTTGTTGCGCATCGTCGCCGCGCACGCCGATGGCTGGAACACATGCTGGACGTGGACGCCCGACGAATACTCCGGACGGCTGCGCGTCCTCGAGGCAGCGTGCGCACGCGTCGACCGCGATCCCGCGAGCGTGTGGCGAACATTGGGTCTCTACGCGCTGTGCGGCGAGAACCAGCGCGACCTCGAGCAACGCTTCGCGCGCCTACAGGCGACGTCGCCTCCCGGCGTCCTCGACGACGTCGACCTCGCGACGTTCCGCAAGGGACGGCTCGTCGGCACCGTCGAGGAGATACGCGAACAGGTGGGTCAGTGGGAGGCGCTCGGCATCGAGACGATCATGCTCGGCGTCGGCGCGGTGCCGTTCCAGGTGTCATCGTCGATCGAAGACGTGGAGCTCTTGCTCCAAGCGTGCACAACCGTGTGAACAGTGGGAGAGGAAGCTACGAGCGCGGTGCGGGCGCGAGATCGCGTCGGCGACGGAGAATGCGACGCCGTTCGCGTTCGGAAGCTCCACCCCATACGCCGTGCTCGATGTGGTGCTCGAGCGCGTACTCGAGGCAGTCGACGCGCACGGGGCATGCGACGCAGATGCGTTGCGCGAACTCGACCCCGAGACCGTCGGACGGGAAGAACTCGGTAGGGGCCGCGCCCCGGCAGCGCGCGTGGAGCATCCACTCGTATTCCTTGGGAATGTCGTCCACGGTCACCTCCCTTCAGACGGAGCCTACGGCTCCGCGGTTACCGAAGTTCGACAGAAGGCCTGCCCGATTGGTTCCTTCTGCAAACTCCCAGACGCCTGAGGAGCCACTTACGCTGCACCGAAGATTCTCGCACCGAACACTGTCAGTTTCCTTGGGGCGCGCTGAATCTCCCGAGACACCGGCGATCGAGGTTCTTCGGTAGCCTTTCCCGTTCCCCTATTCGAGGAGTGCGTCATGGCCATCGAGCCCGAAGAGCTCGAAGAGATCCCGCCGCAAGGCCATGTGAAGATTGTGTACACGGGCCCCGTCGCGCCGCATTGGGAGATCCATCGGGTGTTCGGCGACCAGCGTGCCATCGACGAATTCCGTCAGCGGGCGATGGCGAGGCTCCAACTGCTTCCGGTGTACGACCCCCAGTTCCGCCGCAATCGGGAACGCGTCGCGCGCGACGCGGAGCGCGAGCACCTCATCCTCGAGTGGGATCTCGGCGACGAGACCGAGTAGCTCAGCGCCGCGCCATCGCGAAGCGCCCCGAAACGACGCGGGCGATGACCGTGAACATGAACACGATCACGATGAGCGTGAGTGCCGCGCCCCACGCCCGGTCCCGGGCCGCGGCAAACGGGGTCTGCGCGTTGAACCAGATCTCCTGCGACAGCGCGGTGTTCGTACCCTTGAAGGGGTTCGCGTTCACCGTCTTCGTGACCCCGATCGTGAACAGCAGGGGTGCCGTTTCCCCGGCGGCGCGCGCGATCGCGAGCATGGCGCCGCTCACGATGCCCGGCAACGCGGCCGGGAGCGCGACGGAGACGACCGTGCGCCAACGCCGCGCACCGAGCGCGTCGCTCGCCTGACGCAGGTCGTCGGGCACGAGCTTCAGCATCTCCTCCGACGAGCGGATCACGATCGGCAGCATCAACGCGCCGAGCGCGAGTGAGCCGGCGAGACCCGAATAGCCGCGGTGGAACCCCGAGCTGACCCAGATCGTGGCGATGAACAGACCCATCACGATCGACGGCACGCCGGTCATCACGTCGGCCATGAACCGGATGACGTTGGCGACGGGCTTGTCGCGTCCGTACTCATTCAGGTAGACGGCCGCGAGCACGCCGAGCGGAATCGCCATCAGGGCGGCGAGACCGGTGATCACGACCGTGCCGACGATCGCCGGCTTGATCCCGCCTCCGACGAACTGCGTCTGGATGGGCAGGTCCTCGGTGAGGAAGCTCGCGCTCAGGATGCCGGCGCCCTTGCTCATGACGTAGACGACGATGACCGCAAGGGGGACGAGTGCAACCAGCAGCGAGCCGATCATCCACGCGTGCGCGAGGTTGTTGACGAGCCGGCGCCGGGGAGAGAGCGCGCGCTCGAGGATCGAGGACGCCGATTCGGGACCGGGCGCAGCCGGCGGCGCCGGGGGCGATGTCACGCTCATCGGGCCGCGCCCAGCGTCGCGCGTCGTCCGGCGGGTGATGAACCGGGCGGCGATGTTCACGACGATGGTGATGCCGAACAACACCACGCCCATGCCGATAAGAGCGGCGCGAGGAACACCGGTCGCCTCGGGGAAGTTGTGCGCGATGACCGACGCCATCGAATCGCCGGTGCGGAAGAGATGCGACGTGATCTGCGGAGATGCGCCGATCACGAGCGCGACCGCGATGGTCTCTCCCATCGCGCGGCCGAGACCCGAGCATGACGGCGCCGACGAGACCACTGCGCACACGCGGAAAAACCGCCACGCGCAACATCTCCCACCGCGTCGCGCCCATCGCGAGCGCGGCGTTCTTGTCCTCCTGCGCCACGGTGAGCAGTACCTCACGCGCCAGCGAGGTGATGATCGGCGTGATCATCACGGCGAGGATCAGGCCCGCAGTCATGAAGCTCGCGCCGCTGGCCGGTCCGCCGAAGAGGCGGCTCAACAACGGGAGCTTGCCGAGCGTGTCGGCGATGTGGGTGTAGAAGGTTTGGACAGGCTGCGTAAAGACGGCGAGCGCCCAGAAGCCGTACACGACCGACGGGATTGCCGCGAGGAGGTCGATGACATAGGTCACGAACGTCCGCAAGCGCTTCGTCGCGAGCTCGGTGATGAACAGGGCGATGCCGATGCTGAGGGGCACGGCGAACACGATCGCGATCGCCGACGACACGAGTGTGCCGAAGATGAACGCGAGCGCGCCGAACTGCCCGGCGTTCGGCTCCCAATTGTCGCTCGTGACGAAGCTGAAACCTTCTTCACGAAACGCCGGCCACGCCTTGCTGATCGTCACGTAGGCGATTAACGCGAGGATCACCAACACGAGCAGGCCGGCGACCAGAGCGACCGCGCGAAACGCGCGGTCGCTCCAGATGTCGCTGGCCTTGGGTCGCTCGGTCGCGGCGACGCCGGTCATGCGTGTGACGTTACGCCGGGATCTCGAGCTTGCTCAGCTGCGCGATCGCCTTCTGCTGCAACGAGTCCGGCAACTTGGCGAAGTTCGACCCCTCGGCGAGCGCTTGGCCGTCGTTCAGTATGAACGTGAGGAAGTCCTTCAGCTGCTGGCCCTTCGTCTTGTCGGTCTGCTTGGCGTACACGATGATCCAGGTCGGCGTGGCAATGGGGTACACGGTGGCGCCTGACGCATTCAGCGGGTTGTACGAGAGGTCGGCCGCGACATCTGCCGCAGCGACGGCCTGCTGTGTCGCCTCGAGTGTCGGTGCGACGTACTTGCCCGCGGAGTTCTTGATCGACGCGAAGGTGAGGTTCGCCGCGACCGCGTCGCTGTAGTCGACGTACCCGATCGCCCCGTTGGTCTGGCCGATGATCTGCGCGACACCCGCGTTCCCTTGTCCCGCCTGCGAATCGGCCGGCCAGGTGACGGTGTCGCCACTGCCGAGGGTCCACGTCGCTGCCGGCGGCGTCCTCGAGGTACTTGGTGAAGTTGCTCGTGGTGCCCGACGCATCGGCCCGGTGCGCGATCACGATGTCGGTGGACGGCAGGGTCGCGTCCGGGTTGTCGCCTGCGATCGCGGCGTCGTTCCACTTCTTCGCCTCACCCGAGAAGATCTTCGCGAGTGTCGGAGCGGAGAGCTGGAGTTTGTCGACACCACTCACCTTGAACGAGACAGTGATCGGCGCGGAGACGGTGGGGAAGTACAGCAACGATCCGCCCTGGTAGTTCGCGAGCTCATCGGGCTTCGGAAGGCTGTCCGACCCTGCGAAGTCGACAGTCTTGGTCTGCAGATCGGTCTTGCCCTTGCCGGAGCCGCCGCCGGCGTAGTTGATCGTGACGCCCGGGGTCTTCTGCGTGAAGGCGGCGATGGCCGCCTCGTCGAAGGTCTTTTGGAAGGTCGAGCCCGAGCCGTTCAGCGTGTTGCCGGACGAGCCGCTCTTGCTCGAGCTCCCGCAGGCGGCGGCCAGCAATGCGAGGACGCAGACGATGGCGGCTGCGTACAGCGCGCGTCGATTCGACAACGATGCGGTCAAGATGGTGCCCCTTGTTCGGCGGGAGGAAGCCGGGTCGGCATCAGTGTCGAGACTAAGAACGGCGCATGGATGCGCAGCTGCCGAGGGGTAAACGCAGGATGAACCGCGACCGAACACTCGGGGCTCCTCAGGGGAGCGAGTGCGGGCTCTGACCGTCCTCGCCGGGAAGGCTGCCCGTGACCATGAACGCGACCCACCGCCCGATCATCACCGCGTGGTCGGCGGTGCGCTCGTAGTCACGACCGACGAATGCGATCTGCACCGCCGTCTGGAGCGCGCCCTCGTCGGCCGGGACACCGGAGAAGCTGACGAAGATCGCCCGGAAGAGCTCCTTTTGCAGGTCGTCCATGACGTCGTCCATGTCGGGCAGCGCCCATGCGATTTTCTCGTCGCCGTCCGCGAAGGCGTCGACCGCGAGATGCGTCTGCACGCTCGCCTGCGCCCCCATCCGCTCGATGATTCCCCGGATCCTGGGCTGCAGCTCGCGAGGGTAGAGACGGCGCGTCTGGCGGGCGACATTCCGCATCAACCCGGCGCTGAGCTCGATCTCGTGCAGGATGCGCAGTACCACGAGCATCGTCCGCAGGTCCGATGCCATCGGTTGTTGGAGCGCGAACAGTTGGTAGACTTGGTGCTCGATCTGGGCGACGCGTTGTTCGATCTCGTTGTGCGACTCGTCGACGCGATCGACCAGGCTGAGGTCGGCGTCGAGGAGCGCCTGGGTTGCGGCGCCGATCTGCTCGCATGCTCGCGCCGCGAGCTTCACGACCTCTCCCCGCACGTCCCCGAGCTGCTCGTCGAACGTCCTTCGGGACTCGGGCATGCGCACCTCCGATCGCGGGAGCGGGCATTTTGGCGCCGTCATGACCACTCCGAGGCCGCAACTCGGCCCTGTTCACCGCCAGTTCACCCGACGGCCATCCCGAATATCCAGAGCTGCCAGCAGCACTTCGTACCATGGACACCGACGGGGGGCTTGGCGCCTGCCACCGTCAGCCGCGATGCTGAGGTGTTTGACGAGCCCCACGGGAAGGTCGGAGGAGTCGTGGCGCGGAACGGCGAAGCCGCCCGCAGGAGTGGCGAGTCCGGCGGTGACGAGGAACTGTGTCCAGAGCCGAGCCCAGAGCTGAACAGGGTAACCAGATGGCGATGCCCACGGTGACGGTACGACGGGATGAAGCGCCGGCATCCGAGGCCGATCCCGTGGTCGCCGAGGTCGTCTTCCGGTTGCGTGACGTCGGGGTTTCCTACTCGGGGATCGTCGCGGTCGAACGGGTGTCCCTCGACGTGCACCGGCGTCAGATCACCGCGTTGATCGGGCCGTCGGGGTGCGGCAAGAGCACCCTGTTGCGGTCGTTCGATCGAATGAACGATCTCGTGGTGGGCGCGGAGGTCTTCGGTGAGCTGCTCTACCACGGTCAGGATCTGTACGCGCCCGAAGTCGACCCTGTCGAGGTGCGACGTCGCATCGGCATGGTGTTCCAGAAGCCGAACCCGTTCCCGAAATCGGTGTACGACAACGTCGCGTTCGGTCCGCGCATCCAGGGAGTGCGCAAGGGACTCGACGACCAGGTCGAGCACGCGCTCAAGCAGGCTGCGCTCTGGGACGAGGTGAAGGGCAAGCTCAAGCAATCGGCGTACGCGCTCTCGGGCGGGCAACAGCAGCGGTTGTGCATCGCGCGCTGTCTTGCCGTCGAGCCCGACGTCATCCTGATGGACGAGCCGTGCTCCGCGCTCGATCCGATCGCGACCTCGCGCATCGAGGATCTGATGGCCGACCTGAAGCGCGAGTACACGATCGTGATCGTGACCCACAACATGCAGCAGGCCGCCCGCGTCTCGGACATGACCGCGTTCATGACTGCCGAGGTCGACGAGCAGGAGCACCGCGTCGGCCGGCTCGTGGAGTACGACGCGACGGAGAAGATCTTCACCAACCCCTCCGATCCCCGCACGGAGGGATACATCACCGGCCGGTTCGGATGAAGCATCCGAGTACCGGGCCAGGGTCGTGACGGCGTTCCTCGTCGTCCTCGGCATCGTCGCTCTGATCGGGTGGGCATTGACCATCATGGTGACGCGGGAACTGCGGAGGTCCCAGCGCGAGGTCGCGGATGCGCGGCGAGTCGCGGAGGCGGGGGACGACGCCTCGCTCACCGAGGCGATCGCCGGCGAACGACGCGATTCCGAAGATCGCGTCGCGCACGCGGAGGCGGTGCAACACTGGGTCTTGGCCGCGCTCGACGAGTCGACCGACGCCATCGTCGTGGTCGACCGTATCGGTCGCGAGGTCCTGCGCAACTCGGTCGCGCGGCGTTTCGCCGGCGCGCGCACCGGCGAGGTCCTCGCCGAGGAGGCACTGGCCGAGCTCTTGCAGGAGTCGTTGGTCGGCCACAGCTCCGAACGGGAGATCCAGCTCTACGGGCCGCCGCGGCAGGTGCTGCAGTTGCGCGCGTTTCCACTCCGGCGCGACGGCGAGGTCGTCGGCGCGGTGGCGTTCACACGTGACATCTCCGAGGCGCGGCGAGTCGAAAGCGTCCGGCGCGACTTCGTCGCGAACGTGAGTCACGAGCTCAAGACGCCGATCGGCGCACTCGGTCTGCTCGCCGAGACGATGGCCGCGAGCGACGACGTCGCGGTGATGCAGCGGTTGGCGGATCGCGTCGTGCGAGAAGCCGACCGGCTCTCGCGCATCGTCGACGACCTGCTCGATCTCAGCACCATCGAGGCCCAGGAGGCCCCGACGCGTGAGCCAATGCCCATTCGTCTCCTGATCTCGGAAGCCGTCGACGTGATGCAAGCTGCGGCCGACGCGGCGCAGGTGCCGCTGCGCGTGATTCCCGAGCCGCCCGACGTCGAGGTCGTGTGCGACGCACGCCAGCTGCGAAGCGCCGTCGTGAACATGCTGGACAATGCCATCAAGTATTCGGGGCCCGGGGCGACCGTCGAGATCGGCGCCTGTGTGAGCACCGAGCGGATCGCGATCTCGGTGCGCGACCGCGGGATCGGCATCCCGACGCGCGATCTCGAGCGAATCTTCGAACGTTTCTATCGCGTCGACCGCGCGCGTAGCCGCGAGACCGGTGGGACCGGTCTCGGGTTGTCGATCATCAGGCACGTGGCCCAGGCCCATGGTGGCGAGGTCACGGTGCAGTCGCGCGAGGGGGAGGGCTCGGTTTTCACCCTCTACCTCCCGTGCGCCGTCAACGGTGTGCGTCCTCTTCCGGAGGCGTCGTGACCATGAGAACCGAGGGATGATGGCGGATCCGCCGCTGATCCTGGTCGTCGACGACGAGCAGTCCTATCGCGACGCGCTCGCGGTCGCGCTGCAACGCGAGGGTTTCCTCGTCGACACCGCCGCCGACGGCCCCGAGGCGCTGGCGCGGTTCGACGCCAGCCGTCCCGCGCTGGTGTTGCTCGACGTCATGCTGCCGAAGATCTCGGGGATCGACGTGTGTCGCGAGCTGCGAGCGCGGTCACGCGTGCCGATCATCATGGTGACGGCCAAGACCGCAGAGATCGACGCGGTCGTCGGCCTCGAGGTCGGCGCCGACGACTACGTGACCAAGCCATTCCGCCTGCGCGAGCTCATTGCGCGGGTGCGCGTCGCCCTGCGCCGGGTGCCCCTCGCCGACGACGAAGGCGAGCGCCTCGAGGTGATCGAGGTGGGCGACGTGCGCCTCGATGCGGGCCGGCACGAGGTCTACGTCCGTGGTACACCCGTCGCGCTCCCACTGAAGGAGTTCGAGCTGCTCGAGCTGCTGATGGCGAATGCCGGACGCGTATTGACGCGCGACGTCCTCATCGATCGTGTGTGGGGCCCGAACTATTTCGGAGACACGAAGACGCTCGACGTGCACATCAAGCGGCTGCGGTCGAAGATCGAGGCTGATCCCGCGAACCCCAGCCGTATCGTCACGGTGCGGGGCGTGGGCTATCGCTACGAACGCGTGGCCGCCGCGGCGTCCTGATCACGAGCGATCGGAGCGTTAGCAGCAGCGAGCTTCGGCCTCGGGAACAGTCGCGCAGTTCAACGACGAGTCGGCAGCATGCGCGGATGTCTCACCGAAGCTGTCGGTGTCCTCGAGCACGGTGTAGATCTCCCAGGAGCCGTCGGGGCCGTCGACCCACACCTTGTCCTGCTTGGCAAAGCAACAGGTGCCGTTTTCTTCGACGGTGGTCACACCGCTCTGGCTCAGGCGGGATTGGTGCACGGTGACGTCGTCAGTTGAGGGCACTTCAATCCCCAGGTGGTTGAGGCGACTCGGTGCGTCGGCGTGCTCGAACAGCACGAGCTTCAACGGCGGATCCGCGATCACGAAGTTGGCGTAGCCCGGCTTGCGCTTGTTGGGTTCGGTGTCGAAGAGCCGCGAGTAGAAGTCGACGGCCGCGTCGATGTCGGGCACGTTGAGGGCGAGCTGGACTCGTGACATTGCGGGACCTCTCGGTTATATTGATGACTGTCGATACGTTATCTTCGCGAACATATCGACGTCTGTCAATACGTGAAGGGACGATTCGTGGCTGCGAAAAGAATCGCTGTTGTCGAGCTCGATGACGGCGTGTGCTGTGCGCCTCTTTCCGCGGCGCCATTGGCAGACGGCGAGGCGGAGGAGCTCGCGAGGGTTTTCGCGGCGCTGGCCGACCCCGTCCGGCTGCGGCTGTTGAGTCTCGTCGCCGCCGCGGGCGAGGTGTGCTCGTGCGACCTCGAGGTGCCCTTGGGGAAGTCGCAGCCGACCATCAGCCACCACACCAGGGCACTCGCCGACGCCGGCCTGCTCACGGGCGAGAAGCGTGGGCGTTGGATGATGTGGAAGGTCGTGCCCGGGCGCCTCGCCGCGTTGCGCGCCGCCCTGTCATAGCGGCGACTTCGCTCGATCGGCGTTCTCCCGGCATTCAC
>CAWAGX010000033.1:0-17650 GCA_963781425.1 uncultured Actinomycetes bacterium | reverse complement strand
GCTGTTGCCGGTCCCGACGTGGACGCCGGTTCGTGGGCGTTTGCCATTCGACCTCGTCAGGGTCAACGAATTGTGACCAGCCGGGAACACGGCGGCGGTTGTTCGGCCCGTTCCTGTTCGACCCTCCGCGACGTGCGAAAGACCTCCAAGCACTCCGCCCAGGTCCAGTCGCAGTCGGCGTCGAGGTCGTTCCACGCCCGTCGGCACAGGCACCAGTCGGTGAAGTCGAGCGTCACCAGTGCACCAGCCGCTGCCATGTTGCCTCCCTCATCGTGAACCGTCACCCGTTTCTCGTTGAGTCTCGGGTGCGTGCGGATCGCGACTGCGACGGCGAGAGCCATGCACTCGGCTCGGGCCCGTCTTCAGGTGGTGGAAAGCCAGGGGAAATCTCGCGTGACCACCGCAGGTGCCATCGATCACGACGAGGGCGACGACGTGACGCCGCTTGTCCCCGGTCTCCGGTCGAACTGATCGGGGGTCTCGGCCGCGTACCCGCACTCCGGAACGACACCCAAGCGTTTGGCGAATCGCAAGCTTCGTCCGACATTTTCGACCGCCACATCGTCCGCAGTTCACGGCGCTCCACGAACGCGTTGCCGCGGAAGTCGCCTCTGCTGACTCTCGCGACGAGCAGCTCGTCAACCGGGCCGGCGCTCGTCGAGACGAGCCAGAAACACGAGCTTGTTTCGAATGACCGATCGGAGTCCCCCGAAGAGGAACGAACCGGCCGGCCTCGGAAGACTCTTCAGCCCAGGCACGAGCGCCGCATAGTGCGCATTCGTGTGCGTATACGAGTTGACATAGCGGGCGTCGAGGAGCGACATCCCGTGCTCAGCCGCGACCAATCTGACCTGATCGACGCCGAGGAGTGCAACGTGCGCGCCACCACCGAAGTTGTCTACGGGAGCCAGGTTGCAGAGCGTGGTCCCGGCCTCCCGCAGCCAGCGGTTCACACCGAGATGACCGACGAGGCCGCGGCCGATCCGGTTCGAGATCGATTCAGACCCGGGCGTCGCGTGATAGTGGAATCCTCCAGGCCTTGTGATGCGGATGGCCTCACGGAAGAATCCGCGTAGATCGTGAATGTGCTCGAGGACGTCGAAGGATGTGACGACGTCGAACTCGTCGTCGGGCCAGATGTCGTGCCTCTCGAACGGGAGCGCGCGTACGTCGCTGACTCCGAGCTCGCGCCCGGCGTATGCGATTCGCCCCTCATCGAAGAACTCTTGACCGGTCGCGCTCGCTGCGCCGAGATCGAGGCACGCACGGAGGAAGAAGCCACGGCTGCATCCAATGTCCAAGACGCGCTTTCCCTCGAGCGGCACTCGTCGGTCGAGATCCCGCGCGAACTCGCGGGCTTTGTTCCTCGCTGCGGCCAGCTCCGGTTCCGAGCCCCACGCCGAGTGTGGCCTGCTTTCGAGGTCGGCCATGAACTCTCGTTGAGCCGTGTTTAGCACCCTGCCAATCGTAGAGACACTGGAACAGTCCGCACTCAGCGCAACGGACGCCGACGAAGACCACGTTGCTCTTGCGACTTTCGCGCTCGAAGACGAATTTCGGGCCGGGTTCGCGGGAGAGACAGAGCTTGCAGACGAACATCCTCAGGTCGCAAAGACCCCGTTCGACGTAGGAACCGTTCATCTGCGTTCGCTCAATTCCATCGTGGAAGCAAGCTGCGAATCTAGCATCCCGACCGCGTTCGGCTTCAAAACTGCAGCGCTACCCGAGTTACTTGGTTTGAGTGTCGTGCTGTTGTCCGCGACGTTACGAGCGGTGACGGTCCTCGCCGTTCCCGGAGGGGGCGGGAACGGTCGCAATCCCGCTGAAGTCGAGAGCACCGGATCCGGGCGTAGCGTTGGCTTCAGTGAAGGTCGCACTCTGCCGCCTGGTTCATAGACCTTGACTGGACCTCCCGATGACCGTCCAAGGGCTATCGAGCCGGTTTCGGCGAGACAGCTTGCGGGACCGCCGCAGCGGGCAAGCCCGCCGGCACGGACATCGTCCATTTCACGCGACCTCGTCATAGACCGGCGCGTGTCGCCGCCGCCATCCGCTCGAGCGCGAACAACTCGCGCGCTCGCCGAGCCCCGGCTTCTCCCATCGCCGCTCGCCTGTCAGGATTGCGCGCCAACTCGACGAGGGCGGCGCGGAGCGACTCCACCGAGCTGGGGACGACAAGCACGCCAGTGACGCCGTCCTCCACGACCTCGGGAAGTGACGCGAACCGAGTGGCCACGACCGGGCGGGCGGCGGCCATCGCCTCGAGCGCGGTGAGGCCGAAACCCTCCCCGTGGCCGTCGGTGGGGAACGCCACGATGTCGCACGCGGCCAGGAACGCCTCGACATCGGGCACGAACCCGAGGAAGCGCACCCGGCCAGGAGGGCAATGCGCCGCCGCCAATCGCTCCAGCGACTCACGTTCCTCGCCTGCCCCGGCCACGAGCAGCACAGCCGGTATCCCGTCCTCTCGGATCGCCTTCCCGACCGCTTCGATGAGGGTCGCGTGACCCTTCCCGTCGATCAACCGGGCGGCGATGCCGATGACGAGCGCGGGATCTGCGACGCTGAACGCCTCCCTCGCAGCAGACCTCGGTGGCGCGTCGCGTGCCCACCGCTCGGCGTCGATGCCGTAGTGGACGACTCGGATGCGCTCGGGAGGCGCGAGCCGCACCTCACGCAGGAACCGCGCGACGTGCTCCGAAATCGCGACGCGACGCCGGGCGAGACGGCTGATCGCGCGACCGGTGCTGCGATACGGCTCGCGCCGGTAGAAGTCGGGTGTGGCGTGCACCGACGAGATGCCCCGCACCCGCGCTGCAATCTGCGCCGCGACCTGGCCAACGAGGTCCGCGTGCAAGAGGTGTGTGTGCACGATGTCGGCACGGAACTCGCGGATTTCCGCCACGAGCTCGGGCACCAGCTTCACGTTCAGGTCGCCACCCGCGTTGCGCACGGTTACGTCGACACCCGCCGCCTCGAGCTGGCTGACGAAGCGCTGTCCCTCGCCGGTCGAGAGCACGCACATACGGGTCTCGACGCCCACGGCGCCGAGGGCGGGCAGCAGGGAAAGCAGGTGGCGCTCCGATCCGGATACCCCCTTGGCCCGTTGGACGTGAAGGACCCGCATCGCCATCTCACCATCCTCACGGTGTTCGAGGTAGTGGAAGAATGACCATAAGAGACAGCGAGACCGCCGGCACACGGCCGCGAGCAGGACGGAGCGCCGGGGTGCGCCCTACACTGCCTGGCTTGGCGCACATGGTCACGATCTCGACCCTGTCCCTGTCGCTCGCGGCTGGCCACCGGTGACGCTACCGCCCGGCATGTGGCGCGCCGGATCGGGGGTGGCGAACCGACGCGCGACCGGCATGCTGCTCGGTCTGGCCGTCATCGCACTCGCATTCGCCGTCGGTGTCGGCGTCGCCTCGTCCACCTCGGTGCCGGTTGGCGTCGCATTGCTCGCCGCACCTGCGCTCGTAGCGTTCGGGTTCCTCGTGGTCCAGGGGCCGAAATGGTGCCTCCTGGGTCTGATCGCCGCCGTGGTCTTCGGTTACGCCCACGACTCGGTCACACTCGGTTCGGTCGATCTGCGGGTCCCCGATCTGTTCCTCGTCGCGCTGGCGGGCTGGGTCGTGGTGCTCCGAGCCCGCAACGGGCAACGTGGTTGGATCCCGGGCCGGCGTCTGCTAGCGCTGTGGCTAGCGGCGCTGGGGTTCTCGCTTTACCCGCTGCTCGTGCGCGGCACAGTAGATGCGGGCGCGCTCGTCGGTTGGCTCCGCCTCGTGGCGACGTTCGCGCTCGTCTGGCTCGTCCCCTACGCGCTCTACCGCCTGCGCGACGTCGAGTTCCTCCTCGGAGGGATCGCTCTCATCACCACGACCGAGATCTTCCTGGCGGTCGTCAGTGCCGTCGCGGAAGGGCACGTCGGAGCGCGACTCGCTGGCGCGAACGGCCCCAACGCCACCGGCTTGCTGGCCGCGATCGTGGTCGTGTTGGCGCTCCATGGTCCCGTACCGATCCGACCGCCACTCAAGCTGTTCATGTTCGCGACGGGGGTCGTGGGCCTTCTGATGAGCCGATCGCTCGGTTCGACAGCTGCGGCCGTCGTCGCGCTCGGTATCTACGGCGTGCAGATCGTGAGCGCACGTCGCGCCGACGCGCCAAACCGCGATCTCGTCGTTCCGACTCGGTTGATCCTGATGCTCGTCGTCGGCCTCGGGGTGGCTATGGCGCTGCGACCAGCGAACCTACCAACGTCCTCGGAGTTCGGCTGGAGCACAACGATGGGCCGCGTGGTATTTGCCGACGCTGGTCTCGAGGTCTTCCAGGAACACCCTCTGTTCGGGGTCGGTTGGCAACGCGCGCCTGTGGAGATCGGTTCTCCTACGGTGATCGCCGCGCTCCAGAAGCGATTCGGCGGTAGCGTCAATCCGGCCTTCATTCCGAGGGAGGGCCTGAACTCCGAGGTTCACAACGCCTACGTCCAGGTCCTTGCCGAGGCCGGATTGCTCGGGTTCCTCCTGCTCGTCGCGGTTCTGATCACGATGGGCCGCGGCATCGCCGCGGTCCTGCGGAGCGTCCGCTCGAACCAGCGGCTCTACGTCGCCGCCCGGGCGGCGCTCGTGCTGCTCGTCGTCGTCCTCGTGTGGTGGAACGACAACACCCTGTACGGGGCGCAGCCGGAGAGCATCCTCGCGGCGACCTTCCTCGGGATCCTCGCAGCGGTGCCCGCGGTTGCCCGCGCCGAGCGCTCCGACGAGGTAGTCGGAACTGCGGCCTGAATCTCGCGCGTCCGCCGGTCAAGGCTGGCCGACGGACGTCGATACACAGAGATGCGCAGTTCTCGGCCGCGCCGCTGCCCCCGTGCATGGTGGTGGGCGCTCGCGGGTTTGACAGTGTCCACAGTGGTGCTGAGCGCGTGCGCGCCCCCTCCGCCACCGCCGGCCGCGCCGACCGCCACGGTGGCCCCACCCGCCACCAGCAAGACCACGCCCCCGACCACCACGGCCCCACCACCGACGTCGACGTCGCCGACCACCACCACGAAGGCGCTCCCAACCACAACTTCCAACCATCACACGACCACGTCCACCACGTCCACCACGTCCACCACGTCCACCACGACGACGACCACCGCGCCCCCGACGACCGCGCCGCCCGATTCCGTCGGCCAGGCTCCGGACGCCGGTGCGGCCGCGAGCCGGATCATCTTCTGGACGGGATGCTGGGATGTCGTCGGCTTGACCGACGCGCAGCTCGACACCTGGCGCAGTCGAGGCGTCGGAGGCTTCGTGTGCAAGAACCAGTACCTCTACGGATTGGGTGGACCCCAGAAGTTCACCGGTGATCCGTCTTCATCGCTGTCCGGCACTACGTTCGACCTGCAACGCGCGATACGGGACACCAAGATCGTGAGCCGCGCCGCGGCACGAGGCATCAAGCTGTGGCTTGGTGTCGGGATGAGCAACTATTAGAACGGCACCACACCGTTCGGGGACTGGTTCGACGACGCCGGGTGGTCGAACAAAGTGTTGCCGCAAGCGGCGAACCTGGCCGGGGCGGCGAAGCTCCTCGGCTTCGCCGGCGTGGCATTCGACGAGGAGCTCTACAAAGGCAAGTCCGGCACCAACGGCACGTGGGACTGGAACTTCGCAGGGAACACCCACACCGAGGCAGCCGTCCGGGCCCAGGCGAAGGCACGCGGCGCGCAACTCATGAACGCGCTGGTCGGCGCATACCCGGGACTCGACATCGTCGACATCCACCCCCTGATGCCCGAGGGTTGGGGGGAGCTGGTCCAGCAGGAGATCAACGGCGTCGCAAACGCGTACCAGAGCATGGTGGATATCAACTTCTGGGACGGCATGACCAGCGTCCCCGGGTACGGCCCCATCCGGTTCATGGACCACGACTACAACAAGGGCTCGGGCCTCAACAAGTCAACGTGGGACACCGCGTTCACCTACGACCTCAACCGAATCTCCGCGATGTTCAGCCGTCGACTCTCGAACTGGGCGTACGCCTCTTCTCGAATCGACTGGGGTCCCTTCGCGTGGATCAACGCCGGTCCGAGACCTTGGGAGGCCGCCCGCCCACCCTCGCAGGTTGCCGCGCAACTCGCCGCGTTTCGCAAGTGGGGTACCGGGGGCGCATTCGCCAACTATGCGTACGGAGGCATCAACTCGTCCTTCGACTACACGCCGTACGTGCCCGGCCTGCAGGCCGCAGCGACCCCGGGCATCGTCGACACGCAACCGCCGGCCGCCACCGTCGGCGTCGTCAGCCGCAGCGGTGCAACCGTCACCCTCTCCGGCTCCGCCACCGACAACTTCGCGGTTCGGGCCGTGCGGTGGCGGACCGCGACCGGCGCATCGGGCGCTGCGACGATGACACTGGACCGTGCTCAGCGGGACCTACGGGACCGGGTACCAGTGGCGTATGGACTGGTCGGCCAGCGTGCCCGTGGCGTCGGGCCAGCCGGTGACGCTCACGTTCGAAGACGTCAAAGGCCTGCAGAGCACGAAGATCGTCATCGCGCCCTGAGTCGCGCTCCCGTCCTGCCGGCACAGCGCAAAGTAGTGCGCACCATCGCCGGGACCGCTCTTCATCCGCTGGGAATTGGGTAGCGTAGGTGCCGTCGTCGACCACGCGGCCGCCGGCTGGGCTCGCTCACCTGTCGGCCTTTCCGTGAGGAGCGGGCGGGCGCTCGCGACGCCTAGTCGGCCGCCCGTCGTCCGGGTCAGATGTAGGAGAACGCGGGGGCTCCCGCTACCCTCGTGGAGCGCGATCCGGCTCCTCCATGACCAGATTCGTCTTCATCACACAGGTCGTCGATCCCGATCACCCTGCGCTCGGTGCGACCGTGGCGAAGATCCGAGCCCTAGCCGCACGCGTCGACGAGGTCGTCGTCCTTGCACTCGACGGCGTGCCCGACGCACTTCCGGCGAACTGCCGACTGTTGACGTTCGGTGCTCGCTCTCGTCCCGCCCGAATAGCGCGGTTCGGGTCCGCGCTGACGACAGCCTGCCGGCCTCGGCCGGTCGCCGTGCTCGCGCACATGGCACCCGTGTACGCGGTGTTGGCGGCACCCTGGTGCCGCCCCGGCCGCGTCCCACTGCTGCTTTGGTACACGCACTGGCACGCGACCGCGATGCTCCGTGCCGGTTTGTACGCGGCCGACGCAGTCGTGTCGGTGGATCGCCGCTCGTTTCCCCTGCCGTCGGGCAAGGTCGTGGCCATCGGACACGGCATCGACGTGGACGAGTTCCCGTGTAGCGATCGTCGCATCGAGGGCGCCGGACTGCGCCTGCTGTCGCTCGGCCGCTACTCGAGCGCGAAGGGTATCGACACCGTCATCCGCGCCGTCGCCTTGCTGCCGCACGCGACTCTCACCCACCACGGTCCTTCACTCACCGATGCGGAGGCTGCGCACCGCATCGAGCTCGAGCACCTCGTCGACGAGCTCGGCCTGGCGACGCGCGTGACGCTCGGTGACGCGATCCCGCGCGGCGACGTTGCACGCGAGTTCACCTCGACTGACGCGCTTGTGAACAACATGCGAGCCGGCGCGCCCGACAAGGTCGTGTTCGAGGCCGCGGCGTCATGCCTCCCAGTTTTCGCCTCGAATCCAGTCTTCGACGACTTCCTGCCCCCGCCGCTGCTGTTCCCGCGCGACGACGCTGCGGCACTAGCCGCGAAACTGGGCGCACTCGCGCCGGCGGACCGCGCCCGCACCGGGCGTGAGCTGCGCGCCCGAGTGGTGGCGGGGCATTCCACCGAGCACTGGGCCGACGCGGTGCTCGAGGTCGTGCGATCCGTGCGCGGATGAGGACCGACTCGCTCCCAGATGGCGCCAACTGGACACGCTCCGCGCCATCCCGCTGGAGCGAGCGGTGCTCGAGCCACTACGGTGCACCCATCTCAAGGGGCGGCATTCGTTCGAGGCGTCGACCAGCGACAGGAATCAGCCGTGATCGCCAGCCCCGGGTCCAGACGAGGTAACCAGGAATATCGCCCGAACACCATGACGGATTTTCCGTGAGAGTCCTGGTTGTCACCGGAATCTACCCACCCGACATCGGTGGACCGGCGACGCACTCCGAGGACGTCCGGCGCGCACTCACGGATCGGGGTCACGACGTCACGGTCCTGACGTTGAGCGACGATCGCCGGCCCGTGGTGCGCGCACCGCTCGTGCGCCTTCCCCGCTCGTGGCCCTGGCCTGTACGCACCGCCGGGGCGCTGGTGTTGATCACCGGACTGGCTCGCAACTACGACGTCGTGTACGCGACCGGGCTGGGGCCGATCGCAGTGGCGGGCGCCCGTCTCGCAGGCCGTCCCGTAGCGCTCAAGGTGGTGGGGGACCCGGCGTGGGAGCGGGGCGTGCGACGGGGCCTCACCACCCGGACATTCGATGATTTCCAGGACGACCGCGGGGGGCCACTGGCCCTCCGGGGTATGAGGGCACTCCGCAACTGGTCGGCCCGGAACGCGACAGCACTGCTCTCCCCCAGCCCGCACCTTGCAGCCCGGGCCGGGCGCTGGGCGCACCGGAATGATGTACGAGTCGTCCCCAACGGCGTGCGCACGGTGAACGCTCACGACGCGACCGAGACGAACGGTCACCTCCGGTTGGTGTTCGTCGGACGGCTGGTCGCGCACAAGCACCTCGACCGGATCATCGCCGCGGTCGCGCAGAGCGACGGCGTGCACCTCGACGTCGTCGGCGATGGTCCCGAGGAAGCCGCGTGGCGAGCGCTCGCTGATCAACTGGGCGTGAGCACGCGGGTCCACTTCGAGGGCGCGCTCGGGCACGACGAGACGTTGACCCGCATCGCCCGCGCCGATGCGCTCGTCCTCGCGAGCGGCTATGAGGGCCTTCCGCACGTCGTGCTCGAAGCACTCGCGTGCGGGACGCCGGTCGTCACGACGGCGCGCCATGGCCTCGGTGAGGTACTGACCGACGGTACCGACGCGCTGCTCGTGGACGATGAGCCTGGCGCTCTGGCCACGGCATTCGACCGTCTCGCGGCGGACGAGCCGCTGCGTCGGAGGCTCGGCAACGGCGCGCGAGCCACTGGTAGCCAATGGACGCTCGACCAGTGCGTCGACCAGCTCGAAGCATTGTTCAACGAGCTGGTCGATCCTCCGCCGCGTGCGGTGTTCCTGGGCAAGACCGACATGCCCGCGCCACCGACCCGCGACGACGAGCAGAAGTACGCCATCAACGCCCGCCACGTGAGCTCGTACGTGGTGTGCACCGGTGAGCCGGCCGGTCTGCGCCGTCCCGCGGGTGCACGCGCGATCGCGCTCCCGCGCCTGCATCCCGCACCGCTCGGCAGCGCGTTGTTCTACGCGGCCGGTCCGCTGCTCGCGCTTCGCGCCGCGGCGCGCCGCCCACCGGCGGCGATCGTCTGCCAGAGCCCGTTCGAGGCCTTCGGCGTCGCGCTGCTGCGCGGCGCGCTGCCGAGCGCGCGTGTCGACCGCTGCTGCAGATCGAGGTGCACGGCGACTGGCGCACCGCCACGCGCCTCTACGGCGGCTCACGACGGCAGGTGCTCGGCCCCTTCGCCGACCGGGTCGCGGAGTGGACGCTGCGGCGTGCCGACCGCGTGCGCGTGGTGAGCGAGTGGCTCGGCGAACTCGTCCGCGAGGCCGGCTACGAGGGCCCGATGGACCGATTCATCGCGTACAGCGACTACGACGAGTTCCTCGCGGTGGCGCCGGTGGAGCCGCCCGACGCGCCGCGCGCCCTCTTCGTCGGCGTGCTCGAGCGCTACAAGGCGGTCGACGTGCTCCTCGACGCCTGGCCGCTCGTCACCGAGCGCGTCCCTGACGCACGGCTGACACATGATCGGCGGCGGCACGCGCCACGACGAGGTCGTCGAGCGGATCAGGAACGACGGGCTGGCGCAGTCGGTCGAGCTCCTCGCCCCCATGTCCAGGACCGAGGTGCGTCGGCATCTCGACGCGAGCAGCTGCCTTGTGCTGCCGTCCCGTTCCGAGGGCCTCGGGCGGGTGATCCTCGAGGCGATGGGCCGGGAGCGTCCGGTTGTGGCGTCGGCGGTGGGCGGCATCGTCGAGCTGGTCGAGCCCGGCCGCACCGGCGCGCTCGTGCCCCCGGAGGACGCGGCTCGCGCTCGCCGATGCGCTCGTCACCATGCTCGGTGACCCGGCGACCGCGCGCGCCATGGGCCGCGAAGCGGGGCGACGGGCCCGGGCGCGCGATCCCCTCAACGAATACGAGCTCGGAATCGCCCGGCTCGCAGACTGGATGACGGCATCGTGAGCACCGTCGTGCTGGTCACTCCGGCCACCCGTGTAGACGGCACCGAGGACCGCTTCTCACCCGGTCACGTCCGGGAGCTCTCCGATCACTTCGACCGCGTCGTCATGGTCAGCGACCCCGGCCCCGGTGCCCCCGACCGCACCGGTCCGGTGTCGCTGTCCAACGGCACGGTCTCCCGCACCGACGCCCCACTCGACTCGGTCCTCGTCGCCGTGGGTGAGGATGCGCCGGGCGCCGCCGTGATCATCGACGGTGACATCCGCACCGTCCGACGCGCGGGCAGCGTGGCGCGGAGGTTCGCGGTGCCGGTGCTCTGGTGGTGCGACGGGCCCCCGGCCGACGAGATCCAACGCGACACGGTCGACCTCGTCGACGCCGTGCTCGCGCCGGTCGACGAGACGGGGATCGGCCGGTTCCTCGCAATCGGCGCCGGCATCGACACCCACGCGCTGCCGGCGGTTCCGCTCGCGCCGCGCCCACCGTTGCGGATCCTTCTTCTAGGGCGCATGGTCCATCAGGGCGGGCTGGCAGTGCCGCTGCGGGCGCTGGCCGAGGCGCGAGCCCGAGGGGTCGATGCTCAGCTCCTGATCGTGGACTCGCCCCGCGCGTCGTCGCGATCCGAGCGCATCATGGCCGAGTCGCTCGTCGCCGACCTCATGCTGACGCGGTCGGTGGAGCTACTCGATGCCGACGGTCCGCTCTGGCTGCCCGACGTCCTCCGTCGCGTGCACGCGGTGATCGACGCCGGCGCGGGACCGGACCTGGATCACATCGTGCTGGAGGCGATGGCGTGCGGCCGCGCCGTGCTCTCATCCCGTCCCGCGCTCACGCCGACCCTCGCCAACGAGTCGCTCCCACTCGTGTTCGCCACCGGTGACGCCACCTCGCTGGCGGTGTGCATCACCGCGGTCGCCGACGCCCGCCAGGACGAGCTCACCGATCTGGGTACCCGCCTCCGCGGCCGGGTCGAGCGTGAGCATTCTCTCGACCGGTGGGGCGCGGGGGTCGCGGCAGTGATCGAGGCGTTGCAGTCCCGCTGAACGGTCCTTGGATCATCCGACGCCGGCGCTGGAACCGGGCGCGGCCGGCTCAACCGTTCGGCGTCGGGCCTGCTTCCGCTCCCGGCGGCCGGCGCTCTTCCCATAGCCCGCGGTCTCGGCACTGTCGGCGCTGTAGAGCAGAAGGCCGAGGATCGGGGCCGAGATCTGACGGAAGGCTTCGAGCGCCTGTCGCACCTGTTTCCTGCGGGTGACCCGGGCCGCGGCGACGATGAGGATGCCTCCGGCCGAGGGCGCCAGCGCCGCGGCGTCGGTGACGGTGAGGACAGGGGGCGTGTCGACGATCACCACGGTGCCGTCGGCCTGCAACGAGGCGAGGACTTCGTGGCAGCGCTCGCTGGCCAGCAGCTCGGACGGGTTGGGCGGGATGGGACCCGACGGGAGGACGTAGAGGCGCTCGACGCCGGGCACCCGCTGCAAGCGCGGACGAGAGCAGCTCGCCGTGCACGACCGACGTGAATCCCACCTGGTTCGACAGGCCGAAGTATTCGTGGACGCGCGGGAACCGCAGGTCGCAGTCGACGACGACGACCCGCTGACCAGCGTGTGCGGCGAGCACCGAGAGGTTCGCTACCGTCTCGGTCTTACCCAGGCGGGAGCGAGTGGAGGTGATCTCGATGCAGTTGCTGCCCTGCAGCTGGGCGAAGTTCACCGCGGTGCGGAGTGATCGGTACGCTTCAGCCGCGGGGGACTGGGGCGCCGAGATGGAGACGACGTCGGCTCGCGACGACCGGCCCGCCGGGATCACCCCCATGACCGGGACGCTGTTGCCGGCAGCGGCGAGGAGATCCTGACGGCCGCGGATCGAGTCGTCGAGGAATTCGAGGAGGAAGGCAACCGCGACCCCGAGCAGCAGGCCCGCTCCCACCGCGACGAGGAGATCGGTCTTGGGGTCTGGCGACGTGCGTTGGGTGGGGGGCGTCGCCCGCGACACCACCTGCACGTCCTGCCCGGCGAGCGCGGCGCCAATGCTGGAGTTCTGCAGCTGGGTCTGCAAGGGTGCGAGTTGGGCGCTGAGAGCACTGCGTTGGGTCGCGGCGACCGGGTTCGGCGGGCCGACGCCGGCTGCGGCGAGGGCGATCTGCTGATCGAGCGCGGCGATCTGCTGTTGGAGCGACGCGACCTGCGGCTGCAGAGTCTGGTTAAGGACATCGAACTGGTGCTGCGCCTGCTGGCGGAGATAGGTGAGGTACGCGTCGACATGTGCGTTCACCGTCCGCGCCGCTCTCGCCGGGTTCCGGTTGGTCGAGGTGACGGTGATACTCCCGCCGGTAGTGCCCGCGTTGGCAGTGACGCCATCAACACCGGGAGATGCCTGCTCGGCAATTGCGTGGACGGCTTGGCTCTGGATGATGTCGGCCTGGTTGCCGACGTCACCGTCATTGCTTCCCGATGTCGGGACGAGGAGCGTGCCCGACGCGTCGTACTCGTTTGGGCGGCTGAACGACCACGCCGCCGCGGCACCGACGACAATCGCCGTCACCAGGACGATGACCCAGGCGCGGCGGCGCAGGATCCCGAAGTAGTCGCGCAACTCCATAGGAGCTGTCGCCGGCGCCTCGTACATCCGGCTCATCCTACTTGTGGACTGGTCGTCCGCGGCTATGTCGACGGCGCGTACCCATATCGTAGTGCTCGACGCGATGAGCGCGCGTTATGTGGCTTCGAGCTCTCGTCCCAGCATTAGGAGGCACGGCTAGCTTCTGGGCTGCGGTAACCGCAAGCGCGACGGAATCACCATCGTGGACGAGAACGTCACGGGTCTGCTGACAAGCGCGACGATCGTGGTCCGCTCGGATCGGAGCCCGAGAAATCAGCCGTTCCGCCTGCCAAGCTGCCGCGATCCCCACGTACGGGCGCGCTGGGGAAGGGCTCGGATGCGCCGAATCGTCCGGCCGCGATCCTTCTGACGCTTCTCGTCCACGACCCGGCGAACGTACCCAGAGGCGAACTCAGTGCGCACGATCGGTTCTCGCGCGAGCTCCCAATCATCCGGAAGCCCCGCGAGTTGGACGTAGTCCTCGAGCAGCGGTCGGAAGAACGCCACGTCCTCAGCGGTGAACCAATTCTTCCAATCGCCATAGCCGCGTGTTCTCGTCACGCGCGTGTGGGACTCGACCCGGGCACTCCCCGTCAGCCGGAAACCCAGGTAGCCCTCGAGGTTCTCGATCTTGTCGTCCACGAACTCGGCGTATGAGACGCGGTGGTACTCCGGGTAGATCGTGAGGAACCGTTTCACCAGTTCCTGGCGTGCCAAGAAGCTCGGAAGCAACTCGACACCGCGATCGAGAGCGGCCATGACGTCGAGAAGTTGGAGCATGGACACCGCGGCGGGATTCCGCTCCTTCTCTTGGAGGAGACGGAGGAATTGGTCGAGACGACGATCACTCGAATAGAAGCTGGTATGGCGAACGCCATAGAGGAGCGTGCTCACGAGGTTGTCGCGCGGATCCCGGAGGATGTGGATCTTTCGATCGAATGACGCGAAGCTTTCGTGGTCGACGTAGAAGCCGTCCGTTCGTGGCTCGGCACCCCGTGCGTAGGCTCGTCCGATGAGCACCTTCGCCACGACCCATTGTGGGCTGGGAACCGCCACGGGCGGGAGGTATTCTTTCGGTTCGAAGAGGCACCAAGCGTCGGACGGCACTGAATTCTTGATGCGAACGTACAAGGCTGTCGTGCCGGTCTTGGGCTGTCCGGCGATGACGACTCTCAATGGGCGTTCGCTCCTGAAGGTCTCGGTCGTACGCACTGTCACGACCCAGGGAAAATGCCACTGTAGGTCACACCCCACGTCCGACACGGCGAGCCCGAGAGCCTGACCGGGGCGATGACGCTCGACGACGTTTGCCCCGCAGAGTCGAAGACGGTTGCGACCCGCGTCCGCTCACTCGCGTTCTATCTGCCGCAGTTCCATCCCATCCCGGAGAACGACGAGTGGTGGGGCGACGGATTCACCGAGTGGACCAACGTCGTGCCGGCAACGCCCCAGTTTCGGGGCCACCACCAACCCCATGTGCCCGCGGACCTCGGCTTCTACGACCTGCGCGTGCCCGAGGTTCGTGCCGCTCAAGCGGATCTGGCGCTGCGCTTCGGCGTGAGCGGCTTCTGCTACTACCACTACTGGTTCGAGGGACGTCGCCTGCTCGAGAGGCCCTTCGACGAGGTGCTGCGATCCGGAGAGCCGGATTTCCCGTTCTGTCTTTGCTGGGCCAACGAGAATTGGACGAGCGCATGGGACGGCAAGGCTCGTGAGATCCTCATTCGTCAGACGTACTCACCAGACGACGACCTCGCGCACATCCGTTGGTTGGGCGTAGCGTTCTCGGACCGCCGCTACATCCGGGTCGGTGGAAAGCCACTGCTACTCGTGTACCGCGCACACCATCTTCCGGATCCATTGCGGACTACTGAGCGCTGGCGCGCCGAGGCGGAGCGGCTTGGTCTCGGCGAGATCTACCTCTGTTCGATGCAGACGGGCCCGGCAGCGCGCATCGATCCCGCGACCCTCGGCTTCGACGCGGCGGTTCAGTTCGCTCCGTTCTACAACCTCGTTCGGCGTCGTGGTCGGAGCCTGCCCGCCCGCGTTGCCCACAAGTATCTGCCGGTCGAGCCGCTCTCGACACGCCATCGGCTGTACGAGTATTCGGAAGTCGATCGAGGATCATCTGGCCGTTCCCTCGCCGCCCTACACGCTCTACCCGTGCGTGACGCCTGGCTTCGACAACTCACCGCGTCGACCGGACCAGGGCGCGACGATCCTCAGGGGATCGACGCCCGAGTTGTACGAGTCGTGGCTGCGCGAAGTCGTCCAAAGGCTCCGGCTGAGTTCGAACGACGAGAAGCTCGTCTTCGTCAACGCGTGGAACGAATGGGCCGAAGGCAACCACCTCGAACCGTGCCGACGAGTGGGGCACGCGGTACCTCGAAGCCCATGCTCGAGTCCTGGAGCCCGCAACCAAATGAGCGAGCAGCAATCGGGCGGAAACTCAGGGAACCGGGACCGGAAACCCCGACGCACCCGTCGCACGCGCACGGGTGATCGCGCACTACCTGCCGCAGTTCCACCCCATCGTCGAGAACGATGAATGGTGGGGTGCGGGCTTCACTGAATGGACGAACGTCGCCAAGGCGAGACCGTTGTTTCGCGGCCACGAGCAGCCGAAGTTGCCAGGACAGCTCGGCTTCTACGACTTGCGGCTCGCGGAAACACCGAGGCGCAAGCCGCTCTCGCCGAGCGTCACGGCATCGAAGCGTTTTGCTACTGGCATTATTGGTTTGCGGGCCGGCGCCTGCTCGAACGACCGTTCCGGGAAGTGCTCGACAGCGGCCGTCCGCGTCTTGGAGTTCTGTCTCGGATGGGCGAACCAGCATTGGACGACGATCTGGACCGGGGGCCGCAGCATCCTCGTCGAGCAGACCTATCCCGGCGAGGAAGACCACGAGCGCCACTTCCGAGAACTCCTTCCGGCGTTTCGAGACGAGCGCTACTTCCGCGTCGACGGTCGGCCGCTCTTCCTCGTGTACCGGCCGAACGACATGCCTGAAGTCGCGATTCGCGGACCAATGGCGGCGGCTCGCCCAAGGCGAAGGATTGCCGGGCATGTACCTCGTCGGCGAGGCGAAGAACGGCTGGCGCGCCGCGGCTCAGGGTTTCGACGCTGAGGTGCATCCCTGCTTGTACGACGTCTATCCCTAGGCCATGGTGCCGGGAAGACTTGGGCCGAGACTCGATCGCGCCCTTCGGCGACGGCCGAGACGTACCCGTACGCGGCCCTTGCCGGCATAGACAGCTAACCGAGCCGCCTTCCCCATCCAGAGCTCCCGATGGTGGTGTCGAACTGGGACGCACCCCGCGCTTCGGGCGACACGGCTTCGTTCTCACCGGATCGACACCCGAGCTGTTCGAGGAAGCGCTATGCCGGCGCGATCGACAACACGGAACAGCTACCGCCCGCGCAACGCATTCTTTTCTTAAAGTCTTGGAACGAGTGGGCGGAAGGCAACTACGTGGAACCTGATCGGCGCCACGGTGACGCGTACCTGCGGGCGGTGGCCGCCGCAGTGTACGGGCACGGGATCGCAGCGCAACCGGCCGATCGTGTGACCGATGGCTAGTCGCCCGGCCTTACCCGCCCTGTGCGCCGCACGCGCAGCACGCTGGGGCAGTGACCGTCGGTGATCTATTTCATGGCCCCGGACCTCTCGCGCCCGAGCGGGGGAGTCAGAACCATCTACCGCTCCGTTGATCTGCTGAACGCCGTGGGCATGCCCACCGCGGTGGACCACGCGCGGAAAGGGTTCCGCTGCGGCTGGTTCCAAACAACACGTCAGTCGTGTACCCCCCCTTCGTGTCGGTACCGAGATGTACTTGTTCCCCCGGCGTACCTGTACTTCCGGGTTCCGGCCTCGCGCCTGGCGTGCGAAAGGTCATCTTCAACCAAAACGCCTATCGCACCTTCCGCTACTCCCCGGCTGGAGCAGCATCGCTCGGTGATTCGCTGAACAACTCGGACGTCTGTCGGCATGCTCGTGGTCTCAGAGGACAACCAGCGGTACCTGGAGCAGGCGTTTCCCGGTCTCGCGATCGCACGAATGCGTCGTTGGATCGATCCACGCGGTCTTCAATGTCGACGTCTCGGCGGGCCGCGTCGAAAGATCGCCGTCATGCCAAGGAAGCGACGCGACGAGTTTGACGGCTGGTCAGAATCTCGCCCCCAGGCAGGCGCTCGTCGGCTGGGAACTCGAGGTTCTGGAGGGACGCCCTGAGGGTGACGTCGCCACACAGCTGCGCAAGTCCGTGCTGTTCATCAGCCTTTCCAAGGCTGAAGGGTTCGGGCTCCCGCCTGCCGAGGCCATGGCCTGCGGTTGTCACGTGATCGGGTTCCACGGGATGGGCGGGGGTCGCGAGATCTTTCAGTCACCGTTCGCACTCGCCATCGAGGACGGCGACGTGCTCGCGTTGGCGATAGCGGTGGAAGCGTTCCTTGTGAGCTACGACCAACGAGCAGCTGAACTCGAGCGGTTGGCGATTCAAGGCTCCGCTTTCATTCCGTCCACATCTTCCCACGAGCCGCGCCACCGAGGATCTCAGGCGAATCTTCCACCCTCTCGAGCAGTCCGATGGTGACGAGGTCGAGGCTGTGATCAGCCGGCGTGATCTCTCGTACGAGAGTCCCCTCAGGGCGGCAGTGCACTGGCGGCTCCTCCGCGTCGGCCGCCGCTCTTTCAGCTCGATCGTCGGTAGCAGGTGGCGCAATGGAGGCTCTTAGTCGCAGAAGCGGCTGCGAGGGACCCCAGGGGT
>CAWAGX010000032.1:0-18255 GCA_963781425.1 uncultured Actinomycetes bacterium | reverse complement strand
TCCTTCAACCACTCGGACATCTCTCCGTGTTAAGTGGAATCAACAGTTTACCGGAAGGCGGAGATCCGCTACAACAGCAGACTGTGACGTGACTGTGACGTGAGGCCGTCGCCGACCTCCACGACCGTCCGGATTCCCGACTAGTCCCCCGTCTTCCGTTGCCATTTGCGCTGTCGCCGCCCCGCCGCAGTCGTCGAGGGCATCGAGCGCCTGGCGTTTGCGTCGATCCGGATGTGCGAGTAATGCTCCAGCATCCGGCGCGACAGATGGCCGCTGATGGACTCCAGGACGTGATCCGCCACGCCCATCTCGGCCAACTCGGTGATCGCGGTGTGCCGCAGATCATGAAAGCGCAAGCCGTGCAGGCCAGCTTCGTCTCGGAGCGCTCGCCAAGCTGTGTCCCACTTCAGCATCGGCTTCGTCGATCGTAGCGTCCCCACTGACAGGCCGGCCAGAGGTAGTGCTCCGGCTCGGTGTGCCCGAGCAGATCCGCGCGCTCGAACATCCGCGCCGCCGCTTCGATGGCCGACCCGTTCAGCGGGATGACGCGGTGGCTCGTCTCGTTCTTGCTCCGCCGGACGTGCACGAGGCGCTTGACGAGATCGACGTCGCACCGGCGCAAGTGCTTGACCTCGACCGGCCGCATCGACGTGTTGGCCGCGACGATGGCGGCGCAGTACACGTGCTCCCATTCCGGATTCGAGGCGGCTGAGTGGAACAGCCGCTTCCGTTCGTCCGCTGTCAAGGCGCGGCCGACGGGATGCTGTCGCTCCGGGAGATTGTGGACGTGGTCCGCGAGCGCCCGCCACCGACCACAGGACTTGAGCACGCGCGACAGCACACCGACGTCCATGTTGATCGTGCGGTTCGCGATGCCGGCCTCGTGACGCGTGCGCTGGAACTCCGCGATCGCCGACGCGGTGATCGCCGAGAGCGGCACGTCGCCGAAGTGCTTCGTGACGAGGCTCAGGCGTTCCTCCTCCAGCTCGATCGTGCGCGGGGAGCACCGGATCCGCTTGGCAGCCAGGTAGGCGCCGATCGCATCCGAGAGCCGCTTCGGTCCTCGTTCGTCGGCAGCCAGCCGGCCGTGTCCCGCTTCTTCGACGAGTTCGCGTTCCCGGCGCGTCGCCGTTCGCAGATTCGTCGTGCCCAGGCGCTTCCGGTATCGACGGCCGGCGACGGTGAAGTCCGTCCAGTACTGGCGACCGCGTTTCCAGAGACTCATAGCGGCAACTCCCCGAGCTCCGAACCACCATCTGACGAGGAAACCGGCGTGGTGTCAACTGCGCTCGCCCGAACGAAGTCCGCGACGTCGGCTGGCAGGTACCGAACGGACCGTCCGAGCCGCAGGAAACGTGGCCCCTTCCCTCTGTGCCTCCACGCACGCAGCGTGGCGACCGACAGCCCCAGCAGCTCGGCGACCTCGCGTTCGGTCAGCGCGCGCGTCGCATCTGATCTCGTCGCCCGCGGGTTCATGACGCCGCTCCGTTCTGCGTGTCACCGATGCGCCGGCGATCGTGAACATCCGGCGCATGTCGTTCCAGCCATGCATCGATCCATGCCGGCCGAATCGAATGGCGCCTGTCCGCTGACGCGCGCGTGTCGCAGCTCCTTGTGCTCGCATGCCGTGTAGATCGTGTCCCGGCTCACGCCGGCGTACTCCGCGCCCTCTCCAACATTCAACCAAGGCTTCATCGCGCACCCTCCTGACGCGTCTCCGCGCCACGCAACCGTGCCGAACGTCCAAGTGTGGGTGCGCTCTGGCGCGCCGGCCTGATGGCCGGCGCGCCGGGAACAGTGGCGCGAGATGCGGGCTGATGTGGCCGGCATCGATGACCGGGACGCTGAGCGTCGCGGTCGTCGCACGACACGTGGTCGTGCGGGCCAGAACGATGGGTCACGCTGGCCGTGCTGTTCTCACGAATGGCCAGGCGATAGAGCCACGCCCCGGTGGATTACCGCAGCCGCATGCCCTGAGGGCGAGTGCGGTATGCGGTTGCGAGTCTCTGATCTCGAAATGGCCCTGTGAGCGATCTCGATTCAGAACCGTGCTGAAGTCAGGAAGTGGGCTGTCGGTCGTGGCCCTGAGAGCGGCGACCTTCAGCGCTCCGCGCGAAGTGACCTCTCGCGGACGGTGTGCAGTGAGCACGGACGATGAGAACAGGCTAACGCCGCTTCGAATCGAGGTCAAGAGGCAAGATGAACATGAGCGCTGTTGACCAGATTCTGGGCTACACTGATTCGCATGAGCCTTCTCGACCGCATCGCCATCGATCCGCAGGTGCGCTTTGGGAAGCCCTGTGTCCGGGGCACCCGGATCAGCGTAGGAGACGTGCTGGGTTACCTGGCCGGCGGGATGAGCGAAGACGAGATCCTGCAGGACTTTCCACAACTCGAGCGCGACGACATTCGTGCCTGCCTAGCCTACGCAGCCGAGCGTGAGCGCAGAACCCTCGGCATTCCGGCCGCGTAGTCGTGCGGGTGCTCATCGACGAGCAACTGTCCGAATCCCTCCTGCAACACATTCAGGACCTCTCTGCAGACGCGGTCCACGTCCGTCTGCTTGGCCTTGGTGGTGCGGGAGACGATGTCGTGTGGCAACGCGCGATCGATCTCGGCTGCGTGCTGGTGACGAAGGACGAAGACTTCCATCGGCTGAGCGTCCTGAAGGGAGCCCCGCCGAAGGTGGTCTGGATTCGACTTGGCAACTGCAGCACAAGGGACGTTGCGAGTCTTCTGCGCGAGCGCTGGCCTCGCATCGAAGAATTCGTCAACGATCCCGTCATCGCACTGCTGGAGCTAGCCTGACCATGATCCACGTCGATGTGATCGTTCCGGCAGCCTGTTGGCGACGCTGAAGATGTCGCCGCGTGAGATGACGGATGCCTGACGTTCTTCTCGTCAGCCAATTGTCCCCGCTGATCTTCTTCGATGGAACGCCGGTCATCTTGAACTCCCGCACACGCTGGGTTACTTGCCGGATCATCGTGCGCCGAACTCGAGTGTTTGTTCGACGAGGTGATGCCCGAGGCGGCTACCCCGACGATCCGCGAACAGTGTTGTTGGAACTGCGGACGGCGGGTATGTGGCTTCCGACGCGGTGATCGCACGGGTGATGCGCACCGCCGGAATCAAGTCCCAGATCGCGGCCCCCGCTCCTCCTGTCGCGGCATTCACTCGCCGGCCATCACGTAATGGCCAAGACGTGATCTGCGCGCAGGCACCGTCAAGGCCCGCAGGCCGCGCGGACGTGCGGGCGGAGCGAAGCGACGAGCCTTGCACGGTGCCGAGCACAGATCCAGCATCGCCGTCGTGATGGCCAACGCCCTTGCCGTGACGCCCAATGTCATCACGTGACCACGGCCGCAAGTCCACGTCGAATGTCACGCGCGCGCCACCATTTCCGGGACAGCAACGGGCCGGCACGCACGCGCGCACCCGACCAGTTCGGGGAGCAACATTTTCCGGACGAACAGGGCCGGATCGACCGGACGATCCGGGCCGGCGATCCGAGCGCGTTCGGGGCAGCCAGACACGCGACGCTTCTCGCCGCCGAACATGCTGTTTCCGACAACCTGACGCGACAGAGACAGCCATGGCGTGAACGACCCCTCCGGACGGGCGCGGGACCACATCGGGCGCGCGCACCGGGGTCGCTCACGCCATGTCTTCCTGCTCTGATCGCGGCTTCAGTGTCTACGGTGGGCGGCAAAGAGCGCCGCCCGCACCGCGCGTGCCTGCGCGCCACACGGCGAACCTCTGCGCAGGAACGGAATACCGGCCAGCGGCTAATGCCCTCGCGACGACACTCGGCTGGCCGGCAGCAAGAGGTGGGCCTCGGAGAGGGGGACGACCTCATTTCCGAGGTCGGCCCCGAGGTCGTCCTCTGCTGTCGCGACCTCAGGCGACGTCAACCAGGGGGGAGAGATGCAGGTACTGCCGAGACAGCTCGACGCATTCGACCCGTCCGTGCTCCCGGTCGATGGCGTCGGCAACGACGGAAGAACCGGCCATCCAGAGCGTGTTCCGGGGCTCGTCCAACCACTGTCGGTACAGCGCTCGGTACACGCGGCGTGCGGTACCCGCCGGAGGCTCTCAGATACCGTGCGTCGGCGGGCGCGGCACCCGGTTCGGCGAGCCGCTTCCGTTCGGGGAACAGCCACTCCAACGTCTCCACGACCGACGGGTGCAAGGGTGTCGCGAGGTGCTCCCGGGCGGCATGCAGGTAGGCCAGTCTCGCCTTGACGAGCTTACGTGGAAGCAGCAGCCGGATTGTCCATCGGACCAGCACGCGGAGCAGCGGCACGTGCCGCAGCAGGAACAGCCGGAAGTCCATCGGCGAGGGACGCGTGACGAGGTAGACGAAGACGTGGTGGTCCGCGTGGGGCTGCATCCCAATCGGCAGCTTGTCTGGGAAACGGCGGACCGCCTTCTCGGGGCCTTCACCGAACGTCAGATGCGGGTAGTCCCGGAGCTCCAGCCGGTCGCCGAGATGCCGGATGAAATGACGACGCTTGTCCCTCGACGGACCGAGCCAGACGAACTCGCGATCGTCGAGCACGGCGTCCAGAAGCATGACCCGCTCGATCATCCGTCCCTGTGCGGCCGGCTTTCGGAAGCGGTTGTCGGGCTGCCCGATGGCCGCCCAGAGCGGCTTGTAGTGGACGTGGAACATCCGGCCGCGATGGAGTTTCCCGGTGGGGATCGGGGTCGCGAATCGGCGCTCGACGAGCGTCTTGATGAAGTCCGTACTCTTCTGGCCGTGAACGATGCCGGCGTGGGCGCAGTACTGCCGCTCGACGAAGACACCCGAGTGGAGCAGCACGTTCACGAGAAACCGCGCCTGGCGCTCGGTGAAGCCGAACGCCGCGATGGCTTCCGTGCGTTCCGTGTTCGCCAGGTCGATGGTCCAGCGGTCCGGCGCGGGCGGCAGCGTCATCGGATTAACTCCTCCACGATCCGCGGATGTGGTGTCCGCCGGCCCCCGCCGCCGCGCCCGCCGACCGAGCCTCCGAGCGAGAGGTAGCAGGTGAATCCCGACTTCGCGGCGGCGCCGGCATGGGCGCCCCGATAGTGGCCGGTCACAACCTCGAGATCCTCATGCCGCGAGCGGCCTTCTCGGTCCTCGTACTCGATCCGCGCATCCGGGAACCGGACGTGCCCATCGTCGTACGGCAGCTCATGTTCCCGCGCCCAGCGCGCAATCTCTTCCGGCTCACGGTCCGGCCGGCCGTCGCAGTCCTTCTTGCCGCGATTGCGCTCGTGCAGGAACCGCTGATACTCGCGCTTGAGCTCGTAGTCGAGGACGACGCGGCGCACCCGGCCGCCCTGCCCTCGCAGGCGCTCCTCGGCGCGCTGGTAGGCGCGATAGACTTGGAGTCGTGGGTCAGCTCGCGCGGCTTTCTCAAGCCCGCGTAGAAGGTCTGGCGGGGCTCGTGGCGCGGTCCTGGCGCTCGTCTCGATTCGCTTCGAGCAGGTCTCGGCCGCGGTCCGTCAGGACGACGGCGCGGTCATCTGAGCTGAGGAGAGAAGTCCGTCGAGGCCCTCTCGCTCAAGATGATGCAGCCCCTTGCGGGTGCCCTCGCGGCCATCGTCGAGGTCGCTTTCGGAGACGACGCGAAAGGCACCCACCGTGGCGAGCAGTCGGCTTTCGTTGCCGTCGATCTCGTACACGCGGTCGCGTTCTCGCACCGGCCGGCGCTCGCGGCCGCGTGGCAGGTCGAGGTCCTTCGTGAACACGTCGGGCGGTTCGTGATCGCCCGGATGGTCGCGTTCGCCGCTCCCGCCACGGCTGCCACGGCTTTGGTCGACGCCGTCGTCGCGTTCGCGCTCGCTGGACGAGCGTGGATCGTATCTGTCGAACATCGGAGTTCTCCAGCTCGCCTTGTGTCCAGGGCGAGATATCAGTGAGAACGCCTCGATATCATCAGACTCGCGAGGACCTCGCAACTCGCATTCGGGCCGAGTCGGATTGGCTCTGTTGCTGTCGGATGCCTTGGGTGCAACGGTTTCTCGATCGCCAATTGGCCGCTGCTCGCGTCGTCACGGTTTGGTGTACGCTTCGCGCAATCGTGGGTGCATGCCCGTCGCGTCGCACACCGCGACGCTTTCGCAGTAGAAACACCCGCCACCGTGACGTGTCCGGCGCGCGGCTGTTCCGCCCGAATCGCGTCATGGGTCCGCTGCCGTGCCCCTTCCTTCGAGTTCATCAGCGAACGCAGTGACCGACAGCATGATCTTGTCAGTCGGCGATTAAGGTCCGCTCGCGATCCTCGGGGTAGAATCGACCGCGCTCAGTTGCGCGTTGGACCTGCTACAGTGAATCGCTGAATCAGGTTGTCTCGCAACTGCGGACGCGGGAAGCAGCGCGCCGGGACAACCGTCACAAGTTCCGCGCCGATTTCAGAGATCCGACCATGAAGAACAAACACAATCGTCGCACGAACAATAGTTGAGCAGAGATCGGCTCTGGCGATCGTCACGTGCCTCTTGGTGTTTTCTCAAGTCGACCGATGGACGGAGTCAGTCGATGCACAACAGGCGGCTGGTGCCGTCGTCGATGACCCCCGGCCGGTGGCCAAAGCGATGGCACTGCTTTCTCGTCAGCTTGGCTGGAACATCACGTATGAGGATCCCGTGTATGTAAACGCCGCCGACTTGGTCGTTCTTGGGAACGGCACGAAGCGAACGACTATTCCGCGCCCGGGCCGGGTGCGCCTGCCGGACGGTGTTGCCATGGCAACGGCGCAGGAAGATCCAGTGGCGTTCCTCGAGTCCGTGCTTGGCGCGGAAGAAACGCCGGGCGGGCGCGTAAAAAGGTTCAAGGTTCTGCGATCAGAGTCGATGTTCCATGTCGTTCCGGATCAGGTGTTGGATGCGGCGGGGCGATGGCGAGCGGCCGTTCCGATCCTTGATACAAGAGTCTCCATGTCTCCTGGCGCGATAACTCTGTCCGAGTTCTTGGAAAGTCTGTGCGAGAACCTCAGCGCGGTCAGCCCCATAAAGATCATAACCGCGAGAATACCGACAGGGTCCGTAGGGCAGACCATGCTGCCGGCGCAGGAGCGCACGGCGCGAGCCCGGACGCTCTTGGTGGAAGCCCTGTCGAAGATACAAACGCCGCTCAAGTGGATGTTGATGTACGACCCGTCGAGTGCGACGTACTACCTGAGCGTCGGGCCGCCCGGCGCGTTTTGAAATGACGCTCGACCGAGCGCATCTCGGAGTATGCCCTCCAGGCTAGAATCTACCGGCGATTCGCGGCTATTGACAGTGCAGTCTTACATGGTGTAAGTATCACTCCCATGTCGCCAGGAGAACCGACGCGCCTTCCCGTCCTCTCCCCGAAGGAATCGCTGATTCTCGAGCTCCTCATCGGCGCCAGGGAGATGTACGGCCTTCAGCTCGTTGCCGCCTCGCGCGGATCGCTGAAACGCGGGACGGTCTATGTGACGCTCGGGCGCATGGAGGGCAAAGGCTACATCGTGTCGAGGCTCGAAGATCCACCTCCAGACGCCGGTGGTCTTCCTCGCCGCATCTACGAACCGACGATGCTGGGCCGCGAAGTGCTGCGCGCCTGGGTCACGGCGGCCAATCGGTTCAGGCTGAGGTTCGCTCGATGAGGCTGCCCGGGCGCCGCCTGCGAAATGCCGCGGCCCGGCTGTTCACGCAGCCGACCATGGACCGGGTGATTGACCCGATCGTCGCCGATCTTCAGGCCGAATACCGTGAGGCCATGCTGGCCCGTCGTCGGTGGCTCGCCGTGTGGGTGTGCGTCCGCGGATACCTGGGCTTCTGGAGAGCTGTCGGCCTGCAGGGTCTGCAGGCGGGTCCGCAGTCACTCTGGAGCGGCATCGCAACAGACGGCTGGTGGCTCGGGCGGATGATTGGCCGTGCCTTCATTGCGTTTGTCGGCGTGACGCTGGCGCTGGCAGGCTGGCCCATGATCCAGTTCTACTCCCGGGTTCAGGACGGCCTGACGCCCACGCTGCTCCTGCTGCCGCAGGCGATTCCACTCAGCATTCCGATTGCGATCCCCCTCGCGGTCGTGTGCGGCGTCTACGGCGAGCGCGTCAGCGCAGGCGAAATTCGGCGAGTCTTGGCGCTGGCCGTTCGTCGCGACGCTGCTTGCGTTCGGGGTCATGCTGATCGTCCCGGTCGCGAACCAGGCGTTCCGTGTCGCGATGGCCGGGCAGCTCGGTCTGCACGACGTCTACAGAGGCGTCGCTGCCGAGAGGGGTGAACGAGCTGTCGCTGTCCGAGCTGGCGACCCGGAGCAAGGCGTACCACGCCAGAGGGCTTCCGCAGGACGCACGGGCATTCACGCGTACCTATCATCTTCGATTCGCATTGCCCGCCGCGACCCTGGTATTGAGCCTGGTCGCGCTTGGCATCTGCGGCGTCCTGCGCAGCCGCGTCCGACGAGTTGTTCTCGTCGCCGTTGCGCCTGGCCTGTACTGGGCGATGCTTGCGCTTGGAGAAAGATATACAAGCCTGCCTGCAGCCGTCACGGTCTGGTCCCCGAACATCCTGTTTGCCACGATGTCATGGACTCTCTTCAGGTTGCGCCCGAGCGGCCTCCGGCCGGTCCTGCGCTCGCAAGACCCGTGACCGAGCGGGTACCGCTGGGGACACCCAGGACGAGTGACTCCGAGCGTTCGGAGCACGCGACGCTGATCTCATGAGCGCACGCGGCACCGGGTAGTGGGTCAGTTCGAAATTGCAGCCCAGATGATCTTCCCGAGCTTCCAGAGGCCGAAAACCACGACGACCAGGATGGGGACGGCCACCCAAACTGACCCGACCTGACTTGCGAATCCTTCAACGTATGCGCCACCCTGCGGTTCCATAAGGGAGCCTCACCGTGCATCCAGCAGGCTCACGATCTCCTCGACAGACCATACATGATTCGCGCAACCCGCTGCCCCACTACCCGGCCCCTTGACCAGCATGCCCAATTCGGGCACGCCTATGCCCATATTGGGCGCTCAACCCGCTCGCCGCTTCGGCGACGCCCTGAAGCCCTTGTCGAAGGCGATTCGCGCGGCCTTCGTATACGGTTCCGTAGCCAAAGCGACCGACCAAGCGAGAAGCGACATCGATCGCCGGATGCTGACGATCCGACTGGCTGGAAGGCTGTCGAGGCGCTGATCGGCTTCATCGAGGACGTGGAACGTGACGGAGTCTGTCGGACACGCGCGATGACTCGCTAGCGGGACTCGTAGCTCGCCAGCCCATCTGACGCAGCGTCGCACCCGGGTAGACCTCGATGACCTCGCCGCTGCCGCGTCCGCCCGGGAACGGCAGAATCCGATACCGATGGGACTCCCACAGACGCGAGAGGAGCGCGTTCCCGAGCAACGTCATCTGGAACGTCGTCGGAACTTCTCGTCGCGGAGGAGCACGACAGGGATGCTGAAGGGGCAGTCGAAGGCAGCGATGCGGACCGTGCGGGTCAGCAGCTCGTCGAGCGGCTCTTTCGCGCCCCAGCCTGGCGGGCTTTTCGCGAGCAGACACTCGTTCATGCCGGTCGCATCGACTCGGTTCCAGCGATCGGCGACAGCGTGTGCGGCGATTGCGATGATCTTCCGGCGCTGGTCACGTGCGCGACGCGGAGCGCCGAAGTCCACGCCGACGACGGTGTTGGAGGCGGGCAGCATTACAGGCCAAGACACTCCACCGCTTCGGCCGGCGCGATGATGCGAATGCCTTCGTACGTACCAGCTTCACCAGATGTGGATCCCCGGAAACCACGAGATCGGCTTTGGCAGCGACGGCACACGCGAGCACCGCGTCGTCGTCGGGGTCGTCGATGATTACTGGCGGGATGATCGCCGGAACAACCACGGTGGTCAGGGCTGCATAGCCCTCGAAGATCTGAGTCGCGGTCAACCCGCGGACTTGAAGGTGCTTGGCGAACTTCTCGCGGCCGAGCACACCGTGCAACTCGGCGAGCAGTGGAGCGCTGGTGCACAGAATCAGGGAGCCGGCTTGCGCGGCGTCGATCAGCTTTCCAGGGTTGCCGTGCCAGAGGAGGCCAGAGACGGCAGCGTTGGTGTCAAGGACGAGCCGCACGACGGACTTCCGCGCGGTAGGCGTCGATCTCGGCCTGGATTTCCTCGGACGTCATGGGGGGAAGCGGATTGGCCGCCAATACTCCGCGCGCCTCGACGAGGCCTTCGACTCTCCTCGCGAGCAACGCCTCGCGCACCATCCGTTCGAGTGCTTCCGGCTCGAGCAGACCTGCCTTCTTCGCCTGCGTGGCAAGCGTATCGGGCAACTCGATCTCGACGTTGACTCGGCTCATGGCGGAACGTCCTTCGCTCAACTTCGAGGATACCACGGCGTGTTCGGAGGCCCGGCAACCAAGCCAGCGGCCCGCGGACGCACGCCTGATCGCGTGCTCCTTCAGGGTCGCGTCGACTGTGACGTAATCGTGACGTGACCCTGTCGATTCGGCGAGATCTAGTGAGGTTTACGGCGATCGACCGACGTGACGTGATCGCCGTTAAGCGGTTGGCTTCGCAACGGTAATCGAAATCTGCAGCACGCCGTCGCACACGGCCAGAGCAATTTCCAAGCGTGCTCCTTCAACCACTCGGACATCTCTCCGTTTAGAATCAACGACTTGCGGACGGTCCGGAACAGTGTAGCGCAAAACCTTCCTTCACGTATATCGGATCTCAGATGTCCCGTCGTTCCAATCGTTTGCTGACATCTGCGTCGAGACGACAATGCAAATTGTGTCAGACCTCCCAATGTCGTCCGATCACTTGCGGCGATCTTGTTCAGCTTGCAGGCGAATATGCCGTCACTTCTACATCACCGTCTGGGCATGAAGACCGATCGCCTCGACCGCGATCGGAAAACTTTGACGGCGATCGACGAGTTCACTCATTGCGCGGTCCGGACGAGTGCAGCAGCGAGCGCGACCACCGCGAAGCCCATGAGAAACACCCGTGCGACGATCACGCTATCCCATCGCGCTTGCAGTACTCGCGCATCGGTCGGAACGGAGTGCGCGCGTGCCTGGCGGGTGAGTTCAGCGTTCACCGGCGACGCTACGCGTCGGTAAACGACGATCCAAAGGACTTGAGCGGCGACTGCGCCCAGCGCCCAAGGCCACGAGGCGCTCGAGAGAGCGATGCTCGCGAGTGCGCCGACGATGCCGATGACTCCGAAAATTGGCATTCGACGGTCCGCAACCTCGTGAAGACGCCCCATCGTCTCGACGAGAGCCGCATCGCTGACGTGGGTCAGCGCAGTGCGCCCGACGACGCAAAAGAAGACGTCCGTTCCGTACACCGCTGCCGCACCCAAGAGTGCGAGCGCGAGCGAGATCATTTGACCGATCATGACAATCCCTCCATGGTGTTCGGCTTCCTAAAGAGGAAGGCGGCAACGATGAACATGTAGAGCGTCGTGCCCCAGTGAATGTAGATAGGTGGCGCAAAGCCCAGATGTCGCAGAATGACCAGTCCATCGCCGAACGGGACGACAATTGAAATTGCGTAGAGTGTTGCGGTCGTGTGCCGGTTTCCCTTCCAGAGGAACGGCAGGACTACCAAACCCGAAAAGATGTCGCGAATTCCCTTGATCCACATGAAGGGAAAGGCGGTGGGGTCGTGGATGGGAATGCCGTAGCCTGTTGAGGCCGCAACAGGGTTCAGTATGAAATTGATGCCGATCGCGATGATCCCTACTGGCACCACGAGTGTGCACCAGAACAACAGGGAATTCCTTCTCAATATCGAACTATCGAAGTCAGGTTTTCTATTCATTGTCTCTTACTGGATTTCTCTTCCCGCTACATGAGCGGGGATTGTTGAATCTCGGCAGCGCGTGGCGCGTCACCTCCTCGACCATGCGGCCTCGCGCAAGGCCATCTTCAACCGTCATATCAGGACAAGATCTCGACGTAGCCCTTCGTTCCATGCAGGCGGATCCGTTGCCCGTCGCGGATCAACCGCGTCGCATGCTCCACTCCGACGACGGCGGGCAGGCCGTACTCGCGTGCGATCACGGCGCCGTGTGTCATCAAGCCGCCTACCTCAGTAACCAGACCCGCGATCGCGACGAATAGCGGCGTCCAGCTGGGGTCTGTGTAGGCGGTGACGAGAATGTCCCCCCGTTCGACTTCGGCGTCCGCCATGTCAAGAATGACGCGGGCCCGTCCCTCGACCATTCCAGCGGACACGGCCAAGCCCACGAGTGCATCGTCCGGAACATCGTCGCGGCGGTACCTGCCGACGACGACCTCGCCGTCCGACGTGAGCACCCGGGGCGGCGTGAGCGTCTCATACGATTCGAACGCCTCTTTGCGCTCGCGAACGAGTTGGCCATCCACGCGATGCGTCCGCACGACGTCGTGGAACTCGTCGAAGGTGAGATAGAAGATGTCCTCCTTCTCGCACAGGACATCGGCGTCCACGAGCCGCTCGGCTTCCTCGAGCAAAGCCTTCTTGTAGACGAAGTAGCGGCCGATCATCCCGTACTCTGGGATACTCCCGGTAGCCGATGAACGTGCGGACACGATCGATCATCCGCTTCGTCTGCTCGGACTTGCGGTCGCCGTCCGGTAAGTCCCGCAACTGCGCGAGCAGGTCCTGCTCCTTCAGCCACGCCTCCTTGCGGCCTTGCTCGGAACGCCTCTTGCTGGCGCCGGGTTCGAAGTTCTTGACGTTGCCGAGGATCACGGGCAGCAGTGTGCGAGGACGTTCGCTCCAACGCGGCCGGGTGATGTCGATCTCGCCGACGCAGCGCATGCCGTACTGATCGAGCCAACCCCGGATGGCGTCTCGAGCTTCACGTCCGCCCGCGAGCGTCGGCAACTCGTCGAGGAACCCCGCGCCGTCGACCTGTTCCAGAAAGGCGACTACGTCGGGATGCGGTCGAATCACGTCCGCCACATCGAGCAGCGCGAGTCCCATTTCCGACGTGACGTTGTGCGGAACGGACTGCGTCAGGGTGTCGGCGGCGTTCTTCTCGCCCAACCAGTCCTGCAGTTTCTCATTGAGCCACGACGTGGCCTCGATCGCGGTCATGAACACCCGATGACTCTGCCGATCGAACAGAATCCGCCTCAGCTCCTGAATGTCCGCCTGAATGAACTCGAGCAGCGCGGGTCCCGACCTCGTCGTAATCTCGCGCTGGAGCGTGGCGATGGAGTCGCGGCTGTGCGCGATCAGCTCATCGACGATCGTTGGATCGGTCTCGATGGGTGGCGTCGGCACTGTGCCGGCCGGCATCGTCACGACGACGTGATCGGGAAGCGGTGGAATGAAGTCGGGGCGATCGAGAACGCTTTGCAGCGCATCGCGGATTAACGGATCGGACCTTCCGAAGGCCTCCAAGAAACGCGATGAACTCGCCGGGGACGCCAGCAGCTGTGTGACGTCGACGAATAGCCGTCCGCCGGCGACGGCCATCGGCCGTGGCGTGGTCATCTGCCAGAAGGAGATCCCTAGCGGCTTCATCGGATCGGTCATCATCTGCTGATGGCCGACGGAGATGTACGACGTGGTTTTCCCCGTCGGCTGTCTCAGGAATGGGAAACAGCGTGGTGATCGGTCGACTCTGGACGACTTCGAAATCGTCGTCCACCAGACACCACTCGATGTCCTGCGGACGGCCAAAATGCGCTTCGATACGTCGGCCCAGCGCGGCGAGCCGCGTCACCTGTGTATCCGTCAGCGCGGGGCGTCGCTGCTGCTCGGCGTCAATGGAGCGGCGCTCGGTCCCGCCTGTCGGCGACGCGTGAATCGCGAACGGCTTCGCGGCGATGGCCTTGGCGATGATTTCGCCGTGGCGCACGTGGTAGACGTCCGCGTTCGTCACGCCAGACACGAGCGCCTCGCCGAGACCATTGACGGCTTCCAGGGCAGCCACCTTCCGGTTGCCCGTGATGGGATCAGCGGTGAACAGGACTCCGGCAGCGTGCGGAAAGACCATCTGCTGCACGAGCACGGCCATCCGAACGTTTCGGTGGTCGATGCCGTTGCGCAGCCGATAGGTCACGGCGCGCTCGCTGAACAGCGAGGCCCAGCATCGGCCAACGTGCTGGAGAATCGCTGCCGTCCCTACGACATTCAGGTACGTGTCCTGCTGACCCGCGAAGGACGCCGTCGGCATGTCCTCCGCCGTCGCGCTAGATCGGACGGCGTACGCGGCTCGGATCCCGAGGCGCACGAGCGAGTGTTCAATCGCCGCCGCGAGGTTCTCCGGCATAGATATCCCCTCGATGATCCGGCGGATCTCCGCGCTCTGCGCGCGAATCGCGTCCTGGTCGTCGGGCTTCAGATGCCACAGGCGATCGAGTTGTTCGTCGATCGCGGGCGCGTTCGAAACGATCCGCCGGAAAGCGTCAGTCGTCACGCACAAGAAGGGCGGTACACGAACACCCTCGATCTTCGAGAGCTCGCCAAGGTTTGCGCCCTTGCCGCCGGCAACCGCGACATCGGCCCGGCCGATCTCGCAGAAATCCAACACGTCGCATCCGATTACACGTTGTTGAGTGGCGGTCATCCTTCGAAAGTAGTGTGGGACCTCCCCGCGGGCAAGGTCAGCCGTTTCGCCGCTCGCCCGGACTATCGGCCCTCTCGCAGCTGCAGCCGGTTGCCGTCGGGATCAACGAACACAGCAATGGAGCCCCAGGGATACTCGAGCACGCCCGTCTCGAACGTCACGCCTCGCGACTTCAGTTCTTCGAACGCGCTCCGGCAGTCTGTCGTCTCGATCGTGCACGCCGCCGGGAACCGTCCTCCTATCGGCTGACCTTCCCCTGGTTTCCCTGGCCAGAGCACAAGCTGAACGTCTTGGTCCTTGATCCCAACGGTCAAAAAACGAGGCCCGTCGGGCGTCGGATTGTCCGCGCGCTTCTCGAAGTCGAGGATCTTCGTGTAGAAGTCGAGCGCCTTGTCCTGATTGGTGACGAACTGCGTCACGTACGCGATTTTCTTGAAGCGACTCATCGTCATCGTTCCTCCAGTGAGATCGCGCGACGTCGGCAATCCGTTCCTCTTCAATCATCAAGACGAATCAGGAATGGTACTGTGACAATGTCGTGGTCGAGCAGTGGCCAAATGAACTGTTGGGGCCCAGCTGCCGAAGAGGTCCATACCGACGGGCTCGGGATAACGGCCTGTCACGGCGACCGACCGTCATCCGTCTAAAGAGATAGAGCCATCTCGAGGACGGTCGAGCCATGAAAAACACCGATTGGGACGGAGCACTCTTCGACGCACATCGACCGCTGCTGTTCTCTATCGCCTACAGGATGCTCGGGAGCGCCAGCGAGGCCGAGGACATCGTTCAGGACACGTGGATCCGGGCGCGGCAGGACGAGGACGCGGACGTCCGCTCTCCCCGCGCGTATCTCACGACGATCGTCACACGGCTGTGCATCGATCATTTGCGCAGCGCCGAACGGACCCGTATGGAGTATCCAGGTCCGTGGCTACCAGAGCCGCTCGCCGAGCCGAATCAAGAATCGGTCGAACTCGCATCGTCGCTGACGACGGCCTTCCTCGTCATGCTCGAGCACCTGTCGCCGACCGAGCGTGCGGTCTTCCTGTTGCGCGAGGTGTTCGAGCTCGGCTTCGACGAGATCGCGAGGAGCGTCGGAAAGACCGCGGCGAACACGCGGCAGATACTCACGCGTGCTCGGAACCGTCTGCGCGAGCCGGACGCTCGTTTCGCCGTCTGTCGTCGCGAGTCCGAAGATCTCTAAACACTTCCGGCACGCGTGCGTGACGGGCGACGTCGAGGAACTGATGGCGGTGCTGCACACTGACGCGACGCTCGTCGCGGACGGCGGCGGCAAAGCAGCCGCGGCTAGCAGTCCCGTGCGCGGCGCTGATCGGATCGCCGAGTTCCTGATCGACATCATCGGCAAGGTGCGCTGGTCGGAGTCGGATCCCCGGGTCGTGACGATCAATGGCGCTCTCGGCCTGCTCGTGCGGCACCCGACAACGGGCGACGGCACCTTCTCGTTCGACTTCGCCGATGGCCGCATTCGCGCAATCTATGTCGTGCGTAATCCCGACAAGCTGCGCAGGTTCCTCGAGACGGCGCATTGATCGACGCCGAGGAACTGCTCGGCAAAACGAAGCCACCGAGGCGATATGGTCGTCGTACAAATTCGGGTGCGCGGTGCCGGAGATATTGAAGTGATTTTGCGGTCGATCAAACGGGCTTGCACTGACGACGCAGTAGTGCAACGGCCAAAGGAGGAAACCTACATGACTCAAGAAAAGGCGGCCGACAACAAGGCGCTTGTGCGGCGGTTCTATAACGAGGTCTACGTCGACTGGAACATGGCCTTCGCGGACGCATTCGTTTCACCTCAGTTTACGTCGCACGATTGGCCGGATGCCGCGACCGGATCGAAGGCGTTCCGCCCTTACTACGCGGCTATCCGGTCGGCGGTGCCCGACGCCCGGTACGAGGTCGACGATCTGATCGCGGAAGGGGACCGAGTCGTGGTGCGGTGGCGGTTGCTCGGTACACACAAGGGCCACTTCCGCGGCCTGGCGCCGACGGGCCGACCGATTGTGCTCAAGGGCATCGCGATTTACCGGGTCCTCGGCGGCAAGCTGATGGAGCGCTGGGTTGTGTCGGACCTGCACGGTCTCCTCGAGGAGAGTCGAGCCTTTTCGTCGCGCTGAATGGCTCTGTGAGGCCTGCTCAATCCAGAGCGCTTCCCACTCGAGTCCGGAACCTAGGAGGGAACTGTGGCAAGCATCGTAAACGGCGTTTCTGCGGAGGGGCACGTCGAGGCCGGGTGGAGCAAGGTCGCCGACGCGTTCCGCGCGAACTTCGAGGGAATTCCCGGCGAAGTCGGCGCGGCGTGCTGCGTCTATGTCGGCGGCCGTCCGGTCGTCGACCTCTGGGGCGGCCTCGTCGACAGCAGGACGAAGCGGCCCTGGAACGAAGACACCATCGCTCAGGTTGCCTCGACGACCAAAGGCGCGACGGCGATCTGTGCGCACATGTTGGCTCAGCGCGGTCAGCTGGATCTGGACGCGCCGGTGGTCGAATTACTGGCCCGAATTCGGTGCAAACGGCAAGGACCAGATCCCGGTACGGTGGCTGCTCTCGCACCAGGCCGGCCTTCCGGTCATCGACAGGCGCGCTGACGTTCGAGGAAGCGCTCGCCTGGGACCCGGTGATCCGGGCACTCGAGGCCCAGAAGCCGCTCTGGCGACCGGGCACGGAGCACGTCTACCACAGCATGACGTTCGGGTATCTGGTCGGCGAGATCGTGCGCCGGATCTCCGGCAAGTCGCTCGGCACCTTCTTCGCCGACGAGGTGGCGCGGTCCTCTCCAACTGAACGCCTGGATCGGGTTGCCCGAGGAGCAGGAAACCAAGGTGGCCCGGATCGAGTATGCCAAGCCGTTCACCCTGGAGGAGCTGATCGCCGGGATGATCGAAACCACCGGTCTCGATGCGGACACGGTCACCGCTTGGATCAAAGCGGTGTGGGGCCCGGATTCGGTGCAGGCCCGCGCCAGCGAACTCGGGGGCGCGTTCGACAACGCGTCGGACTATTTCTTGACGCGTGCCTGGCGTGCTGCCGAGGTCCCGGCCGCGAACATGCTCACGGACGCGCGGTCGCTGGCCCGGATGTACGCCGCGACCGTCAGCGACGTCGACGGCGTACGGCTGCTCGATGCCCGCACCGTCGAGCGGGCGATCGAGGTCCAGACCGACAGGACCCGGATGCACGGACTACCCGCGGAGCTGGACCTCCCGGCGGACCGCTCCTTCTATATGTCGCTCGGGTTCTGGCGGGCCTGCCCACCGATGCCGATGGTGGGAGCGAACTCGTTCGGCCATCCGGGCTCCGGTGGTTCGATCGGCTTCGGCGACCCCGATGCGGAGGTCGGCTTCGGCTACGTCATGAACCTCTGGTCCTACCGCGTCGGCGAACGGCGGGCATCGAGCCTGGCCGCCGCGGTCGTCGACTGCCTCGGTTAACGGCAGTCAACGTTGACGCACCAATGGATGAGCGGCAGCGGAAATTCAGATCTCTCATGATCGATCGACTCTGCTTCCACGTGATGGGGTGTGCACGGTACATCGTCCGAAGTGGAAAAGAAAATTGTGTCAGAACCGTGTCACATATCCCCTGAAACCCTGGGGCAACACCGTCATTTACAGGGATACGTTGAAGCAGATTGTTGTTGCGGGAAGTCGTTGATCGGAAGTGCGTTGGTCGGATTCGGTGTGCGTCAGCACGCGCGAGGAGATTGAA
>CAWAGX010000031.1:0-66991 GCA_963781425.1 uncultured Actinomycetes bacterium | reverse complement strand
CCGCGAATCGTTCGAGTTCATCGGCGCCGACAAGCTGCCGGACCCGGCCTTGAACCTCGAGCAGATCGACTCCGTGCCATTGCTCTTCGCCGGGGTCATGGGTGCCATGGCGATTGCAGTGCTGGCGCACGTCATGGTGACGGGGATCCGGGTGCGCCGGCGAGACCCGGCGGTGCTGCGCGCGCTCGGGTTCTCACGAGCCCAAACCGTGCGCACCGTCGCGTACGAGGCGACGATCTACGCCTTCGTCGCGCTGCTGATCGGGGCACCGATCGGCATCGCCGTCGGCCGCGTCGTGTGGCGCATATATGCCGACGGCCTCGGCGTCGTTCCCGAGTCCGTGACGCCTTGGGTCGCGTTGGGCTTCACGAGCGCGTGCACCGTTGCCGCCGCGCTCGCAATTTTCCATACGGCCGGCGTGGAGCGCGGCGCGCATCCGTCCCGCCGTCACGTTGCGCACCGAGTAGGTGGCTACACGCCGAGCACGTGGTGAACGACCTTGCGCACGCCCTCGGCAACGTCGTCACAGTCCCGTGGGCTGAACGCGGGACCGACACCCACGGTCACCGAGCGCCCGGCGAGATCCTCGGTGTTCGGGCACAACCCCGGCGGATACTCGGCGTCGGTCGGATGCTCGGCGCAGTGCCACGGGCCGCCCTTGTTCGACGCGGTGAGCCGCGCCGCGACCGCGGGACCGGCGTACACCGGGAGCCCGTCGTACATCTGCGCGGCCGGCACGCCTTCGGCTCGCAGCGCATCCACCATCCGGCGTGCGAGCGCGGCGTCCGGTGCGAACCACGTGAGACTGGAGCCGCCGGCTCCGTCGCGGTCGGGGAGACGACGCGCGGTCACGCCGTCGAGCGTGCCGATCACCGCCTCGATCCGATCGCAGTTCGCCCGCATCGCGGCGAGGAGGCCCGGCAAGCGACCCAGCTGCACGCAGCCGATCGCGCCGGCGAGCTCGGTCATGCGCAGGTTGTCTCCGACGAACGCGTCACCGCGCTCGGGTCCGCGCGTGCCGCGGTACTGCGTGACGAACTGGCCTCCCTGGTCTTGGAACCGCGCGGCGTGGACGTACAGGTCCTCGTCGTCGGTGAACACCATTCCGCCTTCGCCGGTGCTGATGTTCTTCGTCTCCTGGAAGGAGCACGCGCCGAGTGCCCCGATCGTGCCGACCGCACGTCCGTGATACGTCGCACCGATCGCCTGGGCCGCGTCCTCGACGATCGCGAGGTCACGCGACCCTGCAAGGGCGACCAGCTCGTCCATCGCGCATGCGACGTTCTCGAGATGCACGGGAACGACTGCAACTCGTGCGTGGTCCGAGCTTGCGGGCGACGTCGTCGACGTCCAGGGTGAGCGAGTCATCGACCTCGGCGAAGACCGGCACTGCGCCCGCGTTGACGACGGCTCCGACGGTCGCGATGAACGTGAACGCCGGAACGACCACCTCGTCGCCGCAGCCGACACCGAGCGCCGCGAGCGCGCACCGAAGCGCCGAGGTGCCGCTTGCCGTCGCGAGCGCGTGGACACAGCCGAACGCCTCGCAGGCCGCGGCCTCCAGCGCCGCGACGCGCGCGGGTGTGCGGTTGCTGTGGTACCGGAAGAGTGTGCGGTCGCGCAACACGGCGACCACGGCGTCGATCTCTTCCTCTCCGAGGAAGTCGGCGCCCTTTCCCAACGGCGGATATCCCTGCCGTATCGGCGTACCGCCGTCGATTGCCAGCCGATCGGTGAGCATGAGGAGACGGTAACGTGCAGCACGAAGGACGAGAAGGGAGTCGCCGTGGGCGGCACGTTGTGCAGGCGTTTGATCGTCCCGGCGCTCGTCGCACTCCTCATCGTCGTCCTCGCGGGCTGTGGTGGAGGGAGCCACGACCGGGTGGCGTCGTCCCCGCCGACCGGGACGGTGGCATCGCCGACCTCGACGACGGTCGCACCCGTCACCACGACGACGACCACCGCGGCGAAGCCCTTCGACCCGACGAAGGCGATCAATCTGAGCGGCACTCCCGGCGTGACGCCCGCCGAGCAGAAGCGCGCCGAGGCGTTGCTGAGGGCGACGCTTGCCGACCTCCCGAAGTACGCGGACCCCGCAACGGCCGAGCGCGACGGCTTCCGCAGCATCGGCGACGCGCTGACCGGCGACGAGCACCTCGTCAAGTGGTCCTACGTCGACGACGGCCACATCCTCGACCCGACCCGGCCGGAGTCGCTCGTGTACGAGACACGCAACCAGAAGAAGACGCTCGTCGCCGCGATGTTCATGATGCCGTTCGGCAGCCGGTTCACGGATGTGCCCGATGTCGGCGGCGCGCTCACGCAGTGGCACGTGCACGACGACCTCTGCCTCACCGACGACCCGAACCAGAAGGTGCTCGCGGGGTTCACGTTCGGGGGACAGTCCTGTCCGGCAGGTACGACGAAGGCGGGCAACACGCCGATGTTGCACGTGTGGATCGTGCCCAATCGCTGCGGCCCGTTCGCAGCCCTCGAAGGCATCGGTGGCGGACAGATCCCGGCGGGCCAGACGCGACTCTGCGACACCCTCCACGGGTCCACGACCTCGTAACACTGTGGGCGACACCGTCCGGTACGACCTCGACGGTCACGTGGCGACGATCACGTACAACCGGCCCGACGCGCTCAATGCCATCAACGGCGAGATGCGGCGTGACCTCAACGAGGCCTTCGCGCGGTTCCGCGACGAGGAGGACGCCTGGGTTGGGATCGTGACAGGTGCCGGCCAGCGCGTTCTGCGCGGGTGCCGACCTGCGCGGCGAGGGCAACTCGGCGGGAGAGTTTCCCGGGACTTTTTGGGAGAAGCCGACCCAGAACTCCTTCGAGAGCGGATGGGAGATCTTCAAGCCGGTGATCGCCGCGGTGAACGGCCACTGCATCGGCTACGGGTTGACGCTCGTCACGTGGTGCGACTTCGTGATCGCGAGCGACCGTGCACAGTTCGGGTACCCCGAGGTGCGAATCGGCGTCCCGACGATCGTCGGTGCGATCCGTCTCCCGCAACGACTGAACTGGCAGTACGCGATGGAGCTGTTGCTCACCGGCGAGCGGGTCGACGCGACGCGCGCCAAGGAGATCGGTCTCGCGGGCTGGGTGGTGCCGCACGACGAGCTGATGAACGAAGCACGTGCGCTCGCCGACCGGCTCCTGCAGGGCGCACCACTCGCGCAGCGGGTCATCAAGGAGATGGCGATGCGCGCACAGCAGCTGCCGATGCTCGAAGCCATTCGGTTCGGCGAGACGATGCGGAAGGTCGCGGGCGCGACCGAGGACGCGCGCGAAGGCCTGCGGGCGGCCGCCGAGCGCAGAGCCCCGGAGTGGCGCGGCCGCTGACCAGCTCGCGTCAGTGGGCGAAGACGAGCAGGCCGCCCGCGAGCGCGGTGAGCCCGAAGCCGTACGACAACGTGAGCGCGCGCTCGCGCAGGCGCAGGGCGATGCGGGCGCCGACGTTGGCGAGCGGCACCGACGCGAGCCCGAACGCGAGCGTGAGCGACCAGTCGATGTGGCCGAGCCATGCGTGGACCACGGTGCCGGGAACCGCGAGACCGGCCGAGACCGCGAGCGACGTCCCGAGCGCGCGTCGCAGGGGCATGCGGAGCGCGGTCATGAACAGCGGCGCGAGGAGGAACCCGCCGCTGTTGCCGAGCAAGCCCGACACGATGCCGACGACGGCTGCGATCGTGGTGATGCGCGCCGTCGAGCACGGCGCGACGTCGACGTCGGGCGTCTCCTCATGAGGACGGAGGAGCACGCGCATGCCGAGCACGAGCACCAACATGTCCGTGACCAGGATCAGGCCGCCGCCGGGGATCCACCGGGTGCTCAGCGCGCCCACGATCGTGGCGGGCACACCGGCAAACAGCGCCAGGCGCAACACGCGGCGATCGATGCAGCGCGCGCACGCGCGTACGGCGCGGCTCGCGAGCAGGGTGGCGGGAATGGTCGCGGGCAGGGGAGAGGCGACCGCGACGATCGCGGGGACGCCGATCACGTGGAGCAGCGGCGTCGCGAGCGCGGAGCCACCCTTGCCGAAGGCTCCGGACAGGAGACCGATGCCGGCTCCGATCAAGGCGGCTCCGAGGAGGAGTTCTGCGCTCACCTCCTCATACAAGAGCAGCCCGCCGCATAGAGCAAGCCTCTTTCACCTTCTATATTGATAGGCTTTCCCTATGGAGCTGCGCCAGGTCGACTACGTCCTTGCCGTCGTCGACGAGGGGAGCTTCACCGCCGGAGCGGCCGCGATCGGCGTCGCCCAGCCGTCGCTCTCGGAGTCGATCCGGCGCCTCGAGCACGAGCTGGGCGTCCGCCTCTTCCATCGGGTGGGGCGGCGGGTCGCGCTCACCGACGCCGGGCACGCGTTCGAGGGTCCGGCGCGGCGGTTGGTGCGTGAGCGCGAGCTCGTGATGGAGGCGGTCGGCGCGGTGCGGACCCTCGACCACGGCACGCTCGACATCGTGTCCCTGCCGACGCTGGCGGTCGATCCACTCGCCTTGCTGGTCGGACGGTTTCGGGTCGCGCATCCGGGTGTCATCGTGCACATCGCCGAGCCCGAGGACTCGAGCGCCGTGGAGGAGCGCGTCGCCGACGGGCGCAGCGAAGTCGGCCTCGCCGACCTGCCGCTGCGCCGGGACGATCTCGTCGCGATCAAGCTCGGCCGTCAGGAGATCGTTGCGGTGTGTCCGCCGGGTACCCGGCTCCCGGCGCCGGGACGGCTTCCCGTCGGCCGCCTCGTTGGAATGCCATTGGTCGCGACCCCTGCGGGCACCTCCACGCGCGATCTGCTCGACCGTGCCCTCGCCGCCGCGAGCGTGGCCCCGCTCATCGCGGTCGAGACCTCCCAGCGCGAAGCGATCGCGCCTCTGGTGCTCGGTGGCGCCGGCACGTCGTTCCTGCCGCGACCGATGGCCGATGCGCTCGCGGCCCAGGGTGCGGTCGTCGCCCGGCTCGTCCCCGGGCTGTCGCGCACGATCGGGCTACTGCATCGCGCGAGCCCGCTGACGCCCGCCGCCCGGGCCTTCGTCGAGCTGGCGCGGGGCCGGAGCCTGGCAAATGGGTAGGAACGCCCGCATGGAGAAAGACCCCCGTGTCGAACGACGGGCCGACGGCCTCCTCCCGGAGGAGCAGGCGGCCGGCAGCGAGGATCCCCAGGCCCAAGCCGCGAAGATCCTCGCGGAATCCGACGAGCGGGCTGACTCCCCGCGTCCGGTCGAGCGTCGCACCTCCGAGGACACCGTGGAGCCGCCGTCCACGGAGTGACGGTGCCAAGCTGACGTCGTGGCGGCAGGCGACCGGCCCGGGCCGGCTGAGCTCGAAGCGGCGGGGCTCTACGACCGGAATGCCGCCGACGCCCCGGAGCATCTCGCACTGCTCGAGTACCTCGTCGAGCTCGGCGTCACGATCGACGAGATGCTCACCGTGCCTACCCCGGAGCTGCCGGCGCTCGCCCTGAGCGCCGGCCTGTGGTCCGGCGGGGAACGGCTGACGCTGGCCGAGGCCGCCGAGCAAGTGAGCGTCGACGTCGACATTGTTCGAAGGGTGTGGCGCGCGGCCGGGTTCGTCGACCCGCCGGCCGACGCACGGTTGTTCACCACCGGCGACATCGAGATGTACCAGACGCTGCAACTCGGGATCGAGTTCCTCGGCGAGGACGTCATCGTGCAGTTCATGCGCGTGCTCGGCGCGGCCGTCGAACGCGTTGCCGACGCTGCGGTCTCGATGTTCGTCGTCAACGTGGGGCCCGCGCGGATGCAGGCCGACCCGTCCGGTCTCGAGCTCGCACGCGCGAACGCGACGTCCTTGGCGCTCTTGCCGGGTCTCGTGGCGGGGTTCGACATTCTGCTCCGCCACCGTCTCGAGACGGCACGACGACCGATCGGTGTTGGCGTCGCGGCCGGCGTCGAGGTGCAGCGCCGCAGCGTCGGCTTCGCCGATCTGGTCGGTTCCACGGTGATGACGCAACAGCTCGACATGCGTGAGCTCGGCGCGGCGCTGTCGGCTTTCGACGCCACGGCGGCGGAGATCATCACGACTTCCGGGGGCCGGGTCGTGAAGCTCATCGGGGACGAAGTGATGTTCACGGCTTCCGAGGCGACGGCGGCGACCGAGATCGCGCTGGGACTCGTGGAAGCGTTCAGCGCGCACGAGCTGCTCCCGCGGGTGCGCGTCGGCGTGGCGACCGGCGACGTCGTCACGCGCGACGGTGACTACGCCGGCGCGGTCGTCAACCTCGCCGCCCGCGCCGCGAAGGTCGCACGGCCGTCCTCGGTGCTGGTCGACGTGGCGACGTGCGAAGCGCTGACCGATGACTACCTGGCGCACGCCGCCGGCGATTTCACGTTGAAGGGCTTTGCACAGCCGGTTCCGCTGTACCGCGTCACGAGATCCGGTTGACGGCCTGGGCGAGGATCTCGTCGCGTACGTCGATCATCTTCTCGGTGGTGATGTCGGCGCGCCCGGCGTCGTGCCAGCGCCACGTCTCCGGTGGCGCGCCTTCCTCGCCCATGCTCACCGTATCGGCGATGTCGTGCCACGCGAGATCGTCCACGTTGCCGTAGCGACGCGCGAAGTCGTCGGCGACGTCGAGCCCGAAGAGCAGCGCGAGGTTGCCGCGGCAGTGCGCGATGTCGGCCGCGGCGGGACCGCGGCACGCGTGCGTCCAATCGACGACGCCCGTGAGCCTGCCGCGTCGCCACAGCACATTCCCCGGCCAGAAATCGCGGTGCACGAGCACACGTTCGTGCGCCGGCACCGGTTGGTGCGCGAGCTCGATGGCGCGCTCCCACACCTCGGGCCGGCGCGACCATGAGGGCGGCGAGGTCACCGTGTCGAGGCTCCACGGGCGGAAGTAGTTGAGCGCGCCGGGCGCCACCGGGACCGCGTGCACTGCACGGAGCGTCGCGACCAGCCCGGCGAGGAACGCGTCGAGGTCGGGAGGCGCGAGCACGTCCCGACCGGGGAGTCGGGTCATGAGGACCGCCGGGACGTCGGCGTGCACGCCCTTGGGATCGGCGCCGACGAGCCGGGGCACCGGGAGCGCGGGCGTCGCGGCCGACGCCAGGACCTCGAGCGCCGCCACCTCGTTGTCGACGACGCCGATGTCCGCCAGGTCGGTGCGGGCCCAACGCCGGAGGACGAGCCGGTGCGTGCGCGCCCCGTCCTCGACATCGATCGCGTGCATCGCCGCGGCCCACGAATTGCGCAGGCGGCGTACCCGCGTGACGCGCGCACCGGGACCAATCTGCGCGGCCGCCCAGGTGAGCGCCGGTCCCGGAGGACGGCGCCGCAACTCGACGGGAATCTGCATTCGCGGGAACCTTCGGAGGCGAACGGTGGTTACCGTTGACGGTATCCGCCACCGGCCCGCGGGCCGTTGAAAGAGGTTCGCCGATGTTTCTTCGTCGCGACAAGCTCCACGTGCCCACTGCCGAGGAGGCGCTGCCGGGTCGACCGGAGCGCGCCTTCGCGGTGCCCGAGCGCCACTTCGTGCTCGGCACACCGCTCGAGGCGCCGTTCCCCGAGGGGCTCGAGCAGGCCGTCTTCGCGATGGGCTGTTTCTGGGGCGCCGAGCGCAAGTTCTGGGAAGCCGGAGGCGTCTACACCACAGCCGTCGGTTACGCGGGCGGCAGCACGCCGAACCCGACGTACGAAGAGGTGTGCTCCGGTCGCACCGGCCACACCGAGGCCGTGCTCGTCGTGTTCGACCCGAAGCTGACGTCGTACGACGCGATGCTGCGGCTGTTCTGGGAGAACCACGACCCGACGCAGGCCATGCGGCAGGGCAACGATGTCGGTACGCAGTATCGCTCCGCCATCTACACGTTCGATGACGAGCAGGCCCGCGCGGTCGAGGCGTCGCGCGCGATGTTCCAGGAGCGACTGAAGGAATCCGGCTACGACGACATCACGACCGAGGTCGCACCCGCGGGCACGTTCTATTACGCCGAGGACTACCACCAGCAGTATCTCGCAAAGAACCCGCACGGCTACTGCGGGATCGGCGGGACGGGCGTCAGCTGCCCGATCGGGGTGGCATAGCGCGCTGCGGTAGCGTCGCTTCTTCGTGGAGCCGGTCACCGAGTCGGAACTCGATCCGTACGTCGACTTCAGCCGCGAGGAATGGAGCAAGCTCCGCGCGTCGACGCCCTTGACGTTGACCGAGGCGGATCTGACCCAGCTCCGCGGCCTCGACGAGCCCATGCCGATGCACGAGGTCGCGGCGGTCTACCTGCCGCTGTCGCGGTTGTTGAACCTCCGGATCGCCGCGACCCGCGACATGCATGCGGTGACCGAGACGTTCCTCGGCCACCTGCACGCGGGCGTGCCGTACGTGATCGGCCTCGCGGGCAGTGTCGCGGCGGGAAAGAGCACGATCGCGCGCATGCTGCAGGCATTGCTCGGGCGGTGGCCCGACCATCCCCGTGTCGATCTCGTGACCACCGACGGGTTCCTGTTCCCGAACGCCACCCTGGAAGCGCGCGGCCTCATGGCGCGCAAGGGTTTCCCCGAGAGCTACGACGTGCGCGCGTTGATGCGCTTCCTCGCCGAGCTGAAAGCGGGATCCACGGAGGTGCACGCGCCGCGGTACTCGCACCTCACCTACGACATCCTTCCCGGCGAGGAGATCATCCTGCGTTCCCCCGACATCGTGATCGTCGAGGGTGTGAACGTGCTCCAGACCCCGGCCCGCCGCGGCCGCGCCGAGGCGACCGTTGTGGTGTCGGACTTCTTCGACTTCTCGATCTATGTGGACGCGTCCGAGGACGATCTCGTGCGCTGGTACGTCGATCGGCTCTTGTTGTTGCGCGAGACGTCGCTGCACGATCCTCGCTCGTACTTCAACTTCCTCACGCAGTACAGCGAAGAGGCGACGGCGGACTTCGCGACATCGGTGTGGACGCAGGTGAACCTCGTGAACTTCCGCGAGAACATCGCACCGACGCGCGGCCGGGCAAACCTCATCCTCGAGAAGCGCAGGGACCATGCGGTACAGCGCGTGAGGTTGCGGAAACTCTGAGCTAGTCGCCGGCCAAGCCCGTCGGCTCGCCGGGGCGCACTCCGCGCAGCCCGAACCACACGAGCTCGGAGATCCACTGCGCCAGTTGCTCCGCGTCGACCTCGCTCGCGGGCCGCTGCAGCGCCCAACGTCCGACGGATTCGCCCATGCCGACGAGCGCGCTCGCGAGCACGAGACGCTGTTCCGGCGATCCTTCGATGAAGATCAGCAAGGAGATCGTCTCCACGGTCGCGTCGATGATCTCCTCGACGATGCGCGCGAATTCGGGATCGGATCGAATCGCGGTGCTGAGCAGCAACCGGAACGCGCTCCGGTTGCCGAGCGCGAACTCGAAGTACGCGCGAAAGCCCATCTCGACGCGATCGCGTGCGCTCCCGGCGCGGCCTGTCGCGTCAGCCAGGGTGGTGAGGAGCTCGGCGCCGGTGCTCTCGAGCAGCTCGACGTACAGCGCCCGCTTGCTCGGGAAGTGCTGGTACAGCACCGGCTTGGTCACGCCCGCGGACTCCGCGATCTCGTCCATCGACGTCGCGTGGAAGCCCTGCTCGGCGAAGCGATCGCGCGCGACCTCCAGCAGCTGGAGACGGCGCTGGTCGGCGGGGAGTCGCATCCGGCAGCGAGGTCACACGCTCGATTTCAGCGGCATGACATAGCGATCGGTGTGGTCGAAGTTTCGTGACCACAGGTCGCCGAGCGAACGAGTCTCTTCCGATGAGAGCGGCCGCTCCGATGCTGCCGCGTACTCGCGCACTTCATCGACGGACAACACGGTGGGGATCACGCACGCGAATGTCGGGTTGGCGAGGATCCCGGCGATCGCTGCCTGGCCGATCGTCCGCCCGGTTTCGGTCGCCCACAGGAATCCGAGGGTCTCGGCCTTCTCGAAGTTGTCGAGCATGTTGTCGCGATTGCGATGCGACCGATGATCCTTGGCGTCGAACACCGTGTCGGGCGTGATCTTGCCGGAGAGCGTGTCGGACGCGTGCGGCACGCGTGCGATGAGGCTCACTTCGCCTTGCTGCACCCGCGGTCGCCGGCCGAACGACAGCCCGGGCTCCTGCTCGAGCACGTTGAACACCGTTTGCAGGGACACGATCGGCCGGTCGTCGATCGCGCGGTTCCCTTCCTCGACCCACCCGATCGCCGGGCCGAGCGCCACGCCGAGCTCGCGCACCTTGCCTTCGTCGCGGAGCGCGCCGAGCGTCTCCCACACGTCGTCGTCGACGATCGGCTCGATGCGCGGGTTGTGCAGCTGCAAGAGGTCGATGCGGTCGGTACGCAGCCGGCGCAGGGAGTCTTCGACCTGCGCGCGTACGGACGCGGGGCGCCAGTCGTGGGGCCGTTCGGATTGCCCCGGGAACTTGCGCTGGGCGCTGATGTCGTAGCCGACCTTGGTCGTGAGCACGATGTCGTCGCGCGCCGCGAGATAGTCGGCGAGGATCGTCTCACCGGCGCCGTCCTGGCCGTAGACCGGCGCGGTGTCGATGAAGTTGATGCCCGCGTCCAGCGCGGCCTTGATCATCTCGTGCGGGTCGTCGGTGCGCCCCCACCAGTCGCTGACCAGCGTCCAGGTGCCGAAGCCGACCTCGGAGACGATCAGATCGCTGTGACCGAGGTGGCGGGTGCGCATCGGCCGATCGTACTGAGACGGGAGCCCCAACTGCGGGCTCAGCCGGCCTCCCGCTCCTCGCGGGCGGCGGCCCGCACGCCGTATGCGATGACGATCGGCAGCGGCAGCACGATGCAGCTCGCCACGAGCCCGGCGATCGACACCGCAACCGTCCACTCCGGGAAGCCGGTCGCGACCCCGACGAAGAACGCAATGATCGCAATCCCGAGCGCGGTGTAGCCGACGCGCTTGCCGAGCGCGGCCGCACGGGCGATCCGCGCCCGGCGAGCGACGATCGGGTCGTCTACCACGCGAGCCAACCGTGGGCTGCGAACGCCTCGTCGATCGCGACCGGCAGTCCGGCGAGCGCGAACGACAGCTCGGCGCGCCGCACGTTGGCGTCGAAGTACCGCTCGCGTACCTCCGCCGGTTCCGCGAGGAACCGTAAGAGCTGCTCGGGTTGCTCGGTCGAGAACACGCGCACGCCCGACGCGAGGATCTCGGCGAGGACGGGGTACGGGTACGCGACGCAGGGCCGGCGATAGGCGGTGGCCTCGACGATCGGGTTGCCGAAGCCTTCCCACGTCGACGGGAACACGACGAGGTCCGCGGCCGCGTACGCGTCGCCGGCATTGTCGGCGCGGCCGACCGTCATGGGCACCGGCGAGCGGTCGAGGATGCGTGCGAGTGTCGGCGCGTAGCCGTCCTCGGCCGGACCGGCGAGCCAGTACTGGATCGCGCGGTCGGGGTCGAGGTGATGCAGCTGTTGCGCGAACCGGAGCCCGCCGGGGACGTTCTTCCGCTCGATCGCGCGCGCCGGTTGGAACAACACGAAGTCGTCGTCGGTGAAGCCGAACGCCTTGCGGGTGGTGACGCGGTCGCCCGGCGCCGGCGCGAGATCGAAGTAGTTGTGGATGGTGGTGACACCCTCGTAGCGACGGGCCTGCAGCTCGCGCCGGCTGCGCAGGTTGACGGTGGCGTGCAACGCCCCGGCGAGACGGGGCGGGAAGTCCGCTTCCAGGTGCTTCAGATTGCGGCGCTGCCAGGGCAGGTCGTGATGGCGCAGGACGACCCGGCCCCGTTGTCGCGCCGCGGCCCGGGCGACCGCTTGGGCGGCGCCGACGTTGAGCGGGAGCGAGCAGATGTTGTCGACGACGACGAGGTCGGCCGTGTCGATCGCGGCGTTGATCGCGCGCTCGTCGGGTGGTTCCGTCGCGTCAATGGCAAGCGTGGGCATCACGACGTCGTCCGCCTGCCCGTCGTCTTCGATCGTGCCGGCGACGCGACGGTTTGCGAATCCCAGCTCGCTCAGCGCCCAGTGCCACTTGCGCGCTTCGACCGAGACGCCATCGTCACCACCGAGTCGGAACGAGACCGTGACCGCCTGCCGTCCCATACGTCGCCGAGGGTAGGCGCGTCAGGGAACGTTGACGTATGCGAGGCGACGGTTCGTGGCGTCGAGCACGGCGCGTGACACCGCATCGGCTTGTTGTTGCGGTCGCACGATCGCCGAGCCCGAGACGAGCTGCTCGGACGGCGGCATGACGAACACGATGGTCACTACTGCGATGTCGTGTGCACCCACGCGCACGATCTGCGCGTGGTCGACATCGATGCGCTCCGCCGCCGGCTCGAGCTGCCTGAGCGCGTCCACCGTGGCGGCCGCCACGAGACGATGACGGGCCGTGGTCGCGATCGAGCCTTCGGCGAAGCCGACGGCCTCGTCGTCTTCACGGGCGAGCGTGACGCGTACCAATGACCGCAGCCCGTTCGCCTCGGCGGTGATGGCCACGATCGACGGCCGGATGTCGGGAACGAGCCGGTCGTCGAGGGCATGGCCGCCGAGCTGCACCACGCTGATGACGCGGCGGTCGAGGTCGAGCCCGAACGACGCGAGCGCGATCGATTGCACGTCGCGCACGATCTGCTTCGGGTGCTTGCCCGGATGGGCGACGATGTGCACCTCGGAGACCCGGCCGTCGGCCTCGGCGACGATCCGCGCGATCGAGACATCGGGCAGCCGGCAGATCTCCCGTTCCACTTCGGTGAGGTCGAGCTCGGTCACGCCCGTTCTTTTCGCTACGGCTGCCAGGGTCCCGAGAATACGCACCGGCCCGCCCCGGACGCACTGATCTCCCGCTCCCCGGCGGGGATGTCGGCCCGTTCTTGCGCAAATGGTGCGAACCCGCGAGAATTTACTGGAAAGACCTGGTCGGGCGGTTGCACCGGGCTGTGCCAAGGTGCACCGATTGTTGCGTTGTGAGTCGAAGGCGACGCGGCGTCAGGTTCCATGCGGCGAGCTGGGGGTGGCCAACGGCGCAACGATCTCGGAGATAGACGGCAAGGCCTCGGGCCGGGTTGTCCTCATTCACCTATGGCAAGTCCCTCAGCGGAGCGGATGCCCTGTCGCCCCTAGCGGTGAGCGGCGGAGGACCTGACGCAAGGGGGAATTCTCGTGAAGAAGATTGCCGTCCGTGTGTCTGCGGTGGGTGGCGGCCTGATTGCACTACTGCTTAGCGGTGGTGCTCTCATCGGTCGTCACTAGCCAGTTTCCCTGCCCGCGGCTTTGCCGCCTCTCTCCAGGTATTTCGCCTCGTGCCGAAAGAATTGACGTGACGCCGTTCCCTCGGAACCTTGCCTGGTACACGGTCGCGGTCTTCACCGCGGCCGTCGCCTGCGCGCTCTTGGCGCTCTCCCGGGCCGGGACCGACGCAGTGGCGATCGCGCTCCTCGGGTCGCTCGTCGTCTTCAGCACCCACCGCCACGTGACGCTGCCGAATGGCGCCTTCGTGTCGCCCGGCCTGATGGTGTGTGTCGCGGGCATCGTCGTCTCGGCCCACGAGGGGTCGTATCTCGGACCGTTGCTGCTCGGTCTGCTGAGCGGGCTCAACGTGCAGTCGATGCGGCGCACGGCATGGGGATGGATCCCTTTCAATGCGGGCGTGAGCGCACTCGCCCTCGGCGCCGCGCAAGTCGCCTTCATGGCGCTTCCCGATTCGGTGTCCGAGGAGCTGCCTGCGGCGTTCGTGGCCGTCGCGGCGCTCGCTGCCGTCTACGTCGGCATCGCGTGGGCGCTCGTGGCGTTGTCGTATGTCTTCGAGACGCGGAAGGTCTCCCGAGAGGCGTTCGGTGGTCTCGGTCCGCTCATCGTCCATGTCGCCCCGTTCTCGTTGCTCGGCTTCCTGCTGGGGCGGCTCTATCTCGCGCTCGGTCCGTCGGTCCTCGTCCTCATCATCGTGCCGATTCTCATTCGCGCGAGATGTTCGCGTCGTACATGCGCGTCAAGGAGTCGCACGAGGAAACCGTGCACATGTTGATCCGTGCGCTGGAGGCCAAGGACCGGTACACCGCCGGTCACGCCGAACGGGTCGCCGACTACGCGCGCTACATGGGTGAAACCCTCAGCTTCCTGCCCGCGCGGATGGAGCGCCTGCGGTTTGCCGCGCTGATGCACGACATCGGCAAGCTCGTCGTGCCGAATCACCTGCTCAACAAGCCCGGACGGCTCACCGCCGACGAGTTCGCACTCGTGCGCGTCCACGAGAAGGTCAGCGTCGAGATGCTGAGCCACATCGACTTCCTGCAACCGATCGCGGGAGCCGGGCACAGCGACAACACCCGTTTCGACCCCGACGATTCCGACCACCCGATCGAGCCCTACATCGTGATGATCGCGGACGCCTACGACGCCATGACCTCCACCCGCGCCTATCGCAAGGCGCTGACCCAGGAAGTCGCCTTCCAGGAGCTGCGCGACAAGGCCGGCATCCAGTTCCACCCCGCGTGCGTGGAGGCCCTCATCTCCTCCATCGAGCGCCGGGGCGAGAAGCACGGCGCCGGGCACGAGCAGTCGGAGGAGTTCAGCGACGCGCCCGAGGTCGGCGTGGGATCGGCGGGTCTCGGCGATCTGCTGCCGAGCGAGGCCGGCTGATCCGCTCCGATTCGGAGGATTCCCGTCCCGGGCGGCCCCAGCGGCCAGAATTGCCCGCTATCGGCTCCGAAACGGCACTCAGCGGAGCTACTGCGATGCCGATGCACATATGTGCGGTCCGAGACCTTCGACGCCGAGAGGACGGGTGACATGACTCGGCGCCGTCGCGTCGTGTTCGTGATGATCGCGGCCGTGGTCGCGGGCACCTTCTCCCATTTCGTCTCGCCCGACGGCGCCGGTGCCGCGCTCTGCTTCCTGGCGGCGGGCCTCGTCCTCGGCGAGCTGCTGGTGCTCCGCCTCGAAGACGGCAGCGCGCTCCCGCTCTCGTACGCGGTCCTCGTGGTGATCGCCTCGTCGTTCACGTTCCCCGAGTACGCGTACGCGGTGCTCGGCGCGGAGCTGATCTCGGTGGTGTTGGGGCTCGCGGACCGGTCGAACCGCTGGCACCTGACGTTGTTCATCGAGCGCATCGCGGTGGCGGGCGCGACGTTCGCGGCGTACAGCGCGGCGACGAACCTCCTCGATCATCGGGAGAAGGTTGCCCAGGTCCTGCTCGCGCTGGCCGCCGCCTCGCTCGCGCAGGTGGTCGTCGACGTGACGATGCGCAGGGTGTTCCACCTCGGCACGTCGTTCTCGCCCCGCGGCCGGCTGGCGTGGCTCGCGATCGCGTCGTCGGGCATGTTGATGGCGATCGGCTACCGCGGTGTCGGCGGCGAAGGCCGGGTCGGCATCTGGGGCCCGCTGCTGTTCTCCACGCCGCTGCTCGCCGCGTGGTACGCGTTCGAACGGCTCGACTCGGCAACCCGCTCCTACCGCCAGACGATCGAGGCGCTCGCCATGGCCCCCGAGCTCGGCGGTTTGGTGCCGCACGGGCACGCCCAACGCGTTGCGACACTTGCGTCGGCGATGGGGGAGCACCTCGGTCTCGCGCCGTCGGACGTGCGTGACCTCGAGATGGCGGCACTCTTGCACCACCTCGGCGAGGTGACGCTCGATGAGCCTGCAGACACCTCGGCCAGGACGGGCCAGGCCGAAGTCGCGGCGGTGACCAGCGCCATGATGCGCGAGATCCGTCCCCTCGCCGCGGCCGGTGACCTCGTCGCGGGCGAGAGTGACGATCCCAAGCGGCGTCTGGCCGTGCAAGTGCTGCGCATCGCGAGCGAGTACGACGACCTCACCGCCCGCGACCTCACACCCGGCGACCTTGCCCTCGAGTCGCTGCGCTCCGCGCCCGCGTACGTCTACGACGAGCGCGTGTTCGTCGCGCTGGAGCGGGTCCTGCGCGAACGCGTCGGCACCGGGTCGTAAGCCGCTTCAGGCGCGCTGCGGGATCCCCGTGGCGCCGACGAGCTCCAGCTCGGGGCTCCGCATCTCTCGCTCCGGGGTCCGTAAGTCGATCGTGATCGTCCGGCGCGACTTGGGCCGGCGGCTCGCGTTGAACGCGAGGTCGCAGAGACCGACCGCGAGTATCAGGTCACCGAAGGAGAGCACGGTGTCGAACGGATGCTCGAGCACGATGATGTCCGAGAGGAATCGCAGCTTGTCGTCCGGCTGCTGGATGTGATGCTTGACGGTCGACTTCGCCCACTCCTCGTTCTGCCACTTCGGGGGGATCTTCACGGGCATGCCCTGGTTCAGCGTGATCACCGAGCGCGTTGCACGCAATGCCGATGATCACGATTCCCATGCCGCGCAACACGAAGTTGCGCGCCGCGAAGCCGAGGATGAGCACGTACGACGCGACCAGGAGACCGAAGCCGACGTCGTGCCACCGCTCGTGCGGGATCGTCACATACTCGAGAAAGATCTGGATCCCGAGGCCGAGGAACAGCAGCCAGCCGAGGTGCCACTCCACGCCGAGCAGCCGTGCGTACGACCCGCGCGTGACGAGCGGGATCACCAGCGCTATCGCGACGGCGATCAGGAGCACCAGCACGCGGACAATGGTACGCGAATACCATCCGCATCAGTGGCAATCCCCGAGGTGTTGTACGAGGTCGACCGTGGTGTCGCCCGGACGACGATCAACCGTCCCGAGCGTCGCAATGCCATGTCGTTCGGGGTGATGCACGGCCTGCGCGACGCGATGGCGCGCGCCAAGGCCGACGACGCGGCTCGGGTGGTCGTGCTGACCGGCGCCGGCGACCGGGCCTTCTGCGCGGGCGCCGATCTCGTCGGGTCCGGGAGCGGTGATCGCGGCATCGCCGACAGCGCCGCGACCGCGCACGACGGCCGGGGCATGCTCGCCGACCTCTTCCGCGACATGTGGTCGCTCGGCAAGCCGATCATCGCTCGCGTGCGTGGGTACGCGCTCGCGGGCGGGTTCGGGCTCGCGTGCGCGTGCGATCTGATCGTCGCCGCGGACGACGCGGTCTTCGGCACGCCGGAGATCAATGTCGGCTTGTGGCCGTACATGATCACCGTGCCGCTCCTGCGGTCGATGCCGCCCAAGACGGCGCTCGACCTGATGATGACCGGCCGGCGCGTGTCCGCAGAGGAAGGGGCGCGTCTCGGGTTCGTGCAACGCGTCGTGCCCGTCGCGGGGCTCGACGCCGCGGTCGACGAGCTCGCGGCGTCGCTCGCGGGCAAGAGCCCCTTGATCATGCGTTGGGGGCGTGACTCCTTCTACCGCGTGCTCGAGATGGACGCCGACGCCGCGCTCTCGTACCTCCAGGGCATGCTGACGATCACATCGCAGACGGAGGACGCGGCCGAAGGTGTCGCTGCGTTCGCCGAGAAGCGCGCACCGCAATGGAAGGGAAAGTAGATGCCGGGGAACTGCAGGGCCGAGAGCGGACGATGAGCGATCAGCGGCACGACTGGGGGCCTCTCGTCGAGGATCTGGAGAAGCGCAAGGAGCGCGCGCTCGGCATGGGTGGCCCCGACCGGATCGAGAGACAGCGGTCGCTCGGCAAGCTCACCGTCCGCGAACGTCTCGACCTGCTGCTCGACCGGGACACCTGGGTGGAGTACGGCCTGCTCGCGGACCACATGGACGCGGGGTTGGGTGACCGTCACCTCGCGGCCGACGGAGCGGTGACTGGCGTCGGCGAGATCGAGGGCCGTCCCGTCGCAGTGGCGGCATACGACTTCACGGTGATGGCCGGCTCGATGGGCGGCGTGGGCGAGACCAAGATCTCGCGCATGCGCGCGCACGCGTTGCGCCAGCGCATCCCGTTCGTGTGGCTGCTCGATTCGGCCGGAGCGCGTATTCAATCGACGAGCGGCTCGACGTTTGCGGGAGCGGGCGCGCTGTTCCGCGAGCAGGTCGCGATGAGCGGCGTGGTGCCGATGGTCGCGGCCATGCTCGGCCACTGTGCCGCGGGCACGGCCTACATCCCGGCGCTGGCCGACTTCGTGCCGATGGTGAAGGGCACGTCGTCGATGGCGTTGGGCGGACGACACCTCGTGAAGGCCGCGGTCGGCGAGGACGTGACCGAGGAGGAGATGGGCGGCTCGGGCGTCCACACGAAGATCAGCGGCGTCGCCGACCTCGAGGTCGCAGACGACCGCGAGTGTCTCCAGATCGTGCGCAAGTACCTGTCGTTCTTCCCGCAACACAACAAGCAGCCGCCGCCGACCTACGACAGCGGCGACATGATCGACCGGCGCACCGAGCAGCTGTACGACATCGTGCCCACCGCGCCGCGCCGCGCGTACGACATGCGCAAGGTCGTGCACGCGATCGTCGACGACGGCGACGTGCTGTGGATGAAGCCGGACTGGGCGAAGAACGTGCTCACCGGGTTGGCGCGCATCGGTGCGCAGCCGGTCGGCATCGTCGCGAACCAACCGATGGTGCTCGGCGGTGCCTTGGACGTGAACGCCGCCGACAAGGCGGCGCGGTTCGTGTGGCTGTGCGACGCGTTCAACATCCCGTTGGTGTTCCTGCATGACGTTCCCGGGTTCATCGTCGGTTCCGCGGTGGAGAAGCAGGGCATCATCCGGCACGGCGCGAAGATGCTGTTCGCGGTGAGCGAGGCAACCGTGCCGAAGATCTCCGTGGTGCTGCGCAAGAGCTACGGCGCCGGCTACTTCGTGATGAACGGGCTCGCCTACGAAGCCGACTACATCGTGGCATGGCCGACCGCGGAGATCGCGGTGATGGGGCCCGATGGCGCGGTGAACATCATCCACCGGCGAACACTGGACGCGATCGAAGACGATGAGGAGCGAGTCGCCAAGCGGCTCGAGCTCGCCGAGGAGATCCGCGCCAACATCGACCCGTACATCGCGGCCGGACACGGCCAGCTCGACGACGTGATCGATCCCGCCGACACGAGGGCCGCGATCGCGCGCGGCCTGCGGATCACCGCGGACAAGCGCGTCGAGCGCCCGTGGCGCAAGCACGGCGTGCTCCCGGTGTGAACATCAGAGACGCCACGACATCCGACGTCGAGCTCTTGCTCGACCTGTGGCGCCGGGCGGACGCCGCGCCCAGTGTCACCGACACCGTCGACGACGTGACTCGAGTGGTCGCGGCGCCGACCGCGACGGTGCTGGTCGCGGTCGACGGCGACACGCTCATCGGATCGATCATTGCGGCGTTCGACGGATGGCGCGGCAACTTCTACCGGCTCGCGGTCGACCCGGCGCGCCGCCGTGCGGGGATCGCCCGGCAACTCGTCGACGCGGCTGAAGCGCGGTTGCGGGCGGCAGGCGTGCAGCGCGCGAGCGCTTTGGTCGAGGGACACCGGCCGACCGCACAAGCGTTCTGGTCGGCCGCGGGTTTCGACCATCACGAGGGCATGCGCCGCTACACGAAGAGCTTGTGGCCACGACACCGACGCGAGGGCCGTGGCGTTACGATCCCAGCCCATGGCCGAGATCCGAGCTGAGATCACTGCAAATGTCTGGCAGGTCGTCGTCGAGGAAGGACAGATGGTCGCCGAGGGCGACGAGATCTGCATCCTCGAGTCCATGAAGATGGAGATCCCGGTCATCACCGAGGTGCCGGGCGTCGTGCGCGAGCTGCATGTCGCTCCCGAGCAGACCGTGCAAGAAGGCGATCTCATCGCGCTGATCGACGAGTCCTGAGGTGAGCGCCGAGAGCGAACAGTCGCGGTGATTCGCTTCGAGCGCCGGGGCTTCGTCGGGCTGGCGACGATCGATCGCCAGGAGCGACGCAACGCGCTGAACGCCGAGCTCTGCGAAGAGTTGCAGGGACACCTCGAGCAAGAGTCCGAGTTGCGAGCGTTCGTGCTCACCGGCGCGGGCTCGGCGTTCTGCTCGGGCGCGGACCTCGTGACCCGCTTCACCGCCGAAGGCGACGCGCAAACCGATACGTTCCGGCCCGCGTTCGAGAAGGTGCTCGACGCGATCGTCGCATATCCCGCACCGGTGATCGCCGCGATCAACGGGCCTGCGATCGGTGCCGGCATGCAGCTCGCCGTCGCGTGTGACGTGCGGGTCGCCGCGCTGGGTGCGCGGTTGGCGATCCCCGGCGGCAAGCTCGGCATCCACTTGAGCGCGCGCAACATCTGGCGCCTTGCGCAGCTCGTCGGCCAGGGCCCGGCACGCGACTTCCTGTTGGCAGGCCGCAACACCGATGCCGACGAAGCGTCGCGACTGGGGCTCGTGCAGTACGTCAGCCGCGACGCGGTGGGCGCCGCGCTCGCGCTCGCCGGAGAGATCGCGTCGTACGCTCCGCTCACCGTGCAGGGCCACAAGCGCGCGTTGAACCTCGTCGCAGAGGAGCAGTGGCTGTCGTCGTCGGTGCAACGTGAGATGGCTGCGCTCGAAGCTCGCGCGTTCGCGAGCGAGGACCTGCAAGAAGGCATGACCGCGTTCGCCGAGAAGCGCACCCCGCGCTTCAAGGGTCGCTGACGGCGACATTCCCGCCCGAGCAGATGATGCCGGCGCGGACACCATCGAGGGGCGTCAGCCGGGCAGCAGCGAACGCGACGGCTGCGCTCGGCTCGATCACCTGGCCCAGATGCTCCCGCACCGCGTGCATCGCTTCCGCGATTGCATCCTCGCCGACGATGACGCGCTCGACGGCATGCATCGTCAAGATGTCCTCGGTGCGCGGCGACGTGCCGGTGCGCAAGCCGTCGGCCATGCTCGCGGCGCGGTCGACCGGCTGGCCGCCGATCACGCGCACCGGGGACGCCGCGATGCACGTCCCGGCGCACAAGCCGCCGCCGCCAATCGGTGTGATGATCACGTCGAGGTCCGGCACCTCCTCGCAGAGCTCCAACGCGGCCGTGCCGGCACCGGCGATCACCCGAGGATCGTCGAACGGATGGATCTCCACCGCGCCGGTGCGCGCCAGGACCTCGGCGAGCACGGTTCGGCGGGCCTCCAACGAGCTCGCGCACCAGACGATCTCCGCGCCGTAATCGCGCGACCGCGGCCGACTTGAACGGCGACGTCTGCTCCGGCATCACGACGTACGCGGCGATGCCGCGCTCCTTCGCAGCCCGCGCCAGCGCGGCCGCGTGATTGCCCGACGAGTGGGCGGCGAGCCCGCGCGACGCCTCCTCCGGCGAGAGCGACCGCACCGCATTGGTGGCGCCCCGGTACTTGAACGCACCCGCGTGTTGGAGATGCTCGGCCTTGACGAACACCGTCGCGCCGGCCCACGCGTCGAGCGCAGGTGACCGCATGACCGGCGTCCACCGCACGAACGGTGCGATTCGCGTCGCGGCATGTTCGACGTCGGCCCGCTCGAGGGTCACGGGTGCTCAGTACCCGGCAGGGAGCGCCTGTTCGAAGTAGACGTAGAACGCGAAGAGCACGACCAGGAACGGGACGACGCCGACGATCCACGTGATCGGGTGACGCCACCGCCGGAACGCCCACCACCAGGCCAGCCCGACGAGTAGCGCCGCGAGGCCCCAGCGGACGGCCGGAGTCAGGCTGCGCTCCTGGCCCGAGAGGCCCTCTTCCAACAGCGCCTGATGCGGCTTGACCTTGCCGCCGCTCGTCGTGGTCCGCCGCGTCTGCGGCTTCGACGGCTTCGCACTCTCGTTCGGCGCGAGGCGGGCCTTGATCACGATGCGCTCTTCGGCCGAGAACTTCGGGTTGCAGCTTGTCAGCGTGAGCTGGGCATCGGGGGTGTTGTCGACGACGTGCACGTCGGTGGGCCGGACGATCAGCTGCTGCGTCATCTTGTACGTGAACTTGCCCGCGAGCGTCTCGATGACGATGTCGTCGCCCGGCTTCAACTTGTCGACGTCGTAGAACGGGTGGAGGAACGTCGTCCGGTGGCCTGCGATCGCGGCGTTGCCGAGCGTGCCCGGCATCGGCGTGTCGGGATAGTGGCCGGGCCCCTTCTTCAAATCGTCGCGCGAGACCCCTTCGACGAACGCCATGTTGATGCCGATGCGCGGAATACTGATGAGGCCCTCGGGCTCGCCCTCGGCCGGCACCGGTGGTGCCGGACGGACCGGTTGCGTGGTGGTGCTCGTCGAACGTGGGACCGTCGAGGACGGATGCCGCACCGTGGTCGAGGTCGTCTGCCCGGCGGCGTAGGCCTGCTGCGCCTTGGCGAAGTCGTTCTTCAGCTCGTGCTGGGCGCGGGCTGTGAGGATCCCGGTGCCCCAGAGCTGGTACGCGACGAACAGCAGGATCAGCAACCCGAGCGTCACGAGGGTGCGCCCAACCGCTGCTATCGCCCGTCGCACGCAGAGAGGGTACCGGCCGTCGCGGGGAACTCTCGCGCAGTGAGATGAGTGTGCTGCCGGGTTCGCCGCTCGAGACGGCCGGTTCGTAGACTTCGCGGCGTCACCGCTCCCTGTTCTCGGAGTCTGGTTGCACTGCGTTCGCCTTCGATCGGCCGTCTGCATGCTCGGGAGATTTCCCGCGCTCGCCGGCGCCGACCTGGAGGTCGATACCGGCGAGATCGTGCTGTTGAGCGGGCCGAACGGCGCCGGCAAGACCACGCTGCTCCGCCTCTCGCGCGGGCCTCCTGCCGTTGCGCGCGGGCGAGGCCGAGGTGCTCGGCGTCGATCTCGCCCGGGACCGCAAGAGCGCGCGCGCGTCACTCGCGCTCGTCGGCCACGAGACGTTCTGCTACGACGACCTCACGGTCGTCGAGAACCTGCGCTTCGCGGCGCGGGCGAGCGGGCACACGCCCGCCGATGCCGACGCCGCGCTCGACCGCGTGTGCCTCCGGCAGGTGGCGGACGTGACGCACGGCCGGCTGTCGCAAGGCCAGCGCCGCCGCCTCGCCCTCGCGATCGCGCTCGCGCGCCGTCCCCGGCTGTTGCTCCTCGACGAGCCGCACGCGGGCCTCGACGAGCACGGCCGCGCCATCCTCGAAGAAGTCGTGCGTGCTGCGCCCGGCCAAGGTTGCACCGTGCTGCTCGCGTCACACGAGCTCGAGCTCGCGCGCCGGCTCGCGACACGCGAGGTACAGCTCATCGCGGGTCGGGTGCCCGCCACCCCGCGCGTCCCGACGGGCGCGGGAGCAAACGCGTGACGTTGATGCGGGGCGCGTTGCTCGTCGCCGGCAAGGACTTGCGCATCGAGTCGAGGTCGCGCGTCGCCTTGCAGCAGATCCTGCCGTTCGGCGGCATCGTCGTCGTGTTGTTCGCCTTCGCGCTCGACGCCGACCGCACGCTGCTGCCACGCGCCGCGCCCGGCCTGTTTTGGACGGCCGTTCTGCTCGCGGCACTCCTCGCGGTCGGCCGGTCGTTCGCCGTCGAGGAAGCCAACCGCGCGCGCGACGGTCTCCGGCTGTCGGGCCTCGACGGCGGCTCGGTGTTCCTCGGCAAAGCCGCCGCGATCGCGGTCGAGCTCTTCCTGCTCGAAGTCGTGCTCGGTGTCGTCGTCGTCGTGCTGTACGACGTGGCGCTGCACGACGCGCTCATCTTGTTCTGCGCGGCTCTGGCCGCCACCATCGGGCTCGCGGCCACCGGTACGGTCTACGGCGTGTTGGCCGGAGGACTGCGCGCGCGCGAAACGCTCATACCCCTCCTCGTGCTGCCGGCGGTCACGCCCGTGATGCTCGGCGGGACGCGCGCGTTCCAAGCCGCGCTCGACGACGTGCCGGGCGACGCCTGGCCGTGGGTGCAACTGCTCACGGCGTTCGCGGTGCTCGCGGTGGCCGCCGGCGTGTTGGTGTTCGGACCCTTGCTGGAGGAAGCGTGAAGAAGCTCTTCCTCGCGGCGACCGTCGTCGCGCTCGCGGCCACGCTGTTCCTCGCGTTGTACGTCACGCCGCCGCGCGAGAACCAGGGCGGCGAAGCGGTTCGCCTGCTGTATCTGCATGTGCCGTCCGCGTGGCTGGCGTATCTGGCCTTCGGCGTGACCGCGCTCGCGTCCGTGTTGTGGCTCATTCCGCGCACGCGCCATGCGTCCTGGGACCTCCTTGCGGGTGCGTCGGCGGAAGTCGGCGTGCTGTTCACCGCGCTGATGCTCGTGGTGGGTTCCCTCTGGGGACGCCCGACGTGGGGCACGTGGTGGGAGTGGGACGCCCGGCTCACGAGCACCGCGATCCTGTTCTTCTTGTACCTCGGCTATCTCGCGCTGCGCCGAACGGGCGCGACCGCCGACGAACGCGGCAAGCGCTGCGCGATCGCGGCGCTGATCGCGGCGGCCGACATGCCGATCGTGCACTTCTCGGTGTCGTGGTGGCAGACGCTGCACCAAGAAGGCACCGTGTTCAACGACAAGCTCGACGTCAAGGTCAACGGGTCGATGGCGCTGACGCTGCTGCTGGCGGTGGCGGCATTCACGATGCTCTACGGCTACTTCGTGCTGCAGCGGTTCGAGCTCGCACAGCTCGAAGAGGGTCGCGAGGAGCGAGCGCTGCAGCGCGCGATCGAAGAGCGCGTCCGAGCCGACGAAGTGGTTGCGGTATGAGGCGAATGGCGCGGCCGCGCCGCTCCGGGAGCGCGCAGAGATGACCGACAACTGGGGCTACGTGGTCGCGGGATACGCAATCGTGGGCGGCGCGCTCGGCGCGTATGCCGTCTGGCTCCGGCAGCGGATCCGGCGGCTGCGACGCTCGTTGCCCGACGACGATCGCGCATGAGGCTTCGCTACGGGATCATCGCGCTCGTCTGCGTCGGAGCGGTCGCATGGATGGTCGTGTTGCTCCAGCGCAACGTCGTGTTCTTCAAGACCGTGTCGCAAGCCGTGCACGACGAGCGCAACGACGGCACCCGGTCGATGCGTATCGGGGGCGGCGTCGTCGCGGCGAGCATCCAACGGCGAGCCGACGGCGTCGACTTCGAGCTCTACGAGGGTGGCGCGACCGTGCACGTCCACCACACGGGCAGCGAGCCATCACTGTTCAAGGACTGCGCGCCCGTCGTCGCCGAGGGCCGCTGGAGCGCGCGCGGCTCGACGACCTTCGACTCGACCCGGCTGCTGATCAAGCACGACAACGACTACGAGCCGCCGAAGAGCGCGACGGCCAAGTGCCCGGATGATCCGCTCAAGCAATGAGAGCGCAGCTGGGCTACGGCCTGCTCACGATCGGCACCGCGGCGTCAGCGCTCGGCCTCGTCACGACCGCGACCGGCATCGTGCGGAAGCGGCCGCGGCTGCTCGACCTCGGGCGCCGCTACGTCGTGCTCGTGCTGCTGGCATCTGTCGGCGCGTTCATCGTCATGGAGACCGCACTCTTCGGCCACGACTTCTCGTTGGAGTACGTGGCCAACAACGTGGCGCGCGCAACCCCCGGGCTCTACACGTTCACGGCCGCCTGGGGAGCGCTCGAAGGGTCCATCCTGCTGTGGGGCCTGCTGCTCTCGGTGTACGTCGCGGCAACGGCCTGGCGGTTCCGCCGGCGGGCAGCCGATCCGCTCGTCGCCTGGGCCACGGTCGTGCAGTTCGCGGTGTTGTTGTTCTTCTTCGCGTTGATGCTGTTCGCGGCCAACCCGTTCAAGCAGGTGACCGGCGCGGTGCCGCTCGACGGGCGCGGCCCGAATCCGCTGCTCCAGAACCACCCGCTGGTCGCGATCCATCCGCCGACGCTGTACGCCGGATTGGTCGGCTTCACGATCCCGTTCTCGTTCGCGATCGCCGCCCTCGTCACCGCCCGCTTCGGTGAGGGCTGGCTCGCCGACGTCCGGCGCACCACGCTCATCGCGTGGGGGTTCCTCACCGCGGGCATCGTGCTCGGCGCGTGGTGGAGCTACGCGGTGCTCGGCTGGGGCGGGTACTGGGGCTGGGACCCCGTCGAGAACGCGTCGTTCCTGCCGTGGCTGACGGCGACCGCGTTCATCCACTCGGTGATGGTGCAGGAACGACGCGGGATGCTGCGGGTTTGGAACCTGTCGCTCGTCCTCGCGACGTTCTGCCTCACGATCCTCGGTACCTTCCTCACGCGTTCGGGCGTCATCAACTCGGTGCACGCGTTCTCGCAGTCCGCGATCGGGCCGTGGCTGCTGACGTTTCTCGGGATCTCCGCGTTCACCGCGGTAGGACTCGTCGCCTGGCGCGGAGACAAGCTCCGCGCGCCCGGCCGCATCGATTCGCCCGTGTCGCGTGAGGCCGCGTTCCTCCTCAACAACTTGTTGTTCGCGGGGTTCGCGCTGGTGGTGCTCACCGGCACGGTCTTCCCGTTGCTCGTCGAAGCGCTCCAGGACAAGCAGATCACCGTGGGCCAGCCCTACTTCGAGCGACTCGGCGTACCGATCGGGATCGCGTTGCTGTTCCTCATGGCAATCGGGCCGGTGCTGCCGTGGCGCGCTGCGAGCGGAGAGCTGCTCCGCAGCCGGTTGTTGATCCCGGCGTGGGTAGGCGGGCTCACGCTCGTGATCGCCGTGGCGGCGGGCGCGCCGGCATCGCGAACGTCCTCGCATTCGCGCTCGGTGCGTTCACGGTCGCGAGCATCTGCCGGTCGGCGATCATCGGCGTACGCGCGCGCCGGCGCGTGCACCGCGACGAAGGGTGGGTGCACGCCACGACGCAGACCGTGCGGGGCAACCCCCGCTTGTACGGCGGCCTGCTCGTGCACCTCGGCGTCGTCGTGGTCGCCGTCGCGCTCGCCACGACCGCAGGTTGGACCACCAGGCGCGAGCTGCAGCTGAATCCGGGCGAGTCCGCGACCGTGCGCGGCCACCAGGTGACGTTCCTCGACCGTGAGGTCGTGCGCGCGCCGCAGAAGACGACGATCAAGGCGCATGTGCGCGTCGCCGGCGTCGGATCGTTCGCGCCGGCCATCTCGACGTTCCCGAACGCCGCCGAGGGCATCGGTACGCCGTCGATCCACACGACTCCCTGGCGCGACTGGTATCTGACACTCTCGTCGTCACCGACGTCGGGACGGGTCACCATCGGTGTGCAGGTCGGCACGATGGTGATGTGGTTGTGGATCGGCGGCTTGATCATGGTGATCGGTACCACGGTGGCGCTCATCCCGTCCCGCCGCCGCCGACGCGTCCGCGAGCCCGACGCCGTCGTCGAGCCCCACGAAGACGACGAGCCGGTGGCGCTCGTCGAGGTCACGTCCTGATGCGCCTGCGGGCGCGCTGGATCGCGCTGATGGTCGGCGCGGTGCTCGTTGCGTTCGGTGTCGTCCTCGCGGTGCAGCACCGGAACGAGCCGTCCGTGCCGCGTCTGGTGCAGGAACACGCGCGGGTGCCCGATTTCAGCGTCACGTCGCTCGACGGCAAGAAGATCGACGCCGCGTCGCTCCGCGGCAAGACCTACGTCGTGAACTTCTTCAACAGCTGGTGCATCCCGTGCCATCAGGAGGCCCCGGCGTTGCAAGCGTTCTACGACGCGCACAAGGGCGAACGGGACTTCGAGATGATCGGCATCGTGCGCCAGGACGAGGCATCAGCGGTTCGCGACTATGTCGCGGCCGAGAAGGTGACGTGGCCGGTCGCATTCCGCGGCGCGGAGCAGGCCTCGCTCGACTTCGGCACCGTGGGTCAGCCCGAGACGTTCGTGGTCTCGTCCGACGGCGTGATGGTGTGCGGCGCGTCGGGGCCGTCGACGGAAGCCGCGCTCGAGACGTGGCTTCGAGCCGCCCGCACGGGGAAGCAATGCGGATGAGCCGCAAGACCCTGCTGTGGCTGCTGCTCCTCGTGGTCGTGGTCGTGACGCTCGTCGTGCTCGTGACGCGTTCGCAACCGAGCAGCTCACCGCGTGCACGCGCCGAACGGCTCACGCACCAGCTCGCATGCCCCGAATGCCAGGGTGAGTCGGTCGCCGACAGCAACTCGGTGTCCTCGCGTGCGATGCGTGAAGACATCCCGCGCCGGATCGCGGCGGGGGAGACCGACCCCGAGATTCGCGCCGCGTACGTGTCGAAGTACGGCGAAAAAGTGCTGCGAACCCCGGCGAACTCGGGCATCGGGCTGGTCGCGTGGGTGGTGCCCGCGGTCGCGCTGTTCCTCGGCCTGGCCGGCATCGCGCTCACGCTCCGGCGGTGGAGCCGCACGCCGCGGCTCCCGGCGACACCGGACGACGAAGCGGTCGTCTCCGCGGTACGGGGGCACGACCGGTGAGCAGCGCGGTCGATCGCGAGCAGACGGAGGCGGAACGCGACTTCCTGTTGCGTTCGCTCGACGACCTCGACACCGAGCTGGCGGCCGGCAACATCGATCCGGACACGTACCGCACGCTGCACGACGACTACACCGCGCGGGCCGCGGCGGTCGTGCGCTCCCTGGACGACGGCGTGACGCACGAGGCGCCCGGCCCGAAACGGCTCCGCGCGGTCACCGCGGCGGGATCGTCATGTTCTGCGTTCTCCTGGCGTTCTTGCTGGCTCGCGCGGTCGGGGACCGGCGTCCTGGCCAGACGCCGACGGGGAACAACAACGTTGCGTCGTCGCCGGCGACGCTCGATCCGAACAGCTACGACGCGCACATCAGCGCGGCGCGTGATCTGCTCCAGCAGCAGAACCTCCCGCCGCGCCATCGAGGAGTACAGCGCGGCGGCGACCGCCGACCGCACACAGCCCGAACCGCTCGCCTATCGAGGGTGGATCAGTGCGCTGGTTGCCGCCCAGCTCACCGACAAGGCGCAGCGCGCGACACTCACAGACCGCGCGACCAAGGATCTGGACAAGGCGATCGCGCTCGACCCGAAGTACCTTGATGCGTACTTCTTCAAGGGGTACATGCTCTTCGCGTTCGAGCACCGACCTGCCGATGCGGTCGCACCGCTGCAACGGTTCCTCCTGCTCGCCCCGACGAACCATCCATTGCGTCAGCGGGTGCTCGACGTGCTCGACGACGCCGACAAGGCTTCCCGACAAACCCCATAGGAGCTCCCATGGCCAAGCCGCCCGAACCGCAGACCGACGAGTCGAAGATGTATCGCGTCACGATCACGACCGATCGCGGTCCGATCGTGATGGATCTCGACCCGCAGCTGGCGCCCAAGACGGTGAACAACTTCATCGGCCTGGCTCGCCAGGGCTACTACGACGGGCTCACCTGGCACCGGGTCGTGCCGGAGTTCGTCATCCAGGGCGGCGATCCCGAAGGCAGTGGCCGCGGCGGACCCGGTTACAAGTTCGCCGACGAGCCGGTGAAGGGTCAGTACACGCGGGGCGCGGTCGCCATGGCGAACGCCGGCCCGGACACGAACGGCTCCCAGTTCTTCATCTGCATCGACGACTGCTCCCGCAAGCTGGCCGCCAGCTACAACCTGTTCGGATACGTGGTCGAGGGCCAGGACGTCGCGGAATCGACCCAGGTCGGCGACGTGATGCGAAAGGTCGAGATCGAAGAGCGCGACCGCTGAGCGGCCGACCAGAGCTGAGTCGTGCGCACGACCCGGCCGAACGCCAACGACACCTGGGGTGAGCTGACGCGCGAGCGCTCGACGAGCGCTGTCGTCCGGGCCACTGACCCCGTTCGACGCTTTTTCGGAGGTGGTTCTCATGTCGGTTCTTGCCGACGCGGCTGCGCGTGCTCACGAGCACGAGCACGAATACGAGCACGACGTCTTCGCCGAGGTCCTCGGTGTGATCGCTTCCCGCCTGGCGACGGCGGTGCGCTCCGAGGAAGAGCTCGAGACACGCGATGGCGAGCGCAGGTGGCGCAAGGTCGCCTCCACGTCCACCTACGACGCCTGGCTGGTCGCCTGGGCGCCGGGGGCCGGGATCCCCGAGCACGACCACGGCGGCGCGACCGCGGCCTTCCACGTGGTGCGAACGTGGAACCCTTTTCGAGCGGACCGAGGCCCGCGCTCGCGTGGTGCACTCGGGCGGTGCCGCAACGGTGCCCCCGTGGCGGCGCCATTCGGTTCGCAACCTCGGCGCCGCCCCCGCGCTCAGCGTGCATGTGTACTCGCCGCCGCCCGGCGACGCGTGGAGGGCGTACTGAGGCGCCGCCGTCCGCAAGAATCATGCCGTGCGGATCACGGCGAAGGCGGACTACGCGGTACGGGCGGCGGTCGAGCTGGCTGCGGCCGAGAGCGGCGCGAAGCCCGTCAAGGGCGAGCAGCTCGCCCGGAACCAGGGAATTCCACACAATTTCCTCGAGAACATCCTCACGGAGCTCCGGCGGGCGGGGATCGTGCGGACCCGGCGCGGTGCCGACGGCGGCTACCAGCTCGCCCGGCCGGCCGCCGAGATCACCGTCGCCGACGTGCTGCGCGCGGTAGAAGGGCCGCTCGCGGCCGTGCAGGGCGTGCGGCCGGACGAGCTGCAGTACGGCGGCGCGGCCGCGAAGCTGCCCGAAGTGTGGGTCGCGCTGCGCGCAAGCTTGCGCGACGTGCTCGAGCACGTGTCGATCGCCGACATCGCGCGGAACCGTCTGCCGGACATCGTGCGGGAGCGCACCCGTCACAAGGACGCGTGGCGGCCACACTGAGCGCAGCGGGCTCCTTCGTCGGCAGTCCGGCGGTAATCAGGACGGTTTTACCATCTATCTACCGTGTGCACGACATGCGTAATATCGGGGTGTGGGGGCATTTCTGATCGGGGCGGGCGTTGCACTTGCGGTGATCGCGGCCATGCTCTTCGCGTACCGGCGCTTCACCGAGTTGCGCACTCGTGTGCAGCGCGCGTGGGACGCGGTGGACGCGGCGCTCCAGGAACGCCATGAGCTCGTCCCGACGCTCGTCGACAAGGTGCGCCACTCGACGCGTCACGACACGCACCTGCTCGACACGGCCACGTCGCTCAATCTCACCGCGATGGCGGTGCGTCGCGAACCGGACGCCCAGGCACTCGCCGAACAGGCGCTCGAGCATGTCGTGCACCAGATCCTCGCGGCGGGGGATCGCCATCTCAAGCTCCGGTCGGACACGGAGTTCCGCGCGATGCAGCAACAGCTCGTCGAGATCGAGGCTCGGATCCGGGAGCGGCGGGGCGTGTACAACGAGGAGACGCGCAACTTCGACCGGCTCGTGCAAACCTTCCCGACGTTGATCATCGCCCGCATGTTCGGCTTCGCGCCCCAGCCGTACTTCGAGCTCGATCCCGCCGCCGGGCACGTGCCCGCGCCGTTGATCGACCTCTCGCCCTGGACGTAGCCCCGAACGTCAGCGGTGCTTCGCGAGCTCGGCGGCGAGATCGAGCCGCTGCGTGATCGCTTCGGTTTCCATGTCGCCCCATTGCGACTTCGGCACCTGCCACAGCACTTCGAACTCGATGCCGTCGGGATCCTTGCCGTAGAGCGATTTGCTCACGCCGTGGTCGCTCTCGCCGACCAGTGCGCCCATCTGCAGCAGCCGCGCCTGCATCTCGGCGAGGTCCTGGATCGTGTCGAGCTGCCACGCGAGGTGATAGAGCCCGACGCGGCCCGGTTGCGGCGGCGGTGCCTGCGCGCCGAGGGAGAACAGGCCGAGGTCGTGGTGGTTGTCCGTACCGGCGGCCCGCATGAAGACCGCGGCGCCATCGCCGTACTCGGCGACGACCTCGAAGCCGAACGCCTCTTGGTAGAACGCGGCCGATCGGCGCGGCGTCGCGCACGTACAGCACCGCGTGATTGAGTCTCCGTACTGCGGTCATGCGGTCCGCAACCCCCTCAGTCGTTCGACGATTCCCGGGAACACCTCGACGAAGCGGGCCACGTCCGCGGCCGACGACGACCAGCCGACGGAGACACGCAGCGACCGTTCCGCATCCACGCCCATCGCGGCGAGCACGGGCGACGGTTCCAGCGTCTCCGACGAGCACGCGGACCCGGAATGCACCGCGACCCCGTGCTGATCGAGTGCGAGCAGGATCGGCTCGGCCTCGACGCCGGCGACACCCAGGCACAAGAGGTTCGGGAGTGATCCGTCACCGAAGCGTTCGACGCCCGGCACCGTCTCGCACACGGTCGCGGCCTGCGTGATCAGCTCGCGTTGGGCCCGGCTCTCGGCTTCGACGTCCGCGGCTGCGCACGCGGCGCCGAAGCCGACCCACGCCGGCACGTTCTCGATGCCGCCGCGCCGTGCCCGCTCCTGGGCGCCGCCGAGCAGCAACGGCGGGATTCGCAGGCCCCGCCGGACGAGCAGCGCGCCTGCGCCGAGCGGCCCACCGAACTTGTGTGCCGTCACCGAGCAGAGGTCGGCGTCGAAACGCACGGGGACGTAGCCCGCGGCCGCGCACGCGTCGACATGCACGCGTACTCGACGCTCGCGCAGCGCGGCGCACACTTCGGCCGCCGGCTGCACGGTCCCGACCTCGTGATTCGCGAGCTGCACGCTGACGAGCACCGTGTCGTCGCGCACCGCGTCGACGACGGCCTCGGCGGAGAAGCGGCCGGTGCGACCGACGTCGACGACCGTGACCTCCGATGCTGCCCGCGCAATCGCGTCGCGGACGCATGAGTGCTCGACCGCGGTCGTCACCACATGACCGTTGGCACCGAACACGGCGGCGTTGACGGCCTCGGTGCCCGACGACGTGAACAGCACCTCGCGCGGTCGCGCGCCGAAGAATGCCGCGACCTGCTCGCGAGCCTGTTCGAGCGCGACGCGCGTGGTGCGACCTTCGGCGTGGAGGCGTCCGGGGTCACCGAACGACGCTTCCATGAACGGCAACATCGCGGCGCGCGCGGCCGGGCGCAGGGGCGAGGTGGACGCGTGGTCGAGGTACGCCCGAGTCACACGCGCGTGACGCAGTGCTGGTCCCCGCCCGGCCGGCTCTCGGTGATCATCGGCGATGTCTCGCCGTAGAGGCCTTCGAGCATCCCCTTCACCATTCCGGTATCGACGGCGCACAGCACGTGCGGGTACTGACGCGCCGCGTCACCGAACGGACAGTGCTCGGCGACCAAGGTCAGCGCGTTGCCACGCGATTCCGGCGTGGGCGGCGAATCCGTGAGCCGTCAAGGCGTCTGCGACGGTTGCGACCGCGGCCTTCACCGAGCGGTGGCCTTCGGACGGCTCCATGCGCGCCGCGATCGCGCGCCCGTACTCGTAGCCGACTTCCTCGGCCAGCGTGCGCGCCTCGTCGATCGGGAGCTTGTCGAGCGCGCGCGCCGAGAAGGATCGCGAGCAGGTCGTCCCGTCGAGGCGGGAACGAGAGCTGCGTGTCGTTGGGCGCGGCGCGGTAGCACTTGGACGGGCGACCTGCCGTCTCGTGGCGGGCAAGCTCGACGTCGAGGTACCCGCCTGCCGCGAGCTTCTCGAGGTGGTGGCGCGCCACATTGGGGTGCACCGAGAAGTGGTCGGCGATCTCGGCCGCCTTCACGCCGTCGCGAGCGGCGCGGACATACAGGTAGATGTCGCGCCGAGTCGGGTCTCCGAACGCGGTCGTGACCGCGACGACCGCCGCCGCGAACTCGTCCGGGGCAAGCTCCCCTGGATTCACGGGGATATTGTACCTACGCCGGTAGTGGAAATTCTCCGGAGCCGGTGTCGACCAATTCGTGGAGGAGCAATGCCCACGCAAGCCGAGATCCTGGAGGCCCTCCAGCCCGTCGAGGATCCGGAGATTCACCGTTCGATCGTCGAGCTCGACATGGTCCGTGGCGTCGAGGTCGCGGGCGACGAGGTGCGCGTGACCGTCGCGTTGACCGTCGCCGGGTGCCCCCTCCGGGCCGAGATCACCAAGCGGGTCACCGACGCAGTCGCCGCGCTCCCCGGAGTGGCTCGCGTCGACGTCGATCTCACCGTGATGAGCGACGAGGAGCGCGGTGCGCTCGCCCAACGCCTCCAAGGCGGCCAGGAGGGCGAGGCGCGGAAGAACCCCTTCACGGATGCCAAGACACGGGTGCTCGCGATCGCGTCGGGCAAGGGCGGCGTCGGCAAGTCGTCGGTCACGACGAACCTCGCGGTCGCGCTCGCGCAGCGCGGCCGCAAGGTGGCGGCCGTGGATGCCGACGTGTGGGGCTTCTCGATGCCGCGCATGCTCGGCATCGACCGCCCGCCGACGGTCATCGACGACGTGATCGTTCCGCCCGATGCCAACGGCGTCACGCTGATCTCGATGGGGTTCTTCGCACGTGACGACCAGCCCGTCGTCTGGCGCGGGCCGATGCTGCACAAAGCGCTCGAGCAGTTTCTGACCGACGTGCACTGGGGCGAGCCCGACTATCTGATCGTCGACATGCCGCCCGGCACGGGCGACATCGCACTCTCGATGGCGCAGTTCCTTCCGCGCGCCGAGGTGCTCGTCGTCACCACGCCGCAACCGGCGGCGCAGAAGGTCGCGCAGCGCGCCGCGTACATGGCGCTCAAGGTCAACCTCGAGGTCATGGGTGTCGTCGAGAACATGTCGTGGTTCCGCTGCGATCACGGCACGAGCTATTCGCTCTTCGGTGAGGGCGGCGGACAGGAGCTCGCCGACCAGCTCGAGGTGCCGCTGCTCGGACAGGTGCCGCTCGTCCCCGAGCTCCGGGAGGGTGCCGACACCGGTCGGCCGATCGTCGTCACGGATCCCGGGAACGAGGCCTCGCTGGTGTTCGCCTCGATCGCCGAGCGCATCGAGGTCGAGCTGGCACCGAAGCGCATCTACCGCACGGAGCTCAAGATCGTCTACGGGCGACGGTAAGGTGCCAGCGCATGGAAGTACGCATCGGCGTCGTGTACACCACCCGCGAGCTGACGGTCGAGACCGACGATGAGGTCGAGGTCGTCACGCAGGCGGTCGAGCGGCGCGCTCGCGAACGGCAGCGGCATGTTGTGGCTCACCGACAGCAAGGGACGGCGTGTCGGCGTGCCGACCGACAAGATCGCGTACGTCGAGATCGCAGCCGACGCCGGAGGGCGCAAGGTCGGCTTCGGTTCGACGGGACGGTGACGCGGAGCCCGCGTGATCCAGCCCGCTCCCGGGCTGCTCGATCGGCGCCTGCTGTTCTTCACCGGGAAGGGCGGCGTCGGGAAGAGCACGATCGCCGCCGCGACCGCGCTGCTGGCCGCGAACATCGGCAAACGTGTCCTGCTCGTCGAGGTCGACGCCAAGGGCGATGTCCCGGCGCAGTTCGAGCAGTCGCCGGTGGGGTTCAAGCCCGCGCGAGGTCTATCCCGGTGTGCTCGCGATGGCGATGGACACCGAGGCGTCGCTCCAGGAATATCTGCGGCTCAACCTGCGCGTGCCGGTGCTGGGCCGTTTGGGACCGCTCGCCAAGGTGCTCGACTTCGTCGCGACCGCCGCGCCGGGCGTGAAGGAGATCCTCACGATCGGCAAGATCGCGTGGGAGGTGCGCGAGTCGATCGAAGGGCGCGCCGACCACGACCTCGTCGTCGTCGACGCGGCCGCGACCGGGCACATCGTCGCCCAGCTCGGCGCCGCCGATGCCATCCAGGACCTCGTCGACGTCGGACCGCTGCGCAATCAGACCCAATGGGTGTCGGAGCTCATCGCCGACCCGCAGCTCACGGCGGTCAACATCGTCACGACGCCCGAGGAGATGCCGGTCGCGGAGACGATCGAGCTCGTGCAGCGACTGCGGCGCGAGGTGCAGGTGCCGCTCGGGTCGGTGATCGTCAACCGCGTCCTGCCCGAGCTGTTCACCCGTACCGACGAAGCGAGTTCGAGGCTTTGCGCGTGCCGCCGGCGCGGCGAGCATGTTGGCGGCGCGGGTCGGCACCGGCGCAACCGCGGTCCTCGACGCGGCTCGGCTCGCGGTCTCGCTGCGGCGCACCCGCGCCGTGCACCTCGCGCACCTGCGCGAGGCGGTCGACCTCCCGCTGCTGTACGTGCCGTATCTCTTCGTCCGCGCCCACGGCTTGCGTGTGACGCGGATGGTCGCCGACGCGCTCGGCGAGGAGCTCGGTCTGTGACGCGAAGCGCCGGTCGGACGATCGCGCCACGACGCTCGAGCAGCTGCTCGCCGCCAAGGAGATCGTCGTGTTCTGCGGCTCGGGTGGCGTCGGCAAGACGTCGGTCGCGGCCGCGGCCGCGCTCGGCGCGACGGTCCGGCTCGGCGGCAAGGTGCTCGTCCTCACGATCGATCCCGCCCGGCGACTCGCCACCGCGCTCGGGCTCGAGGGCATCGGCAACCTCGCCAAACGGGTCCCGCCCGAGGCGCTGAAGGCCGCCGGCATCGAGCCGCGCGGCGAGCTGTGGGCCGCGATGCTCGACACCAAGCAGTCGTGGGACGACCTCGTGCTCCGGCACGCCAAGGACGAGGAGACCGCCTACCGGATCCTCGAGAACCGGCTGTATCACAACCTCACCGGCGCGGTTCGTGCAGAGCCACGACTACATCGCGATGGAGCGCCTGTTCGAGCTGCACGCGAGCGGCGAGTACGACCTCATCGTCATCGACACCCCGCCGACCCGGAACGCGATCGACTTCCTCGAGGCGCCGGCGCGCATGGCCGACTTCTTCGGCAGCCGGCTGCTGCGCTGGCTGACCCTGCCGTACCGCGTCGGCGGCAAGCGCGGCTCCGCGCGTCCTCAACGTCGCGAGCCGGCCCTTCTACCAGATGGCCGATCGCATCCTCGGGAGCAAGTTCCTCGAGGACATCGCCGAGTTCTTCTTGAACTTCCAGTCGATGTACGACGGATTCGTCGAGCGGGCGCAACGCCGTCGAGCGGCTGCTGCACGACCGCCGCACGACGTTCGCGGTCGTCACCACGCTCGAAGCGGCGCCGCTCCACGAGGCCGAGCGGTTCTGCGAGGCGCTCATGGCTCGCGACTTCCATCTCGGCGCGCTCGTCCTCAACAAGACGCTTGCCCGACTCCCTGCTCGACCCGGCCGGCGCGACCGCCGCGACCGCGTGCATCGACGATGCCGCGCCGCTCGCCGCCGACGCTCGTCGACGACGCGGCGATCCCGCGCTCGCCGATCCGGCGCGCGACCGCCCGTGTGCTGCGCACGGTCGGCGAGTCGTACCGCAACTTCTCGGTGGTCGCGCATGCGCGAGGCCGAGCTGCGCGCCGAGCTCGCCCGCGTGCCCGACGTCGTGGCGCGCATCCCGACGTTCGAGGACGACATCGGCGACGTCGACGGCCTCGCCGCGATCTGCCGCTACCTCTTCGAGCCGATTCCGCGCAGTGAGGGCGCCGTTAGCATTCACCCGTGAGCACGCTCGACGATCTCGCCCTCGCCCGTACGGCGCTCGCCGGTCGCGAGCTCGTGCACATGGAGCGGCTGGTCGCGACGTGGCGCCCGCTCGCCGACCTCTCGTTCGCCGACCTGCTGCTGCTCGCGCCGATCACCGGCGAGGAGGGCCATCGCTTCGTCGTCCTCGGCCCAGGTGCGCCCGGTCACCGGCCAGACGAACTACCCGCAGGACCTCGTCGGCACCGTCGTCGACGAGGTGGAGCGCCCGCTCGTCGCGCGCTGCTGGCGCTCGGGTGACATCGTGCGCGGCCGACACAGCCGCGCTCGGGTCGAAGGAGCGCGTGCGTGTGCAGGTGTATCCCGGTCGCCGGCGCGGGCCGGCTGATCGGGCTCGTGTCACGCGAGGAGCCGATGACGCTCGCCCGCCGCTCGGGTGAGCTCGAGCGCACCTACTTCCAGACGTTTCGACCGCTTCGCGCGCATGATCGCCGACGGCACGTTCCCGTTCGACGTCGACGAGATCGAGATGGAGAGCGCCCCGCGCGTCGGCGACGGCGTGATCGTGATCGACGCCGAGACGCGGGTGCAGTTCGCGAGCCCGAACGCAGTGAGCTCGCTGCACCGCATGGGCATCCACGCGTACGCGCAGTCGCAGCGACTCGCCGACGTCGGCTTCGACGACGCGGCGGCCCGCAGCGCGATGCAGCTCGCACCTGCCGGTCGCCGAGGAGATCGAGCACGAAGACGTGTCGGTGCTCGTGCGCGTGCTGCCGCTGCTCGGACGGCGACGACCCGGCCGGCGCGCTCGTGCTCGTTGCGCGACGTCAGCGACCTCCGCCGCCGCGACCGGCTGCTGCTGTCGAAGGACGCGACGATCCGCGAGATCCACCACCGCGTGAAGAACAACCTGCAGACGATCGCGTCGCTGCTGCGGCTCCAGGGCCGTCGGCTGCAGCTCGCCCGAGGCCCGGGCCGCGCTCGCGGAGTCCGAGCGGCGCATCCGATCGATCGCGATCGTCCACGAGACGCTCTCGCGGGAGGCCGGCGACGTCGTGGCCTTCAACGAGATCGTGCGGCCGCTCGCCCGTCTCGTCGAGGAGACGGCGTCCTCGGCCGAGCACACGATCCGCTTCCACGTCGAGGGCGATGCCGGCGAGCTGCCCGGGGAGGTCGCGACGCCGCTCGCCGTCGTCCTCAACGAGCTCATGCAGAACGCCGTCGACCACGCGTTTCCCGAAGGGACGCGACGACGCACGTGTCGACGTGATGCTCGGCCGGGACGACGGTCACGTCGAGATCGAGGTACGCGACAACGGCGCCGGCCTGCCCGAGCAGTTCACGCTCGACGGATCACGCGGCCTCGGGCTGTCGATCGTGCAGGCGCTCGTGACGAGCGAGCTCCAGGGCTCGATCGAGATGCACGACGAGGACGGGCACGTCGGTGCGCGTCCGCGTTCCGGTCGCGATGCCCCGGGTCGAGCTGTAGCTCGAAACGAGCTCGAGCGCGCAGATGGCGCCGGGTTGCTAGGCGAGCTGCGGTGTGGCGGCGGGCGCCGGCACGTCGATGCCCTTGCGCAGCCGGCGGCGCTCCTCTTCGGTGAGCCCGCCCCACACGCCGGCTTCCTGGTTCGTGGCGAGCGCGAACTCGAGGCACTCGCCGGCAACCGGGCACTCGTCGCACACCTGCTTGGCGGCGTCGATCTGGTCGAGCGCGACGCCGGTGGTCCCGATCGGGAAGAACAGCTCCGGGCTGGTGTCCCGACACGACGCACGGTCGCGCCACTCCTCGGCGTCCCAGTCGTGGGTCCGGATCCAGGTCAACGCCACGTGTTTCCCCCTTGCGGGTCGCGCAGTCGGCGCTTGCCCACATGCCAGCGACCGTGCACCCAGATCACGAGCACGCTCAGCTCGGTTGAGCGGGAGCAGAACGAGAGGGTAACGGGCCTGTCGACGGGGCGGCAAGGGGTCTGAGCAGGACTTTCGTGCCCGTAAGTGGAACGTGTTCCGGTTCTAGTGTGGCGCGGTGATGGCCGACCGTCCCGCTCGTCCTGGCACATCGCGGCGCGTCGCCGCGCGCACCCGAGAACACGCTCGCGGCGTTCGCGCGGCGCGCGCGAGCTCGGCGCCGACGGTGTCGAGCTCGACGCGCGCCGCACCGCCGACGACGTGCTCGTCGTGCACCACGATCCCGAAATCGAAGGCTTCGGGTTGATCGCGGCGCATCCGTTCGCGGCGCTGCGCGCCGGCGCGATCCCGACATCCCGACGCTGCTCGAAGTGCTTGCAGAGTGCAGCGGGTTGCTCGTCAACGTCGAGATCAAGTGCTTGCCGTGGGAGCCCGACGCCGACGGCCCCGACCGTCCGGTCGTGCGCGCGGTCGTCGGCGGCGGTGCGCGCACGACGCGCCCGATGCGATCGTGTCGTCGTTCGACCTCGGACGCGGTCGACGCGTGCCGCGCGTTCGCGCCCGAGCTCACGACGCGTGGCTGACCAGCGGCCAGGACGTCGCGACCGCGTCGCGCGATCGCGGCCGCGCACGGTCACCCGTGGTTGCACCCCGACCGGCGCTGCCGCGCTGAGCGATCGCCGAGGCCGGCATCGCCGCCGCCCACGACCACGGGCTACGCGTCGACGTGTGGACGGTCGACGACCCGGACGAGATCCGCATGCTCGCCGCGGCCGGCGTCGACGCGATCGTCACGAACGTTCCCGACGTCGCGCTCGCCGCTCTCGTGTGACTAGGGCACGACGATCGTCAGGGCGTCGGGCTCGTAGCTGATGTCGAGCTGCTCGGTGTCGCCGACGTCGTCGCCGTCGACCTGGTACGGGAACGGCTCGCGCGGCCCGCACGATCATGCGGTGCACGTCGCGCGCGGTGCTCGACACCGCGGCGGTGCGCAAGGAACTTGCCCTTGCGCATCGCCGACGGCCGCGCCGCCGACGAGCGTGACGAGTCGAGCCGGCGGAACGCGGTGAGGGCGAGCGGCCGGTCGAGCCCGGCATCCGGTGCGACGCGCGAGCGGCAGCCGCCCGAGGTACGTGTACGGGTCGGTCTTCGAGACGATCGCGAAGCGCACGTCCTCGATCGTCTCGCCGGCTGTCGAGCTCGATGTCGACGGCGCGTCCGCGTGCCCTCGTGGCGGAAGAACGCCTCGAACGCGGCGGCGACGTGCAGCGGATGCGACAGCGTAGCGCTTGAGCTCGCCGTAGCGCTCGACGCGGCGGATCACGGCGGCGTCGAACCCGATGCCGGTGTTGAAGAGGAACGGCCGCCGGTTCGCGATGCCGACGCCGATCCGCTTGGTCGCGTCGCGGCCGAGCGACGGCGACGAGCACGCGCGCGGCGGCGACCGCATCGTTCGGATAGCCGAGCGTGCGCGCGTAGACGTTGGTCGAGCCGCCGGGGAGCGGCGCGAGCGCGGTGTTGCTGTGCAGCAAGCCCGTCGGCCGCCTCGTTGAGCGTGCCGTCGCCCGCGAGCACCGCGACGACGTCGAAGCCGTCGTTCGCGGCGGCATGCGGCGAGCCGGGTCGCGTGCCCGCGCCGCGACGTCTCCGCGACTTCGACCTCGTGCTGCGCGGCCAGCAGCTTGCGGATCATCACCCGCTTGCGCGCCGTCACCGACGACGCGGTCGCGTTGACGAGCAGCAGAACACGCATCGACGAGAGCGTACCCGCCGTCCGTCGTAGGATTCGCTACTCATGCCGGTGCCGCGCGCCGCGATCTCCGCTGCGCTCACCGGCGAGATCGCCGCCTGCCGGGCGTGCCCTCGCCTCGTCGCGTGGCGCGAGACCGTCGCGCGCGAGAAGCGGGCGGCGTACCGCGACGAGGACGTACTGGGCGCCGGCCGGTCCCGGGTTTCGGCGACCCGACGCGCGCGGCTGCTGCTCGTCGGGCTGGCGCCGGCCGCGCACGGCGGCAACCGCACCGGACGCGTGTTCACCGGCGACCGCTCCGGCGACTTCCTGTTCGCGCTCGCTGCATCGCACCGGGTTCGCGAACCAAGCGGAGTCGGTGCGCGCCGACGACGGCCTGCGGCTCGCGACGCGTACGTCGCCGCGGCCGTTCGCTGCGCGCCGCCTGCGAACAAGCCCACGCCCGCCGAGCGCGACGACGTGCATGCCGTACCTCGTACGCGAGCTGCGAGCTGCTGCGCACGCGTGCGGGTGATCGTCGCGCTCGGGGCGTTCGGCTACGAGGCGACGTGGAGTGCGCTGCGCAGCCGCGAAACTCGAGGCGGCGTCGACTGCTGCCGGCCCGGCGGCCCGCGTTTCGCGCACGGGCTCGAGGTGCCGTGCGGCCGCGTGACCATCGTCGTGCACGTTCCATCCGAGCCAGCAGAACACGTTCACGCGGCAAGCTGACGCCGGAGATGCTCGACGCCGTGTTCGCCGAGCCCGCGAGCTCACGGATGATCCACGCTCGTCGAACGACAGCGACGAGCGATGATCTCGCCGACGGCGTAGATCACCGCGATGACCCCGAGCGCGGTCCCGACGCTGTAGCGCAGGACGCGGTCGGTCGACGTGATCGTGAAGTGCGCACCGATCTGCGCGCCGGGGATCACGCCGATCGCGAGCGCGATCGCGAACGTCCAGTCGATGTGGCCGAGGTACCAGTGGGTGAGCGTGCCGGGGATCGCGAAGATGCCGACGCACGCGAGCGACGTCGCGATCGTCTCCTTGCAGCGGCATCCCGACCCACGCCGAGAACGCGGGCACCATGAGGATGCCGCCGCCGATGCCGAGCAGCCCGGAGAGCGCGCCCGCGGCGACGCCGATGATCGCGAGCCGCCACCATTCGTCGTGCAAGCGGTCGTACGCCGCGCTCGAGTCGAGCGCACGGTCGGGAACGCCGTGCGGATACGCGGTGTACGCGACGAGCGCGGCCGTGACCAGCATCAAGATGTGCCCGTTGCCGGGAACCGCGTCGGAGAGTCGCGACCCGACAACCGACGCCGGCACGCCGAACGCCGCCGTCCACACGACCACGCGGTTGCGGATGAGGCCCTCGCGTCGGTAGCGCACCGACCCCGAGATCGACGACGGCAGAATCGACGGCAGCGTCGAGCCCACTGCTTGCAACGCGGTCGCGCCGAGCGCGCGGATCGCAGGCGTCGACACGACCGCGCCGCCGATGCCGAACATCCCCGACAACATTCCTGTCACGAAGCCCACGAGCAGCGTGAGGAGCACTTCCACCCAGACCGGCACGGACCGGAAGGTACTCGGGGACGAGCCATTCTCCGGGTAATGCCACAACTCGGCGAGTACGCTCTTCGCATGACGAGTGACCTCGATCTGCGAGGCGTGTGGGTGCCGCTGCTCACGCCGTTCGACGCCGCGGGAGCAGTCGACACGCCGGCGATCGAGCGGCTCTGCGGCGAGTATCTCCGTGCGGGAGTGACGGGCATCGTCGCGCTGGGCACGACGGGCGAGGCCTCTTCGCTCGAGGACGACGAGAAGCGCGCGGTCGTCGAAACAATCACCCGCGTGTGCGCGGCCGCGGGCAGTCGCGTCATCGTCGGCACCGGTTCGAACAACACCCGGCACACCATCGAAGCGACGGAAGCGTTGCTCGGCCTGCCCGCGGTCGTCGGCGCCCTCGTGGTCGTGCCCTACTACGTGCGTCCCTCCGAAGAGGGGATCGTCGAGCATTACAAAGCGGTCGCCAAATCTGCCCCCGTGCCCGTCGTCGCGTACAACATTCCATCCCGCACCGGCCGAGGCCTGGGCGCCGCCTCGCTGCTCGAGCTCGCGCGCACGCCGAACATCGCGGGCGTGAAGCAGGCCGTGCCCGCGGTCGACACCGACACGCTCGAGCTGCTCGCGATGGCGCCCGAGGGCTTCGCGGTGCTCGGCGGCGAGGACACCTTGTTGTTCCCCCTGATGTGCATGGGCGCGGCCGGCACGATCTCCGCGTCGGCGCACGTCTGCACCGAGCAGTTCGTGGCGATGATCGAGTGCGGTCTCGCCGGCAAGATCGAAGACGGGCGCGCCCACGCCGAAGTGCTGCTTCCCGTCGTGCGCGCCCTGTTCACGGAGCCGAACCCGGCCGTCTTCAAGGCCGTGCTGCACGCGCAGGGCCGCATCTCGACGTCCGGACGTGCGCCTTCCGCTCACGAACGCGTCGGATACCGCGCTCGACCACTGCCTCGAAGCGGTCGCGCACGCCTCCCGCTGATCAGCCGCCGCGCCGCACCGGTCGGTAGCGTGCGGACATGTCCCGCCGTGCTGCCTGGCTGCTGATCGCTCTGTGTGCGTGGACCCTGTACGTGTGGGTCACCCGCATCTTCATCATGGCCGGCGAGGACCATTCGGCCGGGTTCGTCGTGGTGCACGTGACGCTCGCGCTCATCTCGATCGCGTTCGGCCTGGCCGCCGGCCGCCTCGGCTGGCGGGCGCTCCGGGGACGCGACCGGGAGCACATCTCGGGTTGACACTTCCGGGCCGGGGCACGATACGATACGGTGTCGTTTCGTAATACCTCCGGCTGCCCCCGAGGATCTCGCCCATGACCTCTCCTCCCACCGCCCTCGCACCGTTCGATCGCAGCAGTCGCGCCTACCAACAGCGCTGGTGGATCCTCGCCGTGCTCTGCTTGAGCCTGCTCGTGATCGTGGTCGACAACTCGATCCTCAACGTCGCGGTGCCGACGTTGCAGAAGCCGAAGCCGGTCGGGCTCGGCGCGACGAACAGCCAGCTCCAATGGATGGTCGACTCGTACACGCTCGTCTTCGCGGGCTTGCTGCTCACGGCCGGCAGCCTGGGCGACCGGTTCGGCCGGCGGGGCGCGCTGCAGTTCGGCATGGCCATGTTCGGGATCGGGTCGGTCGCCTCGGCGCTCGTGCACACACCGACGCAGCTGATCGTCACGCGCGGGGTGATGGGGATCGGCGGCGCGTTCATCATGCCCGCGACATTGTCGATCATCACGAACGTGTTCCCGCCCGAGGAGCGGGGACGCGCCATCGGGATGTGGGCGGCGATCGCCGGTGTCGCGGTGGCGCTCGGTCCGATCAGTGGCGGCTTCCTGCTCCAGCACTTCTATTGGGGCTCGATCTTCATGGTGAACCTGCCGATCGTCGTGATCGCGCTCATCGCCGGCGTCGTCCTCATTCCGACGTCGCGGGACCCGTCGAAACCGCGGCTCGATCCGCTGGGTGCACTGCTATCGATCGTCGGTCTGGGCGCGCTGGTGTACGCGATCATCGAGGCGCCGGACCACGGCTGGACCAGTCCGTTGATCCTCGGGACGTTCGCGTTCGCGTTCGTCGTGCTCGGAGCCTTTGCGCTATGGGAGCGCGTCACGCCGAGCCCGATGCTCGACACGTCGGTATGGCGCAGCCCGCGGTTCAGCGCCGCGAGCGCCGGGATCACGTTGTTGTTCTTCGCGATGTTCGGATCACTCTTCCTGCTCACGCAGTACTTGCAGTTCGTGATGGGCTACGACCCGCTCCAGGCCGGCATACGGCTGCTGCCGATGGCGGTCGTGATGCTCGTTGTCGCGCCCACCAGCGCGCGGATCGTCGAGCGGGTCGGCACCAAGCGCGTCGTGACGACCGGTCTCGCGCTCGCGTCGCTCGGCCTCGCGCTGATGGCAATGCTGCCGTCGCACGGCATCTCGTACTGGGGTGACGTCGCCTGGCGGATGATGGTGATGGCCGCGGGCATGGGCTTGACGATGGCGCCGGCAACCGAGTCCATCATGGGTTCGGTGCCCCGCGTGAAGGCGGGTGTCGGTTCGGCGGTCAACGACACGACCCGGCAGGTCGGGGGCGCCCTCGGCGTGGCGATCATCGGAAGCGTGATGTCGTCGTTCTACGGGTCGCGGATCGCCGGATTGCTCGACCGCTTCGGCATCCAGGGTGCACCGGTCTCGGTCGCCAAGGAGGGCCTCGGCCGAGCGCTCGGCGTTGCGGGCAATCCGAGCCTCCCGTTGGCGGGCACCCAGCGGGCGGACCTCGCGCAGGGGGCGAAGGACGCCTTCGTCGCCGGCATGCACCGGGGATTGCTCGTTGCTGCCGGAGCCGCGCTCGTCGGCGCAATCATCGCGGCCCGGTGGCTGCCTGCGACTGCGGCCGATCCCGAGGTGTTCGCGAATCAGGATGAGGCCGCGACGGCGCGTGCAGACCGCGCTCGCGGAGCTGTAGATGCCCGGCAGACCCCGCAGTCCGGAGTGCGACCACGCGATCCTCGATGCCGCGCTCGCGGAGTATGCCGCGAACGGCCTCGACGGCATGAGCGTCGACGCGGTCGCGACGCGGGCCGGCGTGGGCAAGGCGACGATCTACCGGCGCTACCCATCGAAGGCCGCGCTCGTCGTTGCCGCCGCGCTCAAGGCAGCCGACGAACAGGCACCGATCGCCGACACCGGTTCGGTGCGCGGCGATCTCACGACCGCGTTGCGGAACCTTCGCCGGTTGCTCGCCGACCCGGTCGTCGGCGCCGCCAAGCGCATGCTGCTGATCGACGCGTACCGGAACGAGGAGCTCGCGCGCATGCACGCCGAGTCGGTACGCGATCGCCGGCAGGGTGTGTTCGACGTGTTCCGGCGCGGCGTCGCGCGTGGTGAGCTGTCACCGGACATCGACGTCGAGTTCGCCGCCGACCGGATCGGTGCGCCCGCTGTTCTACCGGAACCTCGTCACCCGGGCGCCGATCACCGACGCGTACATCGACCAGGTCGTCGACGAGTTCCTCGCCCGCTACGGCGTACGACAAGACGCCTGACGGTCCCGTGCTACGGCGTGCGGCAATCGCCGGCCTTGGAGAGCGCTCCGAGGGCGTGGTAGAGAGCCGACAAATCGGGAATCCCACGGGCCGCGATGACCTTGTCGACGCCGGCCAGATGTTGGAATCGCGCTACGAGCACCTGCGGCGGCGTGCCGTCCGATGCGACGAGCCGGAACGACTCCGGAAGCACCTCGGGTGTCGTGCTTTCTATGAGAGCTGATTGATCGGCGAAGACGCGCTTGAACTCGGCGTAGGCCGCGTTGTGGTCGAGGTATCGAAACGACTGAATCTCACTCGTATCCTTGCTGACCGCGGTGAGTACGGCTTGCACCTGCCGTGGCGTCGCGTTGACCTTCATGAACACTTCGGCATCGATGGGATCGGTGCTCAAGACGAAGACCTTCGCGTCGTTGCCCAGGACGCGCAAAAGCACCTCTGGAGCGCCCCGCTCCTTCGTTTGTACTGCGAAGCCGTCGCTATTCCGCAACGCGCACGCGGCCTCGCGGAGGGCGGGCGGTCCCACGATTGCGTCAGGGGGCACCGGCAATCCGCCTCGGTCAAGCGCTGCATACTTCGCGACCGCGGGGGAGTTTTCGAGGATCTCCCGCACACGCTCGGTCCCGGGGATCACCACGAGGTCGAGGCGAGTGTCCGCAGGCGGGTATTCCTTCTTCGCGACACCGACGTGCTTCTCGCCGCGATTCCAGAGCGCGGCTCCGCCCGCGACAGTGAGAACGACGACGAATGCCGCCGCGACACGGAGGAGCGCCGACCGCCTGCTTTCCCGGTGTCGGAGACCGAGAAGGTCGCTCGGGAACGGTTCTATCTCGTCCGCGAGCTGCCGAAGCTCGCGGCGCAGCTCGTCAGTCCGCATCGTCGTTCTCCTCGAGCTCGATCCGCATCGCGCGCAGCGCCTTGTGCAGCGTCGCCTTCACCGTGCCGAGCGCACAGCCCATCGCGTCGGCGACCTCGGCGAGTGGGAGGTCGGCGAGGTAGCGGAGCACGACCGCCTGGCGCTGGCGGGGCGGAAGCGTGGCGATCGCTTCCCGCACGGTGAGGCACGTCACGATGCGGCTACTGGTGTCTACGGGGGGAGCTGGTTCGGCCGCTTGCTTGCGCTCCAGCCGCCGCCAGTGGTCGCGGAGCTGATTCATCGCGACCACGTACACCCACCCGTCGGGGCGGTCCATGTCGCGCACCGAGCGCCACCGTCGAAGGGCACGAGCGAACGCTTCCTGGGTCGCATCCCGCGCCAGCTCCCGATCGCCGGCGGCCAGGCTGATCGTGCGCGCGACGACATCGAAGTGCGCGGCATAGAACTCGTCGAAGTCGCGCGTCCCCATCGCAGACCAGACGGTAGGCACCGGCGAAAGGTTTACGCCCGACGAGATTGCTGCCGGTTTAGCCGGGGACTGCCTCCGCCAGCAGCGCTTGCTGCTCGGCGTCGTGGACGGTCGAGCTGCCGGTCGCGGGGCTCGGGCTCTCGTGGCGGGCGACCACACCCACCGGGCGGCCGCCCGCGAGCTCCTCGATACGGCGACGGACGAAGTAGCGGGCACCCATGTTGCCCGGCTCTTCCTGCGCCCAGATCACCTCTGCATCCGGCGACCGTTGCACCACTCCTTCGATCTCGCGCGCCGGCCACGGGTACAGCTGCTCGATGCGCACGATCTCGACCGGCGCGTGGAGCTCGTCGCGGCGGGCCAGCAGCTCGAACCCGAACTTGCCGGTCGTGAACACGATCCGCGTCGGCGCCGCCGGTGGGTTGGGATCGGCGAGCAGCGGCTCGAAATCTCCGTGCGTGAGCGCATCGACCGGTGATGCGGTGACGGGCATGCGCAGGTATCGCTTCGGCGTCATCACGATCAGCGGCTTGCGGCTCGGGTCCTGCACCTGCCGGCGCAGCACGTGGAAGTACTGCGCGGCCGTCGTCGGGTAGACGACGCGGATGTTGTCCTGGGCGGCGAGCACCAAGAAGCGTTCGAGGCGCGCCGACGAGTGCTCGGGGCCCTGTCCCTCGAAGCCGTGGGGGAGCAGCAACACGAGGCCGCTGCGCTGTCCCCACTTGTCCTCGGCGGCGACGAGGAACTGGTCGATGATCACCTGCCCGCCGTTCCCGAAGTCACCGAATTGCGCTTCCCAGGCGACGAGCGCGTCGTGGTCGGCGATCGAGTACCCGTACTCGAAGCCGAGCGCCGCGAACTCCGACAGCACCGAGTCGTAGATCATGAACGGCGCGGCGTCGCCGCCGAGGTGCGCGAGAGGCACGTACTCCTGCTCGGTGCGGTGGTCGACGACGACCGCATGGCGCTGCGAGAACGTGCCCCGGCGCGTGTCCTGGCCGGCGACGCGCACGGGCGCGCCTTCGAGCAGCAGCGTCCCGAACGCGAGCTCCTCGGCGAGCGCCCAGTCGATCTGGTCGTTGTCGAACTCCTTGCGGCGGTTCGCGAGGATGCGGGCGAGCTTGGGATGGGGCTCGAAATCGGACGGGAACGTCGTGAGCGCGGTGATGACACGCTCGAGACGCTCACGCGGCACACCGGTGTCGACGCGCGACGTCTCGGGTTCGGGCGTGGGCCGTTCGATCCGCGGCGCCGGCCGTTCGCTGGCCTGGGTCTCGCCGAATGCTTCTTCCAGGCGGGCCCGGAAGTCCTCGAGCGCCTTCTCGGCCTCCTCGAGCGTCAGGTCGCCGCGGTTCACCAGCAGCTCGGTGTAGAGCTTGCGCACCGAGCGCCGGTTGCCGATCACCTCGTACATGTGGGGTTGCGTGAACGCGGGCTCGTCGCCCTCGTTGTGGCCGTAGCGCCGGTAGCACACCATGTCGACGACGACGTCCTTCTTGAACGCGTTGCGGAACTCGTACGCCAACCGGATCACGCGTACTGAAGCTTCGGGATCGTCGCCGTTGACGTGGAAGATCGGCGCCTGCACCGCCTTGGCGATGTCAGTGGCGTACACCGTCGAGCGCGCGAACCCGGCCGGCGTCGTGAAGCCGACCTGGTTGTTCACGACGATGTGGACCGTGCCCCCCACGTCGTAGCCGGGCAGCTCCGAGAGGTTCAACGTCTCCGCGACGACGCCCTGGCCCGCGAACGCGGCGTCGCCGTGGATCAACACCGAGAGCACGCGATCGTGCGCGTTGTCACGGAGGCGGTCCTGCTTCGCGCGCGCCATTCCCTCGACGACCGGGTCGACCGCCTCCAGATGGCTCGGGTTGGCGGCCAGCGTGATACCGATCGTCGCGCCCGACGCGGCGGTGAACTTGCCGGTCGCGCCGACGTGATACTTCACGTCGCCCGAGCCCTGCGGCACGTTGGGATCGAGCTCGCCTTCGAACTCGCGGAAGATCTGCTCGTAGGACTTGCCGACGACGTTCGCGAGCACGTTCAGCCGGCCGCGGTGCGCCATGCCCATGACGAATTCCTCCACACCGGCGTTGGCGGCGGCGTCGAGCAGGAACTCGAGCATCGGGATCAGCGTCTCTGCGCCTTCGAGGGAGAACCGCTTCTGACCGAGGAATTTCGTGTGCAGGAAGCGCTCGAACGCCTCTGCGCCGTTCAACGCGCTGAGGATGCGGCGCTTGTCCTCGGGGGTCGCGTCGACGTGCACGCCCTCGACCTGCTGCTGGATCCACGCCTTCTGGTCGGGCTCCTGGATGTGCATGTACTCGACGCCGATCGTGCGGGCGTACGCGTTCCGGAGCACGCCGAGGATGTCGCGCAGCTTCATCGTCGCCTTGCTCGCGAGACCGCCGGTCGGGAACTCGCGGTCGAGGTCCCAGATCGTGAGCCCCCAATGGTTCGGGTCGAGCTCCTCGTGGGTCTTCGGCTCCTTCAACCCCAGCGGGTCGAGATTCGCGATCAGGTGCCCGCGCACGCGGTACATGTTGATCAGCTGCTGCACCGCGATGATCTTGTGCGCGGCTTCCGCGGATCCTTCGAGGGGCTTGCGGTCGGGCGACCAGCGCGGCGGGCTCGTACGGCACGCCGAAGCTTGCGAACAGCTCGTCGTAGAACTCGTCGCCGCCGAGCAGCAGGTCGTGCATCGTTGCGAGGAACTCGCCGCTCTCGGCCCCTTGGATGATCCGGTGGTCGTACGTGCTCGTGAGCGTGACGACCTTGCTCACGCCGATCTCGGCGAGTGTCTGCGGATCGGCGCCCTCGTATTCGGGCGGGTAGATGATCGCGCCGACGCCGACGATCACGCCCTGGCCGGGCATGAGTCGCGGCACCGAGTGCATCGTGCCGATCGTGCCGGGGTTGGTGATCGACACGGTCGTGCCCGCGAAGTCGTCGGGGGTGAGCTTGTTCGTGCGCGCCCGGCGGATGAGATCCTCGTACGCGGCGTGGAACGCCGCGAAGTCGAGCGTGTCGGCGTTCTTGATGTTCGGGACGAGCAGCGTGCGCGTGCCGTCGCTCTTCTGCTGGTCGATCGCGAGCCCGAGATTGACGTGCTCGTGGCGGACCACGCTGGGCTTGCCGTCCGTGACGGCATAGCTCGCGTTCATGTGCGGCGTCTTCTGCAGCGCCCGGACGACGGCGAAGCCGATGAGGTGCGTGAAGCTCACCTTGCCGCCCCGCGCGGGCGAGCTGGTTGTTGAGGATCTGGCGGTTGACCTCGAGCAGCTTGGCGGGAACCGCGCGTACTGATGTCGCGGTCGGGACGGCGAGGCTCGCCTCCATGTTCTGCACGACACGCGCGGACGCGCCGCGAAGGGGCTCGGCGCGCTCCCCGTCGAGCGTCGGCGCGGGTTGGGGCGCGGGCGGTGCCGGTGCCGGGGCGGCCGCGGGCGCCGGGGCGGGAGCGGGCGCCTGTTGCGGTGCCGCTGCTGGGGCGGGCGCCGGCGTCGGTGCCGCGGCAGGAGGCTCGGCCCGAGGCTGGTAGTCGGCGAAGAAATCGCGCCAGCCGGGCGACACGGCTTCGGGGTTCTCAAGGTAGAGGCGGTACATCTCGTCGATCAGGCCCGCGTTCGGGCCCAGATCGTCGATGCTCGCGGGACGGTCAGCCATAGGTTGCTTCTCTCAATCGTGTACCACGGCGGCGACTCGAGAAAGCGCTCACGGCCGGGTGCCGGCGATCACGAAGTACAACAACGCGTACACGAACCCACCTTCCCGATGTTCGCGCAGCGCGCGTTCCCACTCGGCGACCTCGTCCTCGGCGAAGTGATCGGCCCAATAGCGGGGCCAACCGGGAAGCCCGAACGCGTCGCCGGGGTCGGTGAGCACGAGCGGAAAGGCCTCCACGGTCACGTCTCGCAACCCGGAGCTCGCCAGGAGCTCGGCGATCCGCCGGACGAAGGTGCCGTTCCGGTAGCCGATGTCGCGTCGCAAGCGCTTGACCTTCTCGACGAGCTCGTCCCGCACGCCGGCGAGATGGATCGCCAACGTTTCCTGGTCCGGGTCGCAGATCACCACCCGGCCCCCGTGCGTGCACACGCGGATCATCTCGGCGACCGCCCGGACGGGCGCGGCGACGTGTTGGAGCACCCGATCGGTGCGGACGGCTCCGAACGTCGCATCGGCGAAGGGCAACGCGTGCGCGTCGGCCTGCACGACTCGCACAGCGCGCGTGGCCGCGGCACGGCACATCACGATCGACGGGTCGCACGCGAAGGCGCCGAGGGCTGCCGCGTCGATACCCGGACCCGCGCCCACGTCCAGACGCGGCCCCGCGTCGCCGCACAGCTCAAAACTCCGTCGCTTGTACGCGCGCACCTGCGGCCAGCTGTCGACCCGTTCCTGCCACGCGACGACGTGGTCTCTGAACCGCGGCGCGGGCGTCGACGTCGGAGTAGGTGTCGCTCAACGCGAGCGCTGCACCAGCTCGCAGACGCGGAACGCGAGGTCGAGCGACTGCCGCGCGTTCAGCCGCGGGTCGCAGCGCGTCTCGTACCGGCGTTCGAGATCGGCGCCGAGGAGGTCGTCGCCGCCGCCGAGGCACTCCGTGACGTCGTCGCCGGTGAGCTCGACGTGCACGCCGCCCGGCCATGACGTCGGCGGCGATGGCACGCGTCGAAGAACTGCTCGACCTCGTGCATGACCGCGTCGAAGTGGCGGGTCTTGTAGCCGCTCTCGTGCGCGTACGTGTTGCCGTGCATCGGGTCGCACGCCCACACGACCGGGTGGCCCGCCCGCTTCACCGCCCGCAAGCAGCGGCGGCAGCTTCTCGGCGACCTGCTCGGCGCCCATGCGGCTCACGAGCACGAGCCGGCCGGGCTCGCGGCCCGGGTCGAGGCGGCGGCACAGCGCGACCGCCTCTTCGGGCGTGGCCGTCGGGCCGAGCTTCACGCCGATCGGGTTCTGCACGCCCGACGAGGAACTCGACGTGCGCGCCGTCGATCTGGCGGGTGCGTTCGCCGATCCACAGCAGGTGCGCGGAGCAGTCGTACCAGTCGCCGGTGAGGCTGTCGCGGCCGCGTCAGCGCTTCCTCGTAGCCGAGCAGCAGCGCCTCGTGCGACGTGTAGAAGTCGACCTCGTGCAGCTGCACCTCGGCGGCGAGGTCGATGCCGCACGCGGCCATGAACCGCAGCGCGCGCTCGATGCCGTCGGCGACCTCTTCGTAGCGGCGGGCCTTCACGGCCGCTCGCGATGAACTCGAGGTTCCACTGGTGCACGCGGTTGAGGTCGGCGAAGCCGCCCTTGGTGAACGCGCGGAGCAGGTTCAGCGTTGCCGCGGCCTGGTTGTAGCCGCGCACCATGCGCTGCGGATCGGGCCGGCGGGCGATCGGCGTCGAACGCGGAGTCGTTGACGATGTCGCCGAAGAACGACGGCAGCTCCTCGCCGTTGCGGGTCTCGGTCGGCGACGACCGGGGCTTGGCGAACTGGCCGGCGATCCGGCCGACCTTCAGCGTCGGGACGCCGGTGCTGTAGGTCAGCACGACCGACATCTGCAGGATCACCTTGAGCTTGTCGCGGATGTTGTCGGCCGAGAACTCCGCGAACGACTCGGCGCAGTCGCCGGCGTGCAACAGGAAGCCTTCGCCCTCGCTGACCGCGCGAGACCTTCCTTCAAGGAACGCGCCTCGCCCGCGAACACGAGCGGGGGCATGCGCCGCAGCTCGTCGACCGCGTGTTCGACCGCGGCCAGGTCGGGCCACTCGGGCTGGTGCGCGGCGCGCTGACGGCGCCAGCTCGCGGGCTCCCAGTCGAAGTTGCCCAACGGCACGGGTGCGGTCATGCTCGTGTGCGCTCTCGCATTCAGAGGTATGCGCCGGGCTGCGTTCGCCGGGCGTGCCGCCCATCTCGAGCGCGCGGCGCTGGCGCATCTCTTCGAACTGGCGCTGCGCCTGCATCTGCTGGGTGAACAGCGTCGCCTGGATGCCGTGGAACAGCCCTTCGAGCCAGCCGACGAGCTGCGCCTGCGCGATGCGCAGCTCGGATTCGCTCGGCGTGTCGCTCGAGAACGGCAGCGTCACCTCGGCGAGCTCCTTGCGCAGGTCGGGAGACAGGATCTCCTCGAGCTCGTGGATCGAGCGCTCGTGGATCTCCTTCAGCGAGCGGCGGCCGGCGTCGTCGAGCGGCGCGCGGTCGCGCCTCGTCGAGCAGCGCGCGCACCATCGACGCGATGCGGATGAGCTTCGTCGGGCGCGCGACCTGCTCGCCTTCGGGCGCGTCGTCGCCCTGCGGCGTCGGCATGTCGACGACCTCGGGCATCACCGGGCCGTCGCTCAGGCTGCGTTCGTGTCACGGTCGATGCATGGTCCTACCACCCGACTCGCTCATCGGCCGAATACCGGCGCGACGCGTAGCGCCGGAGGAGCGGAGCGTCGGTCGACCGATGAATACGGCCTCAGGATGCGCGACCTTGCGCCGGGGCGCGGGGCTGTCGAGCGCCGCGAGGTCGGCGAGCCGGGGATCGTTCGAGAACACCTCGACGATCGGCTCCCGCATGCCGAGCCGGCGCTGCAGCCGCTCGACCTCGAGCTCCTGGTTCCACAGCACGAACGTGACGACGATGCCCTCGTTGCCGGCCCGCGCGGTGCGGCCCGAGCGGTGGACGTACGACTTGTGCTCCTCCGGCGGGTCGTAGTGCACGACGACGTCGACGTCGTCGACGTGGATGCCGCGGGCGGCGACGTCGGTGGCGACGAGCACGCCGTGCTCTTCGTGTTGGAAGTCCCGCAACGCCTTCTCGCGGGCCGACTGGCGCAGGTCGCCGTGGATCGCGGCGGCGTGCACGCCTTCGCGCTTGAGCTGCGAGACGAGCTTGTCGGCGCCGCGCTTGGTGCGGACGAACACCATCGTGCGCGACACGCCGGCGGCGATCGCCGCGAGCACCTTGACCCGGTCGAGCTCGTGCACCTTCAAGAAGCGGTGCATCATCTCGTCGACGGTCTGCGTCTCGGATACGACTTCGTGACGCACCGGGTCGCGCATGTAGCGGCGCACGAGCACGTCGACCTCGCGGTCGAGGGTCGCGGAGAACAACAGCGTCTGGCGGTCGTCGGGCACCTTGCGCATGATCCACTCGACCTGCGGCAGGAATCCCATGTCGGCCATGCGGTCGGCTTCGTCGATGACGAGGATCGAGATCTCGTCGAGGTCGAGCTCACCGCGGTCGAGCAGGTCGATCAGGCGGCCCGGCGTCGCGACCGCGACCTCGATGCGGCGGTGCAGGTTCCGGATCTGGCGTTCCATCGACGTGCCGCCGTAGAACGCGGCGACCCGCGCGCCGACGACCTTGCCGAGCGGGCTCAGCACGTCGACGACTTGCTTGGCGAGCTCGCGCGTCGGGACGAGCACGAGTGCGCGTCGGATGGCCGGGCGCGCGGGCTCGACGGTCTGCAGCATCGGCAGACCGAACGCGAGCGTCTTGCCCGAGCCGGTCTTCGCCTTGCCACACACGTCGTGGCCGGCGAGGGCGTCGGCGACGGTTGCGGCCTGGATGGGGAAGGGTTCGTCGATGCCCTGGCTCGCGAGGGCGTCGACGATCTCGGCCTTCAGGCCGAGTTCGCGAAAGGTCGTCACGCCTGCTCCTGTTTACGTCGTATCGGAGGCCGATCCTCGGCAGCTCCGTTGGGAAACAGGTGAGGTACGGCCGCGGGCCCGACAGGATGGTGGCCCGGAACGCCAGGATACCGCCAAAAGGATGACCCGCGTGACATCGGGGTATTCGGGACCGTATGCCGGACCTCCAGCGCGTCGTGCACCGTGTCGACGGGTTCCAGCAACGTCATCGCCCGCTCGCCTTCGGTTTTGCCGTGGTCAAGAAGTTCGGAGACGACCAGGGCGGCAATCTCTGCGCGCTATCACCTACTACGGCTTCATGAGCCTGTTCCCGCTGTTGCTCGTGCTCGTCACCGTGCTCGGCTTCGTGCTGGAAGGCAATCCGAGCCTCCGCGAGGACATCCTCAACTCCGCGCTCGCCGACTTCCCGATCATCGGCGACCAGATCCAGCGCAGTGTGGGCTCGGTGCGCGGCAGCGGTGTCGGGCTTGCGATCGGTATCGCCTTCACGTTCTACGGCGGCCTCGGTGTTGCCAATGCGGCCCAGGACGCGATGAACCGCATCTGGGAAGTGCCGATGCACGCCGCGACCAGGTTTCGCGCCCCGCATCGCTGCGCAGCCTCGCGTTGATCGGCACGCTTGGCTTGGGGGTCATCGTCACGACGGTGCTCAGCGGCGTCGGCGGCGGCACCGGCAGCCTCGGGGGATGGGTCCGGATCGGGGTCATCGGCGTCGCGTTCGCGCTGAACGTCGGGCTGTTCGCATTGGCCTTCCGCGTGCTCACCGCGCGCGACGTCACGTGGGGAGAGGTGTGGCCGGGTGCGGTCATTGCGGCGGTCGGCTGGGAGGTGCTCCAGGCGATCGGGGGCGCGTTCGTGTCGCACCAGCTGAAGGGCATGAGCCAGACGTACGGCTTGTTCGCGATCGTGATCGGTTTGCTGTTGTGGATCTTCTTGCAGGCTCGCATCGTGTTGTACGCAGCCGAGGTCAACGTCGTGCGGGCCCAGCACTTGTGGCCGCGCAGCATCGCGCCGCCGCCGCTGACCGACGGTGACAAGCGCGCGTATGCCGTCGTACGCGGAGACCGAGGAACGCCGTCCCGAGGAAGACGTGAAGGTCGACTTCGACGACGTGAAGGCGCAGAGCCCTCGATAGCGGGGCGCGAGACGCGAAGCTAAGTTTGCGGCGTGACATACGCGACGCGACCGATGCACGACGCCGACTCGCACATCATGGAGCCGGCCGACTGGCTGCATCCGTACCTCGACCCCGGGGTTCGCGACCGTTTCCCGCTCGTGTGGAGTGCAGTCGACGAGGACACCACGCCGATCGACGCGGTCGCGAAGGCCACTGCGCTGCACCGCGATCCCGAGTACCGCGCCGACGACGCCGCGCAGATCACCTTGCGCAAGAACTTCTTCGCGACCGGCTCGTTCCTGAACACCGACCGGTCGGCGGCGCTCGATCATCTCGGTTTCGCCAGTCAGCTCGTGTTCGACACGTTCACGAGCCCGCACGTACTGCGCTTCGATCGCGACCACGACTACGAGATGGCTGTGGCGCTGGCGCGCGCGCAACACCGGGCGGTGCTCGATTGGTGCGCCGTCGACCCGCGTCTGCTGCCCGTCACGGTGATCCCGGTCGGCGACACCGATGCGGCCGTCGAGCTCGGGCGCGACGCGATCGACGGCGGCAGCGCGTCGCTGTGGATCGGCCAGTACCCCGCGGGCCATTCGCCCAGCCACCTCGCCCTCGAACCGCTGTGGGCGATGGCGGCCGAAGCGGGCGTGCCGGTCGTGCTGCACGTCGCCGGTGCGGGCGGCAACGTCATGTCACTCGACTTCTTCGACAACGGCCGCCCGCCGGTACCCGACTTCCACGGCGGCGACACGAACTTCAAGAGCATCGACTACCTGTCGATCCCTCTGCCCGTCATGCAGACGCTCAACGCGTTGATCATCGACGGTGTGCTGATGCGCAATCCCTCGTTGCGGATCGGGGTGATCGAGCTCGGCGCGACATGGCTCCCCGGGTGGATGCGCATGCTCGACTCCGCGCACGAAGCATTCCGCAAGAACGAAGACCGGCTCCAGGCGATGGATCTGAAACCGAGCGAGTACGTGCAACGCCAGGTGCGCGCGACGCCGTATCCGCACGAGGACGCGGGCTGGACGGTCGCCAACAGCGGCCCCGACGTGTGCATGTTCTCGTCGGACTTCCCCCACGTCGAAGGCGGGCGCAACCCGATCGCGCGCTTCGAGCGCTCGCTCGCATCCGCCGGCATCGACGAAGGCGTGCAGCGCCGCTTCTACTTCGACAACTTCGTCGACCTGCTCGGGCCCGTGCTCGAGCGGCGCGGCATCCCGACGGCCGCGGCCTGAGCGTCGGCAAGGGCCTCCACGCGACTGCGCGAGAGGCGTCCCGGGCGGACCATCGAGAGCCCGATGATCCCCATCGCGAGCGCGCCCGCGATCTCGATCAGGACCACCGTCCACGACAGTGCGGTTACGCCCGTGCCGTGCGCGCCGGGGAACGCGTCGCTGAACACGCTCCATTCCGGGAGCAGGTGCACCGCGGCGACGCCGATCGCCACCGGGAGCCCGGTGATCGCGGCCGCCCAGGGTGCGAGCCGGTGCCCCATCAGCACGAGCACGACGGTGCCGACGCCGAGCAGGGTCGACAGGTTGCCCGCCCACAGCACATGGTTCGTGACGACGTCGGTGCCTCGCCGGAAGTGGTCGGCGGTGTGCAGCGTGAGCCCGAGCGCATAGAACACCGCCGCGTACCGGAGCCTCCGGGCATCGTTCGGCATGTGCGGCCCCTTTCGCCGACTAGATAGATCGCTCTAGCGGACGGTAGCTACGATGCCGGAGGCCGGGCAAGCCGGGCCGGCCGGACGGGACGAGGAGCCGAGTGACGACGACCACCAAGCAGCGCATCCTCGACGTCACCGCGGACCTTTTCCGCCGGTACGGCTACACGGGCACCGGTCTGAAGCAGGTCGTCACCGAGGCCAACGCGCCCTTCGGCTCCCTGTATCACCACTTCCCGGGTGGCAAGCAGGAGCTCGGCGCCGAGGTCATCCGCCGGTCGGGTCGCATGTACTACGAGCTGTTCGAGGCGATCGCCGACGCCGCCGCCGACCCGGTCACCGCGGTGAGCGACTTCTTCGCGGGCGCGGCCGAGGTGCTGCGCGTCACCGACTACGCCGACGCGTGCCCGATCGCGACCGTCGCGCTCGAGGTCGCGAGCACGAGCGAACCGCTTCGCGCCGCGACCGCCGAGGTGTTCGAGAGCTGGATCACCGGCGCGTCGGCGCGGCTGGTCGACGCCGGCATCGGCGCCGAAAGGGCGCGCGAGCTCGCGCTGTTCTTCATCGCAGCCCTCGAGGGCGCGTTCGTGCTCAGCCGCGCCGCGAAGAGCACGGAGGCGGTCGACGTCGCGGGCGCGGCCGTGACCGAGGTGGTACGCGCGGCATTCGCGAACGTCTATGTGGACGGCGGCGCCGCGGTGCGCCGCGCGACCGACACCGAATAGGCGCCCGGCCGCGCCCGCAGGATCGCGTCGTCGCTCAGCACGATCCCGTCGGGCACTCGTGTCGGGTCGAACACCAGGACATCGCCGTCGACGTCGCGGTCGTACGCAAGCGTGGTGATGTCGAGCCGGCCGAGTGTGACGGTCTCGCGGTCGTCGGGCCACACCGCGGTCGGGTCGTCGATCGGGTCACCGTCCGCGGCCAGCTGCACATCGACGTCGAACGAGGCGGGCCCCTGCGCCAGGCGCTCCGCCAGCTCGGTCGCGAGGTAGCCGGGTGCCCGGCCCGCGGCTTCCTCGTCGGTGAGCCCGGCCTCACCGGCGGCGGGAACGAGGTGATACCGGCCGTACCGGACGGTGCCGTCGGGCGCGACGAACCCGAAGGAATGGAGCGCGTGATAGCGCAGCGTCGCGTAGCTCGCGGGAATCGGATGCGTCATCGCGGCCGTGACGGCCGCAATCGCCTCACCGTGCTCGGCAAGGTACGCGCCGACCTTCTCGACGTCGATCTCCCCGGTCGTCGGCGCGGGACGGCGCGCGACGTTGAAGGCAATGAGATCCTCGGGGGTCCACGCGAAGAAGGCCGGCAGTGAGATCGCAACGATGTCGGTCCTCGCGCCGTCGGGCAGGTACAGCTTGATCGCCATCCCCCGGGCGTCGCGTACCGCGTCGGCGAGGGTGGGATCGCCGCTGCCGTTCGAGAAGCGCACATGGGCACGCACCTCGGAGCCCGCTGCGAGATGCGGTGCCCGGCTCAACGCCGCTGCTTCCGGGCTCGGTGTGAACATGCCCGCGCACAACACGCCCTTCGCATGCACGGCGCGGAACCCCGGATGCACGCCGTACGTCGCGTTGATGCCGTCCACCAACTGCTCGGACAGATCACCCGTCACGGCGGCAGCCTACGACTCGTGCTACACGAGGCTGTCGAGCCACGCCTGGTGCAGGCCGGCGTACTCGCCGCCGCTGCCGATGAGCTCGTGCGGCGGGCCGTCTTCGACGATCCGGCCTCGTTCGAGCACGACCACACGATCGGCGATCTCCACGGTCGTGAGGCGGTGGGCGATGATCACCGCGGTGCGATGGGCCAGCAGCGTGCGCAGCGCGCGTTGCACCAGACGCTCGGACGGGATGTCGAGCGACGACGTTGCTTCGTCGAGGATCAATACCGCGGGGTCGGCGAGAAACGCGCGAGCGAACGCGACCAGCTGGCGTTGGCCCGCGGACAGCCGCGCGCCCTTCTGGTGGACGTCGGTGTCGTAGCCGTCGGGGAGCGCGCTGATGAAATCGTGCGCGCCGATCGCCCGGGCCGCGGCCTCGATCTCGGTGCGCGGCGCGTCGGGACGGCCGAGCCCGATGTTCTCGGCGACCGAGCCGGTGAAGAGAAAATTCTCCTGCGTGACCGTGACGATCGAACGGTGCAGCTCGAGCGCGTCGAACTCGCGGACGTCGACGCCGTCGAGCAGTACCCGACCCGACGTCGGATCCCAAAAGCGCGCCGCGAGTCGCGCGACGGTCGTCTTGCCCGCACCGGTCGCGCCGACGATCGCGATCGTCTCGCCCGCCGGGATGTCGAGGTCGAAGTCGGTGAGCACGGGCCGTTCCCGATACGCGAAGCCGACCGCGTCGAAGCACAACGCGCCGTTCGCGTTCGTGAGCGCGACGGGGCTGGACGGGTGCGCAACCGTCGCATGCTCGTCGAGCACACCCGACAACTTCTCGAGGCCGGCGGCCGAGGCCTGGAACAGGTTGTAGAACTGGCTGAGCTCCTGCATCGGCTCGAAGAACCGCCGCAGGTACAGGAGGAACGCCGCCAGCACGCCGACACTCACGTTCCCGTCGATCGCGAGCCAGCCGCCGTAGAAGATGACGAAGGCCGTGGTGAGCCGTCCCACGAGCTGCACGCCGGGCCCGTACGTGCCCGCCAGTCGCTGGGACCACACGTTCGCCTGCCGGTAGCGATCGTCGAGGTGCTCGAAGATCTCCTGGTTGCGCGGCTCCCGGCGGAAGGCGTGCACCGCCTGGATCCCGCCGAGGCTCTCGACGAAGTGCACGATCACGAGTGCGATCGCGTCCCTCGTCGCCCGGTAGGCGCGCTCGGACTGGCCGCGGAACCAGCGTGTGAGCGCCCACAGCACGGGAAGCGCGACGAGCACGGGGATCGCAAGCTCCGCGTTCAGCACCACGAGCACGATCGCGATGCCTGCGATCATCAACGTCGAGGTCGCGAGCGTGACGATGCCGAACTTCAACATCTCGCCGAGCGCCTCGACGTCGGATGTCTGGCGTGAGATGACCCGGCCCGACGTGTACTTCTCGTGGAACGAGAGGCTGAGATCCTGGAAGTGCAGGAACACACGACGGCGAAGATCGAGCAGCACGTCCTGGCCGACCCGGCCGGTGATCATCAGGAAGCCGTTGAACGTCGCCGCGCCGAGCAGCGTGATCACGACGAGCGCCACGACCACGGTGATGAGCGGGCGCAGGCTGCCGCTGCCGCCCTCGAGCAACGGTGGGATGCCGTTGTCGATGCCTTCACTCACGAGCAACGGCCCGGCGAGCTGCGCGGCCACGTTGAAGGTGATGAGCAGCGCGGCAAGGACGAGCGACCGGCGATGCGGTCGCAACAGCGAGCCGAGCAGCCGGCGGCTCCGGCTGCGCAGCATGCCCGCGAGACCGCGACCGGGCTCGTCGACGTCCTCGGCCGCCACGCCCCGCCACGCGTCGACGGCATCGTCGCCGGTGAGGTCGAGCGGCGCGTCGCGGTCGACGTCGGGAACCTGGTCGTCTTCGAGCATCATGATGCGACCTGGTCCTGGGGCTCGTCGATGTCCTCGGCGGCCTGGCTCAAGATCGCGGCATAGCGCGGTTCGCGCTCGAGCAGGTCGCGGTGCGAGCCGGTCGCGACGATGCGGCCGCCGTCGATCAACGCGGATCTGTCGGCCAGCGCGACCGTCGAGGGCCGGTGCACGACGACCAGCGACGTACGATCCGCGAGGATCGGCCGCAGCGCTTCTTCGACACGCGCTTCGGTGTGCACATCCAGTGCCGAGAGCGGGTCGTCGAGCACCAGGACGCGCGCGCGGCCGATGATGGCGCGCGCGAGACCGATGCGCTGCCGTTGCCCGCCCGACAGCGACAACCCTTGCTCACCAATTCGTGTCTCGAGACCCCACGGCAGGTCGTACGCGAATGTTGCCTGCGCGACCGCGAGTGCATGCTCGATGTCCGCGTCGGTCGCGTCGGGGAAGCCGATCAAGAGGTTCTCGCGCACGCTCGCCGAGAACAGCGTCGCCTCCTCGAACGCGAAGCCGATGTGGGCGCGCAGACTGTGCAGCGTCAGGTCGCGCAGGTCATGACCGTCGAGCGTGACGCGGCCGCCCGCGGGGTCGTAGAGACGCGCGAGCAACGTCGCGATCGTGCTCTTGCCGGCACCGGTGGCGCCGACGAGGGCGAGCGTCTCGCCGGGCTGGATCGCGAGGTCGACACCCCGCAGCACGGTCTTGTCGGTCCCCGGATACACGAACTGCACGTGCTCGAAGCGAATCTCGCCGCGAGCATGCGTGAGCGCCGCCGCGCCGGTGCGGTCGGCGATCAGCGGCTCGGTGTCGAAGACCTCCCACACGCGACCCGCCGCCGTCTCGGCCTCCTCGGCCATCGCGAGGATCCAGGCCAGCTCCTCGATCGGGAACACGAGGATCAGGAGGTACGAGACGAACGCGACGAGCCCGCCGACGCTCAGAGCTCCCCAAGACACTGCGAACGCGCCGCCGAGCAGCACCGCCGCGAGCGTGAGGTTCGGAATGAGACCCAGCACCCAGATGAAGCGCGTGTGCACACGAACGCGTTCCATCTCCGTGTCGCGCAGCTGGCGGCAGCGCGTGTCGTAACGGCTGAACATCTCGTCACTGCGGCCGAAGGCCTTGATCACGCGAATTCCGCGCGCGGCTTCCTCGATCATCGTCGTCAGGTCGCCGGTCTGGTCCTGGATGTCGCGCACGACGGTGTGATAGCGGCGTTCGAACCCGCGACAAAGGACGACGACCGGGACAGCCGTCGCGATCGTCAGGAGGCCGAGCCGCACGTCGAGGGCGAGCAGCAGCCCGAAGATCACGAGCACCTCGAGGATCACGATCACCAAGAAGATGGCGCCGAACGCGGCGAAGCGACGGATCAGCGAGATGTCGGAGTTGGCGCGGGAGAGCAGCTGGCCCGATTGCCACCGGTCGTGGAAGCCGACGTCGAGCCGCTGCAGGTCCGCGTAGAAGTCGTCGCGCAGGTTCGTCTCGACGCTCGTCGACACCTGAGACGAGCGCGAGCCGGCGGCGGTACGTCAGTGAAAGTTCGATGATCGCGAGCACGAGGGAGAGTGCGAGCAGCGGCACCAGCCCGCGCTTGTTCCCGTCCTTGATGGGACCGTCGATCGCGGCCTTGGCGATGAGGGGAACGGCGAGTTGCGCGCCGACCGACACCACGGCTGATCCCGCGATGAAGGCCAGTCGCTTCTTGTGGGGGCGGAGATACGGGAGAACTCTCCACAGTGCTCGCTCACGCACCGGACGCTCCTGACACGCGAATTTCGACGCTACGACGTCGGAAACCCGCGATGCGAGCGATTTTCGCCCCGTCGATGCCACAACGAGGCGCCGCCGGGGAATTGCCCGCGCCCGGCCCGCGGAGCTACGCCACGGGCATGAGAGAGCGGAAGCAATGAGTGATGTCGACCTCGGCTCGAGGTTCTTGCGTTGGGAACGCCGCGACGCGGTCGCGTGGGTGACGATCGACCGTCCGGAACGCCGGAACGCCCTCACCGCGAACATGTACTTCGGGATCCGGCGGGCCGTCGATCGCGTGAACGCCAGCGCAAGCCTGCACGCGCTCGTCATCACGGGCACGGGCGACGTGTTCGCCCCCGGCGGTGAGCTCGGCGGGCAACACGACGACGGCGAGATCGACATGGGCGCGTTGCTCGGCACCGGCGCGGTGCCGTTCGACGCCATCCGCAACTCCCTCAAGCCGGTGATCGCGGCCGTCAACGGGCTGTGCATGGGTGGCGGTCTGTTGATCGCGATGCTCTCGGATGTCGCGATCGCGAGCGAACGGGCCGTGTTCGGCGCGCCCGAGCTGCGCCGGGGCGTCGCCGACGCGTATCACGCGGCGATCCTGCCCGAGCATGTCGGCATCGCGCTCGCACGCGACATGCTGTTCACCGGCCGGCGCCTGACCGCGCACGAAGCGGAACGGCACGGCTTGGTCGCGCGCGTCGTCGCGCACGAGCACCTGATGTCCACGACCGATGACGTCGTCCGACAACTGCTCCACGCAGCACCTCGGGCGCGCGTCGCCTTGAAGCGCCTGATGAACGCGCGCTACGGCGAGATCGACAAGATCACGTTCGACGAGTCGGTGCGTGGAAACGAGGTCGTCGAAGGCTTCGCCGCGTTCGTCGAGAAGCGTCCGCCCGCATGGGTGCCGGTCGAGCTCGCGCGACGACGAGCGCGCGTAGCCGCGCTTCGGACAGCGGACATGAAACCACCCCCACGGGTGGGGTCCGTGGGGGTGGTTTGGTACGCATCCGTGCCGGACGTGGGTACCCGAGGAGCAGCAGGCAAAACCTGCCAACAGCACGGATTCCGACGCGGAGTGTTTGTGCGAGCCGCGAGCTGTGGGTAGCGCGTCGCCGGAGGGACAGGTGCCCTGTCCCCGAAGGCCGACATTCGCAGGAGCAATCGACGGCCCCCGGCAGCCCGTGCATGCCGGGGGTCGTTCGCCGCGCCGCGGTGGCGGGGTCGTCGAGCGCCGACTGGATCCCGTCACTGAGGACTTCCCACGCGCCGGCAGGATTGTCGTCGACGGGCGGGCCCTGCGGGAGCGCGAGATCCGCGTTGCTCGCGAAGAATCCCGGTATCCATTCGACCATGTGGCGCACGACGTCACGTGCGACCCAGCCTTCGCACGGCGCCGGGTTGTCCCACGCGTTGTCGGGCACTGACCGCGCTCGCCGGGTGAACTGTGCCGCGACCTTCTCGTAGCGCCGCGAGATCTCGCTCGTCACGTGCGCCTCCTCTCCGCTGCCGGCCATCCGCCCGCGGTGGATCAGGCCGACGCGCCCCGATCGGCCTGCGTCACGGTCCGGGCGAGGATCCCGAGGGTGGCTCGCAGCGCGCCTTCGGAGATCACGGGGAAGATCCCTGCTTCTTTCCATACCGGGTCGATCGACGACCAGTCGTAGTACGAGGTCACGAGCGTGCCCTCGTCGGCAGGTGCAAGCACGTAGCCGTAGACGTGACCGATGGGCGGACGGATCGCGCCGAGGATGGTCCACGCAATCTCGCGGTCGGGAACGAACGTCGTGATCGTGACGGTCACGTCGTAACGACCCATCGGGTAGTCGTTCAGGGACTCGCGATCCATGTGCACGACGAAGGTGTCGCCGACCCCGGTCACCGGCTCGCCGGTGGCATCCATCAGCATCCCGGAGCTGTCGATCGCGACGTGACCACGCGGGTCGGACAACACCCGAAAGATCGTCGCGGGATCCGCCGCGATGGTCCGTTGGATCTCGAACCGCTCAGTTGTCATTTCCGCATCCTGCCATTTCGACAACGGGGGGACTCGGCATCGCGGTGCGCCGGCGTGTGTATGTTCGTAGCATTGGACGCGAGAACGTCGCGGATCCGGCGCGCGCTGCATCCGTGCGGGCGGCGTCGAGTGTCGGGTGGGGCTGCGTCTCTTCGACGGTGTCGCGGGACACGCGAGTGCCGATGAGCATGTGGGAGCTGCGATGATCACCTTTGGTGAGCCCGACCCGCGGCACGTCCCGAGCCCGAAAGCACCTGCGATGACAAAGGGTGTCGAAACATCGACGGCGCCCCTGATGCTTCGTCTCGAAAACGAGGCTTCTCATCCCGAGTGGGATGCCTTCCTGGCCGGCGTCCGGGGCGGCGATCTCACGCAGACCTCCTGGTGGGCCCGGATCAAGCAGGCATCGGGCTTCGAGGTCCGTCGCCTCGTCGGTCGCGTCGACGGAGAGATCGCGGGCGGCGCCCAGATCCTCGCCCGCCCCTTGGGCCCGCTCGGGAAGGCGGCGTACGTGCCCTACGGTCCGATCGTCGTGCCCGGCACGCCGGACGAGGACATTCGGCGGCTCGCATGGCATGTGCGGGAGACCTGCCGCCGCGACCGGATCCGCGCCGCGTTCGTGCAGCCTCCCGAGGGCGGCGAGCGGGTCGCCGCGGCCCTCCGGCTCCAAGGGTTCGCGGACTCCGACGCGGGCATCGCCCCTCGCGCGTCGTTGCGGGTCGACGTGACGACGGATCCTCCGGAGATGCTCGCCCGGATGGTGAGGCACGCGCGCGCCCATGTCCGGCGGAGTCTCCGAGATCCGTTGACCGTGCGCTCCGGGAGCCGTGAAGACCTCGCGCTCTTCCACGAGTTGCATTGCTGCACCGCGGCTCGCCACGGCTTTCAGCCGGCGGTGCTCCCGTACCTCGAGTTGCTGTGGGACGAGCTGCGGCCGAGCGGTCTCATCGACCTGTTGCTGGTACACACCGAGGGGAACTACCTCGCGGGCCTGCTCCTGACCAGATTCGGCGACGGCACCACCGAACGCATCTCCGGGTACGCGCCCGAGCGCGTGCCGCGCAAGAAGATGCGGCCGAACGAAGCCCTGCGCTGGGCGGCCATGGTGAACGGCCGCGAGAACGGCGAGCAGTGGTACGACCTCGGCGGCGTGGAATATCCGATCGCGGAAGCGCTTGCGGAAGGCGCCGATCCGGGAGCCGAGGCGATGCGGGCGAGCCGATCCGCGCACAAGGTCGGGCTCGGTGGCACGCCGCTGCTCTACCCGCCGCCGCTCGAGCTCTTCCCCAACCGGGTGCTACGCGTCGCGTACCCGCGCGGTCGGCGACAGCGATCTCGCGCGCCGAATGCGGGAGTCCTTGCAAGCGCGATGGCGGTTCGGGTCCCCGGAGGGACGACGCGCGCCCGGTATGAGGTTCGTTGCCGACGAACCCGGTGGTGGCGTGGTGCATTCCGCCGCGGGCGGCGTGACGACGCACCGTCTTCCCTCGCTGGTCACGAGTCTCGAGGACGCTCGGGATGCTCCGGAGTGGGACGACTTCCTCGCGCGGACACCGGGCGGCGACCTCGTGCAGTCGTCCGCGTGGGGACGCGTCAAGGAAACGGCGGGCATGCGCGTGCATCGGGTGCTGCTTCGTCGCGACGGCGAGATCGTCGGTGGCGCGCAAGTCCTGATGCGGCCGCTGCGCCCGCTGGGCTACCTCGCGTACGTGCCGTACGGACCGCTGCTTGCGGCCGACGCGTCCGACGAGGCAGGCGCGCTCTTGGACCGAGGACTGCGAGAGCTCTGTCGCGGCCGGGCAATAAGGGCGATGGTCGTCCAGCCGCCCGAAGGCGGTGAGCGGCTCGCCGCGATGTTGCGGTGCAAGGGGTTCGAGGCAACGCAGGTCGAGGTCGCGCCGGCGGCGACGTTGCGCGTCGATCTTCGTCTGTCTGCGGACGAGTTGCTCGAGCGCATGAGCAAGCACACTCGCCGCGACTTCAAGCAGAGTCTGCGTGGTCCCGCGTCCGTTCGCTTCGCGACACGCGACGACCTGGGTTCCTTCCATGAGCTGTACTGCGCCACGGCGGCACGACGGGCTTCACGCCCTGGTCGCTTCGCTACATCGAATCCGTGTGGGACGAGTTGCGGCCGCAAGGTCAGGTCGAGATCCTGCTCTCCGAAGTCGGCGGCACGGATGTCGCGGGGAACATGGTGACGTGCTTCGGTGATGTCGTCACCGGGCGGCTCCTCGGCTTCGACCCGGGGCGCCTGACGGGCCGGATCCGACCCAACGAGGCGCTCCACTGGGCGATCATCGAATGGGCACGTG
>CAWAGX010000030.1:0-7275 GCA_963781425.1 uncultured Actinomycetes bacterium | reverse complement strand
CTCTGGGTCAGCGCAACGGGCTACGTCGTTCCCGCAACCGCGGTTCCGTCCAACGGCTAACGAATGCGACGCGTGACCTGGCGACGCCCTCACTTGGTGGGCGACGCCGGGTTGCGTGATCCGTCGTCCTCGTCGGCTCAACCTCGCCGTAGCGTCCGTCGACAAGCCCAGCCTTGCATTCCAGGTCCGACACCGTCGCGCAGTGCGAACGGACGATCCGGTCGCTGGCGTCGCCTCCAGCAATGCGTAGCGACGCCGACTTCATCACGCTCATGCGAACGTTGCGGCTGCCGTCTTTGCCCGCCGCGGCGTTCGCGAATTTGCAGCCCGAGCTTCCGCTCGGCCGATATCCGGACATCGACTCGTACATTCACGCCACACCGCTCGCGTCACCGTCGCGTACGAGGCAGTTGTTCGAGCGCGACGGTTACGTCGTCGTGGAAGCCGAGGGCTTCACGCTCGGTGACAACCGTTACGGCGCCGAAGGTCTGCAGTTCCGCGACAGCGCGAGCGCAGACGATTACAACCGCGACGACATCATGGATCTCTGTAAGCACGGATCGGACGCGTCCCTTCGCCGCATACCCGGCGTTGCCGATGGAGTGAGCTTCATTCGAGAGGACGGGTTGGCGCCGTATCGTGCCTACCTCGTGATCGGCGACACGGTGATCCATCTCAACATCTGCTCGTGTGTCACGGTCCGGGATCTTCAGTCACTCGCCGAACGCTGGGCCTTACGAGTTGCACAACGCAGCGCGGGGGAGACGACGAACTTGCCACCGTCGTGGCACTCGAGACCGATGACTTTTCACGGCCGTGCAGTGGCGATACAGATCGCGTTCCCGTACCAATGTCTGGGTCAACTGTGGCGAGCGCGGGGCGGGATGACGATCGTCGCCGTATTGAAGGTGAATGCCGGAGCATGAGCCGGTGTGAAAGCAGCGTGACGCGGGAACGCCTCCTCTGTGACGACAACAGTCATCGTGGTCCTCGTTGCCGTGGGCCTGGCACTTCTTGCCGATGCCGTCGTCGTTGTCGCGAGGCGTCGTGCCCTGGCCAAGGATCACGGACCACGGCGCGGCATGCAGGAATCGCGGCGCATGGCCGACGTCATCGACCTCGAAGCCGCGCGCCTTTCCGCCGGACCCGACGACCGGGCCGCGAGGCCCGAGCGCGCACACCTCACTGCCGAGCGGGACGTCGGCGAGTAGGGCCTGCGGTCCCGGCCCGAACGTTCGTTCGCCTCCCAGGGCACTGTTTGCCGCCCAGGCTCGCAGCCGGGCGATGTGGCGGAGCGGTCAAGCGGCCCGTCTCTCGGCCGATGATCTCTTAGATGTAGCAGCGACCACGGCGGGCGGTGGCGGACGTGCTCGAGGTCAATCATGCGTTTCGGGCGGAGGGCTGACGTGTTCCGGGCAAGGGTTCGACGTCGTAGTGGAACGTCTGAGCGCGGCGCGACGATGGTCGAGTTCGCCTTGGTCTTGCCGCTGCTGTTGTTGTTGACGTTCGGGATCATCGAGTTCGCGCTCGTGTTCAACGCCAACTCGAACGTCGCGCATGCGACGCGGGCGGGTGGCCGTACCGCGGGGATCTCGAGTCTGGATCCGCAGCTGGAGTTCAAGGCTGCCGAAGCGGCCGCCAACGCGTTGAACATCAGCCCGTCGGACATCCAGGGTCAGCCGACGGTCTGTGTCGGCAAGTACGTCGCCGGCAGCTCCAATCCGTGCGGTGACTATTCGATGACGTTCGCCTTGGTGCACCCGGGCACGCCGGACAGCCCGGTGTGGGAGGTCCAGGCGGGTGGTCTTCCGCCCGGGCAGTATCCGCCGAGCGACAACTGGCCGATCGCGAACCGCAACTACGGGTGTCCGGTCAACGGGACGCCGGGGACCTTCGACAAGGTCGCGGTGCACGTCTCGGTCCGCCACGAGCTGTTGGTGCCCGGGCTGTTCTCGGTGTTCTTCGGCAACGACAGTGCGCCGGCGCTGTCGACGACGTCGGTGTTCCAGCTCGAGCCGGTCCCGACCTCCACGTGCTCATGAGCCAGGGTCGGCGACTGCCGCAATCCCGACCCGCAGCCCGCCGTCGTGGTGACGATGACGGGTTCGTCGCGGTGTGGCTCTCGCTCATGTTGGTCTTGTTGCTGGGGATGGGCGCGTTCGCGGTCGACGTCTCGTATTGGCACTACACCCAGACCCGCGAGCAGCGCGCCGCGGACGCGGCGGCGCTCGCCGGCGCGGTGAGCTTCCCCGGCGATACGCCGCGAGCAAATGCGGCGGCGCTGAGCGTGGCGGCGAGCAACGGCTACTCGGCCGGCGGCGTCACGCCACTCGGCCCCGGCGACAGCTGCCCGCTCGGTGCAGCAACGCTGGCCATCTGTACCGGCGCCGGAGATCAGCCGTATCAGTACCGGGTCAAGATCGTGCAGAAGGTCAAGAACACCTTCGGACAGGTCCTCGGCATGCCCGCGACGAATGTGGCCGCGACCGCCACCGCGGAATACCTCAAGCCCCTGTCGATGGGAAGCCCGTCCAACCAGTACGGCAACGATCCCGACGCAGTCACGACGTGGCCCACCCCGACGTCGCAGAGCTACCCGAACTTCTGGGCGAATGTCGCCGGCGGGACGTCGAGCAAGCAGAACGGTGACGCGTACGCAGCCAACTCCTGCAACGATTCGACGGACGGCTGCAATGGTTCGGGGACAGGCTTGAACCTCGACTTCAAGTCGAAGGGCTACTACTACACCGTCGACTTCACGGGTACGGCGACGGCGAACCTCCAGGCCTTCGATCCCGCGTTCGTCCACGTCGGCGACCACTGCACCGACGCAACCCTCACGGGAGCGGCGGCGCTCACCAACGTCCCCGATTACCCGCAAGGCCCGACGAACACCGGCGACATCTCCAAGCGCTACAAGCAGGTGGCGGACCAGAACAACCAGAGCGATCCCGGAAAGCAGTACTGCACCGGTGACATGAGCTTCAACGGCACCGCCGGCCCGCAGCCCAAGACCACGTACACGGTGTGGAAGGCCGTCGTGCCCGGTGATCCGGGAAGCGCGCAACAGGTATGCGCTCCGATCACGTACCCGGGTACCAACACCAATCTCGCGGTCGCGCTCGGGTCCGACTACACCGCAACCTGGTGCACCCGGCCCACTTGCCACGTACTTCCGCCAATGGGTGACCCTGTGCTCGGTGTCGGGTAACGCCGGCGACGAATACTTCATCCAGGTCTCCACCGACGCTGCAAGCCTGGGTCACAATCGGTTCGCCCTGCGAGGCGTCAGGTCGGGTGGGTCCGCGGCGCCGGTCAACGTGGCGGGCAACTCGTACATGGGCATGTACGCCAATGTCGGTGCGAGCCTCGACGCAGTTCTACCTCACCCGCGTGCCGACCGCGGCGGCCGGCCACACGCTGGTGCTGAACTTCTTCGACATCGGCGACGCGAGCTCCGAGGGCACGCTGGGCATCGTGCCGCCGTCTGACAGCAACCTCGGATCGAACTTCTCGGGATGCAAGTGGACCGGCGACGGAACTCTGGGTGCGCGGGCTACGCGGTCAGCACCCCGGCTGCGCCGTGGGGTGCGCTCAACGTGATCAACCCTTGCACGATCACCGGCGTCAATCACCCCAACACGATCTGGAACGGGCAGTGGAGCACGGTGACCGTTCCGATCCCCGGCAACTACACCTGCAACGACGCCGACCCGAAGGGCTGCTGGGTCAAGATCAACTACCAGTTCGCGGGAGGCGTGCAGGACACGACGTCGTGGAACGCGTACCTGCTGGGCGACCCGGTCCGCCTCGTCAAGTAAGCCGCGGGTAAATTCCCGCACCCATGCTGCGCGAGTTCCGATTGGTGTTCGCACGTCGCCGAAGCGTGACGCAGTGGAAGTGCGCGCCGTGGGAGTGATCGTGTTTCACGCCGGTATGTCGAAGACCGGCTCGACGAGCATCCAGTACTGGCTCGCTGAACACCTTCCGCTGCTCCGCAGCAGCGGCATCGAGTCCATGCGTATCGACCAGCCGGCCCTACCGACCCGATCACTGTGGTGCCGTCGACACGCCCAAGAACGCGGCGTCGAAATTCGCGCCTCGCCGCGCGCGCCAGGGCGACGCGGCCCGAAGTCGCCCGGCAGATCTGCGAGGCGCTCGATGCGCAGGCGAGGCGCCACGACATGATGGTCGTTTCGAGCGAGTCCTACGAGGTCCTGTTCAACGCTACGAAGGCTCGGGTACCGGAAGTGCTCTGCCACCTCGAGGCACTGGCGCGCGCGCATTCCGTGCGGATCGCGTACTACGTGCGTCCTCAGCATTCCTGGCTCGAATCCTCCTGGCGGCAATGGGGGTTCCGCCATCTCGAACCGCCCGACGTGTGGCTCCGGCGCGCAGCGACCGAAGATCCAATATCTGCAAAGCTACGCACGGGTTCGCGACGCCGCACCGCACGTTTCGTTCGAGATGCGACCGTTTCGCTCGGACCTGCTCGACGGAGGAGACGTCGTGAGCGACTTCGCTCGGGTCTTCCTCCGCCTCGAAGATCTTCCGACGGCGGTCACGGGAGCGGTGGTCGAATCGACGTTCTCCGCTGGAGTCGGCGATCCTGCTTCGCAAAGCGCCGCCGAAGATGTTCTGGTCGACATCCACGACAACAAGACTTCTACCCGCTGAAGACATGATCCTCGGGTGGAACATCCGCGGACAGTGAGGTCGTTGTTCGCTCGCGCGAGGTGTTGCAGCGATACGCCCACGCGACCTTCGAGCCCGACAATCAGCAGCTGATCCGAGAGCTGGGCTGGAAGACCGATTCGTTCATCCCTCCGATCGAGCCTGCGGACGGACGTGCGGATGATGGGCTCGCAGAGCTCAATGACTTGTGGAGATCCGCGGCGTCGGAGCGCAGAGCTGCGGCTGTTCTTCACGCATTGCAGCAGTTGCGTCACGGCGTCTCGTATGACTCGCCGCCGCTCATGACAGATCGATGAGCTGCAGCGGCGCCGCGTGCAACGAGTGTCCGTGGAGGACGAGGAACTCCGCCTTGCCGTCGCGGTCGTAGTCGATCGGATAGACCGCGTCGTCGCGCACGGTGCCCGGTACGGTCGGCAGCTCGATCGCGGTGTAGTCGCGGTAGCTGCCCTCGTTCAGCAAGAGCAGATCCGGAATGTCGGGCCGGGAGTGCCGCAGGTGCGCATCACGTAGATGTCGGATGACCGTCGCCGGTCGGCGTCGGCGACCGCAACCCGGAACGCGTCGCCGAGAGGCATGTGATAGGCGACCGCGAACTTGCCGCCGTCATTGAGGCAGATGGCGAGAGCCCGGCGGATTGACGACGACGAGATCGGGCTGACCGTCGCCGGTGAGGTCGGCGACCGCGGCGTCGAGTGCCCCGATGCCCGCCAGCCCCGACGTCGGCGGTGATGTCGCGGAACCCTTGCCCCTCGTCGTTGTGGAACAAGTGGAGGCTCTGCATCTTGTCCTCGGGGCTCTTCGCGCACATCAGCACGTCGGCCCAGCCGTTCGTGTCGGCGTCGAGCGTGGCGCAGACGCCCCATCGGCCAGTTCCCCCCGCCGAACCGAGAACCGGGACGGCCGGCGCCGCCGACGCTGTATTCGAGATCGAGCCCGAGCTCGGGTGCCGGGCGCCATCCGTTCGGCCCTTCGTTCAGGAACAGGCGGTTCGGGCTCGGCATGCCGTCGTTACGCGGTGACACGTTGCCGACGAGGATGTCGAGCCGCCCGTTGCCGTTCGCGTCGAACAGACAGGGCCTCGCGTCCTCTCCCGTAGGGATCGCTCAGCCCCGGCTCGATCCCCCTCGTTCACGAACGTCCCGTCGGGCTGCTGGATCCACAGCTCGTTCGGCGTCTGCTTCGGCCCGTTGCCGGAGTCACCGCCGACCACGCAGAAGAAGTCGAGCCGCCCGTCGCCGTTGACGTCCCCCGCTGCACACAGGTGGCGATCGACGCTTCCCGGGGAACAGCGGTCGCCTCGTCCCGCACGAACTGACCGTGGTCGTTGCGGTACAAGAAGGCTTGCGCGTCGTGGCGGCCCAGGAAGATGTCGGGCCAGCCGTCGTCGTTGTAGTCGAAGACGAGCGCACCGAACGTACGCGTCGTCAACGAGAGCCCCACCTCCGGGGCAACGTCCCTGATGCGCAGAGCCCTACCTCCGCTCGAACTACGCCGGCCGCGCCGACCGACAAGAAGATAGCCGCCGCAATTTCGTCCGACCCGTACTCAGGCGCCGCGAACCGAGCCCTCGGCGCCGCCGGGGGAGTACGGTCACGCCGTGCGGCCGCCGGCGGTGACCACGAGCGAGCACGCGCCGGACGCGCCAGCCGACATCGATCTCGCCACACCGGCCGGCGCCTCGCGATCCGCCGGCCGTCTTGCTGCTCGCCGCGTTCACGGTCATCGCGATCGTGCTCACGTTTCCCAACCTCTCTCGTTTTCGGACGTTCGTCCCGGGCGACTCGGGCGATGGGCTGCTGACCCTCTGGATCATCCGCACCGTAGAGACGGCGATTCCGCACGGGTGGCACACCTTCTGGAACGCGCCGATCTTCTACCCCGCACCGAACACCTTCGCGTACAGCGAGACGATGCTGCCCGTTGCCATGGTGCACTGGCCGCTGCGACTCGTCTTCGGCGACGTGGCGGCGTTGAACCTCATCTCGCTCGGTGCATGGGTGTTGTCGTCGTGGTGCACGTACCGCCTGGCGCGCCGTTTCGTCGCACACTGGGGTGCCGCTTTCGTGGCCGCGTTGGCATACACCTACGCCGTCGTTCGGCTCGTGCACCAACTGCACTTCCAGCTCGTCATCGGCGGCGCACTCGTCCCACTCGTGTTGTTGCTGCTGTTGCGACTGCTCGACGCGCCCACGTACCGGCGCGGCATCGAGCTCGGTCTCGGGTTTGCGACGCTCACGCTGACCGCCAGCTACTTCGGCGCGATGATGGCGATCGTCGTCGCGATCGTGTGCGCCGGCTGGCTCGTCACGCTGCCTCGCGGTGAACGCCGGCGGTCGCTGGTTTCGCTCGCGGCGGCGGCCGGCGTGATCGCGGTGCTGGTCCTCCCGATCGGCGTGCAGTACTTACGCCTGCAACAGCACCCCGAGTTCCGGCGTGGCTTCGACCCGGTGGCGGGCGCGCATCTCGACGACTTCCTCGCGGCCGGCCCGACGAGCTACGTGCTCGGCCACGTCCCGCAGATCGCACCCCGGTCACACTCGGGCCGGCGGACCATCGAGAACCGCCTGTTCCCGGGTGTGA
>CAWAGX010000029.1:0-25100 GCA_963781425.1 uncultured Actinomycetes bacterium | reverse complement strand
CACCTCGCTCCGGCCGCCTTCGGCGATCTCCATGACGGCGGCGATCCGTCCCTCGTCGACGCCAAACTCCTCGAGCACTGCGCGGAAATGCAACAGGAAGACGTCGACCGACACATCGTCGAGGCCCATGGAGCGCGGTCGTTCGTGCGCGGCGCGCAGGTCGCGGCCCGTGTAGTTGTCGGGACCACCAAACGCCGCTGCAAGAAATGCACGGGCGTGGCCTTTCAGCTTCGCCATGTCGACGTCTTCGAAGTACGGACTCACGCGCGGATCTGCGAAGATCTTCACGTAGAAGGCGTCGAGTGCCGCACTGATTGCGGCGTCACCGCCGAGTTCGTCGTAGAGACTCATGAACATCCCCTCAACTCTGGACAGTCGATGGCTAGGAGCCGTGGGACGCTGGCGTCATCGACCGTCCGTGACGGTGGTCGCCCGGCAGGTATGCGGACGCGTAAGTGAACCGATGTCATCGTCATGGCCTGAGGATCGGAGCTTCGGTCGCGTGGCGAGCACGCAGCTCGGCGTCCCAGTCGCCGCTGCAGTAGACAGTCAGCTCGGCGATGCGCCTGCCGCGCACCTCACAGAGGAGGATCTTGCGGTCGGTCAGCTCCTCGCCGTGCTCCTCGTGACGGCCGACGAATTCGGTGACGAAGCCGGTCACGGTCGGGATCGTGCGCACGACCGTGATCTCGGCGCCATCGGGCGAAAAGCCGTGCAGCCATGCTGCGAAAGCGCCGCGACCCTGGAGCTGGAACCGCCAGAGCGGCGGGTGGCCGTCGAGGAAGACGTCGTCGGTGAGGGCATCACCGACGTCAGCGGTGCGAAAGACGTCGGCGAGGCGCTCGCTCAACTCCTGCGCGGTGGCATCGTCGACGACGGTTGAGTCGAGCGGGTTCATCTCGGTTCTCCTTCTCGAGGCTCGTACGACCGTACGAGGCGGCCGAGGGTCGGTGCATCGGGAGAACAACGGAAATGCGCGAGCGCGGATGTCGGTAGAAGTGCTGAGTTGCGATGTCACGAGAATCGTTGGTTCGCCCGATGCGAAGCCACTGCCGCGCTTCGTACGGTCCTCACCAAGCACGAGACCCCTCGGATGGAGGACGACCATGAGCAACGATCACCCGAATGTCGAAACGGTCAACGGGATGACGGAGGCGATCTTCCACCAGGACCACGACACCCTGGCGAAGCTCTTCACCGACGACTTCGTGTTCCACCTCCGTGGCCCCGACCCGATGGCGGGCGATCGTCCGGGGCTCGGTGGTTTTCTGGAGGTTGTCGGCTCGTGGTTCGAAGCCACCGACGGCCAGATCGAGCTCGACCAGCAGTTCTGTGTCGGGACCGACGGGTGGGCCGCCGAGTGGGAACACGCCACCCTGGGCCGCAAGGGCAAGACCCTCGAGTCCCGCAACGCCTTCGTGTACCGATTTGACGGCGATCGGATCGCCGAGATGTGGATGTTCCTCGGCGCGCTTCCTGAGGCCGCCGAGGCCTTCTTCGCCTGATCCCCGTCACTTGCGGCAAGAATGGCGTTCCATGGGCGCGATCGAGGACGCGCGAGCGGCCTGCGACAGTTACCAGTGGGGCGACGCGTACCGGCTGCTCTCCGACGTCGCGCTCGAGACACTCGACATCGACGATCTCGACCGTCTTGCAACCTCGGCGTACCTCACCGGTCACGACGAAGACGGCTTCACCTACTGGGTGCGCGCCCACCAACTCTGCATCGCCGAAGGCGCCGTGCACCGCGCGGCGTACTTCGGAGGCAGAGTTGCCCAGGGGCTCGGCTTCAAGGGCGACCTCGGACGCTGCCGAGGATGGATCGACCGCAGCGCCCGCATCTTGGACGATGCGGGCATCGACTGCGTCGAGCAGGGTTACCTCGAGTACGGGTTGGCCATGATGCGGCTCTTCGAGGCCGGCGACATCGCGGGCGCGCGTGCCGGGTTCGTACAGGCGGGCAAGATCGGTGCCCGCTTCGTGCATCGCGAGCTCGTCACCCTCGCGCGCATCGGCGAGGGCCGGATGCTGATCTACCTGGGCGAGATCGCCGAGGGGATGGCGCTGCTCGACGAGGCCATGGCCTCGATCGAAGCTCGCGAGTTGTCACCAATCGCGACCGGTGACGCGTACTGCACAGTGATCGACGCGTGCGCCGAGCTCTTCGACCTGGGCCGGTGTCGGGCGTGGACCGATTCGTTCGTCCGCTGGTGCGACACCCAACAAGAGCTCGTGCTCTACCGCGGCCACTGCTTCTTGCACCGCGCCGAGATGCTCGAACTGCAAGGAGAGTGGCCCAAGGCACTCACCGAAGCGCGACACGCATGCGACCGTCTCGCCGCGCCCGTCCTTCCGGCGCCGCTCGGCGGCGCATACATGATCGAGGGTGATCTCCTCCGCCTCGCCGGCGACCTCGACGGCGCCGAAGCCGCGTATCGGCGCGCCAACGAGTACGGCCGGGACCCACAGCCCGGCCTCGCTTTGTTGCGGCTGGCCCAGGGCAACGTCGACATCGCCGACGCGATGGTCCGCCGCGTCCTCGGCGAGACCGGGGACCCCATGTCTCGAGCACGCCTGCTCGGCCCCTCCGTCGAGATCTTCCTCGCCGCCGGGGACGCCGGCGCCGCTCAGGCCTCGGCCGATGAGCTCCGAGGAATCGCCGCCGAACTCCGCACACCGCTCCTACGCGCGCACGCCGCCCACGTCATCGGCGCGGTGCTCCTCGCAGATGGCAACTGCCAGGCCGCGCTCATCGAGCTCCGCAAAGCGTTCAACGGATATCACGCCCTCGGTACCCGCTACGACGCCGCCCGTACTCGACTCCTCATCGCCGACGCATGCGAGGCACTCGGTGACCACGACGCGGCCGAAATGGAACTGAGATCGGCCGGGGCCGCACTCGAATCACTCGGGGCGTCCACGTCGAGCCCAACCGGCACCGAGACGGAGTCACCCACCCACGGTCTCACCGAACGCGAACGCGAGGTGCTCGTCCTGCTCGCCAAGGGCAAGACCAACCGCACGATCGCCACCGAGCTCTTCATCAGCGAGAAGACGGTTGCCAGCCACGTGAGCCACATCTTCACGAAACTCGGTGTCGCGTCTCGATCCAGCGCGACGGCCTTTGCCTACGACCACGATCTCGTCTGATCATCCACGCGAGAAGGCACCAGCCGATGCATGGGATCGTCATTCGATGTCACCGTTGAATCTCGCCACACGTCGCTTCTCGGCGGACCGCGCCTGTTCATCGAGCAGCTCGCCGCCGTCACCTGGCGAGGTCACCGCGTCACCCGCGACGCCAACGGGTACGTCGACCTCGATCGTTACGTCGATGGACCCGGGAGCTATCCGTCGAACGACATTGACGACAGCATCCTTCTGAAGGTCGCTCGATCCGCGGCCTGAGTACCGGGGTCGTTGAACCAGACGATGTGGTAGCCGCGATGGCTCAGGACCTCGTGGCGAGGAACTCGTCTGGAGTGAGGTAGTGGGGGTTCTCGAGCACGAGCCCCCCGAGCAGCAGCTTCTTGTGGGTCTTCAAGACGTCGACGATTATGCCGCCGCCGAACAGTTCGAGGTCGTACAGGCACAGGATCACCTGGGGGTACCGCGGGGCGAAGCTGTTGAGCTGTGACTCGTAGTTGATGAACTCCTCGGCGCCGGGCGGGCCCTCCAGGACCCAACCCGCCTCGCCCGTCAGCCGGGCGAACGGGTACCCGTCGGCGATCGCCTCCGACACAAGCTCCTCGTAGTAGGCGATCATGTCGGCGGTCGAGAACGCGCCGCCGCGGAGATAGGTGGCTGCCGACTTCTCGAGCACCAGTTGCTTCGACGCCACGTACGCCTCGGCGTGATCCCCCAGCCGCGCGGCCATCTCCGGCGGGTCCGGGTGGTCCACCACCGCGATGCACTTCTCGCCGCCCTGCAATCCTGCCTGCAGGAATGGGATCAGGACCTTGTCGCGTTCATCGGTCCCGAAGTAGAAGGCACACACGTGGTCGCCCGCGTCGAGGCGCACTCCGGCAACGCCCGTTCCCACCGCGTCCGGCATCGACGGCCCCCTCTCTGTCCTCGGTGTGCGACGCACCACGAGCGCTTAGGGCCATGTGCACAGGCCAACTGCTTCCGATTGTGCTCGAATGCCGGTTTGGAAGACCTGCAGTCGAGGCAAGTGTCGCAGCCGTGGCTCGATCCGGCAAGCATTTGTCTCGAACGGCCCTGACGAACATCGCAGCCGTGGGCGCAGACTGCGGGCATGGTCGCAGTCCTCGATGCATCCCTGCTCAGCAGTTCGCTCGACGATGGCTCGCCGGCTGACGACTTCGCCGATCTGGCCGGTCTCGTGGCCGGACACGATGCGGGCGACGGACCGCGCACGTGCCGAGGCCGTCCTCGCCGGACGGGAAACGGGCGACGACGAGCTCTCGTCCGCGCTGACGACACTCGGCGTGATCGGGTGGCGCGAAGGCCGCCTCGTGGACGCGGTCGGGCTCCTGCGCGCTGCGGTGAACCGGCTCGGCGTTGCGACGACGGTCGACGGCCACCAGAGCTATCCGAAGCTCGCGCTCGCCGCGTTGTTCGCGATGATTGGCGAGTTCGCCCTTGCCGACGGCTTGGTTGGAGAGCCGGGACGAGATCGCTCGATCAGGCGACGCGGCCTGGAACGCGGCGCCGGTGTTGTGCGGCGCTTTCGCGGCCTTCGAGGCGGGTCGCCTTCGAGACGCGCGGCGGGACCTTGAGGACGCTGCATCGCTCATGGGGAAGCACCCGGACAAGGTGCTCGCCTGCTTCGCCACCCATGTTCGGCACCTGGTGGACATGGAGGAAGAAGGCGCGCCCGCCGGGAGCACCCGACGCGCCGAGCTCCACGAGCGTACGGTCTCACCGATACTTGAGTTACCGCCGCGGCCGACGTGGACTGGCTCGTCCCCGCCAGTCCCGCAGTCGCCGTTCGGCGAGGGCGATCTCCCCAGGCGGGGTCTTCTGGCTCTTCTTCGAGAACGCAGACAGTCCGAGCAGGACCTGGCTGCGGGCACCTTCAGTGGCGAACAGCACCCGATACGTGCCCTGGCGCCCATCCACCCGCACCTCGTACAGGTCGCCTTGGAGATGGCGGGCAGCACCCAGACCGCTGACCTGCACGTCCTTCATCGCCCCGAGGATCTCATCCCGATCGGGCTCGGACTCTCGATCGTCGCCGCCGTCGTGAGCGCGCACCGAGGCCGCGTCCACGCGGAAGCGCTCCCCGCGGGCGGACTCGCGGTGACCGTCGAACTCCCTGCCGCCGCGGTCGCGCCGCTCCCCGAGGTCGCCGATCTGACCCGCTGACTGCATCGAGCCCATTGCCCGCAGCCTGACGTGGGCGGAGCCTCGGACACGTCGCGCGCTCGAAGTCGGAACTCGTGCCAGCGCGCAGTTTGGCGCGGTGCCTCAGGCGCATTCACACACGCTGCAGTGCGACCATTCGCCGTGGCAGGTCAGTTCGGAGCGCCGGAGTCGTCGGCGTTGGCCCGGGCTGCGCGGCGCGGGGCCCACACCCGTACGAGCGTCATGGTGAGGACGACGGCTGCACTGATCAGGCAGGCCCACTGGAAGAGCGCGTTGTGGCGGTCGGTGCCGGCTGTGAGTCCGTGCACGGTTGCGATGACGAAGACGACGTAGCTGGTGAGGTGAACGGCGTGCCATCGGTGGCGCGGAATGCGCCGCATCATGAGCGAGGTGATCTCGACCGCGAGGAGCAGGTACATCGCGACGACGCCGAGGGCGACGGCCGCGGGCTTGTAGTTGGATGCGAACGGGACGAGGAAGTCGACCGGCCCGAAGCCGATGAACCGGTCGAGCGCGAGGCCGAGGAGGTGAACGCCGAGGAACACCACTGACAGGCCCCCGACGAAGCGGTGGATGTCGAGGGTCCACGCCGGTGCGGGCTTGCGCAGCAGTCGGGTCGAGAGTTGAAGCCCGCCGATGACGGCGAGGGTGGCGAGTGCCCATGAGACGATCCCGCCGGCACGGGCCATGTACCACCACGTGTGCGACCGCATGGGTGTCGAGCCTAAAGCGCCCAGCTCAGCTGCCACGGGTGGTCGTGTGCGCGACCCTCGGGGTCGTCGAACCGACCGTTGCTTTCTGCGTCGCCGACAACCCCGGCGTTGCCGCGGTCGCCGGCTGCGCTGCGGGCGTCGCGGTGGCTCCCGTGGCCGCGGTGCCCGCGGGCTGAGCGGTGGACACATTGGTCTGGTTGGTCGCGGTGGTCGTGTTGGCCTGGTTAGCCGCGGCGACCGTTCCACCGATCGCGAGGAACGACGCGACACTCAGCCCGCCGAGGAGCCAGCGCGACGCGGCGGCGGGGTGCCGGCGCCGAGCTCGCTTCGGAGTGTGTCCGGACGCCGACGACGTCCGCGGTGATGCGGCCGAGTCGGTATTCACGGTCGTGGTGGTCGCGACCGGCCGATTCGCGGTCCGGGCCGACGCAGCGCGCCGCTCCTGCAGCCGACGGATGCGCTCCGCGCGTTCGAGGTCGTTGGGGTCAGTCATCGTGTGCTCCGCTTCGTGGGTTCGATTGGAAGTCCGACGTGGCCGGCACCTGGGACGCGGAGTGCTCCGCGTCGTCGTGCTCCCTCGTGTCGACTGGGGCGCTGGAGACGTTCGCCGTGGTGGTCGGCTGATTCTGGTTCGCGACCGGGGCTGGGGCGGTCACGGCTGCGGGGGTCGTCGCTGTGGGAGCAACCCCGGAAGACCCGAACCCGAGGGCGCCGAGGTGAGCGCCGACGAACACGACGCCCGAGAGCAGGCTCATCGAGATGGCGGATGCCGCGGCTACTGCGGTTCGTCGCTGCATCGTTCCTCCTTCGCGGGGCGGCTCGGCCGAGCCGGTTTGCTGATGTACACAGACAACGCCGTGCCGATGAAGGCCCCCGAGCGGCATCCGTGAAGCTCCCGTGAAGGCTCAGCCTGGGCGGGTTCGCACTCCGTGCCCGGCGTGGCACCTCCTCATACGCTTCGACGATGCCCAAGCGCGTGCTTGTCGTCGATGACGAAGATCGGATTCGTTCCGTCGTACGCGGCTACCTGGAGAACGACGGGTACGAGGTCGCCGAGGCGCGAGACGGTGAAACCGCGATCCGGGTCGAGCAGGATTGGCATCCCGATCTGGTGGTCTTGGACGTGATGATGCCTGGGATCGACGGGCTCGAGGTGCTCCGTCGACTCCGCACCCGATCGGAGGTGCCGGTGATTCTGCTCACCGCGCGTTCGGAGGAGGTCGACAAGCTCGTCGGGTTGTCGGTCGGCGCCGACGACTATGTGACGAAGCCCTTCAGCCCTCGCGAGCTTGTTGCCCGCGTCAAGACGGTGCTGCGGCGGGGGGTGGTCCAGGCGGCCGCAACCTCCGAGCGGCTCGAGTTCGCGCAGCTCGTGATCGACGTCGACGCCCGCGAGGTTGAGCGAAATGGTGAGCCCGTCGAGCTGAGCGCGCTCGAGTTCGATCTGCTCGTCGCGCTCGCTCGCACTTCCGGTCGTGTGCTCACGCGCCGCCAGTTGCTCGAGCGGGTCTGGGGATACGACTTCTTCGGCGACGAGCGCGTCGTCGATGTGCACATCCGCAGCATCCGTAAGGCCCTCGGCGACAACGCAGAGTCACCCGAGATCATCGGCACGGTGCGCGGCGTCGGATACAAGTTCTTGGCTTCGAGACTATGAAGCGGCTGTGGCGTCGCCTCGACGTGCGTCTCTTCGCCTCCTACGCGCTGGTCGCGTTGGTCGTGATCAGTGCGCTCTGGGTCACCGTGAGTCTGGTGGCGCCGGCGCAGTTCGACAACGAGTTTCGGGCCACCGCGACCGCGCACGAGGGAGCGGAGGAGCGTGAGGCCGAGGGGCATTCCGTCTTCGTCAGCGCCCTCCGATCATCGCTGCCGTATGCGCTGGCCGCGAGCTTTGCCGCCGCTGCGATCGTGTCGGTGCTGGTGGCCCGCAAGATCCTCCGTCCTGTGCGACAGGTGCGCAGTGCGACGCGCCGGCTCGCGGCCGGCCATTACGACGAACCGGTAGAGGAGCCCGCGGAGCTGGAGCTCGCTGAGCTCGCGCGCGACGTGAACCTGCTCGCAGTGCAGCTCCAGACCACCGAACGGCGCCGGGCCCGTCTGATCGGCGAGGTCGCGCACGAGATGCGCACACCGCTCACCACCATCGAGGGCCTTGTCGAGGGCATGCTCGACGAGGTGTTCGAACCGGACGAAGAGGTGTTGACGTCGCTGGCCGAGGAGGCCACGCGCCTGCAGCGCCTGGCCTCCGATCTCTCGGAGCTGTCGCGGGCGGAAGAGGGCGCAATCGTGCTCGACCTCCAACGGGTCGATCTGGGTGAGCTCGCGGAGGCGTGTGCCAACCGGCTCCGACCCCAGTACGAGGACAACCACGTCGAACTCGAGGTCCGGGCGGCCCCGTCGCTTCCGGTCGAAGTCGACCCGGACCGGATCATGCAGGTGCTGACCAACCTGTGCGGCAACGCGCTCACCTACACCCCGGAGGGCGGTCGCGTCACCGTCACCGCGGGCCGTGACGGAGACGTCGCTCGCGTCGCGGTGGCCGACACGGGCGTCGGCCTCGCGGCGGGGGACCTCGAGCTCGTCTTCGACCGCTTCTACCGGGTCCCCGGGCCCGGCCGGCCAACCGGAGGAAGCGGGATCGGTTTGACGATCGCGCGTGGACTCGCCCACGCACACCACGGCGACGTGCGCGCGTCCTCCCCCGGTCCAGGCCGCGGGTCGACCTTCACACTGACGCTCCCGACCGCCTCGGCTGATGACGCACGCCGCTGAGCTTCACGGGACCTTCATCGCGACCCGCCGACGCGCTTCACCTCAGGGTGGTTCACTCCTCCCCATATGAGCACGGAGGAACGCAGCGAGGTGATGGGCACCACCGCCCACCTCGTCATCACCGATGGAAACGCGAGACTCGCGGAACGCGCCGGGGAACGCCTCCACGAAGTCGAGGCGCGATGGAGCCGATTCCGCTCCGACAGCGAACTGAGTCGGCTCAACGCGTGGCCCGGCATACCCGTCGTCGTCTCGGCCGAGACCTACGCCCTCGTCGAACGTGCGGTCGAGTCGCCATGACCGGCGGAGTCTTCGACCCAACGCTGCTACCAGAGCTGCGCGACGCCGGCTACGACCGCAGCTTCGAGCTCATCGGCCGCCGACGATCCGTCACTCCCACTCCACCCGGGCCCACTCCACCCGCGGCCCCGGCCGCCGGTAGTCCAACGCGATCCGGCTCGACCCCATCGTCCGCAGCGTGCAGCTACAACCCGGCATCGAAATCGATCCAGGCGGAATCGGTAAAGGCCTCGGCGCCGACATAGTGGTCGACTTCCTGCTCGGAAATGGTGCCGCAGGAGCACTCGTCAGTGTCGGCGGAGACCTCCGCGCCGACGGCGAAGCACCCGAGCGGCACGGCTGGGTCGTCGCCGTCGCCGACCCACTCGAACCCGACCGGGTCATCGACACGCTTGCCCTCACCAAGGGGGGCGTCGCATCGACGTGGCGAACCAAGCGCGCATGGATGCGCGACGACACCATGTGGCACCACCTCATCGATTCCCGCACCGGGTTCTATGCAGACTCGCGGGGTGTGAGTCTCAGCCTCGCGGCGTGAGTTCACGTGACGGTAGAACATTGCTTCGAACTCGGCGGGGGGAATGCGACCGCGATCTTCGAAGAGGCGGCGGTGGTTGAACCAGTCGACCCATTCGAGGGTGGCGAGCTCGAGGTCGTCGAGGCCCCGCCAGGGGCCTTTGTTGCGGACGAGTTCGGTCTTGTAGAGCCCGTTGATGCTCTCGGCGAGCGCGTTGTCGTAGCTGTCACCCCGCGAGCCGACGGAGTTCACGATCTCGTTGGCGGCGAGGCGTTCGGTGTAGCGAATCGCGAGATATTGCACGCCCCTGTCGCTGTGATGGACGAGTCCAGCGAGGTCCGCGCCGGCTCGTTGACGTGACCAGAGCGCTTGCTCGAGCGCGTCGAGCGCGAGATCGGTCCGCAGCGACCGTGAGGCTTGCCAACCGACGATCATCCGGGAGTAGACGTCGGTGATGAACGCGACGTAGACGAACCCCGACCAGGTCCGCACGTAGGTCAGGTCCGCGACCCACAGCCGGTTCGGTGCCGCCGCGGTGAAGTTCCGATCCACCCGATCACGAGGCCGTTCGGCGGTCTCGTCAGCGATCGTCGTGCGCTTCGGCTTTCCCGCGCACCGCGCCTCGTAGGCCGAGCTGTCGCATCAGCCGCTCGATCGTGCAACGTGCCACTCGGTGCCTTCGCGGTTGAGCTGGGCCCACACCTTGTCCGCCCGGTAGACCCCGAAGTTCTCGGCGTGGACCCGTACGATCTCCGGCTTCAGGACCTCGTCGCGACGTGCCCGAGCACACGGCGGTCGCGCCTTTGCCGCCCAATAGGTCCGCGGGGCGAACTGCAGGGCTCTGCAGATCGGCTCGACCCCAAACCGGTCCCGGTGGGCGTCGATGGAGGCGATCACTTCCGCTGGCCGTCGAGCTCGGCCGCGAAGAATGCCGACGCCGACTTCAGGATCGGCGGGTTCCACCACGTCGACGACATCCGGCGGCGGGGCCACGACATCGCAGTCGGGCGCATCGGGCACAAGCGACAAGGCCGACGGGAACGAAACGAACGACGCGGCGGACGCCAACGACGCCAACGACAAGGCCGACGAGAACGAGACGAACGACGCGGCGGACGCCGACGACAACGCCGACGCGAACGAGACGAACGACGCGGCGGACGCCGACGACAACGCCGACGCGAACGAGACGAACGACGCGGCGGGCGCAAACGACCAGCCGGAAGCGAACGACCGGCCCGACAAGGGTGCGTCGACGACGATACCCACCACCGGCGTGGCGACGCCCTGACCCGTGTCCGGCGGGCCGGGTCAGCCCGGCACCTCGCTCGGGGCTGCGCCGCGGGTGCCGAGAGGCCGGAACGCCGCCGCGGCACCGAGCGCCCAAGGCGGGCCCGGCGAGCCAGCCGGCGATGACGTCGCTGAACCAGTGCACGCCGAGGTATATGCGCGAGATGCCCACCGCGACCACGATGGTCGCGCACACGACGCGGAGCACCCGCCGCAACGTCGGAGAGGTGACCACGACACCGACGACGATGGCCACCGCGAGGTAGGTCGCCGCGGCCTGGGTTGAGTGACCCGACGGAAACGCCGAGCCGCCGACTCCCGTGAGGCGCACGTCCACCGGCGGCCGCGGTCGCCCGACGATGGCCTTGGCCGTGGAGCTGAGCCACGACGCGCCGATGATGACCGTGGCGAGGTAGCCGGCGAGCCAAAGCGTCGCATCGAGGAGAGCAGCACCACCCCGACGACGGTTAGGGGTACGAGGACGAGCGTGCCGCCAAGTGACGTCACAGCCCGCATGACGTCCGTGAGATCCTCGGAGCGGTCGATCATCCAGTCGAGGACGTGGGCGTCGACGGCGTTCGAGCCGTCGGCACCGCTGAGCTCCCGGACGAGCATGCCCGCGAGCGAGACGAGCAGGAGCGGAACCGCGAACGCGAGCGCCGTGCCGAGCGCGACGCGCCGCCAGTCGTGACGACGTTCTTCGCGTTGCGTTTCGGCGGCTACGGGCAGGGATGGCGTCGCCATGTGACGCTCACCCTGACTGCGGATCCTGAAGCGCACCTGAAGCGGCGCCGACGCCGGCGTGTGCTCAGGGAACCGCCCGAGCCGACGAAGCGGAGGCGAGTACCCACGACAGGCGCGCCGGCGACGCGCCAATCGGGCGCGCAGCGCGGGCCTTCGACCGGGGCGAGATGAGGTTCCTTCCAGTCGAGGAACCACACCGTCGGGCGTCGGCGTTGCTCGATCCCTGCCCATCGAGGTGGAGCGCGGCCGCGTCAGGGACGCCGTTGAGCTGGTCGACGCGGTACGTCCGTCCCTGTTGCACGCCGAGCGTCCACTCGAGGAGACGGAGCCGTCCGCCCAGTCGGAGCGCGACGACGTCGCCGGGTCGCACGACCGCCCCGAGGTGGCGCAGCAACCAATCGGGCACGGTTCGGGTCGTGACCGACGGCCACGCCGATCCCGCCACGCCGACCGCGAGCAGGCCGAGGCAGAGGCACGCGAGCGAGTCCACCACCGGGTGTCTCGGGGTGGGGCGCGCGAGGAACGCCAGCGCGAGTCGGCGCTCGACTAACGCTCCCGTGGATCGTCGGTCGGCGCCGAGCGGCGATGTCTCCTCCACTCGAGCAACGGCGGCACGAGCGAGATGGTCACGATGAGCCCGATGATGGGCAGGATGTACGTGTCGATCGAGTCGCCGATGAGGTCGGCGAGCAGGTAGCCCAGCAGAGTCGCAATCGCAACCCACAGGCCGGCGCCGACGACGTTGTAGCGGGTGAACACAGTCCGCCGCATGCGCGCGACGCCGGCGACGACGGGCGCGAACGTGCGGACGATGGGCACGAACCTCGCGAGCACGATCGTCTTGGGCCCGTGCCGGTCGAAGAACGTGTGGGTCCGTTCGATGTAGGCGGGTTTGATGAACCTTGCGTTCGGGTTGCGACCGACGCGGGGGCCGAGGATCTCGCCGATGGTGAAGCCGACCTGGTCGCCGACGACCGCGGCGACGAAACAGCCGACGAGGACGAGGGCGAGGTTCAACGAGCCCTGGCTCGCGAGCAACCCAGCCGTGAACATCAACGAGTCACCGGGCAGGAAGAAGCCAACCAGGAGACCGGTCTCGGCGAAGATGATGAGCATGAGGCCGATCTCGCCGTAGGGGCTGAGCGAGTCGAGGATCGACTTCGGGTCGAGGCTGAGTGCGAGGGTCACTGCGAGATTGATTGTCAGCCTCCCGGCTCGTGCACAGTCGTCGAGCCCATCAGGCGCTTGTTTCGAGCACGACGGTGGCCGGGGGAGCCTGGTCGCGCTTGGTGACGGTCAAGTACACCACCACCGCGAGGATCGCGGCGAGGGAGAGGAACGTCGTGGTGTTCGTCCCGAGGCCCAGCCCACCGTCGGCCTTGGGCTGTGACAGGTAGTCGCCCAGTGAGGCGCCGAGCGGGCGGGTGAGGATGTAGGCGAGCCAGAAGGCAGGACGGCGTTGAGGTGCAGGTACCGCCACGCGAAGGTGATCAGCGCGATGGCACCCCCGAACAGGACGGCCGACTTCCAGTAGCCGAGGTTCAGCGTCTCGGCGAGGTAGTCACCGGCGGCGGTGCCGAACGCGAAGGTGAAGAGGATCGCGAGCCAGTAGAACGCCTCACGTCGCGTCGTGAAGATGGTGTGGATCGAGAGCGTCCGTTCGCTCAGGTACCACGCGAGGAACACGATCGCGAGCGTGATGGCGAAGATGGTGGTCGTCGTCGCGAGCGCGACGTTGTACTTGTCGGTGAGGTTGTCGGGGATGAGCGTGCCGACGATGCTGAGCAGCACCACGGCGAGCCAGTACACGAGGGGCACGTACCGACGCAGGCGGAACTGGAAGAACAGCACGACGACGAGCACTGCGCTCATCACCCATGTCGTGCCGGTCAACCCCAGACCGAGGTTGGTCGCCAGGTTGTCGGCGGCGGTCTCGCCGACCGTCGTCGCCAGGATCTTGATGATCCAGAAGAAGATCGTGACCTCCGGAACCTTGTTCAACGTCGTCCGGGCGACGCATCCGGTCGTGGTGCTCGTCATCTCGCTGGCTCTCCTACGGGGAGGGTCGGCGGTGCCGACAACCGGTGGCGTGCTCGGGTGGATGGGGCCCGTGTCGAACGGACGATCATCGCGATGAGGGTCGCGGTGCGGATCACGACGAACCCGGGCAGGACGGTCGCCACCACGGCGGCGCTGGTGAGGCCGTGGAAATAGCCGTAGACCGTGATGAAGACCGCGAGGTCGACGGCGCAGAACGCCAACCAGAGCCGGCGGCTGAAGGGCACCATGACGAAGAAGGCGACGAGCCAGACGTCGTAGGTGGGCGAGTAGACCTTGTTCGACAAGATGAAGATCGCGACCGCCGCGGCGGCTGCCGCGAATGGTCCGATGTCGTTCCGCAGGACGCGCCAGACGAGCCAGACCAGTCCCGCGAGCAGTGCACACGCCGAGACGACGTTTGCGAACTGCGCGCCGGCGACGCCGTCTACGGGAAGTTGCAGCGTTTGGAGGACGTAGTGCCACGCGCTCCCCCATGTCGCCTGGCGATGCGACTGGAACTGGTACGTCCACCACCAACGGTGGGGCGTGAACACTGCGATCGGCACGTTCACGGCGAGGAAGGTGGCCGTGGCCCCTACGAACAAGCGGCGGGCTTCGTCGCGTCGGCCCTCGCGCCACCGGATGGCGACGAGCACGGGCACGACAACGAGCGGGAAGAGCTTGATACCCGCACCGATTCCCAGAGCGATGCCCGCGGTGCGGTTGTGTCGTTGCTCGAAGGCCAACAAGCCGAGCACGAGCGCCACGATGGCGAAGACGTCCCAGTTCTGGAATGCGTAGAGCAGGACCGGGACTGCGAGCGCCCACCGCCACGCACGCGATCCGAAGCGGCGTGCAAAGCGGATCGTGAGGTACACGCAGCACGCCGCGGACGCGAGTGCGGTCACGAGGAACGCGCCGAGCGCGCTCGGCCAGACCAAGTCGGCGCCGTAGAGCATCAGGCCGGACAGCACTGGGTATTCCAGCGGTTTGACGAGGTACGGCGGTGTCGCCGGTGTGATCCCGCGATGCAGCAACACCCGAGGAAGGTCGCTCAGTGCGCTGTGACCGCCGTTCGCGAAGAACACGAGCTGCAGCGCGAGCGCGCAACCGAGGAGGCCGACGCTCGCGGCGACGAACGCAGTCGTCGGGAAGCGGTACCGCACCTGTCCCTGCACCAGGCGACTGTGCCGGAGTCTCCTTAATCGGTCCTGAAATCCGTCGGTACTGCGCCGTTCAGGGGGAGGACGACAGTGAAGGTGGCGCCCGGTGAGTCGTCGACCGTGACAGTGCCGCCATGGGCCGCGATGACCTCGCGAACGATCGCCAGCCCCAAACCGGTGCCGCCATTGTCCCGTGCCCGCGCGTCGTCGACGCGTGCGAACCGTTCGAAGATCCGCTCGCGGGCGTCCGCGGGAACGCCCGGCCCGTCGTCACTCACCACGAGCCGGACCGCGGTCGCCGTCTCCTGGAGCGCGACCTTGACCGCGGAGTCCGCGTGCGACGCGGCATTGTCGAGCAGGTTCCTGATCACACGCACGAACTGGTCGGCGTTGACCTCGTACTGCGCGCCCGAAACCTGCGAGGTGTCCACCTCGAGGGTCGTGTGCGCGCGGAGCCGGCGGGACTCGGCGAGGACGATCTCGTCCAGGTCGATGGCCTGGCGATGGGCGGCGTCTAGCGTCGACGCGTCGGCGACCGCGATGGTCAGGAGGTCTTCGACGAGTCGCTGGAGGCGGACCGTGTCGGCCAGAAGCTCACGCGTGGTCTCCTGTCGGGAGTCCCCGGGCGATCGTTCGAGCTCGAGTTCGAGCTCGGCACGCATGCCGGTGAGTGGGCTGCGCAGCTCGTGGCTTGCGTCCTCGACGAAGCGTCGTTGTCGATCCTGCGAGTCCTCCAGCCGCGACAGCATCGCGTTCATCGTCTGGGCGAGCCGACCGATCTCGTCGTGAGCCGTCGGCTCGGGGACGCGCCGGTGCAGGTCTTCGGCACCTATGCGCTCCACCTGTCGCCGGATCGACTCGACCGGTCGCAGCGCCCTTCCGGTCACCACCCACGCGGTTGCGCCGAGGAGCGCCAGCAAGACGGGGAAGGAGATGAGGCTCCCCGATCTCCTCGGCCACAACGGCGACCACGTGCGGGGCCAGGTCCTCGTCGGCAGCATCGCTGCCGGGATCGCCGCCTGCCTCTCGGTGCGCTTCCTGACCCGCTACTTCGCCACCCGGACGCTCACGCCATTCGCGATCTACAGCCTCGCCTTCGGGATCGCGATGATCTTCTACACCACGGTCTAAGCCGTTCCGACCCGCCGCGGCGCCCGACGACTCGTTGCAAGGTTCGGTGTACCTAACTAGGGTGCGCCGCCAAGCTCGATTCGGTCAGGAAGGAGCCGCTCCCAAGATGTCCGATGGCGAAGTCCTACTCCTGGGCGCCATTGCCGGATTCACCATCTTCCTCGGGTTGCCGATCGGACGGGTCCGGAACCCCTCGCTCGCGCTGAAGGCGTTCCTGAACGCGGTCGCCGTGGGCATCCTGCTGTTCCTGTTCTGGGACGTTCTGGCCGGCGCCTTCGACACGGTCGAGACCGCGCTGACCAATGCCAACGACCACGGTGCCTCCTGGTGGCGGTTCATCGGCCTCGCCGCGCTGTTCTTCGGCGCCATCGCCGTCGGTCTCCTCAGCCTCGTCTACTACGACCGGTGGCTATGCCGGCGGCGGACGAGCGGCCCGGGCGCCGCGTCGATCAAGGAAATGACCGCGGGACCGGTCGCTCGCCTCACCGAAGCCCAGCGGCTGGCGTTCTTCATCGCGCTCGGGATCGGCTTCCATAACTTCTCCGAGGGCCTCGCAATCGGGCAGTCGGCCGCGGCCGGCGAGATCAGCCTGGCGTTGCTGCTCATCATCGGATTCGGCCTCCACAACGCGACCGAGGGCTTCGGCATTGTCGCCCCCATGGCGGCAGAGGGCGAAACGCCCTCGTGGTCGTTCCTCCTGGTGCTCGGGCTCATCGGCGGTGGACCCACCCTTCTCGGGACGCTCATCGGCGAGTCGTTCGTGAACGACACCATCTTCATGGCCTGCCTCGCCCTCGCAGCGGGTTCCATCCTTTACGTCGTGATCGAACTCCTCGGTGTCGCCCGCAAGCTGGGCCACAAAGAGCTCGCGACATGGGGCATCGTCATCGGACTCTTCGCCGGCTTCACGACCGACCTCATCCTCGTCGCCGCCGGCGCGTAGTCAAAGCTCGACGGACTCGCCCCTCACGTCCTCGCTCACAACCTGGCCGCCTGATCCGAGGACCGACAGTCTTCCTGCGATCTCCGCGAGCGATCTGCGTCGTCTCCTCCCGACGTGCCCGCGCCCGTACGCACGAGACGTAGCGATCACCCGCATGCACGACACGACGATCCGCCTGCGCATTCTCGGCGTACCTACAACCGACGCGCGACGACCGCGGCGACTGCGAAATGGCCGCTGACCTGGGCCTTCGCGTGGAGGTGAGCGGACTCGAACCGCCGACACATACGTTGCGAACGTACTTCGACTCAACTCGCTGATCAGCCTCTTCGTGTTGTTCAGCAGGTCACTGCCCGTCTCGGCCTGCGCGTGCGTGACCGTGGTTGACCGCGTTTGGCGTTCCCTTGTGGTGCATGTGCGGTGCGCGGCCAGGGAGGTCCCAATGCCGTTCTGTCCGTACCGCCATCCACTCCACCACGAGCTCATGCAGACGGGAATCTCGGATTCCGGACGTCGTGGCGCAAGTCCGCACACAGGTGTGCGCACCTGCCCGCCTTATGCTCGCCCTCAGGTCTCTGGGCGTCCAGGGTCGAGGTCCCCTGTTGTGATAATGGGTGTGTGCCCTGTCAGGACGGGCCGTCGTCTGCGACCAGCCCGCTCGGTCGTCCGCTGACAATCCGGGCCAACCCGAGGAACGTCGATCGGCCCCAGCCCGGCCGCAGCGCTGCGGGTGAGAGGCCGAGGTGATGGGCGGGAATGCGCACCGTCAAGGCGCGCGGACGCGTGGCGAAGCGCAGCGGTGGGGTCAGTTCGACTGCTTCGCCGTCCACGCCCGCCGCCACCACGCCGTCGGCGGTCACCTCGAACTCCGGGAGCTGCGTGGTCTGCCAGGCGGGGAACTGGTCGAGCTGACCCGCCGCTTCGGCAGCGACGAAGCGCGTCACGTCGTTGGGACTCATGAGGAGCAGCACGGCCGCGCCGAGCACACCGCGATCGAGGCGGGCGCGCGTCCCAAACCCGGCGAGGCTCTTCAGGCGGTACGGGTCGTTCGAGACGATGACGATTTGGGGGTTCTCGACGACCGCGCCGCTCGGCATGCGCGTGTGCAGACCCGAGGGCGGGGCGTCGGGTCCGAGCAAGGTCGGCAGCATCTTGGCCGCCGTTCGCAGCTTGGCGTCCCGATACTCGTCCGACGCCACGATCCGGGCGTAGACCCCGAGCGACACGTTGTTGACGAACACCCGCCCGTTGACCTCGGCCAGGTCGATACGGGCCTGGCGCGCATCGCCGTAGGCGTCGAGTGCTCCGACGACGTCATCGCGGTCGACGCCGAGATCGAGCGCGAGATGATTGCGCGTACCCGCGGGCACACAGACGAACGGGAGGTCGTGCGCAGCTGCGACGGCGGCGACGACGGCTTGCGAGCCATCCCCGCCGGCCATCCCGATCACATCGGCGCCGCGAGCGACCGCATCCTCGGCAAGCGCGCGCAGATCATCACCGGGAGCGAGCAGGACCGGCTCGATGCCCCGACGTACACACTCAGCCCAGAGGTCGAACCGCTCGACCTTGCCGCCCCCCGACTTCGCGTTCATGAGCAGCACACCGTGCCGCGCGCGCGTCGCCGGATTCCACCGGCGGGCGACGGCGGATCGGATCTCCTGGCGCAACGCCCACCTGCCCGCGGCACTCGTGATCCCGATCGTCGCCACGACGACCACCAACTCGCTCGCGCTCCGTCCGGACGCCACCAACGCTGCGACGCCGCCCACCACCCCGAGGGCGGCGAGTCCGGCAATCCGGCCCCGCCAGCGCGGGCGGGTCGCGCCGATCCAGGTCAAGGGGACGCCGACGCCCACCGCCACCAAAGCAAGCAGCCCGAGCACCGGATCGTCGGCGAGCGAGACAAGCAACTCGACCGCCAACGCGAGGTAGCCGATCAACGCCACCGTCGCCACGACCCGCGCGGACAGGAGGCGAGTCCGATGCCACGCGACGCCTCAGGAGACGTCGCCGGCGTGTCGTCGCAATTCACCGAGCTCGCGGGCGCGGCTGACCCACGTCTTGTGCTCGCGTCGGCGTCGGACGAGTCGTTGCCAGGTGAACACGCCGACGCCGGCTGCGACCAGCCCCGGCATCGAAATCGGTCCGACGGTCGGGCCGGTGCGACGCGAGAACAGCTGGGCGGACGCGAGCACGGACGCGGACGCGACGAGGCCGTCCACGAGATGATCGACCGCGCCATCGGCATCGTGGACTCGGAAGTCGATGGCGAGCCGACCGGCGCGGATCTGCTGGACGATCTCCTCGATGTCGCCGGGCAGGGATGCAGCCAGACGGTCCCAGCCTCGAATCGTTCGGCCCGCGTGGCGGGCGACACGCCGCGGGTCGAACCGCTCGGCCAGCAACTTCTTCATGTACGGCTGGAGCAACTCCGCGACTCGGACTTCGGTGTCGAGCTCGCGACCGAGTCCCTGGAGTTGCAGCATGACCCGGAACAGCAGTGACAGGTCGGCCGGCAACACGAGGCCGTTGTCGTGCAGCAGCTCCATGCCCGTGTTGACGATCGCAGCCATGTCGAGATGGCCGACACCGATGAGGAGGTAGCGGTTCAGCCACACGTCGATCTGCGATCGCAGCTTGTTCATGTCGACGGTCGGCGGCGGCGTGGTGATCTCGACGACGACGTCGATGAAGCCGTCGACGTCGTTGGTTCCCGCCGCGATCACCAGATCCTCGAGTTGGCGTTTGCGCATCGAAGAGATGCGGCCGACGTCCCCGAAGTCGAGGATCGCGATGTGTGTCCCGTCGGGTATCAGGAGGTTCCCCGGTTGTGGGTCGGCGTGATAGAGCGAATCGCGGAAGATCATCTCGAGGTAGATCTCGGCGGCGCGTCGTACAAGCGCATCGACGTCCCACCCTGTCGCTTCGACGCTCGCACGATCGGCGAAGTGTGCGCCCGAGATCAGGGTCATCGTGAGCACACGCCGCCGCGACAGTTCCGGATACGGCCTCGGGATGACGATGTCGGGCTCGTGGGCGAAGTTCAGTGTGAAGCGCTGGAGATTCTGCAGCTCCTGCGACAAATCGATTGCATCGTGGAGCATCTGCGAGAACTCCGAGACGATCACTGTGGGCCGCAGCTGCGCGATCCCGGGGTCCTCGTTTTCGAGATACGCCGCGATCGCTTCCATGAGCTCGAGATCCGCGAGCACGCGGTGCTCCACGCCGTCGTGAAGCACCTTCACCGCCACCGCGGTGCCGTCGGCCAGTGTCGCCCGGTGCACCTGCGCGACCGACCCCGACGCCATCGGCTCCGGGTCGAACGAGTCGAAGAAGTCGGACACCGCGGCGCCCAGCTCCCGTTCAACCAGCGCCTGCGCGACGCCCGGAGGATCCGGCGCGACCGTCGCCTGCAGCTTCGCCAGCTCCTCGGCGACGTCGTCACCGACGACATCCGGTCGCAGGCTCAACATCTGGCCGAACTTGACCCACGTCGTGCCCAACTCGGTCAATGCCCGCCGCAAGCGCTCGCCGTCGGACATCGAAACGATCTGCGGATCGGCGTGGCGGTCGACGAGCCCCTGCATGACGCGGGTGCTGACCAGTCCGCTTCCACGCTGCACCCAAGCCGCGAAGCCGTACCTCGCAAACACTTCGGCGATCTCGTCCAGTCGCGCGCGATGGCGCATCAAAGCGGCAGGCAATCCCGGCATCGCTCATTCCTCCTTTATCGCTTCGGCGTGACCCGCACTACCACCGTGCGTCAGGGAGGCGGAGTCGGGCGAGGCGCCGGGCCTGGGCTGCGGCGAGGCCGAGGAAGCGCAGGCACGCCTCGGTGAGTTCGTCAACGGAGGTTTCGGTGACCCGTTCGGGGTTGCGCGCGTGGAGTCGGAGGAGGCCGAGGAGTCCGCCCGCGACACCGCTGAGCGCGATCTCGGCGTCCGGGATGGTGAAGCGACCGGCGGCCTGGCCGGCTCGGATGTCCCGCAGGGCGCGGGGGGCGAGTCCGCGGGGGGCGTCGAGAAGGTCGAGGCCGGCGCCGGTGATGAAGGCGGCGATTTCGGGGTGGGTCCAGGCGAGACGGCCCGAGATCCGCAGCGAGACCGCGAACACCTCGGCGGGGTCGTCGAGACCCGCGCATGCGGCGTCGATCATTTGCGCCCAGCGCTCGAGTACCTCCTCCGACGCGGTCTGGAAGAGTTCTTCCTTGCTGGCAAAGTGGTTGTAAAAGGACCCGAAGCCGATGTCGGCGGCTTCGGTGATCTCTTGGATGCTGGCCCGTTCTCCGCGGCCTTCGGCGATGAGCCGGGCGGCGGCGTCGACGAGTGCCTGGCGGGTGCGGGCCTTCCGGCGATCGAGCCGGTTGGCAGGGGCCGCTCCGTTCGTTGTCGCCGTGTCCACCGTGCTCTCCTTCTGGAGCGGATCGATCACTCCTGATTGCATGTTACAGAACCGCGAATTGCGTGCGTGGTTGCGGCGGGCGCCCAGGTGGGCGCCCGCCGGTTCCGCGGTGAGGACGGCTGATCTGCTCAGGCGGCGACCTTCTGCTGGGTTGGCACCGCCAGCGAGTCCACCTTCGCGTCGGTCCGGCGCAGCTCGATGCCACGCACGAGCATCCAGCTACCGGCGATCAGGTTGAACAGTCCGAACAGCAGGGCCAGCGAGACGGCGCCCATGTCGGGGCGAGCGAACAGCACGACGCCGAACGCCACGGAGACGAGGCCACCGATGATGAACATGGCACGCGTGCCCGCCTCCTCGCCGGCACCGAAGGCGGCGAAGACCTCGAGAGCGCCGGTGACAATCGCCCAGCTGGCAACGAGCAGCACCAGGACGAGAGCTGTCGGCCCGGGCCACGCGAGCGCGACAACACCGGCGGTCAGGTCGACGAGTCCGAGGACCAAGTGCCCGAAGACCGGGCCGGCGGTGCGGCTCCTGAACACGCTCACCGCTTCGAAACCGGCCCACATGAAGGCGTACGCGGCGAACAGGACGACGAGGGCGAAGACCGTCACCCCCGGCCAAGCGAGAGCGACGATGCCGACCCCGAGAGCGAGCAGGCCTTGCCAGATCAGGGAGGTGCTGAGTGACTTGAGCATGACCTTTCCTTTCGTGTGGAGGGGCGGCCGCAGGAGCCGACTCCCGTGTCGAGCAAACATGACGGACATGATGGATGCATCATTCTTGATGATTCATAACAACTCTGATTATGATGTGGGCGAGCCGGCGTGTCAAGGGCCGCCGGCAGCCCACGACGGAAGGAGTCATCCGTGTTCATCGCCTTGTCGGTTCTGCTCGCAGTCGCCTGCCTCGTGCCCGCCGTCGCGAAGCTGGGAGCCCACCCGAAGATGCTCGCTTCGGCCGGCCGCTTCGGTATCCCGTGGCCGCGCTACCGGCTGATTGGCCTCGCCGAGCTCCTAGCCGCCGCCGGCGTCCTCGCCGGACTGAGGTGGGCTCCAATCGGGGTCGCCGCCGCGTCAGGAATGTCCGCGCTGCTTGTCGGCGCGCTGACTACGCACCTGCGGTCTGGCGATCGTCTCCAGGAAGCGGCGCCCGCACTCGTCGCTCTCGCGGCCGGCCTCGCTTATCTCGCGCTTGCCCTCACCCGCTGACCGCAACGAACCTCTGTTTGATTTGCTCTCGAGAACCGTGACCTACGGGGAAAGGATGCTTCGTGTTCGACACCATGGTTATCCCGCTCGACGGATCACCGTTCGCCGCCGACGCACTCCCGATCGGAGCGGCGCTCACGCGTGATGCCGGCGTGGGGCTTCGCGTCGTCGGCATTGCTCGCAGCGACGCCGAGCTCGCATTGACGTACGACCACGTGCACGACGACGCCAAGCGCGCCGGGCTCGGCGCCGAGGACGTCGAGGTGCTCGTCGATCCCGACCCGGTCGGTGTGCTACTCGGCGTCGCGGGCGAGGGAGGCAACGTGTTGTGCCTGGCGAGCCACGACCGGCCCAAGCCGGTCGCCGCGCTCACGCACGCCGTTGGCTCGCAGCTCATCGAACGGGCCGTGCGTCCACTCGTCGTCGTGGGCTCGAACGCGTCGACCGCAGCGTGCGGCACGGACGTTGTTGTCGCGGTCGACGGCACCGGCAACGCGGAGCCGCTACTCGCCGTCGCGGCCGCGTGGGCTCTCCAGCTCCACCGCTGTCTGCGGATCGTCACCGTGTACGAGCCCGTCTTGTCCGACCTCCGACGACCGGAGCACTTCGATCGTCGGCACGGACCGCCTGGGGATCCCGACGTGTATCTCGCCGCGATGCGCGACCGCGTCAGCGACGTCGGGCTCGACGGTGTCGAAACGGTCGCTGTCGCCGATCCCGTCAGCGTGGAGTCGGGACTCGAGCAGCACCTCGCCGATCACCCGGCGCGCCTGCTCGTGGTCGGCGGTGGGCGTCGACACCGTCCCCACCTCGGCGCCGGCGTCGCGCATCACCTGCTCGCGACGGCAACGCTCCCGCTGTTGGTCGTGAATCGCAACGAGTGACGTCGGGCTGTTCACCGCGCCGCGCACGGAGAAACAGGTTCTCTCGGGACGCTGCCACCGATGCGCGGGAAGGCGCGACGCCACGGAGGCGATGCCGGGCCCTCGTTCGACGGGGCTCAGGCAACTCGCAACGCTGCCAGACGACGAGCCGGCGTTCAGTGATGCGGACCGATCGCCTCGACGCGCGTTCTGGGACCCGGTCTCCGTGACCCGGCAACCGGACCACCGGTAGTTTGCTCGTGGTGAAGGCCGCGGTTCGCACCAGGTACGGGCCACCGGAGTCCGTCTGGGTCACGGATGTGCCGAAGCCTCGGCCGCGTCGCGGCGAGTTGCTCGTGCAGGTGCATGCGACGACGGTGAACCGCACCGACCGTGGGTACCGGGCGGGGAAGCGGCTCATCATTCGCGCTTTCTCCGGCGTCATCCGGCCGAGGTTCACGGTGCTCGGGACCGAGTTTGCGGGCGTGGTGGAGGCGGTCGGCGACGGCGTCACGTCGTTCGCTCCCGGCGACCGCGTCTTCGGCTACAACGAGCGGAGCTTCGGTGCGCACCCCGAGTACATGACGATTCCCGAAGACGGCTCGGTGGCGACCATCCCGGGTTGACGTTCGAGCAGGCCGCTCCGAGCACCGAAGGTTCGCACTACGCGCTCGCGTACATCCGGGCGGCCAACATCGGTGCCGGCAGCGACGTCCTCATCTATGGGGCGACCGGTGCCATCGGCTCCGCCGCGGTGCAGCTCGCGAAGAGTCTCGGAGCCTGTGTCACCGCGGTGTGCCACGGGGAACACGTCGGGCTCGTCGCGAGCCTTGGCGCCCACCGTGTCATCGACTACACGACTGAGGACTTCACGGCCGATGACGCCGCCTACGACGTCGTGTTCGATGCCGTCGGCAAGACGTCGTTCGCTCGATGCAAGCCGCTGCTGCGGCCCAGTGGGGTCTTCCTCGCTACAGACTTCGGCCCGTTCCCGTGGAATCCACTCCTCACGCTGACCACCCGAGTCGTCGGACGCCAGAATGTGCTCTTCCCGCTGCCCGAGGACGACCAGCAGATCGTGAGGTACCTGCGGGAGCGAATACAAGCCGGCGAGTTCCGACCCGTATCGACCGGACATATCCACTTGACGACATCGTCGAGGCCTACCGATATGTCGACACTGAACGGAAGCTCGGCAACGTCGTGATCATAGTTGCCTGATCGCCCCCGATGTGCGGCCGGGTCGCGCCTCGCGAGTGCCGCTCAGCCGGCGATCGGGCGGCGCTGACATTGTCCTCTGCCCGCTGGCCGGCCCGACCAGGGGGAACGTACGGACTTTGGGCCCTGGCACCTCCCCAGCGTGGGATTCATGCTCCGGGGCGAACGCAAGGAGTGTGCTGCGGACACCGAGGTGACTCGACCGGCGAAGCTCCCGCCGGCATGGTTCAAGCACGCCTTTTGGCGTGCGCATCGAGCGCTCTACACGATCAGCGGTGGCCTTTTCCTCTGGACGACGTCGAGCAAGCGTGACTGGGGTGCGCTAGGTGTAGTTCCCATCCACGTTCGTCAGGACGGGCTCCTTGAGACTTGAGGGTGCGACCCACTCTCACCTCAAGGAGCCCGATGCTGTTGCACGGTAACGCCAAGCTGACCCCGTTCCAACGATCGCTGTTGTGCG
>CAWAGX010000028.1:0-15379 GCA_963781425.1 uncultured Actinomycetes bacterium | reverse complement strand
GGCGCGATGATTCCGGAGCGATGAGACGGTCTCTATCGCCGTACGTTTCCGAGCGAGGAAGAGGAGCGAGCCCGTGCGCATCGTGGTCAGTGAGTTCATGAGCCTGGACGGCGGGGTGCAGGCGCCGGGCGGAGAACAAGAGGACACCGACGGCGGCTTCGCCCATGGCGGCTGGTCGCACCCGTGCTTCGATCCGGAGGTGATGGGCGGTTTCATCGGCGACGCGATGAGCCGGACCGGGGCGCTGCTCTTCGGCCGGCGCACCTGGCAGACCATGGCTGCGGCGTGGCCCGAGCGAGCGGGCGACCAGTTCGCCGACCAGATGAACGCAATCAAGAAGTACGTCGTGACGATGACATTGGGCGACGACGATCTGACGTGGAACAACACCACGCGCATCCCCCGGCCACGACGCCGTCGCGCGAATCCGGGAGCTGCACGACCGCGACGGCGGCGACCTGTCGATGATGAGACCGACGCTCGTTCGCACCCTCCTGCGTGAGGGCCTGGTCGACGGGCTCCGGCTCATGATCGAGCCGGTCATGCTCGGGGGGCGGCAAGCGAATCTTCCCTCCCCGACGACGGTGCGCTGCGCCCGTTCGAGCTGGACTCCACGGTCACCACCGGCACGGGAGTGGTGATCTGCACCTACCGGCCGCGCTCCGGGGCGTAGGCGAGGCACTGTCCTTCCCGGTCAGATGAAGAGGGCTTTGACCTCGAGGAACTCCTCGAGGCCGTACTTCCCGTGCTCGCGTCCGAGGCCCGACTGCTTGTAGCCACCGAACGGCGCGCCACCGACGAACCGGCCTGCGTTCACGCGGACCTGACCGGCGCGGATCTTGCGCGCAACCCTTTGCGCGCGATCGTCACTACCCGATACGGCCGCGGCCAGGCCGTAGAGCGTGTCGTTCGCGATCTCGACGGCCTCCTCCTCGGTGTCGTACGGCATGATCGAGAGCACCGGGCCGAAGATCTCCTCCTGCGCGATGGTCATGTCGCGCGTCACGTTGGAGAACACCGTCGGCTTGACGAAGTATCCGGTCTCGAGCGACTCGGGCGCTTCGGGTCCGCCGGTGACGAGGGTCGCGCCCTCGTCGATGCCCTTCTGGATGTAGCCGCGCACACGCGTCGCGTTGCGTGGAGGAGATCAGCGGTCCGAGACGCGTCCCGTCCACGAAGGGATCGCCCACGGTGTACGACTCGGCGGCCGCGCGTGCGAGGTCCTCGACCTCTGCGAGCCGCGAGCGCGGCACGATCATGCGCGTGAGCGCGCTGCACGTCTGTCCCGAGTTCGCGTAGGCCGCCCCGACACCCGACTTCACCGCGGTCGCGAAATCGGCATCGTCGAGAAGCACGTTCGGAGACTTGCCGCCGAGCTCCAGCGCGACCCGCTTGATCGACTGCGACGCGAGCTCGGCCACGCGCTTGCCCGGCACGCGTCGATCCGGTGAACGAGATCATGTCGACATCGGGATGCGAGGCCAAGGCCTCGCCCACGACCGGGCCGACGCCGGAGACGAGATTGAAGACACCGGCCGGGAAGCCGACGTCGTGGATGATCTCCGCGAGCATGAACGCGTTGACCGGCGCGACCTCCGACGGCTTCAGCACGACGGTGCAACCGGCAGCCAGCGCGTACGCGACCTTCGCGCCGATCTGGTTGAGCGGATAGTTCCAGGGCGTGATGCAGCCGACGACGCCGACCGGCTCGCGGACGACGAGACCCTCGCTGTCGTCTTCGAACGCGAAGGTCGACGCAAGCTCCGCTGCGGTCGAGAACGCGGAGATGCCCGTGCCGACCTGGATCGCGGCCGACTGACCCTTCGGCATCCCGACCTCGTGCGTGATCGCGTCGGCGATCTCGTCCCGGCGCGCTTCGAGCTCCTCGGCGACGCGTCGCAGGAGCTTGCCGCGCTCGGGAGCCGACTCTTCCGACCAGGTTGCGAAGGCGGCCTTGGCCGCGGCGACCGCGCGGTCGATATCGGCCGGCGTACCTGCCGGGATCGTGGCGAACACCGCTTCCGTCGTCGCGTCGATGACCTCGAGCGTCTCCGTTCCCCGCCGGCTTCACCCACGCTCCGTCGATGTACAGCTGGTCGTAGCTCCTCACGCCGTTCGCTCCTCGTCGACAAAAGGCGCCGTTCATCACGGCACCGTCTTCCTAGGATGGCAGGCGTGGAGCCGATCCTGCACCTCTCCCTGCCGGTGCGCGACCTCGCGGAGAGCATCGACTTCTACGTCGACGCCTTGGGCTGCCGGCTCGGCCGTACCCGCGACCGGTTCGCCGACGTGTGGTTCTACGGCCTGCAGCTCACGCTGCACGAACGGCCCGAACAGGTCCTGCCGGTCGAGACGCTCGGCGTGCGCCACTTCGGCGTCACGCTCGCGGCCGACGACCTGAATGCGTTGGTCCATCGCCTCGAAGCTCGACCCGTGACGTGGTCGAGCAATGTCACGACCGAATACGCAGGGACTCCGAAGGAACAGATTAAGGCGAAGATCCTCGACCCGAGCGGCAACACGATCGAGATCAAGACCTACGTCGACCCGGAAGCCGCGTTCGCCCCGTAGACGCTTCGCAGCGTGCGCACGGCGCAGCCGCGTCAGCCGATGTAGAGGTGCTTGAGCTCCTGGTACTCGCGGAAGCCGTGGTAGCCCATCTCGCGCCCGACACCGCTCTGCTTGTAACCACCGAACGGCGCGTAGCCGCTCGGCGCGGCGGTGTTCACCCAGATCGTGCCGGAGCGGATCCGCTGGGCAACCTCCGTCGCACGGGTCGTGTCGCCGAACACCATGCCGGCCAGACCGAAGATCGAGTCGTTGGCGATGCGCACTGCGTCGTCGACGTCGTCGTAGCCGATGACGCTCGCGACGGGACCGAAGATCTCGTCCTGCGCGGCCGGGTTCGAGTTGTCGGGAACGTCGAGCAGCGTCGGCTCGAAGAAGTGCCCCTTGTCGAGATGCTCGGGCCGCTTGCCCGCCGCGTCACGATCTTGGCGCCGTTCTTCACCGCGGCGGCGACGTAGTGCTCCGACTTCGCGACCTGCGCTTCGGTGATCAGCGGTCCCATGACGATGTCGGGGTCGCTCGGATCGCCGATCGGGAGCTGGCCGCGCGAACTCGGCGGCGCGCTCCATGATCTCCTGCTTGCGATCGTGCGGAACGAGGATCCTCGTCGTCAGCGCGCACCCTTGACCCTGGTGGGCCATGAAGACGCCGAGACACATGTGCCACGCGTTCTCGGCGGCCTCGGGCAGGTAGATCGCGGCCGACTTCCCACCCAGCTCGAGATGCACCTTCTTCACCGTCGACGCGGCCTGGGCCATGATCTCGCGGCCGACCTGCGTCGAACCAGTGAACGTGACCATGTCGACCGCGGGATGGCCGGTGAGCAGCTTCCCGCCCTCGATCTGCTGATCGATGACGACGTTCAGCACTCCCGGCGGAAGACCCGCGGCATCGGCCGCTTCACCGAAGAGCATCGCCGACAGCGGCGTGAGCGGACTGGGTCGCAGCACGACCGAGCAACCCGCCATGAGCGCGGGCAGCGTCTTCCACACGTTCAGGTAGAAGGGGAAGTTGTACGCGGAGATCGCGCTCACGACGCCGACCGGCTCGTACACGTTCATGCTCACACGCGACGCGGCCCGACGGCTGTGAGACCCGTCGGCGGCACCGGGTTGTACTCCTGCTGCGGCAGCTGGAGGTAGAGCTCGGGGATCAGCTGCGCGTGATCGAGCGCGGCGCCGACCTGGATCGTCGTGGTGTTCTCGTACGGTGCGCCGGCTTCGGCGATCACCGTCGAGACGAGGACGTCGCGGCGCGCCGCGAGGTACTCGGCCATGCGGCCGACGACCGCGGCGCGCTCGGCCGCCGGCGTCCGGCCCACACGCCCTCGTCGAAGCTGCGGCGCGCCGCGCCGATGGCCGCCTCGATCTGCGGGAGCGACGCGGTCTCGACCTCCACGATGATCGCCTCGGTCGCGGGGTTCTCGACCGGGAGGATCGGACCGTCACCGACCACGTACTTCCCGTCGATGAACGACTGACGCGGCTCTACCAGACCAGCCACCGTGACCCCCCTCGTCGGATTCGGATCACGGTACCTGACACGGGCGTCAGTTGGCAGCCGGGGCGGGGGAGTCACTCTGCTCGCAGCGCGACCGACGGCACCGTTCGCGCCGCGGCACGCGCCGGCAACAACGCGGCCGCGTTGACCAGCACGATCGCGCCGGGGATCGTGAGCAGCACGCCGAGCGCCGGCGTGGTGACGACGGGGGCGACACCGAGCCCGTCGGCGACCAGCCGCCACGCGACCCGCCCCACGAGGAGGCCGCTCGGGATGCCGACGATCAGCCCGACGACCGCGAGCGTCGTCGCGTCCCAGGCCATCGCGGCCCGGATCTGACCGCGCCGGAACCCGAGCGCCTTCAGGAGCGCGAGGTCGTCGCCGCCGCCGGGTGACGGTGTTGCCGAGCGCGTGCACGACGGCGAGCAGCGCGAGCGCAGCAAGGAGCACGGCCAGGCTCTTGGGCAGCCAATCGATCTCGCGCAGGCGCTCGACCTCGACGGCGACGCTCGGGCCCGTGGCACTCCCGAGCTGAGGAATGGCGGCGACGCGGCTGCTCGGCCGCCGCGACGTCGGCGCCCGCGGCGAAGCGCCCGACGAAGTACCGGGAGAAGAGGCCCTGGTCGAAGAGCGGGGTGAACCCCTCACCGGTGAAGGTCGCGCCGTCGGCGAGCGGTTGCGCTTGCCCGAGCGGAGGCAGGACGACGCGACCGACGATCTCGTACTCGACCCGCGCTCTCCGCCCTGCACGTGGACGTGGTCGCCGATGTGCTTCCCCAATGTATGGAGCGTCGCGGTACCGAGCGCAACCTCGCGTGGTCCGCGTGGAGCACGTCCCTCGAGAACCTCGGGATCGATCGGCGTGCCTTTGGCATTCCTGAACGCGGTGGCGGCCGTCGCGTGGCCGTCGACCTGCACGTTCTCGAAGCACACTTCGCTCAGCGCGGCGAGGCCCGCGGCGTTCGACACACCGAAGTCGGTGCCGCCGCACGGCGTGTTCGTCGAGGTGTCCTCGACCTCGAAGTCCCACGTCCACCCGTAGAGCCGCGGCGTCGCGACCAGATGGGAGAGGCTCGACGAGAACACGACCACCGCGGTGACACCGAGCACTCCGACAATGGAGCCGGCGAAGGCGGAGCGTACGGGTACCGCCCTCCGTCCCTTTCCGACTTCGAGCGCCATCCGCAACCCGTGCGTGACCGTGGGAGTGAATCCGGCCCGCGCCGATGCGTCAACGACGACCAAGGTGCGTCGGGGCGCATGCGCCTCCCGGGCCGACACGGACCGGATCGCCGCGCGCCACATCGCGACGATCGCGACACCGAGCACGGTCACCACGACACCGACGGCACCCAGCGCGAGGACAGTCGCGTCGACGTGCACACCGACGTCGGGTTCCGCGCGCCGTGCGACACCGATGGGAAACAACGGCGACGCCGCGACCGCACCGACGACTGCGATCAACAGTCCACCGCCCGCGACGATCGCGGCGAACGGCGCGCCAATGGCTGCGCGTTGGTTGCGCGTGAAGCCCAAGGCACGCAAGGTCGCGTGATCCTCACTCATCTGCGACAGCTCTCGGCCCAACACGATGCCGATCGCAACTCCACCCGCCAGCGCGGCGACCCCTGCGGCGATCCAGAGCGCCAAGGTGAGGACGTGGATCGCGTCGCGCCGCGCCTTCCGTCTCGACCGAGAGGTTCCGGGCGTCGAGCAACGAATCCTTGAAGATGCGGCGAGCCGCGCTGATGGTGGCGGGAACGTCGCGGGCGCCTCCCTTGGTCCGGATCCTGAGGTACGACCCGAAGACGCCGATGCGACCGGCGTACCGGGGTCCGAACGCGGGTGAGAGCGCGAGGAATCCGCCCGTCAAGGCACGGTCGCTGAGATCGAAGGGCCGGCGAACCACGCCCACGATCTTCAGCTTGATCCGAGGTCCCGCGAGGGCTCCGGCATCGCTGGCGCCACCCAGGATCTTCGCGATCTGGGCGGGCGTGTACGACTCGAGGTCGAGTCGATCTCCGACGCCAAGGTGCAGCCGGGTCGCGAGTGACTCACTGATCGCAACCTCACCGGGCACCGACGGGTCGACCGCGTGGCCGGCGACGAGGCGCCCTCGATCGACAAGGGTGCCGAACGTGGAGTCCACGGGAACGCCGATCGCCTCGAGCGGGCGCAGGTCGCGCACGGCAACGCCGTACGCACTCAGTATCGCCGTCGCGGCGACGGTCTTCTCGCGGGCGAGCTCGCGGAGCTGTTGCGCGGTCGGCAGCTCGCCCGCGAGCTCAAGGTCCGCCGAGCGGCTTTCGTCGCGAAATCGCGCGAACGAGGTGCCGGTGCGGCGAGCGCCGGCGGCAATGGCGAGCACGAGCGCACCCACGATGCCGACGAGGAGCGCCAGGGCGACGACGGTCCGCCACCGGCGCCGGATCTCGAGCCCCGCGAGCATTCCTACCGCTCCCACGTCACCAGCTTCCCGGCAATGGAATCGAACGACTCATTCGAGCCGGCTACGACGTTCGCGACAAGGTGGACAGCTCACCCGCCCGACGGGTGCTGGCCTCCTCCCTCAGGGGTGGGGGGCAACGCGTCGGTTCCGCCGACGCGACGGAGCCGCGCGGTGAAGCCGACGTACCCCCAGATCATGTCGTCGCCCTCGCGTCGACGTGTGATCTCGACGGGGATGCCCACGGGTCGAAGCACGTGCACACCGTCCTCGTACGTCGCCACGACGGTGATCGGCGTCTCGAAGTCGAGCTGCGCGACGTCGTGGACCCCATGTTCGATCGTGCCGTCGCAGCGCATGTCGTGGATGACCCCGCCGGCCGTGACGACGAGCCGGTCACCGCTCTGCTCCACCCGCTCGAAATGTCGGTAGACCGGGTGCGTCTCGGGAGCCCTTGCACCGTCGACCTCGACCTCGGTCACCTGCCACATGCCGCGCAGATCGGGTGCACCGGCAACGAGCGGTTCGGAGCACGACGCGAGGATCGGCCCCGGGAACTCGTCGCCGTAGCCGCCCGGAGGCGTGTGCGCGACCGGGATGTCGTCGATCGACACGGCCCGCATGCGCGCAATCGTACCGGTACCGCCGACAGCCTCGCTCTTGGAAACCGAGCCACTACCGCCGTGTCAATCCGGACGCATCCGGGTGTAGGTTGGCACGAGTGGAGTTCGGCATCCTGGGCCCGCTTCGACTGTGGGATGGCCAAGTCGAAGTGTCGGTACGCGGGTCCACGCAGCGGAAGCTGCTCGCGCTACTCCTCGTGCACCGTGGTGAAGTGCTGACGGCAGACCGTGTCATCGAGAACCTGTGGGCAGCCGCGCTGCCACAGGATCCGTCGAACGCACTCCAGTCTGCGGTGTCAAAGCTTCGCCGCCTGCTCGGCGAAAGTGCTCAGGTGCTCCGAACCGAAGCAACGGGCTACGTGCTCGATATCTCGGCGGACCAGCTCGACGCGACCAGGTTCGAGGCGGGCGTGGGCGCGGGCCGCAAGGCACTCACAACCGGTGACCCTGTGGAGGCGTCTGCCGTGCTCGAGCAAGCCCTGGCACTGTGGCGGGGCCGGATTCTGGCCGACTTCGCCGACTGCGACTTCGCGCGACTCGAGGCAATCAGGCTCGAGGAGATCCGCCTCGCCGCCGAGGAGGACTGGTTCGAAGCCGAGCTTCGCCAGGGGCATCATGCAGAGGTCGTCGGCCAGCTCGGCTCGTTCGTCGAGCAACACCCACTCCGTGAGCGGCCGTGCGGCCAGCTCATGGTCGCCTTGTACCGGTGCGGGCGCCAAGCCGACGCCCTCCGCGCCTACCAGGCCGCCCGCCACACTCTGGCTGACGAGCTCGGCCTGGAGCCGGGCCCCGAGTTGCGTCGCATCGAAGCGGCTGTCCTCGCGGAAGACCCCGCGCTCGAACTGCACGCGCACGCCGCGCCAGCGCGTCCTCGTCGCCGAACGAACATCGGTGCGCCGCTGAACAACTTCGTCGGACGGGCGGACGAACTCGCCGCGCTTCGCGACCTCGTATTGCGCCACCGGCTCGTTACCGCGATCGGCACCGGCGGTGTGGGCAAGACACGACTGGCCGTCGAACTCGCCGCGCAGCTGGTGTCACAGCTGCGAGACGGCGCGTGGCTCGTGGATCTAGCGCCGCTCAGCGACGGCAGCGCCGTCACCGCCGCGATCGCACAGGCGCTGGACCTCCCTGAACTCGGCACGGTCAGTGCGGCGGAAGGCTCCCTGCCGCTCGTCGACCGGCTCGTGGACTTCCTCACGAACAAACACATGCTCGTTGTCATCGACAACTGCGACCATCTACTCGGCGACGTCGCCTCAGTCGCCGCCACGATGCTCGGAGCCTGTCCCTCGCTCACCATCCTGGCTACCAGCCGCGAGGCACTGGGGGTGCCCGGCGAGGTCGTCTGGTCCGTGCCGCCGATGGACTTGCACGACGCCGTCGAGCTGTTCGCGGCTCGAGCCGACGCATCACAGCCGGGGATCTCGCTCAGCGACGACTTTGAGCCCGCCGGCACCGAGATCTGCCGGCGGCTCGACGGTCTCCCCCTTGCCATCGAATTGGCCGCAGTTCGCGTTCGCGCGATGTCGGTGAACGAACTGGCGAGCCGCCTTGACGACCGCTTCCGTCTGCTGACCGGTGGCGCCCGCACCGCGATGCCGCGCCAGCGGACGTTACGAGCGGTCGTCGATTGGAGTTACGAGCTCCTCTTCGAGGGCGAGCGCACCTTGTTCGACCGGCTGTCTGTGTTCGCGAACGGGTGCTCCCTTGACGCTGCAGAAGACGTCTGCGCCGGCGGACCCCTGGCGGCCAGCCACATGGTCGATCTGCTCGCGCGTCTCATCGACAAGTCGCTGCTCGTCGCAGACACCTCCGACGACGAGACCCGATACCGCCTACTCCAGAGTCTCGCCCTGTACGGCCGCGAGCGGCTCCTCGCTACCGGAGAAGACCGTGACGTTCGGGACGTTCACTCCCAGTACTTCGAGAAGTTGTGCGCGCGCAGCGACGGCGCGTGGCAGGGCCACGATCAACGCCGCTGGCTGCGACAGGTCGCCGCCGAGTGGAGCGACATCCACGCCGCATTCGAATGGGCGCTCAGGCGCGGCCATGCCGAGCGCGCCACTGCGATGGCGGGCGCGCTCGGCTGGTACTGGTGGCTCACTGGCCGCGTCGTGGAAGGGTGCGACTGCCTCAGCCAGGCGCTGTCGGCCCCTGGCGAGGTCTCCCCTGCCACCCGGGCCCGCGCGCTGTGCTGGGCCGGACAGTTGATGGGCGACCTGGGACTGAGCGAGGAGGCTGTCACGTTGTACCGCGGCACGGACGACCGCGAGGGGCTGGCGCAGGCGACCATGCTGTTCGGTAGCACCCTCTCTGCGAGGGGCGACCTGGTGCGAGCCGAGGAGATTCTCACCGACGCGTTCCGCGAGTACGGACACCTCGAAGGCGAGCCCGCCGCCGCCACACGAATGGCCGTCGCGGCTCACCTCATGCTCCTTCGCGGGGACCGCCAAGGAGCAGAAGCGCGTCTACACGAGTGCGTGGATGCATACTCCGCGGTCGGCGACGAATGGGCCACCGCTATCTGTCTCGAGGCCATCGCCGACCTGGCCGAACAGCGAAACGACCCACTCCACGCGGCCGCGTCGCTGCGTACCGCCGGAGGTATCGCGCGAGAACTCGGACTATGGGGCTTCGAGGCTGGCGTCCTCGCGCGGCTCGGCACGCTGGCCGCCGCGGACGAGAACTGGGACGAGGCTGATCGATTGCACCGCGAGGCCTTGCAGTTGTCGCAGGAGCTCGGATTCAGGGCGGGGGTCGCGCTCGCGCTGAACGGTCTCGCGTTCTCACAGCGGTCGCGAGGCCAGCTCAACGGAGCCGTCGCCTGCGCCGAGGGCGCGCTCGAGATCTACGAGACGGCGGACCTGGCCGGAGGCGCCGCCGCCGCGCTCGGAACACTCGGCTTCGCCGCCGAACAACGACGCGACGCCAACGCCGCGCGCCGGCTTCACCTGTCCGGATTCGAGCAGGCCAGGCGCGTCCCCGGGCCGCTACCCATGGCGGTTGCGTTGGCCGGCCTCGCGGGTGCCGCCGCCGCCGGCAGCGACGGGAAGGTCGCCGGGCTTCTACTCGGCGCCGCCGAACGGCTGCGCCAATCGTCGCCCTGGCCGCCGCCGAGCCGACCGGCCGACATCGACCGCACCTCGGCAACGGCGTCCGCGTTGATCGGCCCAGAGGCGTTCGAACAGGCAGTCGTTCGAGGCGGCAGCACAGCCGTCGATGACCTGCTGAAACGTGTCACCGAGGCGGACGGGCTGCCCGCTCACTCGTGAGGCGGGTGAGACGCCGCCGCTCGGCGCGGGCCATCACGGCGCGACGACGATCCTTGCCGCCTCGAACGTGACGTTCGGATGGACGATCATCGTTCACTCCTGCCGACGCGAGGATGACGCAGTGAGTTGCGCGTAGTTGTCGCCGAAATCGCCGGACACCAATGGCACGGTGGTGCTCTGCTCTGCCAGGCAGTCGTCGATGAGAGCGATGATGATGTCGCAACGGGTGGTGATCGTCTTCATGTCGACACAGTCCGATATTGCTCTGTCGTCGCCCTGTCTCCGCGTTGACACGGAACGAAAGTGCGCAGGTAGAACCGTCCCGGATGGTGACTGAGTCCCGCACCCAGGCGGACGTGCGCACTAGGAGTCAGTCAATGCCCGAGCACTTGTTGTGTCGGCATCGTTGCACTCGCCACCCCTACCCGGCGCTCGAGGTGCGATGAGTTCGTCATGCGCGGGAGCGCGTCGGCGGCCTCGACTCCGAGGTAGCTCATCTCGAGCAGCTCACGTTGCTGAAGAAGATCCTTGGCCCGACCTTCGAGTGCAAGTTGCCCGTGGTCGAGGACGTAGGCACGGTCAGCGATGGACAGAGCCTTGTGCACATGCTGCTCGACGAGCAGCACGCCCACGTCGCGAGCGCGAGCGATGTGCCCGACGACAGGAAGGAGCCGATCAACGACGGTAGGAGCGAGACCAAGGCTCATCTCATCGATCATGAGTGCCTTGCGTGTCGCAACCAGGGCCTTGGCGATGCCGAGCATCTGCTGTTCACCGCCTGAGAGCAGACCGCAACGACGATGCCAAAGTGGTGGGAGCTGGGGGAACAACTCGACTACCTCGTCGAGGAGCGGTCGCGACCGTCGCCCGTTCGCGAGCCGGCAGGTTCTCCCCCACCGTGAGGCCCGCACACACACCACGGTCTTGTGGCACGAATCCCAGACCCCGCTTGGCGATGCGGTGCGGTGCGCCGCCCGCCACCGGTCGCCCGAGTACACGAATGTCGCCACTGAGCGATGGGAGAAGCCCGCGATCGTGAGCAGAGTGGTGGTCTTGCCTGCACCGTTTGGTCCGAGCAGCGCGACAACCTCCCCTGCGTCGACCGTGAGATCCAGGTCGCGCACTACGGCGATGCGCCCATAGCCGGCGAACAGCCCAACCGTCTCGATCGCGCCTGTCAAGAGGACACCTCGACTTGGGGGGCTTCGCATGTCATGCCGAGATACGCCTCGATGACCTGTCTGTTGCGTCGAATGTCCACCGGAGAGCCCTCCGCGATCACCCGCCCTAGCTCGAGGACGTAGATCCGATCGCAGACCTCGAGCACAAGTCCCATGTCATGGTCGACAAGGAGCACACCAACGCCAGCCGCTGCGACAGCTGAGAGACGGTGTGCAAGATCACGGCTCTCTGTCGTATCGAGACCGGCGGCCGGCTCGTCCAACAGCACCGCGTGAGGCGACGAAGCCATAGCTCGTGCGACGCCGACAAGTTTCGTCTGACCCAGTGAGAGGTGTGACGGATACCGATCCGCGAGGTCGGAGATGCCCAGGAGATCGAGCGCCTCCTCCGCGGACGGCGAATCTTGATGACGTCTCGGTCGAACAAGGTCGCCCAGCAGAGAACGAAGGGTCAACTGACGTGTCGCTACGAGGAGATTCTCGAGCACAGTGAGCTCGGCAAACAGCTCCACGCCTTGCCATGTGCGGCAGAGCCCCAACCGTGCCCGGTGATGAGCAGGAGCCTTTGCGATGGAGGTGCCGCACAGGCGCACATCGCCCTCGCTGCTTGCGAACCCCGTGATGGCGTCAATGCACGAGGTCTTACCGGCGCCATTGGGTCCGATCAGCCCGACGATGCTTCCCGCGTCCACTCGGAGCGACACAGAGTCGCAAGCGACGACGCCGTCATAGCGCACGGTGAGCGCCAGCGTCTCGAGGATCGGCGGCTCAGAGGCCACGGTGGGCCACTTCTGGCGAGAGCGCTCCAGCCGCCGGCACACGGCGCGCCCTGACCGTCCGCACCCATCTCTGGACGCGCTCTACGTCCTGTCGGGTCTTTCCTGCGATGCCATCGGGGTTGAAGATCGCGGTCAGCACCAGCGACGCGCCAGCGACGAGGGAGTAGTACTGCCCCATGTCCACGGCGCGATCGAGCATGACGAAACCGATGCCGAGTGGTGCGAGGGTCCCCGCGACGATCGCACCACTGATGCTGGTGATGCCGCCCAGGTAAGCGAAGGCGAGCAGGGACAGACCAGCGAAGACAGTGAACGAGTCTGCTGACAGCTGACCTCGGCTGTAACCGCAACGCGCCTCCAAGGCCCGCGATGAACGACGACAATCCGAACGCGAGGACCTTTGCGAGGGCGACGTCGATCCCGACGCCGGACGCAGCACGTTCGTTGCCTCGAACTGCGAGCAGAGCTCGGCCTGCATTGCTCCGCATCAAGTTGGCCACGAGAAGCGAAGTCAGAACGAGCACGGCGAGGACGAACAGCCCAAATGACAGTGTGGTGAGATCCGTCCCGCTCCGGATGCTGAGATCGATCCCGAGGAAGGTCGGGCCTGCGATCGGGTTGCCGCGACTGGTACTGAAATACGGTTGCGGAACACGAGACGTTCGATCGCGACCGCGGCCGCCAAGGTGACCACCGCGAGTTGCACACCACGGATTCGAAGCGCAGGAAGGCCCACCATCACGCCGAGCAGGCCGGCGCAGAGCGCCGCCAGCAGCATCGACAACGGGAACGGAACCGCCCACGTCGTCGTCAGACGCGACAAAGCAAAGCCGGCAGCCCCTGCAAACGCGGCCTGGGCAAGGGAGACCTGCCCGACCATGCCTGTAAGTACAACAAGCGATAGCGCGAGTACGGCGACGATCATGCTCGTGACCACACCGAACCGGTAGCTGCCGGACGTGAAGGCCAGCGCGGCGATTCCCGCAGCAGTGGCGATGCAGATGACTCCCGGCCGCATTCTCGGTGGCACAACGGCGGGCAGCGACACCGAGTCCGTGGTTCCCCGCGAGGGAAGGCGCGGTCCAAACAAGAACAGGGCAGCCACGATGACGAGGAACGGAATCGCGTCGCCGAGACCCGTGCTGGCCCAGCTGGGCCACCAGGGCTGCGCGGTTGTGAACGTCACGAGCCCCTGGAAAGCGCCCAACCCGAGGCCCGCAGCGCAGGTGATTCCGACGGATGTCAGCCGCCCCAGCAGCGCCACCGCCAAAGCCGGCACGACGTAGAGGGTGTAGTTCACCGAATTCGAGCGCGCTCGAAGGTGCGACAAGCGTGATGACCGCGGTGCTGATAACCGTAGCGACGACCCAGGACATACCCGCTAGCAAACCGGGTGACAGGCCGGTGAGAGACGCGAAGCGCTCGTTCTCGGCGGCCGCCCTAGTCGACAGTCCCGATCGGCTGAATCGGAACCATGCCCACAGCATGACCGCGAGCAGCGTCACGATTCCGACCAGGTAGATGCGGTCCTCAGGCACCGTCACACCACCAAAGGTCATGGAGCCGGACGGCAAGAGCGGCGCGAGGGCTCGGGACTGGCTTCCAAAGCGCAGCACGACAAGGGCCTGCATGGTCGCCAGAACACCGACCGAGGGCAGCCACCTTGGCCAGGATCGGGGCGTGCCGAAGTGGCCGGAACACAAGCAGATGGACCAGGAGCCCGACGAGTGCGGCGCTGGCCAACCCGATCGCGTACGCCCCCGCCGCCGGCATGGAATTCCCGATCGAACTCGGTCAGGGATGCCGACGACCGGCAGAACAAGGTCGCCCAACGTTCGCACTCGTCGTAGACGTAGACCCCCCAGATGGCCATGGCCCCCTGGGCGACGTTGAGGATGCCCGTGCCCTTATACGTGACGACGATGCCCATCGCCATCGCGGCGTACGCCGCGCCCAACCCCAGACCAATGATTAGGATGGCGACGTAGGCGTGCACTTGGTGCAGTTACTTGTTGAAAGCGGACAGGTCGAGGAACTTGCTGGCGGCGCGCAGGGTTCCGTCGTCGCCGACCTTGTAAATGAGTACGGAGTTACCGCAGGCCCTCTCGCCGGGCCATGCCGTTCCGTCGCACGAGATCGTAGGTCCCATGAAGCTGTCGAATCCGCGCAGACTTCGTAGGACGGTCATCACCGCTGCCCCATCGACGCGCCCGTGGATCGAGCCGAGAATTCTTCCCAGGTTCACAATGTCGGAGAACGAGTTGGCCGCATAGCCGAGAAGGGCGTCACCATGGCCAGACTCCTCCATGGCCTGCCGGTAGGTATTGATCTCCGCCCGCTTGTTCTCGGGCGCGCTATCGGGGTCACTGGCCAGCCACAGATCCGCATCGGTCTCCACCCCTTTCGCGCCGGCGCCGAGAACGTCGACGAACTTCCCGCAGCCATCAGCGAAGACATGACCGTCGAACCGGGCAGCCCGAAGAGCGCTGATCATGCCGTTGCAGTCCGGTTCAGGGGCTCCCGCGGTACCGATGACGCTCGGCCTGCCATCCATCGCCGTGCCGATCAGGGTGGGCCAGTCAGGGCTCGCGGGGTCGTAGAAGATGGTGCGGTACTTGATCCCGAGGCTTGCAGCGATCGGAGTTGCAAGTTGATCCGTGTACACGTGCGAGACTGGATTCTCCTCGAGGAAGAACACGACTGAGGTGGCTCCTTCGTCGGCGTAGAACTTGAACGGAGCAATCCCGTTCGCAGCGAACGCCGCGCCAAAGAAGAACGACTGGTCGTCAACCTGCTGCTGTTCGCCGAGCCCGACATGACCGACGAGGGGGATGCCGGCTGAACGCAGTATGGGCAACATCGCGTCGCTCGCCGGATCAAGGCCCTGCAGCGCCGCTACAACGTGTGCTTCGACGAACTTGTTCGCGCAGTCAATGGACTTCTCAGGTGACCCATCGGTTTCGCACCGCACGAACTCGATCTCGGGGGCCACCGGCGGCTGGCCATA
>CAWAGX010000027.1:0-10119 GCA_963781425.1 uncultured Actinomycetes bacterium | reverse complement strand
GTCGCCAAGGTGGCGACTGATTTCTAGAATACTTCCCCCGGAAAGGGGCCGTGACACGTCGGACAGCCTGAAGAGCGTCGATGTGATCTCATCGACGAGGAACTGCTCGACCGGAACGAAATGCGGCTTGCCGCCCGAGAATTTGTGCCGCCCGGGGGCCACGACCCACCTGCCGACGGCAGGCATCTGCAGTTCACAGAATCATTGACGGCTGCGCACAGTGTCGACAAGATGCGCGCGCAATCGACGGCGGTGGTGATGCACGTTCGACGCCTGATCCCGTGGCTGCTCGCGGTCTTGATCGGCAGCCTCCTCAGCGCCACCCCGGACGCGCCCCGTGGCGCGATTCCCATCTTCCCGCCGCCGCGACACCCGGCGTTCTCGATGACGCCCAAGAGCGGTCCTCCCGATACGGAGGTTCGGCTCCGAGGCAAATGCCCGCCCCCGCCCGCGGGCAACGAGTTGCAGGTGTACTGGAACACGACGCACGGGCAGTACGCCAACGGCGGTGGCTACCTGGACACGCTGACGACCCCTGACGGCTCCTTCGATGTCACCACGGGATTGCCCGGACCGTTCTCGAGTAACGACCCGCAGTACAACGGCTACCCCCAACCCGGGAACTACGACATCGAGATGTTCTGTGTATGGATTCCCAGCAACGGGCAGCCGGGCGTCGAGTTCGATCTCGGGAGTCGCCCATTCACTGTCAACGGCTGCGGCACCCAGCTCGGTCGACTCCTGCCGACAAGTTGGTACTCACCCAACTACGCGGTCGCCGGCAAGAAGACCACGCTCCCGGTTGCGAGATTCCACGGGGACGCGCACTTCAAAGCCAACGCCTACAAGGCAGGCATTGCGTGGGGTGACGGCATCGGCTTCCACAACGAAGGCGTGCTGCCGCTCGACCTGTTCGACCAGTTCTACGGGTGCGTCGTCACCGGGAAGCACACGTACGCGTTGCCCGGGCACTACCCGACGGCTGCCCTCGTCTCGGTCGACTCGTTGCTCGCGCTGCTGCCCGGCTCGGTCCAAGCGGTCGAACCGGCAACCGAGTCGCCCGGAAAGTTCCCCGACGCGGTCGGTGTCCTCACCGGGCCGTCGGACGCCCCGCAATGCACGGGCACGGTCATCAGCCTCCAGCGAAGTGCCTCGCCCGACCCCGCCACCAACGCGCACCTCGCCGCGTTGCGGAACACGCAGGCCTTCAAGGTCTACGGCAATCTCGGCGTGGTACTCACCGCGGCGCACTGCGTCGCGGGCATGGTCGGCGATTCGGGCGCGGACATACGTTTCGCCCCCGGCTTCACCGGAATCGCGCCGCGCTATTCGAGCGACTTCGACACCGGCACGGTCTCACCCGCGGGAGGGACGTACGGCAGTCCGTTTGCGGGACGCCACATCGGTTCCGCGCGGTTGGGTGTGTGGAGGGCGAACGGCGCCGACATCCTCATCAGCCCGGGGCACGGCCTCGACGGCGGCGACGACTGGGCGTTCATCGCGTTCGGCGACCAGGAGCAGAACGGGCAGAGCCTCAAGGACGCAGCCCGCGGCGGCATCGGCATCCAGTTCACCCCGCAGTTGCCGGTCGGGACGAAGCGCAAGCACCCGGCGTATGACGTCAACTGGCTCGACGCGCCGCCGCCGAACTACAAGGCGGGTGGGACGCCGTATCCCGACCAGCGCGGCTGCGACAATCTCGCCAAGCGCGCGTTCAACTTCAGTGATGCGTTCACCTGTACGTCGAGCTATCAACAGACGACCGGCGGACCCCGCACCTGCGACCCCGTCGTCGTGGGCACGTTCCAGGAGGTTGAGGCGACCGGGCCGAACGTCGGCGCCGCACCGTGCAACTTGGGCACGTTCGCAAGTGGGGCGCCGTTCTTCAAAGGTGCCTACATGTCCTCGAAGGGATCACTCGTCGGCGTCACGAGAGGCACCGCCAACCTGTCGGGCTTCCGGTGCTGTGTCGCGACGATGACCCCGCTCAACGACAATGCCGTGTACTCCGCGTGGTGCGGGGCCTTGCTGCTGTCACCGCCTGGCTGTCGCCAATAGACCCACGGCCGTAACTGTCACACCTCCGCTCTATCGTGTCGTTCGACGCGGACACGCTTCCGCGGAAGCGCCGGGCACCCCGGATGAGAGCAATCCCATCAATCCGGAGGTGCGCAATGACGTTCGCGAATCATGAGAACCAGCCGCTCGACAAGGCCGAGATGTGGGCGCCCCTCGAGAAGCTCGCCGCCCGCATCGTCGACGAGCCGTCGCTCCCGCTGTTGATCCCGTGCGAGTTCAGCTTCATGGCGTACTACGACGAGCCCGGCATCCCGCGCATCTACGACTACCGGCACGGCGAGAGCCGGCGCTGGCTGCAGCTCACGATCACGGGCCGCATTGCCCGCTACATCCCGCCCGCGGACGGCGACACCGGCGACGGCCACCACGTGGTCACGCGTGGGCCGGTGCGCCTGCACTTGGAACGGCTCGAGCTCGCCGAGTTCGGCGGCCGGCTTCCGCTCGAGCACTACTGCGACGAGTGCTGGCAGCTCATCGACCGTCGCCGCAAAGCATGCCAAGCCATCGGAGGCGACACCGCGGCGTAACGAGGCGATCAGATGACTGCGACGGCGTCGATTTCGACGAGGGTGCCGGGCTGCATCAGGGCCGCAACACCGATGATCGTGGTCGCCGCGATCGGGTAGTTCTTGCCGAGCGTGTCCACGACCGCAGTGATGAACGCGTTGAGGGCACGGTCGTCGTAGTCAACGAGGTAAATATTCAGCTTGGCGACGTCGGCCAGCGTCGCGCCGGCCGCCTCGAGCGCGGTGCAGACGTTTTGGATCGCCCGGCACGCCTGGTCGTAGTGCTTGGGTCCGACGACGTGGCCGTCGGCGTCGACGCCGCGCTGCCCGGCGATGTGAACGATCCGTGACCCGGTCGAGATCGTGACGTGTGCCGAGCCTGGGATCGGCCGCAGCCCCTCCGGGTCGAGTCGATCCGTGATCATCCGTGAGCTCCTGTCAGAGAGGAAGTTCGAACGCGTCGAGCGTATCGATTGCCGCGATCGAGCGGTGGAGCATCTTGCCGGTGAGCTCCATGTGTCGGGGATCTTCGATGCTCAACGCGCCGGCGGCCACGACCGGATACACGAACCCGAACATCGTGGCGTAGCGGTACAACTCCCACGCCCACTCGCGGTCGGGCTCCACGCCGAAGCTCGCGAGCTCCTCGAGATATGTCGAGAACAGGCGCTGCTGATCCTCCGGGTCACTGACGTTCACGCTCTGGCTCACGAAGTACGCGACGTCGTGGGGCGCAACGCTGCGGTCGATCAGCTGCCAGTCGACCGCGATCACGTGGTCGTCGTCGGTGAGAAACAGATTGTCGAGCCGCCAGTCGGCGTGGGAGAGCACGTGCGGGCCGTCGCACAGCTTGGCGAACAGCGCGGCGATGCGCGGTCCGAACGCATCACCGAACGCGACGACCTGGTCGGTCATCTGTTCGGGGAAGAACTCCTTCACACGCGGCCACGCGGTCTCGGACGCGAACGCGACCGGCCCGGCATACTCGCTCAAGGGCATCAGGAAAGGGCTGTCCGGCAGCGTCGGGTCATCCCAAAACGCGGCATGCAACTTGGCGAGCGTCCGCAGCGCGGGACGGGTGTCGTCCACCGTCGCAGCCCGCGAGTTGGTCCTGAATCGTGCCGCGCGACCGACACGTCCTCGAGCAAGAGCACCGTGTCCTGGGTCGCGTCATCGTGCGTCGGCGTAGTAGCAGGCCGGGTGACCGATCGGCGTGCGTTCGGAGAGTTCCGTGTAGAAGCCGACCTCGCGCCCGTACATGTTGATGATCGTCGCAACGAAGCGACCTTCGTCGGTCGGCGCCGCCAGCTTGGCGATCATCGTGGCCGGTTCGCCGTCGCCGGTGAGCGTCAGCCGGAACAACGTGCCGACGAGACCGACGCCGACACCGACCGGCTCGCCCCGCACAGCCGTGATCCGCCGGCCAAGCGCGTCGCTCAACCATTCGGGCGTGAGATCGTCGAGTTTCTTGGGGATCGTCATTTCACCTTCACTCCTGCCAGCAGCCATTCGGTCATGCGCCGGGGCGCTTCGGTCAACATCGGGAACAGCGCGTCCCGCTTCGGCAAACGCACATGCCTCCGCTCGCTCTCGATCGCGTCGGCAAGCGCGGCGACAACCGTCGTCATCTCGAGGTCGTACGACAACCGCAGCTGGGCAATCCGCTTGAGTGCCCGGCGGGTCGGTTCGTGCGCCCGCAAACTCTCGATCATCGTGCTCTCGACCGGCCCGATCTGCGCGAGCGTCGTCGTGATCGGCGTGCCCTTCAGCTCCGCCCGCAGTCCGGCCGTGAAGTGACTGAGCCCTGCCTTCGACGCCGAGTACGGCAGCACGCCCGGCAACGCATTGGTGCCCGACAGCGACGAGACGTTCAGGATGTGGCCGCGGCCGCGCGTCAGCATCCCGGGGATCACCGCCCGGCACAACAAGATCGGCGCCAGGAGATTGACGGCGAAGAGCTGCTCGATCTTCTCGGCGGGAAGCTCGGTGAGCGCGCCGGTGAGGTCGACACCCGCGTTGTTGACGAGCACGTCGATCGGCCCGTCGGCTTCGATGCGTTGCACCAGCGGCGCGATCCGCGGAAGTGTCGCAGAGGTCGGCCGCGTACCCCTCGCCGCCGAGGTCGGCCGCGAGCTTGTCGAGCTGTTCTTGGGAGCGCGGCGACGAGTGCCACGTGTGCACCGCGCTTCGCACACTCGGTCGCCAGGGCAGCACCAATCCCCCGCGACGCGCCGGTCACAACGACCCGGGCGCCGCTCAGGTTCATCGCGCGGCGGCCGCGGCTTCGCGGTCGCGTTCGATCGCGTTGAGCTCGCTGTACTCCACACTCGTGTCGACGTGGTCCTCGTACTCGATCACGCCCATCTCGGTGAACCGCTCGCGCAGCCAGCCGTCGCGGCCGTCGAGCAGGCCGAGCTTCTTGCAGTTCGGCACGATCTTGGTGAACAGCATCCGCTGGAAGAGGATCTCCTCTTCGCTGTTCTGGCGGATGAAGTAGGGCACCATCGCCCGGGCCGACACGCCGAGCCGTTCCCACACCTCTTGGTGCAGGAACCGGTCGCGCATCCGCAGCGCGGCTTCGTACACGAACTCCTGGCGCTCGCGCAGCTCGGTGCCGGAGATGCCGGCGTACGCCTCTTGCAACGACAGCACCCCGAACGCGACGTGGCGCGCCTCGTCGCTCATCACGTAACGAATGAGCTGACGGAGCAGCGGCTCCGACGTCGTCTGGTACATCGCGCCGAACGCGGCGAGCGCGAGCCCCTCGATCATGATCTGCATGCCGAGGTAGGTGATGTCCCAGCGGGAGTCGCCGAGCACGTCGTCGATCAACGACCCGAGGTGCACGTTGATCGGATAGCGCGTCGCCATCTTCTCGTCGAGATAGCGGCCGAACACCTCGACGTGCCGGGCCTCGTCCATCACTTGCGTCGACGCGTAGTACTTGGCGTCGATCCACGGCACGGTCTCGACGATGCGCGCGGTGCATAGCAACGCGCCCTGCTCGCCGTGCAGGAACTGACTCGTGCGGTGCGCGAGGTTCTCCATCGCGTACTGCACGAGCTCCTTCTCACCCCACTTGGCAACCGGCGAGCCGGGCTCGTTCACCAGCGCGCGGACGTACTGCATGCGCCGGTCGCTCTGCGAGAGCTCGACGGCCGTGCGCTCGGGTCGACGTCGATCGACCAGTCGAGATCCTTCGACCCGTTCCACTGCGAGACCTTCGCCTTCTCGTACAGCTTGTCGAGCGCGGGCCGGGCGCCCTTCGAGTAATCCCACGTGAAGGTCGCCTCGAATGCGGAGTGCACCGGGTGGGTGAGGGCGTCGTCGTCGGTGTTGACCTGCGAGAGGATGGCCTCGAGGTCGTCGTACGCTCTGATTTCCCGCATAGGTCGAATGCTCGCGCGGCTGCCCGGAATGTCGACGTCACGCTGGGGATTCGACACGTGGGGCGAAATGGATCAGCAACATGGCTCCCTCGCTACGCCATCCTTGGCTCCGCTGCGTCCGCACGGTCGAGGAAGTCGAGGATCTCCGGGAGCGCCTTTGGGTCCTGGGCGAAGAAGGCGTGCCCGCCTTCGTAGATGCGCAGCTCGCTGTGGGGGACGTGGGCGGCGATGAACTCGCCGTTCGCAACGGGCGCGATGCCGTCGTAGCGGCCGGACGCGACCAGCGTCGGACAGGTGATGCGATGCAGGCGGTCGCACACGTCGTGGTTGGCGCGCGCGTGCAGCTGCTCGGACTCCCCGCGGAGCTGTTCCTTGCTCTTCTTTCCGTGCGACACGCGGCCATCATCTCGACGAGCGCGCGGTCGCCGGCGTGCTCGGCGAGCCATTGCGCGTGAACCGTGTCGAGCAGCTGCACGCCGCGGGCGGCACGTTCCTTTTCGGGCAACGCCTCGAGCTCGTGCAGCGGGAACGAAGCGCCGCCGGCACCGCCGGGCGAGGTGCAGCTGAGCACGAGCCCTCGACGCGGTCGGGCGCGGTGACCGCGAGCTCTTGCCCGACCATGCCGCCGAAGCTGACGCCGAAGACGCGGCACACATCCCACCCGAGATGGTCGAGCAGCGCGATTGCGTCGGCGGCGTAGTCGGCCATCGTGTACGGCCCGGGCGGGATCGACGTCTGCCCGAGCCCCCGCTGGTCGTCCGCGGCAACGTCGAAGCGCTCGGCGAACGGCTTGATCAGCAGCGCACTTGTCGCGAGCGTCGACCCCGAACCGTTGAGGAACAACAGCCGCGGCCCGTCACCGGAGCGCTCGTAATAATGTCGATGCCGTTCGCGGCGACGGTGGGCACGGGTCGAGGCTACGCCGCTTCCGGAGCGTTTGGTGGCGCCCTCGGTGCGGTGTCGTGGCCTTTTGGCTGCGAAATTCGACGGTTCAGTTGTCGGAGACTCGTCGGGGTCGATTGGATAGACATGGCGAACAGCAACTTCGACGAGGTCGTGTTCACCGTCGTGGAGTCGACCGCGACGCCCGCCCAGCGAATCACGCTGGCGGACGCCGGTCTTACTGAACGTAGTCACCTGCAAGAGTGGACGATCGCGCACCCCGAGATTCTCGGTGCCGATGTGCTCATCGTCACCTTCGAGTTCGACCAGTGGTCATCGGCGTCCGGGCCCCAGCGGGATCGACTCGACATTCTGGGCCTCGGGAAGGATGGACGGCTTGTCGTCGCGGAACTGAACGCGGCTCTGCACCGGACACTGTCGAGATGCAGGCCATCAAGTACGCGGCCATGGCCAGTCGGTTCACTGAAGACCTGCTTGCAGAAAAGCACGCGCAGTATTGCGAGAAGCGCGAGACGACGCTGAGTGACGCCGCCGCGCTTGACAAGTTGCAAACTCACTCGGACGTCGGCCTGATCCCCGAATTGCCCGCGCAGCCGCGGAATCGTGTTACTCGCGGAGGAATTCCCATGGTCAGTCACTTCGACCGCGGTGTGGCTGAACGAGATGGGGCTCGACCTCACTCTGATGAGGTATCAGGCCTATCGAACGGGCGCCGGCGAAATCGTGTTGACGGTGTCACAGCTCTATCCCGTTCCGCGAGGTAGCCGACTTTGAGGTCGCTCCGCACAAGCGCAGCACTAGGCCCACGCGCGGGAGATGCACCTGAGATCCCGTGGACGGAAGAGGATCTCCTCACGCTCTCTTCGATCGCCAACGCGACAACCGTTGCGATCCTCGACTTATGTTCGGCAACACCGAATCAGTGGGTCCGCGCTGCCGACGTGTACGAACACGCCGGGGTGGCAATGGCCAGCGGCACTGGACAATTAGGCGGCTTTGGCCTCACGATTCGCAGCCGATTCGGCCGCAAGAACACACCCTACGAGCGGAAGTGGGGAGCCGATGGCCAAGCGCATTATTGCGTCAGCCCGGAACTCGCAGCGCAGTGGGTTGTCGTACGAGAAGGGCACACGTCGGCTGACGGATATTACGGATCGGGCATGAGCACGGCGTGAAATGAGCGTCGGGTCAGGTTGACGAGCGCAAGTCGTGTTGAAGCATCGCCCGATCGGCTAGAAACTGCGGCCGAAGTTCGTGCGATGTAGAACGCCGGCGGGAATCACAAAGCGTCGAACGCCCTCGTCCGGACGAGTTCCTTCGAGTTCGGGCATCGGATCACGCCACCAGATCAGCCACGCGGATCGAGGTGCGTCGACCATGGTGCGCACGGGACTGTCGCCGGGCTCCCGAAACCATCTCGGGATCCCTGTCCGCACTCGTCACACTCCCATCGACCCTCGCCTGACCAGCGCAGCGCCGCATGGGCAAACGCTCGCTTCGGCAACCACGCGCTGGATGCCAGCATCGCGTCCCGATGGACCCGTCGCCGCCGATCGGCAAGCTGCGCAGACTGCTCGTAGGCACCCGCGGGGAGTTCTCGCCTCGGCGACTGTTGCAGTAGATGCAGGCGAGCCGCGGATTCTTCGACGTTGTTCCTCCCGCCGAGTGCGAGCGGAACCACGTGCTGATCAATCGTGCATCGGTGGTCGTCCGACGCGAACGCACACCCGCAGTACCAGCAGCGATTGCCATCCACCGCGACGAGCCACGCAACCGCGGTAGCTCGCCGTTTGCCGCCTCGGAAGCCCTTCGCCATGACGCCATCATCGCACTGGGATGAGACGGTTTCGAAGGTCGTCGCAGCTCGCCGGCATATGAGGTCAACGCTCGAGAGGCAAGGCGTGATTGTCGCATGCGATCCATAGGGTCTGAGTTATGACGGTCCCTGCAGACAACTCAACGCAGTCGGTCGAACCATCGGTAGTGGGTCAGTGGGCTGTTGCGCCCGTGAGCCTGCGCCGTCTCCAACGTCTGACCCAGTGCCCCCTTACCAAGCGTTTCGGACGGCCCACGACGCCCGCCGTGGCCGCCGTGGTTTCAATCGAGTAGTTCCCGCGATCTGAGTGACGAGAACAGCCAGCATCGCCGGTCTCTTGCTCCCTGGTGTACGTGTATCAGGGCTGCCTGTGACTGTGCGAACAACGACCACGCTAATCACCGCGCGCAGGCGAGTGAGGTCGATTGGGCTGCACACGTGTTCCCCGTCAAGGTGACGCGCCCCCCGGCGCCGTACTTCTTGATGCCCCGGCAGGCAACGTGGCTCCGCGTAGGTGAAGCCACTGAACCAGATGGCGATGTTCGTGGACTACTGGCAGTGAGGCTGAAGTTTCGAGCGGACAACCGAACATGCACTCGCAGTCGGTGGGTCCGACACCCTGGACGATGAGTTGTGCTGTTGAGGCCACAAGAGCGTCTCGGATCGCGCTGCGTTCGTCCCCGCCAAGCGGATACCACGTGTTCTCAACAATCCCGTCCGGGTCCTCTTCGGCTTCCGAACGTTCGATCGTCTGGTCGAGCACGCGACGCTGGTTGACAATCCTTGCGGTGCCGTTTCGGGCGTGCAGGAAATTGCGCCCTTCGTCGTCAACGGGAACGGTGAGGCTGTGAAGTATTGCTGCGACTACGCATACTGGTGCCCGACAACCTCGGCTGTACGTTGCTTCATTCATGGCACCTCCCGCGTGTTGTGACCGCGAAGATCTTCCATGAGTGCGTCACGGACCTATATGACGGTCTGAGCCTCGGCGACGGGTACGTGTGCTGGCGGTGCGGCAACTACGAAGTTACGGGCGTTCCTCACGAGCCAGCAACACAGCCAGGATTTCCGCGCAAGACCGGGCCTCCGCGCGCACTGGCTCATTGATGGACGACCCGCCCGACCTCTAAGACTGGCCCACGTTTCTCGAACTGACCGATTACCGAACCATCCCTCGACGGTCTCGGGCGCGTAGCCTCTGCTTCAATGGAGCCAAGCCCTCGGGATCGCGTAAGTGGCACGTCCGCGGACACGCCGACTCGGCGAAACCGCGGCCCAGCGACGCCAAGCTCCGTGCGCAAACAGACATGATTCTCGCGCTGCCGGTGACGGAACGACTTCGCCAGCTCGAGGCCGAGGCGGCGTTCTTCTCGTCGCTCCGCCCTCTCGACAACTGAGGCTCGATGCCTCCCGAGTTCCATGGTCT
>CAWAGX010000026.1:0-16845 GCA_963781425.1 uncultured Actinomycetes bacterium | reverse complement strand
CGGTTGCCCCCCATTTATTCGTCGCTTGCTGCGGCGCAGGGTACCTGCGCCGGCGGACGCTCGCTCTCTATGAAGGGGGGCGGGGTGTCAAGGTGGTGCTCGTCGGTGTTGGGAGTTGGTTCTCATCTCTCTATTGCCTCCTCATGGGAGGATCAGGTCGGGTGGGAGAACTCTCCGGTGGTCCATTTCCTGGAGGGTCGTCAGGCGACCAGAGCGAGCGGGGACCTGCCGGAGCGAACGGTTCTCCGTTGGTGAGCATGTGCCAGATCGCGGTGGCGAGTTTGCGCGCGACCTCGACGCGGGCGACTTTGGCGCCGCGTTGGCGGCCCAAGCGTGTTTTGGTGTGTTGGTAGTGGTCTCGGTACGCCGGGTCGCGGCTGGCGTGGGTGGCGGCTTCGATGAGTGCCCAGCGCAGGTAACGCGGTCCGTTCTTGGCGAGTTTGCCGCGCCGGTCGGTGGTGCCGGACTGGTAGACGCGTGGACAGAGGCCGCTGTAGCCGGTGAGTTTCTTGGGGTTCTCGAATCGGCTGATGTCGCCGACCTCTGACGCGATGGTGTAGCCGAGGATCCAGCCGATACCCGGCGCAGTTTGGAGCAATGACACGTAGGGGTGGTCAGCTCCCGAGTCGCGGAGCTCGTGTTCACACGCTGCGATGTCGACGTTGAGGGTGTCGATCAGCGCGAGGCTCGCCGCGAGTGTCGTGGCCCACGGTTCGGGGATCTCGAGGCGGCCGAACAGCTCGCGTCCGGCGCGGCCGAACAAATCCGACACCGGGCAGGGCTTCCCGAACGTCACCAGCGTCGCGTGGATCCGGTTCTTGAGCTGCACGCGATGATGCACGAGGTGCAGCCGGAACCGCGCTCGTTCTCGTTCTGCGCGTACGGTCGGGTCAGGCAGCCAGATCGCCGGCACCAGCTGCAACCGGCACAGCTCGGCGAGTACCCACGCGTCGATCCGGTCGGTCTTACACGCCAACGGTGCCAGCCCCTTGACCTTCACCGCGTCCGCGACCTCGACGTCCCAGCCCAACGTCTCGAGCTCATCGTGAACGAACCGGGCGCCCGTCATCGACTCGATCGCCGCATAGACGACTCGCCGCCACCCGCCACCGCGACCTGCCCACTGAGGAGCCCAAGCCCCTCACGATCCGGGAACACCGCCGTCTCCAACACCGTCTCACCACTCTCAGCGAGCAGCCGCACATCAAGACGCTTTCGTGACAAGTCCAAACCGGCGTACAACATGACCAGGGCCTCCTTCGGTGAATGGCTCCAACGAGAGCCCACACGTTTTCATCGGGGGAGGCCCCCCTTCATGACAGTCCCGGCGAGCAACTCGGCTCGCTCCGCTCGCCTCCCCGCCGCAAGGTTCACTCCTCACCCGATGGGTAACCCTGATGGGTGCGCATCGCGGTGGCGGGTGGGAGCGGATTCGTCGGCCGGGCGCTCGGAGCCGAGCTGATCGCAGCGGGCCACGAGGTCGTCGCGTTCTCCCGCCATGCGCGTGAGTTCCCCGGCGGGGAGTCGCGCGCCGTCGACGTAGCCGACGAAGCCGAACCCACGGCTGCGCTGGCGGGATGCGGCGCGGCCTACTACCTCGTGCACTCGCTCGGGGTGGGAGACTTCCGTGCGCGCGACCGCGGCTCGCCGAAGGATTCGGGAGAGCCGCCGCGACCGCAGGTGTCGGGCGCATCGTGTACCTCGGCGGACTGGGAGATGACCCGCAATCGGAGCATCTCGCCAGCCGGCAGGAGGTGGGCGGAGCACTGGCATCAACCGGTGTCGCCCTGGTCGAGCTCCGCGCCGCGGTCGTGTTGGGCGTGGGCAGTGTCTCGTTCGAGATGCTCCGGTACCTCACGGAGCGGTTGCCGTTCATGATCTGCCCACGTTGGGTTCATACCGCGATCCAACCGATCGCGTCGAGCGACGTGATCCGCTATCTCGTCGCCGCGCTCGACGTGGAGCCGGGGATGTACGAGATCGGTGGTGCCGACGTCACGACCTATCGCGACATGATCGCGGCATACGCCGACGTACGCGGTCTCCGACAACGGCTCATCATCGACGTGCCATTGCTCACTCCTCGACTGTCGTCGTACTGGTTGGACCTCGTGACGCCGGTGGATCGCCACGTGAGCCACGCGCTCATCGAGAGTCTCGTCACCGAGGTAATCGTGGGTGATCGCGCTCGCACCGACTCCGTGTTCGGCATCGAGCCGATGGGGCTCGTCGACGCACTGGCCGCGGCCCTGAACGAGCAGGCCCGCGTGCTCGACTGCGACGTTCTCAGTTCGGTGAGTGGTCTCCACGACGGCGTCTATGTGGTCCGCGTCGGGATCCCCGTTCCGCCGGACGTTGCAGCGCGCATCGACGACGACCTTGACCGCATCGGCGACAGCTACGAGTGGTACGGCCTCGCGTCTGCCTGGCGGGCGCGTGCGATGCTCGGCCGACTCGTGGGCGAGGTGTGGACGCTGGGGAAGCCACGGTCGCTCCGTGAGGGCGAAACCGTCGACTGGTGGACGGTGACGCGACGCCAATCGGGAACGCTCGTGCTCCGTAGCAGCGGCTGGTTTCCCGGAGAAGGCTGGCTTGGCTACCGCGTCGACGAACGCGGCTCGTCCAGGTGGGCGCACTCCGCCCGAAAGGCGTACCCGGCTTCGTGTATTGGAAGGTGCTCCAGGCCGTGCACCGCCAAGTGTTCACGGCGCTCGCGCGCCACCGAGTCGAACGCGTCGGTGCTGCGCTACTCGGGTCGTCGGGCGCCGCGGTGGAGCCGTAGGCGCATGCGATCGAAGAAGGACAGCCCCGCACGCCGGAGTGAATCGCTCTCCGAGTTGTCGACCGTCGTGACCAAGCGAGCCGACGCGGCCTTGACCGCCTGGAGCTCCACCGTCGCCGCAATGTCGTCGGGATGATCGGTCAGTTGCTTGATCAGCGCGTGGCGGGCGGCATCGAGGGTTGCCGCACTGTCGGAGTCGTGCGCGATCGTGGTCATCGTGCCGGCGTCGGGACGGCTCCGTTGCCGACCTTCCCCGGGTGTGCGAGCGCCACGAGCACGGCGTCGATGCTTGCCGCCAACTGACTGAGTCGTTGCTCGATCGCGAGCAGCGCATGGACCTGCGCGACAGCACAGGACTGCTCGCCCGACAGGACCGGGTTGGTGTGCGCAACGCTGAGTGCCTGTTCGGCCGCGACGCGATCCGCGTTGAGCAGGGCTCTCGCGTCTTCGGTGCTGTTGCTCTCCATAAGTGTCAGATCGATTCTGGAATTGGTTCGAGGTCAGAGGGACGTGTGACTCGCGGCCTGCTCAGGAGCCTGGCGCGCACCCGATTCGACGAGCAGGTCGAGCACCTCGCCGATCGTGCGCTCGCCGTTCGTGGCTCCGGGCAGCGGAAGGTGCTCCTGGATCTGATAGCGGTTCCGACGCCCGTCACGCTCTTTGACGATGTACCCGGCGGTGGCGAGATCGGTGACGATGCGGTACGCGCTGCGTTCGGTGATGCCGAGCGCGGCGGCGATGTCACGGAGCCTGATCCCCGGGTCGTGCGCGATGGAGACCAGGGCTCACGCGTGGTTGGTGAGGAAGCTCCATTCCGGCATACCCCTTCACGATAGCACGAAGATTCGAGAAATCTATTGCCAGTATCAGGAAGGAGTCACGGGTGCGGCTGCTCGACGGCCGAGCACCGTGAGCAGGACCGGCGGATCGCGGGTCAGCCGTCGATCGACCACCGAGCTGTCGGCCACCGCGAAGGTCTCGGGTGGCTCGGTCGCACGTTGTTCGACGGGCGGTAATGGGTAGCGAATTCAGCTCGTGTCGACGAGGAACGCGGGCTCGTCGGTGCCAAGCGGCTCGAACAGGGCGAGCAGCGCGTCGTAGGCCGCGAGGTCGATGTAATAGCCCTGACTCTCACGATCGGTCCGAGTGAGACAGCGAACCCGAGCCACGTCATCCGGACAGTAGACGTGGTAGAGGCGGACCTCGGCTCCGATCTCAGCGGCGCGCCGGCGAGCATCGTCGCGGAATGCTCGGCTCCAGAAGCCGAAGTCGAGGATCACATTGTCGGTGCCACTGAGCGCAATCCGCGGCCACAGACCAGCCAGCAGCTTCCAGAGTCGGTCGAAGAGCTCGCGGTCGAGGTGAATCGGATCGGCCGAGAGCCCGATCGTCCATTCGTCGATCGAGATGCGAAGGCCTCCCGTCCGGCGTTCGAGCTCACGAGCGAACGTCGTCTTGCCGCTCCCGAGATAGCCGTGGACGAGATGAATCGTGGCCATCGCTTGAAAATACCTGTGTTTTGAGCAAATCGGCCACACCGCCATACAGCGACACGTCGATCGCGTCGATGATCAAGAGCCCCCCAAACGGGCATTCCAGGAGCCAGAAATGAAACGCAAGACACTCGACATCTTGTTCAGCATCGGTGGCCTCGGTTTGGCCGCTCTCCTCTTGGTCGGGGGGACCGTTTTGACGAGCAACGCCGACTTCGCGAAGAACTACGTGCACCAGCAGCTGACCCAGCAGCGGATCACCTTCAAGGCCGCCGATCAGCTGACGCCCGAAGAGCAGCAGTCCGCGTGTGTCGTGAGCAACGCAGGCAAGGCGCTCGAGACCGGCAAACAAGCCGAGTGCTATGCCAACGAGTTCATCGGCCTCCACCTTGCGTCCATCCCGAACACAAACGGAAAGACCTATGCGCAGCTCGGCGATGACCAGGCCGCATTGCGACTGCGACTCGCGGCTGCGCAGGCCGACAACGACCCTGCGGGTGCCGCGCTCCAGCAGCAGATCACCGACATCACGACCGCTCGTGAGGTCGTGTTCAAGGGTGAGACCCTGCGGGGGTTACTCCTCACGTCGTACGGCTTCAGCGTCTTGGGCGTGAAGGGCGCACAGGTCGCGACCGTGGCGTATCTCGCCGCCGCTCTGTTGCTGCTGCTTTCGATCGCCGGCTTCCTTCATGCCGCGCTTCGCGCGCAAGACGATGAGCGTCGAGGCACAAGAGCACGACGGCGCGGTGGTCCTCGAGCGCCCACCCCTGCGGGTGGCTGAGACATCCGGTGTTTGACCGGCACGGAGAGCGCCGCAACGCGACGGCAACTCGGCGCACTTCGCGGAAAGCACTTCGTTGAAAAACCCACGACCGACCCGTTCGCGGAACTTGCGGATGAGCACGGGCTGGTGTTCCCCCGCGTCGTCTTGGGGGAGATCGTCGCTGCGCTCGACGCCGGCAAGCACATCATGCTGACGGGGGCACCAGGGACCGGCAAGACGTCGCTCGCATACCTCGCCGCCGAGTTGGCCAAAGATGCGGTGCTCTGCGCCGGCTACCTCGCAGTCACGGCAAGCAGCGATTGGGGCGCCGGCGAGACGATCGGTCGCTACAGCACGACCCCCGAGGGAGCGATCTTCGTGCCGGGTGTCTTTCTCCAGGCAATCCAGACCGGCAGCTGGCTCGTCATCGACGAGCTCGACCCGAGCCGACTTCGACCGCGCATTCGGACCGTTGTTCACCGTGATGGCCAACGAACCGGTCACCCTCCCCTTCAAGCAGGTTGGGCACACCTACCAGATCTCCATCGTTCCGACCGACGCCGAGGCCCCTCCAGATACCGAAGAAATTCGCATCCCGAGGTCGTGGCGCATGATCGCGACGATGAACGAGTTCGACAAAGAGACGCTCTACCACCTCTCGTACGCGCTGATGCGTCGATTCGCGTTCATCGAGATCGAGACCCCGCCCGACGAGGTCATTCTCGGGCTCGTGGCCGGTCCCGGTGATCTCGTCGCTGATCTTCTACCCGTGAGTAGGTTCGTCGAGCTCGGCGCCGCCGTGTTCGTCGACGCGGCTCGGTTCGTTCGGCGACGGCGCGCCGACACCGACGTCACCCGGTCGCGAGTGCTCTTCGAGACGTTTTATGGGTATTTCCTGCCGCAGCTCGACCGGCTCGATCCCACTCACACGCGTCAACTCTTCGAGGCACTCAGCCCACGGTTCGACGCCCTCGAAGTCAAGGCTTTGCGTCGTGTGCTCCATAAGGTCCTCGACGACGCGGCCTGATCAGCTCGAAGTCGAAGGTACCGAGGTGCTCGAGCGCGGCCAGCTGCTGACGCAGGTTGGGTCTAAGAGGGGGAGCAGGCCCGGATGGCGGCGTCGGCGGCGTTGTTGGCGGCGACGGTGGCGTCTTCGCCGAGCTTGGTCAACCGCTCGAGCGCGTCGGGGTGCTTCGCGAAGTAGGCGTCGATCGCCTCCTGGTTCGGCGTCATGTCCAGATTGCTCATCTGGAACAACTCCACGGTGATGTTCGAATCGGGGCGGTCGCTGATGACGCGGAACACCGACCACGGGATCCCGCGTTCGTCGCACAGGTGTGCGATGGCGGCGGTCTCCATATCGAGCGACACCACGCCTTGCGCGCGGAGCTCGGCCATGTGGTCCGGGTTGTTGGTGAGCCCGACGGTGGTGAGCATCTTCCCTTGCGGCGTCCCCTCGCCGAGCGGCGTGGGTCGGTACTCGGCGCCGGTGACGCTGTGCACGACGGCTTCGGGCAGGATCAACGTGCCGATCGGAGTCTCGTTCTCCATCCCGCCGGTGATCCCCACGACGACGACGTGATCGATCGGCATCGCGTCGAGGAGCGCCTGGGTGCCGGCTGGCGGCGTAGTCGACGCCCATCCCGGTGACGATGGCGACGACCTCGCGGCCGTGAGTGTTCCCGAGTGGACGGTGACGTCGCCCACCTTCGTCTCGGTGAGCGACAGCTTCTCGACCAGTGGTGTGAGCTCCATCGGCATGGCGCAGATGAACGCGACCCGGGCATCGTCCGAGAGTTCCATGCGCCTCAGCTTGCCGATCTCCGGCGCCCGCGCGCCATCGGCGTCGGCGTGGCAGCTGCCGTCGGCGTTCGGCGGTGGTACGTCGAGCGACGGGTTGCGGTCGAAGAAGCCGACCGGCGAGAGCAGGAACCCCGTGTACTCCACGGGCATCACCGGCCAGTCCTCGGGACGCACGAAGTGGGTGACGCCGAACGTGTACCAGAGCACGACGTCGGTGTCGGTCACCGGCGCGGTCGGCGGCGGTCCAGCAGGGGAAGCCCGTCGCCGCCGTCGTGCTGATTGGGGTACTCGCCCGCGGCGCGGTCGTTCGTCGCGCCGGTAGGGCGTGACCCAGAGGTTGTGACGGGCGAAGCCGGCACGGCGGCCGACGCTCGACTCGGCCGACGCGAGCATGTGTGGGCGTCGACATCGTGGGCACGAGCTTGTATCCGACGGGTTGCCCGAGACGCGTTCCGGCGCGAGGGATTGACGACCTTCCACACGCGGCTCGTCGCGGCGTTGGTGTCGCGTTGCGCGCGGAGCTCGGAGTCGAGACGCGTCGACTTCTGCGCGAACGCGTTGCCCCACGGATTCTCCGGGCCCGCCGGAACCGGTTCCGCCTCGACCTCGAACACGCTGTTGGCGGCGCCGTCGACGTCGACGTCGAGCGCGGGCCGAGAAGAGATGCTGGTGGTGCGCGGCCGCGAGACCCGGGCGCGATCACGTTGGCGAACGTCAGGCTGCTCGCCCGGTGTGATCGCCATGGTGGAGACGATGCCGGTGAGCTTCACCTCGAGCTGGATGTTGCCGTCGAGATAGAAGTACCAGTAGAAGCCGTACTCGTAGTTCCCGACGGTGGCGACGAAGCTGACGACGAGCCGTCGTGAACGACGGCACCTCGTCGGTGCCGCCGCGCTGGTCGGTGCTTCCAGAGGATCCCGTAGTCCTCTTCGTGCACGCAGATCGCGTGCTCCACGGTGTACGGCTCGCCCTGCTCGGTCGCGAGCACCGCGTCGAAGTACTGGATGACGCCGAGGCAGTCGCATCCCAGCTTCAGCGAATTCGCCATTCGCCCGAGGCCCCACTCGCCGGCGTCGAACGCGTTCTTCCAACCGTGCATCGCGCCGGGGTCGCCGTAGGGGACGACCATCTCGCACACCGAGGCGCGGTGGAGCACCGGCCGCAGGCGGTCGCCGTCTTGGTAGCCGACCGTGTGCAGCGTCAGGCCCTCGTAGGGATCGAAGCCCACCCGGAACGACCAACGCTGCCAGTGGACGAGGTTGCCCGTCGACGTGGAAGCTCGCGCCCGTCGGGCTGCACGATCTCGAGCGGCTCGAGGTCGTCGCGCATCGGACCGACCTCGGCGGGCAGGTACGAGCCCTTCTCGGGCGGCATCGGCACGACGCCGAGGTCGACCACTTCGAGCACCTCGCCCGCGCCCTTGTCGAAGAACGCGATCAGGCCTTCGATCGGCCGCGCGTACCCGTTGTCGCTCGGCGACTCGCGCCAGTAGGCGATGCATCGACTGATCCGCCGGCCTTCCTCGTGCGCGACACCGAACGAACCCGCGGGCCACGGATCGATCTGGACCTGCGAGAAGTCTTCGATACCGCGACGGCGCAGCGCCGCCTGCCAATCGGGATGCGCCTGCACGCCGAGCATCGCCTGCAGCGATTCGCCGAACAGCAGCGCGGGCGTGCGCCTTCCGTGCACCGTCCACGAACGGATCTCGCGCGTGGTCACCGACACGACGACCTCGATCGCCTCGAGCCGCGCATCCGGCGGCACGAGGAGCGCCTCGATCTCTCGCTCGACGGCTTCGGGAGTCAGCGTCCTTCGCCGGCTCGTAGAGCCGCACGTGCACGAACACCGACGCGGCTTCGAACCGCGGGTCGCCACGGATGATCTCGACCGCGACCCGGATTTCGTCGGGCGTCACCATGTCGAGCGGGTGCACCGCGGTCCGCTTCCGCTCTCAGACGCCCCCTGGCCCCGCTGATCTCCCGGATACCGCTCGATCGCTCGCTCATGATCGCGCCGGATATCGTCCTTCCTGGGTGGCGAGCGCGGTGAACGCGGCGCGCCAGTCGTCGAGTGCGAACTTGTGGGTGAGCATGTCGGAGAGGTCGACCCGCCCGGAGCCCGCGAGGTCGAGGTAGTGGTCGATGCCGTGCCTGCGCACACCGTCGACCTCTTCGAGCCCGAACGCGTTGGAGCCGACCCAGCTGATCTCCTTGAAGTACAGCGGCGTCCATTCCCACGAGGTGGGGCCGTGCACGCCGGCCTTCACGAGCGTGCCGTGCGCCTTGAACAAGGCAACCGACGCTTCGAGGCTCTCCTTCTTCGAGATGGTGTCGTACACCACGTCGATCCCGCCCGGGTACGCCATCGGGAGATCGTGGTCGCCGCGGAGCACACCGCCCGACCACTCGGCCGCCAGCTCGATCATCTCCTTGACCGGCGAGTGGGGGAAGACCGCGCTCGCACCCAGCTTGCGCGCCAGCTCGCCCTGACTCTCGAACCGGGCGACGACGCCGACTTCGACGTCGGGAAAGAGCGCACGGAGAATCGCGACCGCGCACGTTCCGAGCGCGCCGGCGCCGTAGACGAGCACTCGTCCCCCGCGGGCGGCGAGTGGCGGGTGATGGCGTGCAGCGACACCGCGAACGGATCGGCGAAGACCGCCAGCTCGTCGGAGAGGTTGTCGGGAACCGGGAACAGCTGCGTGGGGTGCGCGGGCATCAGCGTCGCGTAGCCGCCACTGGCGTCCTTCGACGTGCCGATGTGGATGCCGGGCGCGATCGGCGGGGCGGTGAAGTTCCAGCACAGGCTGAGCTCGCCCGCCTCGCACGCGGGGCAGATCGGCGACACGCCACGCGGTACGCACGACAGCCACGGGTTCAACACGACACGATCACCGATCTCGACGCCCTCGGCTTCGGGACCGAGCGCAACCACTTCGGCGACGACCTCGTGCCCGAGCACCTGCGGCATCGAAGAGAAGTCGCGCATGGGGTTGTCCATGTTCATCTCGCCGAAGTCCATGAACACCTGCTTGGAGTCCGACCCGCAGACACCGGTGAGCAGTGGCTTGGTGATCACCCAGTCGGGGAGGAGGAACTCCGGGTCGGGCATCTCGACGAGGTCCATCGGCGTGCGCGCGAGCGCGGCGACGAGCGGGTTGTCGGTATCGGGCTGCGGGACTCGCGGCGGTTGGATTCCGTAGAGCAGTGCGCGCACGATGGGTCTCCTGGGTCAGGTCTTGGACGCGTTCTGCTGGCGGGCGTACTCGGCGGTGCCGGCGAGGAAGCCTTCGACATCGTTCGCCTTGGCGACGGCGAAATCCTTGAAGTGCGCGGGTGTGTAGACCTCGAGCGTGTCGCGGTCGAGCGTGTCGAGGATCATGGCCACACACTCGTCGACGGTGATCGGTTCGACGGGCACGTCGAGCGGATCGTTGTCGGGGATCGTGAACAGCTCGGTGTCGACGATGCCCGGATAGACGACCAGCACCCGGACACCGGTTCCCCAGAGGTCGACGTTCATGCACTCTGAGAACACCGCAAGGGCCGATTTCGACGCCGCGTACGCGGTCTCACCGGGTGACGACAGCGTGGCGGCGACCGACGACACGTTGATCACGCGGCCGGCGCCGCGCTCCAGCATCTGCGGGAGCAGGGCGAGCGTGAGCCGGGTGGGCGCGAGGTAGTTGATCTGGGTGACGCGGTCGACGGTCGCGGCGTCGGTGGCGGCGACGTGGCGGCGCTTCGGGATCCCGGCGTTGTTCACGAGGATGTCGACGCCACCCATCTCGTCGAGGGCGGCGCGCGGCCAGCTCGTCGACCTGCGCGGGATCGGCCAGGTCGGTGATCCACTGGTGGGTCTCGGCGCCATGCGCACGGCACCGTTCCGCCACCTCGCCGAGGCGGTCGGCCCGGCGCGCGCACATCCCCACGGAGGCGCCGGCGCGCGCGAACGCCTCCGCGAGCCCGGCACCGATCCCCGACGACGCGCCGGTCACCAGCACCCGGCTGCCCTGCAACTCGAACCCCATCGCCCGTCCCCCCACTGCATCGGTCCACATCCGCACGTTCGGACTTGCGCCGTACGGTACGCGAGATAGCTTCCGAGGCGCAGCAGTCCGCGGCGGAGGTACCCTCCGCCGCAGCGAGCCACGGGCCCGACGCGAGCGCCGAGAGCGGAGATGTGGGCTCATGAAGTTCATGGTGGAGTGCCCGGTGACGAGCGAGGCCGATGGCGCGCGTGGCTCTCCCCGGACAACCTCGTCGAGTACGCCCGGGTGGCGGAGGAGAGCGGGGTCGACGCGATCACTCACCGATCACCCGGCGCCGTCGCAGAAGTGGCTCAACGGTGGTGGCCATGAGACCTACGACCCCTTCGTCGGGCTCGGGTTCTGCGCCGCGGTCACCAGCCGCATCGACCTGATGACGAACCTCACCGTCGTGCCGTACCGCAACCCGTTGCTGATGGCGCGGTCGATGACCTCGGTCGACGTGCTGTCGGGTGGGCGGACGATCTTCACGCTGGGGACCGGCTACCTGCGCTCGGAGTTCGCCGCCCTCGGCGTCGACTTCGACGAGCGCAACGCCCTCTTCGACGAGGCGATCGAGGTGCTGCAGGGGATCTGGTCGACCGACGACTTCTCCTACGAGGGCCGCCACTTCAAGGCGATCGGTCAGATCATCAAGCCCCGGCCGGTGTCGCAGCCGTACCCACGGCTCTGGCTCGGCGGGAACGCCAAGATCGTCCTCGACCGGGTGGCCCGTTGGGGGAACGGCTGGGCACCGCTCCTCGGCGGTGGCGAGACGCTGGCGCGCACCACCCGCACGGCGGTGATCGGTGACGAGGAGAAGCTCGCGGCGATGATCGGGGACCTCGGTGAGCGCCTCGAGGCGAACGGCCGCAGCCTCGGCGACATCGACGTCCTCGCGCTGAGCATGACAGCGCGCTACACGCCGGGCGCGCCGCAGGAGTTCCTCGACGGCATCGGCCACCTCGCGGAGATGGGCGTGACCTGGACGGCGGGTCATTCAGGCGGGCACGGGTCGTTCTCGGCCGCGCTCGACGGTCTCCGCCAGTTCGGTGAAGAAGTGATCGCGAGGGCCCACTGAACGCGCAATCGGTGTACACGGACAATGCGGGCGTCCGGATCCACGCGCTCGACAACGGCGTCGACGACACGAGTGTCCCACCGGTCGTCGTCGTGCCCGGCATGGGGGAGTCGGCGGAGGAGTACGCGTGGCTCCTGACCGAGCTCGGGAACCGGCGCGTCGTCATCGTCGACGTCCGTGGCCGCGGGCAGAGTGATGCCCCGGCGGAGGGCTACCGGTGGGAAGACCACTACGGCGATCTCGCGGCCATGGTGGCGGCGCGTGCCGTCGAGCAGCCGGTCTTCGTGGCGTTCTCGCGCGGCTCCTCGTACGCGATGGGCTACGCGCTTGCGCACCCACACGAGGTGCGCGGACTCGTGATCGGCGACTACTGGGCCCGGCACGTGGGCCTGCCGCCGGAGTTCGGTGAGCGACAGCTCGGGTGGTCCTGCGCGGCGTGCCGATGAGCGAGCGCATGCCCGCGCACGCGGTGCACGGTGTCGCGCGGGAGAGTCGCGAGGTGCCGCTCTGGGATCGAGTGCGGGAGTTCGAGTTCCCGGTGCTCGTGATCCGCGGTGGCCGCAAGAGGGCGCTCGTGACCGACGAGCTCGCCGCGCAGTGGAAAGCGGCATTGCCGGGCGTCGAGCTCGTGCTGCTCCCAGACGCCGGACACGACCTCTGGAGCCGCGACCCGGAGGCGTATCTCGCGGTGCTCCGCCCGTTCCTCGACCGGATCACGTAGCCGACCCTCTATTGAGGCGTCTGACATGGATCTACGGCACGGCATCTTCCTCGCACCGTTCCACTCCCTCGCCGAGAACCCCACGCTGTGCTTCGAGCGGGATCTCGAGTTCGTGGAGATGCTCGACGGCATGGGCTTCGCGGAGGCGTGGATCGGCGAGCACCACTCGGCCGGGATGGAGATCATCGACTCGCCGGAGATCTTCATCGCCGCAGCGGCGGAACGCACCAAGCACCTGCGCTTCGGCACCGGTGTGGTGTCGCTGCCGTATCACCACCCGCTCAACGTGGCGAACCGCATCATCCAGCTCGACCACATGACGCGCGGCCGCATCATGTTCGGTGGAGGCCCCGGGCTGCTCGCGTCCGACGCCTTGATGATGGGCATCGAGCCGGAGGCCACGCGTGACCGGATGGCCGAGGCGCTCGACGTGATCCTGCGCCTGTTCCGAGGCGAAGCGGTCACCGAGAAGACGGAGTGGTACACGATGCGCGACGCACGCGTGCACCTCATGCCGTACACGCACCCGCATCCCGAAGTCTGCGTCGCGAGCGCGGTCACGCCGTCGGGTGGCCGACTCGCCGGCAAGTACGACCTCGGCATGCTCTGCGTCGCCGCGGGCGAATCGGCGGGCTTCAGTGCGCTCGACACCAACTGGGCGGTCGCCAACGAGATCGCGGCCGAGAACGGCCGCACCATGGACCGGCGACGTCTGCGCATCGTGCTCAACCTGCACCTTGCCGATTCGCGCGAGCAGGCCAAAGAGAACATCCGTTTCGGTACGAAGGAGTTTGTCGACTACTTCAACAACAACATGCCGCGGTTGCACGTGCCCGAAGGAGTCGACCCCGTCGACTGGGTCATCGAGAACAAAGTCGCGGTGGTAGGCACGGTCGACGACGCGATCGAACGGATCGAGCAAGTCTACGAGAAGCAGGGCGACTTCGGTTGCCTGCTCCTCCAGGCGAACAACTGGGCACCCGTGGGCGGCAACGCAACGCTCGTATGAGCTCTATCCGCGCTACGTGATGCCCCACTTCAGTGGCGTCAACGCCAACCGCTACTCGTCGTACGATTGGGTCACCGAGCATCAAGGCGAACTGGTCGAGAAGCGCGTCGCAGCCGCACAGCAGATGTTCGACAAACACGAGGCGGAGCAGACGGCGAAGGCGAGCGCCGGCGCCATCGACCGCCCCGAAGAGGGCAAAGAAGCCTGGTGAGCGGGGCGATGACCGACACGACGCAGGAGCAGGCCGCGGACGACGCCGCCGAGGGCCGCTACGCCCGTGGACCGTTCGATTTCGCCGCGTTCGCAGTCGAGGAGCCCGGACCCGTGTTCCTCGAAGTGCAGGAGTCCGGCCCGTTTCGTGAGGACGGGGTCGTCGTCGTCACGAAGATGGCCGACATCCTCGCGACGACGAAGCGTCGCGACGTCGTGAGCAACGGGTCCACCTCCATCGACGAGGGCGAGAGCATGCTCGGGAACGAGCGACCGCTCATCCCGCTGCAGATCGACGGTGCCGAACACACGAAGTTCCGCAAGCTGCTCGACCCGTTGTTCGCGCCGAGGGTCGTCGCCCACCTCGAGCCGCACGTCGCCGACATCGCCAACGAGCTGATCGACCGGTTCATCGATCAGCCCGAGATCGAGTTCTACGAGGCGTTCTGCGTCCCGCTGCCGTCCCGCATCTTCCTCGAGCTCATGGGCCTGCCCGACGACATGATCGACGACTTCCTCGAGTTCAAGGACGCCGCGATCCGTCCGCAGGGCGCGTCACCGGAAGAGCAGAAGGCGTATCAGCACCGCGTCATCGGGCGCATGAACGACTACCTGAACGCCGAGTTCGATCGCCGCCTTGCCGCCGAAGAGCCCGGCGACGACCTGATCGGCGGATTCCTGTCCGTCGAGATCGACGGCGACCGACTGACCCGCGAGGAGATCCTCGACATCGTGTTCCTGCTGCTGATCGCCGGGCTCGACACGGTGTCGTCGGCGCTGTCGAACATGGTGGCGTACCTCGCCCGTCATCCCGAGCAACGTCAACAGCTGGTCGACGACCCCACCATGTTGCCCGGCCGCGATCGAGGAGCTGCTGCGCACGCTCACGCCGGTTCCGTTCGGCGGCCGCTTCGCCACCTCCGACTTCGCCGTGAACGGCAAGGACGTGAAGGAAGGCGACATGATCGCGGTGCTGTGGGCGGCCGCCAACGTCGATCCCGAGACCTTCCCCGACCCGTTGACCGTCGACTTCCACCGTCCGGCCAACCGACACGTCGCCTTTGCGGCCGGGTTCCACCGTTGTCTCGGATCGCACCTCGCACGCATGGAGCTCCGGGTCGCGCTCGGCGCGTGGCACGAACGCGTTCCCGAGTACGCGATCGCTCCCGGGAAAGAGCCGGTCTTCAACAACGACGGCGTCCGTATCGTGAACCCGCTGCCGCTCGTCATCACGACCCGCGCGTTAGTCAGCCGCTCGGATGACGAGCTACGTGATCCGGGGAGGCGAGGAGGGGAAAGCCCGACTCTCCGTGATCAGCGAAGCGCTCGCGTCTTCGACGGCCAGGCTGCTCGACGCGGCCGGGCTGCGCGAGGGGATGCGGTGCCTCGACCTCGGCTGTGGCGGTGGCGACGTGACGCTCGCGATTGCTCGAGTGGTCGGACCGGGCGGGTCGGTCGTCGGGGTCGACATGGATGCCGTAAAGATCGATCTCGCCCGACAGGACGCCTCCGACCAACACGTGGAGCACGTCGAGTTCCGATCCGGCGACGCAACGACGCTCGACGCGCAGAGTGAGTACGACCTCGTCTATGCGCGGCTCCTGCTCACGCACCTCGTTGATCCGGAGGCCGCGTTGCGGCGCAGGATCGCCGCGCTACAGCCCGGAGGGGTCGTGGTCGTCGAGGACCTCGACCACTCGGCAGTGTTCGCCTACCCGAACTGTCCGGCGCTCGATCGTTTCGTCGCTCTCTACAACGAAACCTCGCAAGGGCGCGGGGGCGATCCCGAGATCGGCCCGAAGCTCATGGGAATGCTGCGCCGAGCCGGACTCGTGGGCATCCAGCTGCGTGCGACGCAACCGGTGTTCAGCGACGGGCCGGCGAAGCGAATCCACCGGATCACGCTGGACAACGTGAAGGACGCCATCCTGCTGGCCGGGCTCGCGAAGGCTGAGGAACTCGACTCGCTGGCGGGCGAGCTCGACACGTTTGCCGCCGACACCGACACGATCATGGTGTTCCCACGCATCTTCCAGGTCTGCGGCCGGCGGCCTCTCCTGCGTTGTGCGTCCGGGCATCGGCAGCGTCTGGAGCATGTGTAGCGCCGCGGGCCGGATGGCTTGCGAGCAACTTCCTGCCGAGGTCAACCCTGCATGCGGCGTTCGAGCTCCTCGTGGTCGACGTCCTCGATGTGGGTGCTCAGCATCCATTGGTGACCAAATGGACCGCGGAGCCGTCCACCGCGATCGCCGTAGAACTGATCGGCGAGCGGATAGATCACTTCGCAGCCCGCACTCACTGCCTGTTCCCACTGCCGGTCGACGTCGGGAATGGTGAGCGCCATGACGGCGGTGACGTTGCCGTCGACTGAGCCCGGCGCGACTCCTTCACCGTCGCCTTCGTCGGTCACGAACACGACCGAGTCGCCGATGCGGATCTCGGCGTGTACAAATGCCGTCAGGCATGACGAACGGATCGCCGAGTCTCTCGGCACCGAACGCATCGACGTAGAAGCGCATTGCCGCGGCTGCGTCGCCCTTGAAGACGAGGCGTGGTGTGACGGTGTGCAGCCGCTCCGGAACCGCTTCAACTTCCTCGGGCACGAATGCCTCCTCTCGTCGGACTTCCGAGCTCTTCTCGGAGCCGGACCCCGAGCGAGGCGAAGAAGTCTCATCACACTCTGTTGCTGCACGACCTGGAGCAGGCCCTCGAAACGGCGGGTCACAAAGTCGTCGTCGGGCCAGCCCTCGACGTCCGCGATCATCTCGTACATCACCGCGGTCGACGCCGGCGCACGGGTGGCCACGAGTACTTCAAAGAGCTCCCTCCGCCCGATCGTCTCGGCCTTCGAGATGGGCGAGGATGCCAAAACCGGCCACAACGGTGCCCGTCATCGGTGAGACGCTGACGTCGCCGAAGCGGGTGCCGATCGTGCAGAGCGTCTCCGGGTAGT
>CAWAGX010000025.1:0-15672 GCA_963781425.1 uncultured Actinomycetes bacterium | reverse complement strand
GTATCCCGTCGTCCCGTCCTGTCGGGGTGGGTGGCGTGCAGTCATATTGACCTGCGGGTTCGCGCCCCGGATCCGACCCGTCATCCCGTCATGTCGGGGGTGGGTGACGTCCCGTGGATTTGCATCGGATTTGCACTCCGGGCGCGGCTGGGCGGCGTCGTACGCTCCTCGTCTGCAGGGGGAGATAGCCGTGATGAACGTCCTCGCAACCATCGCCTTGGGAGCCGCCAGCCTTGGGCTTCTCGTCGAGCCCGCCGGAGCGGACGTCGAGGCGGTGCAGCCGACGCCGGAAGCCATGCAGTCCTGGTACAAGGTGCCGCCCAAGAACTCGAAGGCGTCTTCGCCGGAGGTCAGCCTCGCGAGCCTGAACCTGCTTTACGGCGTCATGTTCGAGTACAAGACGCAAGACGACGACAAGAGATTCGACACAGGCCGAGCCGGCTCGAAGGAGGTCGACAAGTCTCGGAAGACGCTCACCCACTCGCCGGACAGCAAGCTCAACAAGCAGATGGACACAGCTTTGAACCGAGCCGGAGACGCGTTCGACAACATCGGCTTCGACGGCCAAAAGGCTGTGGCTCGGAGCGAGGGTCTCTGGGCGAAGATCGAGGCGAAGCTCAAGGGCTACAGCGTCGACACGGGCGCACCATGGGCGCTCAGCGGCGCCCCGCCTCCTGCGCCGCCGCCGCCTCCTCCGCCCCGTCCGTCACCTATGACCTGACCGGCCAAGGCTCCGTGAGCGTCACGATGCAGAACGCGTCAGGCGGCACGGAGCAGTTCGACACTCGGTTGCCGTACCACCTTGATCTCGGCGGGTATTCCGGGTTCGTGTACATCTCGGCGCAGTTGCAGGACACAGGGACGGTGACGTGCACGATCAAGCAGGGCGAGCAGGTCATCCAGACCGCGACCTCGTCGGGTCAGTACGTGATCGCGAGTTGCTCGGGATCGGTCTGAGGGACCGATGAAGGCTATTGCAACTATCACCCTAGGAGCCGCCAGCCTCGGGACGAGCACGTAACGGAGGACTGGACATGGCGAAGCTCTACACGAAGCCCTGCACGATCTGCGGCCACCCGTTCTCGAACCCCGAGGACATGGAAGCCCATCTCCGTGCCGAGCACGCCAATCGCGGCAACGCGCCGCCTCCCCCGACCCGAGGCGCAATCGGGGTCCCATATGACCCGCTGGAGCGAGAAAGGCGCGAGCTACGTGGGTTGCGCGATAGGGCGGATCGTCTAGAGGCTGAAGGCGTGCCCACAGGGCTGGAGTGGCTGAAGGCATGCTTGCGAGTGATCTTCAGCAGCATCACACCACTAGACACGCCGCTTACTAAGGCTGGACACGCTCAACGCGTGAAGGACCTGCGGATGCGGGCCGGTCAGCTGTCGTGGCGCATACACCGCGTCGATGAGCGGACCAGGAAGCGCGAGGAGCGAGAGGAACGGGAGCAGGCTTATCTCGACGAGGGAGGCTCGTTCTCCGTGTACCGCTTCTACGACAAGCAGGACCAGCTGCTGTACGTGGGTCAGACAAGCCACGGCTACAAGCGCATGCAGCAGCACAACAAGACTCAACCGTGGTGGCGCGAGGTTGCACGCTCGGAGGTCGAGCATCACGAGAGCCGTGAGGAAGCGCTCCAGGCTGAAGCCTGGGCCATCCACAAGGAACACCCGAAGCACAACATCGTCCGCCCGAAGCCGTGGCGGAGGTAGCGCCATAGCCGCTGTATCCGCTCCTTCGGACTCAGGACCTCCGAACATCCCGACGAAATACTGGTCGCGGGACTCGGCCTCGATTGCGAGCGCCGCCTCGAGGCACGCCTCGCGCACCGGGCAGCCCGCGGAGATCTGGCGAGCTCGGGTGTAGCCGCCGCCCCGCCCGCCGGCGTCGCGTCGTGTCGGGAACCAATACGACGCCTCAGCGTTGCCGCGTTGGCAAGCGGCGGCGCATGCCGCGAGCTCACGCCAGTCGTTCACGAGCGGAACGTCAGATTTGCCGCCAGCCGCGGCGGCCGTACGGGAACCGCTTCGGGGTCTCGGCTACCGCGGCGGCGCGCGGCTTCGCACGTTCGTCGGGCGGCAGGATACGGGCGGCGCGGTCGGCGTCGTCCCGCAACGCCTGGATGCGCTCCGGCAACCGGCGGCGGTGGACCTCAGCGACGATGCGGTTCTGGGCGCCGGTGATGCGCTTGACGTCAGCCTTGATGTCAGCGAAGTCTTCGTCACTCTCGGCGCCGGTGACGGCAGCGATGCGAGCCTCCCGTCCCCGCTCGAGGTCGTACCACAGCTCGTAGAGCGGGTCCTCACTGTCGGCAGAGATCGCCTTCGCGACCTCGTCGTCGATGAGCGTGTCCATGATGTTTCCTTCCTGTGCTGCGCCGGCTCAGCGGCCACGCGCTTTTGACGGTAACGGGTCAGGGATACGTTCGGGCGGCAATCGGCGGGCCGGGTCGTCGACCATGAGGTCGTCGATGGCGCGCTGCAGGTCGTCGTCGTCGTGCTTGTCGAGCACACGGCGGATCGCGGCGACCACGACGCCGGGCGGGTTCCCGTCGATTGCGTCCCGGAGGCCGTCGCGAAGCGCACGCTCGCGTCGTCGAAGCCGGGCCAGCTCAGCGCGATGCAACGCGGGCGACGGGCCCCACGCGGACACGCGGATGAGAACGGCCGCGCCGACCGGGACGAGCGTGAGCTCATGCAACTCGAAACCACGCTCGCCCATGTCGGTCCAAGCGCCGGACACGTCGGAGCGTCTCAACACCGCGATGTCGGAGCGCGTCAGGCCGGGCATGAACGCGCCCGCCAGCCAACCGCCGCCGTTGTCGTCTCCGGCGCGGACGACAGCGACGACTGCTGACGGGTGGTCGGCGCCGTGACCGGCCACCAAGCGGCCGCAGGCGAGCAGCTCGCCGTCTTCGCACTCGACCTGGCCGCGATGGAACAGGGAGGCGTAGCCAGTCGGACTCGGGCCGATGACGCGCGTCACGCCGTCGTGCGACAGGACCGGCACGTGCGCCGAATACCAGCGGCCGTAGAGACGACCCGAGTCCTCCTCGATGACGAGACGTTGGTCGTCGCGGATGTCGGGCCGGTCGAACCACGAGGCCGGCGGGCGGAGCGGCGGGATCACCGCGCCTTCGCCTCGCGCTTGTCGTGTTGCTTATGGATCTCCACCGCTTCGTTCACCGCGGCGAGGAGCTCGTTCGTCCGCTCCTCGAACTCGCGCTTGAACTCGCGCTGGAAGCCGGTGAGACGGTCGACGAGATACGCAGGATCGAGCCAGGCGACGTCGGCGACGTTTTTGGCCGAGGACCAGTAGTGGGCGTCGGGCGCATGTCGGTCGAGCCACCCGCCGAGTGCTCTCGCCGCTTCCCGGACGCGGTCCAGGCCAACTTCGGGCGGGACGCCGATATAGCCGGGCAGTTGGTAGGTCATGACTCCTCTTCTCCTTGTTTGGGATCGTGTTGTCGGGCGCAGTGGTGCGTTCACCGTGTCGTCGCCTTGCCCTCGCGCCGCTCGAATTCGCGCTTCACGTCCTGCGCGCCGTTGACCGCTTGGAGCATCACGTCGGTCGCGGCGGCAAGTTCCGCCTTCGCGTCGGTGAGCATGTCGGCGATCGCTTCGGGCGAAACCCAGGCGGTGTCGTCCATGCCGAAACGGAACCGGTGGCCGAGCGCCTCGCCGAAGTCAGCGATGCGGTCGGCGGCGGCGAGGACTTCGGCCAGCTCAAGGCCCATCGGCACGCCGAGCCTCGGGGGCGGTTCATACGTCGTCATGGTCGTCTCCTTCGTGTTCGGGATCGGGTTCGTCGTTGCCTCGCTCTTGCGGCGACGGACGGCGCGCACGACGTGCACGCGCGCCGGAACGCGGACAATCCGTCGACGAGTGGGAACGTGACGAGCGGGTCGGTCGGCTCCCACGGCGCGTCGCACGACGCGCACACGCCGGCGTCGAGCGTCGACGGAGTGGTGACGTGCACGACGGTCATCGCGCGCCACGCGGGAGGCGCCCACGGTGCCGCGACCTCAGGGCCGGGGCCGCGCGGGATCGGCGGGCCGCTGAAACTCGTTCCGCAGCCGACCTCGCCGGGACGGGCGACGAGGTGCGCGGCGGCCATCGCGGTTGCGATCGCCATGTCGTCGTGTCGGCCGCTGGCGTGGTCGATCCTGTACGAGCCGGGCGACACCTCGCGCAACTGGACGTTCACGAGCTCGTCGACGAACGCGTCGTCGTCCGGCAGGTCGAGCAAGTGGCCGCGGAACAGTCGGAACAAGGTGACGGCGAGCCTGCCGGTCGAGGCTTGCGTGAACGTGTGCTCCTCGGTGCGCACATGCTTCGCCTTGAGGCGCTGCGCGAGGTGCTGCGCCTGGTACGGGTCGAACGTCAACACGGCGCGGTAGTCGCGGGCCGCAGCCTCGACCCACGCCTCGACGACGTCGAGGCTCACGGGACGGAACTTCTTCCCCTGCCAGACGGCGAGACGGTCGACGACGACCACCACGCCGGCGGGGCGCCGCTCGCTGTGCGCGACGACGGCGACGGTCCTGTCGTTCGTCAACCCGACGTCCAAGCTCACGACGTACCGGTGGCCCGGCTCGTAGTCGAGGTCGCCGACGTGGCCGATGCACGCTCGCACGTCCTCGACGGTGGTGAGCTTGTCTTCACCCGCGGTCCAGACGTTCAGGTGTCGGCGCGCGTACTCGCTCGGCAGTAAGAGCACCTGCTGCTCGGCGAGCGCGTCGGCCGACACCCACTCGAGCGGACCCGGCACCTCGTCCACATGCCAGGCGTCCGAGGCGTGGGCGTGCTCCAGGATCTTGTAGGACCAGTGGCCCGGGTCGCCGGCGTGGCCGATCACGAGCAGACGCGCGCCCGGCCACTTCGGGATCGACGACGCCACCAACGTCCACATCCCCCTGGCCGTCGCGACGTCAGCCCAGTTCGGCAGTTCCTCGCAACAGATGAACGGCGAGAGGATGCCCTCACCGCCGGGCACGTCCGCCGCCAACGCGTGGACACGCGCGCCGGTGCGCCGGTTCAACACCCGGGCCCGCTCGACGTTCACCACCTCCGACAGACCCGGGGTGCGTTGCACGAACCCGCGTACCCGGTCCAGCAGCCGGTTCGACTGGTCGAAGTCGGCGGACACGACGTAGCCGTCGGCGAGCTCCGGTGCTTGTTCCACCAGCCACGCCAAACACATCGCGCCGACGTCGGTCGTCTTGGAGCCGCCCTTCGGCCGGCCGAGCCAGAACTGACGCGGCCCGTCACCGGGTTCGAGGACACATCGAGCGGCGTCGTGCTGCCAGTCGCACGCCAGGTCACCCCACCGCGGCCCCTGGTCGGTCACCAACGCGGCCATCAGCGCGAGCGCGCTCACAAAGAACCCCCGGTGAGCGCCTGCCGGCGGGCGTCGAGGATCGCGGCCCCCTCCGCCTTCAACACCTCGAGGCCGTCGTCGTCGCCGCCGGCCACCGCGACCGACACCAGCGACGACAACAACTTCGCCAACGCCTGCGGCGTAAGCCCGAGCTCGGCGCGGAGGCTTTGGGCCCGGCCTTCCAGTTTCGCCATGTACGAGACCGCCCCCGCCGGTTCGCCGTCGGCGTCGAGGATCCCGTGCTCGTCGACGTGGGCGCGCAGCAGCTCGAGTTGCGCCTCCACCCACGCCAACGACGCGCACGCCCCCGCGAACGCCTCCCGGTCCGTCCACGGCGCGACCTCGCCCAACGCCGCCCTGATCGCCTCGGCAATCGGCCGCACCCGGTTGGCCGAGTACGCACCATGCGTCAAGCTCATCTCGTTGTCGGCGGCGAACTGCGGCCACGAGTACGCGCGCTTTCCGCCCTCAGAACGCCGGTCGACATAGTCGACATCGCCCGGACGCGGCCGATCACCCCGACGCTGAATCCCGCCGCTCACGCCGCCACCTCCGTCGAGCACCGGCCGCGCCTCGACCGCTGCCTGCACACGTCACCACAGAACCTCGCCGTCGAACGCCGACCCACGAACGCCCGACCGCAACACGCACACTCGCTTGTCACGCTAAGAGCCCGACGTCTCCGAGCACGTCCCGCAGCACGCGACGGCTCTACGCCTTCAGGAGGCGGGTTAGGCGGCGCGTCAGAAGGACGAGCAGCGCTAGCCGCGCCGTCCCACAAGTACGGCCTCTCGAACCAGGCCGACCCCGGCCGACGCCTCGCCTCCTCGATTGCCTCGAGACGCTCACGTTCACGAGGACCGAACGCCTGGTCGAGGAAGACCTGGCCGGGGTGCCCGCTCACCCCGACCCCCCACGCCGCGACCGCCACGCCCTCTGCCCGCACCTCTTCGAGCAGTACGCGGCGTCAGCACGCCTGCCGACGAACTCACGACCACAGCACCGGCAGCGACGCACCCTCACGTCCCGCTTCCGCTCGCGGTGGGCGAGCTTCCGGCACAGATCACCGCAGTACACGGCGTCGACGCGCATCCCGACGAGCGGTGAACCACACCACGCGCACGAACCCTCGCCCTCCTCGACGTGAAGGCGATCGCACAGCCGCCGAGCAATCTCGAGCTCGTTCACGTCGTGCTCCCTTCACTCCGAGTCCTCGATGACCGGGCTGGCCGGCAGCGGCCGAGCTCGTGGTCGACCCGGGTCTGACGATCCGGCACGAGCCCGACCAGCCGGTGCCGACTCGGTCCAGCTCCGAAGGCCGTGACCTCGACGGCAACCCGGGCACGGACAGCCGGATGAGGAGTCCGTCCGACACGTCCGGCCCGAGAACCTGTGGAGAACCGAGCTTGAGGTCGCGCGCCGCCCGACCCCCGGATTCCGAATCCGTTGCGAGCCTCCCGCGCACCCGCTGACCAGCACCGGCGTCGCCGCCTGCAAATCCCTGCAAATCCGTGCCGCTCCCGCAGACCCCGAGCTCGACGCCCTCGAGAGTGCTCGGGCCCGAGCAGCTCGAGCGGGCCCGGTGGCGATCGTGACCACGACGTCGTCGCTGAGGATCTCGAGGTACTCGCGCGCGAACGCGTTCACCCTGGTCGCGCGCAACGTCTCTGCTATACGAAGAGAGCGAGAGTGGAAGAGCGCGCGGGTCGGGTTGTTCGGCCGTGCTTGTGGTGTTAGTGCGCCAGTGCGCGGGAGTGCGCGGTGAGTGCGCCGGCGCACTGCACGTTTCAGTGCGCCAGTGCGCGGCCCCCTAAGGGGGCGCACTGCGGCGCGCACTCGTTCGCTCACTCGTTGAGGGTTCAGTGCGCGGGCCCAGGTGTCGTCGGTCATGGTGTCTCGTCGGGGTCGTTCGGTCCGGGGTCGTCGTCGTCGTCGGGTGGCGGGCGGGTCGGCTGGTAGTCGTGGACGTACAGGTGGAGCGTCGAGCGTCTCGGGCCGGGTTCGGTGCGGAGGGCGCCGACCCGGACGGCTTCTTCGATGCCTGCCCGCTTCGCTTCGCGGCTCGCCTTCGGCACCTCGATCAGCTCGACGAGCACCCGACCCGAGAGGCCCGAGAAGTCCTGACCGTCGGCTTCGGCGAGGCGTTGGGCTTCGGCGACCGCGCGGGTGGCGTCACCGGCGCAGAGCCGCATCATCGTCGAGTGCGACTCGCCGGGCGTGCGAGCTTCGAGCTTGACGGACGGCGTGCCGGAGTGGCGGAGCGTGTCGTGGTCGAACGGGCCGAGCACCACCTCGGCGGTGCGGGACCAGGCGAGGCCGCGCCGGGCGCCGCGTTCCAGGTCGAGCACGAACCGCTGCAGGGCGAGGTCGTGTTCCTTCACCGCGATGAGGAGCCAGTGGTCGACGGCCTCGCGCATCCCCGCCTGCGTCAGCGACGCCAGCGTCAGCCGGTCCGCGCCCACCTTCGTGAAGTGGTGCGCGACCTGGAGGGCACGGCCGGTGGTGAGCTCGCGCAGCCGCACGAGCGCCGGCCCCGTCGAGAACACGTTCCCCGCCTCCCGGTCCTCGCCGAAGTAGACGTACAGCGGGTCGAGCTGCACGAGCGCCGGCCGGTAGGCGTCGATCGCGTCTGTCAGGTCGGCGGCGAAGTGGGCCGAGGTCATCGGAGCGATGTCGTCGCTGACGACGATCCGGTCGAGGACCTCGTCGACCGGCGTCTCGTACATGCCGTGGCAGAGTGCTCGATGCGGTCCTGCACGAGGTCGACGCCGCCCTCGCCCGTCAGCAGCAGCACTGTCGCGCGTTCCGGCACCAGGAACTCGTCGGCGCCGAACAACGGGACGCGAGCGGCGAGCGCGATCGCGACGTGGTGCATCAGCCACGACTTGAGGGACTTCTCGGCGCCGCCGAACACGTCGAACGCCTTGTCGATCAGGAAGCCGCGGATCAGCCACCGCGGCGGCGCATACTCGTCGCGCCACGCCCGCAGCGACTTGAACGTCAGCCGGCCCACGCTGCGACTACTCGCGGCGCTCGGCCCGTCCCCGTCCGGCGACTCCAGCCGGAAGTCGTCGACGGCCGGCTCGTCGTACACGGCGTCGCCCGTGAACGCGCCGAGGTCCACGCGCTCGCCCTCGGCGGTCACTCGTCGTCCTCGTCGTCGGGGTCGGTGACGATGTCGTTGATCGCGTCATCCCATGACAGGGTCGGATCGTCGTCGAAGCGGTCCCTGATCTGGTCGGCCAGGTCGTCGGGCATGGCGGGAATGTCCGCTGTGGACGTGGGCGATTCGTCGGTCTCGCCGACCTCCGCGGCATGCTCGCCGTCGGGGCGCTGGGAGACGGTGTCGATGAAGCGATTCACCGTGATGGCGATGTGGGCGCGCCGCCAGGCCGCCCCCAGTGTCTCGTCGTCGGGGACGACCTTCTCGACGCCGTGCTCGTCCAGCTTCTGCTCGACGTAGCTGATGAAGTCGGGACCGGTGAACATGTTGAGCTCCACCCGCTGGCCGCCGGAGATGAACTCGGCCTCCTCGGGGGTGGCGCCGTTGTGGATCAGATTGGCGTAGGTCGCGTCGGCGTTCGGGTGGTGCTGGTCCTCGGGGCGAAGGTCCCACTCGTCGACGTCGGGGAGCCGAATGCCGAGATCGGTGGCGGACGGGAAGCCGCCGGCCATGACGAACCCGTTCTTGTCGAGGTCGTGCAGCGTGAAGCACGGCACCCCGAGCCGCCCAGCGAGATCTCGGGCGGCGAGAGCGGAGATGCCCTTGGTCGACATCAGCGCCAGGTCGAAGCGGGCAGGAACGTCTTCGGCTTCGAGCAGCTCGTCGAAGCCTTCCTTCTCGCAGATCAGCACGGCGGCGATCCGGTTCCCCGCTCCTTTGGTCGGGAACCGCAGAGGGACGTGCGCGACCTCCGACGACGGGCGCGCGGCACCGAGGTAGCTGCGGACGTTCATGGTGCTCATCGCCAGGCCGTTGTCGTCCTCGGCGGCGTGCGGCTCCTTGAAGACGCCGCGGGCGCCGCGCAGCACGTCCCAGCCTGGAGCGTGATCCTCCAAGTAGGACTCCAAGATCTGCTTGAAGGTCGTGTCACGCAGCGGCCGATCCGATTGGGGATGGTCGTCGCAGAGCGGCCGCATCACGTAGAAGATCTGCCGCCAGTGGGTCGGGAGTCGGCCACCGTCGCTCGCCTGGCTCCACGCCTCGGCCATGTGCTCGGAGCAGATCTCCTTGAGCGACGTGCGCGACGACGGTCCACATCGTGGAGCGATAGGTGCGCGCCGAGGGCCGCTTCTCCTCAGACTTGATCTGCCGAGTCCACTTGCCGCCGACGTCGTCGAGGGCCCCGGTGATGTCGTCGGCTCTCATCGCGCCACCACCGTCGACTTGCCGCGGTCCGCGTACTGGACCCGCGGGATGAGCGACGTGCACGAGCAACGCGATCGGCCGGTCTCGCTCGAAGCGGCGATCGTGCAGCATCGTGTCGAGGCTCGACCCGTAGCCGCCGAGGGTGCGGAACGGGTTCACCCACGCCGCCGACCAGTTGACGCCGGTGACGAGCCGGCGGCGGGCATCCTCGTCCGAGAGCGCGGCGAAGGCAACCTCGGTCACCTGCGGCACGCCGTCGTCGCCGAGACTGGCGACCCGCTTGTACTCGAACGAGCCGTCGCGAATCCCGAGTGCCTCGAAGCGGGCAGCGACATGCGCCCGGCCGATCGTTCCGAGGGCCTTCGGGCGGACCGGCTTCGCCTCACGCCTTCATCGCGGCCAAGCAGCTCGGCCACCTTGTCATGGTCGAAGTCGCGGCTCGTTGATCAGCGACGACAGCGGAGCCCGCGACAGGCCGAGCTCGGCCAGCAGCTGCTTCTGCTTGATCGTCGACGTGAGCCCCCGGAACTCGGAGACGAACTCGCGGACCGTGCGCTCGGCGTTGCCGTTCTGGCGATCGTGGGTGATGTAGGCGCCGAGCAGCCGCTCGAGGTGCTCGGCTTCGTACCAGTGCGGCGAAGTCGGGCTCGACGGCTTCCACTTCGACCAGGCGGCATCGGTCGCCTCGAATGGTCGTCGTCTCACCGAAGCAGTCGATCGTCAGCGTGAGATGCGGGTTCAGGAACGTGAAGTCCTCAGCGAGCCGGCGAATCTGGTCGACCAGATCAGCCAGACCAGGCTCGTCTTGTAAAAACGGGAACGGCTCGCCGTCGCTGAAACCCGTTATCGGCGGCCAGTGGATCCGTCACCAGCCGACCCGTTCTTCTCGAAGCGGCGACACCTCGGCGACCGGCCGCTGAGCGATGCGGTCGACCGCGAACAGGATCTCGCTCTGCACGCCGCCGCCGACGATGTCGACTCGGCCCTCCGTCGCCGTCGAGCACGAACGGCATCGCGACGATCGTCTTGAGCGCGTTGCCCTGCGCGCCACGGTCCGGGGCGACATAGGCCTCGCGGCTGGACACGCGGATCGAGAAGTCCAGCAGAGCGTCGACGACGTCCGGCGAGATGCCCGACCCGTTGTCGGCCACGCTGATCGTCGACTCGTCGATCGTGACCGTGATCTCCGGCGGCGATGCCCTGCTCCTCGCAGGCGTCGAGCGCGTTGTCGATGAGCTCCTTCACTGCGACGAGCGGCCAGTCGTGGCGGCCGAACCCGCACTGCAGCGTCAGCTCCTTCTCGGACACGAAATCCAGGAGCCGAGACGTCGAGAAGGTCTGCCGATTGAGCCTGTCGCCAGCGACTGTCGCCAACGCGACGCTCGGCGATTCGATGGTCACGCCGCCGCCCCCGAGCACCGGCGACGGAGAACACCGCGAACGACTGAGCGCGCTTCCCGAGACGGCAACGTCGACGCCGGCACCAACGCTCCGAGGACGTCGCCCTCGGTCAGCGTGCCTTCGCACACGAACCGGCCGAGCGCCCACGCCGAGCGCGCCAGCGTGTTGTTGCGGTCGCCGTGCGGCGCGTCCCTCACCGCGTCCGTCTCGCGACGCAACGCCGTCTCGTAATACGCCTCGCGCCGCGGCCGGTCCGCGGTTCCGTGCCGTGCCGGGCCCGCACCGCCATGTTCCAGCGACGCCGCTCCTCGATCAGGTCGGCGAAGATCTCCCGAAGCCGAGCTCGCTCCGCCGCCGTGAGCGGCGCGACGTCGATCTTCGGCTGCCATCCCTCCGCCTCTCGGCGAGCGCCGCGTTCCTCGAGCCGCCGGGCCCAGCGCTCTCGCTCCTCGGCGCCTTCGGGATCGCCACGGAGATAGGCCCGCTGCATCTCGTGCCAGACGCCGTCGGCGCGCCGGCGGAGTCGGCGAGCCTGTTGCCAGCGCAGCCGCACCACATATTCGTTGTCACCGCTGCGTGGTACCGTCCGCATGATTCTCCTTTCGTCGGTGGAGAGTCGGGTTGCAGTCGGCCCCGGGTTCGTCACCCGGGGCCGGTCTCGTTCACGGGATGTTGTCCGGGCGCGCGTCGATTCCGAGCAAGCAAGCGATGACCGCCGCGATCGGAATCCGGATGGACCTCCCGACTTTCAAGTGCGGCACGGTGCCGGCGCGCACCGCCTCGTAAATCGAGCCGGCCGACACGCCGAACAGATCAGCGACTTCTTGAACCGATGCAGTCGGACGGTCGACGAGCGGGCCGAGCTGACGCTCGACGAACGTGACGAGAACCCGCACGCGGTCATCGGCGGCGCGTTCAGCGTCGCCGTCGGTAACGTGGACGCGATCGAGCGCGCGGCGCAACGGGATCGGTGTCGCACTCATAGCGCGATCGCATCGTGCTCGTCACCGTCATCGTCGACGCGTTCGAGGAGAGCGTCGATCGGCACACCCAGCGCGGCGGCGACGGAGGCGACCTTGTCGAGATTCGGGGAGGCGAAGTACTCGAGCTCGAGCGTGGTGATCGTGGTCACCGACCGGCGGCAACGCGTCGCGAGTTCCTCGCGCGACAGTCCGCGATCCACGCGGATTCGGCGGAGCCGCCGGCCCGAGAAACGAAACTGTGGCGGCGTCGGTGCGATCGGCATGCGCGTCAACCTCGGGGCATCCCGGGGAGCCGCAGGGGGGCCTAGGACGCCTTAGCCGAGGCGGTGAACGCCTACCGGTGGTTTGGAACCTTCAGGTAAGTTACACCTATGGGATTCGACCCCGCCAGTGCGGAGGACACCAGACCGCCGCACCCGGAGGACGGGGCCGTCCTCTACACGGAGCTCCTCTGCCTGGGCTGCCGGGACCGGTACCTGCGCCAGCCCGGCTTCCTCGGCTGGGCGTGGATCGCTGGGCGGCTCCATTACGAACTGGGCGAGCCCGCAGTGCCGGGCCTCGTCGTCGAGCCGGCTGGGCCTCGACTCCGCGCCTTCGGTGGTCGCGATCGCGACGGGGGCCCGAGGCTGCGCCGCGGAGCCGGCGCCACCCACGCCCGCCTGCCCTGCGGCTCGTGCCGACTCAAGGGTCCTCGAGCACCCGTCATCGCGTTAGCCCGTCTCGAACGCCACGTGGCGAAGGGGTACCCGCGGATCTACATCGGCTCGAACGGCCAAGCCGTCCCCGCCGGGGCGCCGGGGACCACGTATGGGTCCGGTCCTTCAGTTCGACTACAGCCGTAGACTGCTCTGGTAGCATACGGCTGTAGGCAAGAATTGGTCCATGCCTAGGAGGGTCGACGTGACGGACCTTGTCGGAGCGAGCGAGATCGCCGAGCGACTCGCTCTCGCCCAACCTCAGACGGTGCACCTTTACCGACGTCGGTATGAGGACTTCCCGGAGCCGGTCGCGGAGCTGCGTCAGGCGCTCGTGTGGTCGTGGAGCGATGTCGCGAAGTGGGCGCGTAAAACCGGACGTCTCGAGAAGAAAGGCAGGACACGATGAAGGGCCACCCGCGGCGCCGCGGCTCGGGCCACGCGTTCGTCGTCTACCTCGGCCGTCAGTCCGCGCGCCGATGCGCGAGTGGATGCCTTCGCGTGCTCGTGTGGCACGACGACGGACGCGACACATGCCCGCGCTGCAACGGGCCGCTCAGCGAGCCGACCATGACGAAGCGGCAGAGCTGGAGCCCGACCTACAAGACGGCGAAGGAGCGCGACCGGGAGATGCACAAGGCGCTCGGCCGGATCGACAGCGGACTCGATGTCTTCCCGGAGCGGATCCTGGCCCGCGAGTTCTTCGAGAAGTGGTTGCAACACCTCGAGGTGCAGGACAAGCCGCGGCGGCCGACGCGGCACGAGTACCGGCGTCTGACGCGTACCCGGTTCGTTCCCGCGCTCGGCGGGCTCGAGCTTGCCAAGATCCGACCCGCGGACTGCCAGGCCGTCATCGACACCGCGGCCGCCGATGGTGTGAAGCCGACACAACTGCGGGCGGTCATGTCGAGCGCGTTCGCGACGGCGTTGCGCTGGTCGCTAATCCTCGTGAACCCGGTGCGCGCGACCACGGCGCCGTCGAAGCCGAGCCCGAAGCTCACGGTTCCGAACGCGGCGGAGTTGCACAAGGTGGTCGAGGCGTCGCTCGGCACGGTGTGGGAGCCGGCGGTGCTCATCGCCGCGAGGTGCGGCACCCGGCGCTCCGAGACGCTCGCGGTGACGTGGGACGGAGTTGATCTCGAACATGGCACGCTGCGGATCGACAAGAGTTTGCAGCGCATCGACGGCAAGACCGTGTTCGCGGACACGAAGACCGCGCGCTCAAGGCGCACGATCCCGTTGAGCGCCGACACGGTGGCGCGGCTGCGCGCCCGCAAGCTCGAGCAGGCGCAACGCCGGTTGCGACTCGGCGCCGACTGGCACGACCACAACCTCGTGATCGAACGCGGCGACGGCGCACCGCTCGACCCGGATGCGTTCACGCACGCGTTCGCGCGTCTCGCCAAGTCCGTGGGCCTCGACGGTGTGCGGCTGCACGACCTACGGCACGGCGTCGCCAGCGCGTTGGCGAAGGCCGGGACGCGCCCGGAGGTCACGTCCGCGCTTATGGGCCACAGCTCCGTGAGCTTCACCCAGTCGGTCTACACGCACCCCGATGCTGAGTCACTCGAGGCTGCGATGCGCGGCCTCGAGGCCTTGGAGCGGGAGACCGGGCCGTGACCGACGACGAGAGAGCGTGACCCGCTTCGCCTACGTGCGACTACTCGACGGGCAGACTTGCGATCACTTGCCCGTGAGTCGATCGACAATGGGGGCGACGGCTTCCATCGAGCTCAAATCGACGGACCAATACGACACGCCCCAGCGTTCCCTGCACTCCTCCAGCGCGTCCTCGATCTGCTCGAGGCTGCCGAGCCAAACGTGAGGCGATACGAGAACTTCGCCCGGAGTGAGGCCCAGGGGTTCTGCCAGGGCGTCCGCACGCGCCTCTCGGTGGGCGGTCACGATAGCGGGGTAGGCAACCATGTTGATCTCCAGACCGTCGAAAGGACCGCCTGCAGCTTCCTTGATCCACCGATGTTGACGATCGGCAGCCTCCCGGACCGACTCGAGCGGGGGCCGTCCGGCAACGGAACGAGCACGGAGGCTCGGTGCGACTCCGACGATGTCCGCCTCGCGCGCGGCGAACTCGAGCATTCGTCTTTCGGCCCCACCGATCAGGAGAGGGGGATGCGGCTGCTGCACGGGCTTCGGCTGACCCTCGAGCGCGTTGACCTCGTAGTACTTGCCCCGATGAGTGGCTGGGCCGTCCTGGAACAGGCGCTTCATCACGCGAACCGCTTCCTGCATGCGTTCGACGCGGACCGCCGCATCATCGAACGGGATGCCGGCCATCTCGTACTCGTGCGTCAACCAACCAGCCCCCATTCCCCACTCGACCCGACCATCCGAGATCACGTCCAACGTCGCCAGCTCCTTCGTGTGCACGACCGGATGACGAAAGTCGTTGCACGCGACCAACGCACCCATGCGCAGGCTGCTCGTCGCTTGGAACGCGGCACCGAGGGCAGCCATCGGGGCGAACTGCTTGCCGAGATGATCCGGCATGACCAGAGTCGTGAAACCGAGTCCCTCGACTTTCCGGCACAAAGCGGACCATCCCCCGCCCGCATCGCTGCGGGGGGCACTAACTCCGAATCGGAACGAACGAGCCAACTCGCCTCCTCGCGTGAGCAGACGCGCACCTCGAGCTGCTCGAGCATCTCGCCCCGATCCATACGCCGTCCTCGAGGTCGTCAAGCTCGCGCTCGAGTGCATGATCATGCCCGGGATCGCGACGCCGGCGTCGAGCGGCGCTGGCGCTGGGATTTGCACGAGATTTGCAGATCGGGGGTCTCGAGACGCCGCCGGCGCGAGCTCGGCCGTAACGGTGCTGGTCAGG
>CAWAGX010000024.1:0-30566 GCA_963781425.1 uncultured Actinomycetes bacterium | reverse complement strand
TTCAAGGCGTGCGTCGAACTGCGATAGGCTGTCATGACAGGATGACAGGAGGACAAAAGCGCTCTCCCGGAATGTCCTCTACCTGCTAGGTCTGAAGCACGTAAACCGACGTTTGAGACCGGGCGGACAGATGAGCCGGTTCGTCGGCAAAGTGGCGCTCATCACAGGAGCTGGCCGGGGTATCGGTCGGGCTTCCGCCGAAAGACTCGGTCGTGAAGGCGCTCGGGTGGCGCTCATCGACCGCAACGCTGAGCAGGTCGAAGCAGCGGCCGCTTCTTTGCGTCGCGAGGGGATAGATGCGCATGCCTGGATGTGCGACGTCGCCGTGCTCGAAGAGGTCGATCGGACGGTGATGGAGGTTTACTCTGCGCTCGGCGGACTCGACGTCGTCCATGCAAACGCTGGGATTCTTTCGCCGGCGAGCGTCATGCAGGAAACACTTCAGCGTTGGGAATTGACGTTTTCTGTGAATCTCACGGGGGTGTTTCTCACGCTCAGGGCTGCTATCCCGCATCTACTCAGTGGCGGGGGAGGGGCGATCGTTACCACGAGTTCAACCGCGGGGCTCGTGGCAGAGCCTGATTTCGCGGCGTATTGCACGTCCAAGGCTGCCGTCGCACACCTGACCCGCCAGGTGGCGCTAGATCTTGCCGAAAGCGGTGTTCGCGCGAATGCTGTTTGCCCAGGGTGGGTGGATACGAGCTTCAGCGATCCGATTCTCGCCGGAATGTCCGACGAGGAGATTGAAAGTGAAGTTCGGTCTGCGGTTCCGATGGGTCGGATGGGTAAGCCCGAGGAGGTGGCCGCTGCGGTCGCATTTCCTCGCGTCCGAGGATGCGTCATACGTGACGGGGCATTGCCTCGTCCTCGATGGAGGGCTGACGATCAGATGAGCAAATCGAGCAGAAGAACAGACGACACTGGTGCCCCGATGCCCATCGCGAATTCACGACTCAAAGCCACTCTTACGAGCCCGCTCCTGACGCAGACCACGAGCACCGTGGCGTAGCGGTGAGCGGCCGTCTCGAGTACTTGAGATTCGCTCTCGTCGATCTTGATCATCAGCGTCTGGATGAGGCGCCGCTGGGGCCATTCATAAATGGCGCGTCATCCTTGGCCGCTCAATAAACGTTCTCGATGAGCCGGCGGCACAAGCCTGGTTCGAAGACTGGGTGCAAGCACAACAACATCGAGTGGACGTGCTGGACACACGAACTGCATGTCGTGATCTCAGGCACCGCCGTGATCACCTACTGGGACCCGCCAACGTGGGAGTCCACAGGGAGTTTCTCGGTCGCAGCTGGCTCCATCTATCTCGTTCCATGCGGAGGCAAGTTCCGAGCTCGGGTCACCAGCGCGGAACCGTTTCGTCATCTCACCTTCGACTTCCGGAATCCCGGGTTCCCCACCGAGTAACCCGACGCTGCTTCGAGGCACGTCGGTGGCGACGAGCGCGAAACATGAAGCCTTGTGGCTGTGAGCCTATCCCGCTACCGACCACACGGCGTGCCCGTTTGTGCGAGGTTACGGATAGACATAGAGCGGCTTCACGAAGTCGATCGCGTGACCGCTACCGGATTCCAGAGCAAGCTTCAAGACCGGCTCGCTATCGACGTAGTAGTACTCGATGTGGCTTCCGATGCGTGCCGCCATTGTGACCGGCATCCCATGCGCGCCCAAGTGCCGCTTTGCGGCCTCCGACTCGTCGACCGTCTTGAACATGACCGCAATCGAGAATATCCCCTCGCCGCGCGTATCGAGGAATTCCTGCCAGAGGCTTACGCCCTCGAGAGGCTGCAACAGCTCGAAGTTCATCCCGCTCTCTTCGCCGCCGACGTACGTCTCTGCGCCGAGAAGCGTGTAATGCACGCTCTCACCGCGCACGCGGGTGTCATGGTGGGAAGGCGGCTTGTGCTCAAAGACGTTCCAAGGGCCCCATCCGAGCAACTCGTGATAGTGCTTCATCGTTTCGGCCAAGTCCCGGACGACGAGTGAGATCTGGGTGATTCTGTAGTGGAGTTTTGAGCCGTCGAGAAGTGACTCTCGGGTCCTGTTCGCTGCTCACGTTCGCTAATCCTCTCGCTTGTAGGTGAATGGATCGTGTTGAACGATGTCTGCTGTCCTGACGCGCACTTCTCGGGTGACTCATACGATTCCGTGGATAGGTAGGCGCCATCTGCGCTCGCGCGTCCTCGACAAAGCTTGAGCATGCGGCGGGCGCTTTCAACCAGTGGTTCTCCGTCGAAGATGGCGCTTCCCGCAACGACGACGTCAGGCGACAGCGAAGCGACCTCGCGTGCGTTTTGCTTGGTAACGCCGCCGTCGATGCCGACGAAGATGCCTCGCCCAGCCAGCAGCTCGCGGGCGGCGATCAGCTTTGCGCCTGCGGTCGAATGAAAGCGTTCACCGGGCCTGCCGGGCTCGACGGCGAGGATCAAGACATAGTCCAATTCGTCGATCAGCGGTTCGATTGCCGTCAATGGGGTGCCCGGCTTGATTGCGACACCGCGCATCACATTCGCAGCTGCGAGGGTTCGAAGGAGGTAATGGGCATGCCGGGTGGCCTCGACGTGGAAGGTGAGGATGTCCGCGCCGGCAGCAACGTATTCCTCCACCTTCCCAAGCGGCTCATCGATCATCAGATGGACGTCCTTCGTGAAGGTGTCCGGGATCGCTCGCACAAAGGAGGGGCCGACCGTCATCTGCGGACAGAAGACGCCGTCCATCACGTCGATGTGGACGATTTCGACGCCTGCCGCTTGCAGGGCGGCGAAGTCCTGACTCAAGTGGAGGAGATTGGCTCCGTTTGCCCCCACGGAGAGCCGTCGCCCCACCTTGAGCGCGGCGGTGGCCTGTTCGTTCAATCTGCAGCCAGCCCAAATTCGGCATCGTTGGCGAGGGTCAAGAAGAGCTCGTGGGCCTCTCTTGGGGCCGAGCCTTCGTGGACGACTCTCGCTACGGCTTGAATCATTGCCGCCGGCGATTTGCTTTGGAAGATATTCCGGCCCATGTCGACGCCGGCGGCACCTTCTTGAATGGCCATGTAGGCCATCGTGAGTGCCTCGAGTTCCGGCAGTTTCTTGCCTCCTGCCATTACGACAGGTACCGGGCAGCCTGCGGTGACCTGTTCGAACCCCGTTTCGCAGTAGTAGGTCTTGACGACGTGGGCGCCGAGTTCTGCGCACATGCGGGTCGCGAGGCCAAGGTAGCGAGCGTCACGGACGAGGTCCTTTCCTACGGCCGTCACGCCGAGAACGGGTACACCGAACCGTTGTCCTTGATCCACGAGCCGAGTCATGTTGTGCACCGACTGTGTCTCGTACTCGCCGCCGATGAATACCTGTACAGCGACGGCGTGAACTCCCAAGCGAACGGCATCTTCCATGTCCAGTGCCAGCCGTTCGTTCGATAGCTCGCCGAGGATGCTTGGCCCGCCACTCGCTCGGACAACGATCCCACCCGCATACGTGGGCGGCAGGGTGGAACGGATCATGCCGCGTGTCAGCATCAGCGCATCCCCGTGGTGTGCGATCGGGACGATGTCCAAGTCGACCCGTTCCAGTCCGGTTGTTGGGCCTTGGAAATATCCGTGGTCGATCGCCAGCATCACGGTTCGCCCGGTCCCGCTGCGAAAGATTCGCGCGAGCCTGCTCTTCATTCCCCAGTCGTAGCTGCCGGATCCTCGGAGAAAGAATCCTTCGTTTTCGACGATCACGTCTTCGCGGAAATTCTTCGCTTCGCGGCTGTCTTCTTCGGGCATCTGTCCTCTGTCCTAATCGTTTCGTTTGTGGTCTTGTCCTATGTTCCGGCTGCACGCCAAAGCGGAGCGACACCCGCGTCCTCGGTCAGGCGCAGCGCGTGTTGATAAATGTCGGCCCACTGCGCGTATAGCTCGAGATAGCGGGCATGGACGAGGGGGTCGGGATCGATCGTGCTCTCGAATCGCACGTTCGCCGGAACGCTCGCGACATCGTCGAACAACCCGACCCCGACGCCTGCGTAGATCGCTGCCCCGAGCGCCGTGGATTCCTTAAGCTTGGGGATCCGCACCGGTATCCCGAGAACGTCGGCGACGATTCGCGGCCAGAGAGCACTTTGCGAGGCGCCACCCGCGAGCACGACCTCGCCGGCGACGTGTCCCGCGAGCTCTTCCAAGATCCGTACATGGCCGAGAGCGACGTAGGCGGCGCACTCCTGGATCGCGCGGAAACATTCGTTCTTTCCGGATCCGCTCGGGTTGGCCACGTCGAAGCCGATGAAGGCGGGCGCGGCGTGCACCCAGTGGCGAGCCTCCATAAGGTTGGAGAAGGTGCCGAAGATGCCGTTCGCTCCGGCGGGTACCGCTGCCGCCTGTTGATCAAGGTGGGAATAGACATCAAGGCCGCGCGCGTGCGCGATTGCCTTGTCCTCCTCGCAAAACGCGTCTCGAAACCAGCGCAGTGCGAGTCCGGAATAGAAGCCAATCCCCTCGACCATCCACTGTCCTGGAACTGTGTGGCAGAGCGTCCGAAGCCGTGCCTTTGGGTCGATCAGAGCCTCGTCGAGCACGAGTGTGTGCTGCCAGAACGATCCCCCGACGATCGTGAACTTGCCAGGATCGGTGATGCCGATGCCGACGAGCCCGAGCTGCGTGTCTGCTCCCCCGGTCACCACGGGGATGCCTTCGGAGAGCCCTGTCTCGACTGCGGCCCGGGCCAGTTACCGACCCGATGACTGTCCCCGGAGCCGTCACCTCAGGGACGACCTCCGGCGCGAGACCGCAGATGTCGAGGATCTCGGGCGACCACCGTCGCTCGGTAAGCTCGAACATCCCGGAGCTCGAGCCGAGTGACGGATCAGTGACGAATACGCCACTCAGTCGGTAGAGGATCCAATCGCCGAGCATGCCAACTGCGCGAATCGATTCGAAGATCTCTGGCCGCTGTCTTGACAGCCACTGGAAACGTGCCGGCGCCGTGATCGCGACCCAGTCACCTGCCCTTCGATAGATCTCTTCCGCGACGCCCGAACGAATCAGCTCGGCTGCCTCGAGGCTTGCCCGGGAGTCGGCGTTGGTACATGCCCAGATTTCGAGGCCACCCGCGTCGTAGAGCACCATGCCCTCGCGCATGCTGGTCGCGCTGACCGCCTTGACTGAGGCTCCTGAGATCTGGGCGGCACTTAGCGCTTCGCGAATGCAGGCACAGATGAGCGTCCAGTTCCGATCGGTCTCGAAAACCTGCGACCCAGGAACGCCAGGCTCTTCTGGATGTCGGTATTCGCGTTGCGCGATCGCGAGTTCGGTTCCGTCGACGTCGAAGAGCCCTGCCCGACAGCTTCCCGTGCCGGCGTCGATCGCCAGCAGTGCGGCGTCGGTCACACTAGGGCTTTCAGTTCATGCACGTTGTGCGGCTTAGCGCCGGTCGCGAAGCGCTCTATCTCCTCGGACAGCATGCGCGCACCATGAAGCAGCGTTTCGTGTGTGGCCCCGCCGATGTGCGGAGTCATGATGACATTGTCGTGCTTGAGCAGCGGATGTGGCCCATCGTCTGCGCGAACGTGAAAGACATCGAGTGCGGCGCCGGCGAGGCGCCCCGAGGCGAGCGCCCTGTCGAGCGCGCCTTCATCGACAAGCGTCTCGCGAGCCGTGTTGACGAAGAACGAACCTTCCTTCATGAGAGCGAACGTCTGGTCGTCGAACAGGTCGTTGTTTTCGGCATTGGCGCGTGCATGCAATGACACGTAGTCGGCCTGCCGAAGCAACTCGGCCAGCGTCGCCGCTCGTTGAATCGATGGTCCGGTGCGGATGCTGAGCTGCGGGTCATAGACGAGTATCTGCATGCCGAACGAGTTCGCTCGCACGGCCACGCGACGGCCGACCTCGCCGAACCCGACAAGCCCAAGTGTGTGTCCGCCCAGGTCATGACCGACAAAATCGGCGCCGTCAAAGACCGAACTCAGCCTGCCCCCCAGCTCCATAAACCTCTGCGCTCGCGGGAATCGTCGCGCCAGCATGATCAGAAAGGCGACCGTTTGATCGGCGACGGCTTCCGCATTCTTGCCCGGAGTTGTCACCAGAGTCAGCCCTCGAGCGGCCACGGCTTGAACGTCAACATTGACGGGGCCGCCACGTGCACAACAGACGAGCTTGAGCTGCTCTCCGGCGCTCAGCACCTCATCCGTGATCGGGGCACCGTGGCAGACGAGCACGTTGACGTCCCTCAGACGGTCGATGATCTCTGCCGGGGAACCGGTGAACTCGCCGATTCGTCGTTCAGAATCGGTCTCGGCTGCGATCGTGGTACGTGGATCGAGATCGAGGTACTCGATCTGGTGCAGCGAGCCGAGCGTCTCGAACGCCTCTGCAAAGACGGACGCCGGCATGAACGAGTCGCCGGCGACCAGAATGCGCATTAGGAGGACACTCCCGGCGCCTTCAAGGTTGCCTCCAAGTCGTCTTCGAAGGATTAGGTTCGCTTCTTGCCACGACTACGCAGGTACAGTATAACGTCATCCTGTACTAACAACAAGGCAGGTACGGTCGCTCTGGTTGAACCAGCTCACGCTCGATGGTCGTACCTAGCTGCACCGGGGCAGTTGGCGGCGCTATGAACCAGGTCTCTTTGCACGCCGAATCTCTCATCGGACGTTCACGCGATGAGCTGCCGACGCCGGTACTTGTGCTCGATCTGGAGCTTCTCGAGCGCAACATTCAAACGTTGGCGGATTGGGCGCGTGGCCGTGTGTCTGTTCGGCCTCACGTCAAGGTGCACAAGAGTCCGGAGATCGCGCGACGGCAAATCGCGGCGGGCGCGTCCGGGGTGACGGCCGCGACCGTTTGGGAAGTCTTGGCGATGGTTGACGCCGGCGTCGAAAGCGTTCTGCTCGCGAACGAAGTCAATGACCCCGCAAAAGCCCAGCTATTAGCAATGGCTGCCGCGCGAGCTGAGGTGATCGTTGCGATCGACGATCCCGCGGGGCGCGCAAATGCTCTCGGACGCCGCTGCGGCGAGCGGCGTTCACCTGGCGGTCGTTATCGAGGTTGATGTGGGAATGACGCGCGGCGGTGTCCGCAGCTCGTCAGAGGCCGTTCGGCTAGCTGATGAGGTCGCGCGCTTCCCTTCGCTCGATCTCAGCGGCGTCATGGCTTGGGAGGGCCATTGCGCGGTTCTGCGGGACCGGAGCGTCCGAACAAGGTGTGTCTCGGCCGCGATCGAGCGGTGCCTCGAGGTGGTCGATGCGCTTGAACGTGCCGGGCACGAGGTCACTGTGGTATCCGCCGGAGGGACGAACACCTACCCGGTCACGGGAGCGCATCCGCGCGTCACCGAGATCCAAGCCGGCACGTATGCGTTGATGGATACCTCCTACGAGTCCCTCGCGCCGGCTTTCAGCCCGGCGCTCACGATCCTTGGCACCGTGGTGAATCGGCACGACGGGCGAATCGTTCTCGATTGCGGCAGCAAGGTTCAAGCAGAGACGTCCCTCGCGCCACCTCGAACGCTGCGTGGTGACAGCACGGTGTTCGAGATCCATGAAGAACATGCGCTCTTGGACGATCGAGGCAGCCTGCACAAGCTTGGCGATCGCGTGGAGCTTCTCGTGAGTTACGCGGCCGGGACCGTCAACTTGCACGACGCCTACGTCGTTTGCTCCGGGACGGAGGTTGTCGACGTCTGGCCGATCGTCGCGCGCGGGCAAGGGAGTCCGATCGACGGGCTTCCGGCTTGAGCGCCGATCCACACCCGCCAGACCGCATCGATCGAGAACGGACCACATTCGAACGGTGGTACGGCCGCAACGAGCCGCCGGCTCGGCTTCACGAAGTGCGCGCGGGCCCACTCACCGCAGTGATTGAGGGAGCAGACGTTCGCTATGTGACGCACGGCAAGCGCGAAGTGATTCGACGGGTCTTCGCCGCTGTTCGAGATGTCAACTGGGAGACCATTCCCGGGGAACTCAGTCGCTATGCGCTTGATGTTGGTGACGACCACTTCCGACTCTCCTTCTCTTCCCGCCATCGCGCCGACAACCTCGACTTTGAATGGTCTGCAAATCTCGTCGGGACTGCGGAGGGAGTGCTCCACTACGAACTCGACGGCATCGCTCGCAGCGCGTTCTCGTATTGCCGCATCGGGCTGTGCGTGCTCCACTCCCCAGACGAGTACAGCGGACGGCCGTTTCTCGCGCAGTCTGCGACCGGAAGCCTCCGAGGCGTTCTGCCAACTGAGGTTGGGCCCCAACGGTACGAAGAGGGGATCGAACGCCCGCTCTTCGACTCGTTTCGTGCGCTCACTATCGAACTGCCCGACGGCATCCGTGTGGAGCATGAGTTCGAGGGTGACCTCTTCGAGATGGAAGACCAGCGCAACTGGAGTGACGCATCCTTCAAGACCTACTCAACCCCGCTTGCACTTGGCTACCCACACCGGGCCGATGTCGGAACGGAGTTCAAACAGCGTGTCAGCGTCAGCACGCATGCGCTAGCGCGACCATCGGCCGAAACCTCGCACCGCAAAGGCAAACCCGCCGTGGAACTTGTACTCGTCCCGGCCTCGTGCCGTCGGCTACCAGAGCTCGGTCTTGGCCTGCCAAACCCAGCGGCGCCGCTGTCGGAGCGTCAGGCCGCGCTCCTTCGGAGCCTGCGCCTAAGTCATTTGCGCGTCGACCTCGATCTCTCGCGCGCCGGTTCTGAAGATGATCGACTCGAGGAGGCCGTTCGCGCCGCGACGCTTCTCCGAGCCGGACTCGAGCTCGCCCTGTTCGTGACTGATGCGAGACGCGCAGCTCGTCTCGCTCTCTACGCTGCTGCCTCACGGTGTAGACGTCCGCCGGTTCCTGATCTTCGATCACAGCGACGCGGTGACACCGCCGAGCCTTGTCTCTCGTGCCCGTGCGGCACTCGCCGAAGCGTTTCCGCAAGCGCAGTTTGTGGGCGGCACAAATCTCTATTTCGCGCAGCTCAATGCCGCTCGGCCGGATGCGACGGCCATGGACGCCGTCGTCTTTCCCCTCACACCTCAAGTGCACGCGTTCGATGACCTTTCGTTGATCGAGACGCTCGACGCCCAAGGAGACATGGTCGCGACGGCACGATCGTTCTCCGAGGGGAAACCGATCGTCGTAAGTCCGATCACCTTGCGGCCAAGGTTCAATCCTGACGCGCAACAACCAACTGTCGCGCAACGCCTCGATGGGCTTCCCTCAAATGTTGACCCGCGGCAGATGTCGCTCCTTGCCGCCGGCTGGATGTTGGGGAGCGTCAAGGCCTATGACGGACAGTGGCGTTGAGGCAGCGACGTACTTCGAGACGGTTGGTTGGCGAGGGGTGGTCGATCGGGAGGGATGGACGAAGCCGACGTCGTTCCCCTCCAGCCCGGGTGTTGTGTTTCCCGTTTTCCACGTGCTCGCGGATATCGGCGAGTGGGCTGCCGCGGAGCTCCTGGACATCCAATCCTCAGAGCCCCTTGCCGTTCAAGGCATCGCGTCTCGCGATCGAGCTGGTTTCAAGCTGTTGATCGCGAATCTCACGCCATACGGAGCAGCGCGTCGCGCTCAGGTTGCCCGTCGAGGCCGCCCGGATGCGAAGCCTGGACGACGACAGCGCCGAAGGCGCGATGCACGACCCCGAGCTGTTTCGGTCGACGTTCAGTCCGGTGCTGTTCACAGCGGACGGCGCACTACGGCTTGATCTTCAGCCCCACGCGATCGTTCGCCTTGAAACCAGCGAGGAGCCCCGGAACTGAGCTGAGGGCCTACACGAGGCCCGACGAACTAGACCGGCGAAGCACGGGTTGCTCGCCGACTGCGATTTCGATCTGAAGGCGATCGGTTCGCAGCCATGCGCGAAAACAGTCGAACGGCTTCGCGTCCGTCGCCCATGAGACGGATTCGATAAACGCCACTGGAAGGGACGCGTCGGCTTCCAGCAGTTTGCCGATCCGTTCACCCGCCTGAACGGCTTCAAGTCTCCGCCTTGCTCCGAATACCTTGAGCCCGGCGCGATCGGTGAGCATCTCGTAGAGAGACTCGTTTTCGTCGAGGGAGAGGATCATCTCCGGCGAGTTCCTCAGGGAGGTGGTTGACGACATACATTGCCGTCCCACCGTCGACCGCCCGCAGCCGTTCGAGTGTGACGCCCTGACTCTCGCTCGGGAGCTTCAGCGCCTCGGAGGCCCAGGGAGGCAGTGGTTCCACCGCGGCTCTCAGAATGCGGGAGGTGACCGTCCGACCGAGCCGTCTCACCTCTTCGGCGAAGAATCCTTCCGCTGACTGCAACAGCCACGAACGGGCGCGTGTCGTCGCGACAAAGGTGCCACGGCCCTTCTCCCGGGCGATCCAGCCCTCCGATTCGAGAATCTGAAGCGCTTGCCGAACGGTGCTACGCGAGACGTTGAAGTGATCGCCTAGAGCAGGTTCGGAGGCGATTCGCTGCCCGGGCTTCCACCTGTCGGATTCGATCTCGCTCTGTAGAAACTTGGCGAGCTGGAAGTAGAACGGGATGGGCGAGTATCGATCGACGATGATGTTCGGCAGCGCCGCATACTCGTCGTTTGAAGGTTCGATAGACGTGGTCACCGAGACGGTTGTCCTCAGTAAAGGTCGGCCTGGCCAACCTGTAGGGATGAGCATACAGCAGGCAAATGCTCTGAATGCTCGTGCGCCCGGTGAGGACTCGGCCCGCCGCGGTCTGTCGGCCCTGACCGGTCGCTAGCCGGGCTTACGCGCGACCACATCCACCTCGAGCATCGTGTTGTCGTCGAACTCGACCGCAACGGTCGTTCGAGCGGGGTACGGCTCATTGAAGAACTCGCGATAGACGCGGTCGTACGCGGGGAAGTACTCGTTCTTCCCAAGGAACGTGCTGACCTTCATGACGTCATCAAGCGTGCAGCCGGCGGCGGCGAGGCAGGTACGGATGTTCTCGAATGTGCGACGGGTTTGGCCTTCGATGTCGTGACTGAACTCGCCATACGAACCGTGAATGTCCCGTGCTACCTGACCTGACGTATAGACCATGTCTCCGCTGACGACTACCTGTGAGTAGGCGGGTCCTGGAATCTGGACGCCCTCGGGGTTAATTCCATTCCTCATGCTCTGCCTACCTCCCTGACGAATCGCCGCATGTAACTAACTATGTTGTACGGACAGCCTCCTGATCGGATAGGCTATCAGAGACAACCAACGGACGCAGCCTTGCACGAAGGGAGTTCTGATTGCACACTTCAGCCGGTGGAGCGACGGCTGGAGAAGTCTTCCCGCTCTGTGTTTCTGAGAATCGCCGGTATCTCGTTGACGCGAGAGAGCGCCCGTTCATGTTGCACGGTGACACGGCGTGGTCGTTGCTCGTCGGGACAGGGCGTGACGGGGTCTGCGCTACCTCGACGATCGACAGCGGCGTGGGTTCACCGCGATCATCGTCAATCTGATCGAACGATGCTTCGCCCCCGACCAGCCGAGGAACATCTTTGGTGACGAACCGTTCAACGATGCCAGTCGACTGAGTCGCCCGCAGAAAGCTACTTCGAGCATGCCAAGTGGGTTGTTGCCGAGGCTGCTGAGCGTGGCATCCTCGTGTTACTCGCACCCCTCTACTTGGGCTACGTCGAACCGGACGGAGAGCCGCAAGGATGGTACGACGAAGTTATCGCGAGTGGCGTTGATGCCTGTGAAGCGTATGGGCACTTCGTTGGGCGTTGTTCGCCGACGCCGACAATGTGCTTTGGATCATGGCGGGCGACAGGAACCCTGGGGATGCGCGCGAGCACGTTAGAGCCCTTGCACGCGCGATCGCCGCGGAGCAGAAGGATTCTCTCTTCACTGCTCACGTGCATCCCGATGACAAAGGGGCGGAACACTTCCCGGACGATGATTGGCTGACCGTCAATCAGACCTACAGCTATCAGATCGTTCATCGCAACCTAATCGACGACTACAAGCGTGAGCCCACTCGGCCAAACATCTTGTTCGAGACGACGTACGAGGGGGAGCACAACGCCAGCGAGCTGCAAATTAGGAGACAGGCGTACTGGGCGTTCACGTGCGGCGCGTGCGGGCAGGTGTTTGGCTCAAATCCGATGTGGTTGATGGGGGAAGGATGGGAGGCGACGCTTGACTCGCCCGGGTTCGCGGCAGATGGAGCACGTTGCGGCCCTCTTTCGGACGCTTCCCTGGTGGCAGCTCGTGCCCGACCGATTGAGCGAATTCGTCCTGGAGGGGCGTGGCGAGCACCGTGGGCTCGACCTTTGCACGTCGGCACGGACGTCTGATCGGCGTCTTGCGGTCGCATACCTTCCCACTCCGCGCCGAGTCGTCGTTGACCTCGAAGCGCTCGCCGGCCCTGAGGTTCGGCTTACGTGGTTCAACCCGCTGAGCGGCGAAAGGATCGATCAAGGACTGATCACGGCAGCGGGAACCGCCGAGCTGTCGCCACCCGGCTCCCACGACTGGGCTTTCGTTCTCAGCAGCGACGTCTGAGAGAGGAGTTGCGCGAGTCGAGACCGGCACGTTTCTGATCGCTCGAGCGGCGTTTCTGACCAGACGGAGAGTGAGTGCGCATGGAGTACAGGACGTTGGGACGGACTGGGGTGAACGTCAGCTCCCTCTGTCTCGGCGCGATGATGTTCGGCGCATGGGGAAACTCGGACCGCACGGAAACCACGTGGATCATTCACCGGGCGCTCGACGCCGGCATCAACTTCATCGACACCGCCGACGTCTATTCCCACGGTGAGTCAGAGTTGATCGTGGGCAAGGCGCTGGCGGGCCGCCGTGACAACGTCGTTCTCGCGACGAAATTCCAGGGTGCGATGGGAGACGACCCGAACCGCCGCGGGAGCTCCCGCCGTTGGGTCGTGCAAGCGGTCGAGGAAAGCTTGCGTCGGCTGGACACAGAATGGATCGACCTCTATCAGGTGCACCAATATGAGCCCGGGACAGATCTCGACGAGACACTCGGAGCGCTGACCGACCTGGTGCGAGCCGGCAAGGTCCGGTACGTGGGAACCTCGACGTTCCCGCCATCGGCGATCGTCGAGGCGCAGTGGCGCGCGGAACGCCGTGGCAGCGAGCGTTTTACCTGTGAGCAGCCGCCGTACTCGATTCTTGTACGCGGTGTCGAAGCCGAAGTGCTGCCGGTCTGTGAGCAGTTCGGGATCGGCGTGATCGCGTGGAGCCCACTAGCCGGCGGCTGGCTCAGCGGCCGATATCGCGCCGGGCAAGAACGACCACGCTCAGTGCGTGCTGAGTTGTCGGAGTCAACGCGTTCCAAGTCAACTCCCTCGCGATACGACTTCTCGGTGGCCGAAAACCAAGCGAAGCTCGCCGCCACCGAGCAGCTAGCACAGCTCGCAGATCGTTATGGGATGTCGCTGGTTCACCTCGCGCTCGCGTTTGTTCTCCGGCATCCAGCTGTCACGGCTGCGATCGTCGGTCCGCGCACGGGTGAACAACTCGAGAGCCAACTCGGAGCGGTCGACGTTGTTCTGAGCAACGAGCTGCTCGACGAGGTGGACGCGATCGTCCCGCCGGGACGCAACGTCAATCCGTACGACGCCAGCTGGATGGCACCCTCGCTCGAGGACGCGTCACGGCGTCGGCGTTCGTAGCTGTGCTCATCCGTTTGCTTACCGCGGCGGCGGTCGCTTGACATCGTCATCGGGGTGTGTAAGCCTGTCCGAACCTTCGTACATCATGCTGGACGCTGGAGGAGATGACTAGATGACCGAGTTCGAAGGTCCTGAGGGCGAGGGACACTCGTATTCAACGACTAGGCGCGGTTTGCTGGTCGGTGTGGCGGCTGCGGCCGCCCTTGCGGCCGTGGAAGGGCCGACTGCTCTTGCGCGCTCACGCGTGTCGGACGCTATCCCTCGTCATGGCGGTGTTCTGCGTGTGGGATTCCTGGCCGAGCCGCCGACGGCCTCCATCACGAACCCCTGGCAGTGGAACGGCGTGATCGGTCTCGCCCGCCTGGGGCAGGTCATGGAGAAGCTGACGGATTTCGGACCGAAGACCGGTGCCGCGATCCCTCAGCTCGCGACCTCTTGGGAACCGTCAGGTTCCGCCCAGGTCTGGCGGGTCAAGTTGCGCGAGGGGGTTGTCTTCCACAACGGCAAGCCGTTCACGGCTGACGATGTCATCTACTCGTTCCAGAAAATCCTCGATCCGACGACCAAGGCTTCACCGCGGTCGGTTCTCGCAAACGTGCTCGCCCAAGACGGAAGCGGCATGAAAAAGATCGGCCCGCATGAGATCGAGTTCAGGCTCACCATGCCGTACGCCACCTTTGGCAACATCCTTGCCAACCAGATGTTCATCGCACCGGCCGGCTGGGTGTCGACGGCGTCTGACCCATACGTGACGGGAACTGGGCCGTTCAAGATCCAGTCCTTCCAGGCGGGCACGGTGACCGTTTTCGCGCGAAACTCGGATTACTGGGACGGATCGAAGCCGTACCTCGACGGCATGCAGTTCATCTCAATTGTTGATGAGTCCGCGCGGCTGAACGCGCTTCTGAGCGGGCAGGCTGACGTCGCGCATAGCCTTTCGCCCGCGTCTGTCCGGGCGATGAGCGGGAAGTCCAACGTGAAGCCGCTGATCTCGAAGACGGCGCACTGGATCCCCTTGGTGATGGCTGCTCAACGGCCGCCGTTCACCGATGTGCGTGTCAGGCAGGCGATGCGGTTGATCGTCGACCGGCCCGAAATGATCAAGAAGGCGCTGTCCGGCTACGGCTCGCTCGGCAACGATCTCATTTCGCCGTTTGATCCCATGTACGCGAAGGATCTGCCACAGCGCCATCAGGATCTCGACAAGGCAAAGTTCTTGCTCAAGCAGGCCGGCAAGTCTGGTCTCCAGGTCACGCTGAATACTTCGGCGATCACCGCGGGAGCGCTCGAGTCGGCGCAGGTGTTCGCCAGGCAGGCCAAGGGTGCCGGCGTCAAGGTTACGATCAGTAACTCCCCTCCGAATAACTACTTCGACACCGTGTGGCAGAGGAAACCATTCTTCTATGACGAGAATGGAGACTTCACGATTGACCAGGGGCAGGCTCTGTTCTTCAGCAGCAAGGGCCCGTACAACGAGACGCAATTCCCTCCCGCCGGGCGTCCGTACTCCAAGCGGTGGGATCAACTCATCGCCAACGCCAATGCGACGCTTAACCCAAGCAAGCGCAAGGCGCTTTGGGAACACATTCAGAAGATCGAGTACGATGAAGGCGGCATGATCATCCCGTTCTTCGCAAATCCGCTCGATGGCCTGTCGAGCAAGGTGCAAGGGCTAAAGTCGCACTGGAGACGCGAGCTCGGTTTCTTCCAATTCAAGAACGTGTGGTTCTCTGCTTGACCCAACCCCGTAGATAGACGTTCCGGCCGTGGGGGCAGCTTGACCGACGTACATCAGCATGCGACCCGGTGTCCACTCTCCTCGATACGCGTGGGCACTGGGTCGCGTCGGGGCTTCCGAAATCGTGAGCTGCGATGCAGGACCGCCGCGCGGCGAGCATCGTGCCGATCTTCGGGCTAGCTTCTAGATGATTCTGGCTCTGGTCAGCAGACGGGTGCTCGGAGCCGTCGTATTGGTCGCGGTTGCCTCCATCCTCGTCTTCGCGATGATGGAGGTGATTCCCGGCGATCCAGCGTTCTTCGTCGCCGGCAAAGACGCCCCGCCGGAATTGATTGCTCAGGTCAGGCAATCGCTAGGCCTCGATCGGCCCGTAACGACGCGCTACTTCGACTGGGTTTCGCACATGGCGCGGGGCGACTTTGGCCAGTCCGCCGTGCTCGTCGGGCAAAACCTAAATGCGTACTTGAAAGATCGGATGCGAAACACCGCAATCCTGTGCGGAGTGACGCTTGCGCTGCTTATCCCATTAGCTCTTGTGCTAGGAGTTATGTCGGCCGTCCGACGTGATGGATTGTTTGATCATTCGATGTCGGGGATTGTTCTCTTCTCGGTTGGGTTTCCCAGACTTTGTGATTGGCATCGTGCTTGCAAGTCGTGTTCGCGATCCATTGGCAGTTTTTCCCGCAATCGCAACATTCCCGCTCGACCCATCATTTTCGGCATGGGTCAAGAGCCTGGTCTTACCGGTGGCGACGTTGCTGATCGTCGCGTTGCCACAAACCCTACGGTTGGTACGCGGATCGATGATCGAAGCGCTTGACAGTGAATATGTGGAAGCGATTCGCCTTCGTGGGATCCCTGACTCCCGTGTGATCTGGAGGCACGCGCTCCCGAATGCGCTTGGCCCCGCTATTCAGGACATCGCGATCAATGCGGCCTGGTTGTTGGGCGGCGCATTGATCGTCGAGAACATTTTCAACTACCCCGGGGTCGGGCAAGCAGTCGTGCGTGCCCTGCTCGAGCACGATGTCCCAGTTGTTGAAACGATCTCGTGTGCCCTCGTTCTTGCGTATGTCGTAATAACGACGCTCGCGGATGTCGCCAACATGCTCCTCAACCCGAGACTCAGAGAGCGCAGCCGGGTTTAGCAGAATTGCTTTCGAACGACATCTTCCGCTCCATTTACGGTTTCGCTGATTCCGCGCGATCCAAGCTGGGCGTCGTCGCGGCGACGCGTCGCAGGCCGGATCGGTGCGCTGGTCACGGCCGCAATTATCGTCGATCGGCCTCGCCGGAGCATGGTTTGCGCCATATGCTCCCGACGAGAGCGTCGGAACGCCTTACGAAGGACCGTCTCGCTCCTATCCGTTCGGGCTCGATTATCTCGGCCGGGACGTTCTCTCCAGATGGCTTTGGGGTGGTCGCACGGTGCTCCTTTTGGCGTTGGCCGCGACGCTGCTCGGGCTGATTGGCGGGCTCTGCATCGGCCTCACCGCGGCTTACCGCCGCGACTGGCTAGACGGCGCCTTGATGCGTTCCACGGATCTGATTCTTGCGTTTCCGGCCCTCCTGTTGTTCCTCCTCGTTCTCGTTTCGTTCGGCAACGGCTTCGTCCCGCTCGTTGCGATCATCGGATTTTCCCAGGCGGTTCATGCTTCCCGCATTGTTCGAGTTGCGGGACGGGAGATCGTTGTGCTGCCATACATCGAGGCCGCGATCGCGCGTGGTGACCCGGCGATCCGCATTCTCGGCCGAGAGATCCTGCCCAACATTCTGACCCCGGTCCTGATCGGAGCGGGCTTGCGGTTCGTCTACTCCGTGATCGCGATCGCGTCGTTGTCATTTCTCGGATTCGGCATTCAGCCCCCGGCCGCCGACTGGGGCCTCATGGTCGCGGAAAACCGTCCTGGCCTTCCGCTCAACGCCTGGGGAACGCTTGTCCCGGCCCTGACGATCGCGATCTTCTGTGTCGCGGTGAACCTCGTCACCGATGCGAAAGCACGGTCGGCCGGTCGGACGCTGGGACGACGGGAGACGATCCAATGAGGCGGTATGCCTTGCCAAGCGCCCGCCCCGAATCGCATTCCACCGCTCACGGATCAATGATCGAAGTCGGCAACCTCACACTCGCAGGGCACGCAAACGCCCCCCCCACGCAAGGCGTCAGCGTCCGCGGTCTGCAAGTCAACCACCTTGCGAGTGGACGGCCCATCGTGGATGAGATCTCATTCGAGGTCGCCCCCGGAAAACTGCTCGGGATCGTCGGCGAATCCGGAAGCGGCAAAACGACGGTCGCCATGGCGCTGCTGGGATACGCCCGACCGGGCGCAAGTATCGTCGCAGGCCAGGTTGCGATCGGCGGAGTCGACATCGTAGCTCAGACGAATACGGCGCGACGCCGGCTCCGCGGCAAACTAACTTCGTACGTCGGCCAGGATCCCGTCGGGTCGCTGAATCCCGCGAAGCGCATCGGGTCACAGATGCGCGAGCTCCTCGAGATACATGGAATCCCAAGCAGCGCGGTGGGCAGTCGACTGGCCGCGAACCTCGCCAAGGTCGCCTTGCCGACAGACCCCGCGTTCATGCGCCGCTATCCGCATCAGCTCAGCGGCGGCCAAATCCAACGCGTACTTCTCGCGATGGCGCTTGCCGTAGAACCCGTTCTTGTCGTCCTCGACGAACCAACGACGAGCCTCGACGTCAAGGTGCAAAGGGACGTGCTCGATCTCATCCAGACGCTCAAAGTTGAGCACAGCGCCTCGTTCGTTTACGTGGCCCATGACTTAGCGGTCGTATCTGAGATCGCGGACCACGTCGCTGTCATGTACGGGGGAAAACTCGTCGAGTACGCACCGACCAGCGCCTTGTTCAAAGAACCGCAGCACCCCTACACCGTCCGGCTCCTCGGCTCCGTCCCGCGACTCACCCCAACTCGTCAGACACTTCAAGAGATCCCCGGAACGGCTGTTGGAGTCATCGACCGCCCGACCGGCTGCCCTTTCACGCCGAGATGCGCGGTCCGACTCGATCGTTGCGCAACCGAGATGCCGGCGATCACACGCATCAGAGACGGGGGAATGGTGAGGTGCCACAATCCCGGAGCGGAGAGAAGCCGCGACATCGTTTTGCCCGAAGGCGGTCCAGCTCGCGTCGCGACTGACTCGCACCTCTTGCGTGTCGAAAGCCTTTCCGCCGGCTTCTATATCGGCCAACACCTCGTTCCCCGATTGATCCACCGCAGCGCCGCGGTCTCGGAACACATGGTCGTTCACGACGTCTCCTTGAGCATCCGTGCAAATGAGTGCCTAGGGATCGTCGGCGAATCCGGAAGCGGCAAGACGACCCTCGCGAGATGCATCGTCGGTCTTCACTCGATGCACAACGGGAAAATACTGCTCGACAAGCAGCCACTGGAACGGTCCGCGCGAAAACGGACGTCGAACGAACAACGGAACGATCCAGATTGTTTTCCAGAATCCCAACGCATCCCTAAACCCACGGATGACGGTGTTCTCGACGCTCGATTACGTATTGCGTCGAATGGCCGGGATCAAAGGGAGAAAAGAACGGAAGGCTGCCGCCGCCGAGCTGCTCGCTCTCGTCCGCATGCCCTCGTCGATCTTGGATCGATACCCCCGAGAACTAAGCGGCGGTGAGAAACAACGCGTTGCCATTGCCCGGGCGCTCGCTGCAAAGCCAAAACTACTTCTTTGCGACGAGATCACCTCAGCGCTTGATGTCTCCGTCCAGGCAGCGATCGTTGGGCTCATCGAGCAGCTCCGTGCGGATCTCGAAGATCTCACCGTGCTGTTTATTTCGCATGACCTAGCGGTCGTCCGAGCCGTCGCAGACGAAATCATCGTCATGCAGAACGGACGCATCGTTGAGGAGGGCGAGCCGGCGAACGTCCTTTTCGCCCCGTCTGCTCCCTATACACGACAGCTGATCGACGCGATCCCGCGGGTGCCAGATCTGCACGAGGCGTGACGGGGCCGACAGCCGTCGCGCTGAACAAGGAGGGGGTCTTAAGTTAGTCGATGGAAACAGTACTGTTCACGAAGCTCTTCAAGGATCAAACCCTGGATGAAGTTGCGCAGCATGCCAATGACCTGAGCTTCGACGGGATCGACCTTCTCGTTCGTGAGGGAACCCAGGTCGTGCCATCCGATCCGGCTGGCATCGGCCGCGCGGTGAGCCGGATCCGAAAGGCGGCCGACGTCAGCGTCCCGATGGCAACCACCGATTTAACCGATCCTGCGTGGCCCAATGCCGAGCGGCTGCTTAGCGCCTGCCGCGACGCGGGCATCGGGACGGTACGCCTCGGCTACTGGAAGTACGACCCGAAGGTTGGTTACGCATCTCAGTTTGATGCAGCCCGCCGCGATCTCGAAGGGTTCGCCAGACTCGCGCAGCGGATTGACGTTCAACTCGCGCTCCAGTTCCACGGCGGCACCCTGCACGGCTCAGGCGCGCAGGCATTCGCGCTGCTTCGCGATCATGATCCACGGTTCATCGGTGCGTATCCAGATCCGGGAAACCAGGCGATCCAGGACGGTCGCGAAGACTGGCGTTTCACCTTCGACATCCTGTTGCCATGGCTTTCATGCGTCGGCGTGAAGAATGGCGGATGGTTTCCGCGCAGGTGGCTCGCGAGCGGCCAGCGTCGCTGGTCAGCCGATTGGCTTGGCTCGCCGAAGGAATGGTGCCGTGGGATGAGATTCTCGGGTTCCTCAAGAACCTGGCGTTCACGGGACTGCTGTCGTTTCACAGCCACTACGAAGTTCCGTTCGACAAGGTAATCGAGCAGACCTCCGATGATCTCCGCTATGTCCAGGGACTGATCGGCGAGGGCGATTGGCCCGTGCATGCAGCCGCCTAATCGAGAGAGCACGGATTCGGCCGCAACGGGTGTCCTCGTCGATGGTGACGCGTGCGCCATGACCGATCACCAGCTCGTCTGAGCGGCGATTCGAACTGCCCTGTCTGCGAATGCGGCTCGGGTTGGAAGGGAAGGTCGTCATGATTACCGGCGGCGGGTCGGGAATCGGACGCGGCATCGCCGAAGCATTCGCGCGAGCAGGAGCATCTCGTGGGATTGACGTACCACGAGAGCGCAGCCGGAGCGCACGATGTCGCGGCTGCCATCGAGGCCAGCGGAGGTCAAAGCTTTCGCAGTACAAGCAGACCTCAGCTCAGAGTCTGAAGTCGAGCGGGTATTTGGCGCCGTCACGGACCGTCTTGGCAGCCTCGATGTTCTCGTTGCAAACTGCGGCGGACTACTCAAGCGCGATCGGGTGATCGACTGTTCGCTCGAGTTGTGGAACGAGGCCATCGCGGTCAATCTCACGAGCACGTTTCTCTAGTTGCCGGGCCGCGCTCAGAATCATGACGCCTGCCCGAAGTGGCTCCATCGTGACGATCAGCTCGCTAGCGGCGACCAACGGAGGAGGGGCGGGTGCTGCTCATTACGCCGCGGCCAAGGGCGGGGTTGTCTCGTTTACCCGGGCGATGGCTAAAGAGGTGGGAGACCTGGGCATCCGCGTCAACACGGTGGCGCCCGGGCTGATCGCGACACAGTTCCACGATCGCTTTCTCTTCGCCGGAGGGCCGTGCAATGACTGTCGAGCGCACGCCACTTCGGCGTGAGGGATCGCCGGCCGACGTGGCGGGCTCGTGTTGTTCCTCGCCTCGCCGCTCGCCGCGTTCATCACCGGCGAGACGATCGAGATCAGCGGAGGACAGTCCCTTGCCTGAGGCTGTGCCAACTCGCCCCGACCCGTCGATGCGCTCGGCGCGCCTGGCGGGTCGCTCGCTGGGCGAGTGATCATCGTCGCAGGCGCAAGCAGCGGCATCGGACGAGCAACCGCACGAATTTTGGCTGCCGAGGGGGCTTGTGTGATTCTCGCCGCACGTTCAAGAGACGCTCTTGAGCAGCTAGCGGCGGATATAACCGAAACGCGCGGCGAGGCGCTCCCGTTTCCCGCCGATCTGGCCGAGTCAGCCGTCGACGTGGTCGATGCCGCATTGCGTTGGCGTCGGACGAGTCGACGCGCTCGTCAACAGCGTCGGGACGAACATCCAAGGCCGCGCGTTGGGCGAGCTGACGCTTGAAAACTGGCATCAGCTGATCAACGCCAATCTCACTGCGGCGTTCAACCTCACGCAGGCAGTTGTGCCGGCGATGCGCGTAAACGGCGGCCGAATCGTCCATATCTCCTCGCGGCAGCGATGCGTGCAGATCGTCTCCGGCGTCGGTTACCAGGCGAGCAAAGCGGGCGTCGCGGCACTGGCGCACGCAACGATGGTGGAGGAGGCCGCCAACAACATTCGGGTGAGCAGTCATCTATCCGGGCATGACAGACACGCCACTCGTGCTCAAGCGACCCAGTCCGACCTCGCCGGAAACATTGGCGAAGGCACTGCAACCAGAAGACGTGGCGTCTGCATGCTGTTTTGTGCTGAGCCTCTCAGATCGTGCCTGGGTGTCCGATCTGCAGCTCTACCCGAGCAGGCTCTACCAGCCATGACACGCGAGCAACGACTGGAGGTGAAACGGTGACAACTACTCGTGAGGGCGAGCTCGAGCCCACCTCGCCGCCGAGAACACTACGTGTGGCGATGGTCGGCGCGGGCAGCTTGTCTTCCCGCGTTCACTTCCCCTCTCTTGCTGCGCTGGACGGCGTTGAATTCGCCGGGGTCTGCGACCTCGACTCGGACCGCTTAGAACGGATCGCCGACCAATTCCAGATTGAGGATCGTTTCCGCGATTACCGGCGCATGATCGAGGCGGTGGCGCCCGATGCGGTGTATGCAGTTGGACCCCCGCACCACATGTACGACGTATGGACATGGTGTCTTCGTCAAGGCCTGAATCTCTTCGTCGAAAAGCCGCTTGGTCTGACTCTCCACCAGGCGCAGGCACTGACGTACCTTGCGGATGCCAACGACTGCATTACCCAAGTTGGGTTCCAGCGAAGGTCATCCCCGCTAGCCAACCTTCTCAAGACGGCTTGTCTGGAGCGTGGACCGATCGAGCACGCGATTGTTCGCTTCTACAAGAACGCGCCTCAACCATGTCTTGGCGCGGCGAGCCATATCCTTGACGATGGCGTCCATGCGATCGACACCGTGCGCTGGCTTTGCGGCGGAGAGGTCGTTGACCTTGATGTGATCGTGGGAAGCCACCGCACCCCGGACGTGAACTTGGTCGTCGCCCAAATGCAGTTCGACAATGGCGCCGTCGGCACGTTGCACAACAACTGGGCGAGCGGACGACGTGTCTTCGGGATTGAGATGCATGCCACGGGAATCTGCGCCGAAGGTGACATTGAAGTCGAAGCCCGCATCTACGCGGACGGTGACACGGTGGGGACCCTCCATCGAGCCGGCGACGTTGCCGGCGGCGATGACCTCTACTTGAGGGCCGGTTTCTACGCCAAGAGTGCGGACTTCATGCGGGCGATCCGTGAGAAACGCCTGCCCTCATCGCACTTCGGTGATGCGATGAAGACGATGGAGCTCGCCGAACGGATCACCATGGCCGCGCTACCGGCGAGACGGGAGAGCGAGCGCGTGTGACTGGAACACAGATGAAATCATCACCTCATCAGGTCGGGACTCTAGGGCCAAAGGGTTCTGGCGCTGAGCCGGGACGGCGCGTACGAGTCACGAGCATCAGCGTTAGTTCCCGCCGATCGCTGGGTTCAGTTGCTGAAGTAGTCGATCGCGAAGGCACTCGCGGGGCCGACCTCATCGTCCTTCCCGAAGCCTGGGCGGTCGAGACGCGCGACAACCCTGAGCCAATCGACGGCCCAGTGATTTCGACGATGTCCATGCTCGCACGAACGCATCGAGTCAATATCGTCTGTCCGCTCGATCGGCAGAGTGACACGCGACGCCTCAATTCGGCGGTGCTGATTGACCGTGGCGGTTTAGTCGCGGGAGTCTACGACAAGCTCTATCCCTACTGGAACGAGTTCGACCTTCGACCGCCGGTCGAGGCAGGCGACGAAGTCGAGATCTTCGAAGCAGACTTCGGCCGTGTCGGGATACAGATCTGTTTCGATGTCAATTTCCCGGGCGCATGGAAGACGCTCGCCGATCGCGGTGCCGAGCTCGTCGTCTGGCCCAGCGCATATTCCGCCGGCATCGCGCTTCAGGCGCACGCGGTGATGAATCACTACTACGTCGTCAGCTCGACATGTACAGCTGACTGTGCCGTCTATGACATCACCGGCAGGGAGCTTCTCTACGAGAAGAGCAACGACATCAACATCAGCCGAGCGAGTCTCGATCTCGATCGCGGGATTTACCATGAGAACTTCAATCTGGATCGACTGGATCGCCTACTGACCGAGCGTGGTGCAGACGTTGAGATGGAGACACATCTACTGCGCGAGCAGTGGTTCGTGCTTCGGGCACGACGAGCGGGGGTGAGCGCTCGTCAACTCGCACGTGAATACGGTTTCGAAGAGCTCCACGACTACATCAGCCGCAGCCGAGCGGAGATCGATGAGATCCGGGAGGCAAGGCGTGCGGAGTGATCCGGGATGGAGCGCACGGTGGGAGCGAACTTGCGTGCGCAACCCGCGAGCCCGCTTCGGGGCGTCGGTGGCGTCGGTCTTGGCTGGGCCGGAGGAGCAGCACCTCGGCCGGCATATGCAGTCTCACCCGAGCCCCCGCAGCGGCTTGCGGCGGAAAATATCTCGCGGTTGGGCGGCGGAGCTCGACCCCGCTTTAGGCAGCGACTCGCTCACGAGTACGCAATCCCGCACGTTGGCGCATCCTTCGAGGATCTCCTCGGTCTAGACGATCTCGATGCGTTGAGTGTGTGTTTGCCGAACCACCTCCACTCACCGGTGACGCTCGCCGCCCTCGCCGCCGGCAAGCATGTGCTTTGTGAGAAACCGCTCGCGCTGAACGGTGACGAAGCCAACGCAATGAGACGCCTGGCGCTCGAGCAAGGGCGTGTGCTCCAGGTCGCATTCAACTACCGGCATCGCGGAGATGTTGATGTCGTGCGCCAGCAGGTGCAATCAGGCGCGCTGGGTCGCATCTACCACACGCGCCTTTGGTGGCTGCGAAGGCGGGGAATTCCAACGATCGGCAGCTGGTTCACAGGATCCAAGACCTCCGGCGGAGGAGCACTAATCGATCTCGGAGTGCATCTGCTCGACCTTGCTCTGTATCTCACTGGCGACCCAAACGTCCTGACAGTCTCCGCCGCAACGCACGCAGAACTCGGGTCGCGCGACATTGGCAGGTTTGATGTCGAGGACTTCGCGTGCGGTCTCTTACGCCTCGACGAAGGCGCCACCTTGGCGTTCGAGATAGCTTGGGCCGCTCATGGCCGGGCTGACAACGAGTTCGGCTTGACGCTTTACGGCACGAACGGCGGCGCTGAGATCACAGTCAGCAGCGACCGCGGAAGCGACTCACTGCGTATTTACGCCGATCTTGGTGGCGTCCCGAGTGAGATCCGACCAAATCTAGGAATCGGGCTTGGACATATAGGTGTCGTGCGCGACTTTGTCGATGCGGCCATCGGACAGACAGCACGGCGCCCAGAGCACAGCGGCATGATGGGCTAAAGGTCAATCGGATCATCGACGCGGCCTATGCATCCGCGGCGTCCGGCACAGAACAGCCTCTCTCAGCCCAGACCTGACCTCCGCACCTGCGACGGACGAACGAGCCCGCGTTACCGAGATCGAGCGTGCCGGCCGGGCGCCGGTCACAAGGCTGGGCGGCGCGTGCGCCCAGCAGACAGCATTGGCGATGACACACTGCACCTCGGCTGGTGGAACACCGGATAAGTCTCGTGGCCCGGACCGAAGTAGAAGATTCGGCCTTTCCCCCGCGACCAGCAGCAGCCACTACGGAATACCTCGCCGCCCGAGAATGAGCTGAGAAAGATGAGTTCGTCCGGCGGCGGAATATCGAAGAATTCGCCGTACATCTCTTGCTCGGGAATGACGAACGAAGGCCGGGATCCGCGGCGGCGATCGGATGGGACGGCGCGACAGTCCAGACGACTTCGCGATCGTCGTGCCGCCATTGCAGATCGCAGCTAGTTCCCATCAGCCGCCTAAATGGCTTCGAATGATGTCCCGAATGCAGCACGATCAGGCCCATCCCATCGAGTACACGCCTCTGCACGCGAGCCGCGATCTCATCGTCGACAGCGTCGTGTGCTTCGTGCCCCCACCAGGTCAACACATCCGTGGAGTCGAGCACCTCGTGGCTGAGCCCGTGTTCGGGCTCGTCGAGCGTGGCTACCCGCACGATTGCGCGGCGCTCGAGTAGGGCTCGTATGCCATCCGCTACTGCTCCGCCGATGCCGCTGGGTAGATCTGCCTGACGGCATGTCAGCCGAGGGCACGAGATGCTCGTTCCAGACTGTGACCCTGGCGGCAGCGGTCATCTGGCTCGCCATCCTGTACTGACAGTACTACAATCGGACGACCGTACCGGTCACCGCTAGGGCCGCGCATAATTAGGGCCGCGCATAAAAGGGACACGAGGAATTGACGATTCCACAGCTCGCCGCCTTCCCCAAGGGCTTCTTCGACGCCATCGTCGACCGACGAATGTCGTTGCTCGAGTGGTTCGACCTCGCCGCCACTCTCGACGTTGACGGCGTCGAGCTCTATCCAGCGTTCCTCGAGAGCTCACGACTCGTCATACCTGGAACCGTTCGACGAGAGGCAGAAGCGCGCGGGCTCGCGGTGCCGATGATGTGCCACTCCTCCGACTTCACGCATCCCGGATCCGGAGGTGCGCAGAGACGAGGTGCTGAGAACCCAGGACATGTTTCGCGTCACAGCAGAACTGGGTGGGACGTATTGCCGCGTCCTGTCCGGGCAGCGCCGACCGGGCCTCGACGAGGCAGAGGCGATCGAATGGGTCGTGCAGTGCCTGTGGCAGCTTGAACCGCATGCTCGCGCGAATGGTGTCGTGATGTGCCTCGAGAACCACTACAAGGACGGGCTTTGGGTCTACCCAGAGTTCGCGCAGCGGCGAACACCTCTACCTCGCGCTACTCGACGCAGTCGACTCCGCGTTCCTGCGCGCCCAGTACGACCCGTCGAATGCGGTAGTCGCAGGAGACGATCCCTACATCCTGCTGAGCGCGTTCCTTCCGCGTCTTGCCACGGTGCACGCGTCGGATCGCTACCTCGAAGGCGGCACGATCGCTGATCTAGCACGGCAAGCGCATCACCCGCAGACGGCTATGCGACACTACGTCAAGCATGGCGTCATTGGACAAGGCCTAAACGACTACGAACGCATCTTCGAGACGCTCGCAGACGGCGGATTACTCGGGCTGGGTCAGCATCGAGGATGGCGAAGGGCCAACCATCGCGATCGGGATGGAGAACCTCGATCAGAGCGTCGCGTTCCTCGCTCTATGTTCGCGGCGCACTTCGGAGCGCACGCGATGTCTAGCCCCGACGCCACACCGCTCCGAGATCGGCAGAGCCGCGCTAACGCTCCAGACGGAATACCGTAAAGTTCAGCTCTCGCTTGATCTCCAGACGCTTGCCGATGCGCTCCCGACGGCGGACATCGGCGGTACGGGCCGGGATCGACTGGCTCGAGGTCGGAACACCGCTGATCTTCGGCGAAGGGCTTCACGCAGTCCGCACGCTCAAGGAGAGGCTTCCGCGACCACCCTGTCATCGCCGACCTGAAGACCATGGATGCCGGCTATCTCGAAGCTGAGATGATGTTCAAGGCGGGAGCATCCTTCGTGGTCGTCATGGGCCAAGCTCACGAACGACCCTCCGAGAGGCGGTGCGGGCGGCCCGCGAGTATGGCGGCCTCGTGATGGGCGACACCATGCTTTGCCAGGACAAGATGGAGATGGCCAATGAAGATGGAGGACATCGGCATCGACGTCGTGATCGTGCACACGGGGCTCGACGAACGCCACGCAGAAACCGGCAAGTCGCCGCTGGCGGATCTTGCCGCTGTCGGGCAAGCCACATCCCTTCCCCTGCAGGCTGTCGGCGGCCTCTCCATCGAGCAGGCAGCCCAATGCCCTGCGCTCGGCGCGTCGCTGGTGGTCATCGGCGCGCCACTGGCGGTCGCGGACTACGAGTTGCGTCCGGGCGCCGATGCCGGCGAGCTCTTCCGCATCATTCGTGACTTTGTTACCGAGGTGAAAGCCAGTGACTGGGACGCCGAAGACGATGCGCGCCATGGTGCAATACGCCCTTCAACCCGGAGCCGTTGAGCTCCGCGAGGTTCCGGTGCCACAGGTCGGCCTCCATGAGGTTCTCCTTCGGGTGCGTGCCGTCGGCATCTGCGGAAGCGATGTGCACCAGTACTACAACACGCATTCGTGGCCGGTGAGGGCCCCTGTGACGCTCGGTCACGAGTTCTGTGGGAGCATCGTTGCGAGGGGCCGAGGTGCGCGGATTCTCGGAGGGCGATCTGGTCGCGAGTGAGACGTCTGCGGAGATCGATCCCGACTCGCCATTCACGCGGGCCGGCCAATACAACCTCGATCCCGGCGCGACGGGGGTTCGGATACGACATCGACGGTGCCATGGCGGAGTACGTCAAGGTGCCCGCCCGACTGCTGCATCGTGTCCCGGATGGGCTGCCACTCGAAGTTGCAGCCCTGGCCGAGCCGTGCTGCGTCGCCTTTCAGGCCGTCGCCGTCAACTCACGGATCAAGCCCGGCGATTTCCTGATCGTGTCTCGGCCCGGGGCCGATCGGGCTCCTCTGTGCGACGCTTGCCCGTCTGGCGGGCGCGGGAGACGTCCTGCTCGTCGGCATGTCGCGTGATCGACAAGCGGCTCAAGGTCGGTCTCGAGGCTGGAGCAACCCGGGCGCCGATGGCGAGCTCGACGACGTCGCCGAGATCGATCGCCACGCTCGGCGATGGACGGGGCGCCGATGTGGTCATCGATGCCGCCGGCGCCTCGGCATCCCTTCGTTCCGCGCTCGACTGGGTCAGGCCCTCGGGCAGGTGACGAAGGTCGGATGGGGGCCGCAGCCTCTGGGCTTTTCGCTCGACAGCCTCGTCAAGAAAGCCGTCACCCTGCAGGGGACATTCAGCCATACATGGGTGGTCTGGGAACGAGTGCTACAGATGCTCGGAACCGGTCAACTCGACCCGCGGCCATACGTAAGCAAGGTGAGGGGTCTCGAAGAGTGGCAGTCATCTTTCGACGGCATGCACGACGGTGATCTGATCAAGGCTGTTCTCACGCCCTAGCGGCCGCGGGCGGCGAGAACCTCGGAGGATTTCGACATCCGCTGTGGCTACCTCGCCGTCCCCCAGGAGCTCGAGCGCTGAGGCACGATCCGGCTCGTAGAGATCTCGCGCATCCCGGTGCCGTCGGGCGGATACGGGACAGGTGGAAGCACTTGTCGTCCTCTTTTCGGAAGACGATCCATTTCCCGTCGGGCGAGAACGCCTACGAGGGAGCGCCTCCGTCCGGACCAACGTCCTTACGTCCGGAGGGACGATGGCGATTGTGGAAACAGAAGACGGAGACGGTCGAATGGGAGGGCAACAGACGCGTGGCAAGGATGGCAAGGATCGGCGTTCGTTCGGGTTCGCTCAAGTGTTCGGCCACAGCACGGCTTCGCCCAACCATGCGTCTTGAGCGAACGCGCGCGAACTGCTGCGAACGGCTGCACCAGCTCGACAAGCTGGGGGTCACTGGTTCGAGCCCAGTACCGCCCATCACGACCCGCGTAGCCGCGCCGCCCTCCGCGTGGTTACGCGGGTCGCTGCGTGTCAGAGGGGGCCGCGGATGCTCGTCGCGTGCAAACCCCGGTGCAGACCTCGAGGCAGGACCTGAAAATGGAGGAATGGTCGACCCAGCGCATCCGCGGATCTATCACATCACGCATGTCGACAACCTCTCTCGCATCATCGAGGAGGAGGCACTGTGGTCGGATGCGGTGATGGTCGCTCGCGGCGGCCCTGCGACGGCGATTGGGATGAAGGCAGCGATGAGCAAGCCAACCCCCGGCATCACAGTCCGGCACGCCCGCAGCTGTTCCGGCGAACCATGCCGGTGCAAGCCGACCTACCAGGCGCACGTCTGGAGCGCCCGCGAGGGCAAGCGAATCCGCAAGACGTTCCCAACGCTCGCCGCGGCGAAGGTATGGCGGCAGGACGCACTGCCCGCGCTCCGCAAAGGCACGATGCACGCCCCCACCCAGACGACGCTCCGCCAGGCGTGGGAGGCATGGCAGGCCGGCGCACTGGACGGGACGATCCGCACCCGTAGCGGCGACGTCTACAAGCCCTCGGCGCTGCGCGGCTACGAACAGGCGATGCGGCTACGCATCCTCGACGACCTCGGCGCGGTCAAACTCAGCGACGTGACGCGGCGGGACGTGCAGCGTCTTGCCAACGGGATGCTCGGCGACGGCTGCGCGGCCTCGACGATTCGGAACGCGATCCTGCCGTTGCGCTCGATCTACCGCCGGGCGATCGAGGATGGCGACGTTGCCGTCAACCCGTGCGCGAATCTGCGGCTGCCGGCGGTGCGCGGGCGGGCGTGACCGGGTCGCCTCACCTGGGGAAGCTGCCGGTCTACTGGCAGCGCTCGAGGATGAGCGTGATCGCGCGGTGTGGGCCACGGCGATGTACGCCGGGCTGCGCCTCGGCGAGCTGCGCGCCCTCCGGGACGAGGATGTCGACCTGCCGGCTGGCGTGATCCGCGTCGAGCGGTCCTGGGACAAGCAAGAAGGCGTCATCGAGCCCAAGAGCCGCGCCGGCAAGCGCAAGGTGCCGATTGTCGCTGCCCTCCGGGCGCACCTGGCGGCGCACACGCTGCGCCGTGGCAAGTCGGGCGGCCTGTTCTTCGGTGACGAAGAGCGGCCGTTCAACCGCGACCAACTCGTCGCCCGCGCCGAGGCCGCGTGGAAGAAGGCGGAACTCGAGCCGATCGGCCTGCATGAGGCGCGGCACAGCTGCGCGAGCTTGTTCATCGCCGCTGGCGTCAATCTGAAAGCCCTGTCGAGCTACCTGGGCCACGCGTCGATCACGATCACTCTCGACCGCTACGGGCATCTGATGCCGGGCAACGAGGACGCCGCGGTGGGCCTCGTCAACGACTACCTCGCGCGGGAGTGCGCGACAATTGCGCGACAGTCGTAGCCAGATTCGAGCGGACTCTAACCGTGCTCGGGCGGAACGTCACGCGATGAGAGGACAAGCAAAATCCCGCGTAACCGTGCGGGATTTGGCTTGATTGAGCGGCGGGGGTGG
>CAWAGX010000023.1:0-24720 GCA_963781425.1 uncultured Actinomycetes bacterium | reverse complement strand
AAAGCCGAGGCCACCCGGCGTCTCGGCGGGAAGCCGATGTCGACGACCGGCCGCTCGATTCGGGGCGCGACAATCGAAGCCTCCAAAGAACGTCGTGTCAATGCGACGCGACCGGTTCGGCTGGAGCGCGGTCTGCTCTGAACTGCGGCATCACTTCGCTCGAGAACAGGTCCATGTTCTTGATCGTTCGTTCGTGGGTCATGTCGCCGATTTGCAGCAACGCACAGAGGTTGCCGAAGCCGAGGTACTCGCGGAGGTCGTTCAGCTGATCTGCGACGGTCGACGGGCTCCCGACGATCGCGTATTGCTGGTCGATGACCTCTTCGTAGGTCAGATCTTGGAACGCTTTCATACCTGACGAGAGGATTCCGCGGAACGACGCCGGGCTCATGTAGCCGGGCGGGAAGTACAGCTCGGGTGTGACCTTCATGGCCTTGCCGAAGAGCCAGCCGAGGTGCTGCTGAGCTTCCTCGTGCGCTTGGGCGTCCGTTTCCGCGACGTAGATGGGGAGCAGCAGGCCGATCTGCTCGGGGCCAGGTTCGAATCCGGCGATATCAGCGGCCACGCGGTAGCCGTCGAACCAGGTCTTGATGATGCGCGATGGCGCGTACACGGACAGGTACGTGTACCGCCGCTCCGCGACCCATTGCATCGTCTCCTTGCTGCCGGTCCCCGGGACCCAGATCGGGGGGTGGGGCTGTTGCAAGGGGCGCGGCCAGACGTTGACGTATCTGAACTCGTAGTTCTTACTGAGCCAGTGGAACGGCCCGCGGGTCGTCCAGGCCTTGATGATCAAGTCGTGGGCTTCGAGAAAGCGATCTCGCGATCGGGTGGGATTGAGGCCCTGGCTGAAGTACTCGAAGCCGATTCCCCGCACGAAGCCGGAGATGATCCGACCGCCGCTGATCTCGTCGAGCATCGCGACCTCTTCGGCGACGCGCAGTGGGTGGTCGCGTAGTGCGATGGCGTTGCCGATGATCGCGAGCTTGACTCGGCTCGTGCGTCGGGCAACCGCCGCAGCGATGATGTTCGGCGACGGCATGAGGCCGTAGGTGGATTGGTGGTGCTCGTTGAAGCAGATCGCGTCGAACCCGACTTCCTCCGCGTACTCGAGCTCGTCGAGGTAGCGGTTGTACAGGCCGGACCCTCGCTCCGGGTCGAAGATCCCGTTCGGCAACGTCACCGACGCCGAGTCGTACTTCTCGTCGAAGTCCGACGGCAGGTAGGGATAGGGCATCAGGTGGAAGAAGTTGAAGAGCATGAGATCCTTTCCCCAGATCTACGACTTGTCGACGAATGCCGAAATTGCTGCGACCGCACGCTCGGGCTGCTCCATGTGGACGGCGTGACCTGCATCGGGAACGATCTCGAGCCACGCGTCCGGGATCAGCTCTGCGTATCGGTCGCCATGGACGCGTGGGAGGAGGCGGTCGAACTCTCCCCACAGCACGAGCGTGGGCGCGGTGATTCGGTGCAATCGACGCTCGAGCTTCGGATTACAGCAGAACGGCTCCCACGCGAAACGAGCGAACGCCGTCTGGTCGCTCACGACCTTGATGACGAAGTCGAGGTCGGGCTCTGCAGGAAAGAACCCGGCAGCGACCGAGGGATCGTGGAAGAGCGCGGCGACCGTCTCCTGCGGGTTCATCGCGAACAGATCCGCGATCGGCACGCCCGGGATGCGGAGCCCGATCGGATCGATCAGGACCAGCTTGTCGATCCGCGAGCCGGCAAGCACCGCCAGCTCGGCGGCCACCCAACCTCCGAACGAAGTCCCGACCACTGTCGGCAACTCGAGCCGGAGTGCATCCATGACGTCCAAGTAGTGGAAGGCGAGGTCGTCGACGCCTTCGGCCCAGTCGAGCTCGTCGGAGCCTCCGAATCCCGGGTGGTCGGGCGCGAGAACCCGATGCGTCTCCGCCATGCGGTCATGGAACGGCAACCACGTTCCGGCACCTCCAGCCGCGTGGAGGAAGAGGATCGGTGGACCCGATCCTCCCTCCAACACCTGGATCTCGCCGCCACGAACCGGAAGCATCGTCTGCACGACACCGTCGGGGACCACTGGTGCATCCGTCTTCGTCATAGTGTTCGCTCTCCCACCGACATCGGTAGTCTCAGCCTCCGTACTTGCAGCAGCGCGACCACTTCGCGACCGTCTTCTTCGTGTACTTGACGGGCTGAACAACGACCGTCTTCGCCCAGTCAGCTGTGGGCTTTCCATTGACCTTCGCGACGATCAACTTGCCCAGGCCCTTTCCGAGCGTCTTCGGCGGGATGTCCCAAGCTGCCGCGAGGTCGCCGTCAGCGAGCGCCTTCGCTGTCGCAGGGTCGATCTGGATGTTGTAGATCTTGACGTCGCCAGTCTTCCCGGCTGCTCGGACGGCTCCTACGGCTGCGACAGCCGAAGGTCCGTTGTAGGTGACGATCGCGTTGACGCTCGGGTCCGCCGTCAGCCCGTTGGTGATCACGGGCAGTGCACCGTCGGCGTTGTCGGTCGGGTTGTCGACGTTGGCCACGATTTCGGATCCCGTGCCCTCGAGGGCATCCGTCATCGACGACTCGAAGAAGTCGAGGCTGGCAACAGGAAATGGCAGTCCGACATAGAGGATCTTGGCCTTGCCCTTCAGGTCCCGGTTGACCTGCTTGGCGACCTGCTCGCCGAGCGCCTGGCGGTCGATCGACGACTGCCCTTGTACTGGCGCCTCGGGCGGGGCCGCGGGAGTGTCCTCCGCGAAGCTCCACTCGAGGGCGAACGCGCCGATGTTCTTGTCCTGGGCTTCAGAGAGTGGGTTCAGCAGGGCCTGAGGTACCTCCGCGGGCGCGACGACGACGGCCGCGACGCCGGCTCCGATGAACTCGTTGATGGCGGACACCGCCTTGCCCGGATCGAGCTGGGAGTCACGCCGACTCGAGGGTTCCCCCCGCTTTCTTGATGACGCGTTCCGCCGATGACTGGATGGCGTTGATCCACGGGTTTTGTCCCGTGGGGATGGACCATCCGACGGTGAACTTCTTGGTCTGGGCCCCGGCCGTGATCGGGCTGATGGACGCCACGCCCAGGGCGACGACGGCAGCACATGTAAGGCCGATGAGTGATCGACGGTGGACGTTCATGGGCTTCCCTTCATTGGCGACGAGGACTGGATCCGCCGGCGAACTTGGTCGAAGCCGACGGCCACGATGAGAATGAATCCGGTAACGATGTCTTGCCAGAAGGAGGACACACCGCTGATCTGCAGACCGTTCTGGAGGGTTGCGAGGAACAGCACCGCGACTGCGGTTCCGATGACGTTTCCGCGACCGCCGCCGAGGCTCGTCCCCCCGAGCAGGACTGCCGCGATGGCGGTGAGCTCGAGTCCTTGTCCGGCGGTGGGCGCGACCGAGGCGAGACGTCCGGCCAGGATCAGCGCGGCGATGCCGGCCGAGGAACCGAGGAGAAAGAACCCGAGGAACTTGACGCGACCGGTTGAGATGCCGGCGAGGCGGGAGGCTTCCTCGTTTCCGCCGACGGCATAGACGTTGCGTCCGAAATAGGTGTGCCGCAGGACGACCCAGTAGAAGGCCAGGACGCCGAGCATGACGAGGACCGGGACTGGGATCGGTCCGACTTTCCCGGTCGCGAGGGTGGTCAAGAAATCTGGCTGGTCGAGGACCTTGGTGAAGCCACTGGTGAGGACGTTGGCCACGCCTCGGAAGATCGCCGCGGCACCCAGGGTGACCACGAACGGGTTCATCCCGAAGAACCCAATGGGTATGCCGTTCACGACCGCCGAGAGCAGGCCGGCTGCGAACACCGTGAGAATCGCTGCGGCGGTCGGTGAGATCGTCCCGTTCCCGAGGGTCAGGACCAAACCGCCGAGAGCGACGATGCCTCCCACCGAAAGGTCAACGGCGCCCATAAGGAGAACGAGCGTCTCCGCGACGGCGACTATGAAGAGGACCGAACTTTGCTCGAGCGTGATCGTGATGTTGTCGCTCGTCAGGAACTGGGACTTCGTCGCCGCGAAATAGATGATGACGGCGCCCCAAAGGCCGATGAGGGGAAGCAACGAGCTGTTCTTCCCTCGTTGCCATCCGCGACTGAGCCACGCTTGTCTCGGCGCAGCGTTGCTAGCCGATTGGACGGCGGATTCGTCGACGCGCAACGCCACGTCGAGGTCAGGCGGCGACGCCATTGCCCGCTCCGGTAGCGAGGCCCACGACGATCTCTTCGGAAACGGCTTGGCGAGGAAGGTCGGCAACCACTTGGCCTTCGCGCATGACGACGATGCGATGGCACAGCGCCAGCAGCTCGGGCAGCTCCGACGACGCGATGAGCACGGCGAGGCCGCTGCCCGCGAGGTCGACGATCGCTTCGTAGATCCGCTGCTTGGCGCCGAGGTCGATGCCGCGGGTCGGCTCGTCGAGGAGCACGATCTTGGGACCCACGGAAAGCGCGCGCGCGAGCACAACCTTCTGCTGATTGCCGCCGGAGAGGGCGCTGATCGGCTGAGCGAGGCTGGAGCACCGGACCTCGAGCTTCTCGAGCCACGGTCCGACGGACTTGACCTCGGCTCGACGCTGGCGCCAGAAACGGTGCCGTCCGACCAGTGGCTGGGTCAGCGCGGCGTTGTCATGGACTGACAAGTTGGGGAGCAGCGACTTCGCTTGGCGGTCATCGGCGAGCAGGACGAGGCCGTGAAGGAGCGCCGATCGAACTCCGTTGGCGACATGGGTCCCGTTCACGCGCACGCTGCCGCTTGCTCGGCGCCGCAAGCCTGCGATGGTCTCCAGGAGCTCGGTGCGCCCGGCGCCGACGAGCCCGGCCAGCCCGACGATCTCGCCGGGGGCAACTTCGAGGGATACATCGCGCAGCCGGCCGTGGGCGTCGTGGATCTCGCGAACCTCCAGCGCGTAGGAACGCGTCGACGGTGGCGGCGGCGGCGCCAGCGCGCGGAGCTCGCGCCCGACCATGGCTTTCACGAGCCACCCTTCGTCCACCTCGGCGGCCGGTCTGGTCCCGACAACTGCGCCGTCCCGCAAGACGGTGAAACGATCACTGATCGCGAGGAGCTCGGGCAGTCGGTGTGAGACGAAGCCAACGGCGATACCTCGGTCTGCGAGCCCGCGGACGACACGGAGCAGCACGTCGACCTCGTGGGTGTCGAGTGAGCTCGTCGGTTCGTCCAACAGGACGATGCGCGCGTTGTACGAGAGGGCACGGGCGATCTCGAGAAGCTGACGTTGGTCGGGCGGAAGCATCCCGGCTGGCATCGTCGGGTCGAGGTCGACGTCGAGCTGGCGGAGCAGCGCACGCGAGTGGCGGCGAATGGTCGACCAGTCCACGAGGAGCGGCCTGCGCACCTTTCGACCCAGGAAAACGTTCTCGGCCACCGAAAGGTTCGGGGCAATGCTCCCTTCCTGGCTGACGAGAACGATCCCCGCATGGGTGGCGTCGCGGGGGCGATGGAACTCGGCCGGCTTCCCGTCGACCCGGAGCTCGCCGCCGTTGGGTCTGTACACGCCGGCGAGCAGCTGGAGCAGTGTCGACTTGCCAGAGCCGTTCTCCCCGACGACTGCATGAACTTCCCCGGCAACGAGACCCAAGTCGACCCCGTCAAGTGCCGTCGTGTTCCCGAACGCCTTACTGACCGACACTGCGTCGAGTGCGTTGGCCACTGGTCCCCCTGACGCGGACGCCAGTGCCAACTGTAAACTGTTCATGCTTACCCGGTCAAGGACGGGTCAGGCGCGCGTCGGTGCACGCTCAGTGGACCGGGTCACCACGTTCGGCGCCGCGCAGCGGCCCGCCCCCGTGGACGCTGACGTCTTCCCCGCCGGCGCCACGAAGCGGGTGGTGTCCGCTCAGTCGGAGGGGTCTGACTCCTGCTCGGCCATCAGCCGGCCGATGTCGGTTCGGGTGTCGCCGATGTGCTGTTTGAGCTCGCGCGAGGCCGCAGTCACATCGCCGGCCCGGGCCGCGTCGATGATCCGGCGGTGGTCGGCGCTGGCGGTCCGCTTGCGCTGCTGCCAGCTGCTACTCGGGTAGTTCAGGTATCGCCCCGCGAGCCCGGAGACTTGGCGGTTCAGCGACATGGCGATCTCGGCACCGGATGGCCCGTAAAGCACCTCGTGGAACTCGCGGTTCTTGGCGAGCCACCGCTGGTGGTTGTTGGTGCGGTCCATCTCGTTGCAGATCGCTTCCAGTCGGTCGAAGTCCGATGCCGTGAGCTTCCCCACCGACTGCCGCAGGAGGTATTCCTCGAGCATCATGCGGATATCTATGGCCTCGAGTACCACGATCGCGCGTGAGTGTGCGCACGACGCTGCGATGATGGGCGCGAGAGACAACCAGGCCTTCCCCTTCGAGTTGTCGCAGCGCCTCCCGCACGGGAACCCGGGCCGTACCGAATTGCTTGGCGAGGCTGGCCTGGTTGAGCTCCTCGTTGTCCTTGAAGTCTCCCCGCAGGATCGCGTCTCGCAACGCTTCGACGACGAACTCCGCGGTGGTGCGCCGATCGGGCAGGGCGGAGACCACAGGCTTCGACACGCGCCCTCCGTTCCGAGATGATCTCCTGAAAACACTTTCCTGTTAACGATAGCGAAATCTGGAGTCTCGGCCGATCGATCTCGTTTCGCCTGCTGTCACGGTGCCGCGGCGGTCGTGAGGAACCAGTTGGCAATCTCGGGACTGGTCGAGAACCAGATGTCGTCGCGCCCACGGAGCGCCTCGAGGGCCCGTACCAGGTGTCGGGCTCGCCATGGCTGCCCGACCAGGAAGGGATGGAGCCCGACCCCGAGGACCCGAGCCGACTCTCTGCTGTCCTCGATGAGCTGGTCCACCGCGTCGACGATTGAGTCTGCGAATTCGGGGCCGGTCTGATGGTGGATGGTAAAGGCCGGTAAGTCGTTGAGCTCGAGGGAATACGGAACCGACGCGAGGCGACCGTGCTTCACGTTCATCAGGTACGGCTGATCGTCGTTCGCCCAGTCGAGTACGTGTGTGTAGCCGAGCTCCGCGAGCACGTCGGGCGTCTCGAGGGTCGACGTCAGCACCGGCCCGAGCCAGCCCTTCGGCTGCTTCCCCGTCGCGGCCTCGATCGTGGCCGTCACGCCCCTGACGATCTCGAGCTCGTCGGCACGCGGCATGCCCACGTGCCAGGTGGAGTTGTCGACGCCATGGGCGACCCACGCCCAATCGTGCTTGGTGCCGTGCTCGATGACCTCCGGGTACTGATCACAGACGGCGCTGTTCAAGATGCCGGTCACAGGGATGCCGGCCTGCTCGAACACGCTCATGAGGCGGAACACGCCGACCCGTGGTCCGTAGTCGCGCCACGAGTAGTTGAGGGCGTCGGGAACCAGCTCGGCGGTGAACGGAGCCAGGCTCAGCGCAGGTTCGCCGAACCGATAGTGCTCGACATTGACGCCGAACCACACGGCGATTCGGGCATCTCCCGGCAGGGAGAGCTTCGGGCGGTTGACAATGGCTGAGTAGTCGTAGAGGGGATTGTCCATCGGCACTTCCTCGCTCTGCGCTGGATGTCACACTCCGAGACGGGCGCTCGCCGCGGCGAGCGATTGCAGCCGGAAGTGCGTCACCTTGGTCTCGAGATGGCTGTACAGCTCGTCGAGCGACTCTTCGCGGCCGAGCCCGCTGTCCTTGGTGCCACCAAACGGTGTCCCGAAGTAGTGGCGTGTGCTGTCATTGACCCAGACGTAGCCTGCGTCGAGCGCATCGGCGACTCGGTACGCAGCGTGCAGATCGTTGGTCCAGACACTCGCGGTCAGTCCCAGCTCGACGTCGTTGGCCAACGCGATCGCGTCCTCGAGATCGTCCCAGACCATCACGCTCATGACCGGTCCGAAGATCTCCTCTCGTGCGATTCGCATCTGGGGGCTGACACCGGCGAACACGGTCGGGTTGAGGAACCATCCGGCGTCGGGAACGTCGGGCGGCCGATCGCCCCCGGTGACCAGCTCGGCTCCCTCGCTGGTGCCCGAGTCGACGTACTGCAGGACGCGCTCGTGGTCGCGCGAGACACCAGCGGCCCCATGTCTGCCGCCTCGTCATAGGCGGTGGTGACCTTGTAGGCGTTGACGACCGCCGCGGCTCGAGCGACGAAGTCGTCGTAGATCGAGCGGTGCACCAGGACGCGTGAGACGGAGCCGCAAGACTGGCCTTGGCACACCGTGAAGTTCATGCCGTACACCGCACCTTCGACTGCAGCGTCGACGTCGACGTCGGGGAGCACGATCATGGCGTTCTTGCCGCCGAGCTCCAGCGAGACGTGCTTGACGTGGCCGCTCTCGGCCGCGCGACGCTGGATGGTGAGCCCGGTTGGCACACTGCCGGTGAACCCGATGCGCTTCACGAATGGGTGGGTCACCAACGAGTCTCCCGCCTCGACGCCGCCGGTCACGACATTGACGACACCGGGTGGGAAGGCTTGGGCGAACAGCTCGGCAAGTCGCAGCGCAGAAAGCGGTGTCTGGGGCGCCGGCTTCATGACCACCGTGTTGCCCGTGATCAACGCTGGCAACGGCCGAGTGATCGCGAACATCGCCGGGTGGTTGAACGCGCAGATCTTGCCGACGACCCCGTAGGGACGATGACTGGTGAGATGCATCGTGTCCGGAGTCAGCGGGAGCGCCTGACCGGCGATCCCCGCCGCGAGTCGGGGCCACCCATCGAGATACTGATACGTGATGCGCACGTCGTCGCGCATCGCGCGGACAGGAAGCCCCGCCCCGATCGCATCGAGCATCGCGAGCTCCTCGAGGTGCGTTTCGAGGAGCTCGCCGAAGCGCGCGAAGCACGCCGACCAACCGCGCAAGCCGAGCTTCTGCCACGCGGGCTGAGCGGCCCGGGCTGCGTGTACCGCGCGGTCGACATCTCCCCTCGATGCCTCGGGCACTTCGGCAAGCTCCTGGCCAGTCGATGGATCGAAGACCGTGCTCGTCGCGTCGCCCGTGGCGTTCACGAGCTCGCCATCGATCAACATCCCGAAGGTGCGGTCGGTGACGAAGTCGGCGACGGCATGGCAGGTCACGGTCACGAGTTCCTCCAGCGGGTTTGGTCAGAAGCCTGGCGTCAAGACGTCGACGAGTGCTGGGCGACCCGACCGCGCGGACTTGACCGCGTCGCCGAGGCAGCCCGCCAGCCCATCGGCGCTGGAGATCGGGCCCGCAGACCACCAGCCGAATGCACCCGCGGATCGCGGCGAGGTCGACCGGCGGATCTGCGAGCCCCGCACCGACGTAGCGGCGATCCGTGCCTCGGCCTCGACGCGTCGCCATCCGGATCGCGTGCTCGACGGTGTTGGCATACTGGCGGTTGTTGTTCACGATGACGAGCAGGTTCAGGCCGAGGTGAGCCGCTGTCCAAAGCGCCTGTGGTGTGAACAGCAGATCGCCGTCGTTTTGCACGTCAACGGTGAGAACCTCGGGACCGACCGCGAGCGCCGCTCCGATGCTCGCGGGGAGTCCGTATCCGAGGCCGCCGCCACCGGTTCCCCCGAGGAACTGGCGCGGCTGGTCGAGGTCCCAGAGCTGCAGCTCGTCGCGCGTCAAGGTTCCATTCGCCAAGACGAACGGGTCGCCGCTGATAGCCGCACCGACTTCGTGGAGTAGCCGATCGAGCGGAACTACGCCATCGGCATCGGCGCGCGCGGCTACCGCTTGTCGTGCGGCGCGAGCCGTAGCGACGTGCGCCGAGATCATCCGGGTGCGCTCGGCGACTCCCGCGCCCGCGGGTGGGTCGCGACGAATCGCGTCGACGAGTGCCACCAGTGCAGGTTCCGCGGCCGAGGTGACGACACGATCGACTCGAGCGACCGCGTGTGCGTCTTGGGCCCAGGCGCGCAACTTCAAATGGGCGCACGTGAGATGCGCGGTGATCGGGGGAGGCGTTCTCGCGACGAGCGACGAGAACAGGGTCGCGGGGTCGCCAATGTCGAATGCGATCACCACGTCGGCGCCCTCGAGCGGATCCGCCAAGCCGGTGGCGTTCAATGGATGGCTCGTGGGGAGGCACAGCCGCACGCCACTGTCGATGACCGCCGCGCCGACAAGCTCCGCCAGCTCCGAGAGCGCCGCGAACGCCAACGACGATTCCGCGTACCCGGCGACGAGGACAGGTGCTCTTGCGGCGCGAAGCACGTCGGCGAGCCAGGAGACGTCTTCGGCGGACGGAGCCGGCGACGTCGGCATGGCATAGCTGCTCGGGCCGGCCGCATCGACATCGCCGAAGAGCTCGGCTTCTTGCAGTTCGGTGTCGTAACAAAGGTACACCGGTCCTGCTGGTGCAACCATCGTGGTGTGCCAACCCCGCGAAAAGGACTCGGCCACCGAAGACAGATCGTCGGGTTCGTCGTCCCATTTGACGTAGTCACGAACGAGCTGCGCTTGGACGCTCGCGCTGTGCACCCAGTCGATCCAGGGCCGACGCGATGCTCGTGACCGCGGGCCGCTGCCCCCGAGCACCAGCATCGGAGCGCGATCGCACCATGCGTTGTAGATCGCCATAGACGCGACCTGAAGGCCGACGACATCATGGACGAGCGCCGCCATCGGCCGGCCGGCCGCCTTGGCGTACCCGTGGGCCACCCCTACCGCGATGGCCTCGCTCTGACACAGGACCGGTCGCGCCGCGCCGTCGGCGTGCACGAGTGAGTCCTGAATGGCCCGGAACGTAGCGCCTGGGTTGAACGCGACGAAGTCGACCTCTGCGTCTCGCAGAAGGTCGACAACGAGGTCGGAACCCCAACGAGTCATCGGGCCTCCGTCGTTGGCAGCTCGGCCATCGATCGGATCCGCGCCTCCAGGAGGCATCCAATTTCAGCGGCGTTCGACTCCCAGAACAGGAAATGACCGTTGCCTTCGATGCCGAGGTCCGGCAGCCACACCAGCTCCGCGTCCGCACCCCACGATCGGAGCAGCTCGAGGGTGCGCGTCTCGATCTCGTTCGTGTGCGCCGGGTCTTGGTCGCCGGCGATGAGCGCTACATCGAGACCGGAGAAGACCTCAGGTGCCGTGACCGCTGGCATGCCCGGTTCGACACCGCCCCGCTGGAGCACCACCAGGGGCGAGAAGGGCACGAATGCGTTACGGAGCGCGTCAACGAGCGCGGGTTCGAAGCGCGTGCTCCCGGCGATCCCCTGCTTGAACACGTACGCGTCGTCATAGAGGTACGCGCGGTCGCGGTCAATCAAGAACTCGACGCCGGTTTCGTCGAAGATGTAGCGGACAGTCCGGCCGTCGTCTTCGAGGATCGTCGAAGTGGGTGGGGTATTCGCAGGGTAGGCACCGGCGACGGAGACGACTCCGGCAACGAGCTCGCGTGCGTGCTGGACGAGCTGCCAGGTGATCGCGCCACCCATCGAATGGCACACGACAACGACGGGCTCGGCGATCACATCGGTGAGCAGGTGGAGATACCCTGCGACAAGGTCGTCGAACACCAGGTCCGTGATGACCCGCCCGCCGGAGCGGCCCGATCCGGGCCAATCGGTGACCCAGCACTCAGCACCGTTGGCAGCGAGCTGGTCCGCCCACCCGGGACGTCCCTCGAGGTCGACTCGCCAGCAGGCGCCGGTCGCGCCCGCGCCGTGGATCCAGAGCACGGGGTGGGCTGAGGACGATCGACCGACGACCTCGAAGTACAGACCCGAGGACGGTTCGAAGCCCAGCCGGTTCACCGTGTCGTCGGCTTCCCGGCGAATGGCTTCAAGCTCGCGACGGCACCGAGCTCGCGACCCAGCCCTTCGGCGACAGCTAGGCCGTAGATCGCCTCGGCGAGAGCGAGATCCTGCAGTGCGGTACCCACGGATTTGAACACTTGGAGGTCACGGTGCTCCGAGCACGGCACCAATCCGACATCGTGCAGCTCGGCGACCGTGCGCACGCGGTCGTCGCTGAGCAGACCGGCGACGAAACCCGCGATGATGTCGCCCGATTCGGCTCGAACCTGCGCTCGGTCGTCGACGACCAACGTCGCGCTACGCGCCATCGTGGCCGTATCGAGCTCGCGGAGTTCTGGTCTCGTCGACCCAATGGACAGCACCACGGTTCCAGGCGCGAAGAGTTCGCCGTTCACGACGGGCTCGACGTTCTTCGTGGCAAGCACCACCACCGGTTGGCCTGCCAGCGCGTCCGCAAGTGACGGTGCGGCATCCACGGCAATACCAAGTTCGGCTGACATCTCGGCGGCGAACGCCGAACGGTTCTCCGGGCGCCGGCTGTACACGCGGACTCGGTCGAGCGGCCAGCAGCCCGCCAGCATCCTCAGGTGGCCTTCAGCTTCGAATCCGCTTCCGACGATGGCCAGGCTCGTCGGGGGGTCGACGACCATCGCCTCGGCGGCAACCGCGGTGGTCGCGGCCGTCCGAAGGCGCGTGAGCTCATCGGCGTCGTACAGCGCGAGCAACTCGCCGGTCGCGACTTCGTACAGCGCCAGGAGGTAACGCGTTCCGATGCCCTCGGCCAGTGTCATCACCTTCACGCCCATCCGGTCGCCCATGACCGCAGGCATCACCCGCAGAAAGCCGTGCTCCGACGGTACGTCGATCCGGGCGGGGAGGCGTGTTCGTCCCGTGGCTTCAGATTTCACCGCGGCACGCGCGGCCTTCAGCGCCACGACGTCGGTGGCGAGGGCTCCGATATCCGTCGCCGTGAGAAGAACCGCCATGATGCCAACTGTAATCAGTTGTCAACTAGCTCACAAGCTGGGCACGCGTCCGGAGGGTGCAATCTGTTCGCCTTCAGGCGCTCAGATGCTCGCTGGTTCGCCGAGTTCGATGGCGCCCCGGATGCAGCCAGAGGGATCCGTTCTGCGATGACCGAGCTGACCGACGTGCCCGAGCCGCGGCTACTGGCACTCGACGTCGTGCGCGTCCGTCCGACTCGGTCAGACGCTTTCGTGCCAACTGAGCTCAGGGGCGCCGGCCGCGAGGTTCTGCACCGCAACGAAGAAGGCGCGAGCGGCGGAGGTTGCGTTCGCCTGCTCATGCGCCTGCGGCGACGCCCAATCGACGACAACCGTGACTTCATCACCGCTCGTCGAGCGGAGCACTCGGAAGTCGACACAAGCAGGTGATGCGAAGTACGTGTCGCGCGCGGCATGGACCTGCTCGACCAGTGCTCCAGCCGAGTCTGCGTTCACCGGTATCCGGACGATCTCCGTGGTCATCATGCCCTGCTCTCGCTCGGTTCCTTGCGTAGGGTTCGCGCTGCACGGGGCCATCACGCCAAAAGCCCGTCGCCGCCCCGGACGCGGCGCACGCCACGCACTCCAAGGCCCCCATTGGTCTCGATCACCGTTCCGGTGATCACCCTCGCGTCGGCACACGATGCCAGCAGCACATAGGCGCCGGCATGATCTGCAGGTTCGGCCACGACCCCCGCGGGCGTGACCTGGCGGATCATCCCGCGAATGTCGCCTGCGTGCTCGCCGACGACCTCGGTGGCGGACTCAGGTGCGTCGTAGGCACGACGAGGCTGACCGTCGGCGCCGACACCGAACGCGCTCGGCAACCGGAGATCGGATGGTGTCCCGCCGGGCGCAACCCCGTTGACCCTGACTGCGGGTCCCAGCTCGTGCGCGAGCTGGCGGACGAGCCCCAAGCCCGCATGCTTGCTCGCGGTGTAGATCGGGCCGCCACCATCGGGATAGAACGATGCGTTCGAGAGCGTGAAGATCATGGAGCCGCGTGTCGCGATCAGCGCATCGACGGTCGCCTTGGCTCCGAGCAGGTAACCCTTGACGTTGACGGCGAAGAGCTCGTCGAAGGCTTGGTCCAGGACATCGTCATCGAGCTCGACCAGCGGCGTAAACGCGTCCCCGATGCCGGCGTTCCCGACGAAGACGTCGAGGTGACCGAATTGCTCGATCGTCGCGTCGACCGCGGCGCGATTGTCCGCGAGGCTCCGCACATCGCCGGCCAATGCGAGCAACGCGTCGTTTTCCACGTCGGCAAGACGCTCGGGTGCTCGGTCGAGCGCGGCGACGAGTGCCCCCTCCGTCAGGAAGCGCTCCACCACGCCGCGGCCGATACCGGTGGCTCCGCCTGTGATCAAGGCGACCTGTCCGGCGAGTCGTCCAGTCATACCCACCGTCCCAGCATCTGCGACCGCCGTCTCGGAGCGAGAAATAGGCTAGAAGAAGATGCTCAGGTTGTAGGAGTGCAGCACAGTCGTGTCGAGCCTGACTTCCCGGCGCGCGATGCGCAGGCCGTCATCGGCGGCTCGCAGGGTGTCGCGACGTTCGCCGCTGAAGAAGTCGTACGTTTTGTCGCCGTGCGTCCGAGTGACCAGGAACGCAGACCGCACGTTGAATTCGCCGTCGGTTTCGCCATACTCGACCAAGACGTTGGCCACGAGATGGCGAGTGCGCGACGCCGGCTGTTCGGCCCACGCACGTTCGGTTTCGAGACGCCGGACCCGGGTGGTCAGCGAAGAGCGATTCTCCACGAAGTACTCCATCGCATCGCTAAATCCGTCACCCACGCTGGGACGGACCGTCGTGCGCACCGGCATGTGGTACTCGACATCGTCGGTGAAGAGCTCGAGCCATTCCGCAAAATGTCGGTCATCGAGGAGATACGCTTCTCGATAGAAGAAGTCGACGACGCGCGCGTACTCCGCTGACCCCACCGCGACGACGCGGTCGTCTGTAGTGATCATCTCTCCGTTATCCCTTCGCGCCGACCGTCCACGGCTCGGCCAACGTCAGCCAACGTTGCCACTCGCCGTAGAACGCCAGTTGTGTCCGTTCTCCATAGCTCCCCGGATAGGCATCGCCGGGACCTATGAACTCCGAGTCCGGCACCTTCGCGAGGCCCATCTGGTGATTGAGGGGGTAGCGCTGCACGATCTTGCCCGAGTTGACGCGCGTGCATTCCTCCCAGTTCTCCATGTCGTCCTGTTCAAAGATCCCGCTGGGCCCGAACGTGCGTACATACGCCTCATACGATTGCCGGCGATACGCCGGCGAAGCGTCTCGCTCGATGAAGAACCACGACCACACGCGCGTCGATGTCGCTCCGGTGGGCACCCACATGCGGAAGTTGAGGAACGGCACCATCGGGCTCTCGAGGTCACCCTGCACCAGCACCTGCATGTACGAGAGGTTGGGATAGACCGTCCCGACACTCCAGGTCGTGCGGGCGACGAGCTCGGACTGAGGTGCGCTGAGCGTCACCTCGACCGCAGAGCGCAGCTCTGGCGGAAGACCGAAGTGGGAGAACATCGGATCCGGAGGACCGGGAACCACGTGCAACTGATGTCCGTTGCCGACGCTGACGAGGTGGCCATGCGCGAGTGACATCGGGTCTGGCGGAAGCATGCCAAGGTCGACGACGCTGCCGTGTGCCGAGTAGAGGTGGAAGTTGTCGCCGGTGAAGTTGTCGACTGCGAACTTCCAGTTTGTCTCGACGTCCCACACCTGCGGGACACCAACGACTTCGGCGCCGCCCGGCGTTCGTGCCACCAACATGTCGAGATAGAAGCGCATGTCGCCGAGGTACTCGTCGAGGGAAGGTGCGTCGGCATTCCATGAACCGAAAATCATCCCGTGGTATGAGCCGACCTGGTTTACGGGGTACAAACCAAGCGTCGACTTGTCGATCGGATCGGGCTCGTAACACTCCTCGGCAAAGACCGCCAAGCAGGTGCCGTCCGTACCGTAGGTCCACCCGTGGTACGGGCACCGGAGGTAGTTCACGTTATCCCTATCGACACGGCAGAGCCGCATCCCACGGTGTCGGCACGAGTTCAGGAACGCGCGGATTGCTCCGTCGTCGTCGCGCATCAGCAATACGGGCTCGCCCGCCAGCGTCCGGGTCACGACGTCACCAGGGTTCGCGATCTCGGATTCGTGCCCGAGAAAGCCCCACGCGCGGCGGAAGAGGCGCTCCTGCTCGAGCTCGTAGATGTCGGGATCGGTATAGATCCGGCGGGACACGCGTCCCGCCGTCTCGTCCACGAGCTCTTCGACGGTCGTACCGTCGCGGAGCGGGGTCATGGTGCCCCGCTCATCGGTGACGGCCACTGCTCACCTCCTGGTCAACATGGTCTTCGGCGTTCGGGCTCGCTTCGTAACGGGTACGCGACATCCGTGGTTCCGTCGACAGGTCTCGCGCCTGAACGACGTTCGTCGCGTCGACGAAGACGACGTCGTCGTCGATGACGACGTCGTAGGTCGCCAACCCTTCGCGCGGGGCCCTTGCGGACGCTGCCGTCGATCGGATCGAACAGCGCGCCGTGCATCGGGCACTCGACGAGTCCATCGGTGAGTCGCCCTGGACCCAACACGGACCGCGCGTGCGTGCACATCGCTTGCATCGCCAGGACGCTGGTTTCGGTTCGGACGATCAGCACGTCGGTCGTCTCGACCGTCACGATCCGACAGCGTCCGATCGGGAGATCTTCAAGGCGCGCCACCGCAGCCAGTCGCCTCACGGCGTCTGGCCTTCAGATCCGGCATCAGGTCGGACGGGGAGCATCTGCCGACTATAAACTGTCCACACTTCAGCCTCCGCCGGTCGAGGCCACGCGACCCTCGTGGAACCCGGCGTCGTCGTCGGGCACCTCGAAGCCGGACGCGACGATCCCGGCGCGCAGCGCCTTCATCTGGCCGGGCACGAGACGCATCTGGGGCATGCGCAAGAGTCCCCCGTTGAAGCCTTGCAGCCACCCGAGATACTTCCAGCCGACCCGGTGGATCAGGTTCGCCCCCGCGAACGAGGCGTGGAAGGCGATCTTCGCCTCGCGGCCGGCCTGGTAGCTCCAGAACAGCTCCATTGCAGCGTCCCAGTCGTCGGCCGCCAGGTGCTCGAGCCAGCGCGGGACGCGATCCCCGAATGACTCATACGCGCTCGTTCCGAACCACTGCACGCCGAACCGGTCGACCAGGGCGGGTGCGTGCTGCTCCATCGGGTTCTCGACGATCACGTGCTCGCTGCATCGTCGGTGAACGTCAGCGAACGCGCTGAACATTGCCGGGCCGCCGGCCTCGAACTTGAGCGCGGCCGCCGTCTGGAGGCGTGCCAGCTCCTCCAGTGCCTCCGGCGGGAACCCACTCGGGTGTAGGGGCTTGAATCCCCACGTCATGACCGCAAAGAGGATGAGGGCGAGGTCGGTGTGCTCGGCAATGAGCTCGGTGTGTTCGACGATGTCGCGTGGCTTCGTAGGAACGAAGCTCGGCGGGTAGGACAACAGGGCCGCCTCGTATCCGAGCGCGCTCGCGGCGTCGGCGGCCGAGAGGCTCTCGTCCACGGTCGAGAAGCTCAGGTGGGCGACCAATCGGAACCCTTCAGGTGCCGCGTCGGCAGCGATCTCGAGGAAGCGAACGTACTCTTGCGTCGTCGTGCCACACTCGGATGCGACCAACGTCCCCCAGAACCCGAGCTCGGCGGCTCGTCGTACGTCGTGTGCGATGCCGGCGTCATTGAGCGCGGCGAAGTCGTGTGTGAACGATGGGAGCGTGACGTTGCATGCCCCCTTCCACGTGGAACGGGCTCGTTCCTTCACCTCGTCGCGTCCGTATTGCAAGCCCATCACACGTCTCCTTTCGTACCCGTCGCTCGCGCCATGACAATTCGCTCGTAGAGCCACCGCCCCGAGTCGGTGAACCAGGCGTTCGAAGCCAGCCGTGCTCTCCACGCGGTCGCGCGAGCCATGGCACGCTGGGGGGATTCAAGCGCGTCGCGGTCGCGCAGGTCGTGCAGTGCGAGGTCCGTGAACGGCTTCCCGACGCCGCCGTCTCGGACGTGGTATCGGCGAACCCGTAGCCACCCCTCCGCCGTCATCAGCAACGGGATGTGCTCCCACGAGTACCACGCATCGAAGTCATCCCGAGCGGCGCCGGGCACGTTGAAAGCCACCACCGACAGCAACCGCGGCTCGGCGGCGACGGGCCCGGTGTCCGAGACCTCGTCGCAGATGTAGCGCGTAAACGCGCGGACGTTGTCCAACATCCATTGCGTGCGTGGCGCGGGCGCAGCCTTCAGTCGTTGGTACTCGGGCAGCTCCAGGGCATCCACGTCAGACAGGAAGTAACAGGCCAGGTGGCTGGGCGAGCCCTCGACCGCACGGTGCCGGACCGCCGCCTCGAACCCAGGGATCGCGAGGCGCGCGGGGATGTGCTCGCCGTCGTACCACTCATCGAACGCTGCCTCCTGACCGTCGGGAGGCTCCATCTGAGAGAACAACAGTCCACGCATGACGGTCCGATCAGAACGGCAGCGGGCTCGGTGCCCCGCGGGTCAGTGCCACCGCCCGTTTGGGGGGCGGCGTATTGCGGCTGCGCGCGAAGCGCACCTCTCCTTGGGTGAGTGCGACGGCCACGGCCGGGAGGTCCCCGAGCTCGAGCGTGGCGCGCCAGTCCGCGGCGCGAGACCCAAGGGGCGCGTCGATGACCAGCAGATCAGCTGGCCAACCCACCTGGATGCGACCGACGTCGAGGCCATACACCCGTGCCGGAGACCACGTCGACGCTGCGAGCGCAAGGGTCGGATCGAGCGGACCGAGCGAGACGAGCTCGGCCATCGATCGGAGCATCGCCAATGGGATCACGCCCGTCCCCGTCGGGGTGTCGCTCGCCAACAGGAGTCGGTCGGGGCGACCGTGCTCGAGCGCGAGCTCCGCGATCGATACCGCCGAACGGAGATTGCCCGCTTGTACCAGCTGGAGCGCGATGTCACGTCCGTCGATGACGAGCGCACGATTGTCGGCGTCGCCGAGCACGGTGGGGCCGCCGTTGCAATGCCCCGCAACGTTGGGATCCATCTCGAGCAGTACCTCGGCGTCAATCAGCTCGAGGCTGCCGCGGATCGAGCCGCCGCCCGTGTGACACATCACGACGAGCCCCGCGGCGCGGGCCGCATGGACGACGGGTATGTAGTCCCGGGGCTTCTCGAATCCGCCGAAGCCGGCCTTGGCCAACCACACGCCGGCGTCGGGAGCTCCTCAAAGTCGGAGATCTCGAGTCCGGGCTCGAGAATCACCGAGCCTGCATGGACAGTGACCCCGCCAGGACGGAACTCTCGGAATGCCCTTTCGGCCGCAATGGCGAGCGCCTTCACGCCCGTCGGGTCGGTCGGCCGCCCGGGAACATGGACCTCGCTGGCGGTGATAGCCCGAGTCATGCCGCCATGGAGATAGCTCTCCAGAAAGCCGACGGTTCGCTGACGCGGCGTGTAGTCCCCAAACGTCACGTGGACGTGGGAGTCGACGAAGCCTGGCACCAGCGCGGCGCCGTGCGCATCGACCACGACATCGTGACTCTCGGGTTCGACGTCGGGAGTCGAGCCAATCCAGGTGATGACCCCGTCGGCGCACACCACGGCGTCACCGGCGATCGGAGTCCCTTCGAGATCGCCGGTGTGCGAGTCGCCGATGTTGACGAGCGCGGTGCTCATCGCAAGCCGTCGCCCTTGGTTGCCGCGTCCCGAGTCAGTCCGCCGACACGCTGATGCACGCGTCCGTTGCTGGCGAGCGCGCAGACGACGACGATCTCATCACCTCGCGGTGCATCCGGAACGGCAACCGTGATGGTGTCGTAAAACTCGCGGACGAACAGCGCCCGCTTGTAGGCGAGCGGCACATCGATTGCAGTGCCCGCCGTCGCGACCTTCGTCGTCGAGGTCACCCAGGTGCTACCCCCGATGCCGTCGCGCAGCGCATCACCGAAGGGTGTGGTGAGGCACGCCACACCGTGCTCCTGTTCGCCGTCGACACCGACGATCGCCGCCTTGCCGCAGCTCTGGGCCTCGACCCCAAGTGCGGCGCGTGTCCGGGCCACGAGGATCCGTGCGAGATCGCCGGAAGGTGTGAGGAGCGCATCGAGTTCATCGGCCCACCGGCCCGCGCACGGATTGTGGATCACTACGCCGACCGCAACCTTGCGCAACGGCACGTTTGTCGGTGGCCCGCCCTCGTGGACGACTTCTTCAACTGCTGTCCACCACTTGCGGATCCGGAACGCCATTTGAGGTCCTTGCCTCCTCGACGCGGCCTCCCCTCTTCCCCACACTATAGACAACAGTCTACAGTTTGCTCTTGTGCCTGCGCATCGAGCGTGTCGACCTCGTGGACGTGCAATCGGCGCGTCGGGCAGCCCGGCCGAGCGAGCCGCCGGCGTCGTCATGGCCCTCCGCGCTTCCGGGATCACCGCCAGGGCTCTCACAACATGCGCTCACCCACAGCTCGCCAGTACCGAGATCGCCTGTCGCCAACAGCTCCGAGGAGGTCGGGATGTCAGTTGAAGAGGCTCTCGCGAAGATCGAGACCGAACGGATCGTCGACAACCGCACGTACACCGATCCCAACGTCTTCGACGCCGAGACGCGATGCATCTTCGGGGAGATCTGGACCTTTGTCGTCACGAAAGCGAGCTCGACGCGGTCGGCGACTTCCTCACCACGACTCTCGTCGGCGACCCCATCCTCGTCGTACGTGACCACGACCGCCGCCTCCGTGCCTTCTACAACACTTGTCGCCACCGTGGCTCGATCGTCGTCACCGTCGAGCGAGGAAACTCCGCAGCCTTCCGGTGTCCCTACCACTCGTGGGTGTACTCGCTCGAGGGCATGCTCGCCAGCCTCCCCGGTGAGGACGCCTACGACGGCACCGGCTTCTGCAAGGAGAACTTCCCGCTCGTCGAGCTCGCCTGCGAAGCGTCCTCGGCCTCGTCTTCGTGAACCCGTCGGACCATCCGGGGAGCCTTTCGGAGTGGCTCGGCGACCCGATCATCGACGTCTTGACCACCCCCCTCGCGGACGGTGAGTTCGAGGTGTTCCAGCACTCCGCGAACGAGATCCCCATCAACTGGAAGGTCTACGCGGAGAACATCCGGGACGGTTACCACGTCCCGTTCGTGCACCCCTTCTTCCGCAAGGCCAGTCCCCCGGGTCGCTACTCGCTCCACCCGAACTGGCACGCCGTGCAGCGGCTCGGGATGGATCCTGACGGGACGGAAACCGAGCTGTGGGAACAGCTACGCCAAGCACCCCTCCCGGGAGTGGAGGTCGGCGACGGCTACATCATCAATGTGTTCCCCGATCTTGCGATCACTCTTCGCTCGAACGTGATCTCGATCGACTCCCAACGTGCCGTCGATTCGACCACGGTCGTGCTCGAGAACCGCACGCTCGGTCTCATCGGTGATGTGCCCGAATACGGCGGCGAAGCTGCGCGCGCTTAGCCAGCGCATATGGTTCGCCGATCCCGTCTGGGAGGAGGACCTCCCCGTCTTCTTGAACCAGCAGCGTGGAGTCTCGAGCCGGAAGGTGCGATACAGCATCATCGCCCGAGGCCAACAAGCCGACGAGGGCGCGGAGGCGACGACAACCGCCTTCGACAGTTCTGGGTGGGTTGGCGATCGCTTCTCGGCGTCTCCGGAAACTCAATCGATCTTGACCTGCCGGGTCACGGACGGCGCTCGGCGGATCAGACGTGGGCGATCTCGTCGACGAGCTGATCGCCGAGTGCGGCGAAGCCGCTCGGTCGTCACTCCCAGACCGTCGTTGACCCGGTTCATGAAGTTCCGGGATGCCGTGAGCACCACGATGTCGAACACGTTGACGTCGCTGAAGCCGTGACCGCGTAACACGTCGACGTCGGCGGCCGTGACCGTGGCCGCGGTAAAAGTCGCCCAGCTTCTCCGCGAACTCCAACATTGCTCGATCGTCCGGGGTAGCTCGACGTCGCGCCAGTTGCGGTACACGTGAAGCGCCTCGTCCTCGGTGAGATCGCCACGCTTCGACAGAAGTCCCGAGTGTGCGGTCCCGCAGTACTCGCAGTGGTTCATTCCCGACACCGCCGTCCCGATGAGGTCGGATCGACGAGCGCCAAGGCTCGACGCGTCACCCAACAGCACGGCGCTGACCGGTCTTGCGCTTCGGCGACCTCAGGCCGGATGCTGAAGATCCGGACGGCGTCGGGCACGAACGTGAAACGAGCCCGAGCCCGTTCGTACACATCCACGAGAACACCTTCCGGTTCGTCCTCTGCCACCATCGGTACCCACGCCATCGTCTCTCTCCTTCGTTTCGGGGACGATCGCTCGATTCGTGATCAATGGCATCAACAAGCCACCGTTCACATGGACGGTCTGACCCGTGATGTAGCTCGCACCAGCGCTCAGCAAAGAAGCGGGTCGCGGCAACCACGTCGTCGGGCTCACCGACTCGCCCGAGCGGAATCGCGGCTCCAGCAACTCCCGGCGATGGCCCACCCACGCTGGCAAGCATCGGCGTCGCCACGGGTCCCGGCGCGACGACATTGGCGGTGACGCCGGCGTCGCCGAGCTCGAGCGCGGCGGACTTGATCAATGCGATCACACCGGCCTTGGCTGCGGCGTCATGAGCACCGAACCGACATCCCTTGACCCCGCGCCCCGACGCAATCGCCACGATGCGCCCGAACCCGGCCGTCGCCATTTCGCCCATCACCGCTCGGACTGCCAGGAATGTCCCGGTGAGCGAGACGTCGACGACCCGGTACCACTCCGCCAGGGGAGGGTCGGCGATCGGCGATCGGCTGGTCACGCCCGCTGCGCACAGCAAGAATGAGATCGATCCGAACCGATCTCGTGCTGCAGTGACGGCCCGCTCAACGTCGTCCTCGACAGTGACATCTCCGATGATCGATACGTCCGCCGCCGGCGCCGGGACGATGTCCAGGGCGACGGTCCAGACGTTGTCGGCCGCCAACGCCGCAACCAAAGCCGCACCGATCCCACCGCACGCGCCCGTTACCAACGCGGCCCCGCTCCCGGCCTCGCTCACCACCCCACCTGCGGACGGCTACTCGGTGAGAAAGCTCTGCGGCGGGGCCGGCCCCCATACGTTCACCGATTGGAAGCGCGGCACTTCCCGACGGATCGGCTCGTACACATCGTCGTCATCGATGCCTGCCCGCCATGTCCGTAAACAGCTCGAGGCGCAGGCCCGACGATGGATCACGCACGTACACGAACAGCTGGTGCCCGGGCGCATGGCGTCCTGGGCCGTACTCGATCGCGTACCCATGCGTGGCCAGGTTGTCACACACGACGCGCATCGTGCCCCACTCAGACAGCTCGAACGCGACGTGGTGCACACCCGATCGGTCAGCCGGGCGGCAACGTGATGTTGTGATGATCGGAATTGATTCGGAGAAAGAACAACATCTCGCCGAGCTGCTCGGTGAGCTTCAGACCCAGCGTGTCGCGGAAGAACTCCATCGCGTGCGGTGGGCTCGGCATCGTCAAGTTGACGTGTCCAAGTCGGCGTGGGCGAACCGACGACACGTCCACACTGCTGGGTTCACCTTGGCGCGGCACCCGGCACTCGATCGGAACGCCATCGGGTTGACCGAAACGCAGCCCGTGACCGCCCAAGCCGTCGTCATCCACCCTGTCGACCGCGATACCCAAACTCTCGAGCCGGTCGCCCAAGACGGCGATGGCCTTCTCCTCGACTTCGAAGACCACGCCGCCAACGGCTAGCTCGCTGCCCACGACCAGCGTGAGCTCGGCGCGAAGGGGTTGGCACCCCATAGTCACCGTCGGTCGCAAGGTGCTCCGAGCCGCCGCTGCTCGACCACCGGCGAAAGTCGAGGCCATCGACGAGGAACTGCGCCGTCGCGGCCGGGTCCGGGACCTCCACCTTCACCGCTGCCAACCGGCGAACCACTCGCGGCGAGGTCATAGAACTCTCGACGTCAGCGGTCCCGGGCGCCATAGTGGTTACAGTAGTCACTAGTGGGAAATCTGGCAACCGTCCGCGTTTGGGTGCCGAGAACTCGGTCAGATCGCGGCATCCCCACCCCAGAAACCCCTGACCGGCAAATCCCCGGGGTTTTCTCCCGGGTATCCCCCTGCGGTGCGGGCTCCGACCTCGCGGCGGTGCAGACCCGGGCCGAGCGGGACGGCTCGGAATGGGTCGTGAACGGCCAGAAGGTGTGGACGACCAACGGCTTCGAGGCCGACTACGGGCTGCTCATCGCGCGGTCCGACTGGGACGTCCCGAAGCACCGCGGCATCACCTTCTTCTTCTTCCCGATGAAGCAGCCAGGAGTAGAGGTGCGGCCGCTCCGCCAGATCACGGGCGGCGCGCAGTTCAACGAGGTGTTCATCACCGACGCGCGCGGTTCCCGACGCCAATGTCGTCGGCGGTGTCGGCGAGGGATGGCGCGTCCTCCAGACCGCGCTCGCGGTCGAGCGCCAGCTCATGGGCAGCCTCTCGGCCAGCGCGTCGGAGATCGCCGGTGGCTCGCAGGGAAGCCGTCGGCCGCGCCCCGAACCCGAGGACGAGTCGAGTGCGGTCTTCGTCGAAGGCGGTGCGTCGCCGGTCGAGCTCGCCCGGCAATGGGGCCTCGCGGGCGACCCGGTCGTCCGGCAGGCGATCGCGCGTCTCTACACGCTGCGGGCCGTCAACCGGTGGAACGCGATTCGAGCCCGCGACGAAGCGCGCAAGGGGACGTCGTCGTCGGTCGCGTCGATCGGGAAGCTGGCGATGTCGGAGATCCTGCATTCCTCGGCGCGCCTGAACGCGTCGATCCTCGGGGCATCGGCGTTGCTCACCGGTCCGGACTCCGGCGATGCCGACGAGGTGAACCTCGCGATGTTGACCGCGTACGTGAACAGCATCGGCGGCGGGACGGATCAGATCCAGCGCAACATCCTCGGCGAGCGTGTGCTCGGTCTCCCGAAGGAGCCTGACGTCGACCGCGACATCGTGTTCCGCGACGTCCGCA
>CAWAGX010000022.1:0-90428 GCA_963781425.1 uncultured Actinomycetes bacterium | reverse complement strand
CTTCCCCACATCGTCGGCGACGCCGCCGACGTGCTGCGACGCGCGACCACCTGGAAGGCAATTCTCGAGCACACCGAGCTCGTCGTTGCGTTCGGCGGCATGAACGTGAAGAACGCGTACGTGAGCCCCGGGGGTGTGACCCGGCACACGCTCCCGCCGAGCCTCGCGGAGGCGGGACGTCGCGGTCTTGCCTTCGAGCTGTTCAGCCCGCTGCGCAGCGACCTCAATCCCGACGTACGCGCGACATGGCACCCGATCGTGCCCGGTACCGACACCGCAGTGATGCTCGCACTCGCGCACGTCCTGATCAGCGGCGGCATGCACGACGCGACCTTCCTCGAGAAGTACTGCGTCGGCGGGGACCGCTTGATCGCGTACGTGATGGGCGAGGAAGACGGTGTCCCGAAAGATCCGGCCTGGGCGGAACGGATCTCGGGAATCGCCGCGGCAACCATTCGCGACGTCGCACACCGGATGGCCGAGCACCGCACGCTCGTGACGGTGAGCTGGGCGCTGCAACGCACGCGTCACGGTGAGCAACCGGTGTGGATGGGCATCGCGCTCGGCGTCGCTGCTCGGGCAGATCGGCCTGCCCGGCGGCGGGTTCGGCCACGGCTACGGCTCGATGGCCGACGTCGGCGCACCGCGCGTGCCGTATCCCCTGCCGGTCTTCTCCCAGGGGCGCAATCTCGTCGACACGTTCATCCCGGTCGCGCAGATCAGCACGCTGCTCGAGAATCCCGGCGGCGGGCTCGACTACAACGGCCGCCGGCTGCGACTCCCGGACATCCGATTGGTCTACTGGGCGGGCGGCAACCCGTTCCACCATCACCAGGACCTCAATCGGCTGCGGCGGGCGCTCGCCTGCCCCGACACGGTCGTCGTGCACGAACCGTTCTGGACCGCGACCGCGCGCCACGCCGACATCGTGCTGCCGACCACCACGACCCTCGAGCGCGACGACGTCGGTGCCGGCCGCAACGACGGCTACGTGATCGCCATGCCGCGTGCCCTCTCGCCGTTCGGTGAGGCGCGCGACGACTACGAGGCGTTCGGGGAGCTCGCCGAAGCGCCTCGACGTCTACGACGACTTCACCGAGGGTCGCACCGCACGGGACTGGGTGGAGCACATCTACGAACGGTTCCGCGAACGCGTCGCCGCACGCGACGTCGTCGCACCGCCGTTCGAGGAATTCTGGGCGATCGGCGAATGTCACCTGCCGAACAGCTCCGACGACCACACGCTCTTCGACCGGTTCCGCGCCGACCCGGACGAGCACAAGCTGAAGACGCCGAGCGGTCGCATCGAGCTCTTCTCGGCGACCATCGACAAGTTCGGCTACGACGACTGCCCCGGTCATGCGGCCTGGCTCGAACCCGAAGAATGGCTCGGTGGGCCGCGGGCGGAGCATTTTCCGCTGCACCTCATCGCCAACCAGCCGGCGTCGCGCCTGCACGGCCAGCTGGACGCCGGCGCCGACAGCCGCGCGTCGAAGGTCGCGGGACGAGAGCCCATTCGCATCCATCCGGAAGACGCAGCCGCACGCGGCATCGCGGACGGCGACGTCGTGCGCGTGTTCAACGACCGGGGCGCCTGCCTCGCCGGCGCGGTCCTGACGCCGGACGTGCGACCCCGGGTGGTGAACCTGTCGACGGGTGCGTGGTTCGACCCGGTCGATCCGTCGGTTCCCGGTTCGTTGTGCGCGCACGGCAACCCGAATGTCCTGACGGCCGATCGAGGCTCATCACGCCTCGCGCAAGGGTCGACTGGCCAGCACGTGCTCGTCGAGATCGAACGCTACGAGAGCGAACCGCCACCCGTCCGCGCCCACCACCCTCCCGTGTTTGCAACGAATCGGCCCGCACGTGGCCGATTCGTTGCAATCAAGAAACCGTGACGCCCTTCGGGGCCTGCTGGCTTCATGAAGCCGAAAAGGTAGCCGGCGACGCGACGCATCTGGATCTCTTCGCTGCCCTCGGTGATCCGGTAGCGGCGGTGATGGCGGTAGATGTGCTCGAACGGCATGTGCCGCGAGTAGCCGAGGCCACCGTGCACCTGCATGGCGCGGTCGGCCGCTTCGCAGCACAACCGGTTCGACCAGTAGTTGCACATCGAGACCTTGTCGGACACCGAGAACGGCGCCGTGCGTGTCCATCCGCCACGCCGTCTTGTGGATCAGCGCCCGCAGCATCTCGCACTGCGTGTGGAGCTCGACGAGCGGGAACTGGATCGCCTGGTTCGTGGCCAGCGGCTTGCCGAACGGCGCGCGCACCTTCGCGTACTCGACGGCCTGGTCGATGCAGAACTCGCGCGGCACCGAGGCTCGACGCCGCCTGACGGATGCGGTTCTCGTTGAAGAAGTGCTGCACGACCTGCAGACCTCGACCCTCGCCACCGAAGATCGCGCTGGTGCGGCACGCGGACGTCGGTGAGTCGGATGTGGGCGTGGTCGGTCGGCATGTTGAACGTCCACAGGAACTCGACGATCTCGAAGCCCGGGGCTCTTCGTCGGGGACGAGGAACGCGGTGATGCCGTCGCCGTCGCCGGCCTTGCCGCTCGTGCGGGCCATGATCATGTCGTACTGGGCGGGTGGATGCCGGTGTTCCACGTCTTCTCGCCGTTGATGATCCACTCGTCGCCGTCGCGCACCGCCGTCGTCTCCATGTGCGTCGCGTCGGAGCCGTGCGCCGGCTCGGTGATGCCGAACGCGAAGCCGCGCCGACCCTCGGCGAGGTCGTCGATCCACTCGGCCTTCTGCTCGTCGGTGCCGTAGTTGATCATCAGCAGCAGTCCCGACGTTGTTGCCGACGATCGTGTGCTCGTTCTGCAGGTCGCAGTGCAGTCCGAGGCCCTTGCGGGCGAGGTGCTCGCGGATCACGGCCATGCCGAGGTTGGTGCCGTCCTTGCCGCCGTACTCCTTCGGGAACGGGTAGCGGTAGTGCCCGGCGGCGTCGGCGCGGCGGCGGGCCTCGTGCAGCAGCGCCTCCCACTCGTCGTTGGGCAGACCGCCGCGTTCCCAGTCGGTGCGCGCGTCCTCGCGCCGGTGGTCGAAGAAGCGGATGTTGTCGTCGGCCCTGCTCGAGCGGCTTGATCTCCCGCTCGATGAATTCGTCCAGCTCGACGAGGTAGTCGCCCAATTCCTTGGGAATCTCGAAGTCCATGCGAGAGAACCTAGCGATGACGTAGCGTCCGCGCGCATGGATGTCGCATCGTTCGGGGAGATCGCGACGGAGTTTCGGCGGCGGATCGAGCGCACGATCTGGTGCACGATGACGACCGTCGACACACGCGGGCGGCCGCGTGGCCGGCTCGTGCATCCGGTGTGGGAGGAACCCACGGGCTGGCTCGCGACCTTTCGCCGCTCGTTCAAGGCCAAGCACCTGGACGCGAACCCTTGGGTCTCTCTCGCTTACTGGGACCAGGACCAAGAGCAGGTCTACGTCGATGCGCGCGCGACCTGGATCGACGATGAAGCGACGAAGGCACGACTGTGGGAGCTGTACTCGAACACGCCCGAGGGCTATGGGCTCAGCGGCTTCTGGAAGGACGTCGACGATCCCAACTACGGCTTGTTGCGACTCGACCCGTGGCGGATCGAGCTTTGGTCCGTGAAAGGGCTGTTCGCGCGCACGCCGCCGCAGGTGTGGCGGACCGCCGACTGAGGCGGCCCGACCGACCGGGACCGCTCCCCGGCTCGTTCCACGAGGGGGACCGCCGACAATTCGTGGCGCCGGCGGTCGGTCGCTGTACCCCCGTCGTGGGGTGACGGGAAGCCGATGCGCGCCTGATCTTCGCGACCACGCGACAAGGAGGCCTGCGTGTTCGGTCGACGATGGGGCGCCAGGGCCGAGGCGCTGCGAGAGGAAGTGCGCGCCAAGCTGGCATCGCATGCGCACGAGCGCGCGCTGCTGGCGGATGCGATCACCAAGCTGGAGTCGACGCTCGCGGCCGAGATGCAGCAGCGCGCCGATGTCCGGTCGTCGACGGAGGACACGGTGAACACACTGCGGAACTCGTTGAACGACCACGCGACCGACGTCGCCCGAGCCGTCGAGGACCTCGCGCGGATGTGCGGGTTGCTCGCCGAGCGCATCGACACCGAACGAGACGAGCGGCGCGCGCTCGTCGAGGCGGTCACGCTGCTCGCGCAACGGGCATTGGAGTCGCCCGCGGCGACCGAGCCGGAGGTGCACAAGCCGCGGCTCCTCGGCGGCAATGTCTATCCCCCGCCGCCTTCCGCGCCCGAAGCTGAGATCGTGCTCATCGAGGACGCACCCAACAACGGGCAAGACCACCTGCCGCGGCTCGCGGTCGGCGAAGCGGTGCGTTGCCGTTTCGGTGACGGCTGGATCGACGGCCTCGAAGTCTGCGAGATCGTCGGCGACGGGGCCGACGTGCGCTACCGGCTCCGGCGGTCCGTCGACGAATACGTGCTCCCGGCCGGGTTCGACCGACGCGACCTCGAGCCTGTCGGGGACGCGTCACAGCCGGGCGCCCGAGGGCGACGGTGGCAATCCTGAACCCTGAGTCCTTCGACATGGTCGTCATCGGGGCGGGGCCGGCGGGCGAGAAGGGTGCCGCGCAGGCGGCCTACTTCGGCAAGCGCGTCGCCATCGTCGAGCGCAACGCACGCGCCGGTGGTGCGGCCGCGCTCAACGCGTGGGGTCCCGTCGAAGACGATCCGCGAAGCGGCGTTGTATCTGACCGGCTTCCGCCGCCGCGACGTCTACGAGGGGCTGAGCCTGGACCTCGACCCGACGTTCGCGGTGAGCCGTCTCCGGGCACGTTCGAACCGCGTGTGATCGACACGGTGACGAGCGAAGTCCGGTCGAACATCGACGCCCATGACATCGAATTCGTACAGGGAGACGCCCGGCTCGGTGCCGAGCGAACCGTGCACGTGAACGGGGCGAGCGGCTCGACACGCGCCTTGCAGGCCGAAGCGATCCTCGTCGCCACGGGGTCCCGGCCGTTCCACCCGCCCGACATCGACTTCGACGACCCCGACATCCTCGACTCGGCCACGATTCTCGATCTCGACCAACCGGTGCGGAGCCTCGTGGTCCTCGGCGGCGGCGCGGTGGGCTGCGAGTACGCATCCATCTTCTGTGCGCTCGGGACCGACGTCACCCTGCTCGACAGCCGGTCGCGCCTCGTTCCCGTGATGGACCACGACGTCTCGGACGGGCTCGCGGCGGCAATGCGAGACGCCGGCGTGCAGGTGGTGCTCGATGCCGGACGCGCTCGACGTCCGGCGCGACCACGAGGGGATCGCAGTGGAGTTCCCCGGCCACGACGTGCTCCGCCCGGACAAGGTGCTGTTCGCGGCGGGCCGAGCCGGCAACACCGAGGACCTCGCGCTCGCGGACGCCGGCGTCGAGAGTGACGGGTACGGACGCATCAAGGTCGACGACTGTTATCGCACGAGCGCGCCCGGCATCTATGCGGCGGGCGACGTGATCGGTCCTCCCGCGCTCGCGTCGGTGTCGATGGAACAAGCACGCGTCGCGGCGTGTCACGTGTTCGACATCCCGTTCAAGCAGATGGTCGACCCGATCACGCCGATGGGCGTGTACTCGATCCCGGAAGCAGCTGCGGTCGGCCGCACCGAGGCCCAGGCGAACGCGGACGGCATCGACTGCGAGATCGGCGTCGCGCCGTTCGCTCGCAACAGCCGGTCGCTGATCTCGGGAACCATGGACGGGTTCGTGAAGCTCGTGTTCCGGCGCGACGATCGCCGGCTCCTCGGTGTGCACGTCCTCGGCGAATCGGCCACCGAGCTCGTGCACCACGGTCACACGGTGCTGCACTTCGAAGGCACGATCGACTACTTCATACCGGCGGTGTACAACGTGCCGACGTTGACCGAGGCGTACAAGTACGCGGCGTACGACGGTCTCCAGCGCCTCGCATCGCCGAACGGGCGATGACGGAGAGGTCTGCGTTCGCAGTTCAGCCGTAGAGGGCGGCGAGCGCCCCGGCGGTCGCCGCCATGCGCGAGCGAAGCGAGTCGGGGGCCAGGATCTCGACGTCGGCGCCCAGGCGCACGAGGTCGAGATAGGCGTCGTCGAGGCTCTCGAATGCGATCGTGCACCTCGTCCAGCCGTCCGCCAGCGCGGTGTGCGCCTTGATCGCGGGGCCCGACGTGCGCGTGATCCATCCCAACTCGTCGAAGCCGTGGGCCGACGCCCGGAGCTCGACGTCCACGGGCGGGAGGAGTGATTCGAAGCCCGCGACCGCCTCGTTCCAGTGCTCGGCGAGATCGAAGTCGGCCGGTCGTACGAACTGCTCGTCGAGCGTCGAGACGTCGTGGACACGCGAGACCCGGTAGGTCCGCATCTCACCTTGGCGGCGCGCGACGAGATACCACACGCCCGCCTTGTTCACGAGCCCGAACGGATCCAGCGTGCGTGGCGCGGGCCCGTCCGCGCCGGGATGGCGGTAGTGGATGTCGACCCGCCGGTCGTCCCACACCGCCGCGGCCAACGCCGCCAGGTGCGGCTCGTTCCGCGTCGCGCGAAACCAGGCGGGCGCGTCGAAATGGAAGCGCTGGCGTGCCGACGCCGCCCGGTCGGCGAGGTCCTTGGGCAGCGCGGCGAGCAGCTTGAGCTGTGCCGCACCGAGGACGGTGCCCAGACCGAGCTCGCCGACCGGGCCCGTCATGCCGGTCGCGAACAGCGCCTCTGCCTCCTTGGCGGTCAAGCCGGTGAGGCGGGTCCGGTACCCGCCGACGAGCTGGCATCCGCCGTTGCGGCCGGGCTCCGCGTAGACGGGCACACCCGCCGCGCTCAGCGCTTCGAGGTCCCGGTAGATCGTGCGGACCGACACCTCGAGCGCCTCGGCCAGCTCGGCCGCGGTGAGACGCCCGCGGTGCTGCAACAGCAGCAACAGCGAGACCAGGCGGCTGGCGCGCACGGCCCGAAAACTAGCTCGATTCCCTGACAGGAGGTGTCAGGGAATCGGCGTACCGTGGACGAAACAACAACCGTGTAACCACAGGCGTGGTGTCCCCGGGGAGGGGCTGTGCATCCGAACATTCTTCTTCAGCTCGCGCGCACCGAATTGCACGATCGGCTCCAGGCCGCGGAGGGCCGGCGGCTCGCGGCCCAGGCCCGCCACCACGCGACGCCGGCCCGTGCCGACGTGCGGAGCGAGGGCCCGCGCCGGGCGCCCGCGCCTCGGCGCTCCTTGGTCACCTGCCGCACCGTGGCGCGTCGCCGGATCGCGTAGGTCAGCGCTTGCGGGCCTTGCCGCCTTTGAAGAGCTCGCGCCAGCTGCTCTCGGAGAGCTCGACGTCGAACTTCTTGGCGGCGGCCTGTATGCGCTTCCACGCGTGGTCGCGTTCGGCGTCGGTCACGCCCTCGACCTGATCGAATCGCGCGACCGCATTGCGGACGTGCTTGGCGTCGGTCAACGGCTCTTTGCGCTCCTTCGGGAACGCGAACTGCGTCGAGCGCAACGCGTTCTTGTCGGCGGTGCTCAGGGCTTTGGAGCGGGTCTTCTGCTTCGCGGTCGCCATCGAGATCCTCCTCGCGTCTCGAAGGTTTCGCGTACCCACCAGGCGTGCGCGGAATACCTGGACCGGATGCGTCCGAGCTCCTGGTGCGACAATCGGTCGGTGACCCCCGACATCGCCACTCGCCTTGCGCAGCTTCCGTGGGAGAGCATCCGGACGGCAGTCGACCGCGATGGCTTCGCCGTCACACCGGGTCCAATCCTCACCGCGACCGAATGCGCGGCGCTTGTCACCATGTTCGATGACGACGCCCAATTCCGCTCGACGATCGACATGGCACGCCACCGGTTCGGTCAGGGCAGCTATCGCTACTACCGCTACCCCCTTCCGCCCGTCGTCGGCGAGCTGCGCAACACTGCCTATCCCTACGTCGCGGAGATCGCGAACCGCTGGGCGAACCGGCTCGGCGAGCCGGCGTTTCCCGGCACCCACGACGAGCTCGTGCGTATCTGCAACGAGCATGGCCAGTCGCGTCCGACGCCCCTCGTGCTGCGCTACCACGAAGGCGACTGGAACGCGCTCCATCAGGACGTCTACGGCGACGTCGTCTTCCCGCTCCAGCTCGCGATCGCGTTGACGCGTCCCGGCGTCGACTTCGACGGCGGCGAGATGCTGTTCCTCGAGCAGCGGCCGCGGCACAGTCGCGTGGCCACGCGGTGATGCCCGAGCTCGGCCACGGCGTGGTCTTCACCACCCGGTCCCGGCCGGTCAAGGGCACGCGCGGCACGTATCGCGTCGGGATGCGGCACGGCACGAGCACCGTCACTCGCGGCGAGCGGCTGACGCTCGGCATCATCTTTCACGATGCCGCGTAGATCTCTCACGTTGCCTCATGACCGAGTTGCGGGAATGCCTGCGCGTCACTGCCGACCGTATTGCCGACTATCGCGAGCGTGTCGCAGATGCGCGCGTGTCACCGTCCGCGCCACTGGGTGAGGTCGTCGCCGGCTTCGATCTTCCTCTCGAGACGCGCGGCGTGCCGGCCGCGCAGGTGCTCGACGAACTGACCCGCGCCGCGGCTCCCGGCCTCGTCGCGTCCGCGGGCCCTCGGTACTTCGGGTTCGTGACCGGAGGCTCGCTCGATGCCGCGTTGTGCGCCGACCTCATGGTGGCCGGCTGGGACCAGCTCGCGTTCAACGCCGTCAGCTCACCTTCGTCCATCGCGGCGGAAGTGGTTGCCGGTCGGTGGCTGAAGGAGCTGCTGGCGCTTCCGAAGGACGCGTCGGTGGGCTTCGTCACCGGCGCGCAGGCGGCGAACACGGTCGGCCTCGCCGCGGCCCGGCACCACGTGCTCACCGCAGCCGGATGGAACGATGCCGACGGCCTGTTCGGCGCCCCGCGCATTCGTGTGCTCGCGGGTGATGAACGGCACGCGACGATCGACCGCTCGCTCCATCTGCTCGGGATCGGACAGCACACGATCACATCGGTCGGCACGACACCCCACGGTGCGATGGACCCGGCGCAGCTCGCCGCGACGTTCGACCGCGACGCGGCGTCGGCCGCACCCACGATCGTGTGCGCCCAGGCCGGCAACGTGGCAACGGGCGCGTTCGACGATCTCGACGCGATCTGCGAGGTGACGCATCGCCATGGTGGATGGGTCCACGTGGACGGCGCGTTCGGGCTGTGGGCCGCGGCCAACCCCGCAACCCGGAAACTCGTCGCCGGTCTCGAACGCGCCGACTCCTGGGCATGCGACGGACACAAGTGGCTCAACGTGCCCTATGACTCCGGCTTCGCAATCTGTGCGCACCCGCAGGCACATGCGAACGCCATGCGCTACACCGCCGCATACCTCACCGGACAGGGTGACGCGCCTGCCCTCGCCGGTGCAGACCTCACACCCGAGTCTTCCCGTCGCGCTCGCGGATCGCGACCTGGGCGGCGATTCGCGCCCTCGGCCGGGAAGGCGTTGCCGACCTCGTCGAGCGGTGTTGCCGGCTCGCTCGCCGATTCGCCGATCAACTCGCGCGCGCCGACGATGTCGAGGTCGTCAACGACGTCGTGCTCAACCAGGTGCTCGTGCGCTTCGGCGACGACGATCACACCGATGCGGTCGTGCGGCGGGTGCAGGACGACGGCACCTGCTGGGTCGGTGCCACGACGTGGCGCGGGCGTCGATACATGCGGATCTCGGTGTCCGGATGGTCGACGACCGACGCGGACGTCGACCGCTCGGCCCACGCGATGCTCGCCGCGCACGACGCGCCCGACGTGTACGACGCGGACAAGGCGCTCAGCGGCTCCGCAGGAGAGGCTCCAGCGCGGTGACGTAGTCGCTGAGTCGCGCCGCGAGCTCGACCACGAGTTCGGCATCGCCGAGGTCGGGATCGGGCCACGTCTCGGAGATGCGCCGCCACACGTCCGGGCGCCCGAGAAACGGGCCGACAACTGCTTCCCGGCCGATCACGCGGCGCCACCGCTTCTCGCTCGCCCGGAGGTGGCCGATCACCGCCTCGTTGTCGGCCAGCTTCGCGTACTCGGAGTGGAAGCCGACCTCGAGCGCCAACACCTTCGCCGCCTTGTCGTTGTCGGGGCCGATCACCTGCGCTTCGTAGTGCTCCCGAGGAGGATGCTCGGGTCCGAACCACACCTTGATGCCGTAGCGATGGGCGCGGAGGCGCAGCTCGCCGAGCTCCGACGGCGCCATTCCCCGCAGCGCGTACGCGACCTCGTCGAACAGCGAGAGCTCCACCGGGCCAGCTTTGCCCGCCGGGGTACGGTCGTGCAGGTGGAGCGGCGCGCTCACGAGCAGCACGACGAGCTCGGCGTGACTGTGCCCGGGCATCGATCGAAGAGGAGGCAACCCGGATGGCTGTGCAGCTGAACCACACGATCGTGCTCGTGCGCGACAAGTCGGCATCGGCGAGGTTCCTCGCCGACATCCTCGGGCTCGAGCCGCCGAGCGCCTACGGGCCGTTCATGGTCGTGGAGGTCGGCAACGGCGCCAGCCTCGACTTCATGGACACCAACGATGAGGTCCCCTGGCAGCACTACGCGTTCCTGGTCGGCGAGGACGAGTTCGACCAGATCTTCGGTCGGATCCGCGAGCGGGAGCTCCCGTACTGGGCGGACCCTCACCACAGCATGCCCGGCGAGATCAACCATCACGACGGTGGCCGCGGCGTGTACTTCGACGACCCCGACGGTCACAATCTCGAGATCATCACCCGCCCCTATGGCAGCGGCGACTGACCTCGTTCCTGCGGTTTTCCGGCGCTTCATACGTAGCCCGACGTAGGCGGCGGGTACGCCACCGGACGGATGTGCCGGCCCGCAGCGACCCGTAGCGTGAACGTGTGAATCTCGTGCGCGTCCTCAGGCGACCGCCGATCCTCGACGCGATCCTTGCCGTGCTGTTCACCGCGGCCGTGGTGGGGATCACCACCCGGCTCAACACCACCGAGGGCGACTTCCGCAAGCTGGACGCGGCCGGGTACGCCGCGATGATCGTGGGGTGCGGCGTGTTGATCTGGCGGCGCCGCGTGCCGCGCATCGTCCTCGCGGTGACCGTCGTGGCGATCTGCGTCTACGGCGCGCGCAACTACACGGGCGGGCCGATCTACATCGCCGACGCGATCCGCGATGTACACCGTGGCGGCCACCAATGACCGCCGGACCTGGCTGACGAGCGCGGGTGCGGCGTGGGTCGTCGTCCTCGTCGCCAGCTTCTCGTTCGGTGCGGAGCACGGTCTTGCCCTCTATCAGTTGCTGTATCTGAGCTGGATCCTCGCGGCCGGTTTCTTCGGGGACGCGGCACGCTCGCGTCGCGAGCATCTCGTCGGCCTCGAGGAACGCAACCGACAGCTCGTCGAGAGCCGAGAGGAAGAGGCGCGTCGCCGCGTCGCCGAAGAACGCCTGCGCATTGCCCGAGATCTGCACGACGTCGTCGCCCACAGCCTTTCGAGCATCAACATCCAGGCGGGCGCGGGCGTGCACGTCGCGGACCGTCATCCGGACCAGGCGCTCGATGCGTTGCTCGCGATCAAGCTTGCGAGCAGCGAAGCGCTGGGCGAGCTACGAGCGACGGTCGGGATGCTGCGCGCCGATGACGAAGCTGCACCACGCGCGCCCGCACCCAGTCTCGTCCGCCTCGACGCGCTGGTCGCGCGAACGGCGCAGGCCGGGTTGCCGGTTGACGTCGAGATGCACGGCACACCGACGCCGCTACCGGAACCGGTGGACGCCGCCGCGTTCCGCATCGTGCAGGAGTCACTCACGAACGTGCTCCGTCACGCGGGGCCGACGCGTGCCACGGTCTCGATCGCGTACGCACCCCACTACGTCGAGGTCGACGTGCGGGACAAGGGCGTCGGCGGCCGCACCGCCGACGACGGAACCGGCCATGGCATCGCGGGTATGCGCGAACGGGCCACCGCGCTCGGTGGCTCGTTGCAGGCCGCGCCCCGTCCCGAAGGCGGATACCGCGTGACCGCGCACCTGCCGACGAACGGCGATGCCAGGTGATCCGCGTCGTGCTCGCCGACGACCAGGCGCTCGTGCGCGCGGGCTTCCGGATGATCCTCGACGCCGAGGACGACATCGCCGTCGTCGGAGAGGCCCACGACGGCGTCGAGGCGCTCGAGCGCACCCGGTTCGAGCATCCGGACGTGGTGCTGATGGACATCCGGATGCCGGAGCTCGACGGGCTGGAAGCCACCCGCCGCATCTCCGAGGATCCCCGTCTGGCCGATGTGCACGTGCTGATCCTCACGACGTTCGAGCTCGACGAGTACGTGTTCGAAGCGCTGCGGTCGGGTGCGAGCGGTTTTCTCCTGAAGGACACCGAACCCGTCGATCTGTTGCGTGCCGTGCGCATCGTGGCCGCGGGCGAAGCGTTGCTCGCGCCGAGTGTCACCCGCCGGCTGATCGGCGAGTTCGTCGCCCGGCCCGAGCGCCGCAATCCCGCGCCCGACACGCTGCGCCTCTTGACCGACCGCGAACGCGAGGTCCTCGCGCTCGTGGCGACCGGCCTCAGCAACGAGGAGATCGCCGAGGAGCTGGTGATCAGCCCGGCGACCGCCCGCACCCACGTGAGCCGCACGATGGTGAAGCTCAACGCGCGCGACCGGGCCCAGCTCGTGGTGCTCGCATATCAGTCCGGCCTCGTCGCGCCCGGGCCGACGTCATAGCTCCCTCGGGGGAGACATACGTCCCCTGACGTACCGGCAAGTGTCGTTCCTCAGCGGACGCACACGGTGTTCCCACACCGCACGCTGGTCGCATGACTTCTGCAACCACCCCCCGCCCAACATTCCGTACGCGCGCCGCGGCTCGGGCCGTGCACGCGACCAAGATCTATGGCACCGGCGACACGGCCGTTCGCGCGCTCGACGATGTCAGTGTCGAGTTCCCGATCGGGCGTTTCACGGCGATCATGGGCCCGTCGGGCTCGGGTAAGTCGACGCTGATGCATTGCGTCGCCGGGCTCGACACGTTGACCTCGGGTTCCGTGTTCGTCGGCGACACCGACCTGCGCACACTCTCGGACAAGCAACTGACGCTGTTGCGAAGAGAACGCGTCGGCTTCGTGTTCCAGGCCTTCAATCTCTTGCCGACGCTCACGGCCTACGAGAACATCACGCTCCCGATCACTCTCGCGGGCAAGAAGCCGGACGCGGAGTGGGTCAGTGCCGTCGTCGACACCGTCGGCCTGGGCGACCGCTTGCACCACCGGCCGTCGGAGCTCTCGGGCGGGCAGCAGCAGCGGGTTGCCGTGGCACGCGCGCTCGTCGGCCGTCCCGATCTCGTGTTTGCCGACGAGCCGACCGGCAACCTCGATTCGCGCAGTGGCTCCGAGCTCCTGGAGTTCCTTCGCAGCGCGTCTCGCGACATGGGCCAGACGATCGTGATGGTGACGCATGATCCCAGGGCCGCGACGTTCGCCCATTCGGTGGTGTTCCTCGCCGATGGCCGCACCGTCGACGAGATCGACGACCCGACCGTGCAGGGTGTGCTCGACCGCCTCAAAGTCTCGGGAGACGAGTAACGATGTTGAAGATCACGATTGCTTCCGTACGCGCGCACAAGCGCCGGCTCACGAGCATGTTCGTCTCGGTGTTCCTCGGCGTCGCGTTCCTGGCCGGCACGCTCGTCCTCGGCGACACGCTACAGAAGAACTTCGACAACCTCTTCGGAGAAGTCAACGCGGGCACCGACGTCGTCGTGCGGCGCACGAGCCAGATCGACAGCGACTTCGAGACCGCGAATCGAGTCATGGATGCATCGGTCGCGAAGCGGGTGGCCGCGGTCGACGGCGTCGCCGATGCCGCGCCGTACATCGAGGGCTTCGGCCGCATCCTCGGCAAGGACGGAAAGGCGCTGGGCGGAGACGGTCCGCCGACGCTCGCGGGCAGCTGGGTCGACGATCCCGACCTGAACCCGTATCGCATTGCAGAAGGCCGCGCCCCGGAAGGGCCCGACGAGGTGGTGATCAACCGCGGCGCGGCCGAGGACGGCAAGCTCGGCATCGGCGATCGGACGATCGTGCAGACCCCCGACCCCGTGCACGTCACGATCGTCGGGATCACCACGTTCGGCGATGCCGACGGGCTCGGTGGAGTCACGATGGCGCACTTCTCGCTCGATGCTGCGCAGCGCCACATCATCAAGGGGCGGGGCGAAGTCACGAGTGTGCTGGCGCGCGCTGAACCGGGTGTCTCACAAGAGGAGCTCGTGCGCCGCGTCACGCCGGTGTTGCCCTCGGGAATCGAAGCGATCAGCGGCACCGAACGTACCGCGCAGGACATTCAGAGCATCGGCGAGGACTTCCTCAACTTCTTCAAGACCTTCCTCGTCATCTTCGCGGTGATCGCGCTCCTCGTGGCGAGCTTCAGCATCCACAACACTTTCTCGATCCTCGTGTCGCAGCGAACGCGCGAATCGGCGTTGTTGCGCACCGTGGGTGCATCGCGCGGTCAGATCCTTTCGTGGGTGACCGTCGAGGCGCTGGTGTTGGGCGCGATCGCGTCGATCGCCGGCCTGGGCGGCGGCGTCCTGCTCGCCGGGCTGCTCAAGGGCCTGTTCGACAGTTTCGGCTTCACGTTGCCGGCCGGCGGGCTCGAGTTCAAGAGCTCGACGGCCGTCATCAGCCTCGCCATCGGGATCGGTGTGACGCTCATCGCGGGGATGGGCCCGGCACTGAAGGCGGCGCGCGTCGCACCACTCGCCGCGCTTCGAGACGTGAGCGTCGACCGGTCCGGCGTGTCGCTGCTCCGGTCGCTCGCGGGTGCCGTGCTGCTCGTGGCCGGCGTTGGACTGGTCACCTCGACGGTCATCGCCGAGGGCGAGATCGCGCTCGCCGGGCTCGGCGCCTTGCTGACGATCGCGGGGGTGGCCGTGTTCGGCCCGGTGATCGCGCGACCGGCGAGCCGCATCATCGGCGCGCCCTTGGCGAGGGCGCGCGGGATCACCGGCGTGCTCGCCCGAAGGAACGCGATGCGCAATCCGCGCCGCACGGCCGGCACGGCATCGGCGCTCATGGTCGGTGTCGGCGTCGTCACCCTCTTCACCGTGTTCGCGGCCTCGCTCAAGCAGTCGGTGAACGAGGTTGTTGCGAGCTCGGTCCGGGGCGACCTCGTCATCAGCGCGGGCCAGTTCGGTGGCGGTGGACTGAGCCCTGCGCTCGCACCTGACATCGCCAAGCTCGACAAGGTGGCGGGCGCGGTCGGCGTTGGTGTCGGCGCGGCGCTCATCGACGGCAAGAGCCGCGTGCTCACCGTCGTCGATCCGGCCGCGGTGACCGGCGTGCTCGACCTCGATGTGAAGAAAGGCTCACTTGCCGCGCTTGGCACCGACCACCTCGCGGTCTCCAAGAAGGCCGCTGACGATCATCACTGGACGCTCGGCACACCGTTGCCGGTTCGGTTCGGTGACGGCTCATCGGCAACCCTGCGGCTCGGCGCGATCTACGGCGCGGCCGACATTGCCGGTGACTACGTGATGCCGCGACCCGTTTGGGAGAGCCATGTCGCGCAGTCGATCGACAGCACGGTGTTCGTGCGACTGGCGAGCGGTGTCGGGATCGACGACGGTCGCGCCGCGGTGCAGACCGTCGCCCGCCGCTACGGCGCGCCCGACGTGCAGTCCAAGGCCGAGTACGTCGCCGACGCCACGTCCAACGTGAACCAGGTGCTCGGGCTGATCTATGTCATGTTGTTCCTGGCGATCGTGATCGCGCTGATGGGGATCGCGAACACCTTGGCGCTGGCAGTGAGCGAACGCACCGGCGAGCTCGGCATCATGCGCGCGGTCGGCACGACCCGCGCCCAGGTGCGGTCGATGGTGCGGTGGGAGGCCGTGATCGTGTCCTTGTTCGGCACGCTCTCGGGCATCGGTGTCGGCGTGTTCCTCGGCTGGGCGCTGTTCCACGTCGCCGCGGCCCGGCAAGGATTCACCGGCTTTGCGATCCCGGTGAGCCAGCTCGTGGTCGTGGTCGCGGTTGGTGCGGTTGCCGGTGTGCTCGCCGGGCTGCGTCCGGCGCGGCGGGCGGCGCGTCTGGACGTCCTGCGTGCGGTCGCAACCACGTAGCAGCACCAGTACGTTCACGGACATGGCTGACCAACCGGATGTCGTCGTGGTCGGTGCGGGCGTGATCGGCCTCACCACCGCAATCTGTGCCGCCGGCGCGGGATTCGAGGTGCGCCTGCTCACCGCGACCCCGCCGGCGGAGACGACGTCGGTGCTTGCGACCGCAATGGTCGGGCCGACCTTCGGATTCGGCGGCCCACGAGTGGACGCATGGGAGCAGACCACCCTCGGGGAAGTACGCGCACACATGGACGCGCCGGGTGTGCACGAGTGTCGCGGCCTGTTCGCCGCGCGGATGCCCGACATGATCCCGCCGACGGCGGAACGCCTCCCCGGATACCGACTGTGTACGCCCGACGAGATGCCGGCGGGGTACGCATCCGGGTTCTGGGGCGAAGTACCGCTGATCGACATGTCGCTGTACATCGAGTACCTCCGCGCGCGTGCGATCGAGTTAGGCGTCGAGATCGAGGTGCGCGCACCGTTGTCGTCCTTGCGGGACGCGTCCGCCGTCGCGCCGCTCGTCGCGAATTGCAGCGGCCTGGCTGCGCGCGAGCTCGTTCCCGACGCAACCGTCTTCCCTCTGCGCGGACCGAAGATCGTGCTGGAGAACCCCGGTATCGACACGTTCTTCATCTCGGGACCGCCCGGGCCCGAGGGCACCAGCTTTCACCCGCACGGCGACGTCATCGTGCTCGGCGGGAGTGCGGTCATGAGCGACGACGCCACGCCCGATCCCGAAGAGCTCACCGCGATCGTCGAGCGCTGCGCGGCGCGTGGAGCCGAGGCTGCGTGACGCAGCGATCATCCAACACCGGGTCGGCCTGCGCCCGGGACGACCGGAGATTCGGCTGGAGGCCGAGACCGTCGACGGCGGTCGTGTGGTCCACAACTACGGCCATATGGGCATCGGCGTCACGACCGCCTGGGGCTGCGCCCGGGAAGCGGCCGGACTCCTGCACGAAGACCGGGCCTGACCACGGCCCGGCAGTTTCTCGCCGGGCCCGATCGCGGAGGCTGGGCGCCACCAAGGCCCGCCGACGAGGAGCAACCATGCGCGCGGTCATGACCGGTGCGACGGGATTCATCGGACGAAACCTGCTGGCGCGGCTCCTCGAGCGCGAGGAGCAGGTGTTTGCGATCGTTCGGCCCGGTTCGATCGAACGGCTGCGTGCCATCGGGCGCCGTCTCGGCGTCGACGACCGCCTCATCGTCCCGATCGAAGGAGACCTCGGCGAGCCCCGGCTCGGGGTGAGCGACGGCGACCTCGAGCGAATCTCGCGCGCGGAGCACTTCTTCCACGTCGCCGCGGTCTACGACCTCGCCGCCGACGCGACGTCGACCGGGATCGCGAACGTCGACGGCACGCGCCACGCGCTCGAGCTCGCGGGCGCGGCCGAGGTGCGCTGCTTCCATCAGCTCAGCTCGATCGCCGTCGCCGGACGCTACGACGGCACGTTCACCGAAACGATGCTCGACGAAGCGATCGGGCTCGACCATCCATATTTCGCGACGAAGCACGAGTCCGAACGCCTGGTGCGAGAGACGTCCCCGGTGCCCTGGCGCGTGTACCGGCCGAGCCTGGTCGTCGGCCGGTCCGACAACGGCGAGATGGACAAGGTCGACGGGCCCTACTACTTCTTCTCGTGGCTCAAGCGGTTGGCCGCGGTGCCGAACCCCGCACCCGTCGCGTTGCCGTTCGACGGGCTGGTCAACATCGTGCCCGTCGACTACGTCGCGGCGGCGATCGATCACATTGCACACCGTGAGGGTCTCGACTGTCAGGTGTTCCACATCGTCGATCCGGCGCCGCTCAGCGTCGTCCAGGTGCTCGACCGGTTCTCGCGGGTCGCGGGCGGCCCGCGGTTCGTGACGCTGCCCCTGCCCGGCCCGGCGCGCGCACTCGTCAACGGCCTCGTGCGCGCGCCGCGGGTCTGGCGCTCGACCGGCTCGGCCTGCCCGCGGCGATCGCCGACTACCTCTCCTGGTCGACCCGTTTCGACACGAAGAACACCGATGCCGCGCTCGCCGGCAGCGGCATCACGCTGCCGTCGCTCGACACGTATGCGGGAGTGCTGTGGCACTTCTGGCGCAAGCGGCTCGACCCGGCCGCGCGGGCCAAGGGCCAGCTGGGCCGCGCGGTCAGCGGTCGCACGGTCATGATCACCGGCGGCTCGTCGGGCATCGGTCGCGCGACCGCGATGAAGGTCGCGGCGGCCGGCGGGATCCCGCTGCTCGTCGCCCGGGGCGTCGACGCGCTCGAAGCAACGAAGGCCGAGATCGTAAAGGCGGGCGGCACCGCGTTCGTATACCGCGCCGACCTTTCCGACGTCGAGGATTGCCAACGACTCGCGAAGGAAGTGATCGCCGAGCACGGCGGGGTCGACGTGCTCGTCAACAACGCCGGTCGTTCCATCAGGCGGTCGGTCGCCGCCTCGGTGGATCGGTTCCACGACTTCGAGCGCACGATGCAGCTCAACTACTTCGGCGCGGTGGCGCTGATCCTCGCGCTGTTGCCCCCGATGCGCGCGCGCAAGCGGGGCCACATCGTCAACGTGTCGTCGATCGGCGTGCAGACGTATCCGCCGCGCTTCGCGGCGTATGTCGCGTCCAAGGCCGCGCTCGATGCGTTCTCGCGGTGCATCGCCTCCGAGGTGCACGGCGACAAGGTCCGGTTGACCACGGTGCACATGCCGCTCGTACGGACACCGATGATCGCACCGACGTCGATCTACCGAAGCTTCCCGACGCTCAGCCCGGACGAAGCGGCAAATCTGATCTGTCTCGCGATCGCGCAGCAGCCCAAGCGCGTCTCGACACCGGTCGGGATGCTCGCACAGGTCACCGGCGCGATCGCGCCCGACATCCAGGACCGCGTGCTCAACCTGGCCTATCAGATCTTCCCCGAGTCACCGGCCGCACGCGGCGAGGAGAAACCGAGAGAACCGGTCGACCCCGCGGTCACGTTCGTGCCCGGCGAGTCACGCGCCGATCGTCCGGAGCGCCAAGAGCTCTCGCTGCCGGCCAAAGCCATGGTGCAATTCCTGCGCGGCATCCACTGGTAGGCGCCCGCGCTCGGCGCTAACCCGTGGGGCCGAAGCGCTCGACGCGTATCCGGTCTACGGGTTGTCCGAGATCGACGAGGAGATCACTCGCCGCGTCCGCGAACCCCGGCGAGCCGCACACGTATGCAGTCGCGCCCGGCTCGAGCGGCTGCGGGATGTCCGCGGTCACGAGCCTTCCCGCGGGCCGGGCCGAGGATGCCGGCACGGCGCGCGTGTACACGATGTTCGTCTCGGGGCCGGCGAGCTCCGTCGAGTAGTAGAGGTCGCCGGGTGCGCGCACCGACACGACGAGCCGGACCAGGTGCGACTGCTGCGTCCGGCGCGCGAGCCGCAACATTGCCATGAGCGGCACCACCCCGGATCCGCCGCCGACGAGCAGTGCAGGTGCATCGCCCGCCCACACGAACCATCCGCCGATCGGCCCCTGCACGTCGAGCTCGTCACCGATCGCGACGACATCGTGCAAGAACGTCGAGACTTCACCGCCTTCGAGTCGTTCGACGGTGAGCTCGAATTCGTTCGAGCCGTCCGGCGCCGACGCCACCGAATACGAACGTTGCGCCGTGTACCCGTCGGGTGCGGTCAGCCGAACGACGTAGTGCTGGCCGGCGAGATGACGCGACGGCTCCGCCGAGCGCGAAGCGGAACGTCTTGGCGCTCGGAGTCTCGTTCTTGATCGCGACCACCGTGGCCGTCTGCCACACGCGGGTCAGTCTCCCTGGTACCGCTGTTCGAGCCAAGGGTCGCCGCGGTCGTGGTAGCCGTTGCGCTCCCAGAAGCCCTGCTCGTCGTGATCGAGCAGTTGCAGGCCCGACACCCACTTCGCGCTCTTCCAGAAGTAGAGGTGCGGGACCAGCAACCGGGCCGGACCCCCGTGCTCGACCGGCAGCGGACCACCTTCGTAGTCCCAGACCACCCACGCGTGCCCGCTGGTGACATCGGCCAACGGCAAGTTGGTCGTGTATCCGGTATGCGACCTCGCGAGCACGTGAGTCGCGCTCGATAGTGGACGCGCGGCTTGCAAGAGCGTGTCGACGGAGACGCCCGAGAACGCCACACCGAGCTTCGACCACGTCGTGACGCAGTGGATGTCACCCGCGAAGGTCCCGGGCGGCAACGCGTGGATCTCGTCCCAGGTCCAGGTGACTTCCTGTTCGACGAGGCCGTCGATCGTGAACGTCCACGACGGGGTCTCGAGCTTGGGGGTGACTTCGGCCGTCAGCACCGGCCACTGGTTGCCGGTGTCGTACTGACCGGGCGGGAGCCGCGGGTCGCGTGCCGCCCGACCCCGCCCCGCGAACCCTCGTGTGAACTTCGCCATCACGTGTCCTTTCCGAGGGACTCCAGCATGTACCGGGGATCAGTGCTCGGTCACCTCTTCGAACGCGGGCGGGTACACGACCCGGCCTCGGAGCGATGGGTCATAGCTGCGGAGGCGGAGTACCTGCGCCGCTTCGGGCGGCGCCCACGCCGGCAGCGTGATCTCGATGCCATGGGAAACCGAGTGCTCGAATCCGAACCGCCCGTAGTACGCCGGACTGCCCTCGAGCACGATCAACGGCTCGCCGCGAGCATCGGCCCGGGCGGAGACCTCGCGAACGAGCGTCGAGCCGATCGCCCGTCCCTGGTGTGCGGGCGACACGGCCAAAGGCGCAAGGCTCGCGATCCGGTGCTGCGCATGCGCGCCGTGCAACGCCACGTAGCTGACCATCACGTGACCGACGGTGCGCCCGTCGACGTCGGCCACCAGCGACAGCTCCGGGACGAAGTTCGGCGAGGCTCGGATCAGCTCCACGAGCCGCGCTTCGGCGGGAGAGCCGAACGCGGCCGCGACGACCTCCGCGATCGCGTCCCGGTCCGCGGGCTGTTCGGCGCGGATCGTCACGTCGTCGGCGTTCTTCATACGCGCTCGATCCGCAACAGCACCGCGTCGACCGACGGCCGCGGGACGAACGCCGAGCGAGGGACGGTCCGTGCGACCTGCACGTCGAACGTCGTCATCCAGCGGTGCGCGCCTCGAGGTTGACCGCGTGCCCATCTCATCGCTGCCGGTCGGCCCAGCACGAGATCTGCGGTCATCAGCCGGCTCCCGCGTGCGAGCAGCCGCCGCAGCAAGGCCGACGTGACACCGAACGGCGGGTTCGCGACGACGCGAAACGGGCGCCGGGGAAGGCGGAGATCCGCGGCGTCGGCCCGAACCACGATCACCGACGCCTGCGCGAAGCGTGTGCGCAAGGCCTGCGCGCGTTCGGGATGGAGCTCGACCGCGATGACCCGTGCGCCGGCGGCGACGAGTGGAGCCGTGATCGAACCGGTTCCGGCGCCGATGTCGAGCACCAGATCGCAGGCACGGACGCCGGCATCAACAACGAGGCGCCGCGCGGCGTCGTTCGAGAGTCGATGCCATCCCCAGGTTGACCGCCGGCGCGCGGCGGGCACGACGCACAATCACCGTCAACACGGGCGGAGTATGGCCCCGCTCGCGGCGCGGGTGCGAACGAATTACGACTCGTGACGGAGGGAGCCGGCGCGCACCCATGCCGCCAGGTCGGGCGCCACGAGCGTGCGGACGCGGGCGTCGTAGCGCGCCAGGTCGTCCGGGCCGAGGAGGTCGCGCCACTGTCCGCTCGTCCCGCGATGGAAGAACTCGTTCGGGTCACGCCAGAAGTCGTTGCCGGCATTCGGCACGGTCTTGTCGGCGTTCCGGCGCATCGCTTCGAACGTCGCGGCTGCGACGAGGCTCGGCCAGCAACTCTCGGGCACCTCGATCCCCAACCGCGTGGCAAGGGCGCGCATCTGGCCCTCGAGATCGGCCTTGAGGTCGCTGTAGTGGAGCATCACGATGTTGCCCGCGTCGCGAGCGCTCCAGAACGTGTCGAGATGATGAAGCGTTCGCCGGAGCGACGAGGTCGCCTCGTTCGGCGGCGTGTCGTTGTCGACCCATGCCCAGAATCGTTCGCGCGGCGTGGCGGCGCGCGGGGTTGCGAGGCCAGTTGCTCGGCAACGTCTTCGAGGCCGACGGCCCTCTCCCGGGCGGCGATGAACTTCTCCGTGGCCATGTTGTCCCAGTGGTTGTCCATGGAGAGCGCCACGTCGCGGGGATCTCGGCCCACGCAGAGATACGTGATCCGAGGGTCGTACGGGAGCCCGTCGAGTGGCGTGTGCGTCTTGATGAACCGCCGATGGGTCTGCGCGTCGAGGTCGGCGACGACATCGTCATGCGCTCGCGTCAACATGTCGAGCCACGGTGAGATCATCGAGAGCGGCTGATCGAGATCGGGCGTCTGGAAGATCAACAGCGCGCAGATCATCTGGGTCCAGGTCGTGCCGCATTTCGCGGGCGTGCTGATCACGATGTCGTCGGGCCGGAAGACGAACCCCTGCCAACGGGCGCTGTCGTGGACCAGCACCCGGTACCGGACCGGCTGCACCCTCCCCATCTCGGTCACGTCCCGGCAGCGTATGCCGATGGCGCGCCGTCGTTCAGTCCTCGAGGCGGGCGACCGCCTCCTCACTTCGGGCCACAGCCGCATCCAACCGCTCCCGCGCCTGTTGGGCGGCGTCGAGCTCCCGGCGGGCCTTCGCGAGCTCGCGTTCGACCCGTTTCGTCGCGGCCTCGGCGTCCTCGACCGCATGTTCGGCGGCACGCATCCGTTCGGCCGATTCGGCGGCCTCGCTGCGCTGACGGTCCAGCTTCTCGCGAGCCGCGACGAGCCGGCGCGAAGGGGACGCGGACGGGTGCGGCGGCGCGGAGGCAACGCGGTGAGGCTTGCGATCGCGCGTCGACGGACCGGCGACCGATGACGCGAGGTCCGCGAACAGATCGGCGCCGGTGTCATCGTCGGCGTCGAGCCCGGCGAGCTCGCCGCGACCCAGATCTGCCCCGAGACGGTCCGAGCCCACGATGGCGTTCAGCGCGTTCTCGATGTCTCGCACCTCCGCGTCACCCGACCGGCCCGACTCGTCGACGATCCGGCGGGCGGATCGGGCGATGGCGCCGATCGCGTCGCCGGCGCGCGAGCGCGGCGCGCAGCACGTCGGCCTCGGCGCCGTCGAGCACGTCGTGCTGCGCGCCGCGAGCGTCCTCCGAAGCCGCGAGCAACTCCCGGATCGCTTGCGGATCGCTCCTTGCAACCTGATTGAGCGCCCACACCGGAACCGCCGGCCGGCGCAGGCCCTTGACCGCGGCCGCTTCCTCCTTGTCGCCCGCGGCGCGAAGGTCGCGCGCAAGCTGATCGCGCGCCGCGACGAACTCATCGGGCGCGACCGTGAACAGGTCGCTTCTCGAGCCCGTCACGGGCCGAGGGGCCGCCGGCCCCAGGCGGAGACGAGAAGGGGCGAACGTGGGTGCACCTGTCCGTCGTCGAGCAACGCCAAGTAGCGGTCGAGGTCGTCCCGCGTGACCACACCCTGCGCAACGAGCTGCTCGGCGACTTGCGCGATGTTGGCGCGCTGGAGCCGGCGGATCGCATCGCCGGCGTCGATCACCTGGTACGCGTCGGCTCCGACATGCTCGAGGCCGGCGTCGCGCAGCAACTGCGGCAGCTTGTGTCCCAGCGTCGTATCCGCGCCGGGGTTGCGAGCAACGCGCGGACGCCCGCCACGATGCGATTGCCCAACGCCTCGTCGTCCGAGACCGGATCGACATAGGCGTCCGATCCGACCGCCGAATCGAAGTCCTCGGCCAGGAGCCAACCCCCCGGGCGTAACGCCGACACCAGGCGGCGGAGCGCCGCGACCCGCTCCCGAAGGTGAATGAGCACCAGTCGCTCGTGCACGAGGTCGAACGTCCCCTCCGGCAGCTCCTCGTCGACGATGTCGTGAGCGCGGACCTCCACGTTCACGGCGCGGAGTCGCGGCTCCAGCCAGCGGACGTCGAGATCCGTGGCCAACACGTGTCCCGAAGGTCCGACGCGCGCTGCGAGCCAGCCGGCGACCGAGCCACCACCCGCGCCGATCTCCAGGCAGTGCCATCCCGCGGTCGTTCCCAGGCGATCCAGATGACCGAAGGTCGCCGCGTCGAAGAGCGATGCGAGCGCGTCGAACCTGTCGGCCGCCTCGACCGCTTCGTTGTCGAACAGGTACTCGGAGCTGCTCACGACCGCGCGGTCATCGCGCACACATGTCCGATGTGGGGATCGGACCGGCCGTCGAGCAGCTCGTGGTATGTCGCCGCGACCCGTGTCGGGACCGGACGCGAGCCGCAGCTCGAGCCAACCGTCGGTCCACGAGCTGAAGGTGCGCCATGCGTCGCCGACGCGCCGGTCGAGCTCGTCCTGGCCCCACTCGCGGCGTGCGTTTTGCGATTTGCGTGGGCGCGAAGAAGAACGCCGGCTCGGGCCCGACCAGCGCGCGGTCGGACTCCGGCGTGTGGTCCCAGTGGGTGCCCCCGACGATCATGCTGTGCGCGAGCCGTTCGCCGAAGCGCGTGTGGACGGCGGCCTGCACATCACGGTTGCCGGCGATGTCGATGAAGACCGCGCCGCTCGGCACCATGGCATCCACCGCGGCGTATGTCACGACGTCGTGGTAGCAGCCGAGTTTCTCGACGAACGCGCGGTTTGCGTCCGAGGTGAGGCCGATCACGCGCGACACCCGGGCGGTCGTGCAGCATGTGCGCGGCAGCGATCGCGGTCTTGCTCGACGCGCTCGAGACGATCACCTCCGACGCGCCGAAGAACTCGCTGTCTGCGAGGGAGTCGTCGATCATGAACGACGTGAAGAACAGCGGCCAGAGCACCATCTGCTGGCCTTCACGCGGTGGGTCGTAGACGGGATCGGCGTCGACGCGCAGGTAGCGGTTGTAGGCGCCCGCCATCGGTTGCCGGTGCGGGGCGAGGTCCGTGAACCCGCGTGCGTCGGCCTTACCGGGCGTGACGTCGAGCTCGTCGCTCATCGGGAAGTACCCGTACACGCGCACGCCCTCGTGCACCGACGCATCTCGAGACTCGACGACCTCGCCGAAACCCCACACCGGAATGCGACCCCAATTGGCGTCGGCGGGGAAGAACTGCCAGTACTGGAGGGCGTCGCCGAACGCGCCGTAGGTGATGTTGTTCGACGTCAGGGCGAACCCGTCGACGCGCAGCCGGCTGTCCCCGTCGCCGAGCGGCACCGGTTCCGCGGTGACGATGCGCGTACGGTGCAGGTCGGTGCGGTCGACGTCGAAGTTCACCACCTGGCGAGTCTTCCAAACTTCGTGGGTCGACTGCTACGCGAAGTCGGGAATCGCACCCCGGGCGTCGGCGGCGCGACCCTTGGGCTCCTCCCAGTCCTCCTGCCGGCCGAGCGCCGTCTCGTCCAGGAGGTAGTACGAGCCACCCATGGTCTCGAGTCCGTGGGCGTACACGGAGTACGTGTGGAAGATGTCGTCGTCCACCCGCAAGAAGGCGCTTCGACCAGGTTCCTCGATCGGCTTGTCGCCCTCGACGTAGAACGACGTACCGGCTCGCTCGTGCTCTTCCTTCGTACGGAAGTTGTATTCGACCGGCGCGACGGATTCGTCCAGCGTGACGTGGAAGTCGTAGTTGAAGTCGCTGCCGTACGACGAGAACCGGGGAAAGGTCCATCCCCGCTTCGTCTTGTACTTCTCGATCTTGTCGATCGGTGCGCGGGAGACGTAGACGAGCGTCGTGTCCCGTGCGTGCAGGTGCCCGATGAGCCCGGGCGACATCTCGTCGGCGCCTGCGGTACAGCTCGGGCAGCCATCCTCCCAGCGCGGATCGAACATGAAGTGGCACACGACCAGCTGGTGACGGCCATCGAACAGCTCGAGAAGCGTCGCCTTGCCGTCCGGGCCTTCGAACACGTACTCCTTGTCGACCTTGACCATCGGCAGCCGGCGACGGTCGGCGGTCAGCGCGTCCCGTCGCCGGGTGAGCTCCTTCTCGCGGGTGAGGAGCTCCTTGCGGGCAGCCACCCACTGATCGTTCGAGACGATCTTCGGAAGACTCATCAGGCTCTCCTCTGATTCGGCGCTGGTACAGCTCTTCGAAGAGTGAGACCGGGCGGCAACGCGGAACTCATCGGTCTCCCGATGGGTTCATGCCCACTCTCGCCTGGGCGAAAGCGTCACTGAGAGCGAGACGCGTGACGAATGATGTTGAGCGCGCTGCCGGCCCTGAACCACTGGACCTGTTCGGCACTGAAGGTATGGGAGCAGTCGAACTCGACACTCACGCCGTGGGGCTTCGCGATGCGGCAGTGCACCGGCTTGTCGGGCGCGAGCAAGGCCAGGTCGAGCACGGAGATGCGGTCGTCCTCGCCGATCACGTCGTAGATCGATGGATCGGCGAAGGTGAGCGGGAGGAGGCCCTGCTTCTTGAGATTCGTCTCATGGATGCGCGCGAACGATCGCGCGAAGATCACGACGCCGTTTCGATATCGCGGTTCCATCGCCGTGTGCTCGCGCGATGAGCCTTCGCCGTAGTTCTCGTCGCCGACCGCGCACCAGCGAATGCCCGCCACCGAGAGGCGCTTCGCGATCTCCGGGAACGTGCGCGTCTCGCCGTCGAGGGGGTCCGTTCCCGTCCCGGCCGTGCCGGTGAACGCGTTGACGACCCCGAGGAAGAGGTTGCCCGAGATGTTCTCGAGGTGACCGCGGAACTCGAGCCAGCGTCCGGCCGCCGAGATGTGATCGGTGGTGCACTTGCCCTTCGCCTTCAACAACACCGGCAGGTCGAGGTAGTCGTTGCCGTCCCATTCCGGGAACGGCGTCAACCGTTGGAGGCGATTGGACGTCGCCGACACCGTGACTTCGACACGAGAACGCTCGGCGGTGGTGAGAAGCGCCGGCACATTGCCCGGCTCACCGGGATCGAAGCCACGGCGCGGGAGGTCCTCGCCGACCGGTGCCGCGAGCGTCACGCGGCACCCGCGTCCGACGTGATGACGTCGACGAGCGGGTCGAAGTCGAGCGTGCCGGCCAGGGCGTAGGCGATGACCATGTCGGGTGAGGTCACGAACGACTTGGTATTGGCGTTGCCATCGTTGCGACGAGGGAAGTTCCGGTTGTAGCTGTTCACGATCGTGTTCGGGCGCGGGGGTCGACGTTCACCCGCTCCCACTGCCCGATGCACGGTCCGCACGCGTTGGCGAGCACCGTGCCGCCGATTGCTTCGAGATCGGCCAGCAGCCCGTCGCGTTCGATCGTCGCGCGCGCACCCGCTCGGAGCCGGGCGTGATGTACAGCGGCACCCTGGCGCGCAGGCCCTCGGCGGCGGCCTGGCGGGCGATGCTCGCGGCACGGCTGATGTCCTCGTAGGACGAGTTCGTGCACGAGCCAATCAGTGCCGCGGAGATCTCCACGGGGACGTCATGGGCGAGCGCCCACGCGCCGACCTCGCTGACCGTGTGCCCGAGATCGGGGCTGTCGGGCCCGTTGATCATCGGGCGCAACGTGCTCAGGTCGATCTCGATGACCTCGTCGAAGAAGCGCTCGGGATCGGCCTCGACCTCGGGGTCGGCGCGAAGCTCGGCGGCGACGGCGGTCGCGGCCTCAGCGATCGGCGCGCGGCCCGTTGCCCCGAGGTAGGCGGCGATGTTGTCGTCGAACGGGAACAGCGACGTCGTGGCACCGAGCTCGGCTCCCATGTTGCAGATCGTGCCCTTGCCGGTCGCCGTGATCGTCTCGGTGCCGGGCCCGAAGTATTCGACGATCGCGCCGGTGCCGCCCTTCACCGTGAGCACTTGTGCGACGCGGAGGATGACGTCCTTCGGTGACGACCAGCCCCACAACGCGCCGGTGAGACGGACGCCGATGAGCTTCGGCCACCGCACGTTGAACGGGCGGCCGGTCATGACGTCGATGGCGTCGCCGCCGCCGACACCGATCGCCACCGTTCCCATGCCACCGGCGTTGGGCGTGTGGCTGTCGGTGCCGATCATCATTCCGCCCGGGAATGCGTAGTTCTCGAACACGACCTGATGGATGATCCCCGATCCGGGTTTCCAAAATCCGATGCCGTACCTGGCCGCGACCGAACGGAGGAAGTCGTACACCTCTGCGTTGGCGCCGAGCGCGGACTCGAGGTCGCTCGCCGCGTCCACCCTGGCGCGGATGAGGTGATCGCAGTGGATCGTGGTCGGCACCACGACCTCGTCCAACCCGGCGGTCATGAACTGGAGTGCGATCACCTGCGCGAGCGCATCTTGGAGCGCAACGCGGTCAGGATCGAAGTTCGCGTAGCTCTTGCCCCGCCGGAGCTCTTGTCCGCGCGGATCGCGCAAGTGGTTGACGAGCACCTTCTCGGCGAAGGTGAGCGGCCGCCGTAGGCGCTCGCGGCCGAGGGCGGCCCGTGCCGGCAGCTGTGCGTAGGTCGGAGGCGTGGTTTTTGTCTCGATGTCAAGAGAACCTATCCGAGTAGGTCTCTTGATGTCAAGATGTCGGGATGGAAGACGAGGTCGAGCGTCTGGTCGGCGGTTGGCGCCGTGTGCTCCCGGGCGTCGATGTCTCTCCGCTCGAGGTGCTCTCGCGTGTCGCACGCCTGGCTCGCCACCTCGACCGCCAGCGCAGCCTCGTCTTCGCCCGCCACGACCTCGAGACCTGGACGTTCGACGTCCTCTCCGCCCTGCGCCGCGCCGACGGTCAGCAGCTCTCTCCCGGCCAGCTGCTCGCACAAACCCTGGTCACCTCCGGCACGATGACCAACCGGATCGACCGCCTCGAGGAGCGTGGCCTCGTCCGTCGACGGCCCGATCCCACCGACGCCCGTTCCGTGCGCGTGCAACTCACGGCCGTGGGTCGCCGCCGGGTCGACGGCGCACTCCAGGATCTCGCGGCGAGAGAGGACGCGATTCTCGGCACGCTCGATGCGAACGAACGTGCCACGCTGGCCGCGCTGTTGCGTCGCGTCGTCGCTCCCTTCGACGCGTGACCTCAGTCGCCGAAGAGGCGATACGCGCCGACCACGGTGGCGCCGCTCGGCACCGGCTGCTCTTCACACCGGTCCGCGATGCCGCTGAGGAAAGCTTGGAACGCCGCGATCTCGGTCAACGGCGTCGCGTTCTCGGCGGGCTCCTCCGACACGATGTGCACGAAGCTGTTCCCGTCGTCGAGTCGGTACGAGACGTACCGGAAGCCCGCAGGACGCCGCTCGGCCAACTCGGCGAAGACCTTTTCGACCAACCGCTGATTCTCGTCCGCCCGTTCGGGCTTGGTCCGGTACCGCACGATGACCGTCGACATGGAGTGCTCCTCTTCGCAAGCGCGCCGGCGCGACGCGGTTCGTACGGTACGACCGCAGGTCGCGGCAGAAGTCATCGCTCACCGAGCCCGGAATCTCGGATCGTGATGCTGATCCGCGTCCCGTCGAGGGCGAGCTCGGGCGGCGCGGTGCCGGGGAGCGTGCGTACGACGCCGTGGAACGCGAGTCGAGACGGTCCGCCGAAGACGAACAGGTCGCCGCTGCGCAACTCGATGTCGGTCCACGGTCGGGTGCGGGTCTCGCTGTTCCCGAACCGGAAGATGCAGCTGTCGCCGAGGCTGACGGTCACGACGGGGTTCCCCGCGGCGATCGAGCCTGCGGCCTCGGCGATGTCCTGGTGGAGGCCGAGCTTCGACTCGGCCGTGTAGATGTTGACGATCGACGCGTCGAAGCGGGCGTGTTCGCGCGCGTAACCGGCCGCTTCTGCCGCCGAGACGGCTCGCTCCATGACATCGTCCGGAAGTGGCTTCACCGGCGCTCCGTCGTGGTCGTCGCACGTGCGCGAGTACGCGTACGGATACCAGTGCCAGCCCAGACACACCGACCGGATCGACAGCGGCGTGCCGTCGGGCATGCGGGGTGTGCGCAACCCGGCCGGGCCGCGCGCCCACTCGCGGCATTGCTCGACGAGGCCGGCCTGCGCGTCGAGGTCGAGCCAGTCCGGGATGTGCACGGCTCCCGGACCGACCTCTCGGCGGGCGCGGGGAAAGAGCTCGGAGGATCGCATCACCGCACTACGAGATATCACGCTCGTCGCGCCGGATCCGGACACATCACGGTCAGGGACGCGCCGTCAGCGCGGCGATCCCCCGGACGGCGCGCCACCGCGAGGTCGGTGTCCCCCGTGACGGAGAACGCCGCCTCGACCTCGCGCGCGCCGAGGCCGCGCGAGAGCAGCGGGGTCGCGACCGCGCGGTCGATCGACAGCTCGGCAACGGCGTCGCCGGCACGACCGTCGAAGAGCTGCCACGTCTCGAGGTCGCGACCGAACGTCCACGATGTGAGCCCTTCCACGGAGAACACCACCGACACACCGGGCCCCGTCTCCAGCCCATCGAGATGCGCGGCGAGGCTGCGCACGACTGCGGCCGCCGCGGGAGCAAGGATCGCGTCCTCGTCGAGATCGGGTCGCGTGAGCGCCCGCCGGATCTGGTGGTGATGCACCCATCGCTCGAAGTACTCGCGAGCGGCGATCTGCCAATACGGAGACGACAGTGCCCGCCGTGCCTGCAGCGAGGGACCGATCGCGTTGAAGAACCCGACCGGTTCCCCGGACGACGCCGGGTCGACCCGGTCGTACCAATCGGCGGTCCAGTGCCCCGTGAGATCCAAGAGCTCGATGAGCACGGCCGGGCTGAAGAACGCGACCGCCTCGACCCAGCGATCGTTGAATCGGTCGACCGCGGAGCGGAAGTCAGCGCCGGCGTGCACGACAGTGAGCAGTCCGTCCGGCGCCACGTCTCGCTGTCTCGAGAGCAACGAAAAATCGCCACAGAGCAAGTGTGCGGCGATGCCTTGGACGTCGTATGCGGGGCACGCGGTCGGCTGGTGCCAGTCGGCGTCCTGCATCGTGCGCAGCAGATCGACGAGCAACGTCCGCTCGGTGCGCAGCACCGCGCGGACGTCCAACGGCCCGGCGGGAGCGACGCCCATGGGTTGCACCGCCCAAGCCAACCACAACGAGACCGGCGCCCCGAGGTGAGGCGCCGGTCCCGGTTCGAGCATCGCCGTGCGTTGCTACGCAGCGACCGTCTCGACGCGCCCGTGCTCGGCGGAAGTTGCAACCGTCGCACGCGTACGCGTCGCCGACGACCGCACGGCCTCGAGGCTCGCGATGTACACCACGCCGACGACGATGTGCATCGACGCGAGCAGCACCGTTGCTGCCGCGCCACCGTCGATCGTGAAGTCGCCGTACGTGCTGACCACAGCCAGCCCGGCACCGAGCACCTGCAGCGCACGCAGGCTCGGACGCTTGCACCATGTCACGACCACCGCAGCCGCGAGGCCGATCGCGAACGACATCAACGTCAGGCTCAACACGTCGGCGAGGTGCACGTTCTCGGTGCCCTTGCTCGTGGCGGTGATCACGTAGTCGACCCCGGCGGCGCGGCCGATTCCATAGATGACGGCGTTCGTGGCAGCGGCGACAACGGCTCCGATGCCACCGACAACGAGCAGACGCCGAATGCGGGTCTCGGAAGTGTTCATGTTGTCCTCCTCCGAATTGGTTCCGGTTCCGGCGCCCGGTTGGCACCTACACATGAGACGGCGAACGAGCCGCCGAGTCATCGGAATCCGGGAGGGAAAATTTTCTGCCCCGCCGACCGGGACCTACGCTGCCGGCGTGGCAACCGAGAAGGACGTGCGCCGGATCGCACTTTCGCTGCCCGAGACGACGGAGAAGCCCTGGTTCAACTCGCCGGGCTTTCGCGTGAAGGACAAGGGTTTCCTACGGATCCGCAGCGAGGCCGAGGGTGGGCTCGTCGTGTTCGTCGCCGACCTCGGGGAAAAGGAGATGCTCCTCGAGTCGGAGCCGGAGAAGTTCTTCACCACGCCGCACTACGACGGCCATCCAACGGTGCTCGTCAACCTCGCGGCCGTCGGCGTGGACGAGCTCCGCGAGCTGATCATCGAATCGTGGCGATTGAAGGCCCCGAAGCGCGTGCTGAAAGAGCACGGAGACGCTCTGCCCGGAGCATGAGCCGTAGGTAGGAACAGATGGCGGCGATCGTGGTGTGTGGCGGTAGCGTCCTCGGCCTCGCGACCGCGATGCTGCTCACCGCGTGACGGGCACGCCGTGACCGTCCTCGAAGCCGATGGCGCGCCTGTGCCCGACGACCCTGCCCAAGCCTGGGACCGCTGGGCACGCCGGGGCGTCGCACAGTTCCACCAGCCTCACAACTTGTTCGCACGGGCGCGTCAGATCATGGACGACGACCTTCCCGGACTCACCGATCGCCTGGTCGATGCCGGCGGCACATGGATCGATCCCACCGCGTCGCTCCCGCCGACGATCACCGACCGGTCGCCGTTCCCCGACGATGCACGCTTTCGGTTCGTCAACGCGCGGCGCCCGACCGTTGAAGCGGTGTTCGCGCGAGCAGCCGACGAGCACGACGGTGTCGACGTCCGGCGGGGCGTCATCGTGACCGGCCTCCGCGCAGATACGACGACGGGCGGCGCGCCGCGCGTCACCGGCGTGCATGTCAAAGACGAACGAGACGTCGAGGCCGACCTGGTCGTCGACGCGATGGGCCGCCGCACGAAGCTCCCGGAGTGGCTCCAGACCGAAGGTGCCGCCACTCCCTATGTCGAGTCGGAGGATTCCGGTTTCGTCTACTACACCCGGTACTTCCGCGGTCCCGAGTACCCCGTCGCGATGGCGCCCCCGCTCTCCATGATGGGCTCGGTGTCGTTGCTGACACTCCGGAGCGACAACAACACATGGTCAGTCACCGTGTTCGGCGCGTCGGCTGATACCGACTTGCGCCCTCTACGCGATCCGGATTGCTTCGAACGCGTCGTGCGCGCGTGTCCGCTCCATGCGCAGTGGCTCGAAGGCGAGCGCATCACGGGCATCGAGGTCATGGGCGGCATCCTCGACAAGTACCGCCGTTACGTCGTCGACGATCGACCGGTCGTGACGGGAATGATCCCGGTCGGCGACGCGTGGGCGTGTACGAACCCGTCGGCGGGGCGCGGCATCAGTATCGGCCTCATACACGCGCAGCGACTCCGCGACGTCGTACGGGAGGGCCTCGAAGATGCGGACTCGCTCGTCCGCCGCTTCGACGAGGTGACCGAGACCCACGTCACGCCGTTCTACCGGAACCAGATCGCGGCCGATCGCGTACGCGTCGCAGAGATGGACGCGATCAGGCATGGCAGCGCGCCGCCGGAGCCGGATCCGATGATGGCGTCGATCGCGGCCGCGATGGGTCGGGACGGTGTCGTCTTCCGAGGGATGATCGAGACGCTGACCTGTCTCGCGCTGCCGCAAGAGGTGTTCGCTCGTCCCGAGTTCAAGGAGCACGTCGCGCCGTACGCCGGTCAGGTGCCGAGGCCGCTGCCCACGCCGACACGCGCCGAGCTCCTCGAGCTCCTGCACTGACCCGGGCCTCCAACCGGCGCCCCGATTATCCTCCACGCGGATCTGCGACGTCGGGGGCTCGGAGGAATCACATGGCAGGGTCCGACGCCAACACGTCCGCGACGGCGACCGAGGGCGCAGTGCGCGCAGACGACATTCCGGTCGCGCACACGCCACCGGGCGGCTACGGCGACGAGCTCCCGCCGCCGGTACTCGCGGCGTGCATCGAGCCGCTCGTCGAAGGAGCAGTCGATCTCCGCGGCGTGTGGCAGGTCGTTGCCGTGGACGTGAACGGCGCGCCCGCCGCCGACGACCACCCTGCATTCGGGATGGTGCAGCGGATCGAGCAGTGTGGCAACCGGCTCGTTGTCACCGCGAGCGGCGTCATTCACGACATGCGCTGCGACGGGACGGAAGCACACGGTGTGCACGACGTGATGCAGTCCGACTTCACGACCGAGATCACCGTCGTCGCGTCCTTCGAAAGCGGGATGCATGTGCTGCGGCCCAAGGGGATGCCGCCGGAGGTCGTCGTGACACGCTCGCTCGACGGCGCGCAGATGGTGTGGGACTACGCCGGGGTGTTCACCGCCCGCCTCGACCGCATAGGTGAGTAGCTCCGAGCCGACGCGACCGGCCGGCCGCAGCCGGCGTGAGCCGCCCCCGTTCCGGCGTGTCGCCGTGCGCCGCGTCGAGGCCCTCAGCCCACGGATGGTCCGCGTCACGGTGGCCGGCACGGAGCTCGAAGGCCTGACCGTGGAGCAACCGGCCGCGAGCGTGAGGCTGCTCCTGCCGCCGCCGGGCACGAACGAGCTCGTCATCCCCGCATGGACGGGCAACGAGTTCCTCCAGGCCGACGGCCGGCGACCGACCATTCGCACCATCACACCTCGCCGCGTCGACGCGGCGCTCCTCGAGCTCGATCTCGACGTCGTGCTGCACGGCAGCGGCGCCGCGTCGCAGTGGGCCGCGGCGGCCGCACCTGACTTCGTCGCGGCGATCTCCGGCCCCGGGCGCGGCTACGACGCCGCTCACGACGTGGCCGCCTACTTGCTCGCCGGCGACGAGACCGCGATCCCGGCCATCAGCCAGCTCCTCGAGGTCCTGCCCGCGACGACGCCGGTACAGGTGCACATCGAGGTCGCGCACCCGGACGCGCGGCTCGCGCTTCCCGAGCATCCCCGCGCGACCGTCACATGGCACGACCTCCCGCACGATGCGCCTTCCGGCGACGCGTTCGTCGTGGCGGTCCGCCGCGCCGACCTGGACCCGGCCGCGGCGGTGTGGGCGGCCGGGGAAGCCGCCGCGGTGCAACGCATGCGTCGCTATCTCTTCGAGGAGCGGGGCTTCCCGCGCGGCCAGGCCGTCGTGCGCGGCTACTGGAAGCACGGCCGCCGCGGCGGCACCGACGACCCGTGAATCTCGAGCGCGCCGACCAGGAGGGATCACGGCCGGTGAGACCGATCACGCGATCGAGCAGTGGTGCGTCATCGGGCACCGCGACCGCCGGCCCGAAGAGCCCTCCGCTGTCCTGTCCGGAGCCGGCGAACTGTGCGACGAAGGTGTGCACGGCTTCGAGCTGTGGCGATTCGCACGTGTACGCCTGTCCGGTCGCGCGCGCCACGTCCCAACCGTGGATGACGACCTCGTCCAAGGCAACGAGGCCGGCGACCTCACCCGGCAGGTCGACCCCGCCGGCCTTGGTCATCCCGGACCACGCCGCCGGGTCGCGCCACGCCGCGGCCAGCGCGGCCAGATCGCGTGGAATGCGGGTCCGCCAGTCCGCGCCGAGGCGGGACGCATCGCCGGACGGCCCCTGGGCACCGGCCTCACCGATTGCCTTCGTCGCCGCCGCAGTGAACGCGAGCGCCAGGCCGCCGACGTGGTCGACGAGGTCGCCGACCCGGTACTCCGGGCACGGCGTCGGCAGCGTCGAGCAGCTCCTCCGGCACGCCTTCGATCAGCGCAGCCATCCGTCGGGTCGCGGGTTCCAGATCCACCGTCATCAGCGCTCCTCGATGTCTCGCGTTTGTCGACTCGTGAGGAAAGAGACGCACAGCATCGACAGAACTCATCGGTGTCGACCGGAGCGGCGTTCGGCGCGACCGTCGCGACGGTGGCCCTGCTCGCTACTTCCAGCGAGGGCGTTCGTCGGTGGGGAGCACGAAGAAGAGACGCACGGGCAGCGCACCCTGTCGACCCGGCGCCGAGCGGCGCCACCGGCGCGCGGACTCTCCCGGATACATCGCGGCCGTGAGGGCGACGGCGTGCTCTCGCGTCATGGCGGACGGGCGTCGGCCGTGCGCCTGGAGCGGCGCGCCGGTGCCTTCGACCCGAAGCCGGCCGAGCTCGTCGACGATGCGCTCGAGGTCTCCGACCCGCTGGACGACGTCGTCACGCCGGATGAGTGATGGGCGTGACACTTCACGTCGCGTGAGAGACATACGAACGGGAGGATCGGCGCGAACCGCCCGAGACTGGAGGCCCTTCTTCGGCGCCCAAGGACCCTGTCTTCGCAGATCAAGCGGGCGCGATCGACCAGACTCCGACGGTGGTGACGGCGATGAAGAGCGGGCCGGCGGCGAACGTCACGACGCCGTCGGCACCACCGGCCGCGCGAGCGAATGTCAGGTTGGCGTTCCCGTAGGTACGCAGCACGAACGAGGAGTCGCCGGTGTGGGTGACGTGGAACCGAGCCTTGGGCCCCGGGTACACGAGCACCGCGTCGCCGTCACCGCGGACGCCACCACTCTCGAGGCGCGGCGCGAGGGCCGCGGGGGCGATGTCGAGATGCCACGGGCCATCCGCCACCACGTGGAGCGCGGCCGTGGGCGCGTTCTTCGGGTCCACGAATCCGATGGGGAAGGTGCCCTCGTATGTGCGGAGTGAATTCGCGACGACGCCGGTGTCGACGCCGTCGGCAGTCCGACTGTTGACGACGAAGTTGCCGCCTCCGCTGTAGCTCGCGTGCACGATGAGGGGCAGCTCGACGTTGGCCGGAAGTTGCACCACCTGCTCGCCGGTGCCGTCGATGGGCGCGACCTGGTCCGAGATGGTCGTCGAGGTGCTCGGTGCGGTGGCCGAGGTGGTCGGTGGCGTCGTCGAGGTGCTCGATGCAGTCGTCGACGGCGACGACGACGAGCACCCGGCGACGAGCGCCGCGAGCGCGGATGCGAATGTCACGAGCAGTCTCGGCGCCGCTGGTGCCGGACGCCGACGCGTCGTCGAGGGATGCCGAGTCACCGGGATACCGAGGCGGTCGATCGTCAGGACGGTGCGCCGTCGGGTGCGGCCGCGGCCACACGCCGGCGCCTGACCGCGTAGCCGATCCCGCCGAGCAGCAGACCGATCCCGACGACGACCGCGACGATGATCCACGGCGCGGCGGAATCATCCGAGCTCGATGTGTTCTCCCCGGCCGGTGCGGCAATGCCGTTCGAGGTCGGTGTCGAGGACGGCGTCGTCGTCACCGGCAGCGGCTCGGCCTTGCCCGCGAACGCCTCAACCGCTCTCGGGAGCGCGACCGTCCAGCGGTGCACGCTCACGAATACTCCGGGCCAGAGGGCCTGCGGCGGCAACGCCACCCACGCCGTCTTGCCGTCCGACGCGTAGTCGACCTGCATCGGCTTGACGGGCTGGCCCGCGGCCGAATATCGGACCGAGACGCGACACACGGGCAGCGCGGCCGGCGGGTCCTCCACGACCGGCTTCCCGAAGATCGCATTCGGCAGCCACGGCTGCAGGAAGGCCGCCGCCTGCCGATCGTCGAGCTTGCGCGTGGCGCGGACACATGGCCCGGTGATCGTCACACCCTGCACCACGAGACCCGAGCCGATGTCGGTGCCCGTGCCGGACTCCTGTGCGCCCGCGGGAGCCGGCAACATGCCCGCGACGACGAGCGCGGACCCGAGGAGAAGCGGGGCGAAGAAGCGGGGCACGACTCGCAACATATTCGATGAGGTCTTCGGTGCCCGTTCGCCTGGGGGACGCGTTTGGGGGGCGGACCGCAGCCCGCCCCCGGACACTTCACGTGCTGCCCTGCTTGATCAGCTTCCGCAGTGGAAGTCGACCACGCTGGGGTAGTTGATGTTGCAGTTCGTCGCCGCAGGCGTGAACACAGCCGTGAGCGCCGTTGGCCTGCCTGACGAACATGGGGGCGGTCGTCACACGGCTCGCCACCAACCGGGAGGTCCTGCTGTACCCGGATCTGGCCGGTGCCCGGCGTCCCGTTCCCGCTCGGGATCAGGGACTGGCTGGGCGAGATGGCATTGAACCGGCGATCCATGCGCACCGTGCCAGGTTGCACGTTCGCCGTCCAGTACCGCTATCGCCAAGGTCCCTTCGGCGACGTCACCCACACCTCGCGGTTCGATGACGGGCACCTCGTTGAAGAGCGCCTCGGCACGATCGAGGACCCAGATGTCGTAGTCGACGTTGCGTACCGAGCGATGGCAGATGTACGTGCCGGCGAACTCAGCATTCTCGAGGCCATCGAAGACGGGTCAGTGACGGCTACATCGGTCCGATGGCCGCGCTTGCGGGCATCTCCGAGAGCCGTGAGTTCCACGCGGCAGAAATGGCCACCGGCCGATACGCCCTCGCGCTGGCAGTTCTGGGTGACCTCGACGCTGATCCGCTGTTCGCCGCCGCGATGAACGAAGTTGCGGCACTTACATGGCGAACGTGACACTCTCGTTCGAGCGCACGCGCCGCCGCTTGCAACGCAAATCGACGAGGGACTGTTCACCCTCGGAGCGCAGATTGCGGTCGAGTTGGCGGGTGAACGCGTTCTCGATCTCGCTGTCGGCGAAAATTGACCTGGTCGCGCCCATGTCGACTGAACACATGTTCCGCGTCTATTGCACGATCAAGCCGGTCACGAGCCTCGCGGTGGCACGACTCGTCGCCAATGGCTCCGTGACACTCGACGAACCACTCGAGACGCATCTTCCCGATCTCGGTGTTCTCGCCGGTGGCGTCACGTTGCGGCACGTGCTGACCCACACCGCAGGACTGCATCGCCCGATGGCGGGCGAGATGGAAATGGCGCCGCCGGCGAAACGCCGTGGCCTCGTCGCTCGAACCCAGCGACCACCCGGATGGCGCCTGGGAGGCGAACCTGCCTACAGCAAGGACGCGGGATGGCCATCCTCGGGTGGCTCATCGAGTCGATCACCGGTGAACCGCTCCGCGAACACCTTCGCCGTGCAGTGCTCGACTCTATTGGTTTGCAGTCAACATGGATCGGGATGTCACCCGACCAATATCGACGACTGCTCCCGCGTCTCGGCGTAAATGTCGACATGCGCAATCTCGGCGGCTTCCCCATGCTGTTCGAACGCAGCGAACGCGTGTGCAAAGAGACGAACCCGGCACACGGCGGATACACCAGTGCTCGCGACCTCGCGCAGTTCTACACCGCCGTGCTCACGGCACGAGACCGCCAGCAGGCCGGCCTCACACTGCCGGCGTCCACCGTGTGCTCGATCGTGAGCCGTATCGCCCGCTCAGCTGGACCACCAAACGGGGTCCCGTCACGTCGGAGCGTCCTTCGCGTTCGCGGACCCTGAACGCTTGATCGCGGTCGGTGTCGTCTACAACGGCATCGTCGGTCACGAAGCTGCGTTCCTACGTCGGCGCGCGCTGTTCAACGCGCTCTACGCCGCCCTGGATGCCGAAGCGAGACTGGAGGTCGAGAGCCTTCCCGCGGCGCCAAGCTCCGGTCGCCGCCGACGCCTGAGACGCCGTCCGAGCTGACCCGTCCCCGAGTCCCGAAGCAAGAAAGGTTCGGCGCGCCGCGCGGCCACAAACACTTCAACCTCATGCTTCGGGCCGAGTTTCGCTATTTTGGCGCTACGGCATTGGACGACACTGAGTCGGGACCGTCGCCCCAGGCGTTGATCGCCGCCACCTTGAACCGATACATCTGGCCTTTCTGCAACCCGGTCACGGTTTCTCTCAACGCCGTCGAGTCGTAGCGACGCGGCGGCAGCGCGGTCTGTCCGACGTACGGTGTGATCACGTAGCCGGAGATCGGCGAGCCGTTGTTCGATGACGGCGCCGTCCAGCTCACCGTTGCGCTGCCCGTTCCGGCGGTGGCGGTGACGTTCGTGGGCGCCGTCGCGACACCAACATGCACGGGCGTGGATGCATTGGTGGTGGTGCCGTTCCCCAACTCGCCGGAACTGTTTGCGCCCCAACAGTCGACAGTCCCAGCCGCCAACAGCGCACAGGAATGGGAACCACCGGCAGCGATCGCGGCCGCACCGGCAAGGCCGCTCACCGGAACCGGCGCCGACGCATTCGTGATATCTGCCATTGCCCAACTGCCCGGCGCTGTTGGCACCCCAACACTTGGCCGTCCCGTCCGCCAACGACGCACAAGAATGGGAACCACCGGCCGCGATCGCGACTGCGTTCGACAGGCCGCTCACACTCACCGGCGCCGACGCATTCGTGGTATTGCCATTGCCCAACTGCCCGGAGCTGTTCGCGCCCCAACACTTGACGGTCCCGCCCGCCAACAACGCACAAGAATGACCACCGCCGGCCGCGACCGCGGCCGCGCCGGTGATGCCGCTCACCGGGACTGCCGTCGAGCTGTTGGTCGTGGTGCCGTTCCCCAGCTGCCCGGACAGGTTGCGGCCCCAGCACTTGACCGTTCCGTCCGACAGCGACGCGCACGAATGCGTAAAGCCCGCCGTGATCGCGACCACCCCGCTGAGGCCGCTCACCGCCACCGGCGTCGACGAGTTGGTGGTCGTGCCGTTCCCCAACTGCCCGGAACTGTTGAGACCCCAGCACTTGACCGTCCCGTCCGCCAACAGCGCGCACGAATGGGAACCACCGGCCGCGACCGCGACCGCGTTCGACAGACCGCTCACACTCACCGGCGCCGACGCGTTCGTGGTGGTGCCGTTCCCCAACTGCCCGGAACTGTTCGCTCCCCAACACATGACCGTCCCGCTCACCGAGAGCCCGCACGAATGGGAACCACCGGCCGCGATCGCGACCGTGTTCGACAGACCGCTCACACTCACCGGCGCCGACGAATTCATGGTCGTGCCGTTCCCCAACTGCCCGGAACCGTTCAGACCCCAGCACTTGAGCCTCCCGTTCGCCACCAGCCCGCACGAATGGAACTGACCGGCGGTCGTTGCGATGGGACCGGTACCAAGGCTCAAGCCGGTCACGGCGACGGGTCTCGAGGTATAGGCGGTGGTGGTGCCGTCGCCGAGCTGGCCGTAGAAGTTGTCTCCCCAACACTTCACGGCTCCGCCGGCGACCAACGCGCACGTGTGGAGCCCTCCTGCGGCGATCGCCGAGGCGCCGGTGAGTGAATTGACGACGACGGGAGACGTCATGGGAACGGCCGAGCGGCGTTCCGATTTGACCGGAGTAACCGGCGCCCCAGCATCGGCCCGTTCCGTCGACGACAAGCGCACACGAATGCCCGCCTCCGGCGGTGATCGCGACCGCGTCACTGAGGTTGAGCACGGCCACCGGTATCGACGAGTTGGGATCCGGCGCGCCGCAAACATGCCCGCAGATCAATGCACCGTTGCCGAGCTGACCAGCATTGTTCCGGCCCCAGCACTTGACCGTCCCATTCGTGAGCAACGCGGACGAATGATCACCGCCCGCCGCTGCCGCGCTCACGCCAGTCAGGCCGCTCACGGCGACCGGCGTCGAGGAATTGGTCGTCGTGCCATTGCCGAGCTGACCCGAAGCGTTCCGGCCCCAGCACTTGACCGTCCCATCCGTGAGCAACGCGCACGAATGATCACCGCCCGCCGCTACCGCGGCAACGCCGCTCAGGCCGCTCACGGCGACCGGCGTCGACGGAATTGTTCGTCGTGCCATTGCCCAGCTGACCTGAAATGTTCCGGCCCCAGCACTTGACCGTCCCGATTCGTGAGCAACGCGCACGAATGATCACCGCCCGCCACGGCCGCGCTCACGCCCGTCAGCCCGCTCACGGCGACCGGCGTCGAGGAATTGGTCTTCGTGCCATTGCCCAGCTGACCCGAATCGTTCCGGCCCCAGCACTTGACCGTCCCACCCGTGAGCAACGCGCACGAATGATCACCGCCCGCCACTGCCACCGCGGCAACGCCGCTGACGCCGCTCACGGCGACGGGCGTCGAGGAGTTGATCGTCGTGCCATTGCCGAGCTGGCCGTAGAGATTGCGGCCCCAGCACTTCACCGTACCGTTGCTCGCGAGCGCGCACGTATGTGAACTACCGGCCGCGACGGCAGTTGCTCCGGCGAGACCACTCACCGCTCGCGGCGTCGACGTATCTGTGGTGGTGCCGTTGCCCAACTGGCCGAAGATGTTGTAACCCCAGCATTTTGCCGTCCCATTGGACAACAACGCACACGCATGCGCGGAGCCGACCGCGATCGCCGCGACGCTTCCCAAGCTTGTCACCGCCACCGGCGTCGACGAATTCGTCTGCGTACCATTGCCCAGCTCACCATACGAGTTAGCGCCCCAACACGCAGCCGTTCCGGTTGCCATCACCGCACACGTCTCCGGACCGCCGCCTGCGATATCCGCGACGTTCGTCAGTGCAGCCACTGGTCGCGGCGTCGACGAATCAGACGTCCAGCCGTTCCCGAGCCGCGCACCCCAACACTTTGCGGTGCCGTTCGCGACGCGCGCGCACTCGTGGTACAAGCCCCCCGCAATCTCAGCGACGCTCGTGAGGCCGCTCACTAACACCGGCGTGGACGAATCAGTGGTCGTGCCGTTCCCCAATTGGCCATTGAAGTTCCCGCCCCAGCACTTGACGGTTCTATTCCCGAGCAACGCGCACGAATGCGAGATGTTGCCTGAGACGCCCAGTGCAACGGCATTCTGCAACCCAATTACCGGCACGGGAGTCGACGCGTCAGCCATGGTGCCATTCCCCAGCTGGCCGTAGGCGTTGTCTCCCCAACACCGCACCTCACCGCTGACCAACAGCGCGGCAGCTATGGGAATCACCAGCTGCAATCGCGATTGCTCCGCTCAACCCGCTCACGGTGACCGGTATCGACGAATTGGTCGTCGTGCCGTTGCCCAAACCGCCATACTTGTTGAAGCCCCAGCACTTGACGCCCCCGCCGGTCAACAGGGCGCACGTGTGCGCGCCACCTGTCGCAATAGCGACGACACCACTGAGCCCGCTCACGTTCACCGGCGTCGACGAATTTGTCGTCGTTCCGTCGCCCAACTGACCAAAGACGTTGCGGCCCCAACATTGGACTGTGCCGGCGGGCAACAACGCACAAGTGTGCACGCCGCCCGCCATGATCCCCGGCCTCACCGCCAGCGAGCCGCCTGACCTCGTAGTCGCAGCACCAGACCGCGGCACGCGGCACGATGACAAGGAGGCCGATGAGTAGGGACGAAGTCCCAAGGAGCAGCCCGCGGCGCAAGCGTCGACCACGACGATGCACGGTGCGGTTCCCGCCGTCCTCGCCGCGCCGTGGCGGCATCCCTCGCGGAAGAGCGCCCTCGGCGAGCACTCGTATGGCCACGACAGAAGGTTCCCGAGCTCGTTGACCGTCAGGCGTTGGCGATCGCTGCAGCCGGAGCGGCGATCCTCACGATGGTAAGGCCGAGCGCGGCCGCGACCGACGAACGAAAGATGCCGTGGCGCATTCTTTGATTTCCCCCTGCGTAAGGCACAAGCGTCGGCGACACCGGCGCGATCGTCATCCGTCCGGTGCTCCGGCCGACAACACTCTCAGTCCAATGTCGACCCTTGTCAACCACGTCGGAGAAGTTGCCAACAGTTGTCAAGGCACGCGCACGCGATAGCCCGCATCTCCGCCTGCGGCCCAGGTCTCGTTGCCGCCGAGACACAAAGTGGATGGTCCCACATGCAACGTGTTGTCCAGGTCTTTCGGGAGGCGACGCGCAGTGGCTACCCTTTCTACGGTTGGTGACGTGGGAAGGAACGGGGACAGGGATGCATTTCGCCCGGGACGTCGTCATCGTCGGGGGCTGCGGGCGGGTGGGGCTCCCGGTGGGGCTCGCGTTCGCGGATGCCGGCCTCAGGGTGACTCTCTACGACCGCGACGCGAATGCGGTCGAGCTGGTGCGGAGCGGGAAGATGCCGTTCCGGGAGCGCGGCGCCGACGAGCTGCTCGAGCGCATGATCGCCGAGCGACCGGCTCACCGCGACCACCGACTCCAGCGCGGTCGGCGAGTGCGAGCACGTGATGATCGTCGTGGGGACGCCTGTCGACGAGCACCTGAACCCGAATCCCAGCTTCGTGCTGAACGTCGTCGAAGGGCTGCTCGATCAGCTCCGGGACGGTCACCACCTCGTGTTGCGGAGCACCGTGTACCCGGGCGTCACACGCATGGTCGAGAAGCTGCTCCTGGCGGCGCACCGGACCATCGACGTCTCGTTCTGCCCGGAACGCATCGCGGAGGGCCACGCGCTCGAAGAGCTGCACACCCTGCCGCAGATCATCTCCGCACGCACCGAGCGCGGCGGCCAAGCGCGCCGACCAGCTGTTCAGCGCGATCGCGCCGTCGCTCATTCGGCTCGAGCCCGAGGAAGCCGAGGTTGCCAAGCTCTTCACGAACACCTGGCGCTACATCAAGTTCGCGGCCGCCAACCAGATGTTCATGATCGCCAACGACTTCGGTCTCGACTTCGCACGCATCCGCGCCGCGCTGAAGAGGACTACCCGCGCGCGGCCGACATGCCGGGCCCCGGTCTCGCCGCCGGGCCGTGTCTGTTGAAGGACACGATGCAGCTCGCGGCCTTCAACAACAACAACTTCACGCTCGGCCACGCGAGCATGATGATCAACGAGGGCCTCCCCATGTACATCGTCGCTCGACTCGAGCGCGAGTACGAGCTCTCGTCGATGACCGTCGGGATCCTCGGCATGTCGTTCAAGGCGGAGTCCGACGACACCCGCGACAGCTTGAGCTACAAGCTGAAGCGCCTCTTGCGATTTCGGGCCGCGCGTGTGCTCTGCACCGACCCCTTCGTCGAGGGCGACATGGAGCTGTGGCCCCTCGAGGACGTCCTCGCGGAGTCCGATCTGCTCGTGATCGCGACACCGCATGCGGCGTACTCGACGCTCGACGGCACGACGCCCGTCGTCGACGTCTGGAACCTCCTCGGCAACGGCGAGCGTGTGTGACACCTAGCGTCTCGGTCGTCATCCCCGTATACAACGAGGGCGACAGCGTCGTCGCGTGTCTCGACCGCCTCTGCGCGGCGATCACGCTGCCGTTCGAGATCCTCGTGGTCTACGACTCGCTGGACGACACGACGCGTCCGCACGCCGGAGAAGTACGCGCGGCGACGACCCTCGCGTCGTCCCGACGCTGAACACGTTCGGACGCGGACCTGCGCACGCGATCCGCTATGGCATCGAGCACGCGTCGGCCGACGTCGCGGTCGTCACCATGGCCGACGGCTCCGACGACCCCACCCAGGTGGACACGCTCGGCCCGGCTCGTGCAGCGCGGTGTCGTGGTCGCGGCCGCGAGCCGGTACATGGCCGGCGGGAGTCAGATCGGTGCGCCGTTCATCAAGTCGACGATGTCCCGGCTCGCGGGGCTCTCGTTGTGCTGGTTCGCGCGCGTCGGCACGCACGACGCGACCAGCTCGTTCAAGGCCTACGACCGCGCGTTCGTCAAAGAGGTCGGCATCGAATCCGATGCCGGGTTCGAGATCGCCATCGAGCTGGTGGTCAAGGCCCGCCGTCGCCGGCTCCCCGTCGCGGAGATCCCGACGATCTGGCTGGAACGCACCACCGGCACCTCGAATTTCCGCGTGTGGGCGTGGCTCCCGCGCTATCTGCACTGGTACTTCTACGCGTTCGGATCGAGGATCAGATGAGCAGGATCGTCGTCACCGGCTCGGCCGGTTTCATCGGCGGGTACGTCGTGCAAGAGCTGCTTGGCGCGTGGTCACGAGGTCGTCGGGATCGACAACCACTCGAAGTACGGGCCGGTCACCCGTTCCTACGACAGTGATCCTCGATACCGATTCGTCGCGGGCGACGTGCGCGACGTCGATCTCATGGTCGAGCTGCTCGCCGATGCCGATCACTTCGTCGCGGGCGCCGCGATGATCGGCGGGATCTCCTACTTCCACACCTACGCGTACGACCTGCTGGCGACCAACGAGCGGATCATCGCCGCGTCGTGCGATGCCGCGATCAAGGCGTTCAACGACGGGCATCTCAAGAAGGTCACCTACCTGAGCTCGTCGATGGTCTTCGAGTCCGCGACCTCTTGGCCGTCGCCCGAGGGCCAGGAGCGGGAGATTCCTCCGCCGATCTCCTCCTACGGGTTCCAGAAGCTCGCGGTCGAGTACTTCGCGCACGCCGCCTCCGACCAGTACGGGCTTCCGTACACGATCGTGCGCCCGTTCAACTGTGTCGGCGTCGGCGAGGCCCGCGCCCTCGGCGAGGTCGAGGTGCTGAGCGGGAACGTGAAGCTCGCGATGAGCCACGTGGTGCCCGACCTGGTGCAAAAGATCGTGAAGGGACAAGACCCGTTGCACCTGCTCGGTGACGGCACCCAGGTGCGCCACTACACCTACGGCGGCGACCTCGCCAAGGGCATCGCCACCGCGATCGAGCATCCCGACGCGCTGAACCAGGACTTCAACCTCTCGACCAAGGAATCAACGACGGTGCTCGAGCTCGCGGAGCTCATCTGGCACAAGATCAAGGGCGACGACGTGCCGTTGCGCTGGGTCGCCGACACGCCGTTCGAGCACGACGTGCAGCGCCGTGTTCCGGCGACGGAGAAGGCGTCACGCGTCCTCGGGTTCGAAGCCACGACGAGCCTGAGCGAGATGCTCGACGAGGTGATCCCCTGGGTCACCAACGCGGTGGCCGAGGACCGCATCTAGCTGGCGATCGCGCGTTCACCCGCATCCGTCGGCGTCGAATGTGCCCGACACGCGGAACACGGACGCGGTGCCGACGCGGAGTACCACCGCCGCGGCAGGATCCGAGCGTGTCCACTCTGCTTCGACCGGCTCCTTCGCCGCGCGTGTGTTGGCGCTGACCACCACGTAGTCGTAGTCACCCTCGTTCAGGAGCTGCCGCCACTCCCGGCAGGTGCTCACCCGATCAAAGGCGCCGTGCGGTCCCTTGTGGCCGATGTACTGGACATGGTTGGACAGGTCCGCGCCGAACAGCGGATAGGAGATCCCGAGGCCGCCGAGCGCGATCCGCGCATCCGAGACATGCCGCACCCACCCGTAGAGCGCCACGAGCTCCGCCCGCGGGGCGCTCGCGTAGGGCAGATCGTGGGCGACGTCCGAATAGCGGTCCGAGAGATAGGAATGCTGCACCACCCAGCCCGCGCCGGCACCGATGACGAGCACGAGGACACAACTCGCTGCAACGAGCGTTCGATTCGGCCGGCGCGGCGCGAGAACGGGTGAGCGCGAACACGATGCCGAGCACCACGAGCTGCACCGCGAGCGCGCCCGCCAACAGACTCCCGCCGATGTCGGTCAGTCGCGTACAGCGCGTCGTTCAGGAGCGCGATGCCGACCAACGCCGGCAGCCAGATCCGTCCGAACGGTGACGTCCGCGAGACGACGAGCGGCAACAACACGAGCCCGAGCACGAGCGCCGGGAACCCGAACCGCAGGTCGCTCGCGAACAGTATCGGGCGACCCTTTGGTCCACCGGCGCTCAACGGCGTCACGAGATAGCCGAGGAACGACACGACCGCGACGGCTCCGAACATGCGCAACATACGGTCTCCGCGCACGAGCGCGAGCAACGACCCCATCGCGCCGAGGCCCACCACGACGGGCCAGCCCCAGCCCAGGTCCGCGCGCAGCCCCGGCAGGAACCACGAGCGCCACACGCCGAAGTCACCGAGGTAGTGCGCCACCGTGAACGCGCCATACGGCCGCGCGAAGTGGGTGACCGGGAACGAGATCGGCCCGATCCCCAAATGGAGTGGGGGGATCGGGCTCCCTACGGCGACGAGGTTGCGCACGTACCAGTAGGCACCCCCCACGACGAGGCCCGCCAGCCATGTACCGGCGGTCACGACGCGTGTGCCGCGCCGCGCGCGATCACGATCACCCCGACCGTGAGCGCGGCGATCGGTATCACCATTGTGAGCTTGGTGCCGAGCGCCAAGCCGCAGGCAAGTGCCGCCAGCGCGATCGCCCATCGCGAGTCTTCGCCGTTGAGGAGCAGCGCGAGTGCCGCGAGGAACAGCGCGATGCCCGCGATGTCGTTCGTCGCGCGCCCGGCGAGGAACGCGACGAACTGTGGAGACGCGAGCACGGCGACAGCCGCGCCGAGCGTCAGCGGCGCGACGTTCCGGTTCCGGCCGATGCACCAGGCGGCGAGCAGCGCGAGAGCGACCCAGCCGAGGTTCAGCAATGGCGAGAGGGTGTCGTGGCGCAGGGCGAGGATGCCGACGCCATGGAGCAGCTCGGAGTTCGCGGGATCGAAGGCGGTCTCGAGGCCCGGGAAGGTGAACACCAGCGACTGGACGTGACCGGACTGGACGTAGCGCGCCGCGAAGGGGAGGTGGTAGTTGAGCGAGTCGTATCCCAACACGCCCGTCCCGAGCGCGCCGAGGGCCCGCGCCAACCACGGCGTGATCGCGACGAGCAACACCAGCACCACCGCCACGTGCAGACGCCGGCTCGGGCGAGGTGGCTCCGCGAAAGCGCGCGGCGCCCGCGTCAGCAACCACACCGCGAGGCCGACGACCAGCGCGGCCACAACCAGGGGCAGCCGGCGGAACTGACCGAAGGTTCCGACGACTTGCGCGAGCGTGATGAGCAGCGCGACGCCGATGACCGACGCCGCGAGCAGACCGAGGGCTCCCGACCAGGCGGGGAAGAGACGGGCCCTCAGTCGGCGCGCGGCCAGGCCTACGACACCGATGACCGCAACGAGCGTCCCGACACCGGCGAGATAGGTCCCGCCGCTCACCCGCGGGACGCGGCCGGTACGTCGACGCTGCGCATTGCCGGCCCGCGCACCATCATCAATGCGACGAGTGCTCGGGGTCCCAGTGCGAGAGATCTCGGCCGAGCATCTGCTCGAGCTTCACGACATCGGCGGCGAAGTACTCATAGAGCGTTCGTCGCTGTTCCAGCGTCAGAGGTTGCTTCGTGTCGGGGTCGAAGCCGCGGCGATCTCGATAGCTGAAACGCACGTGCTCCAGGTCGGCGGGCACGAAGCCGGGCGCCGCGCCGATGTGGTGGAGTGCTTGTTCGTAGAGGCCGCGAGGGTCGTTGTTGACGTCATCGTGCAAGAGGACGAGCAGCTGGTCGCCGAAGCGCTCGCGGAACGGCTCCAGGCTGGCGGCATACCAGCCACCGGTGATGATGCCGAGCGGATCGCGCTCGGGCGGGGTCGCCCGAACGAGCTCGAGGAGATCGGCGTCCTTCGGGAGCTTGCCGTGCGCGATGTGGTGCACCATGGCCGAGTGCGCCCGGTCGACCGGGTTGCGCAAGAGCGCGATCAACCGGACGTCGGGCACCACGCTCTCGATCCGCTCGACGCAGACGACGGGTCGGTGCCGCCAGAACATGTAGCCGGGTGTCGCTTCGCCGACGAACGGCTCATCGGACCAGCCTTCGAACTGCGCGCGGTACCAAGAGACACCGAGCTCGCCGAACCGCTGGCGGTTGTTGAAGAACTGCACCTCGGTCGCATGCGCGAACACGTCGGGGTGGAGACCGAGGTTCAGACGCAACCACCGCGTCGCGCTCTTTTGCGCGCCGATGATGAGGAACGTCGGAAGGGGAAGTTCGCGCGAGCTCACGGCGTCTTCGATGCGGTCTGTCCTTGCCAAGGCGACGAACTCTACCCAGGCGCCGCGTGCCTGTGGAATGGGGCGGTGATGCAGATCTTGGAAGCGACGCGCCCCGGGCCGGGGTCACCTTCGACGCGAACTACTGTGACGCGTGATGGAACGGGACGCCGGCGATGGAATCGCGCAGTCGACCGCTTCGCCGGACCTCTCCGTCGTCGTCCTCGCGTGGGACAACCTCAATCACACACGGGTGTTCGTCGACTCGGTACGTCAGCACACGGATGTTCCGTACGAGCTGATCATCGTCGACAACGGATCACAGCAAGACGCGGCGGACTATCCGCGCACGGCCGCCGACCGGGCGATCCTGAACGCCGAGAACCGTGGGTTCGCGCGGGGGATGAACCAGGGGCTCATGGACGCTCGCGCCGAGTTCGTCGTCTTCTGCAATAACGACGCGGTCGTCCCTGCCGCCTGGGCATCGAGGCTCCTCGAAACAGCACGCGCGCACCCGCGCGCCGCGATCGTCGTGCCGGCGCTTACCGTGGCGACGAATCCCGCCACCGTTCGCTCCGAGCCCGGGCACACCGTCGAGGTCCTGGATCCGTTCTCCGCGCCACCCGCCGGCGTCGTCTACCTGATGCGACGCGAGTTGATGCTCGCGCTGGGCCGCTGGGGCGAGGAGTACGAGATCGCGAGCGGAGAGGACGTCGATCTGTGCTTCAAGGCCTGGGCGAACGACCTCGACGTCGTCTTCGACCAGCGGGTGCTGGTGGAGCACGTCGGCCACGCCACCGCTTCGCGCCTCGACGACTCGCAGCAGCTCTGGACGCTCAACCGGCGGCGGTTCCTTGCGAAGTGGATGGGGCCGGACGACCCGCCGCGCCTCGCATCGTGCGAGCCCGAACGCTTCGCGCGGAACCGCGCCACCGCGCGGGCCGTTGCGGGTTGGATGGAGAAGTACTTCACGATTCGTGATCGGCGCCGAGAGCTCGGACGGACTGATCGCGCAGGCGGGCAGAGCCCACGGGCATGGACGATGCGCGCGGCGTCTCGCTCCTGGCGGCACCTCCGCCAAATGCTCAGTGACGGCCGCCCCGATCGACCCTGAGCGGGCCCCGACCAGGGTCCGATGACACCACGACCTTCTCGAAGAACTCGAGGGTCGCACGCGCCACACGTGTCATCGAAGCGTCCTGGCTCGTCTCGAGCCCACCGTCCCGCAGGCGCGCGTGGAGCGCCTGGTCCGAGAGCAGACGCAGGATGGCTTGCGCCGCCGCGTCGGGGTCGCGCGGCGGGACGAGCAGGCAGTTCTCCTCGTCTCGTGCGTATTCGCGTACGCCACCGACGTCCGTGAGCACGGACACCGCACCGCACGCCATCGCTTCGAGCGCCGGGAGGCCGAACGCCTGGAAGTCGGACCCGTCGAAGTGCACCTGCGCACTCGAGTACAGCCGGGCCAGACGCTCGTGATCGGTGATCATGCCCTCGCCGCGATACGGGAAGGGCAGGGTGAGGTCACCGAGGTCCTCGCCGAACAGCACGATGTCGACCGACGGCATCGCTTCGTGAACCTTCGTGAGTGCCGCGACGACGACATCGAAGCCGCGACGGGGGGTCCGCGGTCGCGCCATCGCCAATATGAGCGGCCGGACGTCGCGTTCGACGGCGCGGGGGTAGAAGAAGCCGAGATCCAAGCCCGAGCGGAATCTTCTCGGACTCGGATCCATCTTGTTGCAACATGTTGCGTAGCCATTCGGATGTCACGATCTTGTGCGGGATCAATCCGTACGTGCGCTTCACGCGGGCGCGCTTTTCCGCGTCCGCCTCGGGATAGAACCAGGCCTCGTAGTCCTGCACGAAGTAGACCGCTTCCCTCGCGCGGCGCTCGTCGACCAGCTTTCGGACCCAAGGGGCACTGCTCCAATGCGTCGCAACGACGACATCCGCCTGCGGCATTCGCTCGGTCATGTGCTCGACGCTGCGGAAGATGCGAGGGCGAACGAGGAGCCGCCAGCGGAACACCTCGCGCCGCGTGTCCTTGAGCGCGGCGATACGGGCATCGACACCGAGCACTCTCAGCTCGCTGACGAGCTGCATGACCACGAGGGCGCCACCTGACAGCCGCAGCTCGGGCAACACGTAGGTCACCTTCAATGCGTCCGGCGCCGGCGCGGTCGCGTCCGAGCCGTGCCCCCGCGCCAGCTGCTCCCGCCATCTCTCCACGGCCGCCTGTCGCGCCAGGATCTCACCGGGAGCGTGGAACATGACTTCCTTGCGCAGCACGCTCCGGGCGAGACGCACGAGTCTCGTTCCGACGCGGAACCTCGACGATCTCACGACCGCCGTGCCGTCGCGTTGCGACTGCTCCAGCAGCTCGAACAGCGCGAAGTTGGAGGCGGCGAGCTCGACGGTCTCTCGATGCGCCTCCTGCAAGGCATCCAGCAGGATGCGACGACCGGCGAGCCATGGTGCGAGCCCAGCGGCACACACGGACGGCAGGAACGCGCCCCCGCCCCGGCCCGCCGCGCACCACAAGAGCGCGCCAACGGGATCGACCTGCGCGCCGATCTCTGCCAGTGCGAGGCGAACACCCTCCTTGGCGCTTTCCGTCCGCTCGAGCAGCGCACCCGAACCGGGATCGATCTCGACGACGACAACCGGCGGCTTGTCGGCGTGGGTCGCGAAGTGGTCCACGACCCCCGCGGCGAGCGCGCGCGATCGTGTGCCAGTTCGGGCGACCTCGGAGCCAGATGACGTCGGGTGCACCGCCACGCTCAACCGCGCCGGCGAGCTCGTCGGGCCGACACGACGTGACGACGGCACCCGTGGGCGCCGGGAGCCCCGGATCCACGTCGGGCGTCTGATCGATCCAGCAGACGAGCACCGACGACGGCTGCAGCTCGTCGAAGAGCGGCTCGAGAATCGCTCGCCGGGCGAGATCGTCCGCCGTCACGGGCACTTTCGCGTTCGGCGCGGTCCCCGGATCCGGCCCCACGACGCTCCCTTCGTTCTTGCGTTCCGCAGGTCGTCGCAGAGGTGGAATCCTACGGCGCCGGCGACACATGCGCCGCCGCCGTGCGTGTCAGGTGCCGCGGCCGTCGAGCGTGAGCAGGCCGCGTGCGACCAGTGCCTCGACCAGGTCGAGGAGCTGCGCCTCGACGGTCACCAGCGACCGGCCCGAGCGCGCTGCGATCGAGCGTGCGATCTCGCCGACGGTTCGCGTTCCGTCACACGCCGACCAGAACATGCTCGCCGGCACGTTGAGATGATGGAGCATCGCCGTCGCCGAATCGAATGCAACGATCTCGTTGTCGAACGCGACCGGCTCGATCCCTGGCGGCCGTTGTGGCCGGCTCATCATGCGGACTGCGCGGAGATCGTCGGTCATCGTCCCGCCGTCTCCAAGGTGCCCGGACATCGCTGGAATTCCGTCGTGATCGACCCGACCGCGTCTTCGAGATCGTCGTACTCGAGTCGGTAGCAGTCGCAGCCCTGCAATAGTCGTGCGAGCACACGCAGCGCCGCGGACCCGGCGTCGAGGAAGGAGAACGCCTGCTCCGCGAGTGACATGGCGGCTTCCGCGCGTGAGAGCGGGTGCATCCGAGCGCGGCTCGCCGGTTTCCGTGAGGGCACGATGACCATCGCCGGCGCGCTCGCGCCTCCGACGATTCCTCCGAGCTCGGCCGGCGTCACATAGCGCACCGTCGAGGCGAAGCCGGACGCACCCGATGGCACCGGCGCGAGCTCCGGGAACAACGGCCAGACGTCCTCGTGCAACGCGATGGGCTTGGGATACGGCACGACGGATCCCACGTCGGGATCGAACGCGACCGCCTCGTCCGTCAGGTATCCGTACCCGGCGCGCACGAGTGCGGCCGCGAGCGTCGACTTCCCCGCTCCCGATCGTGCCGCGATGACCATGGCCCGACCCTCGAGCTCCACCGCGGCTGCGTGGAGGAGAAGCACCTGCGGCCGGGCGCGTATGACGCCCTGGTTGACTTCCCAGACCACGCGATCGAGCACCGACGCGCGTGTCGTCGACTCGAGAACAAGTACGTCGTCGATGTACAGCGACAGGTGGTCGCGGTCGCTTTCCGCGGTGCGCTCGACGCGGACGCGCGTCGCCGGAGTGTCCGTGGACACGCACGCCGCGTACGCAACGTCGAAGACTGCTTGGAGATCGGGATCGTCGACGGCAATCGAGAAGGGGAACCCGAGACACGTGAACGATCGCCCCGCATCACCGGATACCGGTGACGCGCCGGCGGCGCGGATCATCGCGCCGACCTCCAACGATGTTGCAGCTGAAGCGCCCGCTGCCAGCGCTGCACGTACGTACCGTCTCTCTCCCGCAGGTACGACCGTGTCGGCACAAGGAGCGCACGTGCGTACGCGGCTCGTCGCCGAAACCCACGAACGGCCCAGACGCCGGTCGCGGCGCGGGCCGCGTACGACGCGTCGGGCGAGACGTAGACGGCGAGCGCCGAGCGTTCGAATGCGTCGGGACGGTATGTGTCCGCCCAGTCGCGCAGGGGCTGGGGTACTTCGACCGGCAGGTACGAGCCAGTGAGGAGCAGTGCGCGTTGCAACACGGCCCGGCCTCGCCAGCGTTGGGCCAGGGTGAGCACGTGGTCGACATCGACCGAACCCCCGCACAGGAACTCGGCGATGTCGCGCAGTGTCGTGTACCGCGGCAGACGATCGCCGAGGGCCGCGTGATAGCAGACATGTAGGAATGCGAGATCGGGACCGGGCACCGGGATCTCCACGCCGCCCACGACGATGGTGCCGGGATCCTCGAACAAGTCCCGCGCGTCGATCGCCAATCCGAAGGGTCCGGCAACGAACACCCGATGCAGGTCGAGCTCGAGGCCGTCGCTCGTCTCGACGCACACACCCTTGCCGAACCGAGACGTGAACCTTGTGCGCGGCTCCCGGTAGCGACGGCGGCCGCCCCTCGCGACGAGCAACGCGACCGCGTCGTCGAACTGGTCCGCCGCAACGAGGAGGTCGACGTCGCCGAACGACCGAAGGGAGGGATCCGCATACAGCGTGCGCGCCACGACCGGACCCTTCAGCGCACGATGCACGATCCCCGCGTCGGAGAACGCGCTGCTCGTCTCGGTGAGCAGACGCTCGAGCACGAGGTCGAGTGCCATCGCCTCCTCGTGCCGTCGACGAGCCTCGGCGCGTTGCTCCGGCGTGGCCGGGATCACGCCCGCATCGAACGCGGCAACGAGATGTCCGGGAATGCGCTCGGCGGTCGCGACGTCGAGGAGCTCGGCCATCGTGTCGGCGTCCGGCACCTCGATCGAAGGCCGCTGCTCGGCTCCTCGCAGGCCGGTCGCGGCGACCAGCCCGACCAACCGGCGCGCGGGCTCGGTCGTCATCGCTCGTTGCGGCCCGGGGAGCCGGCGAGGACCCCGTTGTCGTGCAGCACCTCGACGAGCGATGCCACCTCGGCTCCGACCCGCTCGAGCGGCATGCCGTAGGAGGTGGCGAGCTCCGCGCGACGTCGTCGACGGACCGGGGCGATGCGAACGCGTCCCAGATCGCGAGCGCGGTGCCGCGCGAGCGCGAGCGGCGATGATCCGGCCGTCCCGAGCAGCAGCAGGCAGTCCGAGGTCCTGCGCGCGATACGTGCGCGATTCGTGCACGTATGCCGCGACAGGCCTACCGCCGCCGGCCCCTCCCATTGCGATCTCCCCACGATCTCGCGGACGGTCCGTCTAGTATGTCACCCATTGCGGGAGTGTGAAATCAGAGCGCGCGCGGGATGATATCTGCGCGAGCCATGACAATCACTCTTCGGGGAATGGGGACCCAGTGGGGAACATGGAAGATTCTTCCGGCGCGCGACCAGCGGACGCGCCGCCGCCTGTCAATGCGTCAGTCGAGGCCGATCCGCTCGACCCTGTCGAGACATCGCCTGTGGGCCTGTCTCGGAGGGCCTTCGTGCGCGGGGGCTCGACCGCCGTGGGCGTCGGCGCCGCGCTCGTGTGGTCGGGGCCGGCGATCCGCAGCATCCGGCTCGCCGCGAACGTGGGCAGCCCGATGCCGACGACGACCACCGAGACCGTGATCTCGGAGGGGACCACGACACCCGTGACCGAGGCCTCGGTGTCGTCGATACCCGGCGCCGAGAACGCCTCGACGACGACCACCACGACGCCGCCGGATCCGGCGAGCGCGGACGACACCTTGCCCTTCACCGGCGCCGCGATCGCGACGACCGCCGCTGCAGGTGCGGGTGCCATCGTCGTGGGCCGGGCCATGATGGCCGCCCGTCGTCGCCCGCCCGAGCGCTAGGAGACCGACCGGGCGCGACGGCGTCGGGCGTGATCACGCCGGACGCCGGTCACCCTCGTGGGCACCGCGCAACCGGCGACGCGCCCGGGTGCAGCGGCTGCACGTCATAGAGCACGCCGTCGGCACGCCTGACCACGAGGCTCAACCGCACGCTCTTCGAGAGCTGGGCGGGGGTGTACAGGTACGGGCGGGGATTCGGCAGGAACCAGATCAGCTGCACCCGGCCGCTGCAGTCGACGAGGTGCACGAAGTCGTCGAGCCTTCCTGTTTGATCATCCGATTGGAAGTACGTCCGCGCGACGCTCGGACGCACGACTCTGCCCGCGAAGAGCGTGACCGCGGGGACATCGTTGCTGAACGCCGGTATCGACGTGTCGAGCCGCTTCACGTCCTTCATGATCTGGGAGTTGTGGTAGCGCGCAGTCGCGTACCCGCCCGCGCCATCCTGGGCCGATCGCACCGCCCGCGCCGCGAACCAGAAGACATTGAGCGCCACCCACACACCGGCCACCACGGTGATGGCCTTTCGAACATCCTCGCTCTGAATACGCGCACGAACGTGCTCGAACATCCACGCGCCGATCACGACGGTCGGCACGAAAACAGGGACCATGAAACGGGTGTTGCTGATCGCCCCGAAGGCGACGACCGATGCCGATGCCGCGAGATAGACGACGTAGACCACGACCAGGAGAGTCAGCGGCACCATTGATCGCCAGTCGGATGGGAGGCGGGCTCCGTCGTGTCGCAATCGGACGGCGACCACGCCTGCGACGAAGAGTGCTGCGAGCAACAGCACCAGGCGAACCGCGCTCGGCCCCTCGTCGGTGAGCAACCACGTCGACACTTGTTTCGCGATGCGCGAGACGTTCGTGAAGACCGATACCGAAGCACTCGCTCGATGCCCGAACGGATCGCTGCCCGAATGCACGTTGCGGATCATCCACAACACGGGCGCGGAAACCGCAACGGCCGCGAACGCGGTGCCGCGCAGCACGGCGGAAACACGGCCGCGTCGCCACTCCGCCGCGAGGACGATGATCGCGCCGACGGCGACGAACACCACGCCGATATAGCGGAGATAGAACGCAGCCCACACCAAGCCCACAGCGCCCGCGAGCAGGGCGACACTCCGCGGCCGGCGCGCCAGCTCCTCGATGACGAGCACGAACCCCAGGAGCACCGGCAGGAAGAGATGCTCACTCAGCGCCTTCTCGTAGACGTCGAGCAACACCGCCGAGCAGGCGATCAGCACGGTCGCAGCGACACGGATGCCCTGCGAGCGAACGTGGCGGCCCAACAGCACGTATCCGAGCAGCACCGTGACCATGAAGGCCACGACACTCAAGCCGCGCGCGGCGTCGATCGAATCGATCCCGACCCGCTCGGCGAGTGAAAGGACCGCCGAATACGCGGGCGGGAAGTCCGTGATCGCAGTGCCGGCGCGCGTGTAGCCGTGACCGTCGGCGAGACTGCGAGCTCCGGTCACGTACACGACCGAGTCGGGGGTCAGGCCGATCCCGTACCGTGCAGTCGCCAGCAGAGTGCCGAGAATCGTTCCTACGAGAGCAACCGGTATCCAGCGTCGTGACAACGTGGTCGTCGAGTTCCGAAGCTGTGTAGGCGGCACCGCGTCGTCACTCCCTGCCGACCTCGTAGAGCCGCGCTGACTGGGCTACGGACGAACGTTACGCGACGACGGCAATCTTCGCGAGGCGGGGAGGGGATGTCCAAAGGGCATGCGGCATGGGTGGCGCGGCTAGGAACTGGCCATGTCAGGCTGTCGCACGCTGGAGGCGCAGTGAGCTCGAGGGCGGCAGCACCGGGGAGGTCGAAGGCGCGCACACGTCTCGACACCTTCCTGCGGGCCGAGCAGCGGTACGGCCGATGGTGGGCGCTCATCCTCGTCGCCATCGCGTTGCGCGTCGCCTGGTCCGCCTGGATCGCACACGCGCACCCGAGTGCGGTGACGAGCGGCGACACCTTCGGGTACCTCGGGCCCGGGCGCGCGCTCGTCGAAAAGGGCCGCTTCAGCCTGTCGCCTCAGGACGCGACACCCATGTTCCTGCGTACGCCCGGCTACCCGGGTCTGCTTGCCGCGATCCTGTGGGTGACGAACAGCCAGTGGTCCATCAGCCCGATCCAAGCCGCGCTGAGCATCTTGCCCGTGCTCGTGACGGTCTTCGTCGGCCGCCGCGTGATCGGTCCGACCGCGGCGATGCTCGCGGGAGCGTTCGTCGCACTCGACCCGTTGCAGTTCGCGTTGTCAGGGACGATCCTCACCGAGACCCTCGCAACGCTGTCACTCATCAGCATCGTCGCGGTCGGCGTCGTGGTGTTCGTGCGACCACCTGCGCAGGTGAGGACGCGCTATTTCTTCGCGCTCGGGCGCGCTGGTCGCCGCCGCGACCATGGTGCGACCGACGACGTACTACTTCCCTCCGATCGTGATCGTCCTGCTGTTGTGCAGATTCTGGCGACTCGGGTGGCAGAAGGTGCTCGTCTCGCTGTTGGCGTTCGTGCTCCCGATCGTCGTCGTGGTCGGAGGCTGGCAGCTCCGCAACCACGACGCCGTGAACTCGTGGCAGGTGTCGGGCTCGGCGGCGGTCACCGTGTACTGCTACAACGCGGCGGCCGTCGAGGCGAAGGTCACGCATCGCAGCGTCGGCGTGACGCGCGCGAAGAGCTGGGCTGTCAGCCGGGCGGGTGGGACGACCTCGCCACCGCGTGCCCGTCCTGGTGGGGGTGCAACGGGCCGCACCGGCTCGCGAACGGTCGCAGCTTCGACGAGATGAGCAGTCGAGGGTTCCGGATCGTCACCCGCCATCCATTCCAATCCGGCGTGATCGTGTTGGAAGGGCTCGCACGAGAGGTCTTCGGCCCCGGTTCCGACACGGTGAGCAGGTTCCTGCACGTGCACTCGTCCCCTCCGCTGACGGCGGTGCTCTTCGTGTGGAACCTGTTGTTGTGGTTGCTCGCGCTCGTCGGCGTCGTCGTGGCGCTGCGCTCGTCGCTTCGCGCGTTCTGGGTCTTTCTCATGAGCGTCCTGGGATACGTGCTGTTGGTCTCAGCCGGCGCCGAGTCGAGCGCCCGGTTCCGGACACCGCTCGTTCCGTTGGTCGCGCTGCTGGCAGCCCTCGGCGCCCAGCACATCGTTCGGCGTTCTGCGCGAGGAACGCGACAATCGCCGTCCGACGACCGTCGCGGCGGGAGGTCACTGACCGCGCGTCGAGGGGCGAGGACGGCGCCCGGGAAGTATGTTTGCCGCCATGGACGCCGCGGAGACGCCCGATGTCGAGCGACTTCGCCGCCATCTACGGGCGATGAGTGCCGTGAACCGGCAACTGCATGCCCAGCTCGAGGGTGGCACCGTACGACTCGCGGAGGGTGCGGGTGCGACCCACGACGATCCGCTCGGGGCGACCGACGGCGTCGACCCCGTGGGGCGGGGATCACGGTTCGAAGGGCGTCGGTCGCGAGCGCGTGGCTGGAACAGCTGCAGCTCCAAGGCGGCGGCAAACCGGAGCTCGTGCGAGCGCCGAAGCAGGGCATGTTCGTCGTGGAAGGAACGCTCAGGCGCCAGATCAAGTCCGGGCTGATCTTCCTGGCGCTCGCCCGCGTGTTCGGCGAGCCGCGTCAGATCCGCGACGCGGACCTCGAACGCTGGGAGGAGGGCCCGCCGGTCGAAGTGCTGGAAGGTGGCACCGGCCCGGCGTTCGTCGTGGTCGGAGGCCGGCGCTGGCCCATTCGCGGACTTCCCTTGCCGTTCCTCGTGAGCACTCGGGAGATGCTGAGCGTCCCCGAGGCCGAAGAGCTGAACCTGGCGGCCGCGCTGTCCTCGTCCTCGTCCAGGATCAAGCGGGTGCGTATGGTGATGGCGCGCGAGGGTCCCGGGCGCGGCACGCTCCTCCTCGCCGGCAAGGCCACGCGCCGCGGTTGGCGCAAGTTGATCGGGCGAGCGAAGTAGGCGGTCTCTCGGACCGCTCGGGTCAGAGGATCGCTTCGGACACGTTGACCTCGGCTTCGCGTGAGCCGCGATACAGCGACGCATATCGATGCGCGGTGTCGGCGACGGTCTCGAGCGGCACCCGGAGCACGCGGCGCGTCACCCGCAGTACCTCGTCACGGCAGCGGTCGAGGTGATCGATCAGCTCGATGATGGCGGCGTGATCCATGGGATCGATGGTCCAGCCCACGCCGAACGCGCCGATGCGCTCGCCGAGCGCGCCGTATCGCGCACCGATCACGGGGAGCCCGGCAGCAAGTGATTCGCTCATGACGATGCCGAACGTCTCGGCGTACGGACCCGGGAGCAGCACGATCTGTATGCCTGCGCGTCGCAACAGCTCCGGCAGGTACTGATGATCGTACGGACCGTGCGAGTGCAGCTGTGCGGAAGCCGGTTCCTTCAGCTCTCCGAAGTGATGGATCTCCACCGACGACTCGCTGAACGCTTCGACGAGCGTGTTGACGGCATCGAGGCCCTTCTTCCCCCACCCGAGGCCGACGAACGCGACCCGAAGTGGCTCGTCGAGGATGAGATCCGCGTCGGGCTCACGACCGCGACGTCCGAGCCGGATGACCGAGCCGTGCTCGATGAGCTCGACACGCGACGGCGGCGGGTCGTAGACGCGTAGGAAGTAGTCCGCCGCGCTCTGACTTGCGAACACCCAGGCGTCGACGGTGTCGAGATGCTCGGTGGCCGTTGCGCGGAAGTCCCGGAGGTAGCCGACCGAGAGACGCGGGTTCATCGGCGAACCGGGCATCGGCGATGCCGCGATCGACTCGAGGCATCGATCACACACCGAGAGGTCGTCGGGGATGCCGCACGGGTCGACTCGCTTGTACAACAGCGAGAAGTTGGGGCACGCGAGGAAGAGGTCGTGGACCGAGCAGATCACCTGTCCCGGGAAGTCGGCGAGCACTTCGAGCGGCGCGAGGGAGTGACCGATCATGTTGTGGATGTGCACCGCGTCGAAGTGGAACATGTCGAGCACCGTCGCGAGCGCCGCGGCGGCCATCTCGTCGCTCACCCGTGTCACTTGCTGCGGGCCACCCGGAAGTAGGAATTCCCGCTCGATCGGCACGCCGCTACCGACGTCCCACCGCGAATGCAGCACGAACCCCGACTGCACCGGGTGCAGGATGGAGAAGTCGAACTCGTCCGCGAGCGCGTCCATCAACGCCTTCATGAAGGCCTCGGTGCCGCCCGTGGCCCCGGGAGGACTGTGCACGATGTGCAGCACGTGCGGCCGCGCAACGCGGCGCTCGCGCAATCCGAGCTCGAGCGCAGCGAACGGAACGTGCAGCGGATCGTTGATCCGCTCGCGTCTGTTCGAGGGACGGAAGAACGGATAGCGACCGTCGAGGATCGCCGAGCTGCGCCGCCAGCCCTCGCGTTGGTCGTCGTCACCGAAAGAGCCGCCGCCGCGGTGGTAGACGAAGGTCGAGTCCTCGATGAGATGTCGCATCCCGAGTCGTGTCGCGCGGAGGCAGAAGTCGACCTCCTCGCCGTAACCTCGACCGAACGTCTCCTCGTCCAGGAGCCCGCACGCGTCCAGGGCCTGGCGTGTCGTGTACATGCAGAACCCGACACCGGTGATCACCTCGGGCCGCACTCCGAGCGAATGCTCCGCGACGAACACCGCACACTCTTCGATGCGCGGCGTCGCCGTATCGAGCTCGAACGCGTCGATCACGGTTTCAGGCAGCGTGCAGATCGATCCGTGATTCGCCAGTGGCGTCACAGTGGCGACGTCGGGAAGCGCGGCCGCGTCCGCGAGGCGATCGAGCCAACCCGCGGTGACCGCCGTATCGGCGTTGAGGATGACGACGTCTCCGGTCGCGCGCTGCAGCCCGATGTTGACGGTCTTGACGAAACCGAGGTTCTCGTGGTTGCGGAGCACGGTGACCGGCACCGGTGCGGGCTCCGAGCCGAACCGGTCGAGATACGCCGACACCGCGGGCTCCGGTGACCCGTCGTCGATGACGAGGAGCTCGAACGGCGCCTCGGTGCTCTCGGCGTGTTGGATGACGCTGGTCAGACATCGCCGGACATCTTCGAGACCGCGGTAGACCGGAACGATGACCGTGACCGGCGAACGCGGGCTCATCGCTCGGTCTCGTAGAGCGCCCAACCGACGAGCCGATTCACGATCGTTTTCGAAGCGGCGAAGCCGTCCGCCGTCGCGGCGCGGTCGCTCGCTTCCTTCCCACGCGACGCACGCCTGGGGGGACTATCGAGGACGTGCCGCAGCGCGGCCGTCCATTGCTCGGGCTGGTCCGGGGCCTGCACGACGAGCCACGGCGACGCGTGCCCATCGATCGCGACGCCCGCCGGAAACGGCAAGACGGTCGGCACGCCGGCATGACTCGCTTCGACGTACGCGCGCAGATCGTCGTTGACCATCCCGCCCCGGACGTCGGGGGTCCAGAGCTGCACCGTCAAGGCGGCGAGGGCCTCCGGTTCCCATTCCGCCGACTCGACGAGATAGTCGTGGCCGCGCAGCGCCGACGGAACCTGTTCGACGTCGCCCACGACGAGCATGCGCACGTCGAATCGATTGGCCAAGACCTTTGCGACACCCTCGGCCGCCTCATCACGAGATGCAGTCGCGGATGTTCCGGCACCGAGGTACCAACCGATGACGGCCTCGGCCTGCGCGTCGAAGTGCCGACGCGCGTCTTTCAACTCGGCGGCGCGCCGCCGTGTCAACATCGTGGGCACGACGAGTGCGCGCGCTCCGAGATCGCGAAGCGCGGCGTGCATCGCGCCACCACCGGACGTCGCGAGCCCGCATGCGAGCGCGAGGCGAGCCGCGCCGGCCCTCAACGACGGTGGAACGTCTGCGTTCTCGGATGACGAGAGATCGCGCGGCCCGACATCGAACACCGTCGGCCGGTGCGCCTCGGCCCGGGCCGCCACGAGGTCGCTGACCGCGTCGAGATCGTCGATCCCCGTGAGCACCACGACCGAAGCGGTCGCGGCGCCCGCAGGAAGATCGCGGTCGATCGGCAGCACGCCGGCGGTGAGACCGACGGCGGACATGTGGTCGAGCATGCCCTCGACCCGCGCCGCGCCCGCGGTGTCCAGGGACCCGGTGACGACGGCACAACTGCGACGGGCGTTCGACAGCTCCCGCGTCTTCTGCCGCGCGGGATCGTGCGCTTCTCCGGAACCGCGCCATTCGACCGGCGGCGCAGGATGGGGCCCTGCGCACAGGCGTCGTACGAGCGCAGCGAGGCCGGGTGCATCGATTCGCCGGCCGATTCGGGCGCGCACACGGCCGGACGAGTGCCCGATCTGCCACGACACGAGCTGCATGCTGCTCGACAGCTCTCGGTCGAGCTCGATGAACACCGTCGAGCGCTCGTCTCGACACCAGTGCTGCGCCTGTGCCGATGCCTCCGCATCGAGCGCGACCACGGCGTCGGGCGCAAGTGCGCGGATCGAGGCTTCGGACGGAAGGACCGGACACGTGAGCTGGAGCCCGGGGGCGACGATCGGCAACGCGAGCCGGGCCTCGATGTCGCGACGGATCAGGCGGTTCACCAGCCGGCGCGCCCAGTCCGCGACCTTGGCGTCGCTCTGTCTCCCGACGAACACCACGATCGGGCGGCGCGGAAACGGCGAGCGCCCGAGCTCCGACGCGACCCGGAGCTCTTCGATCGGTTGCCAGGGGTCGTGCACGTGCGCGCCGGGATCGAGCACCAGCGTCCCGAGTGGGACGTGCACGACGTCGTCGGTGACCGCGAACTCCACACCGGGCCGCAGCAACATCACGCCGCGCGCCGAGGTGGCCGTCAGCTCGAGCGCGGCGTCGATGGGCTCGAGCGATCGCCACTCGGCGCTGACGCGAGAGCTCGCGCCCGGCGCCAGAGGCCCGATCGCCCCAACGACACCCGCGATGTGCGGTGCGGCCCGGTCGAGCTGACGCTCGAGCCGCTGCCGGGCGACCTCGTCGAGCACGAGGCCCGCGGGCACGACAAAGCGCGGCGCCCCCTGGGACGACGACTCCGCGTCGGCATCGTGGCGCGCCTCGGGCTGCCGCACTGCACTCCTGCTTCCTGCACTTCGTCGTAAGCCGGGCGAACTGGATCATTCCAGGCATCCGGTCGGCCGATTCGGCGACGACGGGATGTTGCCGTCCCGACAGCGTAGAGACCGCCGGCGGGACGCTGCCACCCGTGACCGGCCCGGTTGCGGCAGTGCACCGGATATCGTGCCCGGAACCCACACCGAGGACGGCCAGGAGAGCCCAGGCGACGCCGGATGGATTCGCACGAATTGCCGCTCCCGACCTTCCTCATCATCGGGGCCCAGAAGAGCGCGACGCGATGGCTGCGCCTGAACCTCGGGCTCCACCCCGACGTCTTCTCGGCGTCCCGCGAGCTCGAATACTTCAACAACCGCGACCGGACGGAGCAGCAAGGCGCGGGGTGGTATCGAAGCCAGTTCGACGGCTGGTCGGGAGAATCGTTCGTCGGTGAGGCGACCCCCGGCTACATGTTCTGGCGCCACGATCCCCGGGTGGTCGCGGAACGCATCCGGGCGACGGTCCCCGAGGTGCGTCTCATCGCGATCCTCCGCAACCCCGTCGACCGGGCGCAGTCGGCCGTGGTGCACCACATCGAGGGCGGGTCGTTGGCACCGGATGCCCAGGTGATCGACGTCGTGCGCCGGACTCCTCCCGAGCTCGATCCGTTGGGCATCGTTTCCGGAGGCTGGTATGCCGCGAGCCTGGAGCCGTACCAGGAGTACTTCGGTGACCAATTGCTGGTGTTGCTCCATGACGACGCCGACGACGACCCGCGCGGCGTGTACGACCAGGCGCTACGCCACGTCGGACCGGCTGCCGACTTCGCCCCACCCGAGCTCGAGCGCGTGCGCTTCAGCTATCAGCAGCGGCTGGCCGTCGGACCGCGGGAGCTGACGCTCGACGAGCGCCGCGAGCTGTACGAATTCTTCGCGGAGGACATCCGGAAGCTCGAGAAGATGACCGGGCGGGATCTCACGCTGTGGGAACCCGACGCCTGGTAACGCGTCGAGGTCAGAGCTCGCGTTGCTCACCCGGCTCCCGTTGGGGTCGCACCGGGCGCTCGGCTCCGAGTGACGCGATCTGACGGTCGCGCTGGCGGACGGTTTCCTGCAGTTTGACGGTCATCGCCCGGGCGCGCGCCAGGAGATCGTTGTCGACCGGCGGGCGCAGCCAGCCCCGGCCGAGCGCCTCGGTGAGCGCGGGCGGCACGAGGGCCAGGTCGACCGCGCCGTCGTTCCACACCGCTCGCGCCACTGCCATCAGCGGATCGTCGGTGCCCGCGGGGCGGGGCTCGCGGTGGTGACGGAGCGAGGGGTCGAGCCGCGCGAGCGCCGACGCCTCGGCGGCGGCGTCGGGCGGCGCGATCCCGAGATGCGCGGCGATCGCCCGGAGCGTCTGCGGGAGATCGTCGAACACGTCGCCGTACCGCACGAGCAGGTGCCCGGGGTCGTTGGTGGTCGCCGCGAACAAGTAGCGCAGCCACAGCCCGGCGGCTTGGGGCCCGTCGACGCGGTATTGCCGCGCCCCGAGCGAGGCCGCCACCTCGGCCGGGTCGCGGACGAGCACGAGCGTCGTCGTGATCGGCGTGACGAGGCGCCACAGCGGAAGCAGCATCGAGAGCCGCGGGTCCTTGAAGCCGATGAGCGGGGGCCGCTCCCCCGTCGTGCCGAACGACTCGTCGAGCACCTGAGAAGCGCGCGACCGGAAGGCCTCGAGCCCGGGATCGTTCTCCCACCCGGGATCGAGCACCGGCGGGGCGTCCCAAGCGCCTCCGAGGTGCGCGAGAAGCTCCTGGTTGAGGTCCAGGATCGATTGGACCTCGTAGTATCCCGCAGGGTTGTCGGGACCGGGCCGCATGAGCCGATCGGGGTCACCGAGCGAGATGCCCAATGCGCCCAGCGCGCTCGCGACGAAAGATGTGCCGCTGCGATGCATGCCCGTCACACACACCGCCGTCGAGTTGCCGGCGCCGGTCATCCTCGTTCGGACTCCGTGTAGCTCGGCGCAGCCCGGCGCTCGACCGAGGAAGTCACGTTTGCAGCTCCTGGGCTGTACACGGTGGCGGCGAGTCCGTCCGAACTGCCCGGCAAGGGAAGGCCGGCAAGGGAAGGGTTGCGTGAGCAGGATACTTGTGTCGCATGATGTCCCAGTGACCGACCAAGATCAGTTCGACCGCGCCGAGCGCGTCACGCACGTATTGAGCCGGCTCGACGGCTGCGACGTGACCGTGCTCGCCCTCCTCGACGCACTCTCGATGTCGAGGCTCAAGCTCGTCGACGACGATGGTGGAGATGCCGCCGACGCGTACCGACATGCGGTCGAGGAGATACGAGGCGAATGAGGTCTCCCTGCGCCGACCAAACCGGCTGACCTCGTGAAACTCCGCGCTGTCGGTCGTCATCGCGACAATCTTCGGTCTCGTCGGTCTCCTGCTGTTGGCGAACGCCGCCGCGACGTCGCTGCACCACTTCAAGTACACGACGTTCGATTGCGGCAGTGTCATCAACGCAAAAGACCCACGCGACCTGGTCTCCAAGCGGGCGGCTGTGCCCCTGCGCCTGATCAACGCCAATCGGCAATGCGAGAAGCTTCGAACGACCCGAAGTCACGAGGCGACACGATTCCTCGTTGCGGGCGCGATCCTGCTTCTCGTCGCCCTCGTCGTGCCTTCGGTGGTCAGGATCGTGCGGCGGTCGCGCTACCGCCGGGGGGGCTGACCAGCCGCAACGCGGAGTTTCGCGCGGTTTGGGCATCGCCGGGCCTGGGGGTGCCATCCGTGCCCACCGGCAGATTTGCTAGACCTTCTGGTTCGAACCCCTAGCGCTAGGAGCACGCGTGGCGGAGTCGAAGTTCGGCGACGTGATCAAACGGCAATCAATGACGACCATCATCGTCGCGGTCGCGCTCGTCCTCGTCGTGGGGCTGGGCGCGGGTTTTGCCATCGGCTACAAGGTGGAGCAGAGCCGCACGAAGGATGACCTCCAAAAGGCGCGTGACGCCGCCAAAGCGAAAACCGGAACCAACGACAAGACTCCCGCGGGAACCGCTGCGTTCGTTCGGCTCATCGGAAAAGTCGACGCCGCGACCGCAGACAACCTGTCCGTCGCAGTCACCGGCAAGCCGAGCCGGAAGTTCGCGGTCCGCTCCACGACGACGTTCGTGAAGGCGGTCCCCGGCACCACGGCCGACATCGTCAAAGGCTCGCGAATCGTGTGGAAGCCGAAGAAGGGCTCGTCGAACGCGGCCGACGCGATCATCGTGTTGCCCGCGGACGCGAAGATCGGGGTTCTGATCACGGACGCGACGCCGGACTCGCTGACCTACAAGACCACCACGGGCAAGGATTTCAAGGTCACGACGACCGGCGCGACGATCAACAAGGTCGAGAAGGCGGCGAAGACCGACGTCGCGAAGGGATCGACCATCATGGCGCAGACCCGGCAGACGAAGGGCGTGCTCACCGGCACGGAGGTCATCCTGCTGCCGACAGACACCAAGTTCGTGTAGCGCGAGCCAGAGGCTTCAACTTCCTCGCGCACTCCGGTCTCGGTGCGCGAGCGCCCACCCGACGGAATGTTCCATGTGGGTGAGCGCCGCCTCGGGCACGTAGCCGACGTACAGACGGTCGTTGGCCGGCGGCGCATACGGGCGCCCGCGCAATGCGACGTATTCGGCGTGCATCTCGTCCCACCCGATACGCCCCGACGTCGCGATGCCGCCGTGGATCTGATGAAAGGTTCCTTCGCCGAGGAGGACGATCAGCTCCGCGCCGTCAAGCTCGCACGCCCGCCGGAAGAGATCGTGATTGGAGAGGCCGCCGCCCGGCAGGACGAACTGCTCGTCGAGTCCGCCGAGCTCCTGCCACATCGACTTCGGCATGAACAGGGCATTGCTCTCGCCCATGGGGCCGAACCAACCGCGCGAGGAGGAGTCGGCGAGGGTACTCACCGAAAAGAGCCGGTAGCCGTCTTGCTCCCAGTCGAGCTCCTCGAGCATGCGGTCCTCGACCGCTTGGTCGTAGCCCGATGCCGCAGCATTGATGTGGCGCGTCGCGCCGAGATGCCAGCCCAGCGCGGCGATGATCGGCCGAGCCGCAAGTCGACGCGCTTGCAGCGCCCGTGCGAGCAATCCTGGGCTCGCCATACGCGCACCGTCGATCAGTAGGCCCACGAATTCGCTGTCTGCCATCTCGATGCCTTGGTTCGCGGCGCGCGCGGGTGCCGGAGGCGCCGAGTCGAGCCGTGTGGCGCGCAGCTGTCCCGGGAAGCGTTCGAGCATTCCGGCGTCGAATGGGTGGGGCGAACCATTGTCGACCACGACGACCTGATAGTCGTCCGACGAGATGTCTCGCTGATACGGCGTCGCGAGAGATCGAAGCGTTCGCGGCACCTCACGTGCCATGTCGTACGTGACGACCACTACGCTCAACGAGAAGGACAAGGGACTACGCGGTCACCGAGCGGGGACATCACAACGTTGTCGTTCCACGTCGTCGGAGGTTATCGGCCCACCTCGCGGCCCAGTTGCTGCGGCTGCAAATCGTCGGCCTGTGATGGAATGGAATCGCGATGACGGCTTCCCACGGAGAGCCCCTGCAACCCAAGGACGAGCTGAACTACGCGCGTCTGTACGAGTATCGATTCGCGGGCGTCGATCAAGCCGCGCGTCGCGCGGTGTGGGACGAGGTCGCACGCTTCGTTTGGGCGCGGATGGGATACCCGCGTCGTGTACTCGATCCGGCCGGCGGCCGCGGCGAGTTCATCAACGCGGTGCCCGCCGTCGAGCGTTGGCTGGTGGATGTCATCGACTATGCGGAGCGGGAGACCGAGCCGGGCGTGCGCATCGTGATCGGCAACATCCTCGACCTCGAGCTCCCGAGCGCGTATTTCGACGGCGTGTTCGCGTCGAACCTCCTCGAGCACTTCCGAGCACCCGAGGACATCGGTCGCTTTCTGGAGCGCATGCGCGAGGCCATCGCGCCCGGCGGTGTGCTCGCGGTGATGGGTCCGAATTTCAAGTACTGCGCACGCGAGTACTTCGACTGCGCCGACCATGTGCTCCCGCTCACGCACGTCGCGATCGAGGAGCACATGTATGCGGCCGGATACAATCTGACGGAAGTCATTCCACGCTTCTTGCCCTTCTCGTTTCGCAGCCGGCTCCCCGCCTCGCGTCAGCTGACGTCGCTGTATCTGCGCATGCCGATCCTGTGGCGACTCCAGGGCAAGCAATTTCTCGTGCTCGGCACGCCGCGCTGATCGCTGCTCGAGCGCGTCGAGATGTACCGGACGTGGAAAGAACGAAGACCGCGTCATCGAAGTCGCCCCGCGAACCGGCAAAGACTTCATCGGCGCGGTGTGTATGTTCTCTGCGCATGACCTCGCTGCATCCAGCTCTCACCGCAAAGACGCGGCGCGGGAGGGCGCGTTGACGGATCGCGAAGCGCGTTCTGTATCTGCTCGGCTTGCTCTTGTCGTGTTTCTCGCGGTCCAGGTGGTTGCGATCCCGCTCTATCTGATCGCTGCGCGTCGTCAGTGGTTCTTCCTCGACGAGTGGGATTTCCTCGCGCACCGCACGGCGTGGAACGTCGGCGATCTGTTCCGGCCTCACAACGAGCACTGGCAGACGTTGCCGATCCTTTGGTACCGGCTGTTGTGGCAGCTCTTTGGCATTCGCACCTACCTCCCGTACCAGCTGACGACCATCGCGCTGCACCTCGTCGCGGCGCTGTTGTTGCGCGCGATCATGCGCCGGGCCGACGTCGGGCCGTGGATCGCGACGATCGTTGCGAGCTCGTTCGTCCTATTCGTTTCGGGAAGCCAGGACATCGTGTGGGGATTCCAGGTCGGCTTCGACGCCTCGTTGGTCTTCGGGCTCGCAGCGCTGCTCTTCAACGATCACGATGGTTCCATCGACGTCCGAGACTGGTTCGCCCTCGGCGCCGGCCTGTTGTCGTTGTTGTGCTCGGGCATCGGGGTCACGATGGTGTTCGTGGTTGCGCTTGCGACTCTCCTCCGTCGCGGTGCACGCCCGGCGGTGTTGCAGGCCGCACCACTCGGCGTGGTATACGGCATCTGGTACGCGACGGCCGGTCACACCGGCTACGTCAGTCCACGGTTGTCGGCGAGCGACAGCTTGCGGTTCATCTGGAATGGCACGAGCCGAACGTTCGGTGCTCTTGGATACTTCTGGGGTGTCGGCATCCTGCTCGCCGGCGCGCTCGTGCTCGGCCTGTGGCTGGCGCGTCGGTCGCTTCGCACCAGGGGAGCCACGTGTATCGCCCTGCTCGCGGGAGCACTCGTCACGCTCTCGATTGCCGCCGTCGGGCGCGCGGAGCTCGTTGGGCGCGAGTACGGGGCGCAGCGAACGCTATCTTCACCTCGTTGCCGCGCTCTTCACTTCCGGCACTCGCGCTGGCGATCGACGTTGCCGCTCGACACGTTCGCGTCGTTGCGATCGTGGCCGCGTCAGCGCTGATTCTCGGGGCTCTTGGCAACGTCCGGCTGCTCGACGGATGGGCGACGCGGCATGCCTACACCCTCGGCGCCGAGCAACTCACGTTGACCTATCCGCGTGTCCCGCAAGCCACGGAAGTTCCGCGTTCGACCGTTGTCTCAAGCTTCGGCCCGACTGAGGGCCCCACGATCGGTTGGCTCCTCGACGGCGTACGGCAGGGCCACATTCCCCCGCCCCGTCAAGCGGACCCCACGATCATCGCGCTCGCCGAACGCGACCTTCGCGAAGCCGCTCGCGAGAGCTCGCCGGTGACGCGCCGTTAGATGGGCGGTCGTGGCGCGCGATGGAGCGAGAACCTTGGAGGACATCGGTAGGTTTAACCAGCGCAAGTAGAACAGCATGTAGGTGCGTCGTACGATGACCAGTGATGGCGAGTTCTTTGGACTGCATGAAGCGGGAGCGGACACACACGTGGCTTCCGCTTGTCACACCAAGAGTTAGGACGCGCGACCAAATGCATCGTCCGCAAACTCGTCCTCCTGCGCGCCCCATTGGAAGCAGTCGTTGACATGGCGCGCTCCAGCCGAGCGGCTCTGATCACCATCGTGCACAACGAAGAGTTCTTTCTGCCGATCTGGCTGCGCTACTACGGCCGCGCCTTCGCAGCTGACGATATCTACGTCCTGGATCACGACAGCACCGACGGGTCAACCGACTCGGACGGCTTCGTCCGCATCCCCGTGTCGCACGAAACCGTCGATCACGTGTGGATGCGAGACACGATTCAAGCGCTTCAGCACGAGCTTCTCGAACGTTACGAGGCGGTTCTCGTCACGGATGTCGATGAGCTTGTCGTTCCGGACCCCCGGGTCGGTTCACTGCGTGAGTACATCGACGGCTTGACCGACGACTTCGTCAACTGCCGTGGCGTCGAGATCGTGCATGCGCGAGCAGAGGAACCGCCGTTCGACCCCTCCCTCCTGGTCCTCGATCAGCGGCACTATTGGAAGTGGAACCCGTGGTACAACAAGCCGGCCCTGGCGGAGTGCCCATGAGCTGGATCCCCGGCTTTCACATGCGCACCGATTCCGTGGCGAATCCAGACGCGAATCTCTATCTCGTCCACCTCCACCGTCTCGACTACGACGCGTGCCGGGAAAGACATGTCGCTCGACGACAGTTGCCCTGGAACCAGCATGACTTCGAGAAAGGGTGGGCGCTCTACAATCGCATCGTCGATGACCGAGAGTTCGACAACTGGTTCTACCGAGACCTCGTGACACCCGGAGCGCCGCCGTTCGAGCTCGAGCGCGTCCCACAGCATTGGCGCGGCGCGTTCTAGGTGTGTGCCCAGTCGGGTTGAGCCGCGGCCGAGGCTCGCACCTCGATTGCGCACATTTTCTCGGGGTTCTGACTCAGGTATTCTGTCGCCTCGGGCCACGAGCGAGGGGCTGAGCGCAGATGGCGGCGAGTCGGTCGTGAAGCAGGGCGCTGCGGCTGTTTCGACCGACGTTGGGATGCCGCGAACTCGAGCTCTCGGCCAAGTCGACGCTCTCGATGGAGTGCGCGGCGTCGCCGTCATCCTCGTCGTCCTCAATCACCTTCGTCTCGCCGTGCCACGGGCGGATGGACTGGTTCGTGGCGGCGGTTTCGGCGTCGATGCGTTCTTCGTGCTGAGCGGCTTTCTGATCACGGCGCTCATGCTGCGCGATCAGACGAACAGAGGGCGAGCCCGCATGGGCGCCTTCTATCGGCGTCTCGCGTGATGCGGATTCTGCCCGCCCTCGTCGTCTTCCTCGCCGCGTACGAGCTGTACGCAGTGATCACGCACCTTCCGCCCACCTTCCCGGGCCTGCACTTGCCCGCGCCTTCTTGGGGCGTGAACGACATCTTCTACCCTTGGCGGCGACTCGCGCCGTCAGTAGGAACCAGTCATCTCTGGTCACTCGCGCTCGAGGAGCAGTTCTATCTGGGCTGGCCGCTCTGCGTGGCCCTGTTCCTCGGTATACGACGTCGCACCACTACGGCAATCCTTGTGCTCGTCGCGGCGATCGTCGCCGTCGCTCTGCATCGTGCGTACATGTGGCACAACGGAGTTCCGTGGCCGGTGCTGTATACGCGGCTCGATACACGCGCCGATGCACTCTTGGTTGGTTGTTTGCTCGCCAACCTATGGGCCCGCGACAAGCTGCCAAAGCGCGGCTTGCAGGTCGCAGCCTGGATCGCGCTCGCTTTCTTCCTGTACCTCGTCTACAAGGGCGCGAGCAATGGCTTCCTGTACTGGGGGGGCTTCACCTTGATCGCGGTTGCTGTTGGGGTCATCCTGGCCGCGGTATTGCAATCGGTGTGGCCAGTGACCCGGCTGCTGCGCGTCCGCCCGCTCCGGGTGGTCGGAGGTGTCTCGTACGGCCTCTACCTTTGGCACACCGCGGTGTTCGCCGGGGTAGGACGGTACGGAAAGACTTGGACGCCCGCGATTCAGCTCGTCGTCGTGCTCGCGGTGGCGGCTCTCGCGACGTTCATCTCGTGGACCCTCATCGAACGGCCCTTCCTTCGATGGAAAGACAGGCTGGAGCACAAGCACAAGCGGGAGAACGAAGATCGACCCGCCGGGACAGCCCCTGCAGCACAAACGACCGAGCGCGGCAGTTTCCGGCATGTCGTCGTACCTGTTCCTGACTAGTGGCGCTCGCGTTTCGATTCAAACCCTGAGAGCGCGAAACACCCCTTCGGCTTGACGAATCCACGGCTCAGTCCATGCCAAGTCACTGGGAACGTTGGCAGCTTCCTCCAAATGAAAATGCGCGAACGATTTCCCCATGTGGTGAGCGAATTTCCCACCGCGGTCTCCATCGAGCGCCGCTCGGAGCCGCAGGAGCGAACCCACGTGTACGAGCGACACGCCATAGCTCTCCGAGAGGAAGCTGGCCCTTGGCCCCTGGATCTCGATCTCCCACCAGTTCTCGTGACGCGCCGGGCGACGGGCTCCGAACCGTCTGGCGACCTCCATCGCCGCGTAGGCGTGGTCTGTCAGGATGCGTCGCACTTCCTGTTCCGTGAATTGCTCCTTGAGAAACGACTTCCGGATGCCCCAGTTGTTCGAAAGCAGCGTTCGCACGGCCCGCCTTGCGAGAATTGGAAATCCGTTGTCGTCGTAGGTGTACGCAGTGTGTGGCCAGAAGACGAGGGCTGTCTCATCCGTCACGTCAGGAGCGGTGCTGGCCAGCTCCGAATGGAAATAGTCGTCATCATCAATCGGGTAGATCATCTCGTCTTCGTCGGCTTCGAACCACGCCGGAAAATCACTGAATCCCACCGTAAATCGAGCCTGGCGTACGAACGAGAGATTCTCCCGCGAGATGCGATTGAGCTCGTCCCGAAGCGTAAGAAGGCCGACCGCAAAGTACTCATCCCACACGTCCAAAACGTGTTTTTCCTCCAGCGACTCGAGGAACCGCAACAGACCGGACGGCGCCGACGACGGTCTGGGCAAGACCCGCACCGGACGACCGTCGCGAGTGGTGGATCTCTCCGCTCGCGCCACCGATTTCCAATCGATGTCGGTACGACAGAGTATGCGAATCGGAAGCCTCATTTGCTGCCTCAGGAGTACGCCGCGCGACATCTTCCGGACGAGAGAGTGTACGCGGTTCGACGGATCGTTCACCGGCTGGACTATGCGATGCAGACCGTCGCCGGAGTGGGTCTCCCCGGAGTGGTATCAAGGCGGAGTCTCAGAGGTCCAACGACAGCGATGCGCGGAGACGCTTCGGTGATCACTATCGGCGAAGAGGGAGGCTCGCCGGTGGCGACGTAAGTCACGGAAAAGGACCCGCGCCGCGCCATCAAGGTCTGGTTGCTTCGGATGACGACGATTGATCGGGGAACAAGCCGACGACAATCGCGCTGCACCCTCAAGGGCGTTCGTTGCAGGGCGACACGCGCCGTGAGGTTCGCGCGTTCTTGGGGCGAGAACGACGGGACGTTCGGCAGGTGACCCCCCCGATCAGCGTCGAGAAGGAAGCCGACTGTCGGAACCAAGCCGACGGGTACGAGCGACCGCGGTAGCTGCTGTGCGATCGTGAGGTCGGGAAGCGCCAGAAGATCTCGGCGGGCTTGCCGATACGACTGGAACGGTATCGGGTTATGGCTGAAGTCGTGGAGGTTTCCCGGAATGCCGAGACCGAGCGCAACGACGACAACGAGAGTCATCGCCCGCCATCTCTCGATGATGGCTTGAGCCGCGACCGCAATCGCGGGAAGACACATCCCGACGGTGATGTATATGTAGTGACTCTGTCGCGCGTGCTCGGGACCGCCAGGTCCTGGTAGACGAACCGATCCCGCGAAAGCGGCGGGCCCTGATCGGCCGAGCGCCGTCATGATCATGAAGATGACCACGCCGCAGAGCAACGCGATCGAGGCCGCCCTCTCACGGGTCAGCGCTCCATGCTCGTGTCGAGAGCTGACAATGACGAGGCCCGTTGCAAGGAGCGCGAAGAGCAAGACGCCGACACCCGGCAGCTGACCGAGCTTCGCGAAGGTCGTCTGGACGCCGATGAGGAAGAAGCGAACAACTCTCGACGGGGTAGTTGGAACGTCAATGCGAGCATTGCGTCCGATACTCAGATACCACAAGAGATAGATGCCGCCGAGCGGTAGTGCATGGAGCGACGCGATTCGCCAGCCGCGCCGCAAGAGCACGGCGATGGCCACCACGAGCACCATCACGACCCCGACGTTCGAGCACATCAACGCAAGCAAGCCGGCGCAGATCCCGAACGCATCTCGTCGAGTCACCGACCCGTCGTGATCGGCGAGCAGGAGATGCACCAAACCAAAGACGAACGAGCCGACGAAGGTCATCTGAAAGGCGACCAGCGTGTTCTCGGCGCCGTAACCAAAGAACACGAAGATGCCGGCCACGAAGGTTGCCAGCCAAGGTCCGACGCCGGCTCGCCGCATCACCACTCGAAGGAGCGCCGCTGCAGCGAGGTGCAGGAGCAGAACGAGCAGCTGGTAGGGCAGGTATTCGAGACCGGCAAGTTGCCAGAGCGCTCGATACGCAAGTACGGGCACGGTTGTCCAGTGCCCCTGGTGCGAACGGAAGAGATCGCCGAGATTGCCGCCCGTTCGTTGCGCGAGGAAATCCCAATCGTCGATGGTGAACCATGTCCACCTCCGGCCCCAGCGCAGGATCAACGGAAGTGCGGCGACTTCGAGCGCACCAAAGACGAACGCGGCGATTCCGGCGTGCGAAGCTACGACGAATGAACGACGCTCGCTCCGCATGCTCCGCACTCCGGCGGCGGACGGATCGACGCCGGCCGATCCACTCGTGGTCCCATCGGCAGCTGACACAAGACCGATTCTGCACCAGAGGACCGCGACCGTAGGTCGCGCGTCCGCGAGAGGGCGTCCGATGTCTACGCGTCGAGCACCCTGCGCCCATGCGCGATGCGAACGTCGGCGAAGCGCGTGGGTGTCTCTGCGCGGCGATCGCGACCCGATACGAGACTATCATCGCCCTCGTTTGCGTGCCGTCCGATCGCGCGGGCGGAGTTTGCGGAACGGAGAAGGCCGAGGCATCGTGCGCGAGCTGCAGCAACGCGGTCGGGCGCTCGGCGTTCACTCGGGCACACGTTTTCGCGGTCCGATCCTCGCGCTCCTTGCGATCGCGGGTTTGGTCGCGATCTTCTTTTGGACCCCACTCATTCATGGCGGCTACTACAGCGGCGCCGACATACTCCAACGAGTCGACATCCTGCGCGTGGGTCCGAGTCATGCGCCCGCAAACGCACAGTTCGGTGATCCCGTCAGCCAATATCACCCGTGGCTGGAGTGGAGCCGTGAGCAGTTACGCAGTGGCCGTCTGCCGCTGTGGAACCCGTACAGCGGGGCGGGCGCCCGCTCCTCGGCAACTACCAATCCGCCGTGTTCTCGCCGTTCAGCCTCCCGTTCTACGCTCTCCCGTTCCGCGCCGCGCTTGTCGTGTCGGCGATTGCCAAACTTCTCACCGCCGCTGTCGGAACGTTCGCATTCTTGCGACGACTCGGCCGAACAACCGGCGCGGCCCTTATAGGCAGCGTCGCGTTCGCTGGTTCGCGGGTTATCAGATTCTCTGGTTGCAGTGGCCGCACGCTTCATCCGCCGTCCTCCTGCCGATTCTCATGCTCTGCGTCGAGGTATTCGTCGCCGCGCCCTCAGGCATCGCGGCGGTCCGCGCCGCGATCGCCTTGGGTCTCGTGACAGCCGCGGTCCTCGTCACCGGCCATCCGGAGACGATGTTCTTCATGTTTGCCGCGGCCGGCGGCTATGGCGCCGTGCGGGTGGTCGCCGAGCGACGAGAAAGCCTCACCGCGAGGGCTGCAAGAGTCGGCATGGCAGCAGCCGTCGCGCTCGCGGGACTCGCGCTCACCGCGGTACAGGTCCTGCCGTTTCTCGAGTACTGGCGTCGAAGCAGCGCGTTCGAGCTCAGGACGCACCAGGATCCAGTCTTCTTGTCGACGCACTTTCTCGTGCTGAACACGTGTTTCCACGGCTGATCGGCAGCCCGATGGACGACTACAAGGGAACGCTCATCTTCGATCTCGCAAACGGTTCCTACATCGGATTGATCGTATTGTTCCTTGCAGGAATCGGAGCATATTCGCTGCTCAAGCAACGCTCGCTCGCCAACGTGTACTTCGCCGCGCTTGCAGTCGGCTGGATTCTGTTCGCCTACAACATTCTCAACCTGGGACGAGTCCTGTCCCGGTTGCCCGGTCTCTCGGTCGCGCATGCGACACGCAGCGGCGCGGTCTGGACCTTCTCGCTTGCCGTTCTCGCCGCGGCAGGGGTCGACTGGCTCCGCGACAAGGCACAGCGTGATGGAGCTTCGGATCTGCGCTCAGCCTTACACCGACTCGCGCCACTTTTGGTCGGCGCCGCATCCCTTGCCGCTGTCGCGTATGCGTTCCAACGGGACCTGAGAGCTTCGCAACATGTCGCAGGAGCAGCAGCGAACGCGGCGGATCGCGTCGCTCGACAATCACTGGTCTGGATCGGCGTGACGTTCGCGGCCGGCGTCGTCGTCCTCTCACTGATTGCTCTGACCCGCCGCCCCCGGTTCTCGCGTCTGGCGCTTGCCGCGTTGGCGATGCTGGTATTTGCACAGAGCGGCCTCTACTTGCGTGATTTCAACCCGACGATCCAAGACCGCTACTTCTACCCCCAGACACAACTCCTCGCGGACCTGAAAGCCACCACTCACAACGAACTGTTGCTCGGCCTCGGAACGACGTCAATTCCTCCCGAGGTGAACGTCTGGTACAGGATGAGAAGCCCCTTCGAGTACGACGCGTTGGGGGTTCGCGACTACGAAGTCGTCGCTCGGCGAATGCTTGGCTATCCGACCAAACTCATCGTCGGGGACGAGCAGATCGGCGGTTTTCTCGGAGAGATTCCACTCGCACCGAGCAATCCACTGGATGTCGCCGCGTTGAGAACGATGGGAGTGCGATGGGTGACAACCGGTCGCGACTATCCCTGGGGAACACTCCGCTCGAGTCAACCACTTCCGAAAGAGACAGCCCGTTGGCGCGCACTCGACACCGCGCGCAGCGTTCATGCAAGGCTGACGGGCCAAGATCTGCGCGGCAATCTCGTGACGATACGAACCCGCGGCGTCTCGGCGGGCGACATGTGTGAACTCGTCATTCGGACGGCTCCGGCCGCGACTGACGGAGTGGGACGGATCTCTCAACCTTGTCGGGAGGGGATCACGACCTTTCCCGTGTCGAAGGCTCGAAATGGCGGCCGGGACCTCAATCTCGCTTTCAGTGGCCCCGACCATGTCTCGATTGGCGTCGATCCGTCGGGGCACCCGATTGCCGGCCTCTGGGAAACGCGCGTGATCGGCCTCGTATCCGTCTGGGACCGTCAAGGAGTGCGTTTGTTCTCCGTGCCCGGCGCGGTCGACCGCTTCTTCTCCCCGGCGCGCGCCGAGCGTGTGTCATCGGAGAACGAGACGCTGACACGATTGGCAGCGAGTGACTTCGACGCGTCACAGGTTGTCTTGTTGCTCACGAGTGAAGACGTCGCTGCAAGCCCGGCGAGGGCGACCGAAGGGCAGGTCCGGGTGGTCGGGGAGTCCGCGGACCACATCCACCTGCAGGTTACGCGGGACCAACCAGGCTGGGTCGTCGGAATGCAGAGTTACTTCCCGGGTTGGCAGGCCAAGGTCAACGGCATCCCCACAAGCATCATCCGCGCCAACTACGCGTTTCAGGCCATCCAGGTACCGGGAGGAACAAGCGACGTCGAGCTCGTGTACCGCCCTGCGAGCGTTCGCCACGGCATCATCATCTCCGCCATGAGCGCGGTGGGCTTCCTCACAGCTCTCGCCTGGGTGCTCATGGTTCGCCGTCGAAGAACGCGTTCCTGACATCTACTGCCTGACGGCGTCGTGGCTTACATCGCGCCAGTGCGACGCAGCGGGCGGTCCACTACCGTTACGGACGTGTGGATCCTTGGCTACCACGGGCCGCCGATCGGTTGGCACGACGGCTCTGTCTGTCTCGTCGACGGCGACGGACACGTGGTCGCGTTCGCTGAGAACGAACGATTCTCCCGTACCAAGCACACGATCAGGGAGTCGCCGCTCCTCGCGCTCGAGCACTGCCTGACGGTCGCCGGCATCACACGTGAAGACATCGACGTCGTCGCGTTCGGTTGGGATCTTCCCATCCTGTTCACATGGCTGGAAGCGAAATGGACATTCGACCGGCCGAGAGACGTCCTCATTGAGCAGCTCGGGTGGACCGCCAGACAGCGGATCCCCGACGTTGTGTTCTGCTCTCACCACCGCTGCCATGCAGCATCCGCGTTCTACGCCTCGGGGTTCTCCGAGGCGGCGGTGCTCGTGGTCGACGGGCAGGGCGAGGACGAAGCGACGTCGATCTTCGCGGCTCGATACGGCGAACCCTTGGTTCGGCGGGAACGGTGGCCGAGTGCAGCCTCGCTCGGGTTCATGTACGACGGTGCGTGCCGGGCAATCGGCCTCGACTTCCTCGAAGCAGGAAAGACGATGGGCCTCGCCTCGTACGGCCGAGGACAGCTGGAACCGCAGAGGCTCATGGAGTGGGATGGCGACACCTACCGGCAGCCGTTCGCGGCGAGCAACGACGCGACTTACAACGAGATGATCGCGGCGTGGGCCGAGGAATACTCCTCACGTTTCACCGGCCTCCCGAGATCCACTCCGACGCACGAACTGCACACGGACGAGGTCGCCGTCCGTATCGCCTACAGCGCGCAGGTGACAATCGAGGACATCGTGCCGCGCCTCGCAGAACGCGCACGGCGATCAACAGGAATGACGAACCTCTGCCTGGCCGGCGGTGTCGGCTTGAACTGCTCGATGAACGGCACTCTCGCGCCGCCCGTCTATGTGCCGCCCGTCGCCTATGACGCGGGCGTGGCGCTGGGTGCTGCATGGCTCGTTGCGCCACCACACGCGCCAGGGCCACCGCTCGATCCGTTCCTCGGTCTCGCCATCAAGGCTCAGGAAGCCGCCGACCCCGCGCGCGATGCCGGGCTCGAGGTTCGTGCGTTCGATCCCGAGGACGTGGTCCGGCGACTGCTCGAGGGTGAGGTCGGTGCCCTGGCTTGGGGACGCGCCGAGATCGGCGCCCGCGCACTCGGACACAGATCGATCCTGGCCCTGCCCAACGGACGCGACGTCGCCGATCACGTCAATCGGTTGAAGGGCCGAGAGCTGTGGCGACCTCTCGCTCCGGTGGGCTTGCCGCACGCTGAAGGAGACCTCTGGGCGCGGCACCCCTTACTCCACAAGTACATGCTGGGCGCAGTCGACGTCACCGACCGCGGACGTGAACTCATCCCGGCCACTGTGCACGTCGACGGAACGGCGCGAGCGCAGATCGTCGACGAGTCCGATGACGGACCGCTCGCAGAGATCCTCGCTCTTGTCGAACGGGCCGGCTATCCGCCGGTTCTCATGAACACCTCGTTCAACGCGCGCGGCGAGCCAATCGTGAACACCGCCGAGGAAGCCATCATCACCTTTGGGAAGCTGAGTCTGGACTTTCTCGTTGCCGGCGACGTGCTCATCTCGGCACCAACGTAACGACCCGCCTCCGGAGTGGGCGAAATTCCCACGGCTCAGCCGGGCGGAACCGTCTTCTTGGCGTTGCGGGTATTTCCGACAGCGAAATAGCAAGCTTCGACCGCGGCTTTGTACTTCGCCTCGTCGACGCCCGGCGGCGGCTTGCCGATCTTCGGGCCCCCCTGGGTCTTCGGCCATCTGACACCATGGTTGGCCAAGCAGGCCACGAGCCGATTGTGCGTTGCCTGCACCTGCACCTGCGTCTGCTTCTGACGTGCCGCCGGGCCCGCCGTCCTGGGCGACTTCGCAACCTTGGACGTGGACTGCCCCCCGCTGTCGCCGACGCTGTAGCCGATGCCGAAGCCCGCCGCCGCACCGACGAGAAGGAGCACGATTGCGAATGCGAGAGGCGCACGTTTCCATACCGCGACAGGTTCCATAACGCTTGCATGGTACCGCTCAGGCCGCGTGACGTCACAGCGGCCTCTTGAACGCTATCTTCAAGCGACGCAGGGTTCCAAACCGCGACATGCCGGCTCGGAGACTTGGTGCTCAATCGCACGCTTCACTAGCCTCCGGCCATGTCTGGGGAGGAGCGGAACCCCGTCGGAAAAAAGACCGCGCACGGTGGGTCGGGTAAGCGCGCTCGAGCCGCCCGTGGTCACGATCGTCACCCCTGCGGGGGACACCCAACGGATCACCACGACCGGTGAAACGATCGTCTTGCGGACCGCCGTCGAGACATTGCGCAACGTGCACGCCGGGGCACGCGTCGTCGTCTGGAACCAGCCGGACTCGCCAACCGACGCGGTCGAAGTGGTCGTCCTGCCTGCGGAGAGAAACAGCGGTGTTCCTGTCGTTGCCGTCGCACCAGATTCTCTTACGACGAAGAACCTCTTCGGCCGACTCCTGACGGTGAACACCACCGAGGCGCGGATAGACAAGGCGACAACGGGTACCGTGCGTGACGTCACGATCGGTTCCACCATCGTCGTGCGTGGCGAGGGAACTACGCCTGGCACCCTTGCTGCGGACGAGATCATTGTGATGCCCGACGGTCGAACGTTCGGCATCTGAGACTGCCGCGAATCGCGCGCCGATGCGCTGATCGTGGACGCGACCTCGACATGGACATCGCAGTCGGTGAATATCATCTCGGGATGCAACTCGTTCGCATGACCCAAAGGCGCGGGAGCTGCGATGCGGCGTAAGGCACGTCGACCCTATTGGGAAAAGTTGATAGCCGAACGACGAGCGAAGCAACCACGCTTCTTCGCGGCACTCGTCGCCGACGCGAAGATCACGGCCGAGACCCGTGGAGAGCGTTCGCAGTTCCGCGGGCGAGCTGACGCCATGTGTCAGGCGCTACGCCTCATGTGGACCTGTGACGGCTTCCTCGCCCTGGCCTTCTACCGCGCACAGGCGCGACTCGATGCGCTCGGTGTCCCCGTGCTCCACCGCGTCGCGCATCGCATCTCGATGATCATCGCGCAGGTTTCGATCGGCCCCACCGTCGTGCTGCACCCCGGAGTCTTCGTCGGGCATGGACAGATCGTCGTCGACGGATTCGTCGAGATTCACTCCGGAGTCGTGATCTTGCCGTGGGTGACGATCGGCGTCCAAAACCTCACACAACTCGGTCCGACGATAGGACCGCGACGTCATCATCGGCACCGGTGCCAAGGTGCTGGGACCGATCACGATTCACCGCGGCGCGCGGATCGGCGCGAATGCAGTTGTCGTCCGCAACGTACCCGCGAACGCGACGGTCGTCGGAATACCGGCGCGGCGTATCGAGGAGGCGGGTTCGCTCTGATCACTACCGAACGTTCACGCCTGCTGAGCGCTTGCGCAGACCATCGCGAGACCCCGCCCCGGCGCGGTGATCTTGATCGTCAGCGGCCCTGCAACGTCTTTGAGCGTGTGGTCACCCGCCCCCGCGAGAAACGTCACTCCCATGACCACGGGAGCTGACAAGCTTCCGGTCTCGTCGTCGACGAGCTGTATGCGCAGCGTCCCCCGAATGACGATCGATTCACCTGCCTCGAGGCGACGCACGACGGGCTCACGTACCGCCGCGCATTGCGAACCCGATCCCCCATTGAGCTGATCGAGCGACAGCCGCAGACGGTTCGTCGCTCGGTCGCGAGGCGTGAGGCCACTCGCCGCCGGAATGCGCCCCGAACGCGCTCCCTCCAGTAGCCAGCCGACCGTGATCCACGGTCCGTCGGCCAGCTCGGGGCGAACGTCGCGCGGCACCTGATCTGCGAGGCTTTCCCGCGGCAGCGACCGCACCATCTGCTCGTAGCTCGCGAAGTATGCCGAGCCGTGGAAGTTGTCGCCGATCGTCGCGATGTTCCCGGGAATTCCAATGATGAAGAGCACAAGGACGACGGGCACGAACCCGCGCCACCATCGAATCAGCGCATCGGCGGCGACCGCGAGCGCCGGGAGAAGCAACGCGACCGCGACGTGGAGATAACGGCTCGACGAAGCGAACTGCGTGCCAACCCACGCACGATTGACGCCGCTGATCAACATGAAGGCGAACGCTCCAACGAGCATCGACCCCGGCAGCACAGCCATGCGTCGTCGCGCGGTCCCGTCGGATCGGCGCCACGCGAGGATGAGACCGCTCACCAACATGATCGCGAGCGCCCAGCCGACGAAGTACACCTGACCGAGTGCGTCGAACGCGCCCGTGATCCCAGTACGAACCCAGTCCGTGAGCACGGACACATCGGTGACCGTCGTTCCCTGGCTACGGGCATAGTGGAGCCACCAAGCCGCGTACAGCACCCCAAGCGGCGCGGTGTGGAACAACGCAGGCCGCCACCCGCGCTTCAGGAGCGTGGCGAGCCCGACCACGCCGACCATCGTCACCGCAACGCCCGAGCACATGAGCGCCGCTGCCCCTGCGGCGATACCGATCCAGTCGCGGCGGTCAATCCCGCCGTCATGGTCGGCAAGGAGCAGCTGCACCAGGCCGAGCACGAGCGGACCCGTGAACGCGATCTGGAACGCCCACAAGATGTCTTGACTCGCAGTTCCGAAGAGGACGAACACCGACGCCACGGCCGTCGCGATCCATGGGGTGACGCCGGACCTTCGCATGATCGCCCGCAACAAGGCAGCTGCGGTCAGGTGCAGGCCGATTGCAAGCAGTTGATAGGGCAGATAGCTGCGGAGTCCGATGAGAAAGTACATGCCTCGGAACACCGCGAGGGGACAGCGCGACGAGGTGACCGCCGTGCTGGCGCAGGAGGTCGCCGGGGTTGAGGCCTCGGCCCGCGAGGAAGTCCCAGTCGTCGCGAAAGAACCAGAGCTTGCGAGCCGCGACCACATACACGATGAGGCCCACGACTTCTACGAGTCGCGAACACGATCGCGGCGGGCCGCGCCGACTCGTCGAGACACTGGGCGTGGACTCGAGGGAGGAACGACGTCTTGCTCGGTCACGAGTTCGGAGGTCATCGGCAACTCGAGAAAACGATCGCAGCTCTCAGGCCAGCGCAGGCTAGCCGCGACGTTGGTGGGCATCTTCGCGACACGCCAGCGTTGACAGGCTCGCGCTGCGTGAGCGAATCTGCACATGAGGCGACCGCGAAGCTTCCGAACGGGAGCCCAGCGCGAAGCCGATCAGAATGAGAGGGTGCGCCCTGAACGGAAGGCTCAGTTGGTCATGCCCGGGTCAGCGAGCGAGAACGCCGGACATCTTCCCGCCAAGAGCTACCAGACCGAAGTCGACCCTCGGCACGAGAGCGAGCGCCGCTTCTTCTTCATCCACCTGATGAAGACCGCTGGGACATCGTTCTCGTTCCAGCTCCAACAGCAATTCCAGCCGCATGAGGTGTACCCGAAGCCAGGGATTCGACCACCGCGACGACGCCGACATCGCCGCGCTACGTCAGCATCTCGCGGCTGCTCAGGATTTCACCGGAACGCCGGGCCGCCATCCGCATCTACACGGGACACTTCCCGTTCGTGGCCTCGGAGCTGCTCGATGAAGACCTTGCGACGCTCACGTTGTTGCGTGATCCCGTCGACCGCACGATCTCGGTGCTGAAACACTTCAAGCGACGGTCGAAGCGTTACCAGGGGCACACGCTCGAGCAGATCTACGATGACCCCTTCGTGTTCGCGCACTTCATCGAGAACCATCAAACGAGGATGTTCTCGGTCACCGCAGATGACGAGCCCGAGGCGTTCGGCAGCACGAAGAGCTTTTGGGCGGCTTTGCCTCCACTGACCCCACAGCCGTGCTCCCGGGCCTCGGGAACGCTGACCATGACCCCGCGACGCCGTATCCGGACCGCGAGCGTGCCATCGCGGCGGCCAAGGCATCCGCGGTCGACGAGCGGCGGTTCGAGTTGGCAAAGCAGCAGCTCGCCAAGGTCGATGTCATCGGCTTCAGCGAGCAGTATGACGAGTTCATCGAGGAGCTGCGGCGTCGCTTCGGATGGTGGCCCGCCGGCCTCGACACGAAGGCGAAGGCGAACATCAGCCCGGAGAAGTGGGAGGTACCGGACTCGCTGCGAGCACGAATTGCCGTCGACAACCCGTTCGACATCGAGCTTTACGAGTACGCCAAGCAGCTTGTCAAGCGTCGTCAACCGGGAGCGACGGCGGCGGGACACGTTGCAAACGGCAGAGTGCCGCGCCCAAGTGCGACGCCGGACGACACGCGTCCTCTCCGAAGCGACCAGCTTCGCGCGCGAGATCCGCGCGAAGCATCCGCAGATTCTTCGATGCGTCGTCGCGGACGCGCGAATCACGGCTGCCTACCGCAACGAACGCTCCGAGTACCGCGGTCGCGTCGGACGCCCTCCTCCAAGCCTTCCGCTTGATGGTTGTGAGCGATGCGTTCCTCGGCCAAGCGCTCTACCGGGCGAAGGCAAGGCTGCAGGCACTCGGCATACCGGTGCTCCCGTGGATCGCACACCGTCTCGCGATGATGACTGCCCAGATCTGCATCGGGGATCCCGTCGTGGTCCGGCCCGGCATCTACATCGCGCACGGGCAGGTGGTGATCGACGGCTTCGTCGAGATTCACCAGGGCACCGTGATCTTTCCGTGGGTCACCATCGGCCTCCGCGCGGGAGATGTCCGCGGGCCGACGATCGGACGGGATGTGCACATCGGTACGGGCGCCAAGATCATCGGGCCGGTCACCGTGCACCGCAGCGCACGGATCGGTGCGAACGCAGTCGTGGTCGACAATGTCCCGGCACGCACCACCGTCATCGGCGCGCCGGCCCGCCCCGTACGGGACGCCACAGCACCATAGGCGGTGGGAATCGCACGCTATCTGATAGCCGTATTCTGCGGCGCAGTTGCGTTTGTTCCGGTGGCGTTCGGCGTACGGTCCTTTGCGCACGGGCTTGCGCTCGTGATCTGCATCTCGGACGAAACAGCCCGCCTCGAAGCCGACTGGACGCGCTCGGACCCGGCTGCGCATCTCATGATCGAGGATTCGAACCCCGGTACGCACGCCTGGCTCTTCAGGATCGACGGCAAGCTGGATCCCGCGGGATGCCCGGCGCCGCCGGCGCCCGCGAAGCCAAGGGTCAGCCGCGGCGCCGTGAGTGACGGCGTGCCGTCGGGGTAGTCTCTCGCGCCGGTTCATACGCGGAAGGAATCCTGTGATTTCACTTCGGCGAAATCGGTCAGCCCGCAGCGCTCCCGACGCGCTTGCGGCGTCCGAGGAGTTGGCGCAGACGGGTCGCCGGCTCGAAGCCATCGATGTGCTCATGGCGGTCAACCGGACAGCGCGCGACCCGGAGATCGAACGGCGACTCGTCAACCTGCGACACGACGCGTTCGGCGAGCTCGACGCGCGCAGCAGCCTGCCGTCGTGGCCGCCCACGCCTCCTCCTGACCTCTTCCCGGGCGTCGCGTCTGCCCGAGGTGGCGCGCCGGCGACTTCACCGCCGAGACGCTCCGCAGCGGCATTCTTCGTCACGGCTGCCTCGCGGTACGCGGGCTCGTCCCGCCCAAGCGCGTCGCGCAGCTCACCGACGGCATCGACGCCGCGATGACCGCGTGCGCGAGCTGGGAGAACGACCGCTCCGCCGACACCGGGCCATGGTTCGTGCCGTTCACCGTCAAAGGCCCCTCGACACTCGGACACGAGCGGAAGTGGGTCACCGATGGCGGCGGGGTGTGGACGGTCGATTCGCCGCGCGCCATGTTCGACGTCCTCGAGACGTTCGGCGAGATCGGGCTCGACGGTCCGCTCACCGGCTATCTCGGCGAGCGGCCGGCGCTGTCGGTGAAGAAGTGGACGCTGCGCCGGGTACCGATCACCTCCGGCACGAACTGGCACCAGGACGGCGCGTTCCTCGGGCAGGGAATCCGCACCGTCAATTGCTGGCTCACGCTCTCGCACTGCGGCGACGACGCGCCCGGCCTCGACATCGTTCCTCGTCGCATGGATCGCATCCTGCCGACCGGAACCGACGGCGCGATGTTCGACTGGTCGGTCGGCGAGCAGCTCGTGGAGCGAGGTCGCCGAGGACGCACCGGTGCTTCGCCCGATCTTCGAACCCGGCGACGCGTTGTTCTTCGACGAGCGCTTCTTGCACCGAACCGCGGCGAACGAGACGATGACGCGCGAGCGGTATGCGATCGAGTCCTGGTTCTTCGCGCCGTCCCACTATCCGGGCGACCAGATACCCGCTGGTGTTCTGAGTCGGAGCATCGCCGGCTCCGCGATGCTGCGGTCGGGCCTCAGATCCTCTTGAGGTAGCCCTCGGGGTTGAACGTCAACCCGTAGCGCTCCATCGTCGGGTCGATGGCGAAGTCGCGTGTTGTTCGCGAGGATGCGCCGCACCGCCTCCCACGGGCCGGGACCGTGTCCGGGAAACACGGGGTGGCCGTTGTACATCGTGTTCTCCATGATCACGTACGAGCCGGTCGGCACGAAGTCGCGGTAGGCGCGGAACTCTCCCTCCATGCGGAGATTGCTTCCGGGCTGGGAGCCGAGCACGACGAGCGCGCGCGGCGACGGGCCGACGAGGTCGCGCACCCGCTGCAGCGATCTCTTCGCTCTGCGACTTTCCTTCCACGATAGGTGATCCGCGGGTGCTCGGGGCGCTGCGGGTGACAGCGTTGACGTCGATCGAGATCACCTGACCGTGGTCGAGCAGCTCACAGATCGACGCGAAGAACAGCGCACGTCCACCGTCTTCGGTGCCGGTCTCGATGATCCAATCGGGCCGCACCCGAGCGACGATCTCCTGGTACGCCATGAGGTCGGTGGGGACCCGCTTCACCCGCTGGCCCAGCCACGTCGTGTTGCGCCACGCCAGGCTCCGCCACGACGCGTCGATGAAGTTCAGCTTCAGCTCGTCGGGGATCGGCGTCGGAGAGCTCGGAAAGCCGTCGGGACCGTGCACGACACGACCCTTCACGAACGCGTCGGCGGTCATGCGACGGGCGCGGGTCCGCGCGGCTCTCTGGAACATCGTGCCGACGTAGTGGATCGTCTTTCCCGACCCTCGGAAGGGACGCCCGTGCAGACCCTTGAAGTGATCGGCATAGCTGACGATGGTCGACCGCCGATCATCGGGATCGGCCACGTTCGTCGTCGTGCCGCCGTGCACCTGGTGGAACGATCCCTCGCCGAGCATCGTGACGACGTTCACGCCCGGGATCCCACCGATGCGCTCGTAGAACTCCAAGTTGGCGTAGCCGCCGCCGGGCATCGCGAACCGTTCGTCGAACGTCCCGAACTGCTCGAGCAGCTTGCGCGGGACGAAGATGCAGTTGCTCTCCCACAGCCCGTCGAACCAATCCCGTTCGCCGATGAAGTGACCGATGTCGAACAAGCGGTAGCCGTCGAGCGGCCATTCGACCTGCCGGAAGAGGTCGTCCTCGAAGGACTGGTCATAGCCGCTGAGCATCGCGTCGGGCTGTTGGCCCGGTCCCACGTACCACTGTTGCGCGACGACGATCGCGGGCTCGTAGGTCTGCAGACCCGCCATCCCGTAGCGCAGCACACCCGGCGTCAGCACGTGCGCGCCGTCGATCATGAACGCGATGACGTTGCCGGCCGCGAGCGAGAGACCGTGATTGAGGGCGTCGACGGGAGTGGGCGTCGCCTCCTCGCCGAGGTCGACGTATCGGAACTCCGGCCCGAAGCTGCGGACGAACTCCTCGCCGAGCACCTGCTCGGTTGCCGAGCCGTTGTCGATCGCGATGACCTCGTAGTCGAGGTCTGCCACGCCCTGTTGGTAGGCGCGAGACAGCGAGTGCAGGGTGCGGCGCAGCCTCACGGCGCATGTTGTAGAAGACGACGACGACCGAGAGATCCTTCGTCTGCGTGGGCGACGGGTGACGCGATCGGCGCGTGACTCGCGGGTCGCCGCGCGCGGCTCGGCGCGGGGACGTCCCGCGGCCTTCGTCTTGCGCCAGAAGATCGCGGAGCCGTCGACCCGTTCGATCGTTTCGTCGATGCCCATCCTCGCGAAGAGGTCGTCGATCGCCTGCCGGCGTTCAGGAGTCACCCCGTCGTCGACGACGATCATGCCGCCGATCACGATGCGCCGGTACATCGCTTGCACTGCCTCGACCGCATCGGCGATGTCACCGGGCCCGATGCGCATCAGTGCAATTCGTTGGATCGGCGAATCGGCGAGCGAATCGGCCGGGCCGACCCTGGAGGAAGCGCACGCGGTCGTCCAGCAGACCGAACCGGGCGAACGCGTCGCGCACGGTGTTGAGATCGGTCCAGACGTCGAGCGGATCTTCGGCATCCTGCTCGACCCGGAAGGCGTCGGCGATCCACACCTGCTTGCGGTCGAGCTCGCATGCGTCGAGGTAGCCCGCGCATGAAAACCGCCGCGCCGCCGCGACCGGTGCCGCAGTCGACGAGGTCGCCTTCGACGCGTTCGTCGCGCACGATGTCGAGGCACCGACGGAGATGATCGAGGCGGGTGCGCCCGAACTCGGCGTACGGCAGCTTGGAACCCTCGCGTCCCGCGTCGGGCAAGGTTCCCGCCCGGCGCCGCTCGACGAGCACGTCCCATCTGATCTGCATCTCGCGGACCGGATCGCCGAGCCTCGACCGTTCGGGCGGGATGTCGCGACGAATGCAGTCGATGAGGTAGGAGAGGCGCAGCTCGTGGTCGAGGTACAGCTCGTTGAGGAGCGCGGCCTCCAAGAGGTCGAGGTAGCGGTCCGCGCGAGCGCCGGATGCCGGTCGCGGTGCCCGTAGTAGTCGTTGTGCTGGAAGAGCATCGCCTGGAGACGGGTGGACTCACCGATCTCGAGCAACACGTCCTTGCCCTCGGCGCTCTCCAACCAGTCCAGGAGTCGCGCGAGCTCGGGCTGGCGCGCGAGACGCTCTTCCTCCACGACGATGGCGAGCCCGAAGTACACCGGCAGCACCAGCCGCCGCAGAGGTCGGTCGTACTCGGCGATGAAGTCGTCGAGCGCGGTCATCACGCCGTTGCGCGGACCCCCCTCGACGAGCGCGTTGTAGTGCTCCGGGTTCAAACCGCCGCGCGGCAGGACTTCCTTGGTGCCGGGCCGGATCCCGCGCAGGGCGTTCGGCTGGCGAAACTCCTCGGGAATGCGCTCGGGCGCGTAGTACAGGTCGCGACGTCCGTACGGCCACAACACGTCGTGCAGGATCAGGACCGGCAGGGGCGCACCCTCTCGGCGCGCCGTCTCCGAGAGAAGTCTCAGCTCGTGATACACGGTGAACCAGTTGTGATCACCGTCCACAAGCGCCACATCCATCGGCGGCAGCCCGGGCAACACGTTGTGGCTGATGTCGCGATGGAAGATGTACCGACCGGGAAATCGTTGCTCGTGCTCGGCCGGGTCGAACTCGGGCACCGGATCGATCACGTGCAGCTCGGCGTCGGAGCCGAGCCGCTCGAGCATCAACACCGTCGTCTCGCCGCGCAGCGCGCCGATCTCGACGATTCGGCGCGCTTTCGCGGCCTGCAGGAGCGGCCAGACCACGGGATCCCAGAACGGATACATCTGACGAGCGCCCCTCCTCGAACGCATACTCTACGAGAACTGATCGGGGTTCCGTCGAGCGCACGACAGGACTGCTGCCGCTCCAGTGCTGACTGCCGACCTTTGCAAGGCCAATCCGACGGATCTACTGTTTTGGGTTCATGAGCGTGGAGACGACGTGATACGACTCTCGTCACGTCGACGTGTCACGGCGGTACCGCCGAGCTGGCGTCTCGGCCTGATCAGCGATCCGAACCGCTTGTTGGAGGCTTCAGACCACTTGGTCGCAGCCGGCAAAGAGGTCGACGCGTTGCGCATGTTGAGTCGAGCCAATCGCCGGCGACGCGACGGT
>CAWAGX010000021.1:0-33311 GCA_963781425.1 uncultured Actinomycetes bacterium | reverse complement strand
TGCGCCGCCTCCGGCCGGCTCGCGGCGACTGCGCGATCGCCCGGTCGCCGCCGTGGGCCCTCGACGGGCCGAACGTCGTGGACGGTGGACGGCGATTAGAGCCGCTGTCCGCCCGCGCTGGGCACGACGGCGCGCGGCAGGTTGATTTCGGCGAGGAAACGGCCGAGCGCCGCACGCTGTCGATCTGGCGGCCACTCGTCTGGGTGCTCGACGACCGACAAGACGACGCCGTTGGCGAAGACGCGCAGCATCTCGGTCAGCGTGCGCGCCTCCTCAGGATCGTCGACGACGGCCGCGACGTGCTGCTGCATTGTCTGCCGCATCGCTCGGTCCAGGTCGAGGATGCTCGGATGCCGGCGTGATGACCGCGCGTCTCCGCAGCCAGGATGATTCGCGCGCGCTCCGAGACCCCCTGATCGTCGAGCGGGATCATCCACTCCAGGAACAGCCCGAGCCGTCGCCACGGATCCTCGACGCCGGCCTCGATCCGTTCCAGGTCGTCGTCGTACTCACTCATCAGCTGGCTGGCGATGCCCTCGAGAAGCGCCGTCCGGCTCGGGTAGTAGTGCGTCACCAGAGTCAAGGAGCCGTTGAGCTCGGCCGCGACGGCCCGCAGGGTTAGACCTCGATATCCCCTGGTGGCAATGAGTTTGAGGGCAGCATGCGCGATCTCACGCCGGCGGTCCTCGACGTCGACGGCTCGGGGCATGGCCGCGTCATCCTTCCTGGCTTCGCGAGTGTCTCGCGGATAGTCGGACACCCATTGACGTATATACAGCACTTGTTATACAACAAACGATACACAAACAGAGGGAGTGTCGTGAGCATCCAGGTCCGCGCCGATCGACAGCGGTCGACCGCGCTCGAGGACACCTCGATCGAGTGGACACTTCCCAAGCTCCTCGACCACGCGGCTGCTCGGTGGTCCGACGCGCCCGCCGTGAACTTCTTCCAAACTCCCGGCGCGCGACTCACCTTCGCCGACCTCAGGGCCCGGACCGACAAGGTCGCCGCTGCGCTGGCGAGCGCCGGCGTCCTCCGGCGCCCCCGTCGCCGTGATCCTCCGCAACGTGCCCGCCTTCCCGATCTGCTGGCTGGCGATCGCGCGGCTCGGTGCGGTCATGGTCCCGATCAACCCCAGCTACACCGTCGACGAGCTTCGCTTCGTGATCGAGGACGTGTCGGCTCAGCACGCGATCGCGGACGAGACGTTCGCGGACACACTGACCGCTGCCGGTCTGCCTGCCGAGGGCCATCTCTTCACCGTCGACGCCATGGCCGACACCTATGGGCCGTACGGAGCCGACGGCGCCGCGCCGACCGCGATGTCCGACGCCGACTGGCCAGCCGTCGGACCTGACGACGCCGTGGGAATCCACTACACGTCTGGCACCACCGGCTTTCCCAAGGGCTGTGTGCTCACGCATCGTTCGTGGAGCGTGGCCGCGACGGTGCTCGCCGGAGTGCTGCCGCGCACACCGCGTCGAGTGCTGTCCGACGCGCCTTACTTCTACCTCGACGCACCGCTCGAGCTCGCCTTCGGACTCCTCGTGGGTGCGGAGCAGTACGTCGCGCAGAAGGTCAGCCTCAGCAAGTTCACCGGCTGGCTCGCCGACCTCGACATCGACTACTGCGAGGTATGGGAGGCACTGGGCGACCGCGTGTTCGACCCAGCCGCCGAGGGCCGCCTTCGCGAACGCGAGACGCCTCTGATGATGTCGACCTTCGGCCTGCCCGGCGATCGGCAAGCCGCCTTGCAGACGCGGCTCAACGCGGTGGTCCGCGAGATGTTCGGCATGACCGAGGTCGGACTGGCAACCCTGGTCCCATACGATGACGACAGCCTCGTCGGGTCGGGATCCTGTGGGCGCGAGGCCCCACACCGCGAAACCCGCATCGTCGATCCCGACACGCTGCGAGACGTCCCGCCCGACGTCGTCGGCGAGCTCTGGGTCCGCGGCCCAGGACTGATGGTCGAGTACTTCCACCGCCCCGAGGTCAACGCCGAGTGTTTCCGGCCCGGCGGGTGGTTCAGGACTGGCGACCTCGCCCGTCGCGATGCCAACGGCAACCACTACATCGCCGGCCGGCTCAAGGACATGATCCGCCGCAGCCACGAGAACATCGCGGCCAACGAGGTCGAGGCTGCCCTCGACACGCATCCGTCCGTCGCCGAAGAGGCGGTCATCGGCGTGCCCGATGACCTGCGCGGCGAGGAGGTAAAGGCGTTCGTCGTGCTCTCTCCGGGCGTCCCCGCGACCGATGAGACGGCGGCCGAGCTGCTGGACCATGCGGCCGAGCATCTCGCCCCGTTCAAGGTTCCCCGGTACGTCGAGTTCATCGATGAGCTGCCTCTCACGCCATCGGGAAGGATCGCGAAAGGCATCCTGCGTGAACGCGAGAACAGCGCTGACGGACCGACGACCTATGACCGGGCGCGACGGAGACCCTGATGCCCATTGACTACCGCACCGACGGACCGATCGCCCACATCATCATCGACAACGGCGACCTCAACCTGCTGTCACCGGTCGAGCTGCGCGGGCTGTATGAGGCGCTGACGACCATGCTGACCGATCCCGCTGTCCGGGTCGGCGTCCTGTCAGGCCATGGTGAGCGGGCGTTCAGCGCCGGTGGCGACCTGAAGTACGTCGACTCGCCGCCACCCCCAGACAGAGCGACCGCCGCCCTCAGCGAGATGACACCGCGGCGACGCCCCGACGGCGCTGGTCCCGACTGGGAGTACGACTCCGACCTCCAGGCACTCGAGCGCTACAAGCCGATCGTCGCCGCCGTGCGGGGCTGGTGCCTCGGCGGCGGTCTCATCGAGCTGCTCCAGCTCAGCGACATCCGGATCTGCAGCCCCGACGCCCGTTTCGGCTTTCCCGAGATCGCCTACGGCATGGCCGGTGCCGGTGGGATGACGCGGCTCGGCCGCCAGATCCCCCACACGGTGGCGATGAGGATGCTGCTCACCGGCGAGCCCATCACCGCAGACGAGGCTCTCGCCTGCTTCCTCGTCAACGAGGTCGTGCCTACAGACCAGGTCATCGACCGCGCGGTCGAGATCGCGTCCACCATCGCCGAGCAACCGCCTCTGGCGGTGCGTATCGAGATGGATGCCTATGCCAAAGGCATGGATGTCGATCGGCTGTCGGCCCTGCGTTACGCGGAACGCCTCTATCAGTTGCAGCGCCTCGCAGTCGGCGAGTCGGACCTCGAGAGCTTCACCGCGGCGCAGAGTCGTCGGCGCGATCCGAATACGGACAGCTCGTGACCAGCGGTCAGATCCAGGCCGACGGCACGAGCACCGCGCCGGCAGACCCGCGCACCGAACGCAAGCTCGAGTGGACCACGACCTACTTCGACCACGACTCCGACCGGCACCACCAGCAGCACGCCCACCTCGACGATACCTTCGACGTGCAGCCGATCCGGGCGGGCGCACCCACGCCGCTCGAGCACGACCCGCGCCCCATCCCCGAGCGGTTCCGCCTCCCCGACACGCAGGCGCGCTACCTCGGCGTCCCTCCGCTGGCGATCGACCGCGACCAGCTGCTCGGCCTGCTCGGCACCCGTGGCCTGCTCGTGCTGCACGACGACCGGATCGTGCACGAGGAGTACCTGCACGACCACCACGAGAACACCCGCTGGATGACGAACTCGGCCTCGAAGCTCGTCGTCGGCATGCTCGTCGCGCGGGCGCACTCCGACGGCCACATCGCGGCTCTCGACGACCCGGTCGAGGCGTATTGGCCCGAGGCCGCCGGCACCGCCTGGGAGGGTGTCACCATCGGCCAGTGCATGGCGATGACGACGGGCGTCGACTTCGTGGAGGAGTCGCTCGACCTCCTCGACGAGACCAACCAGTTCCGTGACCTATTCCGAGAGCTGGCCTTCGGCTCGGTCGAGCGGTTCCTGCTGGCGCTCGGCCGACGAGCCGCGCCCGGCACCCAGCTCGTCTACTCCAGCATCGACACCGAAGCGCTCGGCAGTGTGTTGCCGCGGGCCGTCGGCATGGGCATCGCCCGCTATCTCGAGCAGACCGTGTGGCAGCCGGCCGGTATGGGGACCGATGCGTTCTGGCTGTGCGACCCGACCGGACGCGAGCTGGCGCTGAGCGGACTGTGCGCCACCCTGCGGGACTACGGACGTCTGGGCCTCGTGCTCCAGCACGACGGTCTCTACAACGGCGTCCAGATCGTGCCGAGCAGCTTCACCGAGGAGCTGCGCAATCCCGACCCGGCGACCTTCGAGCTGCCAGGCCATGACGACTATCCGCTCGTGTGCTGGCAGCAGTCGTTCGTTCCCAGCACCGCCGCCGAGCAGCACGGCGACTACATGGCGGCGGGCTCCTACGGCCAGCTCATCTACGTCAACTCAGGCAGCAAGGTCGTCGTCGCGCACCAGGGCATCGGCCGCGACATCTCGACTGAGTACATCGACATGCATCGTGCGTTCATGGCCTTCCGGCAGATCGCCGACGCGCTGACCGATACCTCACCAGGCGGAGGCACCTCATGAGACACGGCGACCCGGGCCGGCCTTTCGTTCGACGTGGCGCAGCGTTCGTCGCGCTGGCCCTGGCCGTGTCGACAGGGCTGACGGCCTGCTCGTCGGCCGGCAGGGAGGGCAACCTCGGCGGAGCAGACCTCAAGCTGACGCCGACGACGCCGGCCGCGTCGGGACCGGTCGAGAGCATCGTGTGGAACCTCGGGGCGGGCGAGCCTGCGTCGCTCGACCCCCGCGTCACCTGGGACGATGCGTCGGGCAACATGATCCTCGCGAACGTCTGCGACAACCTCGCCCGGCAGACCCAGGACGGCCCCTACGAGCCCGCCATCGCCGAGTCCGTCGAGACGCCGAACCCGACGACGTACGTCTACACCATCCGTCAGGGTGTGAGGTTCAGCGACGGTACGCCCCTCACCGCCGACGACGTCGTCTACAGCCTCGAGCGGCAGTCCCGCTCGTACTGGAGCGTGTTCTTCCAGAACGTGAAGAGCATCAAGGTGACCGGCCCCTATCAGGTGACGGTCTCGATGACGCAGCCCGACGTCGTGTTCGGCGAGGTCATGTCCACCCCCGCGGGTGCGGTCATGGAGAAGAAGTACACCGAGGCCGAGGGCAAGTCGGTCGGCAAGCCGACGGGCGGACTGATGTGCACCGGCCCGTACACGCTGGACGGCTGGTCGCCGGGCGACAACATCACGCTTAAGGCGAACCCCGACTACTGGGACACGAACCTGGCCCCGAAGGTTGACACGATCAAGTTCACGTTCGTCAGGAACCCGTCGACCGTCACCAACGGCCTCACCACCGGCGCGATCGACGGCACCTGGAACCCGCCGCTATCCGGACTGAGCCGCCTGCGCAACACGCCCGAGGGGGACGTCTACGCCAACGTCGGCGCGATGGGAGCCGCGCTGCTGATGTCGAGCTTCGACGGTGCCCTGAAGGACGTGCGGATCCGTCAGGCTCTGCAGATGTCGATCGACTACGAGGGCATCGTCAACGCGATCATGAAGGGGGCCGCGTCGCCGGCAGCCGCGCTGCCGGCCAGCGTCACCTGGGGCTACGCGAAGGACGCCTTCGCGAAGGCGAACGAAGAGCTTCCGGCAGCCACCCAGAACCTCGACGCCGCCAAGAAACTCGTCGAGGAGGCCGGCGCACCGAGCCAGCCGATCGTGATCGCCTACGACTCCGGCGACGACACCGCGGCGTCGACGCTCGCCTCGGTGCAAGACACGGCCAAGCAGATCGGGCTCGACGTCGAGCTCCGGCCGATGCCGACGTCGACCTTCCTCTCGCTCTATTACGACAAGAAGGTGCGCGAAGGAATCGACATGTTCCTGGTGACGTCGACATTCGAGGTGCCTGATCCGCTTGAGCTGTACTTCCAGATGCTCTCCCCCGGCCCGTACAACTACACCGGCTACGAGAACCCGGCTTTCAACGACCCGATCAAGAAGGCCATCAGCGTGAGCGACCCCGAGCAGCGCGCGAAGCTCGTCATCCAGGCGCAGAAGTCGGCAACCGACCAAGTGCAGCTGTGGCTGACGCTCTACAACCCGTATCAGCTGCTGTTCATGAACAAGCGAATAACCGGCGCCCCGGTGTGGACGTTCGGCTCGCTCTTCTATCCCTGGGCTGCGACGCTGGGAGCTCCATGATCCGATTCGTCGCCGGCCGGCTGGCGCGGCTGGTCGCCGTGCTGTTCCTGGCGAGCGTGCTGGTCTTCTCGGCCGTCTATCTCGCGCCTGGCTCCCCCATCAGCGCGCTCGCGGGAGGCCGGGCACTCACCCCGCAGCAGGTCGATCAGCTTCAGCAGCAGTACCACCTCGACGACCCGATCTGGAGCCGATACTGGAGCTGGCTGAGCGGAGTGCTCCACGGCGACTTCGGCGTCTCCCTCATCAATCAGGAGAGCGTCTCGTCGCTCATCGGAGACCGGATCGCCACCACCGCGCTGCTCGTCGGCTACGCGTCGCTGCTCATCGTCATCTTCGGCGTGTCGCTCGGCGTGTTCGGCGCGCTGCGCGGAGGGTTCGTCGACGCCATCGTCATCAGCGTGACGGCCGCGATCGCGGCGATCCCGTCGTTCGTGGCAGCCGCGGTGTTGGTCACCTTGTTCGCTGTCAACAACACCTGGTTCCCCGTCTTCGGTGATGGTGCCGGGCATGGACTCGGATCACGGCTGTGGCATCTGACGCTGCCGGCCATCGCCCTCGCGATGGCCGCGATGGGCCTGTGCGCCCGCGTCTCTCGAAGTTCCGTGATCGAGGAACAAGACCGCCCGCACGTCGCAATCGCTCGCAGCCGCGGGCTGCCGGCGACGCGGGTGCTGCGGCATCACGTGCTGCGCAACGCCCTGGTGCCGGTGACCACGGCCGTCGGCATCACGGTCGCAGGGCTCATCGCCGGCTCGGTCGTCGTCGAGGAGGCGTTTGCACTGAACGGGATCGGCACGCTGCTGATCCAGTCGATCTCCGATCACGACCTCGCAGTCGTCCAAGCGGTGACCCTGCTGCTGGTCGCGGCCTTCGTCATCGTCAACACCGTCGTCGACGTGATGCATCCGCTGCTCGATCCGCGGATGCGGCTGGAAGACATCGCATGACCGACGTCGCGCTGCCGCGCTTCACAGCATCGACGACAGCACGCATTCGCAGCCTGGGCCGAACGCGTTGGACGACCGGACTCTCGATCGCCTGGCTGGTGGCGATGGCCACCTGTGCGATCGCCGCACCGGCGCTCGCTCCTGCTGACCCACGCGCCACCGACCTGTCGGGCATCTACGAGACCCCCTCCGGACAGCACTTGCTGGGCACCGACGAGGTCGGCAGAGACATCGCGTCGCGCATCATCTGGGGTGCGCGAGTCAGCCTGGCCGGCCCGCTGCTTGTCGTCGGTTTCGCAACCGCGATCGGTCTCGTCCTTGCCCTCGTGGCGGCCTGGCGCGGCGGACGGATCGACTCGTGGATCACCGCGGGCATCGACGTCATGCTCGGCTTTCCGGGACTGCTCCTGGCGCTGCTCGCAGTCGCTCTGTTCGGTGTGGGGGCATCAGCGCCGATCGTCGCGCTCGTCATCGCCTACACGCCGTACTTCGCCCGCCTGACCCGGGCGATTGCGCGCAAGGAGAAGTCACACACCTATGTCACCGCGCTGCGGGCCCAGGGCTACGGCGCCGTCCGCATCACCATTCGACACATGGTGCCGAACATGACGGCGCTGATCGTCGCCCAGGCCGCCATCCTGTTCGCCTACGCGATGGTCGACCTCGCCGCGATCTCGTATCTGGGTCTGGGTGTGCAGCCGCCGACACCCGACTGGGGCAGCATGGTCGCCGCAGGCCAGGCGGGGGTCCTCGAGGGCCAGCCCCAGGTCGCGTGGAGCGCCGGCGTCTTTATTGTCTTGACGGTGATCGCGCTCAACCTCGTCGCCGAGGCGGTCGCCGCACGCGCCGCTGCGGAGAGCTCGTGACAGGACTCCTGGACGTACGAGACCTGTCCGTCTCGGTCAGGGTCGGGTGGGAGACGAGGCCGATCCTGCGGCACGTCGGCTTCACCATCCCCGCGGGCTCCGCGCTCGGACTCGTCGGCGAGTCCGGATCCGGCAAGTCGATGACGGCCCGAGCTGTCACGCGGATGCTGCCGACCGGCTCGACCATCACCGGTCAGGTCAGCTTCGACGGTGTCGACGTCCATGCGATGCGCGGATCGGGGCTCACCGCCTACCGCCGCCGCGGCATGGCGTTCGTGCCTCAGGATCCGCAGTCGTCGATCAACCCCGTGCACCGGGTCGGCGACTTCCTCACCGAAGCCCTGCGGGTCAACGACGGTGTCGCGGCGACCGCAGCGCGCGAGTCCGCCGTCCACGCGTTGGAGGAGGTCGGCATCACCGATCCCGCCCGGTGCATGGACCAGTACCCGCACCAGCTGTCGGGCGGGATGCTTCAGCGAGTCATCATCTGCGCGGCGCTGCTCGCAGAGAGTCGGCTGATCGTCGCCGACGAGCCGACGACCGCGCTCGATGTGACGACGCAGGCCGAGGTGGCCGCCATCCTCAACGGCCTGCGTCGCGACCACGAGGTCGCACTGCTCTTCATCACGCACGACTTGGAGCTTGCCGCGGCCGTCTGTGACCGGATCGCGGTGATGTACGCCGGGGAGATCGTCGAGATCGGCGACGCTCGCACGTTGGAGACCGAAGCCTCCCACCCGTACACGCAGGCGCTGTTCGCCGCGCGGCCGAGGCTCGACCGCGCGCAGGACCCGCTGCCTGCCATACCCGGCGCACCGCTCGCGCCCTACGCCGCACGGGCCGGGTGCTCGTTTGCGGCGCGGTGCTCATGGGTCGTCGACGAGTGCAGGGCCAAGCATCCTGCACTCGCGGAGGCCGGCGGCCGGGCGGCGCGCTGTCTGCGCGCCGACGAGGTGCGCGCGTCGCTCGCTGTCAGCCAGGGGCGCGAGCGATGACCGACGTGCTGCTCACCGTCGACCACGTGCGCAAGGAGTATCCGCGCGCAGGACGGTCGAAGGCCGGCTCGATCGTCGCCGTCGACGGCATCTCGCTGGCATTGAGGGCGGGCGGCTCACTCGCCGTCGTCGGCGAGTCTGGCAGTGGCAAGACCACGCTCGGGCGGATGGTCATCGGGTTGGAGCGCCCGACTTCCGGCGTCATCGCGGTCGCCGGACAGCAGCGGACCTACCCGGTCAGGCGAACCGCCAGGATCGAACTGGCGCGACAGATCCAGATGGTCTTCCAGGACCCCTACGGCTCACTCGACCCGCGGCAGAGCGGCCGGCAGTGTCTAGACGAGACCCTGCGCGTGCACTCAGCTCTGTCGCGACCGCAGCGCCAGACGCGGATCAGCGGGATCGCCGATCAGGTCGGGCTCAACACCGAGACGATGTCCATGCCACCGCATCGGCTCTCCGGCGGTCAGCGGCAGCGCCTTGCGATCGCCCGAGCGCTCGCGGTGCAGCCTCAGGTGCTCGTGCTCGACGAGGCGGTGTCCGCGCTGGATGTCTCCATCCAGGCACAGATCCTCAACCTGCTCACCAAGATCCGCCGCGAGACCAACATCGCCTTCCTCTTCATCTCCCACGATCTCGCCGTGGTGCGCCAGGTCACCGACGACGTCATGGTGATGCGAGACGGCCGGGTCGTCGAGTCCGGCCGAACGCCCGAGGTCCTCGACCATCCCCGGCACCCGTACACCCAGCTTCTGCGCGACAGTGTTCCCCGACCGGGCTGGGTACCGACTCGTCGTTCGACCACGACAGGTAGGAGCTAGCGACACCAACTGCACCACAGACCGGACGCCGCAGACGGCACCGTCGAAGCTCCTCGGCCACTCCTGCGTATCGATCACTCTGGACCGATATGGTCATCCCTACCCGGGCGACGTGCACGCGCACGTTGACCGGCTACGGAGAGGTGGTTGTCGCGTCACGTGCGGACGGTCTGCCGGCTCGTTCGATCCAGCCGGTCCGAGTAGTCCAGCTCGTCGTTCGCGAATACAACATCTCGCCCAGCCGAAGGCCGGTCGCAGGGCGGTAGCTCAGCTGGTTAGAGCAGAGGACTCATAATCCTTGGGTCGCGGGTTCGAGCCCCGCCCGCCCTACCACCAGGCAAAACACGAGTACCGAATCCCGCACAACGGTCGCACAGAGGAGTATTCTCCTCCTATGACCAAGCCCCAACTCCGCCTCGCGGGCGATTCCACCGGCGAGCCGCTGCGCGACTTCATGGAGGACTGGCGCGTTCACCTGCGCGCCAAGAACCGCTCGGCCGGGACGATCCTCTCGTATCTGACGGTCGGCCGCGCGTTCTGCGACTGGCTCGATCAGCGAGGGATTCCGGCCGAGCACATGGCGATCACGCGCGGCGTGGTCGAGGCGTACCTCGCCGACATGAACGACCGGGTGCGGCCGGCGACGACCGCCAAGCACTACCGCAGCCTCCAGCAGCTGTTCCGCTGGCTCGTGTCCGACGGCGAGCTCGACCGCTCCCCCATGGACGGCATGTCCCCGCCGGCCGTCCCAGAGCAGCCCGTCCCGGTGCTGACCGACGACGCGCTCGTCACGCTGCTGGCGACGTGCAAGGGCAACACATTCGAGAACCGGCGCGACACCGCGATCATCCGCCTGTTCGTCGACACCGGGATGCGCGCCGGCGAGCTGATCGGGCTCACGCTCGACGACGTTGACAGCGAGCAGTCGGTCGCTTTCGTGATGGGCAAGGGCGGACGCGGCCGCGCCTGCCCCTACGGCTCGCGGACGGCCGACGCGCTGCGCCGCTACCTCCGGTTCCGTGCCCGCCACCCGATGGCGGCGTTGTCGTCGGCGCTGTGGCTCGGCAAGAAAGGCCCGATGACCGACAGCGGCGTGCGCCAGATGCTCCAACGCCGATGCACGGACGCCCGGCTCGAGCCGATCCACCCGCACCAGTTCCGGCACACGATGGCGCACCGGTGGCTCGCCGCCGGCGGACAGGAGAACGACCTCATGCGGCTCGCCGGGTGGCGGTCGCGGGAGATGGTCGGCCGGTACGCTGCGAGCGCGGCCGACGAGCGCGCGAGGGACGCGCACAGGCGACTCGCGCTCGGAGATCAATTGTGAGTGGACGTCCGTGGAGCCTCTCCGACCCGTCGAATCTGCCACCGGTCGTGAAGATCCGCTGCGAGCGGTGTGGCCGGCTGATACGCCAATGCACTTGGGACCCACGCGCGGATCACATCGTGGTCCTGGGGTCGACGCAGCCCGAAGGCAGCAAGTCTCTCAGCGAGGTCGCGGAATACCGCGAGGACGGCTCTAGGGCGTCGAAGCCCCTTCGCGCCCGCTGGCGCGATCACTCGGCGGACGGACGCCACTCACTCCGCGAGCCGGATCGATATGGGTTCGACTGCCGCGGTGATCGCCGCGGACACACCGGCACCGTCACCCGCGCTCGCCTAGAGGAGCTGTTCCTCGACGCGACACGGCGCGGAACAGAGGAAATCGTCGTCTAACCCTTATACGATGGCAGTCACAACACAGATGAGGGCCTGCGGGCCCCTCCGGGAACCCCGCTCATCCCACGCCCAGAGGCGTCGGGCGGGAGCCCTGTTTGTTTATCCTGCTGTTGTTGCTGCTGCTGTTGTTGCAGCCATCCGCTGATCCTGAATCCCGAGTCCTAGCCGCGCGGATCGCCGCCGCAGAACGGTGGGGACGGACCGCAGACAGGTCCGCCGCGACCGCGGCAGCGCGAGCCGGGCTCCGAGCCAAGTTCGCCCGCGAGGTCGACCCCGACGGCATCCTGCCGGCCGACGAGGTCGAGCGCAGAGTCGAGCATCTGGTCACGGCGCACATGCTGAAGATGAGCCTTGCCGCGAAGAAGGCTCGCGCCACGAGGAAGGGCCGCCGAAATGCGGGCGCCTCGGCGTGAGGACGGCCCGCCGATGGGGGGGTATCGGCGGGCCGAGAACTCAGCACCGGGCAGGCGTCAAGTCCTATCGCGAATCGTACGCCTCAGCGCCGACGACGAGCGGCATGACTGGCTGCTCGAGTACCAACGGCTGACCCCGAGGTGGCCGTCGTGAGCGCCGCGTGGGCAGAGCCGCCGCCCGACCCGGCCGACGACGACATCGAGCGACCCGACGACGCCGACACGGTGTTGAACAAGCTCTACGCCGAGAAGCACACGCAGCCCCCCGTAGGCGACGATCTCGATCGCGACGAACACGACGATCTCGATCGCGATCGAGATGATGGCGAACACCAAGTTCTCAACGATGGAGAGCGCGCCCGCGATGGTGACCGCTCAGCTTGCGTGGGCCGCTACGGCCTCGCGCTGTTCCCGCAGCACGCGGCGACGCTCGCGGCGTCCGCGATCCCGCCTGAGCACGCGCGGGCCCGCGGCTACGTGTCGGTTGACGTCAAGCGCCGGCTCGCCGAGCTCGGCGTCACACCCGCTGGCCGCAGCGTGCCCGGCCTGCTCGTGCCGCTGCTGCGACGCGACGGCTCGACGTGGGGCCACCAGTACCGGGCGGATACACCGCGTCTCAACGGCGCCGGGAGGCCGGTCAAGTACGAGACGCCGACCGGGCAGCGCAACGGCGTCGACGTGCCGCCAGGCGTCGGTCAGCGGCTCGGCGACCCATCGACGCCGCTGTGGGTCACGAGGGGTCAAGAAGGCCGACGCGGCGGCCGCGGCCGGACTGTGCTGCGTCGCTCTGCTCGGCGTCTGGAGCTGGCGCGGCGCCAACACGCTCGGCGGCAAGGCGGCCGTGCCCGGACTGGGACGAGATCGCGCTCAACGGCCGCCGCGTCGTCCTCGCGTTCGACTCCGACGTGACCGCCAAGACCGAGGTGCGCAACGCCCTAGACCGGCTCGCCGGCTTCCTGACCGCCAGAGGCGCCCAGGTCGAATACGCCCACCTGCCCGACCCAGGCGACGGCAAGACCGGGCTCGACGATTACCTCGCCGCCGGCCACACCGTCGACGAGCTATGGGCGCTGGTCGCCCCGACCCGCGACCGCCCGCAGCCGAACCACACCGGCGGTCGTGTCACGAGTCGCCGCTGACCACCATCGTCAACACGATGTTCGACGACGACGACGGCGATCCGGAGGCCGACCTCGCCAACGCCCGCAAGCTCGCGGCGACGTTCGGCCATCGGCTGCGCTATGTCGTGCCCTGGAAGAAATGGCTGTGTGGGACGGCGCCCGCTGGAGGCCCGACGACACCGGAGAGGCCGCCCGCTGCGCCAAGCAGGTCGCCGACACGCTGCCCAAGACCGCGGGCAGGGGTCGGCCGTCGCGGACGCAGACCCGGGCGGGCATCGACGCCATGCTTGCGCTCGCCGGCACCGAGCCGGGCATCGCCCTCGCGCCCGGCGCACTCGACACCGACCCTTACCTGTTGAACGCCGCCGACGGGACCCTCGACCTGCGCACCTTGGCAGCTGCGCCCGCACGACCCCGCCGACCTGCTCACCAAGGTGACGGCGGCCGCCTACCGGCCCGACGCCGGCCGCGCCCGAGTTCGCGAGGTTCCTCGAGCGGGTGCAGCCCGACCCGCGAGATGCGGGACTTCCTCGCCCGCCTGTTCGGGCACGCGCTGCTCGGCAAGGTCGTCGAGCACGTCCTCGCGATCCTGTACGGGGTCGGCGCCAACGGGAAGACGACGCTCGCCGAGGCCGTCAGCCGCGCCCTCGGCGACTACGCCGCGACCGATCGACCCCGGCCTGCTCATCGACCGCGGCGACGCCCACCCGACCGGCATGGCCGCCCTGTTCGGCCTGCGGCTGGCCGTCACCCACGAGCTCGACGCGGGCCGCCGGCTCGCCGAGGGAACGGTGAAGCGGCTCACCGGCGGCGACAAGATCACCGCCCGCCGCATGCGGGAGGACTTCTGGGACTTCGACCCGTCGCACACCATCGTCATGCACACAAACCACCGGCCGGTCGTGCGCGGCACCGACGAGGGCATCTGGCGCCGGCTCCGATTCGTCCCGTTCGACATCGTCGTCCCCGCCGAGCAGCGCGACGGCAAGCTGCCCGAGCGGCTCGCCCTGGAGGCCGACGGCATCCTCGCCTGGCTGGTCGACGGCCACCGGCAGTGGCAGACCCGCGGCCTCGCCGACCCCGCCCAGGTCGCCGACGCGACCGCCGCGTTCCGCGGCGAGTCCGACCTGCTGCGCCTGTTCCTCGACGAGCGGTGCATGCAGACGCCGCACGCGACCGTCCGCTCCTCAGACCTGTTCGCGGCGTGGGTGACTGGTGCAAACGCGAGAACGTCGACGCCGGCACACAGACCGCGTTCAGCCGCGACCTCAAAGCACCGCGGCTTCGACAAACAGAAGACCGGGCCCGGAATCGTCTGGCACGGAATCGGCCTATACGTGGACGAAACGGAAGGCGATGAAGGGTAATGCAGGGTTCTCCTATTACTCGCGATACGCGCGCACGCGCATGGAAAGTAATCCGCAGACCCTGCATAACCCTGCGTACCGCCGCCGGCCGGTCGAGGGTCGGCGAATGCGCGATCTGCGGATTCCCCGCGCGAGAGCCGTCCTCGGCACTCGTCGCCGCATCGTTTGTCCACGTAACTCCAATACCGTTGACATCGCAGGTCAGACGCGGGATGCTTGACCAATGCGAGTCGTCGCGTATCTCAGGGTCAGCACCAATCGGCAGGCCGAGCGGGGCCTGGGCCTCGACGTCCAGGAGCGCGCCATCCGCGCGTGGGCTAAGGCCGGCGGGCACAGTCTCGTCGCCGTCTGCCGAGACGCCGGCGTCAGCGGTAGCAACGGGCTCGCGTCACGCGTCGGCCTGGCCGACGCGCTGGACATGCTGCGCGCCGACAAGGCGGACGCCCTGGCCGTGTACCGGCTGGATCGGCTGGCGCGGGATCTCATCGTCCAGGAGCAGGTCTTGGCCGAGGTGCGCCGCCTGGGCGGCCTGGTGGAGTCGACGTCTGCGGCCGAGGCCGGTTACCTGCGGGATGACCCGGAGGACCCGTCCCGCAAGTTCATCCGGCAGGTGCTCGGCGGCGTCAGCGAGTACGAGCGGTCGATGGTGTCGCTGCGGCTGCGTGCCGGTCGCGATCGTAAGGGCGAGCGTGGCGGATACGCGTTCGGGAGCCCGCCGCTGGGAGCTCGCGCCGAGGGCGGCGAGTTGGTGGTCGATGAGCGGGAGGCGGCGACGGTGGAGCGCATCCGCGAGCTGCACGCCGCGGGCGCGAGCTTGCGGCAGATCGCGGCCGTGCTCACCGAGGAGGGGCATCAGACGAAGCGGGGCGGCCGGTGGCACCCGGAGACGCTTCGGAAGGTCGTGGCCCGGCTCTGACGGCGGCCGCCGTCGTGGGGCGGCGGGGTCTTGGTGAGCGAGGTGTGGCGGCCGCAGAACGAGCGGCAGCATCCGCCGTTCGCGGAGGGCAACGCGTTCGGACTCGTGCATGGCGCCTATTCGCCGAGACGCATCGCGCCGCTGGCGGCGGAGATCCTCGAGCACCTGCTGGCGGATCAGTCGATCGCGCACCTTGCGGCGCCGCGGTGGCGGCTGACCCTGCTCGCGTTGGCGCGGGCTGAGAGCCAGATCCAGCTCTTGACTGAGTACCTCGTGACAGCGGGCGAGCACGCAGGCGACGGTGTCGGCGACCTCGACTCCGATCGGGTCCGGTCGGCGTATCTGCTGCTGCATCGTGCGGAGGCCCGGGCGATCACGCTGCGGGCGCGGCTCGGCCTCGATCCGTTGTCCGCGGCCAGGTTGGGCCGAGATCGAGCGTCGGAGGCTGTCGACGTCGCGCGTCTGATGGAGAGGCTCGAGCGTGAGGAGAGGGAGCGTGAACGCGATGAGCGAGACGACGACTGACGGTCGGCGACCGGCGATCGTGGAGGGGTTGGACGGTTCCTCGACCGTGGGCCGCTGGCTCTCGGTGCGGCGGAGCGGGCTCACGGTTGGGCCCTTGGGGAGCTCGCGGACCTGGTCGCTGCCCTCGCCGTCGCCGACGTTCCGAAGGCGACGGAGTTGGCGTCGGAGTTGGAGGTGTCGTTGGCGTTGCTCGGGGATGCTTTGGACCAGTTGGGGGCGGGCGGCGATGGCTGAGTCTGCGATCGACAGGGCGCGGCGGGATCCTGCGGTGTTCGCGGAGCTGCTCGTCGGTGCGCCGCTGTGGCCGCATCAGCTCGAGGTCGCCCGGTCGGCGGCACGGTATCGGCTGATCTGCGCGGGCCGCAGGAGCGGCAAGACGAGAGTCTTCGGCGTCCTGGCTCTGCACACGGTGTACAGCCGGGCCAGGGCGAAGGTGCTGATCGTGAGCGCCGGCGAGGTCGCGTCCAAGCGGATGTTCGCCGACATTGCGGCGTTGGCGAGGTCGTCGCCGTTGTTGAGCGCGTCGGTGATCGACGAGTCGACGCGGCTTCTGGTGTTGACGAACGGGAGCCGGGTGGAGTGCGTGCCGGCGTCGATGGCGCAGGTTCGGTCGGCGGAAGCGGATCTGCTGATCGTCGACGAGGCCGGGTTCGTCGCGAATCGAGATTTGGGAGTCGGCGGAGCCGGTGGTGGTGGCGCGGCCGGGGTCGCGGGTGCTGCTGTGCAGCTCGCCGTGGGGCGGCCCGAGGCGTTTTTCCGGCAGCTGTGGTCGGCGGGGATGGCGTCGCCGAGCGCGCAGCTCGAGGCGTGGCATTGGCCGTCGTCGGTGTCGCCGCTGGTCGACGACGCGTTGTTGGCGCAGATCCGGGAGCGGTCGTCGCCGCTGTACTTCCAGCGCCGAGTACCTCGCGCAGTGGATGGACGGGAGCGGGTCGTATTTCGCGCAGGCGGAGCTGGACGGGCCCCGGTGTGCGAGCTGGTGCCGCCGATGGAGCGGTGGCTCGGTGGCTGCGCGGCGGGGATCGACTGGGGGTTCGCTCACGACGCGTCCACGCTGGTCGTGGTCGCGGGCGCTGGGGAGGCCGGCGGCCGCCCGAAGTATCGCGTCGCGTCGATCGAGGAGCGCTTCGCGACGCCGTACGCGAGTTTCATCGCCCTGGTTGTGAAGGCGGCGAAGGAGCCGCAGTGGGGCCGCGGGTATGCGTTTGGCACGTCATGAGCGAGGCCAACGGGGTCGGCGCGATGCCGAGCCAGGAGCTGCAGGCTCGGATGGGCGAGGCGGGTTGGTGGGGGTGTCGAGGCGGTGCACAGCGACGTTCGGCGAAAGCAGGACGCGTTCGGCCGGTCAAGATGCTGCTGCAGCAGGGCCGGCTCGCTTTGCTGCGCGCGACCCTCGGCTGTTGGGTCAGCTCCAGGCGCTCGAGTACACGACGACCGAGGGCGGTCAGATGCGGATCTCGGTGCCGGAGAACCGCGGCCACGACGACGTCGCCATGGGGCTCGCGCTCGCAGTGCTGCCGTTGATGCGCGACGACGCCGGCTGGTACGGCGGCGCGTTGGGGACTCCCCCCGCCCAAGCCGATCCCGCTGCATCTGCGGGACGTCGACTTCTGGGCTGCGGAGGGGGCGGAGCCGGTGGATCTGTTGAGAGCGGAGTGGTGAACGGGTTCGAGGGTGTGGCGTTGCCGCTCGGCAACGGCCAGGCTCTGCTCGGGCCGCGCGGCTCGATGATGGTCGAGGCGGCGTTGCAGCATGTGGCGGCGGCGAGGCTGCGGGCGGGGGCGCGTCCGTCGTCAGGGTTCGCCGAGCTGCTGTCGGCGATGTCGATGGCCGCGGCTGAGGCTCGAGTGACGTTGAACGGTTCCGCTGTCGGAACATCGGAACCCGCGCCGGCTGCATGGGTGCATCGTCGTCGCTGCCTCGATCCGGTGACGTCGAGGGAGGCCGCCAGATGGCGGGAGTGTCGCAGAGGCTGATAGTGCGGATGTGCTCGGCCGGCGTGTTTGGGTCGGCGGCGCGTCGCGGCCGGGTGTGGTCGGTGGAGCGTGACGACGTCGCAAGGTACGCGGAGCGGAGGCAGGCGGTCTGATGGCCGATCGGCGGAGGCGGCCGGGCGAGTCCGCCGGTGGCGTATGCGCTTGCGACGCATCGATCACGGCGTCGGGGGCCGAGCGGCTGGCTTGCGACGTATGTGAACGACCCGGAGGGACGACGCGGCTGATCGACTCGCTGACCCCGGTTCCTCCGTTGCTTCCGGCGTGCTCGCGGCCGCCGCGGATCGGGTCGAGGCGGGTGCCGGCGTCGACCTCGATAAGGATGAGTTGCTCACCTCTTCGGGCCGCGGACACGCGAGGAGGTGGCTGCGGAGCGAGCGCGGGTCGACGCGGCCGAGGACGCCGAGCAGCGGCGGGTGGCGGCGATGTCCGAGGACGGAGTCGTCTTCCGGCGAGTTCGATCGCCTGTTCTCGCGCGGATTCCTCGACGAGAGCTGACCGGCGATAGCAAACGGCGCGGCGTCAACGTCGCCCCGGCGGCCCGTGAGGCGGCCGGCCCGGGGAGCGAAGGTCGACGAGGGTGTGAGCGTGCCTCCTTTCCTGGCACCCGATGACGCGGCCTGCGCCGCGCCGTTCACGGTCGACTGCGCGGGCGGGGAGTGCCGAGGCTGGCCGTTAGCAGGCTTTGTCCCACCGCTCGAACGCGTCGAGGGCCGATTGCTCCGCCTCCACGTATTTGTCGCCGGGTGATGGCTCCGGTATGAAGTTGTCGCAGCCACCAAGAAGCCTGCAAGGACTGGTTGGACCTCATCGGCAGCTTGGGGCTGGAGATCCAGGATGCGCCGCTGGAACTCGCGCCACTGGCTCGTCGTCGCTAGCGGCTTGTTCACCTTGGCTTCGAGAAACGCCCGTTCGATAAGCGGACATGCGTCGTCGAGCCCGAGCCTTGCTGCGTCTGGTGTCGACGTCTGGGCGTCTCTGGACGTTCCAGATGCGGCTGGCTCATCCTTCGCGCCGCCTCCGCACCCGGACAAGACCGCGAGTGCAGCGAGCGCGACTGCGCCGATGGTCACCCTGCTTGCCATCATCAGTCGCGCGCCCGCCCGAAGGTGTCGATGATGCTCACGGTCACCTTGCATTCCTGGTTGTAGGGCAGTGCTTGGATGAGGTCGATCTGGTCCTGGGAAACGGGGACTGTGATCCCGATGCGCTAGAGCGGCCCGGCCCGACCTTCACCTTCTTGGTTCGCAGGACGGGCTTGGTGCCGACCTGAAACCACTGCGCCTTCATCTGGAGCACGGTCCCGATGTTTCCGGTGTTCTTGGCGGTCGCGGTCGCGACGAACCGGAAGCCGCTGCTGGTGTTCGAGGAGAAGTCGCCGAGGACGTAATCGCAGGAGCTGGTGTAGGTGCCGTCTGGTTTCGGCTCCGGCGGCGGGTCGGAGGTAGGCGCGGTTGTCGACGCAGAGGTGTCGTCGGTCGGGGTCGGCGAAATCGCTCGGCGCCGTTGTCTTGTCGCCGGCTGCGGCAGTTGCTTGTGTGTCCGACGATTCGTCGCCGCCTGTTCCGGGCCGCGGATCCGACACCGACACCGACCAGGAAAGTCGCGAGCGCGATGACCCAGGTGCGCTTGAACCACGCCGGCCTGGGTCGGCCGCCGGTGGCGGCGTAGGCCCACTCGGCGGTCCCGGAGGCGGTTGCCAACCGGCAGGTGGCGGTGGTTGCCAGTCCGGCGGCGGCGTTGCAGGCGGTTCGGGTGGTCATGCGCCCCCTTGCGGTTCCGCTGTGTCTGACGATGCGCGGCTTCGACCGTATGGCCAGGGGCTCCCCCGCACGCTCGAAATTCGGATTCTTGGTGGGTGCGATAACTGTCGGTGAGTCTCCTCTTGGGCGACCCCACGGCGCGCACCCCGCCTGAGTGTCTTCGTCACTTTGCCACGCACTGTCGATCGTGGATCTATGGTGTGATCTACACTGTGATATGGAGGGTCCACATTGTTCGAGTTCATCGGCGAGGACGCGGAGCCGATCGTCTTGGACCCGGCCCCAGTTGTGCAGGTCATCGCACAGGTCCGATTCAACGCGCAGTCCACACTTGGCACACATCAAGGTGCGACGTTGCTCCAGAACAGGATCGTCGAGCGATACCCCCGCCTACTCACCGAGCCGCAGGCACTCATCACAGCCAGTCCGGCCGGGGTCACGTCGACGCCCTCTCAACAGTGGCGGTTGTCAGACCTGGCGGGGACATGGTCTATACGTTGTGTCCGCGGAACAGGTTGCGCTCGAAACCACCAGTCTCGTTCGACTGAACAGCCTGAGCACCCGCCTCGCGGAAGTGATGCAAGCCGTAGGCGACGTGACCGCGCCGCGAGTGCGAGAGCGGATCGGGCTCCGGTATGTCAATCAGTGCCCGACGATGGTCAGGGCTTCACGGCCGCGTACGAAGGGAGCTACTGGGCACGTCAGCGGTCGAGGGCTGGCGCACACATTTTCGAGCCGCGTTCAGCCAGACCATACTTTCTGACGAGGGCGTCCAGTTGCTATTGATATGGCGCCGGACCACAGGTGACCGAAGAGGCCGCCTTCATCATCGACATCGACTGTTTCTGAGGAAGGCCCCGTTGCCTTCGACTCGCACCAGTTCTGCGATCTTCGACGAGTTCAATGGCGCCGCCTACGATGTTTCCGCTGGTGCGTCGGCTGAGGACTCTCTGCGAAGCGTTCAGGCGGAGGGGGAAGTCACGTGATTCCGGTCTATGAAGAGACCGCTGGATCGGTGGGCATCGACTGGAAGTCGATCGGCGGGCTGCTCCCAGTCACTGATCCGCCGCCGGTACTTCTTGGCGACATGGGTGGGAGATGAGGGCGGGAGACCTAGTTGCCGACATGCATCGCATGGTCACCGATCTTGGCCACACAGCTGCGTGATATCTGCTTATGTCTATGACGACGGCCGCGCGGTGAGCACGCTTGAGCGCGCCGCCGAGCTCCTGAGCGCGCTGATGAGTCAGGGGGGACGGCTAGCCCACCCGTCTCCCGACGTCGGCCGTCCGCATGGTTTGCCGGTTGGTCCTGGCAGTCGACAATGAGCCTCGACGCCGAACGTTTTGTTCACCACGCGAAGCCGGCCCCCGGACCGATCGTGCATACCGCGGAGGCAGAGCTTGAATCCACCTCTGACCCGGCCGCCGCGGAACACTCCCGTCTGGCGAGGGAACTGAGGTCGCTCACCGGGCTCTCTGCCTCTTCGCTTGGGCAGATGCTTGGTGTCACTCGGGAGCAGTACCAACGATGGATCGGCGGTGCTCCAATCAGTGACACCCGACATGGTCAGTTGACGTTCTTGCACACGGTGGCTCGCGACATCTACCGGAGGCTCGGCGAGCGGTCTGGGGTGTGGTGGCACACGCCGACAACTGGCGGAAGGACAGCCCGAAGCCATCGCTGGGAGACGCCAGTACGCCGAGTTGCAGCGACTGGCGACGCAAATTCCGGACCAGACGCCCGTCGAAAGCGGTGTCCTGGTGGGACTGATATCCCAGGAACGGCCGAGTTCGGACGATGTCGCGAGTGGCAACGGGGAAGGCTGGTCGCCCTATAACGGCGACGATGACGCCGCATCGTCGTGACCGACGCGTTCGATCCCGCAGTGGCGGACGTCGAATGGCTGGAACCCGAAGAGCTGTATCTGGCACGAGGCGAAGACTGCGAAATCGACCGGCCCATCTTTCAGGGCGATGTGTTCGCCGGCGTGCCTGTGCCAAACCTGCCTGAGCACATCGCGCCGGGGACGCACTCCGTTGACTTCTCCCCGAGCCCGGTGATGGTTCTGCCACACCCATGCCAGTGCTATCACGGAGACAACCTGAGACCCGCCCTGACTGTCGCCCCGGTCCGCGAAGTGCCGAACTACTCGTCCTTCGGACGGGACCGAACCGGTGCAAGGACAAGTTCGCCCTGCCCGATCTTCCGCGTTCTCCAGCCGACGCAACGCGAGTCACGTCGGTCGCCGACTTCGGTAGCCTCGTGAGCTTGGGCCGCGACAACTTCAAGACCAACACTCGTGTCGCCTGTCTGTCGCACAAGGGGTTGGGCCTGCTCGCCAAGCGAGTGTTGGGATTCCAGCTACAGATGCCCTACAACACTGGCAAACGCGATGAATTTCACGGCGGGCGAATGGTCCGAGTCCTTCCTGATGCAGGCCTGGGTTCGACGCCACCGCTCGTTGATCGGGTTCACCGCCTGGTTACATCAGCCGACCGTCATTGCCGGCGTAAACAACGACGAACCGATCGCGCCGTACGACCTCAGGGAGGGTGCCCTCGGCGAACTACTAGACGTCCTAACAGGCGACTAGCAAGCGGTCCGGCGAGAGCTCCGACATCCAGGCGTTGGACCGCGCTCACGTCGAGGACGTCTTAGTCAAACTCGATCGACCCCGGTTCCGCTTGAACCCGACGAACACGCTGTACCCCGACCGACCACCTGAGCGCCTGCCTCGCATTCTCGCTCGGCGCGAACCCAGACGACACGACTGCACCAAGATCGGCACCCGGTCTGGGCGTCGTCGCGGCATCCGGCGGCCACGACTCGTTGAGCGCGTGGTTGAGGCGCGGGGTCTCGACCTTCAACGCGCGGCGGTGACGAGGTACGACGAGGGCACGGAACGATTCCCGGGACGCCTGCCGAGCCGCCGCTCTAACCTCAGGGCATGAGGTGGATGCGCAAGCAGCCGTCGAAGCCGCTTCCAGTACCGCCAGGCTGGTATCCCGACACCGGGCGGGTCAGGCAAGATGCGCTATTGGGACGGCTCCGCCCGGACCGATCACTTCGCCGGGCCGAGCGGCGATCCCGCGCCGAAGCCGACGACGCCGTGGCAGAGGTCCTGTAAGCCCTTCGGGCGGCCGGTGCCGCCGTAGTAGGAGAGCCTCCAGTGGCAAAACGTGGTTGGAGAGTCAGTTTCCGCGATGCCGAGTTCAAGCGCTTGCCGTGGCGTACGGAACCGGTGGTTCCCGGGGACCCGGAATCGACATCGCAGAGGCCGCCGCGGCGATTGTCCGCGACCCGGACAACCCGTACGACTCCGACGCCGTCGCTGTGTGGATCGACGGCGAGCGCCTAGTCGGACATCTTCCACGCGATGTCGCCGCGCAATATGCGCGCAGACTTGAGAGCCTCGACCGCGGAACCTTCCTACAGGTCCCGGCTCGGTGCGGATCTTCGACCGGAGCAAGACTGGGACGAGCGCGCAGAAGCTCGAGTTCCGATCCGTGGCGGCACTGTCAGCGTGCGACTGCCTGAGCCGGACGGGTCGGCCCGTTCAACGATCTGCCTGACGAACCTCATGCCGTCTTGCCGTGGGGCCGGGCGGTTCAGATCACCGGCGAAGAACAACACATGGACGTCCTGCGGAGGTTCGCGCTGGGCAGTGCCCCGCGTCACGTTGCCGCGACGCTTCATGTGATCGAGGAGTCGCACGCCGAACCGGCGACCCAGTTCGCACCGTGGAGGTGAGACTCGACGGCGACCGTGTCGGTTCGATGAGGCAGAGTCGACAAGCGAGCAGATCCACGACCTCGTCACTTACGTAGCCGACAACGGCCGGGTCCCGGTGGCTCGGGCAATCGTGAAGGGTTCAGACTTGCGCGCTGATGTCGTCGTCCATGTTGCGCGGACGAGCGAGGTGCGCATCGGTGGCTCGACTCGGTCAAGGCCCCGATCAAGGCAGATTGATCGCTCGTGAGTTCGGGGTTGGAAGCCTGCCGACCTCGTCCGTGAGCCGGTGCCACCCGTGACCGCCGAGGACGAGGGGCTGAGGCTCTGGCGGATGATGACGCGGAGCAGCACATCGTCATGCACTTGGGTCACTCGATGAGAGCCTGCGCGACTTGCCGCCCTACGCCTGCGAGGGTGCGCCGTGGCCGATTGATCCGTACTGGGGTGCCGGGAGGCGTTCTTCTTGCACGCCCGCGCGGTCGCAGAGTTCTTCGTGCGGACGCCGCGCCGTGACTGGACCGCGCTCGACTTCCTGCCGACTTGGGTTGTCCCCATCGGTCTAGGGCAGCGGCTCAATCGTGTGTGGCTGGTGGCGTCGAAGCACCTGGCGCAATGTCACGGGACCGCGTGCCCGACCTCGACACCTTCGAACCTCGAGAATTGACGTTGGCCGGTCTAACCGAAGTTGCAGCGGACTGTCACCGCATCCTCGCGGCGTTCCTCGTGCAGTACCGGAAAACTCCGGACGCACGCCACGTTGACGCGCTGACGGTCTACCTGCGCGGCTCCGACGTTGAGGCGTGGGTGGCGGACTGGATCACGTTGCCGCCGTTAATATGACAGCACCCCCCGACAGACCATGACGCCTGCCAAGGGCACGCCCTGGCGGGCGGCGCGCAGCTCCCCCTGGCGCGCTCCCAGACGACCCGGGCGCGCACCGGGATAGGCGGCCCGTGGCATCGTCGCGGCGTCGGGCGGCCAGATTCATTGAGCGCGCTGTCGAGGCGCGGCGTCTCGAAGTCGGACATGACCGGATCGGCCACAAAGGCGACTCTACGTTTCGTGACGGTTCGCGCGCCGACGATTACCGCATTTCGTCGGCGCACGCTTCCGTCGCCTGACAATCGCAGCCAGGTTCTGGACGATGCCGGTGAAGAGGAGTCCAACAGACTGCCGCGAGGGGCGCCGGCGGACGATAGAGAGACAGCACATAGGTCACGCGTCGCGATAGTCGGGGTGGCGTTGCTGGCACTTTTCCCAGGATGCTCTGGCAACGGCGACAACAATGGCGTGACCGCTACCACCGTGACAGTCACGACTGCTCTTACCCGGTCGAGCAGTCGCCGACAACCACGGCCGACAAGGCCGCCGACCTCGACGGCTATATGAAGGCGGTCAAGGTCGGCAACATCTCGATCCTCCGGCGCAAGGCTTCGCGAGCTGACGCGAAGGGATCCCCAGCAGCGGCTTATCTGCTCTATCTGGCGGATGCCCGGGCGCCGAGTTGGCCGGCGGAGTGACGCAGCCCGCTGGCGATCTGCACAGTCAACGGAGAGACATTACAAGCTCTGCTACGGGTCGGGAAGCTGCGTCAAATTCAGCGACTTTAAGCAGGACGCATCTGGAAAATTGATCTCGCTGGCCGTGAACGGCCGCGAGCTGGCCGACCGCATCACCCGCGGCAACGGCCAGTCAGTGAGTCGGGGGCGGTGCCCGGTTCATACCCTGGACGCCTACGAGAGTGCCTCCAACAGTCTGTATGTGTCTGGAAGGTGCGCGCCGGCTCACAGCCGATCTCGATGAACCTCTACACAGCGACGTACGCCGAGAACGGCGGCAACGCAGGCGACCACCGGCGCTGGCCCGACGGACGTTCTGGCCCACTCCAGTGCGCTCGCCTACTCCGTCTTCCCTGGGGCCAAGCTCGGTGGACAGATGACTCTCGATGGCTGCCCTCAACAATTGCTACGACAGCTACAAGGTGACCTTCAAGACACGGTGACTTGATTGACGGACGTAGGAGGTCAGGTCCGTGAGTGAGCCGAGCGCGCCGGCGGGCTGGTACACAGACCCGTCGGACGACACGCGTCGTCGTTTCTGGGATGGCGAGAAGTGGACTCAGGAGACGGCACCTCGCTTTGCGCCGCCTACCCCTGAGACGGCGCAGCCCACGACTAGCGAGCAGACCGAGAAGCCGCCCGGGTGGACACCTACCCGGCTGCTGCTGCTCGTATCGGGGGTCCTAATTGTGATCGGTCTGGTGATCGGCTTTAGGCATGTGGGCGGCGTCGATATCAACGGCAATCCGTATCACTGTGGGTCTGCGTTCGTCGCGGCTGCGGGTTCGAGCGGGACTCATTGCGATAGCGTGCGGCGCGTGCCGCTGATCACCGGATTGGGTTTCGTGGGCTTCGGCATTACGGTTGGCGTGATCGCGATCGCGACTTATCGCCGCCCGCAGTAGATGGACATGCGGCCACCGCGCGAAGATCGAACGCTCCGACCAGCGTGTCCTAGACGAGGATTCCGGTGGGTAGGGACCGGACCGGCATCGTGAAATGCCTGGTAGCACAAGGGACGACACCCAGGGCACTCAGCTAATCCTTGGGTCGCGGGTTCGAGCCCCGCCGCCCTATTCTCGTTTGACCTGCAAAAAGAGGCGATGAGCGAAGGTCAGCTGACATCGCCGACAGCCCAACTGACAGCCAAAGGGCACCTTAAACATGACGCACGTCATAGCTCGGCTGGCGTGGAGGCGGCCCCGGGTGGCTCGGTGGTGGACTCGTCAGCCGTAGCCGCTTGTATCTCCGAGTTCAGAGCGATCGCCTCGCCCATTGCTGCGAGAGCCTCGTCCTCTCGGCCGAGGAACGTCAGGAGGGACGCCAACGTGACCAGGGACCTTGCAAGTGCGGACTTGAACTGCTCGGGCTGCGATGCGGCAAGCGTGCCGGCCGCAGGGCGACAGACTCCTCGATTGCGATGAGCGCCGGCTCGTTCTGCCCATTGCCTGCAAGCGCGTTCGAGTCGGTTGTTCAACGTCATCGCCAGGTACCGAGACATATAAGATCGGGCCCCTCATCAGCCAGCACACGGTATCGTGCGACGGCTTCATCGGTGGCGCGAGTGCTCCGTCGTTGCGCCCCAGCGCGGTGAGCAAGACCGACATGTTGCTCAAGGCCAGGGCGAGGTCACCGGCTGATTCCGAGTTCTCGACCCCGGCCAACGGCCGATAGACAGCAACCTCCTGAGCAGCGATACCGAGTGCCTCCGGGAACCGCCCCGTACGGTCTTGGAGCCGGTGTCGAGAGCGCAGTCAGCGACCGAGCGAGCGGCGCGTTGTACTCGTGAGCACCGTCCAGCGACAAACGGCGGAATACGATAATCGCTTCGCGGGATCTGTCGACCGCGGCTACGACGGCCGACCGCGTCCAGCCGGTCCGCGGCATCGCGCAGGCTGAGAGCAAGCTCCGGCAAGTACGCCTCCGGCGAAGAAGCCGCTAACGCGCGTAGCAGTTCGGCTGACTCCTCGATGGCCGTGACCGCCTCTTCAGATCGGCCAGCCCTCGCGAGGCAGTCTGCGAATACGCAGCGTGTAGGCGAGGAGCTTCGGTCACCGATTCTTCCCCGCCCTCGTAGACAAGCCGCAGAGCCTTCACCGCCTCTTCAGCGGGCCCAACCGCCTCCACATGACGGTTTGCGTCCGCCAAGTGACCGGCGATGCCACTTTGAGACAGGCCGAGTGCATGCGCGAAGTCGTTGGGATGCTCCTCAAAGAGGCTGCGATGGATGTCCCCAGACTCGACTAATGCCGCGAGGGCGTCGCCGGGTCGGTTCAACGCCGCCAATGGAGCTGATATGCCGAGGAGGCCGACGCAAGCCGCGTGACCGGAACATCGCCGGAGACACCGCGGCAGCCTGCGGAGTAGACCGACGGCCTCCCCCGCAGCCGCAACTGCCTCGTCGTCCCTGCCCAGGGTGATCAATCGTGTCGACAGGTCGAGCAACGCCGAGGCGAGTTCCGGGTCGAACGCGTCGGGCTGCGCGGCACCACACGCCGATAAAGATCAACGGCCTCGGACCTCGCCAAAACTGCGTCTGTGGTCCGGCCGAGCTGTCCAGCAAGGTCGCGACGTTTCCGAGGGCTCCAGCGAGCTCAGCCGCGAAGGAGCCGGCTCTGGCCCCGTCAAGGGTCCGGTATGTGTCTGCGGCCTCCTGGGCGACCGCCAGCGCGTCCTCATCACGTCGCACGCGGTGTAGGTGCCCAGCCAGATTGTGAAGGGACATGGCGAGATCCGGAGTGTAGGTCTCGGGATCACTTCCAACTATCCCTCGGAAGCGTCTCCACGGATTCCTCGATGGCAGCGAGGGCATCCTCGTGCCTGTCTTGCCGTGCAAGTCGCGACGCGAGGTTGTTCAGCGACCCCGCGAGTTCTGCAACCGAAGCGACATTCTCGGGATCCAGGGCCTGATGGCGCAGAGCGACAGCTTCCTCGATCGGAGCCAGTGCCTCGCCGTGTCGCTCGGCCAAAGCGAGCCGATTCGAGAGACTATTCAGCGCGATAGCGAGCCGTGCCTTGTCTTCAACTTCGGGATCCTCATCACCCTCGCGAAGCCTGGACACGAACACTTGGCTGCGCCTCCAGGGCAATGTGCGAGAGGACAACCGATCTAGTCGGCGGAGCTGCCACGAGGCTGTCAAGCCTCTCGGTGCTCATGACGGCAGAGCATCGGCCAATGCCGCAAGGAGCGGTCCGGGGTCCGGCAGCTGGATCGCCAACTGCAGAGCGAGTAGATCGACCGGGCGTGCCACACCGGCAAGGACGGTCGTCAGCACACCTTGCAGATGTGGTTCCTGGCTTGACGCTCTACTGAGCACGGTGACGGCGTGCGCGGCCTGTGCCGGTGTGGACTCGTCGAACACGGCAGTGAGCACGGCGGGCGTCAGCAAGGAATCCGTACGCGTGGAACGCCCGGCGAGGTGCTCGCCTATCCGGTCAGGTTGCAGAGCCCCCCAATACTCGCCATCTGGGTGAGGGTAAATCGTGCAGCCAGGTCGCGATGGAGCTGCGAGTGTGGTGGGCTGGTCGCTCACGTTCGGCAGGCCGGTCAGAAGGGCCATCGCCTGGTCCCTAGTTGCGGCCCCGAAGAGCGTGGCGACTGCAACGATCGATGCCAATGTCTGATCGGACAGAGTTAGTCCCCGACTGACTGCGCCGGCTGCCCAGTAGCGTTGTTCGTGGCGAAGCATCGCGTGCTCGAATCTCTCATCGGCGACATCCCATCAGAGATCGGTGCTGGACCCGTTTGGATGAGTCGGTGGAGAGCCGTCGCTTGCAATGCCAACGCAGAAGCAAATGTGTCGGCCGCCAATGAGACGGGCACCTCGACGCGGGGCGTCAGTTCGCGCCATCGAGTTTGAGTGTTGACGTCGGGGAGTGCCTCGGGATGATGGTTGAGGACGTCCGCAAACGACGTGACACTCGTCGCCCAGGCGATGCTTCGGTCGCCTGATGCCTGGTGGAGCGGAGCTAACGGGATGGTCTCTCCGAGGTCGTCGTCAAGGTCTGTGCGAAGGAGGTCCCACCACTCACCGTCACTTCGAGCCAGAAGCAGGACGCGGCCCAGCGGTGCCATCGGCGCCTCCCACAGAGCACGCATCAGGTCCTGAAGCTGGCCTCGCCGGGTTTCCGCGTAATCGACGACGAGCAGCAAGCCAGCTACCGCTGCGGCAGCGGTGTCGCGAAAAGCTATGAGGTCGTCGGCACTCGGGGCGAGAAAGCCCGTCACCCAGCCTGCGCTCGCTTGCTCCCGTGCGAGCTCCCACGCCAGCCTGGTCTTACCTTGCGACCCGGCCCCGTCATCAGGCGGACATCGACCGAACGGCTGCCACCGCACCAAGCCCGAAGCTGGTCCATCTCCGCGTCGCGACCATAGAATCCGACCGCCGCATACTCAGCTCGCAGCAATGTCGCCGGCGACAGGTTTCGGCTCGTCGACGGCTGTGCACTCAGCAGGAGTGGATCGAGTTCGACCGACGCGACCGTGGTTTCGAACACAAACACCCCGTGGCTTGCGAAGGGCCGCTCCAGGCGAAAGGGTCTGTGATGAGCTCGTGGCAGGAACCGCTGTGAGCCGGTCATGGGCGTAGCCCTCGAGATCAACGACGACGACGCCCACCAGTAAGCCGCTGCCGATGACTCCAGCGCCGGATGCACCACGCCATGAGCCATCGTCAACCGGTGCTGCGCTGGTGACACTCAACAGATACCGGCCCCTACTCGCCGCGGCACCAGGATTGATTGCGGCGAACAGCTGGTCTTCGACGCGTTTGCCGTCCGGGTGCACAATGGACACGTGGGAAACCCGTAGCCGACACCTGCACAGCACTCGTCGCGCCCGTAACGCGGCCCAACCGCATCGGCTCGATGTCCGGCGCCACCCAGCCCGAATCGTCGATCACGACCAAGGCCAGATCCAATGCCCAATCCGGGGCGTCTGGTTGGTACCTGTCCGGCCACACCACAACGCCGTGGATGAGATCAATCGAGCCAGCCGGAGCGAGCCAGATATCCGGCAGCGGCTCTCCGTCATCGCCGAAGACGACGTGCGCCGCGGTCAGTACCAAGCGACTCGCCAGCAGGGTTCCAGAGCCCACTGAGTATGCAGTCCGCCCACTCTCATCAACCGGTGACCGCAGCAACACCACCCGTGGGTCAATCCCAGGCAGAGCCACTAACGATCTACCGGCTCCCGGTCAGCGAGCAATGGACTGCTGCCTGACCTCGATTTCGGTGACAGATTGAGCGTCAGCGTATGCGTAGCTGTCGTGCCCATCGCCGCCTCGGCACCGGCCTCTACCACCCAGAAGCGGACCCCGCCCTTGCGGTCGTATCCGCGCGGGCCTCGACAGTGAACACCATCTGTATGGGCCCGACTTCGAAGCGCAGCTCCTCGCCTCCCCTGTGACCATCGCATCCTTGAGTTCCGCCCGCAGACCACGCACCGCGTCGGCGAGCCCAACCACGGCTCCAGCTGGAACCTCGCTCACGACGTACCACCCTTTCGCTTTGGTTCGTCGAGCATAGGACCGGAGCTGGGCTGTCCTGACGGCCGTCCAGCGCTGCCGAAGGGCGCTGGTGGTCGTACGGTCGGGCGCCGCATCCAACGCTCGATCCCAACTTGAGTTGGCTCGCCAGCACAAATCGTCTGCACGCACGCGCGGGACCTGAAACGCTCCGCGTAGCTTGGTCGTGCCCACGATGCGGGCGACGTCGACGAGGTGCGTCGACCCACCCCAAATCCGCAGAGACCGAGCGCGGCCCGGCTCAGCGACTTGCTGTCACACCTACAACCGCCAACGCGGTTACACGCGCCCGCGGAAAGTCATCGGCCGACCTCGTTCCGATCCTGTGTGCACAGAACACCTAGCGGAGGAGGACTTTCCGTTCTGCTCCGCCGTCCACCGAGACCCAGACGAAGCTCGGAGGGGTGCTCGCGCTCAGATAGAAATGCCCCACCCAGTAGCCGTCCTTGACACGCGCCGCTTCCTGGATCGCAGGCTGGTCCCACCGGAACTTGATCGTGTGTACGTCTGGCGGGGCGAAGCCGCCTCCCCAGGCGACATGGTCCCCCAACCTCCTGAGGAGTCGGCCTGCCGTTCGATGTCGATCGCCGCGACTGACCGGAGGAACGCTTGGCGCAGCGTCTTCGACTGACCCCCGCCCAAAGAAGCGGTCCGCGCGCCATCGACCTGGCCATTGGTCAGGTTGCATGTCCATGTCCGATCGTCCTTGGCCAGGAGGATGGTCGAGAAGCCCTCGCGTCGGATGCCGACTTTCGGCGTCAGGTCGGGGACATTGAGCCGATTGTGGCCAAACAGCCGCAGCTCATCGAGCGCCGCCGCGCACCGGGTGGCGGCGGCATCGGACTGGGCGTCGTGGTTGCCGTCGGTCGCATGGTCGCTGCCGCCGCGCTCCCACGCATCGAGCTGAGAGCTCGACGACGGGAACCGCCCCGAGAAGGACCGCCACGCCCGCGACCGCGCCCGCGGCCCTGCGCCGGACTGAGCGTGTTCGCACTCGCCGCGCGTGCTCCACGATGAGGGCAGTGGAGAACTCGGCGCGCGGAGGCTCCGACAGCCGGTAAAACTCCTCGTGGAGATTTGTCTCGTCCATCTCAAGCCTCTTCGGATCTAGCCACGCGCTTCATATGATCGAGCGCACTTCGCAGATAGCGATTCGTCTGGCTCTCGGAGTAGCCGATGAGATCGGCGACCTGAGCGAGCGGCATCTCATGGAAGTACCGCGCGACCACCGCGGTCCGTTCGATCGGCGGCAGCGCATCGAGCATTCGGCGGAGGAGGTCCGCCCGCGCCACGATCTCCGCGACCGAGGCACTCTCATCGAACTTGTCCTCGGGCACTTCGGCGTAGCGATCGACGTGTCGGGAGTCGGCGCTGCGGGCAAGGTCGATGAAGCCGTTCTTGATCATCTTCTGCACGTACGGGTCGGTGCTCCGTGCCTTGGTGACGCTCCTCCACCGCAGGTAGAGCTTCGCGAGAGCGTCCTGGACGAGGTCCTCCGCATCCGCGCGCCTCCCCGTGAGCAGGTACGCGAACCGATATAGGCGCGATCTGGAGCCGTCGACGTACTCCCGGAAGGCATCCTCGAGCCGCTTGTTCACGCCGCTGCAGCCCTCGACGGCAGACGGATGCGTCCGTGGGCGGCGCCGGACGCGTAGAACCGCGGGTTGCCGCCGCGAAGCCGCCCGCTTCGGCGGCTATCGAGACTCCGCACAACCGCCCCAGTGCCCGGCGGGCCGGTGATTGTCGACATACGTCATGCCTTTTACACGAGACAGCATCCGGATGTCGCCCATGTTCGACCGGAATTGGCGAAAACCTGCGCGACGGCGACGGCCGCGAGCGTGGTAACGGGTGTCCCGCGACCGCGGGACACCACTTAGAAAGGTACCGAGATGACGATCCTCGGCAGCCGGATCCCCTCACCCACAACCGGGAATGAGGGTCTGCCTCGTTTCCGACACACCATTGCACACGCAGCCAGTGGCATCGTCGCCGTCATCGCCGTCGTCGGGTGTCTGCTGTTCTACGCGCCGCCGAGTGCGGACGCGGCCCTCACCTACCGGATCACCAACTACGACGACGACGGAACGAAAGGCGTCTACCTCCGGAACAGCGCGAACATCAACGACGTCGTCCGTGACAGCGCCCACTATGTGACGTACGGGACAAGCGTCAACCTGCTCTGCGGCACGTTCGGCTCTCCTGTGGGCCCCTACGCGAACACCGCATGGGACCAGGTCCAGGTGGTCAACGGCCCGAACGCTGGCAGGGTCGGGTACATCTCTGAGCACTGGGTGAACACGCCGGTGAAGTCAGGGCAGCACGTCGCGGGCGAACCGACATGCGGCACGCAGCGGCCGCCCACTGGCGCGCACGCCACCGCAGCCATCAACTGGGCGACCGGGCAGCTGGGCTCGACTGCGTGGAAGAACCTCTGCCTGAGCTTCGTGCGCAACGCGTACGCGAGCGGGGGCGACGACCTCAAGGCGCAGGTCTCCGTCACATGGGGATCGAACACGTTCCCCCAAGATATCTGGGGTCACTTCAAGAGCGGAACGACGGGAACTGGAACGCCGCCCGCCGGAGCGCTCGTGTTCTACCTGGCCAAGAGCGGCTACGGCAAGGAGTACTCCCACGTCACAATCGCAGTGGACGGCTCGACCAACACGATCTCGAGCGACGACACGTACAAGTCGACCGTGCACCGGGAGACCATCGCCCAGCACACCGCTTCGGGGGCGCGCAATACCTACGTCGGCTGGTGGCTGCCCAACTGAGCGCCATGCGCGACACAGCCTGACAAAGCTTCACTCCGCTGGTGTGCGGAGCCGCCCCATCCTCGACCAGGGTGGGGCGGCTCGTCATGTGGCCG
>CAWAGX010000020.1:0-760346 GCA_963781425.1 uncultured Actinomycetes bacterium | reverse complement strand
CTCCGCACTCACTCCCTGATGCGGAGCGAAGACGGCCGCGCCCAGGTGACCAGCGCACTGCGGCGCGTCGCCGAGGTGGTGCCACGCACGGATGCGGAGCGACGCGCATGGATCGTTGCGGCCCTGAGCACGGGCGTGACCGAAGAGGTGACGTATCGCGCGGTTCGCGATCACTTTCCTGGCGAGCGTGTTCGGCACACAGCACGTGCTCGCGATCGGCGTGGTCTCGTCGGCGCTCTTCGGGCTCGCGTACCTGTATCAGGGCTGGCGAGGCGTGGTGTTCACGACGGTGCTCGGCGCGACGTTCGCGGTCGTCGCGGTCGCGGCCGGATTGCTCGCCGCCATTGTCGTGCACGTGGTCATCGACCTCCGGTTGCTCGTCGTGCCCATTGACGTTGCCGAAGCCGTGGACTCGGGCGCAGGTGAAGAATCGCAGGTACGGTGCGGCGGGTGGCCGCCGGGTTGCCCGTACTGTCCCTCGCCGACTGGACCGTGCTCGGAGTGGTTGCAGAGGAGCCCACGCACGGCTGGGCGGTGACGCGGGAGCTCGACGCGAGCGGCGCCCTCGGTCGGGTGTGGACCGTCCCCCGCCCGATCGTCTACCGGTCGCTCACCACGCTCGCGAGCAAGGGGCTGATCGAAGATTGCGGCGAGTCGGCGAGCGCCCGCGGTCCGCGCCGGACGATCGTCCGCGCGACACCACGAGGTCGAGCCGCGCTCCGGCGCTGGCTCGAGCGCCCCGTCGACCACGTGCGCGACGTCCGCAGTGAGCTGCTTGTGAAGCTGGCGTTGCTCGACCGCGCCGGGCGGCCCAATGCAGCATTGATAAGCCGGCAACGGGACCAGCTCGCGCCGGTCTTCGAGGCGTTGCGCAAGCGCACGCACGGCGACGGGTTCGACGACGTGCTCGCGGATTGGCGGCGCGAGTCGGCGTTGGCCGTCCGCCGGTTCCTCGACACCCTCGCGCGCCGATCCCGCTAGTCTCGCTGCGACTACTCAGGGGGTGTGTCATGCGGCGAATCGTCTCGATGATCGCGCCGTTGTGTCTTCTCGTGGGCGCGACGGCGTGCGGGAGCGACAGCAAGAAGGATTCGGGGTCGATCAACGTCTTCACCGCGGCTTCGCTCACCGAAGCATTCAACGATGCCAAGGACCCCCTCGCGGCCGAGCAGCCGCCGGTCAACCCGACGTACAATTTCGCGGCGTCCTCGGCGCTCGCGCAGCAGATCCAGCAGAGCGCTCCCGCCGACGTGTTCGCCTCGGCCGACGAGAAGAACATGCAGACGCTCGTGGACGCGAACCTCGTCGAGACCCCCAAGGTGTTCGCGCGCAACAAGTTGGAGATCGCGGTCGCGCCGAACAATCCGAAGAACATCGACTCGCTCGGTGATCTCGAGAAGAGCGGCGTGATCCTGGTACTCGCCGACAAGGCTGTTCCCGCCGGCAACTACGCGTTGCAGGCCTTCGAGAAGGCGAAGCTGCCCGAGCCCAAGCCCGAGTCGCTGGAGCTCGACGTCAAGGCCGCGCTGGCGAAAGTAGTCTCGGGCGAGGCGGACGCCGCCGTCGTGTACGCCACTGACGTGAAAGCCGCTGGGAGTCAAGTGGAGGGCGTCGACATTCCCGATGCGCAGAACGTGATCGCGACCTACCCGATCGCGGTCGTGAAGGCGACGAAGCACCACGATGCCGCGCAGCAGTTCGTCGATTTCATGGTCTCGGCCGGCGGACAGCCCGTGCTCCTGGCACGGGGCTTCCTCGCGCCGGCTTGATGGGACGCGACCGAGCGCGCACGCGGGCGCCCACGATCGTGGTCGCCGGTGCCGCGGTCGCGGTGCTGTTCTTCGCGATCCCGCTCGCCGGGCTCCTCTGGCGCGCGCCGTGGTCGGCGGCCTGGGACGTGCTGCGAAGCCACGAAGCGCTCCAAGCGCTGCGGCTGTCACTCGTCACGACGATCGCCGCGACCGGCCTCTCGCTGGTGCTCGGAATTCCGCTCGCGTGGGTACAGGCCCGCATCGAGTACCCCGGCCGCAGGTTCGTGCGGGCCCTCACGCTGCTGCCGATGGTGTTGCCGCCCGTGGTGGGCGGCACCGCATTGTTGCTCGCACTCGGGCGCCGGGGGCTCGTGGGCCGGTATCTCGACCACACCGGTGTCCACCTGCCGTTCCACGTGCCGGGCGCAGTCCTGGCCGAAGCGTTCGTCGCGATGCCGTTCCTCGTGCTCACCCTCGAAGCCGCCTTCCGCTCGATGGACCAGCGCTACGAGGAAGCCGCGCGTTCTCTCGGTGCGAGTCAGATCTCGGTGTTCCGACGTGTGACGTTGCCGCTCGTTCGGCCGTCGCTCGTGACGGGCGCCGTGTTGTGCTGGGCGCGCGCCCTCGGCGAGTTCGGCGCCACCATCACTTTCGCCGGCAACCTGCCCGGTAAGACGCAGACGTTGCCCCTGTTCGTGTACGTGACGCTCGAGGGCTCGAACCCCGACGCCGCCATCGTGCTCAGTCTGGTGCTCCTCGTCGTGTCGCTGGCGGTGCTCGTCGCCCTGCGCGATCGCTGGCTGACGCTGTTCTGATGATGGTGTGATGCTGGACGCCCACGTGCGCGTCGCGCTCGACGCGTTCTTGCTCGACGTCCAGCTGCATGTCGGCACCGACGAGCTGTGCGCGCTCGTGGGTCCGAACGGCGCCGGGAAGACGACACTGCTGCGCGCGCTCTCCGGCCTCCACGCCCTCGACGACGGATTGGTGCGCGTCGCGGGCGTCGTCGTCGACGATCCCGTACACGACGTCTTCGTGCCACCCGAACGACGCTCGATAGGGGTCGTGTTCCAGGACTACCTGTTGTTCCCGCACCTGACCGTGCTGGAGAACGTCGCGTTCGGGCTTCGCGCGCACGGCATGCGGCGGGTGCCGGCGCGCGCCTGTGCCCTCGAGTGGCTCGAGCAGATCGGCCTCGCCGACCGCCGCGACGCCAAGCCAGGAACGCTCTCGGGCGGCCAGGCCCAGCGTGTCGCGCTCGCTCGTGCGCTCGCGCCCGAGCCGGCGTTGCTCCTGCTGGACGAGCCGCTCGCGGCGCTCGACGTGCAGCACCGCGCCAACGTGCGCCGCGAGCTGCGCGAGCTGCTCGCGGGCTTCCGCGGCGCGCGGATCCTCGTGACCCACGACGCGGTGGACGCGCTGACGCTCGCCGATCGCATTGTGATCCTCGAAGACGGGCGCATCACCCAAGCGGGCACACCCGACGAGATTGCGGCCCGGCCGCGCTCGTCCTATGTGGCAGACCTCGTCGGGGTGAACCTGTATCGCGGCACCGCCGACGGCCGTGCGATCCGTCTCGACCACGGCGCGATCCTCACGGTTGCCGAGAACCATCACGGCCCTGTGCTCGCGGTGGTCCCCCCGAGCGCGGTCGCGCTCCACCAGACGGAGCCCGCGGGATCCGCGCGCAACGTCTGGCCCGGCGTCATCGGCGGCATGGAGCGTTACGGCGACCGCGTGCGTGTGCGTGTCGACGGGGAGGTGCCGATCGTCGCCGAGGTCACCGCCGACGCCGTGCACGCGCTCGGACTCCACACCGACGCTCGAGTATGGGCCGCCGTGAAAGCGACCGAGATCGCCGTCTTCCCGAGCTAGCGCTACCGTCCGGCGCGTGACCCCGACCGATCCGTTCGCACCGGCCGCCCTCGGCCCGGTCACACTGCGGAACCGGATCATCAAGGCCGCGACGTTCGAAGGACGAACGCCGAAGAGAGTCGTCACGCCCGAGCTGATCGAGTTCCACCGCCGGTACGCCGCGGGCGGTGTCGGCATGACGACGGTCGCCTACTGCGCGGTCACGCGCGCGGGAACGACCGACGGCCACCAGATCGTGCTCGATGGTCCGGATGTGCTCCCGGGGCTCCGCGCGCTGACGGACGCAGTGCACGCGGAAGGCGCGGCGATCGGTGCGCAGATCGGGCATGCCGGTCCGGTCGCGAACCCGATGGGCACCAAGGCGCCGAGCGTCGCACCGTCGCGCGTGTTCAGCCCGCTCGGTATGCGCCGGACGCGCTCGCTGTCGACCGAGGAGATCACGCGTGTCACCGAACAGTTCGCGTCCGGCGCACGCGTGCTGCGCGACGGCGGCTTCGATGTCATCGAGATCCACCTCGGACACGGGTACCTGCTGAGCTCGTTCCTGTCACCGAAGCTCAACCGGCGTACCGACGAGTGGGGTGGCAGCCTCGAGAACCGGGCGCGGTTTCCCCGACAAGTCGTGCGGGCGGTTCGTGAGGCCGTGGGTCGCGACATCGCGGTGACCGCGAAGGTCAACATGGCCGACGGTGTGCGCGGTGGCTTCTGGATCGACGAGAGCCTCGCGTTCGCGCGCATGCTCGAGCAGGACGGCGCGCTCGACGCGCTGACCCTCACCGGCGGAAGCTCGTTCGAGAACCCCATGTACCTGTTCCGCGGCGAGGCGCCGATCGCGGAGATGGCGGACATGTTCCCCGGACCGCTGAAGCTCGGCATCAAGCTCTTCGGTGGCCGGTTCTTCAAGGAGTATCCGTTCGAGGAGGCGTACTTCCTGCCGTACGCCCGCCAGTTCCGGGCCGCGCTCACGATGCCACTCGTGCTGCTCGGCGGGATCAACGGGCTGGCGACGATCGCGCAAGCGCTCGAAGACGGCTTCGCGTTCGTGCAGATGGGACGCGCGCTGCTGCGCGAGCCCGACCTCGTCGCCGAGATGCAGAAGGACGCGGACCGCACGTCGTTGTGCATTCACTGCAACAAGTGCATGCCGACGATCTACACCGGTACCAGATGCGTGCTCGTCGCAGACGACGGCGGATCGATCGCCCGATGACGGCACGTCGGCGCAGGCTCAGATCTCGAGGTACTCCTCGAGATTGCGGTGCATGTTGACGATGCGGCACTCCTCGGTGGGCGACACCGTCAAGTGCGTCAATCCCGGTTGGTGCATCCCGCGCTCGACTGCGCGCGAAGTTCTTGAAGTCCTGGTCGAGCACCAGACCGAGTGGCAGGTCCTCGTCCTCGGCCACCGCGATCTCGGCCGGTTTCGACCGTGGTGTCACAGCACCGGCGGGAAAGCGCGCGAACGCGAATGCATCCATGAACGCGTCGTCGGGCGTCGCGCCGGGGCGCGAGCGCACGACCTGCACCATGTCGGAGAACACGAGCACGGTCAGGTTCGGGAAGAGGTTGTACTGCTGCATGTCGAGCACTTGCCCCTCGGTGAGGGTCGCGAACCAGTCGTGTCCGCTCCGAAGCGCGCGTTCCCGTACGACCTCGGCGATCGCAGACCGCACCGTGCCACCCTCGGCGACCGCGGGCGCGGGCCCGGCATCTTGTTGCGCGAAATTGCCCGACGTGTACGCCCATTATCTCCACGAACGCGTCCCACACCTGCTGATCGGACGGCCGGTCGCGCAGGCGAGGTGACGGCAGACCGTACGACTGCTCGAGCTTGCCGTGACGGTGCCAGATGTGCTGCGGTCCATTCACGTCGTCGCACATCGGGAGCATCTCGCGGTGGATGCCTTGCACGTGGTACGTCTCGCTGAAGCCGTCGATGAGCGTCTTCCAGTTGCACCGCGCCGGGCCGGTCACCGACATGAGGCAGCGCATCTCGTCGAGACGTGCCCATGCACAATCGTCGGGCACCTCCTCGAGGAATTCGGCGAGCGGCTCGGCGTCGAGCGCGAGATTGACGAACACCATCGGACCCCAGGTGTCCACCTGCACCGGGATGAGCGGCACGTCATCGTTCAGGATCCCGAAGACGCGACGCGACGGCACCTCCCGCAAACGCCCGGAGAGGTCCCAGGTCCACCGATGGAACGGACACCGGATCTCGATCAGGCCACCGCCCGTGCCGTCGCACAAGGCGCTGCCGCGGTGACGGCAGGCGTTCTGGAACGCACGCAGCTCACCGTCGTCGCCTCGTACGAGGAGCACCGACAGGTCGCCGACGCGATACTCGTGGAAGTCGCCGGGGTTCGCAACGTGGTCGAGCGAGCACGCCAGTTGCCAGACTCGCGGCCACAGCCGATCCCGCTCCAGCCGCGCGAACTCGGGCGAGACGTATCGAGAGGTGGGAATCGCTACCGGCACATGAGGCTCCTGATCACTCGCCCGTCGAATGGTCGCGTCTCCCGGTCGGCACCGGCAACCAGGACGAGCAACCCCGCGTGCACATCCGGATCGACAGATGCGCACAATGTCCGTACGCTTCGGCCCGTCCAATCGACCCTGGGGGGAAAATGCGGCTCCGCGTCGGCGTGATGGTTGCGGTGGTCATGATGCTCGGTGCCACTGCCTGCGGCGGTGGCAAGAAGGTGAACTCCGCACCTCCGGGTGAGACGACCCTCCCCGCGGCCACCGGGAACACCGTCCCCGAGGCATGCAAGACGGCAACGCTCTCATCGCCCGAGATCGGCGTGACGCCGAAGACGATCACGGTCACGGTCATGGCCGACATCGGTTCACAGATCAAGCCGGCGTTGTTCCTCGGCTCGATCAACGCGGTCAAGGCGTGGGCCAACTACATGAACGCGAACGGCGGCCTCGCCTGTCGCAAGGTGGTCGTGAAGGAGGTCGACTCCAAGCTCACGCCGGACGACGCCAAGAACGGTATTGCGACCGCGTGCAAGAACTCGCTCGCGATGGTGGGGACGACCGCGTTGTTCCTGAACGACGTGAGCGGCATGGAGGGCTGCACGGACAAGGCCGGGAAGGCGACAGGACTCCCGGACATCGCCGAGCTGCAGACCGAGCCCGTACACCAGTGCTCCAAGGTCTCGTTCGCCACGCTCCCGACCGGTTCGGAGTGCCCGTACAGCGGCTCCGGGCCGCGTGAGTTCCGCGTGGGCTTCACTCAGTTCGACTACTACTTCAACAAGTTCGCCGGCGAGGATCTCCACGGCGTGTTCGTGATCCCGAAGGACCTTCCTTCGACGATCGCGGCGTCGACACCGCTCTTCCGCGCCGAGAACAAGATGGGCATCGCGAGCGACCAGGAGTTCGGCAAGAGCGGACTCGATCTCCAGACCGCGTACACGCCGGTTGCCCAGGCGATGAAGCGGTACAAGTCGAACTACGCGCGTAACGGCCTCGACTACTCGGGCACGGTGCTCATGCGCAAGGAGGCCAAGGCCCAGGGCGTCACGACTGTCAAGATCTGGGACTGCTCGATCCAGTGCTACGACAAGCGGCTGATCACCGAAGGCCAGGGCGCCACCGAAGGCCAGTATGTGTGGCTCAACATCCTTCCGATGGAGGACGGTGCCGCTGCGAATCCCGAGCTCGCCGCGTTCCTGCAGTACGACAAGAAGCCGGACGGCTTCGGTGAGATCGCATGGGTCTCCGGGCAAATCTTTGCCCGGGCGGTGAACGACACGATGAAGGCGAACGGCGACGATCCCAACTCGATCACCCGCGCGAACCTGCTCACGGCGATCAAGAACCTTCACGAGTTCGACGCCAACGGGATGATCCCGAAGATCGACGTCGGCGCGAAGCAGGGCAGCACGTGCCTCGTCGGCATGCAGGTGCAAGGCGACAAGTTCGTGCGTATCGACCCGACCGAGCCCGGCACGTTCGACTGCGACAACAACAAGCCACCGCTCGTGTTCACGATCGATCCGGTTGCGGAATACAAGGGGGGTTGAGGTGAGCCGGCCGCCGCGGCGCCGGGAGGAAGTACCAGCGTGAGCAAGCGGTGGTCCAATCTGCTCGTGTGGGCAGCGACGATCGCGTTCATCGTCGGCGTCAGCTGGCAGGCATGGGCGGGGAACCCGGTCAACGCCACGAGCCTGCTGAACCTGTTGGTGTTCTCGCTCCCGTTGGCCGGCATCTACGCGATGTCGGCCAGCGGCCTGGTCGTCGTCTACACGACGACCGGCATCTTCAACTTTGCCCAGGGCGCGATCGGCATGTTCTTCGCGTACGTCTACTGGCAGTTCGTCGACAGCACCACGGGCTGGGGATTGTCGCCCTGGCTGGCGTTGCCACTCGTCGTGCTCGTCTTGGCCCCCTTGGCGGGCATCGCGCTCGATCGCGTGATCATGCGTCAGCTCCAGGGACAGTCTCTGGTGGTGCAGCTGATGGTGACGGTCGGGATCATGTTCGCCTTGATCGGCCTGGTCGGGTTGATCTGGGATCAGCAAGAGGCCCACTCGCTTCCGCCGCTCTTCAATGGCGAAGGGTTCAACATCGGCGACGTCGTGCTCACCTGGCACCGGTTCGCCACGATCCTGACCGCGGTCGCGCTTGCGATCGGCCTGCGGATCCTGCTGTTCCGAACGCGCCTCGGCATCGCGATGCGGGCCGTGGTCGACAATCGTGGTCTGGCGGCATTGTCCGGCGCGCGCGCCTCGCTGTTGTCGGGTTTCGCGTGGGGCCTCGGCTGTGCGGTAGCCGCGCTCGCCGGCATCTTGCTGGCCCCCGAGGTCGACATGGCGGCGGGTGGTGCGCTGACGCTGTTGATCATCACGTCGTTCGCGGCCGCGGTTGTCGGGCGTCTTCGCAGCCTGCCACTCACCTACCTCGGGGCCCTCATCCTCGCGATCTCGATCGGTTGGTCGAACAACTTCTTGTTGTTCGCGGGCCGCTGGACGAACGTGTCCCCGGCGTTCCCCGCGATCATGCTGTTCATCGTGCTGCTCCTGCTTCCAAGCGCCGAGCTTCGTTTCGCGCGCACGCATGTGATCCGGCGGATCGAGCGTGTGTCATCGGTCCGCGACACGGTGATCGGCATGGCCGCGCTGTTCGTTGCCATGTGGGTGCTGAGCCGCACGCTGTCCGATGCGAACCTCAACCGCTTCGCGCTCGGGATGTGTACCGCGCTCGTCGCGCTCTCACTCGTGCCGCTCATCGGCTGGGCCGGCCAGGTCTCGCTTGCTCCGCTCGCGTTCGCCGGCATCGGCGCGACCGTCTATGCCCGAATGGGCGGTGATCACGGGAGCATCTGGGCGGTGCTCCTCGCGGCACTCATCTGCATGCCGATCGGCGCGCTGCTTGCGTTTCCCGCGATGCGCCTCCAGGGGCTGTATCTCGCGCTGGCCACGATGGCGTTCGCGTCGCTCGTCGAGTTCGTGTTCTTCGCGCAACCCTTTGCGGTCGGCGCCGGGAGCCGGCTCGTCTCCCATGTGCATATTGCGGGCTACGACTTCGAGGACCGGCGTACGTTCCTTCTGCTCATCACGGCAGTCTTCGGGATCGCGAGCGTCGGCGTCGTCGCATTGCGCCGTAGTGCCTTCGGCCGGCGACTGATCGCGCTCCGGGACAGCGAAGCCGCCTCGGCAACCGTCGGTGTCAACATCTTGGAGACCAAGCTCGTGGTGTTCGCACTGCACGCAGGGATGGCCGGATTTGCGGGCGCCTTCCTCGTGATGCACTACCACACGCTCGGCTCGGGGAGTAACAACGGCTTCGCCATGCTCCTCGGCCTTCCGATCGTGTTGGCGCTGGTGATCGGCGGTGTCGCCTGCGTGTCGGGGGCGTTGTTCGCGGGGATCTTCGGGCTCGCGACGGTCTTGATCCAGGAGAACTGGCACCTCGACCTGTGGAAGACGATCGTCTTCCTGGCGCCCGGCCTCGCCGCGCTCGGCATCATCCGGAACCCGGCCGGCGCCGTGGTCGAGATCGGGCAAGGTTTCGCGCCGCTGCTGCCCTGGCGGAAGGACGCGCGGCGAGAGGCGGCCGAGCTCAAAGCCGCAAATGCCGAACCGGAGGTCGGCGAGCTCGGGTTGACGCGCGAGTTCGAGGAGGCCGACGTGTTGCTCGTCGACCGAGAGCTCGGGATCAGCAATGACCTGCCTCGCACCACCACCACCACCGCCAGGACGGGTTGACGATGGCGCTGCTCGACATCCACGAGGTCTCCGTGCAGTTCGGTGGTCTGCTGGCGGTCGACGGCGCCACGCTGACGGTGGAGGCCGGCTGCGTGACCGGGCTCATCGGACCGAACGGCGCCGGCAAGACGACGTTGTTCAACGTCGTCACCGGACTCCAGGCACCGTCGCGGACGGGTCCTGCTCGACGGCCGTGACGTCACTCGGCGGCGTCCGTATCGTCGAGCCCGTCTCGGTATCGCGCGCACGTTCCAGCGACTCGAGGCGTTCGGGAGCCTGACCGCCCGCGAGAACGTCCTCGTCGCCCTCGAGATGCGCCGCCGGTGGGCGAAGTCGGGATATGACGCGAACGCGCTTGCCGACGAGCTCCTGGAGCAGGTCGGGATCGCGTCGGTCGCGCGACAAGCGCGTCGAGTCCTTGCCGACCGGAACCGCCCGGCTGGTCGAGGTCGCGCGCGCGCTCGCAACCAACCCGAGGGTGTTGCTGCTCGACGAGCCGTCGTCGGGCCTCGACGAGGGTGAGACCGACGCGTTGGGCGTGCTGTTGCACAAGTTGATCGGCGATGGCCTCGGAGTGCTGCTCGTCGAGCATGACATGCCGTTGGTGATGGATACGTGCTCGATGATCCACGTGCTCGACTTCGGACGCGTGATCGCGCGCGGCACACCGAATGAGATCCAAACGAACCCCGCGGTGCAGCGGGCGTATCTCGGCACGGCGAAGACCGCGTCATGAGCAGCCCACAGCTCGTGCCCGTCGTCGATGCCATCGAAGTCACGCCGGTGATGGAGCTGTCGGCCGTGCGTGCTGGATATGGCGCCATCGACGTGCTGCACGGCATCGACCTCCGGCTGATGCCCGGTGAGGTCTTCGCGCTGCTCGGACCGAACGGGGCGGGAAAGTCGACGACCCTCGGCGTCGCCTGCGGTGCAATCGCGCCGCACTCGGGCAGCCTGTTCCTCTGTGGGCGTGACGTGACCGGGGCCCACACCGACGCGCTCTCGCGTGCCGGCGTGTGCCTCATCCCCGAAGGCCGCGGCATCTTCCCGAACTTGAGCGTGGCCGAGAACCTCCGCATGGCCTCGTTCAGCGGCATCGGGTACCGAGAGATCCTCGACCGCGCGTTCAGTCAGTTTCCCCGTCTCGGCGAGCGGCGCAAGCAGACCGCGGGCACGCTGTCGGGCGGCGAGCAGCAAATGCTGGCAATGGCGCGCGCGCTCGCCACCGAGCCCGCGGTACTGCTGATCGACGAGCTGTCGATGGGGCTCGCGCCGATCATCGTCGAGGAGCTCTACGAGCACGTGCGCCGTATTGCGGCGTCGGGGTTGTCGATCTTGATCGTCGAGCAATTCGCGCACGAGATCCTCGGCATTGCTCACCGCGCCGGGATCATGCTGCACGGGAGGCTCCTGCACTCGGGGCGACCCGAGTTCATCGCCGACGAGCTTGCGGATGCGTACCTCGGCAGCGATCATCACCACCTGCACGCGGCTGATCCTCCGGCCTCAGCAAGGAGATCCGAGTCATGAGCGACGTGACCACCGAAGAGACGGCCGGATCGCTGTCGTCGCCTCGCCTCGCGCAATTCCAAGAAGAGGTCGGCAAGCTCAAGGTGAGCGGCGGCGGGGCCAACCCGGAGCGCCTCGGGGCGCAGTGGGGGATCGGTCTCACGATCGTGGGCATGGTCATCGCCGTGGTGTCGTACATCAGTGCGCGCCAGGACACCGCGTTCGAGTTCATCCAACGCGACTCGATCGCGGCCATGATCGGCATCGGGGTCTCGATCGTCGGGATCGCGATCTGGGTCCGCAACTCGATCACCCGGTATCTGCGCTACTGGATCATCCGCCTCGTCTACGAGCAGCGCGAGCAGACGGAGCAGTTGATCAAAGCCCTGCGCGAAGGGAAGTAGCTCGTCGCGCGAGGTGGGAGCCGGCGTTACGCAAGCCGGTCGAGGGCGGCAGTGAGCTCGTCGCGCGTGACGACGTTGTCGAAACGCTCCTTCACCTTGCCGTCGCTTCCGACCACGTACAACCACGGCTCGTGGATGTCGCCGCCGGGGATGCGTTGCAGCCATTGGATCGCCGCGTCGTTCACGGCCTGCTTGTCGAAGTCCTTGAAGATCTCGACGTGGATGAACCCGGCCTTGCCGGCGTACTCCTCGGCCACGCCGGCGACCATGTCCGTGATCGGCCCGCAGAAGCGGCTCTGGCAATAGACCGGCGTCGAGAACACCGCGACGAACGGGCGGTGCGCGGCCAATGCCCCGGCGATCGTCGTGTCGTGCAGCTCCGGATCGGGCACGCTCTTGCCGCCTTGCGCGCGCGAGTCGACGGCGTCGAGCGACGCATCATCGTGGTCCGCGACCGTGTAGTTCTTGCTGGCGGGCGCCTGGTCACCGACCGCGATCGCCTCGTGCTTGGACGCGACCTGGAAGTCGGTCGACGCGTGCAGGGGACCGATGCCTTCGACGTCGGCGTCGACCTCGGCGGTCCATATCCCCGGCCGGTCGAAGCCGATCGTCGCCGCGTACACCCCGCGGCCGCGTACCGCGTCGACGAGCGTCGGTTTCGATGGCAAGGGATCGGGCACCTGGGTCGCGGGGATCGCCAGGAAGGTCGCGTCGTGCGCCTGCGTTGCCGCCGGGCCCGGCGGGTCCGTCCGATGGACGCGCACTTGCACGGTGCCGAACCCGATCAGGCGAGCGTTGCCGGTCTGGAGACCGACGAGGAACCGGCGGGGTGGTCCGGCGGTCACGTCGAAGCTCGCGACGATCGCCTGGAGCTCGTTGGCCGCGGGGTTCTGCGACGAAGCGTCGGTCTTCGACGACGAGCCGCCGCACGCGCCGAGCAGGAGCGTCGCCGCGACCGCAAGGACCGCGGGCACCGCAGTCCGACGTTCAGCGAATCGGGACATCGAAGACCGCGGCCGTGTCGCTGAAGCCGCCGCGCAGCACGTGGATCACGAGCCGCCACGTTCCCGTGATCGTGATCGGCAGGTTGTCCACGAGGAAGTGATTGCCGCCGGCTCTTCGCAGGTTGGCGGGCAGACTCTCGATGCCCTTGTCCGGGAGGCTGAGATCACCGGTGATGTTCCGGATGACGAGGTCGGTGCCGTCGGGTTTCAGCGTGTACACGTGGATCGTGTTGAGCCCGGCCCGCGCCGGGTCGACGGTGACGTTGATCTGCATCTCGTTGGGCGCGGTCCCCGCCTTGACGGATCCCGAGAACAGCTTGGGTGCCACCGCGCTTCGCGCCGGTACCGCATTGACGAGCAGCGCGGTCAACACGAGCACCGCGATGCCGACGAGGACCTCGCCGCCGACCGATCGGCGCAGACCGGCGACGGTCCGCTCGTCCATCGCCGCGACCACGCTGTCGGGTGCCTCGAGCGGCGCGGCGCGCCGTCGCCGCACGATCGTCCGGCTGATCGCCGCGAGGCCGACGAGCCCGGCGACGATGGCGACCTTCACCAGCAACAACTTCCCGTAGTCGGTCGACGTATAGCCCTTCACCGTGAAACCGACTTGGCGCCACGCCGCGAACAGGCCCGAGAGCACGAGCACGATCACGCACGTCGTCGCGATGAACGAGAAGCGGATGAGCGCGCGCCGCAGGCCGCCGCTGAACCCGCCGCCCAGCGCGGAGAGCAGCAGTGCCGCGAGACCGCCGAACCATATGCACATCGCGAGGACGTGCGCGGTGTCGATCGGGACCGCGAGTGTCGTGTGGTCGCCGGTCGCCGCATGTCCCGCCAGGCCGGGCGTTGCCGCCAGCGCGGCGCCGACGATCGCGGCCCCGGCAACCCACCACTCCGGGAGCGGCCTGGTCTCGTTCGCGCGTCGCTCGTAGAGGAGGAACGGCAGCGCGAGCACGAGGAACAGCATCCGGAGCTCGGCGATGTGGCCGTAGCGGGTCTCGAGGATGTCGCGGAACACCGACCACTTCACCGCGTCCCCGACCCCGGAGCCCTCGGCGTAGGGGCCTTGCAGCATCACCGCGCCGAGCGTCGAGACCGCGGTCAGGCCCCATCCGACCCACATGAGCACACGCGTGCGCGGCGCCGCGCTCGGTGCCCCGCGCGATCAACACGAGGAACACCGCGCCGCCGATGAGCAGCGCCAGGCCGGTGAACACGAGGAACCGGGTCGCGCCGAAGAGCAGGCCGACGGTGGTGCTGCTCTGGACGGCGCCGGTGCCCGCCGCGCACGGCGTCGAGCCGGCACTCGGTCCGGCACCGACGGTGAAATAGAACGCGCCCTGGACGGGATGGGCGTCCGCCGAGATCACTCGCCAGCGCACGAGGTACCGGCTCGGCGGGAGATCCGGCAACGACGCCAGGACGTCGCTGCTCTTCAGACCGTGGTGCGGGGCCCCGATCGTGACCCGCCCGCCCGAGCAATTGAGCAACTGGACGGAACCGAGTGAGATCTCGACCGTCTCGCTGAACGAGAGCGAGAGCTGAGGGGGCGCGCGATCGACAGTGCCGTTGCTCGGGGGCGTCGTGTTCTGCAGGACGGCGTGAGCTCCCGCCGGAGCCGCGGACGTCAACACGAACGCGCCCGCGAGCGCCGCTACGGCGAGGAGCCGAAGCAAGCGCCTCAGGCTCATAGTGCGGTGAGACTACGACGCGCGAGAGTTCGGCACCCACGCGGCCCCCGGATCGTCAGCCACGGGTCGACGCCCTAGCGTGGACGGCGATGCGCACGTTGCTCGCCCGTGCGGCGATCCGCCTCGTGGCGCTTGTCGCCATGGCCGCGGCGATCGCGGTCGTCACGGCCACGCCCGCGTCCGCACACACGCTCTCGGGGCCCAAGCCGATGAACTACCGCGCGAGCATCGTGTCGGTGTCGCCGCCCGCGCCCGGCGTGACCATCCGAGTCGTCGATCTCGGCGCCAAGCTCGAGCTCACCAATCGCACCCGACACCGAAGTCGTCGTGCTCGGCTATGACGGCGAGCAGTACCTGCGCATCGGTCCGGCCGGCGTCTTCGAGAACCTCCATTCGAGCGCCACCTATGTCAACCAGTCGCTCAAGGGCGGCGTCATTCCCGATGGCGTCGCCACCAGCCCCGATGCCCCGCCCCAGTGGCGCAAGATCTCCGACGGCCACTCGGCTCGCTGGCACGACCATCGGGCGCACCGAATGCAACCGGGGCTCCCGCCGCAGGTGGCGAGCGATCCGAGTGCCTTCCATCACATCGGCGTCGATCACGTCCTCTTCGTGCACGACGGCACGAAGAGCGACGCCACGCTCGTGCTCGACTGGGTACCGGGCCCGAGCGGTGTGCGGTGGATCCCCGTGGTCGTCGCGGCCTTCCTGCTCGGTCTGGCGGCCGCCGTCGTCGCCCGCTGGCGGCGCGTGCTCGCGCTCCTGGTCGGCGCCCTCGTCGTCGTCGACGCCGCGCACGCGATCGCGTACGAGATCGCGCGCCGGGGAGCAACGTGGCCAAGGCAGTGCAGTTCGTCGGCGGCACGTTCGTGTCGATCCTGGTGTGGCTCGCGGCGATACCGACGGTGATCGGGCTCTGGCGTCGGCGGGACGAGGCGCTGTACGGCGCGATCTTCGTGAGCCTGATGGTTGCGCTCGTCGGCGGCGTGTCCGACCTCTCCGCGTTGTGGCACTCGCAGCTGCCTTCGGCGGGACCGGACGCGCTGACGCGCCTCGAGGTCGCGCTCGCCCTCGGGCTCGGCGGGGGTATCGCGTTGGGTGCGCTGGCGCGGATCGCGTTTGCCGAACGATCCACGCGTGCCGATGCGGCGAGGCAGCGTGATCCCGCGAATTGGCTGTCTACGCTCGTCGTCGGGCTCGACGACGCGGAGCTGCGGAAGATCGCCGCCGAGCTCGACGTGGACGACGTCCTTGCTGCCGCGCTGCCCGAGCTCGCCGAGCGGCTGCAAGCCTGCCCGGACGTGTTCAACGGCGGCGCGCTCGTGCTCGACATCGCTGCCGACGACGACGTCCGCCGGCACCCATGGTCGATCGTCCCGCGGGACCACACCCTCGTCGCCGAACCGGGACACACCGTGCCTGCCGCCGCCGAGCTTGCGGTCACGTTCCCGGTGATGTTGCAACTGCTCGCCGGCGTGGTCACGCTCGAGACCGCCATGGCGACCCGGCGGTTGGTGCTGACGGGTGACGGCACCGTGGTCGCGCTGGTCTCGCCCTACTTCGCCGAGCACGGCGATGCCGCGCGTCGGGCTACGGACGCTCCGACCGATCGCGCGTCTGCTTCCTGAACTCGTCGAGCCGGTCTTGCAGCTCGCCTTCCCGTTCGCTCTTCGCGGCGCGACCGGAGCGCGCGCCGGGCGAGCGCGAGCGCCATCAGGACGCCGACGCTGACGAGCGCGATGCCGGCGATCGTCGTGCCCGACAGTTTCGTGCCGCTGGAGGAAGACGGCGGATTCACGCCCGCGTAGACCGTCGGCGCGTAGCCGGGGCTCAGTCGTTGCGTCGGATCGGTTGTCGTCCGCGCGATCACGCGGCCCTTCGCGTTCCGCTGCACCACCGACAACGGGTACGCGCCCTTCGCCGCGGCCGTGACCACGATCGCGAATGCCGGACACGTGAATGGCGCGAACGCGGGGCCGTGGAACCGAAGGACCTGGCCGTTCCTCGTGAACTTCCACCCCTTGGGCGCGCCCGCATTCTCGAGTCGGAGCTCGGTCGGGACGCCGACCTCGACGTCGGGCGTGCGCTCGGACTCCACCGTGACGTACACCGGGACGGTCGATGATCGTCCCACCGGGATCTTGGCCGCTGACGGGCAGACGTGCGCGTCCGCGCGCGCAGACCACCCGCCCAAGGTGAGCGTGACGACGACGAAGAGCACGCCGAGGCGTCCCATCGGATCGACGCTACCGGCGCGCCCACCCGTACCTGCGGCGCAGCCCCGACCGGCGCTCCGAACTCCCGCTCGGTACCCTGGTCGCCGTGCGCACCCGGACTCTCATCGTTTCGTGCGCCGTCCTCGCGCTGGTACTCGGTGCGTGCGGCGGCAGCAGCTCCAACGCCAAGCCCAGCACTACGACCCAAGCTTCCCAGACCCCCGGCACGGGCCATGTCGCGAAGGCGGCCGCCGCCAATCCGTCGGAGTCGGCGAAGATGGTGTGCGCGACCGAAGCGGTCGAGGACATCACCCAGGTCATCGGCGTCAAGACGACCTCGATCTCGAAGCCGACGTGGATCGACCAGGTCTACTCCTGCGACTACAACTATCCCGACAAGGCCAAGATGACCCTGAAGGTGAAGGAGCTGTCGAGCGACGAGGAGACGACGGCCTACTACAACGAGCTCGCCGCGCAGCTCGGCAAGAAGCAGGACCTCCAGGGTCTCGGCCAAGGCGCGTTCTCCACGAAGAGCGGCTCGGTGGTGACCCGCAAGGACTACAAGGTGTTGCTCGTCGACACGAGCAAGCTGCCCGCGAAGTTCGGTGTCCCGCCCGACACCCGCGAGAACGACGCGATCAACGTGTCGTTCACGATCATGGAGTGCTGGGTCGGCGCCTGACCCTCGTCGCTCCTAGGTCGACACGGCGATCGCTGCGCGGGAGACGAACCGCGGCGGCGCTCGCCAAGAGCGCAATCGCGCCGCACATCGCGAACACGATCGTGAGGGCGGAAGCCCTCGTCCATCCGAGTGCGTCGCCGGCCGCGACGATCGCGCCGGCTGCGCCGGTGCCGAGCGCGATGCCCAGGACCTCGCAGAGCTGCAGCGCGGCAGTGGCCATGCCTTCGCTCCCGGGTGCGGCCTCCCCGAGGACGATCAACGACAGTGGCGCGTACGCCAGCCCCATGCCGAGACCGCCGAGGCCCCACGCGATGACGGCGACGACCAGCGGGACCTCGACCTGGGCCGTGACGATCATGCCGGCGATGCCGCACGCGATCACGAGCGCGCCGGTGCGCACGAACGCGCGGGGACCGATCTTGTGTACCCGCCGCTCCTGCACCCACGCGCCGGCGGTCCACGTGAGCGTGGCGGCCGTGAGCGCGATGCCCGCGAGTGTCGCGCTCGACCCCCGGAGGGACGTGAGTGTGAGCGTGACGTAGGCGTCGGTGCCGAAGAAGGCGAACGTGAGGATCCCGCGGAGCGCGACTGCGGCGGGCATGCCGGGGCGAAGCCGCAACGTGCCGTGCGGCATGAGCCGCGTGAACGCACGCGCGCCGGTGGCGACACCGAGCACGACGAGCGGCACCCCGACGAGGAACGACCGCGCCGATGCGCCGCCCAGCACGAGCCCGGCGCCGAGCGCGACGAGCAGCGCCTCCGCACGCCGATCGGGTCCCGGCTCGCCGCCGGGCGCGCCGAGGCGGCGCAACGCGGGCGTCGTCATCGCCCCCGTGAACACCACCAGCGGCAACAACCCGAGGAAGACGTACCGCCAACCCAACCAGTCGGAGACCAGACCGCTGATCGCGGGACCGAGCACGCCCGGCAGCACCCACGCGGTCGAGATCACCGCGAACATGCGCGGCTGCAGCGATTGCGGATAGGCGCGACCGATGGCCACGTACGCGACCGCGGGAATCGCGCCCGCGCCGAGGCCCTGTACCGCCCGGGCACCGACGAGCACCGCCATCGACGGCGCGCATCCTGCTGCGAGCAGCCCGGCTGCGAAAAGCACGAGCCCGACAACGAACGGCTTCGCGGGGCCGTCTCGATCGGCGGAGCGGCCCGCCGCGACGATGCCGACGAGGTTGCCGAGGAAGAAGGCACTGAACACCCAGCCGTAGAGGCCGATGCCGCCGAGGTCCTTGCTCACGTCGGGCAGGACGGTCGCGACCGCGAGCGCCTCGAAGCCGACGAGCGTGATCGTCGAGACCAGGCCGAGGGTCAGCGCACGGCGCCCGGGCGCCAGGACGCCATCGGTCTGACGGCTCTCCCCGGCTTCGGTCCGCACCACCCAATCGTGCCCGCGCCCGCGCCTTTCCGCAAGTATCGACTTTCGTAATCGAGCGCTGTCCTCGCACCTACGGACGCGCCTACGGTCGGGAGAAATCGCCGCTCGCGCGGTCAGCAATCCGTCAAGAACATGTACGAAGTCGGCCAATCTCCCGAACGAGTGAGTACCGTCGATTCCGACGTCGGGACACGACGACACGGGACCTGGCGGTGTCCCAGCACCACCGCCCAGACACCCGGCCACGCGTGGTCGGACGCCCGCCCACCTCGGCCAGCGGGGCCGGGGCGGACGTGGGCACTCACAGGAGGCAATTCACGTGTCCCTCGTCATCATCGTCATCGCAGTCGTCGTTGTCGCATACGTCGTGCTGACCGCGCTGCTGTCGATCAACGTCATCGGTCCGACCCAGGTCGGGCTCGTCCAGAAGCGGTTCTCGCTGAAGAAGCTGCCCGAGGACAACCCGATCGCATTCCACGGTGAGGCCGGCTACCAGGCCGAGCTGCTCACGCCCGGGCTCCGCTTCAAGCTCTGGCCGATCTTCGGCGTGAAGCGTTTCCCGTGGGTGCAGATCCCGGCGGGCGAGATCGGCGTCGTCATCGCCCAGGTGGGCGCGCCGCTGCCGATCGGCGCCAAGAGCGCGCGAGTACAAGACGGAGTTCGAGAACTTCTCGCACCTCGCCAGCTTCATCGCCGAGGGCGGCCAGAAGGGTGTGCAGCGGCCGGTGTTGCCGCCCGGCACCCTGCTCCCGATCCACCCGGTCGCGTTCTTGATCGTGACGTCGCGCAAGGTCTACGGCATGCCGGTGTCACCCGACCTGTCGGAGCGGGCGCGGGCGACCGGCGGCGCTTCGGGCCGAGTCCTTCGGGCTCACGCCGGAGCAACTGCAGGTGGTCGTGATCGCGCCGCGGGGCCCTCAGGACATGATCGGCATCGTCACCACGCTCGAAGGGCCGCCGCTGCCGTCGGGTGACATCGCCAGCCGGCTCGGTGGCTACGACGACATCGCGCACATGGAGCAGGCGACCGAGGCGACCCAGGACTCCGAGGTCATCGAGGTGTTGCTCGGCTCGAAGAACGACCTGCACAACAACTATCAGGACTTCCAGGAGTTCCTCACCGTCGGGCGGTCACATCGGGTTGCAGCACGACCCGCTGCTCTACGGCGCATACCTGCTGAACCCGTTCCTCGTGCGCGTGGAGATGGTTCCGATGCTCGTGGTCAATCAGGGCGAGGTCGCGGTCATCAAGGCGTACGTCGGCCTGCCGACGCTCGACACCTCGGGCGCCGAGTTCAAGTTCGGGTCGATCGTGCGTCCCGGCCACCGCGGCATCTGGGCCGAGCCCTTGCGCACCGGCAAGTACCCGATCAACCCGCGCGTGTACGCGGCCGAGATCGTCCCGACGTCGATCCTCACGCTCAACTGGGCGGAGGCGGTCTCGACCGCGCACAACCTCGACGCGCACCTGTCGCCGATCGAAGCGAAGAGCCGTGAGGGCTTCGTGTTCCGTATCGACCTGCAGGTGCAGATCCACGTGCCCGACACGCGCGCACCGAAGGTGATCTCGATGGTGGGCACGATGCAGAACCTCGTGAACGAGGTGCTGCAAGCCGCCGTCGGCAACCACTTCCGGAACACACTCCAGGGGTTGGAGGCAGTGCGCTTCATCGAGACCCGTGCCCAGGTGCAGGAGAGCGCGTACGAAGCGATCACCGCGTACCTGGCGGCGTACGACGTGGAGACGCGCGGCGTCTACATCCAGGATGTCGAGTTCCCCGCCGAGCTGGTGACGGTGCTCACCCAACGCGAGATCGCCAACCAGGAGAAGGCGACATTCGCGGAAGAGGAGCGCGCCGAGATCGCCCGGATCGAAAAGGAGAAGGCGAAGGGCACCGCCGACATGCAGGCGCAGCTTGCGCAATCGGCCGTCGGCATCGACATCAAGAACAACGAAGCGCAGGCGCGCGAAGCGCAAGCGCGTGGTGAAGCCGCGTTCGTGAGGCTCACGGGCGAGGCGGAAGCGTCCAAGACCCAGGCGATCGGTCTCGCCGAGGCGAAAGCCACCGAGGCGTTGGGGCTGGCCCGCGCCGCCGGCTACCGGGAACAGACGCAGGCGCTGGGGCAGACCGCCACGGCGCTGGTCGCGGTCGCGAACGCGGTCGCCGAAGGCCACCTCACGGTCGTGCCCGAAGTGCTCGTCGCCGGTGGCGGCGGTGCGCTCGACGGCCTGGCGGCGACGTTGATGCGCACGCTCGGCACCAACGGACAGACGCCGAACGGTCCCGCGCCGGCGCCCGAGACGAAGTCGGTGGAACCTCCCTCGGAGTCGTGACGCCTATACGAAGATGACGCATACACCGTCGATGATCGTCCCGACGCACGGGTTGGTCGGGGGTGTCGACGGTGTGGTCGTCGGCGTCGACGTCGTCGTGGGCTTGGGGCTCGGCCTCGGCGTGCACGGCCGGTTGACGTGACGCCGATGGTGGTGTCGCGTCGTCACGCACGTCCGCCGGTGATGGACGATCCGCGCGTGCGAATGCGAGCGCGAATGCGGTGAGGCACCCGAGCCCGTCGCGATGCCGATCACCAGCAACGCGGCGGTGAGGACGACGGTCATTCCCGTCGCGAGGCGTCTTCCGAGACCATGCATCTCGACCCCTTCGTGCCCCGCATTGCGAGTAACGGCAGACGAAGCGGTCGAGCTTGAGCGATCAGCGACCGGCTAGCGCGGAACGTCTCTCCACGCGACACCTTTGTCGGGACGCGGCTCGCCGGGTAGGCCGAGCACGCGTTCGCCGAGGATGTTCTTCATCACTTCGTCGGAGCCGCCCGCGATGTGCCCGGCGGGCGCCGCGAGCATCATCTGCGACAAGCGCAGGTCGCCCGCGACGGCGTCGGCGCCTGCGAGCGAGATCGTGAGGTCGCCAAGTTGCGTCATGATGCGCGCCCCGAAAAGCTTGCCGATCGAGCCTTCCGGGCCGGGGATCCTTCCCTTCGAAGCGGCGGTCAGCGTGCGCATCGAGAGGAATTTCTGGATACGAGTTCTCGAGTAGAGGTCGGCGAGCTGTTGCCTTACGCGTGGGTTGTGGTTGGCGCCCCGCCGTTGCGCCAGCGTGATCACATCCTGCACCGTGCCCCGGCTGCCCGTGCCACCCGAGCCGATCGCAACCCGCTCGTTCATGAGTGTCGTGATCGCGACCGTCCAGCCCTCGTTCACGTCGCCGAGGACGAATTCGTGCGGCACCCGTACGTCCTCGTAGAAGACCTCGTTGAAGGTGGCGCCGCCGTTCATCTGCTTCAGCGGCTTGATCGTGATGCCCGGCGCCTTCATGTCGACGATGAAGGCCGTGATGCCCTTGTGCTTCTCGGCGTCGGGCGAGGTGCGACAGATGATCTCTCCGAAGTCGGAGTACTGGGCGCCCGACGTCCAGACCTTCTGGCCGTTGATCACCCACTCGTCGCCGTCACGTGTCGCGGTCGTCGAGAGCGACGCGACATCCGATCCCGCGCCCGGCTCGCTGAACAGCTGGCACCAGATCTCTTCGCCCCGTAGCAGCTTGGTGAGGTACCGCTGCTTCTGGTCATCGGTCCCGACGGCGCGGATGGTCGGCGCGATCATTCCGAGGCCGATGATGAACGCCTCCGTCGGCAGCGGGTACTTCCCCTCCTCCTGGTTGAAGATCACCTGCTGCATCGATGTGCCGTTGCGGCCACCGAACTCCGGCTCCCACGTGATGCGCGCGAATCCGGCGTCGAACTTGGCGGCCTGCCAGCCCTTCGCGCGGCTGAGGTAGTCGCCGGTGCCGATCTCGAGGTCGCGTTCCGGTCGTTCGCCGGTGAACCGGGCGCGTGCTCGTCGAGCCAGGTGCGGCACTCCTCGCGCCAGGCGGCCTCTTCCTCGGAATCGTTGAAGTCCATGTCGCGCTCCCTCGGGGCGAGCGGCGCGCCCCGAGACGAGATCATTACTCGACGGGAGCCGACGGTCGTAATTCGTCGTTGAGGTGACCTCGGCGCAGAGGCGCTGCCGCGGCCACTCGCTGTAGCCTTCGCCACCGTGCACGTACCTTTCGAGCGCCGCGTGGTCTCCGACCCCGGCGCGCTCGGTATCGATGCCGACGCGCTCGACGTGTTGTTTGCGCGTGTGCAACAGGACATCGACGCCGGTCACCTGCCGTCGTGCCAGCTCGCGCTCGCACGCGACGGCCAACTGGCGGTGTGGCGGACGTTCGGCGCCGCTTTCCCGGAGACGCGTTACGTGATGTTCTCGGCGACCAAGGCCGTCGTCGCGGGGGCGGTGTGGATCCTCATGGGCGAAGGGTCGCTCGATGTCTCGCGCCGCGTCGCCGAGCTGATCCCGGAGTTCGCCACCAACGGCAAGGAGGAGATCACCGTCGAGCAGGTGATGCTGCACACTTCGGGGTTCCCGCACGCGCCGTTCAACGCGCTCGACTGGGACGACCGGGATCGCCGGCTCGGGCGGTTCGCGAAGTGGCGGTGCAACTGGGAGCCCGGCACTCGCTACGAGTACCACCCGACATCTGCGCACTGGGTGCTCGCCGAGATCATCGAGCGGTGCACCGGCACCGACTACCGCGCGTTGTTCGCGAACGGATCATCGAGCCGCTCGGGCTCAGCGGCTTGCAGATCGGCGTTCCGGCGAAGGAACAGGGCGACATCAACCCCTTGGTGCTGACCGGCGAGCGCGCCACCGCCGAGGAGCTGCAGGCCGCGCTCGGCGTGTCGTCGTTGCCGGTCACGGAAGTGACGCCCGACGCGCTGATGTCGTTCAATCAGCCTGCGGTCTGCGCGGTGGGAGTCCCCGGCGGCGGTGGTGTCACGACCGCGGCCGATATGGCGCTCTATTACCAGGCGCTCCTGCACGATCCGGCCGGCATCTGGAAGCCCGAGGTGCTCGCCGACGTCACCGGCCACGTGCGCAACACGCTCCCCGACTACATCGGCACACCCGCGAACCGGACACGCGGCCTCCTCGTCGCCGGCGACGACGGGCGCTCGAATGCCCGCGGCATGGGACGCACCGTGACGCCCCGCGCGTTCGGCCACAACGGCGCCGGCGGTCAGATCGCATGGGCCGACCCGGCAACCGGGCTGTCGTTCTGCTACCTCACCAACGGCCTCGACCAGCACCAGCTGCGCGAGTGGCGTCGCACGACCGCGATCGCGGGCCGCGCCGCGAACTGCGTCGCTGCCTGACGCCGGCGCTCACGCGTGCCCGCCGGGCACGCGCCGTCCGGCGGTCGTAGGATGGCAAGGTCTTGCACACGGTGTGAAATTTGGGGGAACGGACATGCGCGGTCGTAGCGAAGTGTCCAAGGTCGGGTTCGGCGCCGCATTGCTGGTGCTCGTCGCGCTCGTCGTCGCGGGGTGCTCGGGCTCGAGCAACAAACCGGCCGCGGCGAACAAGCCCGCACCAACGAGCACGCCGACGACCAACGGGAGCCAGCTGAATCATCACGGCGTACGCGTGCTCTCGGGCACCGCGACCGGCCAGTCACCGTGCGAGCTGGCGGCACCGACACCCGCATCCCCCGGCCAGGTGGGTGCCGGAAGCGCCGGCTCCAATGCGGACGCGACCCGGACCGAGGTGCTCGCGAGCGAGCACGGCGAACGCGGCATGGTGCAGCAGAAGATCCTCACCAAGTCTCAGCGCCTGGAGCTCGAGGCGCAGATGAAGGCCGCGCGCGACGTCGCAAACAGGTACCCGACGGTGAAGGACGCAGTGGCTGCCGGCTACGTCAAGTCGACGCCGTTCGTGCCGTGCATCGGCGCGCACTACACCAACGTCGTCAAGGCCGCGCGCTTCGACCCGGCCGAGCCTTCCGAGCTCCTGTACGCAGGCACCCAGCCGGACTCGAAGATCGTCGGGCTCAGCTACCTCGTGTTCCATCCCGACGGCGCACCCCCCGGGTTCGCGGGGCCGAACGACTACTGGCACCAGCACAACGCAAACGGCGGGCTGTGCCTGCGGGGCGCACTGGTCGTGGGTGACGAATCGACCTCGAACGAGGAATGCGCGCAGCGCGGCGGTCGCAAGGCATTGCTCACGGACGTCTGGATGTTGCACGCGTGGATCGTGCCCGGCTTCGAATGCACCTGGGGCACGTTCTCTGGCGAATGTCCCGAGCTGGGTGGCCGGCTGTGCGGCACCGCGTGGGACTCGCCCGACCCCAAGGATCAGTCGAAGTGCGCCTCGCAGTTGAGCAACTGATCTAGAGCGGCGACCAAGCGGCGCTGCGCAACAGCCGGCTCTCCCAGTCGTCGCGCACCTCGAGCGCGTCGTGCATCCACGTGCCCGGCCCCTTGACATGCGCGGGCAGCTCACGGGTGAACAAGCCCGGGAGCCGATCGGGGAAGTCGACGCGTTGCCACAGCACGATCTCGCGGCGGCGAGGTGCGCCGAGCGCCGCTTGGAACACGCCGAGCAGCGTGAGCAGCGAGCGCTCGCTCTGTTGCTCCAGGCTCGGCGCGTAGTGGGTGCGCGCCGCCTCCAGGTACGCGTCGAGCTTCGCTTCGTGGGGCCACGCACTGTCCTCCATGAACAGCACGGGGTCGTGCTCGCGGCCGTCGACGGGCACCGTCTCGAGGTCGACGTCACGGAACGGTGACCAGTCGACGGGCAGCATGAGCTTGCCCTTCACCTCGTGGCGGTACCGGTCGACGCCGGCCGACCACTCGCGCAGGTCACCCTGCTGGACCCGGCGCGCGAGCCGCTCGTATGCGTTGCCGTCGCGCAGGGCGGTGATCGTGACGTGGTGATACGCGTGACCCGTACCGTGCGCGAGCTTGAGGTAGTAGAGCAGCCGCGCGTCGTCGGTCTTCGCCAGCGTCGGCATCCAGCCCTCCCGGAACGTGTCTTCGAACGCGTCCTCGTCGCGACCGGCGACGGTGTGGAGCTCGTGCAGCAGCAGCATGACGTCCTCAGTTGGTCGGTGAGCGCGGTCACGATCGCGTCGATCGCGTCGTCGGCGAGCGCCCGTAGCTCGTCGTCCGTGCGATCTTGGATCGGGTGCGGCACAAACACTCGCGCGGGATCGGCACCGAGCGCACGTGCTTGCGCAACGGCGGCGTCGACGAACTCAGTGGATGCCACGAAGACCATCGGCACGCCGGTCGCCTCGATGTTCACGGTGTCGTGCACACTGCACGACGTACACGAACCTCAATCGGCCAGCGCTTCGATCACCACGTCACAGGTCGAGGTGATCTCGTGGCGGAGGTCGACCGGCGCGGGCTTCGTGAACGTCGGCTTGCTGAACCGGCTGACGTCGACGCCGCGCGCCCGGAGCAGCTCCTCGATGCGGTCGAGGAACACGCTCCCGCGCGGCTTGCTGATGTCGAGCAGCGCCACGTGCTTGCCGTCGAGCCCGCCCGACCGCTTCGCGCGCTCGCGCGCGGTGCCGGCTTGTCGCTCCGATGTCGGGTCGAGCAACGTCTTGCTCACGTACGGACCTCCCGTGTGACCGGCTCGCTGCCGACCGCGCCGCTCGCCCAGCCGCCGATGACGGCCGAGAACAAGCCCGCACCGCCCCCGGCATGGGCGATCAGCAGGCCGCCGGGCCGGAACTTCGGCAGCGTCGTGCCCGGCTCGCACCACGCCTCGGGCATCCCCTCTGCGATGCCGCCGGCACCTTGCACGATCTCCTCGGCCGGGAGTTGGAGCAAGGCGTCGAGCTCCTCGCGTAATCGGGCCTTCGTCCAGCCTGCCTCGCGGAAGACGCGCCCGTGCTCGGGTGACACGACGAGCATCGCGTCCCACACGTAGATGTTCTTCGGATGCGCGACGGTCCGGAGGCACGCGGCATAGGTGCGCGAGCGATTCCGGCGCTCGCGACAACTGGTCGACGACGCCGCGCACTCCCTCCGCGGCGAACAACGTGACCGCGCTCGCGCCCGCGGGAACCCCGCGTTCGGCCGCGAGCGATTCCCACGGCGAGCCCGCTTCGTCCTCGGCGAAGCAGAACGTGTACTTGCCGGGATTGCCGAGTGTGGCGCGATCGACCTCGCCCGGCCGCCCACCGCCGACGTTGCGGATGACCAGCTGCAGCGCGCGGCCGATCGTCGTGTTGGCGCGATTGCCCTGCCCGAGCGCGTTGACGCCCGAGTTCATTCCGATGGCGCGTGCGATCGGGCCATTGACGACGACGAGCGGGCCCGAGAACCACGTCGTCGCGACCAAGCCATGCACGTTGAACGTCGTCGGTGCAGGCCGCCTCGAGCGCCGCCAGCACGATCGGCAGGTACTCCGGGAGACAGCCGGCCATCACCGCGTTGATCGCGACCTTCTCGACCGTGCACTCGACGAGGTCGGGCGGAACGACCGTGACGATGTCGGACGGATCGCGGGTGGTGCCCGCGCACATGCGGGCGACCCGCTCGGGGGTCGGCGGCACGAGGGGGAGCCCGTCGCTCCAACCGCGCGCGTACATCGCCTCGCTCTCGTCCTCGGCGTCGCCGAGCTCGACCGTGCGGGCCTGCAGCTTCGCGGTGATCAAGGCAACGAGGCGGGCGTCGACGATTTCGGGATCGTGCGTTCGCGACCCGCATCCGGGACGCCAGTCGGGGAGACCGACGCCGAGATCGTCGACGCCGGTGAACTGCTCCCACCGGCTGCGTTGCCAGCCGACGAGCCGGTCGACCTCGTGCCCGTCCTCCATGCGAATCAGCGTCGGCACGGTGTCGATGTCGAGCGCGAACGAAACGTCGAGCCCGGTGTCGTCGTGCGCGCCGACGCCGTCGGGAAACGTGGGATCGTCCTGGGAGTAGATCGTGAGCTGCTCGCGGAGCTGCGCGAGGACGGGCGCGACGAGCTCGCACGTCGGGCACGCCCGCTTCACGACTGCGACGAGGCCGTCCGGAACCATGCGACGCTCAGTGTGTCATGCGTGCCAGGAGGTAGTCGATGGCTCGTGTGAGCAACCGCACGTCTTCGGGATCGATCGCCGGAAACAGCGCGATGCGCAACTGGTTGCGGCCGAGCTTGCGGTACGGCTCCACGTCGACGATGCCGTTGGCCCGCAGGGCGGCTGCCAATGCGGCGGCGTCGATCGCGTCGTCGAAGTCGATCGTGGCCGTGACGTGGCTGCGGTACGCCGGATCGCCGACGAACGGGACCGCGTGCTCGTGCGCGTCGGCCCAGCCGTACACGATCCCGGCCGAGGTGTCGGACCGCGTTGCCGCGAACTCGAGGCCGCCGTTCGTGAGCATCCATCGCAACTGCTGGTCGAAGAGGAACAGCGTCGCGAGCCCGGGCGTGTTGTAGGTCTGGTCGAGCCGCGAGTTCTCGACGGCGATCGAGAGATCGAGCGTGGGTGGCATCCAGCGTCCGCTCGCCTTCAGCGCGTCGATGCGCGCGATCGCGGCGGGCGAGCACAACGCGAGCCACAGCCCTCCGTCGCTCGCGAAGCACTTCTGCGGGGCGAAGTAGTACACATCGAAGGCGGATGCGTCGGCGCGGAAGCCGCCGGCCGCCGACGTCGCGTCGACGAGCACGAGCGCATCGCCGTTCGCGGGACGATGCAGCGGCACCATCACGCCCGTCGAGGTCTCGTTGTGGGGGTACGCGTACACGTCACCTTCGACGTCATCGAGCGTGCGCGGCGCTTCGCCCGGCGCGGTCTCGCACACGTGGGGCGCGTCGAGATGTGGGGCGCCCGCGGTGACCGCCGCGAACTTCGAGGAGAACTCACCGATCACGACGTGGGAGCTGCGTCGCTCGATCAAGCCGAACGCGGCGGCATCCCAGAAGGCGGTCGTGCCGCCGTTGGCGATCAACACCTCGTAGCCGGCCGGGAGCGCGAACAGCTCGCCGAGACCCTCGCGGATGTGACGGACCACCGACCGCACGCCGTCGCGGCGGTGGCTCGTGCCGAGGTAGCCGTGCGCCTCGTCCGCGAGCGCCGCAACTGCCTCGTCGCGCACCTTCGACGGCCCGGAGCCGAAGCGGCCGTCGCGCGGGCGCAGCTCGAGGGGGAGCTCGATGTGCTTCGTCGCTGTCACCGCGCCACGTTAGTGGTCAGCCGAGCGCGAGGACCTCGTCAAAACCGGCACGGAGCGCGTTCACGAGCACGTCGGGGTCGGGGACCGCAGTCGTGTCGATGACGATGCCGATGCAGCACGTCTCGTTGTGCGAGATCAGCGTGACGTTGCACGCCGCACCCGACGGCGGCCCGAACGCGTACAGCCGCTCGACTCTGGCCCCTCCGGAGTAGACGGGCACGGGCGCGCCCGGCACGTTCGACGTCACGAAGTCGCAGCACTTGAGCATCCCGCCGAACAGCGCGGTGGTCGTGGTCGTCGGCAGGCGGTTGAGCACACCCGCAAGCGTGCTCGTCATCTGCAACGCGGGCTCGGCGCGCCACCCGCGCACGAGCGCGCGGATGGCCTGAATGCGCTCGACCGGATCGATGATCAGGAGCGGCACCGGGAAGCGCGCCGGCGCGAAGCGGTTGCCGCCCGACTCGTCGGCCGCGTGACGCAGGTTGATCGGCAAGGTCATGCGCAACTCGACGGGCGAGCTGCCATGACGTTCGTGGTAGCGCTGCATCCCGCCGACGACCGCGGCGACGAAGGCGTCGTTGAGGCTTCCCTCCGCGGCCTTCGCGGCCCGGCGCAGGTCGTCGAGCGAGACGTCGAAGGCTGTCGAGGCGGCGACCGAGGCCACGGTCGCGCATGACCGGCGACATCGGTGACGTTGCGGGTGCGAGCGCTCGACCGATCGACCGCGCGGTGCGCACGGTCTCGGTGGCGCGCCCGAGCGGATCGCGAACCGCCGAGGTCACGGTACGGAGCGTGGACAACGGGAGTCGGCGCGCGACTCCGGTGACGCGCCGCCGGGTGTGCGCCGCCGACTCGCGCACCAGGTCGAGCGCGCTGAGGCTTTCGGGTGCCACCGCGGCGGGCACGCCTTCGTCGGATGGCTCTTCGGCGTCGCGGGTGAGGTCGATCATGTGCGCGAGCAGGTCCATGCCGCCCACGCCGTCGGTCACCGAGTGGTGCACCTTCATCGCGAGCGCGGCCCGTTCGCCGTCCGGTCCGTCGAGTCCTTCGATGAGCGTGAACTCCCACAACGGCCGCGCCCGGTCGAAGCTGGATGTCGCGATCGGCTGCAACGCGTCGAGCAGCGCGCGTTCGGTGCCTGCGCCCGACGAGCCGGGTGCGCCGCAAGTGGAAGTCGAGATCGAACGTGGGCTCGACCGTCCAGCGCGGTGGTCCCATCCGCATCGGCGGCGACAACACGCGCTGGCGGAACCGCGGGATCAGGCGCGTCGTTCGCTCCATACGACGGCGCAGCACGCCCCAGTCCGGCACGCTGTCGAAGATCGCGACCGCGAGGATCGTCGACCGCAGGATCGGATCCTTTTCGATGTTCCACATGAGCGCGTCCTCGTCGCTCATGTGATGCGCGAACCGTGTGACATCGGCCATCTCGCGAGGGTACTTGCCGGTCGGTGTGACGTCACCCGTCCCGATTCACGCGTCCCAGTTAGGGTGCCGCACGTGCGCAGCCGGTACGTGACGACGAACGACATACGGCTCTACTGCCTCGAAGCCGGACCGCCCGACGGACCGCTCGTGCTCCTCCTGCACGGTTTTCCCGAGCTGGCGTACTCGTGGCGTCACCAGGTCGCGACCCTCGGTGCCGCAGGATTCCATGTGGTCGCGCCGGACCTTCCGGGATACGGCCGCTCCGACAAGCCCGACGTCACCTACGACTGCGAGTGGATCAACGCGTGCTTCGTGGGGCTCATCGACGCGCTGGGCCACGAGCGCGCGGTCATCGCCGGGCACGACTGGGGCGGCCTCCTCGTCTGGGTCATGGCGCGCCAGCATCCGGCACGCGTCGCGGGCGTCATCGGTGTGAACACGCCGGACCTTCCGCGGCCCGCGATGCCGCCGGTGCAGCTGTTGCGGCAGATCTTCGTCGACACGCCGATCTACATCATTCAGTTCCAGGAGCGCGGTGTTGCCGAGTGGGTGCTCGGCACCTGGGGCCGCGGGGTGGACGACTTCGTCGAGATGATCTTCGCCGGCGCGGGCACCAAGAACCTCGACGCGTTCCCGCCCGACGTGCTGGACGTGTACAAGGACGCGTTCCGGCCGGTGGGCGCGCTCACGCCGCCGATCGAGTACTACCGCAACATGGATCGCAACTGGGAGCTCACCTCGTCGATCGCGGACCGCACGATCGACGTCCCCTGCCTGATGATCTCGGCGGCCGACGACCCGGTGCTCACCCCGGCGATGACGCTCGGCATGGAGGAACGCGTGCCGAACCTCGAACGGGTCGTGATCGAGGACTGCGGCCACTGGACGCAACAGGAACGCCCGGAGGAGACGAGCGCAGCCATGCTCGCCTACCTCCGGCGTCTCGACACCTGGTAACCAGTCACGCCATGGCCGACGACGCGATCGCGCAGTACGGCGCGCTGTTCGAGCGAGAAGGAGACCGCTTCGCGCCGACGCCGTTGGCGCGCGGGCCATGGGATCCGCGGGCGCTGCATGGCGGGGCACCGAGCGCACTCTTTGCGTACGCGTGCGAGCAGCACGACCCCGGACCGGCGTCGTTCATCGCGCGGCTCACCGTCGAGCTGCTGCGGCCCGTGCCGCTGGCACCGCTCGACCTCCAGGTGCGCACGATCCGTCCCGGCAAGAAGGTGCAGTGGCTGCAAGCGGGCCTCTGCGACGAGCACGGTCGGGAGGTTGCGCATGCGATGGCCCTCCGCATTCGCATCGCTGACGTCGACACCGACCGGAACCGTGCACCCCGACGTTGCCCCACCACCGGGCCCCGACGTGCACGGCGGGCACGACGTCTTCTTGCTGCAGGAACGCGCGGTCGGGTTCTGGAACGCCAACGAGGTGCGACTCGTGCAAGGAAGCTGGACCGAACCGGGCCCCGCGATCGCGTGGTTCCGTTTGCAGTGCGCGGTGGTGGCAGGTGAGCCCGTGTCGCCGTTCATGCGCGTGGCCGCATGCGCAGACTTTGGCAGCGGTGTCGGCAACCCGGTGCGGCTGACGAACGCGGCGGCGATCAATCCCGAAGTGACCATTCACGTGCACCGGCATCCCGAAGGCGAGTGGGTCGCGTTGGAATCGGGTGCGTGGGCGGAGAGCCACGGTGTCGGCATGGCCGAGAGCCGGCTGCACGACGAGCGCGGTGCGTTGGGTCGCGCGGTGCAGAGCCTGCTCGTCGAGCCCGCGATCGACCGTCAGATGTCGACCGAGTTGCCCTCGACCTAGTCGTCCTCGGATTTGCGCTCGACGTCGGTGGCCCACAGCTCGAACTCACCGTTGCGGTAGACGAGCGCGGCGGGCCTTCCGGCCAGCGGCGGCCGCAGCTCGCCTCGCGACCGGTCGACACGCACTGCGATCGAGCGCCGTCCCGCGGCAGTCAGCATGGTGACGCGGTCCGCCGCGGGCGACCACTTGAACGCCGAGGCCGGCATCGCGAGCGACTGGAACGTCGAGAACCGCTGTTGCTTGCCCGCCCGGCGCCGCAACGAGGCGGCCACCCGGTCGGTGATCGGACGTACCAGGCCCTCGGGGAGCTTCGCCCGCTCGATCTCTTCCTTCACCAGCTCGCGCAACGGCGCGCCGTCGAACACGTTCTTCTGCAGCCCCGCGGCCCGCGCCGCGTTGCTCGCGCGGTTGACGCGTTCCAGCGTCGCACCGAGGAGCTTGTGCTGCTCGGCGTCCGGGAGGAGCTCCACCTCGTCGACGGTCATGGCGCGGAGAATCGTACCGACGCAGCTCACAGCCCATCTCGGACAGGTAATATCCGTGTTGTGCGACTGTCGGACGGCATCGAGTGGGGCGTGCACGTCTGCACCCTCCTGGCCGCGCTGCCCGAAGGCGGCGCGCTTCCCGCGGCCAAGCTCGCAGAGTTCCACGATGTACCGGCCGCATACCTCGCCAAGCACCTGCAGGCGCTCGCGCGTGCGGAGGTCCTGCAGACCATGAAGGGCCCGCGGGGCGGCTACCGGCTCGCGCGCCCTCCCGCGCAGATCACGCTCCTCGATGTCGTGGAGGCGATCGACGGCGACGAGCCCGCCTTCCGTTGCACGGAGATCCGTAGGCGCGGGCCCACTTCGATGCCGGCGCGCTACTACCCGCACCCCTGCGGCATCCACGCGGCATTCGACCGGGCCGATGAAGTGTGGCGGGCCGAGCTACGCGCGACGACGATTGCGGATCTCGCGATGAGCGTCATGCGCGACGCGTCCCGTCCTGCGATCGAAAAGGGCGTCCGCTGGCTCGGGGAGGCCGTCCGGAGGTGACGTCGGCTCAGCGGCCGGCGCGCGGACGCTTGCCGTGGTTGGCCTTGTTGCGCCGGGCCTTGAGCTTGCGCTTCTTGGTCTTCTTGCTCATGAAGTCGGAAACTCTAGCCTGGCCCGCTGATGGAGAATCTCGGGCTCGTGGGTTTCACCGGAGCCGGCGCGAACCGGCTGTTTGCCGCTCTGACCGGGCTCGCCGCGCCCAGCGAGTACGAAGCCGCAGTCGCGGTCGCCTCCGTCCCCGACGAGCGACTGAACCGGCTGGCTGCGATGTCGCAATCGAAAAAGGTCGTGCCGGCCGGCGTGGAGCTCGTCCACCTCGCGCTGCCGGCGGGCGCCAAGCCCGGCGAGGGGCTGGGCGCGAAGGTGCTCGGATCGTTGCGGAACTGCGACGCGATCCTCATCGTCCTGCGGGCATTCGACGACGGGAGCGGGGCAGCCGACCCCCACGGTGACCTGGCCGCGATCGAGCTCGAGCTGGTGATGGCCGACCTGACGAGCGTCGAGCAGCGCCTCGACCGCCAGCGGCGCGCCGCCAAGAGCGGCGACAAGGACATCAAAGCCGAGGTCGAGGCCCTCGAGCGCGCGCAAGCAGTGCTCGAGGAGGGCACGCCGGTCAGCCGCAGCGCGCTGGCGGCGGCCGACAAGGATCGGCTCGCTCCGGTCTTCTTGTTGACGAACAAGCCGCTGCTGCTCGTCGCCAACACCGGTGAGCAGACCGGCACCGACGTGCCGCTGCCCGAAGGGACGATGGCGGTCCCGGTCGACATCGAGGCGGAGATCGCCGCGTGTGCCCCCGCGGACCGTCCCGAGATGCGCGCGATGTACGGGCTCGGCGAGTCCGCGCTCGATACCGTCGCCCACGCCGCTTATCACCTGCTCGGCCGGCGCACCTTCCTGACGACGGGCGACAAGGAGTCGCGCGCGTGGACGTTCCGCGCCGGCGCGAAGGCCCCGGAGTGCGCGGGCGTCATCCACTCCGACCTGCAGCGCGGCTTCATCCGCGCCGAGATCATCCGGTGGGACGAGCTGCTCGAGATCGGATCGTGGGACAAGGCACGACAGCTCGGAAAGCTGCGGGTCGAGGGAAAGGACTATGAAGTGCTCGACGGTGACGTGCTCGAGATCCGTTTCAACGTCTGAGACTCGCGATGCCGTGGCTCGTGCGAGGCGACGATGTGCTTGCCGCCGTGGAGGTGGCGGTGACGCGGCGCGGACGTGCTCGCGGCTTGATCGGCCGGGAAGACTTCCAAGGCGCGCTGGTGCTGCGGCCCGTGCCGGAACGTGCACACGTTCGGCATGCACGACGCGATCGACGTCGCCTTCTGCGACCGCTACGGCTTCGTCCTGCACGCGGTCACGATGTCGCCCCGACGCGTCTCGCGTCTGGTGTGGCGTGCGTACTTCGCGATCGAGGCGCCCGCCGGATCGTTCGAACGCTGGAAGCTCGAGCTCGGTGATGTGGTCGAGGTCAAGGGCTAGGAGACGACGACGAGGGGGAGTCGACGTCCACCCACAATTTCCCGGCGCGCGCCCGAGTCTGGGGCTCGAGCGGCACGCACTTGGAAATTGTTGGAGTGTGACTCGCGTTATACGAGACTGAGCTCGCGCACGCAGTCCTTGCAGACATGCTTCTCGTGCAACTCGACCAAGTTGTCGAGCCGAGCGCAGATCGCGCACTCGGGCTCGATCTTCAAGAGCACGAGCCGTCCGTCTTCAGCGCGAATATCCAGCAGGTCACCCTGCCGAATGCCGAGCATCCTGCGTAGTTCCGCCGGCACGACGACCCTGCCCAACTGGTCGATGCGCCGGGCGGTCCCGATCGTCCTCACTTCGGTACCCCCCACTTGCCCGCCCTTCCGTCCCCACACGGAGGGGCCTACCGGTGTGGACCGGCGGGCCTATAAGGATCATATCGTCAGTATCTCCCATCGCGCCGAGTTGTCTGGCCGGATCGGCAAAATAGACACAACATGAGCCGCTTCTACGTCACCACCCCCATCTATTACGTGAACGACGTCCCGCACATCGGTCACGCCTACACGACGGTGGCCGGGGACGTGCTCACCCGGTGGCGGCGGCTGTGGGGCGACGAGGTCTTCTACCTCACCGGCACCGACGAGCACGGGCTGAAAGTGCAGCGGGCGGCCGAGGCCCGGGGGGTCTCGCCCGAAGGAGCTCGTCGACGAGACCGCCAAGCATTTCCGCGACGCCTGGGACGCGCTCGACATCGCCTACGACGACTTCATCCGGACGACCGAGCCCCGCCACTACAAGGCTGTCCAAGAGTTCCTCCAGCGGATCTACGACGCCGGCGACATCGAGCTCGGCACCTACGAGGGCCTCTACTGCGTGTCGTGCGAGGCGTACTACTCCGAGGACGAGCTCGTCGACGACAGCTGCTGCCCGATCCACCTGCGGCCGGTCGAGCAGGTGACCGAGGAGAACTACTTCTTCAAGCTGTCGCGCTACCAGGACCGGCTGCTCGAGTACTACACCGAGCATCCGGAGGCCGTGCAGCCCGAATCACGCCTCAACGAGGTGCTCGGGTTCATTCGCGGAGGCTTGCAGGACTTCTCGATGAGCCGGACGTCGATCTCGTGGGGCGTGCCGCTGCCGTGGGACCCGAAGCACGTCGCGTACGTGTGGGCCGACGCGTTGTTCAACTACTGCACCGCGGTCGGATACGGCGAGGACGAGGCCCGCTTCGATCATTGGTGGCCCGTCGACTACCACCTCGTCGGCAAGGACATCCTGCGCTTCCATGCCGTCTACTGGCCGGCGATGTTGATGTCGGCGAGTCTCGCGCCACCGAGGTGCGTGTTCGCGCACGGCTGGTTGCTCGTGGGCGGCGAGAAGATGAGCAAGACGCGCTTGAACCAGATCGCGCCGGCGGACCTCGTCGCGGACTTCGGTGTCGACGGCTTCCGCTACCACTTCATGGTCGACCAGCGGTTCGGCCCCGACGGCGACTTCTCCTACGAGGCAATGGTGCAGCGCTACAACGCCGACCTCGCGAACAACTTCGGCAACCTCGCGAACCGTGTGCTCAACATGGCCGTGAACTACTGCGGCGGTGTCGTGCCCGGCGAACGCGGCCGATGGTCCATTGCGCGACGCGGCCGCAGCCGCGCTCGACGGGGATGTCGGATGCGATGGCGAGACTGGATTTCTCGGGTGGGTTCGGCGCGGTGTGGGATCTCATCCGCGCGGCAAATGCCTACATCGAGGACCGCCAGCCGTGGGCGCTCAACAAGGCCGGCGACACGCGTGCAGTCGCCGAGGTCCTGGGCGACTGCCTCGAGGCGTTGCGCATCGTCGCGCTGCTCGCGTCGCCCGTGATCCCGCGCGCCGCGGGCGAGCTGTGGACGCCGCCTGGGCCTGCCCGGACGACCGGAGGACGCCCGGCTGCCCGACGCGGCCGCGTGGGGGCAGCTGCCGGCGGGCTCGCAACTCGAGAAGGGCGCGCCGCTGTTCCCGCGCAAGGACGTCGAATGACGGCGTGGGTGGATTCCCACTGTCACTTGCAGCTGGCCGGAGGCGACGAGCTCGTGGCGCGGGCGCACGCGGCCGGTGTCGAGTGGATGGTCTGCGTCGGCACCGACGCCGCGACCTCCCAAGAGGCGTTCACGCTCGCGGACCGCCACCCGACGGTCCACCCCACCGCCGGACTGCATCCGCACGACGCGTCGAAGCTGGCGAGCGAGCGAGCGATGGTCGAACGCCTGGCGGGGGAGGACGCGTGCGTCGCGATCGGTGAATGCGGTTTCGACCTGTACTACGAGCACTCCTCGCGTGACGCCCAGGAAGTCGCGTTCCGGTGGCAGATCGGCCTCGCCAAGGAGCTCGGCAAGACGCTGGTCATCCACTCTCGCGACGCGTGGGCCGACACGTTCCGCGTCCTCGACGACGAGGGCGTGCCCGACACGCACGGTGTTCCACTGCTTCACCGGCGGCCCCGACGAGGCGCGCGCGGCACTGGATCGTGGCTGCGCACTTTCCTTCAGCGGGATCGTGTCGTTCAAGAACGCCGAGGAGCTGCGAGATGCGGCGCGGCTCGCGCCGGCCGACCGCATCCTCGTCGAGACCGATGCGCCGTTTCTCACACCCGAGCCGCACCGCGGCAAGCAGAACGAGCCCGCGTACGTCGTCGCGGTCGGGGAGGCGCTGGCCCGGGCGCGGGGGGAGTCGCCCGCCGAGATCGCGGCGATCACCCGTGCGAACGCGGCGCGCGTCTTCGGGGTCGATGGCGCCGGCCGGTGACGCTCACGATCACGCAGATCCGGACCTTGCTCGCGACGCACGGGATCCGGCCCAGCAAGGCACTCGGACAGCACTTCCTCGCCGATCCCAATACCGCCGAGCGCATCGTCCGCCTCGCGGGTGTGCGGCCCGGCGATCGGGTCGTCGAGGTGGGCCCGGGCGTCGGGTCGCTCACCGTCGCACTGCTCGACGCCGGCGCGCACGTGCACGCGATCGAAGTCGACCGGCACGTGCTGCCGGTGCTGGAGGAGGTGACCGCCGGGCGCGACATCGAGATCGTGACGGCCGACGCGCTGCGCGTCGACTGGCCGTCGCTTGCTCGGGGACGGGCGCTACGCGATGGTCGCGAACCTTCCGTACAACGTCGCGACGCCGATCGTCATCGAGGCACTCGAGCGGGCGCCCATGATCGACCGCTTCCTCGTGATGGTGCAGCGGGAGGTGGGCGAGCGACTCGCGGCCGGGCCCGGCGACAACGCGTACGGGGCGGTCTCGGTGAAGGTCGCGTACTTCGCCGACGCGAAGGTGGTCGGGCGGGTGCCGGCCACGGTGTTCCTGCCGTCTCCGCGGGTCGAGAGCGTGCTCGTGCGGCTCGAGCGGCACGCCGAACCGCCGGTGACTGTCGCGGATCCCGTCCGCCTGTTCGCGCTCGTGCGGGCCGGGTTCGCGACGCGGCGCAAGACTTTGCGCACGCGCGCTCGACGGCCTGGTCGACGGCGACACGTTCACGCGCGCGGCGATCGATCCCTCGGCGCGGGCCGAAACGCTGTCGCTCGACGACTGGGCGAGGCTGAGCGCCGAGTGATGCGCATCGATGCGCTCGCGAAGCTGACGCTGTCGCTGCGCGTCACCGGCGTACGTGCCGACGGCTACCACGAGCTCGATGCGGTCATGGTGTCGTTGTCGGAGCCCCACGACACGCTGGAGATCGAACCCGCGTCGAAGCCGTCGCTCGAGTCGTCGGTCCGTTCGCGGCCGGCGTCCCCGCGGACGGGACGAACCTCGCGTGGCGTGCCGCGGAGGCGTGCGGGGCATCGGTCGCGATCCGGTTGCACAAGGGCATTCCCGCGGGCGCCGGCCTCGGCGGTGGCTCGGCCGACGCGGCCGCGGTGCTCGTCGCGTTGGGCGCCGAACCCGCCGATCGCCCGGTCGCTCGGTGCCGACGTTCCTTCTGCATGCGCGGCGGCGTGGCCCGTGTGCGCGGCATCGGCGACGTGGTCGAGCCCTTCGAGATGCCGCCGCGCATGGTCGTCGTCGCGACGCCGCGCTTCGGTTGCGCGACTGCGGACGTGTACCGCGCGTGGGACGAGCTCGGCGGTCCGCACGCCGAGCCCAACGATCTCGAGCCCGCCGCGCACCGGGCGGAGCCGAGGCTCGTCGCGTTCAAGCATGCCGTCGAGGCGGCGGCCCGCGCACCGGCGATCCTGGCCGGCAGTGGCTCCTCCTACGCGGTCGTCTTCGACGACCGCGCCGAGGCCGAGCGCGCTCGGGCACGAGTCAGTGACGCAATCGACGCTTCCGTGTGGCTCGGCACCGCGCCCGCGTAGGGCGCGATCGCGCGCTTACTTGCCCTGTTGGCGGCGCTGCCAGCGGGTCTTCTTGAGAAGCTTCTTGTGCTTCTTCTTGCGCATGCGCTTGCGGCGCTTCTTGATCAACGAGCCCATGGAGAGCGTTGACGCTACCAGAAGACGCGAAAGGCCCCGGCAGTGGCCGCTCATCTCCATGGAATCCCAGTTGTCAGCTCGGACACGGCTGGATGTCACTCGGTACGCAGCGGTACCGAGCCGGAGATGATCGTGCCCTGCCGCGGCGCGGTGGTCGCGTCGAACTCACCGCCTACCGCCTCGACTCGGTCACGCATGTCGCGAACGTCCGCGCCCGCTTGCAGTCGTTGCCGGTCGGTACCCGGCCCGTCGTCTGCCACGGAGAACAACAGGTGTCCTCGTTCCTCGGACACACGGACCATGACCGAGCTCTCGGCGCGTACACGCCCACGTTCGCGAGCGCCTGAATCACACAGAAGTACACGATCGCTTCGAGCTGGGGGTCGTACCGGTCGGGAGCACCCGCTGCTTCGATACGGACGTCGATGGGCAGGTTTGCCTGGAGCACGTACGCATTCAACGCGGAGACGACGCCTTGATCGGCGAGAATCGCCGGGAAGATGCCGCGCGGAGCTCCCGCAACGCGTCGAGTGCCTGCCCACATTCGTCCACCAGCACCTCGATGAGCTCGAGCGCACGCGCCTCGTCGGTCCTCAGCAACGGCGCGAGCTCATCGAGCAAGGTCGACCGCGCGATGCAGTGGCACCTCGACTCGGTCGTGGATCAGCTGCACCACTCGCTGGCGCTGGCCCTGCCGCGCGGTCACGATGCGCTGGCGCGAGGCATGCAGATCGGCGGCCTGCACCGAGATCTCCTCGAGTCGCGCCTGGAGCTCGATGGTCAGTCGCGCATTGTTGACGGCCAGCCCCGCTTGCGCTCCCAAAGCCGCGAGCAGCTCTTCCTCCTCCGGCCGCAGACGCTCGCCGTGCGCCGTCGCCACTGCGATCTCGCCGACCTGTTCGCCGCGATACGTCACCGGCATCTCGAACGAGAACTGCGTGACGTGATCGGCTTCGGGCCACTCGACCGTCCGCGTGCCTCCACCGGGAAGGAAGGCCGTCACTTGCCCGGCGACACCGCCGACTCCCTTGACGGTGGTCTCCGCGATCCGCGGAAGGATCTCGTCGACCGAGATCGCCCCGGTGAGCCGGTCACTGAACTCGGCCATCACCTCGTACGGCGACGCGCGCTCGCCGTACACGAGTCGGTTGGCAAACCGCGCAAGCCGCTCGCGTACGGGTTCGAAGGCGATTGCGGCGATCGCGGTCGCGACGATCTTGAGCCCCGCCGAGCCACCTGGGCCGAGACCGTGGCCGAGGACCACGACGACGACCACGTACACGAGACCGATGAAGGCCGCCAAGCCCACCGACATGAGCGTGCGGCTCACGAGCACGTCGATGTCCCAGAGGCGGTACCGGAGGATGCCCATGACAAGTGCGAGCGGAACGAGCGCGAAGAGGGCGGGGAACACGGCAAGGCCGACGTCTTCGATCCACGCGGCGTCGGTGGTCTGGGTGAGGACGAGATAGATCACGCCCGCGACGAACATGGGCAGCAGACGCGAGACGCAACAGGCGCGATTGCTGTTGCACGACCGGCTCGGTGGCGTGCCGCAGGCGGTAGGTCTGGGCCGCGACACCCACAAGTGGAATCAGCACTCCGAACAACACCGTGAAGAACGATTGTCCGGGGTGACCGACGCTTGTTCGATCGAGCACGTTCACCGCGAGCACGAGAGTTGCCACGCCGTATACGACGCGTAGAAGCCAACGACGTCGGGACTCCAAGGGCAGGAGACGTCCGTCGGGGAAGACGATCACCGCGTACATGTAGGCGACACCCGACAGGATGTGGAAGAGGTCGTGTGGGAGCCACCAATCCCCGATGAGGTAGTCGCGTACCGTGCTGTGACTCTGATGGTTGAAGGTGACGGCAGTGCCGATCATCGCGACTGCGAGAAGGCGGGCTGTGCGGTTGCGCGGCCGGCGCACGATCAGCACGAGCCCGAGACCGAGATTGAGCAGGCTGAAGAGAGACTCGAGCGTCACCCGGCCGCCGTGGTCGGCGCGGTCGTGACGCGTCGGCGACGCGCCGAGCCGCTTCCGACCATCCGCTGACGCCGAGGCGTTCGAACCGATGCTCCGATTCGGGTACTCGGATCGAGATCGCCCGGGCGCCATCGTCTGCGAAACGAATCTCACCTTCGAGCTCCGGGTGGCCGGGGGAGGTCATGCGGTACGACCCGGCCGGTGGCGCCGCGAACTGCAACCTTGCGCGGGCCCGCGCCGGTACGACCCGGCTCGCGAGCACTGCGTGCCCGGGCTCCGGGCCGACGATCACGATGCGGTGGGCCCGTTCGGAGTCGAGGCTCTCGAAGTCGATTGTCACGTCGCTTTCGGCGAGCAACGCATCATCTGCGTAGTCGTGCAGGGAATCGTGCAGGGCATCGAATTCCTTCACCAGCGAAGGCGTAGCCCGGCGGCAAGGAAGATCACGACGCCCAGCACGTATGGACCGAAGAAGACCCAGAACAACGGGCCACCGACTCGCAGGCGCCGACCCTTCACAACGGGTCGCCGATCCCGCGTGGCAGGGGCACCCGGCCCGCGACCATCGTCCCGCGACTGACGACGGACGTGATGTCGAGCGTCCCGCCGAGCGCGGCGACGCGGTCGACCATGTTGCCGAGACCGGAGCCGGGGCGGCATTCCTCGGGATCGAACCCCGAGCCGTCGTCGCGCACCGAGAACACGATGTGACCGTCCCGCTCGCACAGCTGCACGATGACGTTGGAGCCGGCCGCGTGCTTGGCCGCGTTGTTCAAGGCCTCCAGACACGCGAAGTACACGGCCGCCTCGACCTCGATGGGATAGCGGCGGAGGTCATGGTCTTCGACCGAGACCTTCACCGCGGGGTTCTCTTCTTGGCGGCGCAGCGCCACCGCGAGGCCGTACCGGTGAGCACTGGCGGATGGATGCCCTTCGCGAGATCGCCAAGTGTGTCGAGTGCCTCCAGCGCGATGCGCTTGAGATCCACCACCATCGCTTGGGCCCGCGGTGGATCCTTCGTCACGAGCTCGGCGTGCGACGCGTAGCTGCACCATCAACGCGACGAGGTACTGCTGCGCGCCGTCATGAATGTCACGTTCCACGCGTCGGCGCTCGGCGTCTTGGGCGTCGACGATTCGCCGGCGGGACGCGGGATCTCCGCGGCCTGCACCGAGATCGCTTCGAGGCTGGTCGCGAGCTCGGCGGTGAGCCGAACGTTCCGCAACACGAGGCCGGCTTGCGATGCGAAGTCGTTCAACAATCGCAGGTCCGCAGGCGAGAGTGGGCTGCCCGGGTGCTCCCGCACGGTGATCGCGCCGATCAATTCGCCGTGGTGACGTACGGCCAGCGCGTGGTGAGTATCCGGCAGCGGTGGCAGCTCGTTGTCGATAAATGGCATCGAGGGCAGCGTCACCGACCCGACGTCGGGCCGGTACGCGGCGGGTACGAGCTCATCGCCGACGCGCAGCCAGACACCGCTGGTCGCCGCGCCGCTTCCCGACCCGAGGATCTGCGCCATGTGCAGGAGAACGTCGGTGGTGGGGTATGCGCCCGCCATTCGGTCGGACAGCTCGGTCAACACCTCGTAGGGGGTCGATCGCGTGCCGTAGACCAGAAGTTGGGCGGTTCGCTCCGCCCAGGCGGCGCACGCCGCGAAGCCGAGCGCGACGACCGCGGTCGCGGCCACCGACAACGCCGTGCTCGGACCGGTGCCGAGCAGCGTCCCGAGGCCGACCGGGATCGCCAAGTACGCGAGACCGATGAACGCGGCCAGCGTGGCAAGCACGATGACACGCGTGAGCACCGCCGGTGCCGACAGCACCGGCGCTCGCTGCGACGCCCCCCTCATCGCCTGCATCGCTCCGAGTATGACCCGACGGCAGTTCCCGCTGAAGGGTAAGGACTCTCGACCCCGCATCGTGCCACCCGCACCCGCGGGGTGCGGCCACCACACTTACGACGTGTTCGGCTGCTCAGTACCCTTGGCCCATGGCCATTCGGCTCGTGCTCGCGGAGGACAACGTCCTCATGCGAGAGGGCGTTCGCACCTTGATCGAGCTCGAGGAGGATCTCACGCTTGTCGGCGTGTGCGAGGAATTCGACAGCTCTGCTCGCGCTCGTGGCGACCCATGAGCCCGACGTCGTCCTGACCGACATTCGCATGCCTCCGACGGGCACCGACGAAGGTGTGCGAGCGGCACAGCAACTGCGTGAGAGTCACCCCGATACGGGTGTCGTGGTGTTGAGCCACTATCTCGAGCCCTCGTACGCGCTTGCGCTCTTCGCCGCCGGCGCCGAGGGTCGCGGATACCTCCTCAAGGAACGCGTCGCGAACGGCGAGCAGCTCGCGCGCGCCATTCGAGAAGTCGCACGCGGCGGCTCGGTGGTCGACCCCAAGGTGGTCGACGTCCTCCTCGCGGCGCGGCGTCGCGGCGCGTTCGCCGGTCGCGATGCTCACGCCACGCGAGCACGAGACGCTCGCCCAGATGGCCCAGGGGAAGAACAACAGTGCGATCGCCGACGCGCTGTCGCTGAGCGATCGAGCCGTGGAGAAGCACATCGAGCGCGGTGTTCACGAAGCTCGGGCTCACCGAGGAGCTCGCAGTTCACCGCCGCGTGAAGGCGGTGCTCGTATACCTCGCCGACCAGGAAACGCTGGGGAAGGCGATCCCATGAACGACGCCGGCGTGCGTGTGCTGATCGTCGACGACCAGCTGCCGTTTCGCGAGGCCGCGAAGGTGGTCTTCGATCTCTTGGATGACTTCGATGTCGTCGGCGAAGCGACCTCCGGTGAGGACGCGCTCGACCTGGTCGAGTCGGTGCGGCCGGACCTGGTACTGATGGACATCAACCTTCCGACGATGAGCGGCGTCGATGCCACGCGCCGGATCACGGCGGCGCATCGCGACATCGTCGTGATTCTGGTGTCGACGTATGACGTCAGTGCGCTGCCCCGCGGGGCGTCGTCGTGCGGTGCACTTGCGTACGTGCACAAGGAACACCTCGACGCCGACCTCGTCGAACAGCTCTGGGAAGACCGCGCGAGTGCGCTCTGGCGTACTGCGTAGGAGCGGTTGATCCCCCGCAAGAGGCGGGTGTGCACGGTGTTCACGGCGCGCGTGTCTTCGTAGCGTTCACGGCGTGACCTCTCCCTTCGTGCTCGACCGCGACGCAACGACCACGCGACTACGTGCCGGGCCCGGAGTGATCGAGGTCACGGGATTGCGCAAGGTGTTCCGGCGGTGGCGCGGAAGCCCGACCGTCGCGGTCGATCGACTGGATCTTTTCGTGCCGGCCGGAGGTGTGTTCGGGTTCCTCGGTCCGAACGGCTCCGGCAAGACGACGACGATTCGGTGCTTGCTGGGCTTGGCCGCGCCGTCGAGCGGCACGTGCCGGCTGCTCGGCGCCGACGTGCCGAGCGCGCTCTTCGACGGTGATCCGTCGGGTCGGGTCGCTGGTCGAGGCACCCGCCCTGCTCCCCACGTTCACCGCCCGCCAGAATCTCGAGTTGCTCGGACGTCTGAACGGCATAGGGCCGCGAGCGGTCGATGCAGAGCTCGATCGGGTCGGGCTCGCAGAACGCGCCGACGACCTCGTGGCGAGCTTTTCGCTCGGCATGCGCCAGCGGTTGGGGCTCGCGGCGGCGCTGTTGAAGGACCCGGCGGTGCTCATCTTGGACGAGCCCGCGGAACGGGCTCGACCCCGCGGGCATCAAGGAGATCCGCGAGCTGCTCCGACACCTCGGCGGTGAGGGCCGCACGGTGTTCGTGTCGAGTCATCAACTGAGCGAGATCCAGCAGATCTGCGACCGGGTCGCGATCCTTCGCCGTGGGCGCTGCGTCGCCGCCGGATCCGTACACGACGTGCTCGCCGCGGGTCGGGCCTGCGGGATAATTCTCGCGGGTAGACGACATGACTACCGTGCTGCAGGTTCTGCGCGGCGCGGGGATGCGCGCCGAGCACACCGCCGACGGTCTCTTGCGCATCGAGTGCATGCGGAGCGCGGCCCACGTCACAGAGACGTTGTCGGCGCATCGGTTGTGGGTGACCGAGATGCGACCCGACGAGCGCACGTTGGAGGACGTGTTTCTCGAGCTGACGGGAGAGTCATCGTGATCGCCCTGCTTCGGGCGGAATTGCGGAGGGCGCTGTCGCGCCGTTTCGTGCGGGTGCTCATCGGTCTCGCGCTGGTCACCATCGTGTTCGCCGGGGTGATGGTGTTCTCGCACACGGAGAAATTCGACTCGCCTGCGCGCGCGAGCGTGCCCGCACCCAGCTCGAAGTCGACATCCGGCGTTGCGTGACCGAGGGATCCCCGGCCCAGTGCCGGCGGGACATCACACTCGCGCACTACGACAGGAGCGTGTATCTCACGGATCTCTGGCCGACGGACGATGATCGCGAGCCGATCCTTGGGGTCGTGATCCTGTTTCTCAGTTTCGGTGGGCTGCTTGCTGCTGCGTCGGTCGTCGGCGCGGAGTTTCGATCGGGCATGCTCGGCACTCTGCTCACATGGGAGCCCCGGCGCTGTCCGTGCCGCGGTTGCGCGTGCGACGAGTGCGGCGCTCGCCGCCGCGACAATCGCGCTCGTGCTGCAGGTCGTCTTCATCGCCGCACTTCTTCCTTCGATGTTGCTGCACGGCGGCACTGCCGGCGCCGATGCTGACTGGTTGCGCGGCCTTCTCGGCGCGATGGTCAGGGGCGCCGCGTTCACCGGCCTGGCCGCCGTCGTGGGTGCGTCACTCGCGCTTCTCGGACGCAATACCGCGGTCGCGCTCGGTGCGACGTTCGTCTATCTGAACTTCGTGGAGAGTGCGGTGCGCGCGTGGAGGCCGGGCCTCGGGCGTTGGCTCATCGTCGACAATGCCGCGGTCTTCCTCATGGGACCGCAGGCGGACGTCGTCGCGTCACCGTTCCCTGCGGTGATGCTCGTCGTCTACGCGCTCGGCCTGCTCGCGCTCGCGACCGCCGTCTTCCGCCGGCGCGACATTGCCGGCCCGGGCTAGTCATCGTTTGAGTCAGCTCTTCACCGACGCGCCTGCCGGTGTGGGCTACCGTCGCCGGGAATGCCCACCAGCTCAGACTCCGACCATGAGCCTTTCCGCGCGGGCGTGCTCCGAGAAGTTCTCGAGGACGTCGTGCACCGGCCGAATCGATCCGGAGTACCGGCTGCGCACATCGCACAACGGAGACGGAGGAGCCCCTCCGTAGTCCCTAATCTGGAACCCATTCGGGGGTGGTGTAACGGCAGCACAAGGTCCTTTGGAGTCCTGAGTCGAGGTTCGAACCCTCGCCCCCGAGCCAGAGGCGAAGAAGGAGCCCCCATGAGCCGAGCGATCCAATCATGAGCCAGTACCGGCCGCTCGCCGCCGTCGTGCTCGCGGCGGGTGAGGGCACGCGGATGCGTTCGGGCACGCCCAAGGTCTTGCACCCGTTGTGCGGCCGTCCGATGGTCTTGCACGTCGTCGATGCCCTCGCGGAGCTGCCGCTGGAGCGGATCGTCGTGGTCGTCGGGCACGGCGCGGAGACGGTCACGAAGACGTTGCAGGAGCAACTCGTCACCGAGGTGCCGGTGGAATTCGTCGAGCAACGCGTGCAACGCGGCACGGGCGACGCGGTGAGTGTCGCGCTCACGGTCTTCGACGATCTCGACGCCGAGGACGACATCCTCGTGGTTCCCGCCGACGCGCCGCTCGTGCGCGCCGAGACGATCGCAAAGCTCGCGACCGAGCACCGCGTGCCAGGACGCGGCCGCGGCGATCCTCACCGCGACCGTGCCGGAACCGTTCGGGTTCGGGCGCGTGCGTGCGCGACAAGGACGGCCGCGTCGACCGCGTCGTCGAGCACGCCGACGCTACGCCCGAAGAGCGTGAGATCAGCGAGATCAACACGTCGATCTACTGCTTCCGCCGTGGCCTGCTCGCGCCGACGCTTGCGGAGACTGAGCCCGGAGAACGCGCAGGGCGAGTACTACCTCACCGACGCGTCGCGGTGTTGCGAGACGCCGGGCACAAGGTGATCGCGCTCGAGGTCGAAGACGCGGCCGAAGCGATCATGGTGAACGACCGTGCGCAGCTCGCCGCCGCCGAGGCGGAGCTGCGCGATCGCATCAATCGCATCTGGATGCTCGGCGGCGTGACGATGGTCGACCCCGCGACCGCACGTACATCGATGCCACGGCCGAGCTCGAGCCCGACGTGCGGCTGCTGCCGGGCACGATCCTCGAAGGCCGCACGATCGTGGGCACCGGTTCGGTGATCGGCCCCGACGTCCACCTCACCGACGTCGTCGTCGGCGAGCGCGCGCGGATCTCGAACAGCGTCGCCCGCGAGTGCGAGATCGGTGACGACTGCGAGATCGGCCCGTTCGCCTATGTGCGCCCGGGCACGCGCCTCGCGTCGCGGCGTCAAGATCGGGACCTATCGTCGAGGTGAAGAACTCCGAGATCGGCGGCGGACACGAAGGTGCCGCACCTGTCGTACGTCGGCGACGCCGACATCGGCGAGGGCGTCAACCTCGGTGCGAGCACGATCACCGCGAACTACGACGGCGAGCGCAAGCACCGCACGAAGATCGGTGACGGTGTGCACACCGGCGTGCACACGTCGCTCGTCGCGCCGGTCGACGTGGGCGACGGCGCCGAGACCGGAGCCGGCTCGGTCGTGACGCACGATGTCGAGGCCGGCCGCCTGGTGAAGGGCATTCCCGCCCGCGACGCCCGGCCCGCGCGCGAGGATGAGGGTTGATGGAGGTCGTTCCGACAAAGAGGTTGGTCCTCGTGGCCGGCCGTGCCCATCTCGAGCTGTCGGCCGAAGTGGCCGCCCACCTGCACGTCCCGCTCGGCGAGTGCGTGCTGTCCACGTTCGCGAACGGCGAGATCTACTGCCGGTACGGCGAGAACATCCGGGGCGCCGACCTCTTCGTCTTCCAGACCCACGGCGCGGCGATCAACGACTCGTTGATGGAGCAGCTGATCATGATCGACGCCGCCAAGCGCGCGTCGGCGGATCGCATCACGGCGGTGTGCCCGTTCTACGGGTACGCGCGCCAGGATCGCAAAGCCGAGGGCCGGGAGCCGATCACCGCGCGCCTCGTCGCCGACATGCTGACGGCGGCGGGCGCGGACCGCGTGGTGACGGTCGACTTGCACACGGGGCAGGTGCAGGGATTCTTCGACTACCCGGTCGACCACCTCACCGCGGTGCCGGTCATCGCCGCGCACCTCGCCGAGACGGTCGACAACGACGCGGTGATGGTGGCGCCGGACGCAGGTGGCGGCAAGCTGGCGCGCCGGTTCGCCGACCGGCTGAGCGCCGACATCGCATTCATCGACAAGCGCCGGCCGAAGGGCACGCACAATGTTGCCGTCGCGACCGAAGTCGTCGGTGACATCGTCGGCCGCACGTGTGTGATCGTCGACGACATGATCGATACCGCCGGCACCGTGGTGAGCGCGGCGAACTTGCTGATCGATCGCGGTGCGACCGATGTCTATATCGCGGCGACCCATGGGCTCCTGTCCGGCCCCGCCGTCGACCGGTTGAAGAACGCGCCCAGTACGCGAGGTCGTCGTCACGAACACCGTGCCGATCGCCGACGACAAGCGATTTGATTCGCTGAAGGTGCTTTCCATCGCACCGCTCGTCGGCGACGCGATCTCCGCCGTGTTCGAAGACCGCTCGGTCAGCCAGCTCTTCGACGGCGACAACATGTGACCGCCGTGTGCCCGCGGTGCGGCACGCGCGGGCACACGAGGTGATTACTCGGTTCGCGGTGCCGCTGCTTCCGCTCGAGCCGCTCTCTCCGCTCGAGCCGCTGTTTCCGTTTCCGTTCGAGCCGCCGGCGTCACCCGGGCCGCCGCGCGTGGCAGTTGCCGCCGCCACCCTCGATCGTGTCCGTCACTTGGAACGAGCTGTCGATCTTGAGGGTGACGAGGGAGCCGTCGGCCTTTTGAACGTGTGCCTCGTAGGGGGAGCCGTCCGAGTCGGTCTCGACCCGAAGGACGGTGCCGCCGGGCACCGCGGCATCCGCGGCCGCTTTCACCTTGGCGGCGGTGTCGCCGGTGAGCGCGGTCTCGTCGGGACGGTTGGGCATGGAGGCGGGGTCCTGCGCGGTCGCCGCCGGGGCGGTCGCCGTCGTAGAGCTGCTCGACGACGAGCCGGTCGTCGCAGCACCGGCGATGCCGGCTGCCCCGACGGCGAGGCCGAGGGTTGCTGCTCCAGTGAGCAGCCACTTCTGGGTGCGTGACATGTCCATGATCGCTCCTTGGTCGGTTGCTGTGGATGCCTCCGTGTCCGAGGCATTGGCAGCATCGAGCCCGCGTGCAAGAGCGGATCAAGAGGACGGTGTGAGTTCCCGCACAAGACGCGAAGACTTTGGCGCGTAATCTCGGCGCTCGATGCGTCACCTGCCCCGATGCGCCATCGTGTTCGTCCTCGTCGCTCTCCTGACGGTGAGCGCGTGTTCGTCGTCCTCTTCGTCATCCTCTTCGTCGTCGTCGTCCGACGCCAAGGGTCAGGGTGCGAAAGCAGGTGAGGCCATACCGTGGCCGGCGCCGCCGGATCCGATGCGGCTGGCGCGGGCCGCCGGGCTCACGCCCGAGACCGCCGAGCGCCTCGAGTTCCACGTGCACGCGCATCTCGACGTCTTCATCGACGGAAATCACATTGTCGTGCCGGGAGGTATCGGCATCGACACGACTGATCCGCAGGTGCACCGCGGTGTCATCGACGGATTCCCCGCGTACGGCGGCATCACCGAGCCGTGCGCGAAGCCGTGCATCTCACCACTGCACACCCACGATGCCACCGGGTTGCTGCACACCGAGTCCCCGACACCGAAGGAGAACACGCTCGGGCAGTTCTTCATCGAGTGGAACGTCAAGCTCGATGCGAACTGCGTCGGGAGCAACTGCACGCCCGGGACGACGGTTGCCATCTACGTGAACGGCAAGAAGTTCGACGGGGACCCCACAACGATCCCGCTCAGCGACCGCAAGGAGATCGCGATCGTGATCGGAAAGGCGCCCAAGGTCATCCCGTCCACCGTCGGCTAGCATCTCCTGTTCGTCGTTCCGTCTCATGAGGATCTCGCGCCATGGCCGACGCCATACTCGCTGCACAACGCCGCTCCGCCTCCGGGAAGGGGGCCGCGGGCCGCATCCGACGTGAGGGTCTCGTGCCCGCCGTCGTGTACGGGCTCGGTGCCGAGAACGTCCCGGTCACCGTGCCGTCGCGGGAGCTCGGGCACCTGCTCGCGAGCGCGGCCGGTGCGAACACGCTGTTCACGTTGAAGCTCGACGGCAGCGACCAGCTTGCGCTCGCGCGCCAGATCCAGCGGCATCCGGTGAAGGGCAACCTCCTGCACGTCGATTTCGTGCGCGTGCGCGCGGACCAGACGATTCAGGCCGACGTGCCCGTCCATCTCACCGGCGACGCCGAAGGAGTCGCGCGCGGCGGTGTGCTGGAACAGTTCCTTTACACCGTCTCGGTCGAGGCCAAGCCGGCCGACGTGCCGAACTCGCTCGAGATCGACATCTCCGCGCTCGAGATCGGCGACGCGGCACACGTCGGCGACCTCACCGTCCCGAGCGGCGTCGTCGTGACGAACGACGCCGAGGATCTGCTGGCGCAGATCTCCGCGCCGCGTGTCGCCGAGGAAGAGGTGGCGGCGGTCGAGGGCGAAGCCGCCGAGGGCGAAGGTGCGCCGGAGGATGCAGAGGGCGCCGGTGGCGAAGGCGGTGGCGAGAGCGCCGGCGGGGAGTAGCGGCCGGCCGTGCCTGCCGACCTGCTGGTGGTCGGGCTCGGCAACCCCGGCGAGGAGTACGCCAAGACCCGGCACAACGTCGGCGCCGAGGTGGTCGAGCTCTTGGCGCGTCGCCACGGCGCGCGGCTCAAGAAGCACCGGCGCGACCGCGCGCTGGTCGACGACGTGCGCGTCGACGGTAAGCGCCTGGCGCTGGCGATCCCGCTCACGTGGATGAACGATTCCGGCATGGCCGTCGCACCGCTGGCGCCGCCGGTTCGAGGTCGGGCCGGAGCAGCTCGTGATCGTGCACGACGAGCTCGACCTTCCGCCGGCGGCGCTGCGCGTGAAGGTCGGCGGAGGGCTGGCCGGCCACAACGGGCTGCGATCGATCAAGCAGCACCTCCACTCGGAGGACTTCTTGCGCGTCCGCATCGGTGTGGGGAAACCGCCGTCGAAGGAGCAGGGCGCGGACCACGTGCTCTCCCGGGTGTCGAAGCGCGCGCGCGAGGAGATGGCGGTGACCATCGAAGAGGCAGCCGATGCGGTCGAGACGATCCTGCGCGACGGCGTCGACGCCGCGATGAACCACTACAACACCCGCCCCTAACCCTGTTTGCAACGAAACGACCGCGTTCGTGGCCTCTGCGGTTGTCCTCCGTTTGGTCGCCCAGTGCGCGTTCGCAGTCACATGCCGACCAAACGAAATTGGCGCACCCGGTGCCTAGGGTCCGTGCAGCTTCCCATCGACAATGGGAGGCATCGTGGGGTCGAGGGTGGATCTTCAGCTCTGCGCGTTGGAACGCGAGCAATACGGGCTCGTCACGCGGAGGCAGGCGCGAGACGGCGGGCCTGTCGTACGCCGCGCTCGCGCCGGAGAATCGCAAATGGTGTCCTTCTCGAACTGCACGCCGGGGTCTTCGCCGATCCCGCGGTCGACTCGTCCTTCGAACAACAGGCGCTCGCGGCGGTGCTCGCCGCGGGTGAACCTTCTTTTGCCTCTCACGAGACTGCCGCGCAGCTGTGGCGTCTACCTCTGCCGAGGCCGGCGGCGATCGAGATCACGACGACACTCGAGCGTTCCCCGCAGATCGCGGGAGTACGCCGTCACCGCAGCGGGCTTCTCGTCGACACCGATGTCACGCCATGTGCGTCAGATACCACGCGCAACGCCGGAACGGACGATCGTCGATCTGTCTTCCCGTTTGACGATGCGTGAGCTGGGTCGCCTGACCGACGACGCCCTCCATCGCCACATCACATCCCTCGGGCGCATCCAGGCGTCTGCGATGCGACTTCGCGCGGCGCCCGGCCGCAGCCCGAAGAAGGTCTTCGAGATGCTCGCCCGCCGGCTCCCGGACGCGGAGCAGCGCGAGAGCAGGCTCGAGGATTTCGTGTTCGAGGCGCTGCACCGCCACCAGCTGCCACTGCCCGCCTGCCAGCACGTTGTTTGGTACCGGGCCAAGAAGCGACGAATCGACTGCTGCTATCCCGATGCTCGGCTCGCGCTCGAGGCACAGGGCTTCGATGCGCACGGTCGCCGCGGACAGTTCGATGCGGATGCCCTCCGCGGCAACGAGCTCCTGCTCGCAGGCTTCCGCGTCCTGGAGTTCACGTCGGCGTTCACCGATCGGCAGATCGCCGAACAGGTCGCAGAAGCGCTCGGCCTCCCGCGGCCTCCGGTCGTCGGCGAACCGCTCACGTTCGCGGCGTGGCTCGACCGTTGAGCGTTTGGAGCGCTCGCAGATGCCGCCGTAACCGGTCACTGGCCGACCAAACGGGGTCGGTACGATGAGTCCGGAGACCCCGGGGTGCGTCTGCACTTCCGGGTATTGACGCGCGTTCGGGATCCGATGACTCCACCGCTCGCCGATCTGGCCATGTTGCTCGCCGACGATCCGGTCATCGCGACCGCGACCGAGGGCCGGGCGCGCCCGATCGCGGTGCCGGAGCCGGCCCGGGCGCTGTTCGCCGCGACGTTGGCGCGCGCCACGGCGCGCCGGCCGGTCGTGCTCGCGGTCCCGACGGGTGTCGAGGCGGAGCGGGTCGCGGCGCGACCTGCGCGAGTACCTCGGCGACGACGCGGTCGAGCTCTTCCCCGCGTGGGAGACGCTGCCGTTCGAGCGGGTGTCGCCCGCCACCGAGACGATGGGGCGGCGCCTCCGCGTGATGTGGCGGCTGCGCGCCGGCGGCGAGCACCTCCCGCTCGCGATCGTCGCGCCGGTGCGCGCGCTCGTGCAGCGTCTCGGACCGCACGTCGAGGATGTCGAGCCGATCACGGTCGCACCGGGCATGCAGCTGGACCGCGACGAGCTCGTCGCGCGGCTCGTCGACATCGGCTACCGGCGCGAGTACCAGGTCGAAGCGCGCGGCGAGGTCGCGACCCGAGGGTCGATCGTCGACGTCTATCCGGCCACCGCCGATCATCCGGTGCGCATCGACCTGTGGGGCGACGAGGTCGATCGCCTCTCGCAGTTCTCCGTCGCCGACCAGCGTTCGACGAGCACCGTCGGCGAGACGCGGATCTTCCCCGTACGCGAGCTCCTCCCGACCGACGAAGTACGCGCCCGCGCCAAGGAGCTCCTGCAAACGCAACCCTGGGGACGCGAGCAGTGGGAGCGTCTCGCGGAGGGAGCGACGTTCGACGGCATGGAGTCGTGGCTGCCGTGGCTCACCGCCGACGAGCACCTGCTGCCCGACCTGCTGCCGCCGTCCGCGCTCGTCGCGCTCGTCGAGCCGCGCCGGCTCCGCGATCGCGCCCAAGAGCTGCTCGACGAGGAAGCCGCGCTCGCGCACACCCTCGCCACCACCTGGGGTGCGCAGATCGACGACGACGCACACCCCCCGCCTCTCGCTGCCCTTCGACCGCCTGCTCGCGCACACCAAGGCCCAGACGGTCGCCGTGCTCGCGGCGCCGGATCAGCCCGACACGCCGGTGCTCGCGGCGAGCGGGTTCGATCCCGTCGTCGGTGACGTCGAGGGGCTCGCCCATCGGTTCAACGCGCTGAAGGCGGAGGGCTACCGCGTCATCGTCACCGCCGAGGGGACGCGGTTCCAAGGCGCGCATCGAGGAGATGCTCGTCGCGGAGGGCGCGCCGGTCGACGTCGTCGTCGCCGCGCTCGACCGCGGCGTCGTGCTGCCGACCGTGAAGCTCGCGCTCGTCGCCGAAGCCGATCTCACCGGGCGCCGGCGCGTGCATCGCAAGCCGCGAGGCGCACGCAAAGCCACCGATCACTACGAAGGCCTCGCGACAAACGACTTCGTCGTGCACCGCGTGCACGGTGTCGGCAAGTACCTCGGCATGGAGACGCGCGAGATGTTCGGCGTCACGCGCGACCGTCTCGTCGTCGAGTTCAAGGGCGGCGACCGTGTGTACGTCGACTCCGAGGACATCGGCCTCATCCGCAAGTACACCGGCGGCGAGGAGCCGAAGCTGTCGAAGATGGGCGGCAGCGACTGGGAGAAGACGCGGGCCCGCGTGCGGAAGGCAGTGCGCGACATCGCCGGCCAGCTCGTCGTCCTCTACCGGCGCCGGCTCGCGACGCCCGGACACGCGTTCGCAGCCCGACGGGCCGTTCCAGAAGCAGATCGAGGACGCGTTCCCGTACGAGGAGACGCCCGACCAGGCCAAGGCGATCGTCGAGACCAAGGCCGACATGGAGCGGCCGGTGCCGATGGACCGCCTGATCTGCGGCGACGTCGGCTACGGCAAGACCGAGGTCGCGCTGCGCGCCGCGGCCAAGGCCGTGTTCGACGGCAAGCAGGTTGCGATCCTCGTCCCGACCACGTTGCTCGCGAGCCAGCACGGGCAGACGTTCCGCGAGCGCTTCGCGAACTATCCGGTCCGCGTCGAGGTGCTCAGCCGGTTCCTCTCCGCCAAGGAACAGCACGACGTCGTCAAGGGCGTCGCCGACGGCACGGTCGACATCATCATCGCGACGCACCGGCTGCTGTCGCAGGACATCACGTTCAAGGACATCGGCCTGCTCGTCGTCGACGAGGAGCAGCGCTTCGGTGTGCAACACAAGGAGCGGATCAAGGAGTGGCGCACGAACGTCGACGTGCTGACGCTCACCGCGACACCGATCCCGCGCACGCTCGAGATGTCCCTCACCGGGATCCGCGATCTCGTCGCTCGTCAACACGCCGCCCGAGGACCGCCAGCCGATCCTCACCTATGTCGACGAGTTCGACCAGCGAGCGGTCAGCGAGGCGATCCGCCGCGAGCTCCTACGGGAAGGGCAGGTGCTCTTCGTGCACAACCGGGTGCGCGACATCGCCCACATCGCCGACGACGTCCAGCGACTCGTGCCGGAGGCGCGCGTCGCGATCGCGCACGGGCAGATGGACGAAGGCCGGCTCGAACGCATCGTGCAGGAGTTCTGGGAGCGCGAGCACGACGTGCTGGTGTGCACGACGATCGTCGAGAGCGGCCTCGACATGCCGACGGTCAACACGCTCGTCGTCGACCGGGCCGACATGCTCGGGCTCGCGCAGCTGTATCAGCTTCGGGGGCGAGTCGGAAGACGCGGGCAACGCGCGTACGCATACCTCCTCTACCCGCCCGACCGCGCGCTGACCGAAGAGGCCTACGAGCGGCTGAAGACGATCGGCGAGTTCACCGATCTCGGGTCGGGCTTCAAGATCGCGATGCGCGACCTCGAGATTCGCGGCGCGGGCAACCTGCTCGGCGCCGAGCAGTCGGGGCACATCGCCGCGGTCGGCTTCGACCTGTACGTCGAGATGGTGACCGAGGCGGTCGGCGAGCTCACCGGCGAGGTGCCGCGAGGAGCCGGCGGAAGTGCAGATCGACGTGCCGGTCACCGCGCACCTGCCCCGCGAGTACATCGCACGCGACGACGTCCGCATGGAGGCGTACCGGCGGCTCGCGGCGGTCACCACGCTCGACGACGTCGACGATGTCCGCGCCGAATGGGAAGACCGCTACGGCCCACCGCCGGAACCGGCGGACGCGTTGCTCGACGTCGCGAGACTGCGCGCCACGAGCCTCCGGCTCGGTATCCGCGCCATCTCGGTCCAGAAGGGCCACGCGCGTCTGGACGGATTGCAGTTGCGAAAGTCTCAGGAGGCGCGACTCAAGCGGCTCGTCGCGCGTGCACAGATCCTCCCCGGTGCGGTCGTCGTACCGGTGCAACCCTCCCGCGAGCTCACGATCACACAGGCGTTGCTCAGGCTGCTCGACGAGATCGCGCCCGCCCCGGCCGATGCATCGGCCGACGCGCCGATACCATCCGCCGGATGACCTTGCGCCCCTCTCGCCTGCTCGCGGCCGTCGCCGTGCTCGCGGCGGTCACCCTCGGTGTGAGCGGTTGCGGCGGCAGCAGCACGCTCTCAGACGCAGCGACGATCAGCTTCCGCGACTTCGGCGGCGACCACACGGAGCACATCACACGTGACCGGCTGCTCGACCGGGTCGAGCAGGCGAACAGTGCCGCGCTTTTCCGTGACGTTGCCAAGAAGAACGGATTCGACCCCGGGAACCCCGGCGACGAGACCACCGACGGCAACCTCACCGCGTTCTGGCTCTCGCAGCTGATCAACCAAACCGTGATCGACGCCGAGTTCGCGAGCCAGAAACTCGAGGTCACCGACGCGGACCGGGCAGCTGCAGTCCAGGTCGTGCAGGCGGGTTTCGCGCGAAGTGAGGGGGACACGGCCGTGTTCGACGCGTTCCCGAAGGCGATGCGCGACGAGCTCATCGAGGCGCGCGCTCGACTGAACGTGATCCTGCGGTCGTGCGCCGTCCGGAAGCTTGGTGGAGCACATCCTGGTGCGTACCCGCGCCGCGGCCGAGGCCGCGTCCGCGCAGATCCAGAATGGCGCGCAGTTCGCCGCGGTCGCGAAGGCAAAATCCATCGACACCGGGTCCGCGACCCAGGGCGGCGTGCTCGGCTGCGTCGCGCCGGCCGAGTTCGCGACCGAGTTCCAAAAGGTCGCCGAGACGGCGCCGCTCGACACGGTGAGCGCGCCCGTCAAGACGCAGTTCGGGTACCACCTCATCCGCGTGCGGCGCTGGGACCCGAGGCTGGCCGGGAGCCAGCAGATCGCGCAGGCGCTGCAACAGGCCGCCGCGGCCGAGCTCGACATGCGCGTCAAGGCGTTGCACGTCAAGGTCGATCCCCGCTTCGGGTCGTGGGGCCTGCACGACACGGCGCAGGGCCAGAAGGCGTACAGCGTCGCGGCGCCGGAGGTGCCGACGCCTCGCACCGTCCGCGAGCCGGGTTGAACCGGGGCCGGGTCGTCGTCGTCGGGCTCGGTCCGGCCGGTACCGAGCTGATGCTTCCCGCCGCACGCGACGCGCTCGCGCGCATCCCGGTCCGCTACGTGCGCACGTCGCGCCATCCCGCGGTCGCGCAGCTCGCAGCCGAGGGCATCGAGCTCGAGCCGCTCGACATGCTCTACGACTCGGGTGACGATCTCGACGCGGTGTACGCCGCGATCGCGGCGCGAGTCGTCGAAGAAGCGCACGAGCACGGCGAAGTCGCGTATGCCGTGCCCGGGAGCCCTTCGGTCGCCGAACGGACCGTGGAGTTGCTGCGCGTCGCAGGGATCGACGTCGAGATCGTGCCCGGGCTCTCGTTCGCCGATCTCGCGTGGAACCGCCTCGGCATCGATCCGATGTCGGGCGTACGCGTGGTCGATGCGCGCGACGTTCGCGGTCGATGCCGCGGGCTTCTCGGGACGCATGCTGCTCGCGCAATGCGACACGCGGTTCGTGTGCTCCGACGTGAAGCTCGCGCTGCTCGAGGACCTGCCCCCCGACCACGAGGTGACCGTGCTGCAGGGGCTCGGCCTTCCCGACGAGCGCGTGCTCACCGTCGCGCTCGGCGGATCTCGACCGCAGCGGTCGAGCCCGACCACCTGACGTCGTTGTTCGTCGATACCGGTGAGGTCGCGGTCGGCGCGGAGCTCGCCCGGCTCGTCGCGCTCACCGCAGCGGCTGCGCGGCCCGGGCGGATGTCCGTGGGACGCCGCGCAGACGCATCACTCGCTGCGCCGCCACGTCCTCGAAGAGGCCTACGAGGTGGCGGAGGCGATCGACGACCTTCCGGCCGACGCGCCCGCAGGCAACGTGCCGCCCGGTGCGTACGACGCCCTGGAGGACGAGCTCGGCGACCTGCTGTTCCAGGTGATGATCCATTCGGTGCTCGCCGCCGAGGCGGGCGCGTTCACCATCGCCGACGTTGCGCGTCACATCCACGAGAAGCTCGTGCACCGGCATCCGCACGTCTTCGGCGATGTGCACGCGCAGACCGCGGATGCCGTCGTGACGAACTGGGAGCACATCAAGAAGGCGGAGAAGGGCCACACGTCGTTGGTCGAGGGCATCACGTCCGGGCTGCCGTCGCTGCTGTACGCGCAAAAGCTGTTCCGGAAGGCCGCCGTCGGTGGGTCTCGACGCCCGAGGTCTCGGGCGTCTCCGATCCGCCCGTCGCGAACGCAGACGTGGACGTGGACGACGAGCGGGCGCTCGGTGACGCCCTTGCGGCGCTCGTCGCCGCGGGCGCGCGGGCCGGGATCGACGGCGAATCCGCGCTGGCGGGCTGGGCGCGGCGCTTCAAGGACCGCTTCGTGCGCATGGAGCAACGGGCGGCGGACGAGGGGTACGACCTCTCGACCGCCGACCCGCAGGTCGTCGAGCGCCTGTGGCGGGAGGCCGGTGCGCTCGAGGTCCGCGAGGGCTGAGGCCCGCCGATTCGTGATGCGTCGCCCTCCGTCGCGACGATTCGTCCGACGAATCTCCGCGGCTGGGGACAGGCATCGAACGTTCGTTCGCCGCGTGGGTGCGGGCACGACGTCTACATTCTCCCCGGGCGCCACAGGAGTTGACTTGAGCATCATCGAGGACGTTGTCGGGCGGGAGATCCTGGACTCACGCGGGAACCCGACGGTCGAGGTCGAGGTCGAGCTGCATCTCCGGCGCCCGCGGGCGCGCCCTGGTGCCGAGCGGCGCGAGCACCGGCGCGCACGAGGCGGTCGAGCTGCGCGACGGTGACGAGCGGTATGGCGGCAAGGGCGTGCGCACGGGCCGTCGAGCACGTCAACGGCGAGATCCGCGACGCGGTCGTCGGCCTCGACGGCGACGACCAGCGCGGCGTCGACGCCCAGCTGTGCGCCCTCGACGGCACCGAGAACAAGGGCCGCCTCGGCGCGAACGCGATCCTCGGTGTCAGCCTCGCGACCGCCAAGGCGGTGGCCGACGAGGCCGCGTTGCCGCTCTACCGCTACGTCGGCGGCGTCAACGCGCACGTGCTGCCCGTCCCGCTCATGAACGTCGTGAACGGCGGCGCCCACGCCGACAGCAACGTCGACATCCAGGAGTTCATGCTCGCGCCCGTCGGCGCCGTCACCTTCGCCGAGGCCTTGCGCTGGGGCGCCGAGACCTACCACGTGCTGCACGCGTTGTTGAAGGAGCGCGGCCTGGAGACGGGCCTGGGCGACGAAGGCGGCTTCGCGCCGAACCTGCCGTCGAACGAGGAAGCGTGCAAGCTGTTGGTCGCTCGCGATCGAGCGCGCCGGCTACCGGCCCGGCGAGGAGATCGCGCTCGCCCTCGACACCGCTTCGAGCGAGTTCTACGAGAACGGCCAGTACGTGCTCGGCGGCGAAGGCCGGAAGTTCACGAGCGCCGAGTTCGCGGACTACCTCGCGGACCTCGTGCGCGCGATACCCGATCGTGTCGATCGAGGACGGCATGGCCGAAGACGACTGGGACGGCTGGGCGATCCTCACCCAGAAGGCTCGGGATCGCGTCCAGCTGGTCGGCGACGACATCTTCGTCACCGACTCCGAGCGACTCCGCCGCGGGCATCGACCTCGGCGTCGCCAACTCGATCCTCGTCAAGGTCAACCAGATCGGCACACTGACCGAGACGCTCGACACCGTGCAGGTCGCGAGCCGTGCCGGCTACACGGCGGTGATGTCGCATCGCAGCGGCGAGACCGAAGACTCGACGATCGCCGACCTTGCGGTGGCCACGAACTGCGGGCAGATCAAGGCCGGTGCGCCCGCGCGCAGCGACCGGGTTGCGAAGTACAACCAGTTGCTCCGCATCGAGGAGCAGCTCGGCGAGACCGCCGCGTACCTCGGGGTGCGCGCCTTCGCCGGAGGTGCGTCCCGATGACGCGTTGGGGCTCCCGGGGACGCGTCGCGTTCGATCGCGCTCGGCGTCGCCGCGATCCTGTTCCTCTTCGTGTTCCCGACGCGGTCCTACCTCTCCCAGCGTCGCCAGGTGAGCGCCGCCGCGCACGATGTGGCCGTGCTGCGGGAACAGAACAAGAAGCTCCAGGTCGCGGCCGAGCGCTTGCAATCGCCGGAGGAGACCACACGCATCGCCCGTGAGCAGTTCAACATGGTCTTCCCGGGCGAACAGGTGTACAAGGTGCTGCCGGCGCCCGCAGCATCGACGACGACCACTGTTCCGTAGACTGCGCGACCGTGCGCACGCAGCGGAGGCGCGCCGAAGGGCGCACTGAAGCGAGGGAGCAATAGTGGTGCCGGCGACCGACGCCGATGTGCAAGACCTCACGCAGCTGCTCGGCCGGGCGCCGCGTGCCGCGTTCGACGTCGTCGTACGGGGCGCGCACCGAGAGCCCGTCGTGATCCGGAACGCGCCGCTGCTCCACGACGGCACGCCGATGCCGACCCGCTACTGGCTCGTCGACCCCGAGCTCTCGAAGCGAGTGTCCCGCTTGGAAGCGACGGGCGGTGTGCGCGCGGCCGAGGCGGCCGTCGATCCCGAGGACCTCGCGCGCCACGCACGATCGATACGCGCGCGAGCGCGACGCCGCGCTCCCGCGCGGCCACCGCGGCCCCAGCCCGCACGGCGGCGTGGGCGGCACCCGGCGCGGCGTGAAATGCCTGCACGCGCACTACGCCCACTACCTCGCCGGCGGCGACGATCCGGTCGGCCGCTGGGTGCAGGAACACCTGCGATGACGCGCGTTGCGAGCGTCGACATCGGCACCAACTCCACGCGCCTGCTCGTCGCCGACGTCGACGGCAGCGGCCGGGACGCCAAGCTCCTGCCGGTCGAGCGCCGCACCCAGATCACCCGGCTCGGGCAGGGTGTCGACCGCGACCGCACCTTGCACCCCGACGCGATCGCGCGCACCGTCGACGTGCTGCGCCAGTACCGCCGCACCATCGACGAGCTGGCGGTCGAGAAGGTACGGGCAACCGCGACCAGCGCCTCGCGCGACGCGCGCAACCGCGACGACTTCTTCGGGCCCGCCGAGGAGGCGCTCGGCGTCCGCCCCGAGCTGCTCTCGGGCGAGGACGAGGCCCGCCTCGAGTACCTCGGCGCCACCACCGGTCTCGAAGCACCCGGCCCGTACCTCGTGGTCGACGTCGGCGGCGGCTCCACGGAGTTCATCGCGGGCGGCAGCGAGCCGGAAGCGCTTTGCTCGATCGACATCGGCTGTGTGCGTCTCACCGAGCAGTTCCTGCACGGCGACCCGCCGGAACCCGAGGAGCTGAGCCAGGCCGTCTCGATCGTCCGCGACCATCTGACCGACGTCGACCGCCTGGTGCCGGGCGCCGCACAGGCGAAGACGCTGGTCGGCACCGCCGGCACCGTATGGACGCTCGCCGCGATCGAGCTCGGCGTGGATCCCGGCCGCAGCGATCGGATCGACCGGTTCCGGCTGACGCGGGCGGCCGCCGAGGAGGTGTTCCGCCTGCTCGCCACCCAGCCCGTCGCCGAACGACGCCACAATCCGGGACTGGACCCCGGCCGCGTGGACGTGATCGTCGGCGGCGCCATCATCATCGTCGGGGTGATGCGCCACTGGGGCTTCGACGAGCTCCTGGTGTCCGAAGCGGACATCCTGGACGGCCTCGCCCGCACCATGGCGTGACCCGCTTTACTTGCCGGCCGACGCGCCGACATATGACGGGTGGACGCCACGGCCTTCGGACGAGCGCTCGGTGAGCTCACCGTCGACGACATCCGTTCGATCGCGCAGGACCTCGCGGCGGCGTCGGTGTCGACGGCCGACGAAGTGGCGGTGACCCGTTCCGTGCTCGTCATCGAGCACACGTTGCGTCGCACGTATCGCCATCGCCTGCCGAACGCGGCGACCGCGGCGCTCACGGCTGCGACCACCGTGCAGGACGCCGCGCACCGAGGCCGGATCGCGCTTCCCGACAACGACGTCACCCGCGTCGCCGCGCGCGGCATCCCAGCTTGCACGGGGGCTTGTCGTCGAGGACAGCCGCGGCGTCGACGGTGCTCTTCGCTGCCTCGGCAAGGGCTGGCACCGCCTGCCCAACTTCCAGTGATTCGCCGCGGACGCGTGCTCGGTACGCTCCCTGCTCGTGCATCCTGAGCGGCTCTTGCTCGGGCCCGGGCCCTCGAACCCGTATCCCGAGGTCATGGAAGCGTTCCAGCGGCCGGTCCTCGGCCACCTGGACCCGGACTTCCTCGTCGTGCTCGACGAGATCGGCGACCACCTGCGCGCTGTGTTCCGCACGACCAACGAGCTGACGCTGCCGATCAGCGGCACGGGCAGCGCGGGCATGGAAGCGTGCTTCGTGAACCTGCTCGAGCCCGGCGATACCGCGATCATCGGGGTGAACGGCGTGTTCGGTGAGCGCATGTGCGAGGTCGCGCGCCGCTGTGGCGCCGAGGTGGTGCGCGTCGAACAGCCGTGGGGTCGGGCGATCGATCCGCAGCAGCTACTCGACGCGCAGCGCGTCAACCCGCACGCGCGGCTGGTTGCCGTCGTGCATGCCGAGACCTCGACCGGCGTCGAGAGCGACATCGCGCCGCTTGCTGCGCTCCAACAGACCGACACCTTGCTGCTCGTCGACACCGTCACCTCGCTCGGCGGCATCCCGGTCGACATCGACGCCTGGGGTGTTGACGCTGTCTACTCCGGCACGCAGAAGTGCCTGGGCGTGCCACCCGGCCTGTCGCCGGTGAGCTTCTCGGCCCGCGCCGTCGAACGGGTCCGCGCCCGCACCCAGCCCGCGCAGAGCTGGTACCTCGACCTCTCACTCCTCGCCGACTACGTCGGCACCGCGCGGCGCTACCACCACACCGCCCCGATCTCGATGCTGTACGCGTTGCATGCCGGGCTCGTCGCGCTCTTGGAGGAAGGTCTCGACGCGGCCCACGCGCGCCACCGGCACGTGGGCGCGCTCCTGCAGGACGCGCTTCCCGACCTCGGCTTCCGCCCGTTCGCGCAGGAGCGACTCCTCCCGCAGCTCACCAGCGTCTGGCTGCCCGACGGCGTCGACGACGCCAAGATCCGTGCCGAGCTCCGCACCCGGTTCGACATCGAGGTCGGTGGTGGGCTGGGCGCGCTGGCAGGGAAGGGCTGGCGCATCGGCCTGATGGGGCACTCGGCACGCGAGCGATCGGTGGTCGCGCTGCTCGGCGCGCTCGGCGCGCTGTTGTAACCGCGCCCGCGCCGCAGTCGCTCAGGGGGTCGGCGGGATGAAGAGCTGCTCGCGGTAGAAGCGCAGCTCCGCGATCGACTCGCGCACGTCGTCGAGCGCGCGGTGATGCTCCGCCTTGCCCGGTCGCTTGCGATAGATCGCCGGGTACCAGCGGCGGCACAGCTCCTTCAACGACGAGACGTCGACGCTGCGGTAGTGGAGGTACGCGTCGAGCTCGCGCATGTACCGGTCGAGGAAACGGCGGTCGACGCCGATGCTGTTGCCGCAGAGCGGCGCAGTGCCCGCCACGGGCACGTGCGCGCGCACGTACTCGAGGACCTGCGCCTGCGCATCGGCGACCGTGACGTCCGACTCCTCGATCGCGGGCAGCAACGCCGACTTGGTGTGCATGTTCCGCACGAAGTCGTCCATGCGGCCGAGTGCTTCGTCGTCGGCGTGCACGACGAGGTCGATGCCGTCGTCGAGCGGCGCGAGGTTCGCATCGGTGATGACGCATGCGATCTCGACGATCACATGTTGTTCGATGTCGAGCCCCGTCATCTCGAGGTCGATCCACACGAGCGGAGCGTCTTCCGTTTGTGGTTCGACGCGCGGCGCCCCACGCTCCTCCGCCATGACCAGCACGCTATCCGGCCCGGCGGCACGGGTAGATTCGTGCCCAATGTCCCCGGTGGCGTGGCAGCCCGATGAAACGTGGCTGCGTGAGAGCAATGTGGCTCGGTTCATGGCCGCGGCCGGCATCGACGAGTTCGCGACGCTCCTCGACCGCTCGATCGCCGAGCCCGAGTGGTTCTGGGATGCCGTCGTCGGGTTTCTCGGGTTGACGTTCGACACCCGCTACACGAACGTGCTCGACACCTCGGCCGGTGTCCCGTGGGCGACATGGTTCAACGGCGGGCGCTGCAATGTCGCAACGATGTGCGTCGACGCGCGGGCCGACGATCGGCCCGCGGTCATCTGGGAAGGTGAGGACGGCGAGTGCCGCACGCTCACAGGCGAGGAGCTGCGCATCCTGACCGATCGCATCGCTTCCGGCTTGCACGCGCGGGGAGTGCGCGAAGGCGACGCCGTCGGGCTGTTCTGCCCGATGATTCCCGAGACGGTTGCCGCTCTGTTCGCGATCGCCAAGCTCGGCGCGATGTTCCTGCCGATCTTCTCCGGTTACGGCCCCGACGCGGTCGCGATCCGCCTCGAGGACGCGGACGCGGTCGCGATGGTGACGGCCGACGGCTTCACGCGGCGCGGGAAGGTCGTCCCGATGAAGGAGACGGCCGATGCTGCCGTCGCCGAGGTCGACAGCGTGCACACGGTGGTGGTCGTGCCTCGCCTTGGCGCTTCCCGCCGGTCGGCGGTGCCGATGACCTCCGGGCGCGACGTGTCGCTCGACGATTTGTGCGCGCTCGGCGACGACCGCTTCGGCGCGCGCTCCGTCGAGAGCGAACACCCGCTGTTCGTCGCGTACACCAGCGGCACCACCGGCCGGCCCAAGGGTGCCGTGCACGTACACGGTGGCTTCACGGTGAAGATCGCCGAAGAAGCCGCGTTCCAAACCGACCTGCGGCGCGACGAGCGCCTGTTCTGGCTCTCCGACATCGGGTGGATCATGGGCCCGTGGGAGATCGTCGGCACGCTCGCGAACGGCGGCTCGCTCGTCCTCTACGACGGCGCACCCGACTACCCGGACGTGGACCGGCTGTGGGCGATCGTCGAACGGCATCGGGTGAACGTGCTCGGCGTGTCGCCGACCCTCGTACGCGCGTTGATGGCGCATGGCGACGATCCGGTGCGTGCCCACGATCTCTCGTCGTTGCGCGTGCTCGCGTCGACCGGCGAACCGTGGAACGAGACGCCGTGGCGTTGGTATTTCGACGTCGTCGGCGGCGGCCGCTGCCCGGTCATCAACATCTCCGGTGGCACCGAGGTCGGTGCGTGCTTTCTCTCGCCGCACGTCGTCCAGCCCATCTCACCGTGCTCGCTCGGCGGCCCCGCGCTCGGCATGGCGGTCGACGTCTACGACGAGGCCGGGCGTTCGGTGCGGGGCGAGGTCGGTGAGCTGGTGTGCACCAAGCCGTGGCCCGGGATGACCCGCGGGCTGTATCACGATCCGCAGCGCTACCTCGACACGTACTGGTCGCGCTACCCGAACGTGTGGTGGCACGGCGACTTCGCGAGTGTGAGCGCCGACGGCCAATGGTTCCTGCACGGCCGTTCCGACGACACGATCAAGCTGGCGGGCAAGCGGCTCGGGCCGGCCGAGGTCGAGACTGCCGTCGTCGCGCATCCCGGCGTCGTCGAAGCGGCCGCGGTCGGGGTACCCGACGAGCTGAAGGGTGAGGCGTTGTGGGTCTTCGTGGTGCCGGCCGCCGGCGTCGACCCCGATGACGCGCTGCGGCAGCGCGATCACGGCGCGTGTCGTCGACGCGCTCGGACCGTCGTTCAAGCCCGCGCAGGTGCGATTCACGCGTGCGTTGCCGAAGACACGTAGTGCGAAGGTGCTGCGGCGCGCGATTCGCGCCGTCGTCACCGGCGAGTCACCGGGCGACCTGTCCGGTCTCGAAGACGCCGCAACCCTCGACGCCATCGCAACGGCGACATGACCGTGCGGACGCAGCGGAGCCAGGGATGGCGCAGCGAGGGAGCCATGTGACCGAACTGATTGGTGGCCGGGTGATGCTGCGGCCGTTGCGCGTCGACGACTGGGACGCGTGGCGCGAGGTCCGCCTGCGGTGCCGGGTGTGGCTCGAGCGATGGGAGCCGCGTCCCGAGCCCGGGAGCGCCGATCCCGCGCTCGAGCGCGAGGCGTTCCGTGCCCGATGTGGTGCGTGGGACCGCCAGCGACATTTCGACGCGGCGTACGGGTTCGGGTTGTTCCTCGTCGACGGGCGGTTCGCGGGCGAGGTCAGTCTCGGCAGCGTCCAGCGTGGCCCGTTCCAGATGGGCTACATCGGCTACTGGATCGACGAGGCGCTCGCCGGCCGCGGTTACGTGCCGGAGGGCGTCGTGCTGATGATGCGGCACTCGTTCGACGCGTTGCAGTTGCACCGGCTCGAGGCGGCGATCGTGCCCCGCAACGAGGCCAGTCGCCGCGTCGCGGAGAAGCTCGGTCTACGCGACGAAGGCACGGCGGTGAGGTTCTTGCAGATCCAAGGCGTCTACGAGGACCACGTGCGCTACGCGATCACGGCCGAGGAGTGGCGTGACCGCGGTGACGAGCTGGTTGCGCGTTTCGTCGGCCGCTAGCTCGCGCGGGCGGTTGCGCCACTCGCCGGTCTGGATCGCCGCGACCCATCCGCTCCGTGCACGTCCGGGGCGCTTGACCGGGGTCGACGCCGGTGCTGCCGGAGGTGCTTCGGCCGGCGTGTGCGTGGCGGTCGCCGGCGGCTGCGGGCGCGGCTGCTCGGGCGCCGCGTCTTCGGGCTGCGGCGCGGGCATCCACGCCGCGAGCGACGGTTCCGCGAGGAAGGTGTTGACCGACGGCTCACCGACGGGCTCGCGGTTGACCGGTGCGAAGAAGGCGACGTCGTCGCCGGAGAGCTCGGCGCGTGCCAGCTCGTACAGCTCGTCGATGAGCGCGCGCACTTCGGGGTCGAGCTCTTTTTGGATCGGTTGCGGCCGCGGCGCGGGTGCCGGTGCGAGCATCTCCGGCTCGGGCTCGGGCGTCGGCTCCGGTTCGGGCATCGCCATCGGCGTCAGTGCCGGCTCCGGCATCACCAGCAGCGCCGGCTCGGGCAGCGGTTCCGGGATCGGCTCCGGCTCGGGCATTGCGTCGTCCGATGGGAACATCGCGTCGTCCGGTGCGAACGGCGCCGCGGGCTCGGCGATCGTCGCCCGCGCGTCGGTGCTCGCGTCCGCTGACGGCGCATCGAACATGAGCAGCGTGGCGTCGATCGCATCGTCGCTGCCGACGACGCTCGAAGCGAACTCGGTGGCGGGCGTCGGCGTGTCGGCGGGTACGTCGTCCTGATCGACGCGCCGCGTGCTCGTGAACCGGCCTTCCCACGCGGGCGGCGGGGCCGCGTTGCGGCGCTTGCCGCCGTTGCCGTGCAATCGATCGAGCATCCACCGGTCGACCGGCAGGGCCGCCGCGCCATCCTCACCGAGCACTCGGGGCCGGCGGCGACGCAAGTTCTGACCGCACGAGGTGCAACGCCGAACGCGGGCGTTCGGGAGAACGCCGATGCATGTCGGACAGCGGAACGTTTCCACGTGTGTTGCTCCTCGTGCTGCGGCGGTGGCGATGACCAGGGCCTGCCAGATTCTATCCCAATACGGCCCAATACCGTCAATGGGATGAAGGCCGCGGACCCCCGGACCCGCCGTCTCCCTTCCCGGCCGTTCGGGCCTTCCCGAACCAGCCCTGGCCCAGTGACCAGGCCTGATGCGCAACCTCGGTGGCCACCGCCTCGTCGAAGTCGGGCTGCCAAGGGGCCTGCCGGAGGGTGGCCTTGGTGCGGCCGAGCAGCAGAATCGGCGCGCGCGCGGCGCCGGCGGCGAACGCCGCGGCCGCGTCCACGACCTCCTCGTCGGGATGGCACGACCACGCGAGCCCGATCTCCACGGCCCGGGGCCCGTCGACCACGGCACCGAACAGCACCATCGCGGCGGCCGATTGCGGCCCGACGGCGCGCTCGAGCATCCACGTGTGACCGCCGCCCGGGTGCAGCCCGATCTTGACGAAGCGGGTGTCGAAGCGGGCCGAGGTGCCGGCGATACGAACGTCGCATGCGAGCGCGAGGTTCACGCCCGCGCCGACCGCGGCGCCGTTCACCGCTGCGACCGTCGGGAGCGGGGACCGCAGCACGCGCAGGAAGCCTTCGTAGATCGAGGTCACGGATCGCCGTTCGTCGTCGTTGGACGATTGCGCGAGCGCGCCGAGGCTCGACACGTCCGCCCCCGAGCAGAACGCGGGAGGTTCGCCCGTGACGACGACCGCCGCGGTGGTGCCGTTGCCCTCGAGGTCGTCGAACGTTGCCACGATCTCGTCGACCATCGGCGCGGTCATCGCATTGCGCCGGGCTTCGTCGACGAGCGTCACGACCGCCACCGCGTCGCGCCGCTCGACCCTCACATGGTTCATGTTCTCCGCTCCGAGGGCCGCTCGGGCCCCGGTTCGCTGCTCGGCGGGATACCCGCCTCGCGGTCGCTCACCTCATGTTCTCCGTTCCAGTGCTGGCCCTCTGTGTCTTAGTCGGGGCGCACGACCGCGGGCGAGTGGCGGAAGAAGTCCTCGACGTCCCGGTCGAACCGGTACGACGGGTGCTTGTCGCCGACGGTCGCCGCCAGCCGCAGGCCCTGTGCGAACGCCTCGACGGTGCCGGCGCTCGTGTACGCGTAGCGGAAGCCCGCGCGCTTGTAACGCGAGTTGTCGATCTCCCGCCCGAAGCGCAGGAGTTGCAGTGCTTCGGCCGGCAGGTCCCAGAGTCGAAGCATGCGCGCCGGTTCGGCCGCGAGGGTGGTGAAGAGGAACGGCAGGGCAACTCGCGGCTTGCCGACGATCGCGCAGGCCTCGCTCCACGGCAGGCTGCCGTCGCCCGCCACGTTGTAGACGCCCGGGATGTCGTTGATCGTTGCGTACATCAGTGCGCCGACGACGTCGTCTTCGTGCACGAACTGCACGCGGGCATCGAAGCCGAAGATCTCCGGGACCACCGGACGGCGCAGCGCCATCGCGAACGGGGTGTCGATGTCGTCACCGAGCACGTTCGCGAATCGCTGCAGCGTGACTCCGACGTGCGGGTTGTCGTCTGCGAAGTCGCGCACGAAGGCTTCGACCTCGAGCAGCGAGCGCTCCACGTTCGTGCGCGCCGGCCCGGTGCGCGCCATGTCCTCACGGAAGACGTAGGGATCCGCCGCGTTCGCGCCGTATATGAGCGCGGAGCTCTTGAGCACCACCTTGCGCACCGGGCTCTGCGACGCCCCCGCGGCCGCGAGGAGGTTCATCGTGCCGATGACGTTGATCTCGTGCAGGCGGCGTCCGCTCACGCGCGTCGAGTCGACGATGAGGTGGGTGTGCACGATCGTGTCGACCTGCGTGGCGCGGACGATGCGGGCGATGATCGAGTGCGTCGTGTCGGCGCGCACGAACTCGGTGCGTTCGAGCTCGATGCGCGGTTCGTGGGTGTCGAGACCGACGACGACCTCGACGTCGGGCCGGCGCTCGAGCGCCTGCGCGACGCGCCCGCCCCAGTACGTGGCAAGCCCCGTGACGAGAACGCGCATCCCTATCTTCCGCTCTGCTGGGCCGCTCGGGCCCCGCCTCGGGCGGCGCAGGGTACCTGCGCCGCGATCCTCGGCTCATCCGAACCAGACCGACCGGCGCGTGCGCAACATGTCGTACAGCGCGTCCTGCACCATCCGCCGGATGCGCTCGGTCTCCTCCATGACGCGGCTGCGCGAGTACCGCTCCTGGTTCGGCGGGACGTCGAAGTGCACGGGCGGCAGCACGCGGATCTTGAACTTCGCGGGCAATGGCATCGCCCAACCCGCGGGTCCGAACACCAGCATGTTCGCGGTGATCGGCACGTACGGCACGCTCAATGCCTTCGCGAGCCGGTTGCTCTTGAAAAGCACCGGCATCGCCTCTTCCGCACCCATGACCGCGAGGGGAATCACCGGGACGCCGGCGCGGATCGCGATCTCGACGAAGCCGCCCCGACCGAATCGGCGCAGCTGATAGCGCTCGCCGTAGAGCTTGCCGGTGGCCTTCGTGCCCTCGGGGAACACGAGCACGAGTTGGTGCTCGTCGTGCAACAGCCGGTACGCGTTGTCGGGGTGGGCGGCGACGCCGCCGCTGCGCGCCCAGAGCGTGCCGACGACGGGCATCTTGCGGAACAGGTTCTCCGCCAGGCCGTACACCGGCCGCCCGAGGTCCTTTTCGATGCCGTGCATGATCGAAGGTGCGTCGGACGGGATCGCGCCCGCGTGATTCGAGATGAGCAGCGCGCCGCCCTCTTCGGGGAGTCGCTCGAAGCCCTCCCACTCGACGCGGAACCAGTGCCTGTAGACCGGATCGAAGATCCGCCGGGTCAGCTGACGGAAGTGCTCGCTGCGGCCCCAACGGTCGACGTCGGAGCGGCGAACGTCCTCGGGCGTGTGCTCGGGCCGGCCGATCGGGACGAGCTCGCCGCCCGCAGTCATGTCTGCCTGCGTGAGGTCCAGGTCGGGGTGCGTCGCCGCCGCGATCTCAACTGCTCGTTCGGGCGGGTCGGTCACCGGGCAAGCCTATGTAGCCGACACGCCCGTGACCAACCATGCATCGCCCCGGAAACGGCGGCCCATGCCGTACCACCGGGCCAGCATGAACACGAACAGTGCGCCCCACAACGCGAGCAGCCCGCGTCGGTCAGGAGCACGAGCACGGCGAACGGCACGTAGCAGGCCGTCGCCGCGGCCATTGCGAGCGCGAGGTATCGGACGTCGCCCGCGCCGATCAGGATGCCGTCGAGCACGAACACCATCGCGCCGAGTGGCTGCATCAATGCGACCGCAACGAGCACGACGCGGACCTCGTGCTGCACCGCCGGATCGCGCGTGAACGTGATCGCGATCAGCGGGTCGAGGACGAGCACGAGCAGCGCCGCACGCGACGCCCACGATCACGCCCCACTGGATCATGCGGCGCGACGGCGGCGCGCGTCCCTGCGGTGTCGGACGCGCCGAGCGAGCGGCCGACGATTGCCTGGCCCGCGATCGCGATCGCGTCGAGGCACAAGGCGAGGAACCACCACAGCTGCCACGCGATCTGGTGCGCGGCGATCTGCACGTCACCGAGCCGGGACGCGATCGCGGTCGCGCTCGTGAACGTGACCAGCAGCGAGCCCGTACGGACCGTCAGGTGCGCGCCGACGACCGCGGCCGCGCGGATCTCGGCCAGATCAGGTCGAGCCGTGGCGTTCGACGCGCGCACGTTGCGGTGCACGATGACGACATAGGTGATCGCGACCGCGACCTGTGCGATCACCGTGCCCCACGCCGAGCCCGCGATGCCGAGATCGACGCCGTACACCAGAACGATCTCGAGCGCGAGGTTCGCGATGTTGGCCGCGACCGCGATCACGAGCGGGGTGCGGGTGTTCTGCAGGCCTCGGAGGTAGCCGGTGCCTGCCAGCGCGACGAGCATGAACGGTGCGCCCAGCAGCGAGATGCGCAAGTAGGTGAGCGCATACGGGCGCACCCGCGCCGACGCGCCCATCACGTCGACGACCGGACCGCTGAGCGCGAGCCCGATCGCGGCCAAGCCGACGCCGAGCCCGAGCGCGAGCCACATGCCCGCCACGCCGTGATGGGTCGCGCCCCGCCGGTCGCCTGCGCCGATCCGACGCGCCACGGTCGCGGTCGCGCCGTACGCCAAGAAGTTGAAGATCCCGAACACGGCGGTCAGCACCGCGCCTGCGACACCGAGACCGCCCAGCGGCCGCGTGCCGAGGTGGCCGACGATCGCGGTGTCGGCGAGCACGTAGAGCGGCTCGGCCGCCAGCGCCCCGAACGCGGGGAGCGCCAGGCGCAGGATCTCCCGATCGTGCGGGTGCGCGGGCCCACGCCGGTCTACTCAGTCGCACAGCAGTCGCACGGTGCCGTGAGCGGAGCAGCCCGGAGGGTGCGCAGCGAACTGGCCGGGAGCAGCGAATCCTGCCGCACGCGGCGTAGCCGCCGCGAGGAGGTGAGTCGCGACCCAGAAAGACTGTCTCACCCGGGATATTCAATAGGAGGCGATGGAGCGCATGCCCGTGATCCGGTTCGCCGACGTTGCCCGCCGGCTCGGCGCGGCAACCCGGGCGGCCGGTCTCGTCGTGCCCGCGTTCCGCACTCCGCCGCGTCGCCCCGGAGCCCCGCGGACGATCCGCCGGCTCCCGGGTGGCCCGGTGGTCGCGGTGCGGGTGCGGTCGCGACCCCTCGCCGAGGTGGTCGCCGACATGGTCGAAGGCGTCGTCGTGGCGAACGGTCTCGCGGGTGACGCGGCGGCGCGGATGCGCGCTGTGCTCCTGCATGCCGCCGGCGGGCCTACCGTTGAGCCGAACCGGCCCGGGTGGCGCAATCGGCAGACGCAGGCGGCTTAAACCCGCCGGCCCTCTTGGAGGGTATGAGGGTTCGATCCCCTCCCCGGGCACTTCATCGGCGCGAGCTCGAACGTGGTGCGCGCGCGCGGCGATGTCGTGGAGGTGTGGGTGGCCGCCGGCGTACGCCCGGGCGGCGGGCTCCGACGGCCCGATCAACGTGGTGACGTTCCGCTCGTCGGGTGCCGAGCTCGCCGCGCTCGGTCATGCGGGACATCCGTTCTTCCTGCCGGGGTGGTTCCCCAACATCGTCGGCATGGTGATCGACGCCGGCGTCGACTGGGACGAGGTCGCGGAGCTCCTCACCGAGAGCTACTGCGTCCTGGCGCCGAAGAAGCTGGTCGAGCTGGTCACCGGTACCGACTGAATTGTCGAGCTCTCGACCGAACGCAATCGTCGTGCGAAGCTCGTCAACGACGACAACGGAGGAACGATGGCAGACGATCGGCCCGTGCTGGATCAGGTGAACCTCGTCGTGCGCGACATGCCGGCCGCGGTCGAGTTCTACCGGCGGCTCGGTCTCGACATCCCCGATCGACCGCCGTGGGACGCAGACCACCGTTCGGCCGAGACGTCCGGCGCGATCGACTTCGATCTCGACAGCACGGCGTTCGCCGCGAAGTGGAACGCGGGCTCCACCGGGGTCGCGGTGACGCTCGGCTTCAAGGTGTCCTCGCGCGAGGCGGTCGATCGCCTCTACGCGGAGCTCACGGGCGCCGGCCACAAGGGTCAGCAACCGCCCTGCGACGCGTTCTGGGGAGCGCGTTTCGCAATCGTCGAAGATCCCGACGGCAATCCGGTCGGGATCATGAGTCCCTCCGACGACGCCCGCCGGAGCGCACCACCGGATTGATCAACCGAGCTCGGGCACCGGCTGCGGCGGGGGAGGACCGACGTATTGCGCGCTCGGGCGGATCAAGCGATTGTCGGCGCCCTGCTCGAGGATGTGCGCGCACCAGCCGATCACGCGGCTCGCCGCGAACGTCGGCGTGAACAGCTCGCGCGGAATACCCGCCCGGTCCATCACGATGCCCGCGTAGAACTCGACGTTGGTGTAGAGCCGGCGACCCGGCTTGAGCTCGTCGAGCACCTTGATCGCAGTCGCTTCGATGTGACGGGCGAGGTCCATCTTCTCGCCGCCGAGCGAATCGGCAACCTCGCGCAGCATGAGCGAACGGGGGTCGTCGGTCTTGTAGACGCGATGGCCGAAGCCCATCAAGCGGTCACCGCGTTCGACCGCGGCACGGAGCCACGGATCGGCGCGGTCGGCGGTACCGATCTCGTCGAGCATCTGAAGTGCCCGGCTCGGTGCGCCGCCGTGCAACGGTCCGGACAGCGCACCGATCGCGCCGACGACCGCGGCGCCGAGGTCGGCGCCGGTCGAAGTGATGACACGCGCGGTGAATGTCGATGCGTTGAACCCGTGGTCGATCGTCGAGATGAGGTACTTCTCGACCGCGGCCGCGTGCTCGGGCTTCGCCTCCTCGCCGTGCATCATGTAGAGGTAGTTCGTCGCGTATCCGAGGTCGGGACGCGGCGCGACCGGCTCGAGCCCTTGGCGCAGGCGCCACAGCGCACAGACGAGCGTCGGCACGACCGAGCACGTGGCCATCGCGTTCTCGCGCAACTCCGCGCCGTCGATGTCGATCGACGGCTTGAACCCCAGCGTCGCTCCGAACTGCGAAACCGCGGTGCGGAGCGCGTCGAGCGGGACGAATGCATCGCCGGCGCGCGCGATCGTGGGCAGGACTTCGGCGACGGCGGGAGGGATCGTCCGCAGCGCGCCGATCTCGCGCGGCGAAGGCCTCCCGCTCGGCGATCGTTGCCGGGAGGCGACCCTCGAACATCAAGAACCACACGTCTTCGAGCGGCCGCTTCTGCGCGAGGTCGACCGCGCTGTACTGGCGATAGTGGTAGAAGCCTTCGAGGCCGCGCACGTCGCCGACTCGGGTCTCGGCGACGACGACGCCCTCGAGGCCGCGCGGGACCTCGTGCGCCTGGGCATCGGCCGGTTGGATCATCGCGATGCGCATGAGGTCGCGCATCGACACGATGCCGACGAGCCGGTTGGCGTCGACCACCGGGATGTGCCGGTACCCGTGCTCCGAGAGCTTCGTGAAGGCGGCGCGTGCCTCGACGTCTGACGCGATTGTGTCGGGGTCGGCGGTCATCCACTCCGACACCTTCGCCGTCGACGCGTCGGAACCGGCGCTCGCGATGCGGATCATGTCCCGTTCGGTGAGGATGCCGATCGCACGCTCGTCGGCGTCGACGACGACCACCGAACCCACCTTGCGATCACGCATGCGCCCCGCGGCTTCGGCGACGGTGGCGGCCGGACGCACTGTGACGACCGGATGGCTCATGATGTCGCCGACGGTGCGTTCGCGCGCGTCGTCTCGGGCATGGCGCGCAGTCTGAATGCGCGCTGCGACGCGTCCTGAGACTTACGACTCCGGGGCGCCGTGACGTCCTGCGCCCGCGGCGAACCGGGACGCGCCCGCAACCGCGTCGCCGGCGGCCAACACGCGCATGCCGTGCACGTACTCGGTCGAGATCGCCTCGTCGAGATCGAGGCCCCACTGCTCGTAGCTCGACGCGCGGTCCTCGCGCATGCAGCGCTGGGGCAACGCCGCCAGATCGGCCGCCAGGGCGACAGCCGCGCGTCGGGCGTCGCCCGGATCGGTGAGCCGGTTCGCGAGCCCCATGCGCAGGGCTTCGTCGCCCGAGACACCCCGCCCGGTCAGGATGAGATCGAGGGCATGCGAATGGCCGATCAGGCGCGGGAGCCGCACGGTCCCACCGTCGATGAGCGGTACGCCCCAACGCCGGCAGAACACGCCGAACACCGCGTCGCGCGCCGCGACTCGCAGATCACACCACAACGCGAGCTCGAGCCCACCGGCGACCGCGTAGCCCTCGACCGCGGCGATGACCGGCTTCGCGAGCAGCATCCGTGACGGTCCCATCGGGCCGTCGCCATCGGGACGTACCTGGTTCGCCCCGATTGTGTGCTGATCGCCTTCAGATCGGCGCCCGCACAGAACGTGCCGTTGGCGCCCGTGAGGACGGCGACGTCGTGGGCATCGTCGGCGTCGAACGCGCGGAACGCGTCCGCGAGCCGCGCCGCGGTCGGTCCGTCGACCGCGTTGCGGACGTCCGGACGATTGATCGTCACGATCGTGACGCGGCCTTCGTGCTCGACGGTGACCGTCATGCCGACTCCCTTCGCGCGATCAAGTGGGCGTTCTCGTTGAGGGACGCAAGCGAACGCGCACCGGTGCGCGACGCGACAACCCGCGACAGCGACGTGTAGTGCGGATCGAACCAGAGAAGCCGATCGAAACCGAGCACGATCGCCAGTGCGACGTTGATCACCCCGCCGTGGCACACCGCGACGACGCGCTCGCCGGGATGGGCGGCGATCAATGCTGTGAGCGTCGCTTCGACGCGCGTGCGGAAGATCTCGGGCGATTCGCCGCCGAAGGCCTCCCAACGGCCTTCGATCATGTCCTGGAAACGAGGATCGTTCGTGGAGCGCAGCTCTTCTACAGGGATGTAGTGGTCGGATTGCACGTCGTACTCGACGAGGCCGTCGACGACTTCGATCTCCAGCCCGTGCGCGTCCGCGATCGGCTGCGCGGTCTCGATCGCACGCTGCTGCGGACTGGAGAGGACGGCGTCGACGTGCTCGTGCGCGAGCCAGTCGGCGAGGCGTTGCGCCTGTTCCCGCCCGTGCGTCGTGAGCCGCGGGTTCGCGGGCTTCCCCGTACCGGGCGCGATGCGCTCGGGTTCGGCATGGCGGACCCAGAGCAGCTCCATCAGCGCGCCCTGATGTCATGCGAGGGAGAATTCCAGGACACGCTCGAGTTCTGCAAGCGCGTCGTGCGGATCGACGACCTTGATCGTCGTCATGCCCATCGCGCGTGCGGGCTTGAGGTTGATGCCGAGGTCGTCGAGGAACACGGCCTCGGACGCGAGCACGTCGAGGCGATCGAGCACGAGCGTGTAGATCCGCGGGTCCGGCTTGCGCAGGCCCTCACGCGACGACTCGACGACCACGTCGAACGCGAGCACGTCGTGGAGCGGGTGGGGGCTGGAGCGCCGCGTCGTTGTCGGTCCAGTTGTTCGTCAGCGCGGCCGTTCGCAGGCCGGCGCACGGATGCGCTCGATGGCGCGTGCCATCTCGGGCCGCGGCCCGAGCGACGAGCCGATCAGCGCCATCAGCTCGCCGCGTATCGAGCCGGAAGCCGGCCGCGTCGGCCTCGGCTTCGAGCGCGACCGCGAACTCGTCCATGCCGAGCTCGCCCCGTTCGAGCGCGGCCCATGCGCCTTCCTCGCTGCTCCGGCGGATGAGCCCGCGTACCGTCCCTTCGACGAGGCCGTTGCCGTGGTCGTATTCGTCGAACGCTTCGAACGGCGACGGGAACACGACGCCCCCGAGGTCGAAGATCACCGCCCGATGGGTCATGACATCCGCTCAGTCCGCGGGGTCCGGGTCGATGAGCACGCCGGGATTGAGGATCCCCGCCGGATCGACGGCCTTCTTCGCGGCTCGCAACGCGGCTGCGAAAGGTTCGGGGCGTTGCGCGTCGTACCAGGGTCGATGGTCGCGACCGACCGCGTGGTGGTGCGTGATCGTGCCGCCGTGGCGCAGGAGCGCTTGCCCGGCGGCGTCCTTGATCGCGCTCCACTGCCCGAGCTGATCGGGCTCGCGGCCGAGCGCGAGCACGGTGAAGTACGGCGCGGGACCGTCGGGATAGACGTGTGTGAACCGGCAGGTGACCACCGCGGCTCCGGCGCCGGCATCCTCCGCCGCGGCGCGGACAGACGCCGTCACGTCCTGGTGCAGCGCATCGAATGCATCCCACGTGCACGCGGTCTCGAACGTCTCGCTGATCATCCCGAGCGCGACGAGCGAATCGCGCGAGTACGGCGCGCGCACGAACGCGTTGCGCCAGTTCCCGGCCGCGCCCTGCCGTTCGCCGGCACCCGACGCGGCACGCACGACGATCGCGTCGTCGTCGATCCGGGCATCGTGGTCGCGTACGCATTCGACGGCGCGCGCGATCCACGCGTCGAGTGGGTGGTCCGCCGACTCGAATGCCAGCAGCAGGATCGCGTCGCCCGAGGCGTCGGTGCCGCTCACGCGCGCCTCGGTGGGATCGAGCAGGCGGCAATTCGACGGATACAACCCCGCCTGTGCGACCGCGCGTGCCGCGTCGACGGCAGTCCCGAAATCGGCGAAGCGGGCCGTCGCCGAGGCGCGGAACGTCGGCCGGTCCTGGAGGCGCATCCAGGCCTCGGTGATGATCCCGAGAATGCCTTCCGAGCCGAGCAGCACGCGATCGGGAGAAGGCCCGGCGCCCGAGCCCGGTAGCCGGCGGCTCTCCCAGATGCCGTGCGGCGTCACCGCACGTATGGACTCGACGAAGTCGTCGATGTGGGTGTGGAGCGTCGCGTAGTGGCCGCCGGAACGGGTTGCGAGCCAGCCGCCGAGCGTCGAGAACTCGAACGACTGCGGGAAGTGCCGCAGCGTCAGGCCGTGAGGTCGCAGTTGGTCTTCCAGCGCGGGCCCGTACACGCCCGGCTTGGATGCGTGCGGCGCGCGAGATGCGATCGACTTCGACGACGCGATCCAACGTGCGCAGGTCGATGCTGACCGCGCCCCGGTAGTCATCGCCGACGTCGCACTCGACACCGCCGACGACCGATGATCCACCGCCGTAGGGAATGGCCGCGACGTGCGCGTCGCTGCACCAGTCGAGCAGCGCGGTGATGTCGTCTTCGTCGCGGGGAATCGCGACCGCGTCGGGAGGATGCGCGAAGTCGCGGTGCAGCGCGCGCCACACGTCACGGAACGACTTGCCGTAGGTGTGCCCGGCCCGCTCGTAGGGATCGACGGTGAAGAGATGCGCGAGCGTCGAGGGCGCGGTCACGCGGGGCGCGGGCAACTCGAGCTCGTCGATCGTGGGCGGTGCGATCGGCGACCGGGGTGGCGCGCCGAAGAGCTCCGAGACCGTCGCGCCCATCTTCTCCTGCTGGGCGCGGGTCGGGCCTTCCTCCTCGACGCCCCAACCCCAGAATCGCCGGTTCGTCTCCGTCGTCACGGCCGGGACGATAAAGGCTTGACGAGTCCCGAACGCCGTGCGAATATCCTAACTATGTTAGGAGAAGCGAACGTCGGTCGGGTCTCCCGGCGCCGAGAGGCCACCAAGGCCGAGATCCTCGACGCGGCCTGGGATCTGGTCGGCGAGCAGGGCCTGGCCGCGCTCTCGCTGCGGGACCTGGCCGGCCGGGTCGGGATGCGGGCGCCGTCGCTGTACCAGTACTTCGACTCGAAGCACGCGATCTACGACGCGATGTTCGGCCAGGGCGCGCAAGAAGCGTTGGAAGACGTGAACATCGCGGCCTTCGAGGGAGGCACCGCGGCCCAGCTCCGCGCTGCGGCCCACAAGATGTTCGAGTTCATCACGAGCAATCCGGCGCGGGCGCTCCTGTTGTTCCAGCGCACGATCCCGGGCTTCGAGCCTTCGCCAGAGTCGTACGCACCCGCGGTTGCGCTCATCGCGCGGCTGCAGACGTTCCTCGCCGAGCACGGCATCACCGATCCCGACGCGCAGGACACGTGGACAGCGATGATCAGCGGTCTCGCGAATCAACAGCTCGCCAATGATCCCGGCGGCACCCGGTGGGCCCGGCTCATCGACCGTGCGGTCGACATGTACCTCGCCGAGTTCGCGCCCGAAGCGCTCACCCAAGCGAAGAAGAGGAGGAAGTCATGACGACGATGACCGAACGCGATGTCACGGCGATCACGCCGCTCGACCACCACGCAGCCATGCGGCTCGCCGCGAAGGAGTACGAGCGCGTCGGCGACTTCCTGCATTCGCTCGACGCGAGCGACTGGATGCAACCGACCGAGTGCGAAGGCTGGGACGTGCGCGCGATGGCGTCACACCTGGTCGGGATGGTCGAGTCGCTCGCGTCACCCCGGGAGTTCCTCTCGCTCGGGTACCGGGCATGGCGACGCCCCGAGGTGTACGTCGACGGCATGACCGCGGTGCAGGTCGACGATCGGCGCTCGTTGTCGCCCTCTGAGCTGCTGGAACGCTACGACCGGGCGGTCCCGAAGGCGATGCGCACGTGCACGCACCTGCCGAAGCCGTTGCGCGCCCTGCCGCTTCGCTTCGCGTCGGCGAGTGGCGCCGTCGTCAAGTGGAATGTTGGCTACCTGCACGACGTGATACTCACGCGCGACAACTGGATGCACCGGATCGACCTCGCCCGCGCCACCGGGCGCGAGATGGTCACCACCCCCGACCACGACGGCGTGCTGGTTGCCGACGTCGTGCGCGAATGGGCGCGCGCGCACGGTCAGCCGTGCCGCCTCGAGCTCGAGGGACCTGCCGGCGGCACCTTCCGCCGAGGCAACGGGGGAGTGTCCGTTGGTCCGCTCGACGCCGTCGAATTCTGCCGAATCCTTTCCGGCCGCAGCCCCGGCACCGGCCTGCTCACCACGGAGGTGCCGTTCTGATGGAGACCCGAATCGACGAGATCGCCAATGATGTGTTCCGGGTGTCGACGTTCATCCCGGACGCCAACATCATGATGAATCAATTCGTCGTGCGTGCCGACGAGCCGTTGCTGTTCCACACCGGATACCGCGGACATTTTCCCGCTGGTGTCCGACGCGGTTGCCCGCATCATCCCGGTGGAGCAGCTGCGGTGGATCACGTTCGGACACGTCGAAGCCGACGAGTGTGGCGCGATGAATCAATGGCTCGCGGCCGCGCCGAGAGCACAGGTCGCGCACGGTGCGATCGGCGTGCATGGTTCAGGTGAACGACCTCGCCGACCGCGAACCCCGGCCGCTGGGAAGCGACGAGGTCATCGATCTCGGCGGCAAGCGCATTCGCAACATCGACACGCCGCACATCCCACACGGCTGGGACGCGCACGTGATGTTCGAGGAGACGACGGGCACGCTGTTCTGCGGCGACCTCTTCACCCGTTTCGGGGAGAGCGAGCCGATCACGGAAGACGACCTCGTCGAGGTCGCGCTCGACGGTGAGCAGTTCGGCGCTCCGACCGCGTTGATGCCGTCCACCGGGCCGACGATCCGCGGGCTCTCCGAGCTCGGCGTCAAGACCCTCGCGCTGATGCACGGGCCGTCATACCACGGCGACTGCGCGAAGCAGCTCGTCGGGCTGGCGGACGGCTATGACGCGATGCTGCGACAAGCCGAAGCCCGCGTCTGACCGCGCCGGGGGGCGTGTGTGAGGTGCGGAAACCGCACCTCACACACGCCTCTCACCCCGGCGTCCGCGCCTAGTCGAGCTCCGCCTCGCGTTTGTCGACGAACGCCTGGCGGAGCTCGTCGCTGTCGCCCCAGAGGTTGAGCTCGAACGTGAAGCCCTGCTCGAAGCGATATGAGCGCTTCACGTCGACGGGGTCGATCATGTTGAGCGACTCCTTGGCTCGCTGCATCACGATCGGGCTCTTCCTGGTGATCACCGCGGCGATCTCGATCGCGGCATCGAGCAGCTTCTCGCGCCGCACGACGCGCTCGATGGTGCCGTACGCGAGCAGCTCGGGCGCCGAGATCATCGTGCCCATCAAGAACATCGCCCGTGCCTTCTTCTGCGGCACGAGGCGCGCCAGGTGTGTGGCGACCCCCAGCGCACCGCGATCCACCTCGGGGAGCCCGAAGGTCGCGTCCTCCGACGCGACGACGATGTCGGCATTCGCGGCGAGTCCGATGCCGCCGCCGAGGCAGAAGCCCTGCACGGCGGCGATGACAGGCACCTCGCACTCGTACACCGCCGCGAACGCTTCGTAGCAGCCCCGATTCACGGCGACGAGCGAGGCGTTCGTCGGGTCGGCGGCCAGCTCCTTGATGTCGACGCCGGCCTGGAAGCCCTTGCCCTCGGCCCGCAGGATCACGACCCGAACGTCCGGGTCACGCCCGGCCGCGCGCAGCGCGTCGGCGAGCGCAAACCAGCCGGCAACCGGGAGCGCGTTCACCGGGGGATTGTCGATCGTGACGATCGCGATGTGCTCGCGCGTTTCCGAGCCGATCATTTGCGGAGCATACTTCCGTCGATGCATGCGAACGACGGTCGCAGTCTGTGGCACGCCACACTTCCGGCCGAGGAGCGCGTGCCGCGCCCGCCCCTTCCCGGTGATGCGGCCGCCGACGTCGCGATCGCGGGCGCGGGCTACACCGGGCTCTGGACCGCGTACGCGCTGAAGCGCGCCGATCCCGCGTTGCGCATCGTCGTGTGCGAGCGCGAGATCGCGGGGTTCGGTGCGTCGGGACGCAACGGCGGATGGTGCTCGGCGCTGTTCGCGGGCAGCCGGGCCGTGACCGCGCGCCGGCATGGCCGCGACGCGGTGATCGCCATGCAACGTGCGATGTTCGACACGCTCGACGAGATCGAACGGGTCATCGTCGCCGAGGGGATCGACTGCGACTGGGCACGCGGCGGCACCGTGCACGTGGCGACGGCTCGCGAGCACGTGCCGGCAATGATGCAGGAGCTTCACGATCACCAGGCGTGGGGCTTCGGCCCCGACGACTATCGCCTGCTCGAAGGCGACGACGCCCGCGCCGAGATCGGTTGCGAACCGAACTACGGCGTGCTGTTCACGCCGCACTGCGCGGCCATCCACCCGGCCAAGCTGGTGCGCGCCCTCGCGCGCCTCGTCGAGGCACTCGGTGTCACGATTCACGAGCAGACATCGGTCACCGCGATCGAGCCGGGCCGGTTGCGTACGACCCGCGGCGACGTTCGAGCCGACATTGTGGTGCGCGCCACCGAAGCGTTCACTCCTGACCTCCCGGAGCTCCGGCGGGCAGTGGTGCCGATCTACTCGTTGATGATCGCGACCGAGCCGCTCCCCGAAGAGTTCTGGGCTACCGCCGGCCTCGCACGGCGTCCGACGTTCGCCGACTACCGACGCATGATCATCTACGGACAGCGCACCGCGGATGGTCGGTTCGCGTTCGGCGGGCGGGGCGCGCCGTATCACTACGGCTCGAGAGTCCGGCCCGCGTTCGATGTCGACATCGGGGTGTTCGAGAAACTGCACGCGACCTTGCGCTCCTTGTTCCCGAAGCTCGGCGACGCTGCGATCGCGCACCGCTGGGGTGGCGCGGTCGCCGTGCCTCGCGACTGGTATCCATCCGTCGGGTTCGACCGCGACACCGGTCTCGCGTGGGCGGGCGGCTACGTAGGTGACGGCGTCAGCACGACGAACCTCGCCGGTCGCACGATCGCCGATCTCGTCCTCGGGCACGACTCCGAGCTCGTGCGGTTGCCCTGGGTCGGGCACCGGTCACCGCGGTGGGAGCGGGAGCCGTGGCGGTGGCTCGGCGTGAACGTCTCGCGTGTGCTCGTCGAATCGATCGACCGGGCCGAAGCAGGCGGACACGAAGCCCGACTGCGGAAGCGCGCGGCGGCGCGTCTGTTCGCGTGAGATCTCAATCGAACGTCGGCATCGGCGGAAGGTTCTTCGCGGCGAGCGCGTCGCTGCGGATCCGTATCTGCTCACCGTAGCTCGGACGCGTGGGGACGAGGAACTGCTCACTGTGGATGGCGTCGACGATCATCGCCGCGACCTCGTCCGGTGGTGCGCCCTGCGTGCTCGTCAGGTCGACGAGCGCTTGCTCGACGAACGCGGCATCGTCGGTGCGCGGGGCGGCGAGGTCCGCGGGCCGGTTGCGACCGGATGCTCCGATGCTCGTCGCAACCGCACCGGGAACGACCGCCGACACCTTGATCGGCGCGCCCATCGCCTGTAGGTCGTGCGCGAGGCATTCGGTGGCGGCGAGCGCGGCGAACTTCGAGATCGTGTACGGGCCCGAGAACGCGTTCGTGCAGAGTCCGGCCATCGACACGGTGTTGACGATGTGCGCCGGCGTGCCGGCTGCCAGCATGCGCGGCACGAACGCGCGGATGCCGTTGAGGATGCCCCAGAGATTGACGCCGAGCGTCCACGTGAAGTCCGACGCCGGCCGTTCCCACATGAGCCCGCCCACGAACACTCCGGCGTTGTTGCAGAGCACGTCGACCGCACCGTAGGTGTCGTATGCGTGGTCGGCGAGCGCCGCGACGTCGTCGAACCGGCTGACGTCGGCGATGCACGCGCTCACGCCCGCCGAGGAGATCCGCTCGACGTCGGCCGCGACGACCCGCATCCCCTCGGCAACGAAGCGTTGCGCAAGGGCCCAACCGATGCCGCTGGCGGCGCCGGTGACGACCGCGACCTTCCCGTGGAGTTGTTCCATCGCGGCATCGTGACAGAGGATTCGGAGCCTGAGCGAGCGTAGGGAGGCGGGTATCCCGCCGAGTAGCGAGCGGGGCCCGAGCGGCCCGGCGCGCGGCGCCGAGAGCGGAGAGACATGAGCGAGCGTGCGAGCGAGGCTGCGACCGAGCGGGTCGAGAAGCTGGTTGCCGAGCTGACCCTCGACGAGAAGGCGGCGCTGGTCGCGGGCGTCGACCTGTGGCACGGCCCCGGCGCCGAGCGGATCGGGATCCCGCCCCTGAAAGTGACCGACGGGCCGAGCGGCGCGCGGGGTGAGCAGTGGTCGGGCCGGCCGTCGGCCAACTTTCCGTGCGGCACTGCGCTCGGCGCGACATGGAACCCGGACCTCGTGCACGAGGTCGGTATCAGGCTCGGTGTCGAGACCAAGCGCAAGCAGGCGCATGCGTTGCTCGCGCCGACGGTCAACATCCACCGGCATCCGCTCGCGGGCCGCAACTTCGAGTGCTACTCCGAAGATCCGTTTCTCTCGGCGCGCATGGCGGTCGCGTACATCACCGGCGTGCAATCAGAAGACGTCGCGTGCACGGTGAAACACTTCGTCGCCAACGACTCGGAATTCGAGCGCATGACGATCAGCTCCGAGGTCGACGAGCGCACGCTGCGCGAGATCTCGCTCGTGCCGTTCGAAGCCGCAGTGACCGAAGCGCACACATGGGCGCTGATGACTGCGTACAACCGTGTCCACGGCATGTACTGCAGCGAGCACGAACCGCTGCTCACGATGCTGCGCGACGAGTGGGGCTTCGACGGTGTCGTGGTGTCGGACTGGTACGGCACGCACAGCACCGCACCCGCCGCGAACGCGGGCCTCGATCTCGAGATGCCCGGGCCGCCCCAGTGGTTCGACGAACGGCTCGCCGAGGCGGTGCGCGCCGGGGAGGTGGACGAGGAGACGCTCGACGACAAGGTGCGTCGCATCCTCACGCTGCTCGACCGCACCGGGCGGCTCGACGATGCCGCACCCCATGCCGAGATCTGCACCGACGATCCTGTCGACCGTGCGGTCGCGCGCCGTGCGGCGCATGAGAGCTTCGTGTTGCTGCAGAACGACGGCGGCATGCTTCCGCTCGGCGAGGGCGTACGCAGGCTCGCAGTCATCGGCCCGAATGCCGACGCGACGGTGATCCAGGGCGGCGGGAGCGCGCGTGTCACGCCACATCCTCCGGTGTCGCCGCTCGGCGGGCTCCGCGCGCGGTTCGAGCTTGGCGGTGTCGATGTCATACACGAGCGCGGTTGCTACAGCTTCAAGCGCACTCCGGTGCTCGACGAGCGCGTCCTGCAGGCACCGTTGCACGTCGAGTACTTCGCAGGGCGGGAGCGCGCCGGCGAGCCGGTGCACACCGAGGACTCGGCGCGCCGCGCTGTTCACCTACATCGGACCGGTCGGTCACGGCGTCCCGGACGAGTTCTCGACACGCGTGACGGGCACGGTCGTGGCGCCCGAGAGCGGTGACTGGAAGTTCACGCTCGTGCAGGTTGGTCGCGCGCGTCTGATTGCTCGACGGCGACGTCGTCGTCGACAACTGGAACCCGACCGGGCGCAGCGACGCGTTCATGGGGTACGGCAGCGCGGAGGCGGAGGGCACGATCACGTTGACCGCGGGCGAGCCGCGCGAATTGGAGGTGCAGTTCGTGCCGCCCCGCGGGCTCGGTGGCCTCGAGATCGGGTGCCGACCGCCGGCGCCGCCCGACCTCATGGATCGCGCGGTCGCGCTCGGCGCGCCGCGCGGATGCCGTCGTCTGCGTTGTCGGCACAGACAACGACTGGGAGACCGAAGGTCACGACCGGGAGTCGATGGCGCTGCCGCCGCCGCAGGACGAGCTCATCCGCGCGGTCGCGGCCGTCAACCCGCGCACGGCGGTCATCGTGAACGCGGCGTCTCCCGTCGACATGCCGTGGCGCAACGACGTCGCCGCGATCCTCCAGGCATGGTTCCCGGGTGAGGAGTGGGGCAACGCGCTCGCCGACGTGCTGAGTGGCGACGTCTCGGCCTCGGGCAAGCTGCCGACGACCTTTCCCCGGCGCATCGAGGACACGCCGGCCTTCACGACCTATCCCGGCGAGCGCGGGGAGGTGCGCTACGGCGAGGGCGTGTTCGTCGGGTACCGCTGGTATGACGCGCGCGACATCGAGCCGCAATTCCCGTTCGGGCACGGCCTCTCGTACACGACATTCGCGCTCGGCGAGCCGGCATGGGACGGTGCCTCGCTCCATCTGCGCATCACGAACACGGGCACGGTGCGAGGCGCGGAGGTCGTGCAGTGCTACGTCCACGATGTCGCTTCGTCGGTCGCCCGGCCGCCGCAGGAGCTGAAGGCGTTCGCCAAGGTGTGGCTCGACCCCGGTGAATCGCAGGAGATCGACATGCCGCTCGGCGATCGCGCGTTCGCGTTCTGGGACGTTGCCGCGCACGGCTGGACGATCGAGCCCGGTGAGTTCGAGTTGCGGATCGGCACGTCGTCACGCGACATCAGACACTGCATCACGGTCACGAGATGAGCACGCCGACGCTCACCGTCGGCCTCGCCAACTTCGGCGCGACGTTCGCGTCGGGGGAGTGGGCCCGTTTCCTCGACCTCGGACGCGCCGCCGACGACGCGGGCATCGATCGCGTCGTGCTCGTCGACCACGTCGTCATGGGACCGCATACGGAGAATTACGCGTGGGGCAAGTTCCCGGTCCCGCCCGACGCGCCGTGGCTCGAACCGCTGACGATGTTGAGCGCGATCGCGGCGGTCACGAGCCGGGTTCGGCTCGCCACGGGCATCCTGATCGCGCCGTTGCGCCCGGCCGCGTTGCTGGCGAAGCAGGTCGCGACGCTCGACCAGCTCTCCGGTGGGCGCGTCGACCTCGGCGTCGGGACCGGATGGCAGCGGGAGGAGTACGACGCGGAAGGACTGTCGATTCGACCAGCGGGGCCAGCTGCTCACCGACACCCTCGCCGCATGCAGGGTGCTCTGGCGCGACACGCCCGCGAATTTCGATTCTCCGACGGTGTCGTTCCGCGAGACCTACCTCGAACCGAAGCCCCTGCAGGCGGGCGGCGTGCCCTTGTGGATCGCAGGCACGCTGCACACGCGCAACCTGCAACGCGTCGTGCGTTTCGGCGACGCGTGGATCCCGATCATGGGTGAGACGGTCGACGGCATCGGCGACGGGGTGCGGCGGATACGCGACGCGTTCGGTCGTCGCGGGCCGCGACCCGTCGTCGGTCCAGGTGCAGGCGCCATTGCGTCTCGCGATGGGTGACGACGGTCGGCCCGACCTTGCCGCGCAGCATGGAATCGGTCCATGAGTTGGTCGGCGTGGGCACGACCGACATACATGTAACGCTGCGTGCCTTCGCGCGTGACGTCGAGGACGCGCCGAAGGCGATGGGCGAGCTGCGGAGGCGCTTCGACGACCTCGCGTTGTAGCGTCACTTCCGTGCTGACACCGTTCGACGACTACCCGATCCACCAGACCGCGCTGCCGCTCGCGCACCCGGCGAGCGGCGACCCGAACCACTACGACCGGTTCTGGTTCAACGGCTATACCGAGGACTTCTACTTCGCCGCGGGGATGGCCGTGTATCCCAACCGGGGCATCATCGACGGCGCGTTCGCGGTCGTGCACGACGGCGTGCAGCGGTCGGTGTTCGCGTCGGGCCGCATCCCGGTCGATCGCGGCGAGACGCGGATCGGTCCGCTCACGATCGAAGTCGTCGAGCCGCTTCGTGTGACACGGGTGCGCGCCGACGCCGCCGATTCCGGGATCGACGCCGACGTCACGTTCACGGCGCGAACAGTTGCGCTCGAAGAGCCGCGGCAGACGATCACCGCCGGCACGAAGACCGTCATGGATTCGACCCGCATGACGCAGTGGGGCACGTGGTCGGGTCGCATCTCGGTCGCCGGGACGGAGATCCCGATCGAGGACATGTACGGCACGAAGGACCGATCGTGGGGTGTCCGGCCGATCGGACAGCCCGTTACGGGCGCGCCCGATACGACGCTGCCGCAGGTCTTCTTCCTGTGGGCGCCGATCAATTGGGACGACTGCTGCACCCACTTCTTGTGCTTCGAGCGTGCGAACGGCGACCGGTTCGTCGGCAGCCAGGCGGTGCTCGACGTCATCGGGGAGCGTGACGCGGTGTTCGGTCCCGATGCCGAGCCCCGGATCCGCCATCTCGCGGCAACGGTGCACGAGTTGCGTTGGGCGAAGGGGCTACGGCGTTCCGAGGGTGCGACGCTGCGTCTGTTCCGTCATGACGGCGGCGAGGAGCGAATCGAGCTCGAGCCGTTGCTGACGTTCCGGATGCGTGGTCTCGGTTACAGCCATCCCGAATGGGGACACGGTCACTGGCACGGCGAGCTCGCGGTCGGTGCCGAGGAGCACAAGGTCGAGGAACTCGACAACGTCGAGCCGTGGAACATCCACATCCAACAGGTGATGCGTGCGCGATGGGGCGACAAGACCGGCCTCGGTGTCCTCGAGCAGCTCGCCTTCGGCGACCACCACCCGAGCGGCCTCACCGGCATTCTCGACGGCTACAAGTGAGCTAACCGGCGCCGCGGTCATGCGGGCCCGCTCAGACGACGCCTTCGACGTGGGAGTTGTTGACGGTGACGACGTAGCCGTCGGGATCGCGGAACGTGAAGCTCGAGTGGTCGTGGTCGGCGTGTGCGATCGGCGTCACCTCGATGCCTCGTCCGCTCATCGCGGCATGGAGCGCGTCGATGTCGTCGGACATGAGGTCGAACGGCGGCGACGCGGCCGTTCGTGCGGGCGTTCGGGTCGAAGACGAACACCAGGTGCGTGCCGCCGCGCATCTCGACCTCGACGAGAACGTCGTCGGGACGGGGTTCGCGAAACGCTCGCATGCCCAGCTCGCGGTAGAAGGACTGGGCGCGCCCGAGGTCGTGCGTGGCGAGCACCACATGACCGACCCACAACTGCGGCCGCTCGTCCATCATCAGACCGGCCCGACCACATGGCTGCTGCTCACGGTCACGACGTAGCCATCGGGATCCGGCACGGTGAACGCCGAATGGATTCGGCCGCGCTCGATGTCCGACGGCTTCAGGCCCCTCGCGGTCCAGGCGGCATGCGTGGCTTCGAGGTCCTCGACCATGAGGTCGAACGGCGCGTCACCCGGATGCGGGGTGCCGGGCACGAGCACGAGGTGCGTGCCGCCGCGGAGCTCGAGGACCGCGACGTGCTCGTTCTGCTCCACCTGGCGCATCCCGATCTCGTGCCAGAACTCGACGGAACGGGAGAGGTCGCTCACGTTCATCACCAGGTGACCGACCCAGACTGGCGGCCGCTCGTCCACGCGAGCATTCTGGCATCACCATGAAGTCCCAACCGAACATTCTGCTGGTCGTCTCCGACCAGGAGCGGCACCGCACCTGGTTGCCGTCCTCGGTGCGCCTGCCGTGGCGTGACCGGCTGCGGGCCGAGGGCCTCGAGCTGACCAACTACTACACGCACAGCTCGCCCTGCTCGCCGTCGCGCGCATCGCTGTTCACCGGTCAGTACATCTCCCAGCACGGTGTCGTCGACAACGTGATCTGGCCGATGCACACCGAGCTCGACCCCGCGATCCCGACCGTGGGATCGATCCTGGGCAGTACCGGCTACCGCAGCAGCTACATCGGCAAGTGGCACCTCTCACAAGCCGTCTCGCCCGACATGACGGCTTACGGCTTCATGGACTGGGAGGGCAACGACCGTCACTTCATGGGCTGGGCCGGCACCGGCGTGCACTTCGATCCGATCATCGCGTCGAATGCCGCGGACTGGTTGCGCACCAACGCGGTCGGGGGCACCGAGCCGTGGTTCCTCACGGTCGCGCTCGTGAACCCGCACGACGTCATGTGGTTCCCGATCGATCAGCCCCCGTATCACGACGATCCCGCACACGCCGATGAGGTCAAGCTCGTCACGGACCTCCTCGAGCTGTCGCGCTGGAAGGACGACGAGGTCCTCCCCTTGTTCGACGCCGCGTACGACGAGGTGTGCGACGAGCTGCCGCCGAACTTCGACGACGACCTGTTCGACAAGCCCGAGACGCAACGGCAGTGGCGGTGGGATCAGCAGCACGGCATGTGGGGCTACATCGACCCGCGCGACACCAAAGCCTGGCTGCGTCACCTCGACTACTACGTGAAGCTCCACCAGATGGCCGACGACTCGCTCGGTACCGTGCTCGCCGCGCTCGAAGCCTCGGGCGCATACGACGACACGGTCGTGATCTTCACCTCCGACCATGGCGACATGTGCGGATCGCACGGGCTGCGGAGCAAGGGTCCATTCGTGTACGAGGAGATCATGCACGTGCCGTGCTACGTGCGCGCACCGGGCATTGCCGCCGCCGGCTCCCAGTCGCACGCGCTCGCATCGCACGTCGACCTCGCCTCCACGATCTGCGCGCTCGGTGGTGCCGACCCGTCGGCGCATCCGTCGTTGCGGGGTGTCGACCTGTCGCCGGCGCTGCGCGACCCGTCGGCCTCGGTGCGCGATCACGTGCTGTTCGCGCACGACACCGCGCACACCGCCGAACATCAACAACACGCGGTATGCGATCCGCGGGTTCTTCGACGGTCGCACGAAGTACGCGCGCTACTACGGTGTCGGCGGCGGCAAGCCCTCGAGCGGCTTGTGGGGAAATGATCCCGGCACGAAGCTCTACGACGTCGACGCCGCGTTCGAGGATCACGAGCACGAGTGGTACGACCTCGACGACGATCCCCACGAGATGGTCAACCTCGCCCACGACCGCAGCCGTCGCGCCGAGCTGCACGACAACTTCGAACGCCTCCTCGAATACGAGCGCGCCGAGTTCGCCTGATTCGCGTAGGCGTGTTTGAGGTGCGGAAACCGCACCTCAAACACGCCCGCTCGCCCGCCGGCTCGGACGTCAGGACGGGGCGACGAGGCGGTGGTCGAACGCGAAGACGATGGCGGCGGCGCGGTCGCGCAGGCCGAGCTTGGCGAAGATGTGTCCCACGTGGCTCTTCACCGTGGCTTCGCTGACGAACAGCGCCGCGGCGATCTCCTGATTTGTCGCGCCTTGGCCGATGCTGCGTAGCACGTCGACCTCCCGGGCCGTGAGCGACGCGAGTGCCGTCGAGCCGTCGGATGGCGCGTCGGGCACCCCGCGGTACACCGTCAGGACCCGGGCGGTGACGGCCGGGTCGAGCCACGCGTCGCCCGCCGCGACGGCGTGGGCGGCGCGCACGAGGTCCTCGCCGCGGGCGTCCTTGAGCTGAAAGCCGGATGCACCCGCGCGCAGCGCGCCCGCGAGCACTTCGTCGTCGTCGAACGTCGTGAGCACGAGGATCGCCGGTGCATCGGGCAGGGCGCGCACCTTGCGCGTCGCCTCGACGCCGTCGACCCGCTTCATTCGGACGTCCATCACGATCAAGTCCGGCCGCACTCGCATCACCGCATCGAGCACCTCGTCGCCGTCTGCACATTCTCCGACGATCTCGAACCCTTCGTCGCCGTGCAGAATGCGACGCAGACCCTCCCGCACGAGCTGCTGGTCGTCGACGAGCAAGACCCGGATCACGATTCGGCCGCCGTGATCGGGATGCGCATCCGCACGCGCCACTCCTCGTCCTCGACAGCCGCGACGAGAGAACCGCCGTGTGCCCGCGCCCGTTCTTGCATGCCTTGGATCCCGCGACCTTCACCGAATTTCGGAGTGCCGTTCGGCATCGGGTTCGAAACCGTGAGCATCACGACATCGCCCGACGTCCAGGCCGACACGCGCGCCGATGCGCCGGGAGCATGTCGCACCACATTGCTCAGTGATTCCTGCACAACGCGATACAGCACGAGCTCGATCGCCGGCGAAAATGGTCCGATGTCCCCGTCGACGTCCAGGTCGACGTCGACGCCGGCCTGCCTGAATTCGCCGACCAACCGCGGAATGTCGAGAAGCGTCGGGAGAGCCGGCGCGGTACCGTCGGCCGTCGAGCCGAGCATGCCGATGACGGATCGCACCTGCCCCAAACTGTCGCGCGCGAGTTGCTCGGCTTGTTCCAATGCCGCCACGGCTTCCTCGGGGTTCCGTCGAACCGCCATACGCGCACCTGTGATGTGCAATGCCGTCACCGCGAGCGAGTGGGCGATGACGTCGTGGAGCTCGAGCGCGATCCGTCGCCGCTCATCGGCCGCGGCGCGCACGGCGAGGTCGGCTTGCGCGTTCTTGAGATCGGCGAGCAGCTGCAGCATCGAACGGAATGCAAAACCGCCGATGAAACCGAAGAAGATGCCGAGCACCCAGATCAACGATCCCTCGAAGCGATCGGCCGCCTCGACGGCGATCATCACGCCCGCCGATGCGAGCAGGACGACGATGCCGTCGACGGTCCGCCCGAGCACGACCGCGCGGGCGGTGACGATGACGAGCAGGAACGGTGCGAAGTCGCTGGCGACCGGATTCCATACGAGGCCGAATGCCGCGACGACGGTCGGCAGGCACCACACCAGCTGGGGGACCCGCGCCAGCCAGGAGACGCGGTCTTGTATGAGATCCGCGAGCGTGATCGGGAGCATGGCCAGCAGCACGAGCGCGATGGTCCGGCCGAGATGCGGCTCGCTCCATCGCTGCACGACGACCGCGAGCGCGGTGGCGATCGTGATGAGCCACGTCGCGAGACCCGACAGCACCAACGAGGCTCTCTCCTCGGGCACGGCCGCGAGCTCGACGGGCATGGGAACGAGCCTACGAGCGCTTCTCGAGCGGAGCATCCGACCACGGTCGACGGAAAATCCCCCTCAGGGACGAGGCCGTGTCGCCTACCCTCCGATGATCCCGCCCTCGATGATCCCTACGGTCATGGCCATGAGCACCTACACCGCGCAACTCAGAGCAGTTCCCGGCTTCAACCGCTGCCGAGGCCGGCAGCTCGCCGCGCTCGCGCGCTCCGCCGAGCGACTCGACATCAGCGCCGGCGACGTCCTCGTGAGCCCGGGCGACCGGTGGAGCGGCGTGCACGTCATCATCTCCGGCGAAGCGGTGGCCGAGACCCAGGGTTGGACGTTCGTGCTGCCCGAGGGTGCCCGCATCGAGCGCACGGCCTCGACCCCCGAGGACCTGACGGTGCGCGCGGCACGGACCTGCGCGTCCTCGCGATCGGGCGCCGCCACCACCTCAGGACTTGAGGATGTACTCGCTCAACGTGTAGTTGCGCATCGTCGCCGCGTCGTACAGCAGCTTCGTGCTGTCGAGCATGACCCGCACGTTCTCGGTCAGCTCTTCGTTCGACGCCGCGCCGAAGAACGTGTGCAGGTTCGTGAGGTGGGCGACGCTCGGCCACGCCTCCTCCACGATCGCACGGTACGGGGCAGCGCCCGGCGTGACGGCGCGCACCACGGCGTTGCGGACGTAGCGGGCGCGCGGCTGCATCGCCTCGGACATCGGGGATTGGTGGCCGTACCAGTGGCCGTAGAACGTGTCGTCGTCGACGCCGGCGGGCTTGTCGAAGACGGTGAGCGTGACGATGCCCGGCGACCTCGTGCCGTCCGGCCAGTTCCGAACCGGGGCGTGGGAGTTGCCGCCGTAGTCGCAGTAGAGCGACTCGGTCACGAGGTACCCCGCCCGCCGCGCGCCCGCCCGCGCAGCAGTTCTTCGTACGGCGTTCGCGTGTCGTGGGCGTCGAGCCACAGCGACACGCACGCGCGCACGGGCAGCTCGTCGGCGGGTACCGGGACCATCGAAGACACCTGGGCGTCGGCATCGTCGACATCGATCTGCAAGCCGCGCGGCGAGAGCGAGAGCAGCTGCGGCCCGAGCTTCTCGACGAACTGCGCCCGCATGTCGTCGGGCGAGCGCGACGGTCGGTCCCAGAAGAGGTAGACGAGCTTCTCCACGAGCAGTAACGATACGACCCGTGGCGCCCTCGACCCGCTTCGCCAAGAGCGGCGATGTTCACATCGCGTATCAGGTCGTCGGCGACGGCCCGCTCGATCTCGTGCTCGCATACGGGTACGGCTCGAACGTCGAGGCGCAATGGGAGTATCCCCGTTTTGCCGCGTTCCTCGACGAGCTCGCCGAGCTCGGCCGTCTGATCATCTTCGACAAGCGCGACACGGGTCTTTCGGATCGCACCGGGCACCCGCCGACACTGGAGCAGCGTGTCGACGACATGCGTGCCGTGCTCGACGCGGTCGACTCCGAGCGGTCAGTCGTGATGGGCATGACCGGTGGTGCCACGATCGCGGCCATGTTCGCCGCCACCGACCCGGTACGGGTCGACGCCCTCGTGCTCTACGCCGCGATCGCGAACTTCGCGCGTTTGACGCAGTACCACGCCGCCGTCGGAGCCGATGCCCCCAACGCCGAGTGGCTCGACGCGGTCGAACGGACGTGGGGTACCGGGATCACCGCGCACCTCTATGCACGGTCGATGCTCGACGAGCCGGGTTTCGTCGACTGGTGCGCCGCGCTACGAGCGATCGATCGCGAGCCCCGGGAACGCGCCGGCGATGGTCTGGATGTCTTACCAATGGGATCTCACGCGGATCCTCCCGACGATCGCCGTGCCCGCGCTCGTGCTCTGGCGTCGTGACTTCCACGGCACCGACGACCCATACCGCGAGGTCGCCGAGCTGGTTCCCGGCGCGCGCGGTGTCTGCCTGCCCGGTGACGACCACTGGCCGTGGGTCGGCGACACGGCTCCGCTGCTCGCCGAGATACGAGGTTTCCTCGCGACGCGTACGAGCAGCCCGGCGCCGTCCGGGCAGCTCGCGGCCGTGCTGTTCACCGACATCGTCGGCTCGACCGCGGAGGCGGCGCGGCTCGGCGACAAGCGCTGGCGCTCATTGCTCGATCGCCACGATGCGGTGGCGCGCACGAGCATCGAGCGCTTCCGCGGCACATTTGTGAAGCACACGGGCGACGGGGTGCTCGCCACCTTCGACGGACCGACGCGCGCGGTCCGGTGTGCGCTCGCGCTCGTGGATGCCCAGCGCGAGCTCGGCATCGAGATCCGGGCCGGAGTGCACGTCGGTGAGATCGAGGCGCGAGACGGTGACGTCGGCGGCATTGCCGTGCACATCGCGAGTCGGGTGTGTGACAAGGCGCCGCGCGGCGAGGTGTATGTGAGCCGTACGGTGCGTGACCTGATCGCGGGCTCGGGCCTCCGGATGCACATACGCGGCATGCACCAGCTGAAAGGCGTGCCTGAGGAGTGGTCGTTGTTCGCGGCGACGGCATAAGGTCGGTTGGATCGAAGGGGATCTCATGAGCACCGAGACACTCGAACGTGCATTTGCCAGCACCCGGCAAGTTCTCTCGAATGTGAAGGACGACCAGCTGTCGAATCCGAGCCCGTGCCAGTCGTGGACCGTCGGCGACGTGATCAACCACGTCATCGGCAACAGCTTCTGGTTCGCGGCATCGGTGAACGACGGCAAGGCCCCCGCGGTCCCGGACAGAGACTTCACCGGCGGCGACAGGGTGGCGACGTACGACGACGGCATCAAGCAGACCGTCGCCGCGTTCGCCGCGCCCGGTGCGATGGAGAAGATGGTCGAATTGCCATTTGGCACGTTTCCCGGCGCTTTCTTCATCCAGATCGCAACGACCGACGCCTTCGCGCACGGATGGGACATCGCCAAGGCCACGGGACAGTCGACCGATCTCGATCCCGAGGTCGCGACGCAGCTCCTCGAAGGCGCGCGCGCGTTCATCCAGCCCGCGTTCCGCGGCGAAGACACCAAGTCACCCTTCGGGGCGGAGCAGCCGCCGCCCGCCAACGCGACGGCTGCGGACAAGCTCGCCGCGTTCCTCGGCCGCGTCTGCGAGAGCTAATCGGCGATCAGGTCGCGCACGGCGGACGACGCCGCCACCTCACCGCGTGCCACGTACGCCTCGGCGCGCTCGGCGATGCGGTCGTCCTCGTAGAGATAGTTCGCCATCAAGCCGAACGCCCGCGATCGTCCGACCGGTGACGGATCCGCCATCCAGTTGACGCGCTCGACGGATGCACCGTTCGCAAGGTGGAAGTTCGCGACCGGATCGAGCACGCGTCCCTCGTGGGCCGTCGTGAGATACCGGGCGGACAGCGCCAGCAACGCGGGCCGGATCGCCTCGTCGCTCTCCCATTCGACGTCGCCGAGACGGGCGAGCACCCGGCGCGGCTCGGCCGGCAGCAGCTCCCGTTCTCGTGCGGTGAGCGCGCCGCCGTTCTCACCGAGCTCGTGTTCCAGCCATGAGCGGAACGTGGGGATCGGCGACAGCGTGGCGAACCGGCGCAGTCCCGGCAGATCGAGCCGCAACGCCTCGACGACCTGTTTGATGAGCGCCGTGCCGAGGTTGACACCCGCCAGCCCGGGCTGACAGTTCGAGATCGAGTAGAAGATCGCGGTCTCCGCGTGGTCAGCGTCGAGCTGGGAGGCACGGGCGTCGAGCAAGGGCGGCAGCACGGTCGCGATGTCCGAGGTGAGCGCGACCTCCACGAACACGAGCGGCTCGTTGGGCATCGCGGGATGGAAGAACGCGTAGCAGCGGCGGTCGGAGTCGAGCCGGTTCTTCAGATCCTCCCAAGAGCCGATCGCGTGCACGGCTTCGTAGGTGATGAGCTTCTCGAGCAACGTGGCGGGCGCGTCCCAGGTGATGCGCCGCAACGTGAGCAGACCGACATCGAACAGCGTCGCGATCTGGGCCTTGAGCTCTCGGTCGAGATCCAGGAGCACGTCGTCGCCGTTCGCGAGCCGCAACACGTCGGCGCGCACGTCGACGAGGAACTTCACCCCGCCTTCCAGGCCGGTGACGAGTCGGAGCAGCACCGCCGCGGGGGGCACGAGCGCGTCGCGGAGATGTCGTTCCGCGGCCCGGCGATCGTCATTGACACGTACCTCGCGCATCGCGGCGTCGACCGCGGCGGGATCGGTCCAGAACTCGAGCGCCAGCAGGTCGAGGAAGTTGCGGCGGCCGGTGTCGGACAACGTGATGTAGGCGTCGGCGATCGCCGCTGCTTCCGCCCGCTGCGTCATCGTGTCGTGCAGGCGCAGCAGATCGGCGACGACTTCGCGGATGCGCGCCACATCGCGCTCGGGCAGGCTCGGTGCGAGGTCGAGCTCGACGCGGCCGGGCTTGCGCCGCAGCCCCCGGCGCAGCAACCGGTCGAGGAATCGCCGCTGCGCCATCAGCGTGCGCTCCAGTTCTTGCGAGTCCGGGCGACACATAGTGTCGCCGTTCCTCGCAAAAACTGTCTGCGGTCAGCCACCGGGGACGGTCACCGACGCGCTGTCGCGGCCCGAGCGCAGCAATGTGCCGGGGCGCGCGTCGGTGAACGCGCCGTGCTCGACGATCTCGGTGCCGTTCACGATGACGTGGTCGATGCCGTCGGCGCCGCCGTAGAGGCGGGGCGCGCCCGTCGGAAGGTCGAAACGCATGCGCACGGGTTGCGCGCCCGACGGTCTCGGGGTCGATGACCACGACGTCGGCATGCCACCCCTCGGCGAGACGGCCCCGCTCCTTCAGGCCGTACAGCCGCGCGGGCACGTCGGTGAGCAGGTTGATCGCTTCCTCGATCGGCATGAGCTTCCGCGCGCGTACCGGCTCGCCGAGCAGCACCGTCGAGTAGTTGAACGTCGCGAGGAAATCGAGGTGCGCACCGGCGTCGCTCGCGCCGATGATGGCGCGCGAGTCACGCCATACCTTCAGGCGCGTCTCCCACGTCTCGTCGTCGTCGGGCCGGGTCGGGAACCCGAAGCCGGTCATCAGGTCGTCGGCGACCACGATGTCGCAGAGCGCGTCGAACTCGTCGACGCCGCGCTCGGCCGCGATCTCACTCACCCGCTTGCCGTCCCACTTCTTGTTCTCCGGCGCGAACGTCTCGTTGATCACGTAGATGCCCCAGTTCGAGACCTTGAACCCGGTGGTCGGCTGGAGCGCGGCCTCGGCGAGCACCTTGCGGCCCTCGGCCGACGCCAGCATGGCCTTCTTCTCGTCGTGGGGGAGCGCCATCGGCTTCTCCCAGCCCGGGATCGTGTCGAGCAGGAAGCCGCTGTCGAAGCAGATGCGCGGCGACGGCGTGAACGGCACGGTCAACGCGAGCACCCGCGCGCCGCGCTCGGTCGCGTAGTCGGACGCGGCCAGGTTGTGCTCGGTGATGGCTTCGCTGCCCTTGCCCACGAACAGCACGTTCCAGTTGATCGGACGGTTGGCGGTCAGCGACATGCGCGTGAGCAGATCGGGTGCGAAGGGCTCGAAGAGACCGACGCACGGGATGAACTCCAGTGTCGTGCCCGGGTGCTCGCGCACGACGCGGCACAGCGCGATGATCTCGTCCTCGCTCGCGTAGCGTGACGGCACCATGTCGCCCGCGGCGTCGTTGTGCGTGCGCGCCCAGCTCGACGAGAATCCCATTGCTCCGGCCGCGAGGCTCGCGTCGAGCAGCTGCTGCATCGCGCTGAGGTCGTCAGCCGTCGCCTCACCCTTGGTCGCGCGTTCACCCATCACCACGCGGCGGATCGTCGAGTGGCCGACGAGGAAGCCCGCGTTCGGCGCGAGGGTGCCGTCGATCTTGCCGAGATACTCCTCGAACGTGCGCCAGTTCCACGGCACCCCTTCTTCGAGGGCACCGACGGGCATGCCCTCGACGCGAGCAAGCATGTGCAGCAGGTAGTCCGCGTGCTCGGGACCGAGCGGCGCGATCGTGAAGCCACAGTTGCCGCCCATCACCGTCGTCACTCCGTGCAACGGCGACGGCGACAGCGTCGTGTCCCAGAACACCTGCGCGTCGTAGTGGGTATGGATGTCGACGAAGCCGGGCGCGACCACCTTGCCGTCGGCTTCGATCGTGCGCGTCGCGCGATCGTCGACTTGGCCGATGGCCGCGATGCGTCCGTCCTTGATTGCGACGTCCGCGCGGTGCCCGGGACTCCCGGTGCCGTCGACCACCGTTCCGTTGCGGATGATCAGATCGAGCATGACCCAACTATTGTCCACCGGGCATGGGTGACGCACTCCTGAACCGCGTCGCGATCGTCACCGGGGCGTCGCGGGGCATCGGCGCCGCAATCGCGCGGCGACTCGCGGCCGAAGGTGCGCGCGTCGCGCTGGTCGCCCGGTCGCTGGAGCCCGGTTCGGGCGGCCACCTCGCGGGATCCCTGCGAGAGACGGCCGACGCGATCGGCGAGCTCGGTGGTGTGGCCGAGCCGATCGTCGCCGACCTCTCGGACCCTGCGTGCGACCGGGCCGCGATCGTCGCCCAGACCGAAGCGGCCCTGGGGCCCGTCGACATCCTCGTCAACAACGCGGCCGCCTGCTTCTATCTTTCGATCGACGAGACCTCCGAGCGTCGCCTGCGGGTGGCGTACGAGGTGAACGTGATCACGCCGTATCTGCTGACAAAGGCGGTGGTGCCCGGCATGCGCGAGCGCGGCGAGGGTTGGATCGTGAACATCACCAGCGCAATCGTCGACACCGACGTCCTCGAGAGCCCGCAGCAGGCGCGCTCGTCGACGTACGCCCCGAGCAAGGCCGCGCTCGACCGGCTCACCATCTCGTTCGCCACCGAGTTGCGCGAGACGGGAATCGCGGTGAACGCGCTCGCGCCCGAGCGGGCGGTGGCGACCGAGGGCGCGACCGCAGTCATGGACCTCCCTGATGCATGGTGTGAACCCATCGAACGGATGGCCGACGCGACCCTCATGCTCTGCACGTGCGACCCTGCGACGCAGCACGGCATGGTCCTGCGGTCGGGTCCTCTCCTCCGGGCACACGGGCTCCTCGCGTGAGAACCGCGCTCGTGACCGGCGGCGCCAGTGGCATCGGACAAGCGACCGCACGAGTGCTCGCGGCGCGCGGCGCGCAGGTCGTGGTCGCCGATGTCGACGAAAGCGGCGCTCGCTCCACCGCCGGCGAGATCAATGGACTGTCGGTTGGTGTGGACGTTGCCGATGATGCTTCGGTCGCGGCGATGATCGCGTTCTGCGTCGATCGATTCGGCGGGCTCGATTGGGCGTGCAATATCGCCGGGATCGCACCCGACGCCAAACCGTTCGTCGAACACACGGCGTCAGATTGGCAGCGAACCATCGACGTGAACCTGAGCGGCGTCTTCTTCTGCATGCAACACGAGTTGCGCCAGATGACCGCGCAGGGACGCGGTGGCGCGATCGTCAACATGGCGTCGGCCGCCGGTGTGGTGCCGGCACCGGGTCAGCCGCAATACACGGCCGCCAAGCACGGTGTCCTCGGCCTCACGAAGCAGGCCGCGCAAGAGTTTGCCCGCGACGGGATCCGCGTGAACGCCGTGTTGCCGGGCCAGACCGATACCGCGCCCATGCGCGCGTACCTCGACGCCTTGCCCGATCAGGGCGAGAAGATGACGCGCCGCCTGCCGATGGGCCGGCTCGCCACCCCCGAGGAGATCGCAAACACCGTCGCCTGGCTGTGCTCTGACGACGCGAGCTACGTGAACGGCGTGTCGCTCGTCGTCGACGGCGGTCTCATCGTCCGCTGAAGCGCCCTCGACACGGTTGCGCTCGCCGTTCGATACTCTCAGGCGTGTCGGGCAGGGTCCTTGCCGCAACCATCCTTTCGGTCGCGACGGCGTTCCTCTATTCGTTGAGCAACGTGCTCCAAATGCTCGAAGCCGAGCAGGTCCCCGACGAGTTCGCGTTGCGCGCGGGCCTCATGACGCGCCTCATCAAGCGGCCGCGGTGGTTGCTCGGCCTTCTCTCGGACATCCTCGGATTCGTGACCCAGGCCGCGGCGCTCGGCCTGGCGGCCGTCGTGTTCGTGGAACCGATCCTGGCGTCCGGGATCCTGATGGCGATCTTTCTCGGCGCCGCGTTCACGCACAAGCCGGTGCAGCGCTCCGACATCGTCGCCGCGCTGGTGCTGTCGGCCGGGCTCGCCGTCTTCGTGTACGAGGTCTCACCGACCGGCGGGACCGACGTGGGCGAGATCGCGCGGTGGCTCGTCGCCGGTCCGATCGCATGCGCGGTGATCGTCGTGTGCATGACCGTCGGCCGGAACACGACAGGTCCGTGGCGCGCCGCGTTCCTCGGCATCGCGGCCGGCATCTCTTTCGGTGTGGCCGCGGTGCTCACCAAGACGCTCATGCACTACGCCGGTGACGGGGTGTTCGCCTGGGTGAACCACTGGGAGCCGTACGCACTCGCGGTCTTCGCGATCGGCGGGGTGGTCCTGACCCAGAGCGCGTTGCAAACCGGTGCCCTCGGCGCGGCCGTCGGCGCGCAAGAAGCCATGGCGCCGGTCTCGGCCGCGATCCTCGGACTTGTGCTGTTGCACGAAGAAGTCGCCGCCCAGAACGGCATCCAGATCTTCCTGGTGTCCTGCTCGATCGTCGCCGTGCTCGGCGGCATCGCAATGCTCGCGCGCGCCGAGGAACGGATCATGGCCGAGGTGGCCGAGCCAGCACGCCGAAGTGTCCTAGTCCCTATTTGCCTTCGCTCACCACCATGAGCAGGCCGCCGAGCATGCCGACGTTCTTCAAGAAGTGCGTCGTCTGCTGCGCCTTGGCCGCCGGGTCCTGCTCCTCCCAGAAGCGGTGCCCGGCGAGCGTCGTCGGTACCAACGAGCCTGCGAGCGCCAGGGCCGCGACGCGCGGCATCACGCCGAGTGCGAGCGCGAGGCCGGCACCGACCTGGACCGCGCCGTTGAAGCGGACGAGCTGCACCGTGTCCGCGTCGACACCGACCGCGTCGGCGATCGTCGGCGCCACCGGTTCGGCGCGCCGCGCCTTCGACTTCGGGTTTCGAACCGCGTCGAGGCCTTCGTAGACGAACACTCCGGCCAGCATCGGGCGGGCAACACTTCGAAATAGGCGCATGAGTACGTGTTACCCACTACTCGCGCCGAAGGCACCACCGCGCCCACAACGGCGCGAATCCGAGGACGACGGCCTGGCCCACGGCGTAGCCCGGGCCGTGTGTGATCCCGTAGGTCACGATCGAGACGAGCGCGGCGGCCAGGTACGCGCCGAGGAGCACACGCCGCCCTTCGGCGGTGAGCAGGAGCCAGCTTCCCCGTTCGCCCATCGGCTCGTGATCCTACGCGCCTAGCCTGCGGCGGTGGTCCGCTTCAACCCGTATGCGTACGAGTTCCACGACGACCCGTTCCCGGTGTACCAGCAACTGCGCGACGACGCACCCTGCTACCGCAACGACGAGCTCGGGTTCTGGGCACTCTCTCGCTACGCCGACCTTGTGACCGCGCTGCACGATCCCGAGACGTACTGCAGTCGCTATGGGATCACCCTCGAGGACAGCAACCCGCTCCCGATGTTGCTGACGACCGACCCGCCCGAGCAGACGCGCTTGCGGCGCCTGGTGAGCCGCGCGTTCACGCCTCGCCGGGTCGCCGATCTCGAGCATCCGGTTCGGGTGCTGTCGACGACCTACCTCGATGCTTTGGGTGACCGGGAGGTGATCGACCTCATCGGTGACTACGCCGCGCTCCTTCCGATGGATGTGATCGCGAGACTGCTCGGCGTTCCCGACGGCGACCAGCAGCAGCTCCGGAAGTGGAGCGACGCGCTCCTGCACCGCGAGGAAGGCACGCCCGACGTGACGCCCGAAGGGATCGAGGCGGCGACGCATCTCTACAAGTACTTCAATGCGTTCGTGACCGATCGGCGCGCGCACCCAGGTGGTGACGACTTCACGGCCGCGCTCATCGCGGCGGATACCGACGGCGAGTCGCTGAGCGACGAGCAGGTGGTCGGGTTCTGCTTCCTGCTGATCATCGCCGGCAACGAGACCACGACCAAGCTGCTCGGCAACTGCCTGCTCGCGTTGCAGCGGTTTCCCGGTGAACGGCAGAAGGTCGTCGGCGACCGCGGCCGTATCCCGGACGCAGTCGAGGAAACCCTGCGGTTCGAAGGTTCGACGCAGCTGATGGCTCGCACGTTGACGCATGCGGTGGAGCTCCACGGCGAGCGCATGTCCGCCGGCGACAAAGTGCTGCTCCTCCTCGGGTCCGGCAATCGCGACGAGCGCGTGTGGCGCGAGCCGGACGTGTTCGACATCGACCGTCCGTGGCCCACGCACCACCTGGGTTTTGGTCACGGCATCCACGTGTGCCTCGGGGCGGCGTTGGCCCGTCTGGAGATGCGGATCAGCCTGGAAGAGTTCCTCGGGCGCTCTCCGCGGTACGAGATCGACACCGCGGGCCTGGAGCGGGTGCACTCCGGCAACGTCCGCGGCTACTCGCGGATGCCGATACGACTGCGGTGACGAGCGTGAACGACGTGCAGGCGGTCACGGCGTTGCTGCACGAGTACGCGCGTAGGCTCGATGACGGCAATCTCGATGGTGTTGCGGCACTCTTCGCGGACGCAGAAGTTCGCTCGACCCGTCACGACCGCGTCCGGCATGGCGCAGCCGAGGTGCGCACGATCTTCGACTCGGTGATCCTGCACGAGGACGGCACGCCGCGCACCATGCATCAGCTCACCAACGTCAGCGTGGATGTCGCAGGCGACACCGCCACCGCCCGGACCTACTTCACGGTCCTGCAGGTCACCGGTCAGGGACTGCACCCGATCCTCGCCGGCGAATACCGCGACCGATTCGCGCGAACGGGCGGCGTCTGGCATTTCACCGAACGCGTCTTCGACCCGAAGCTGTTCGGCGACCTGTCGCAGCACATGCAGCGCTGACCGCATCGTGGTCGCGACGCGCACCGCGCTGGTCATAGCCTGGCGCCCGTGAGCAACCCCACCACGCTCGTCGTGATCGGTGCATCCGGCGATCTCGCCGCCCGATTGTTGTTCCCGGCCCTGCTGCGGCTCGAGGACCGAGAGCGCCTCGAGGACCTGAAGATCATCGGATACGCGCGACAGGACTGGACCACCGACGAGTTCCACGAGCACCTGCGGTCGACCATTCGGTTGGATGCCGGCGCCGTCGACGAGAAGTATCTCGATCGCTTCATCGAGCGGATCGAGTTCCACGGTGGCGACATCTCGGTCGATTCGATGCGTTCTCTCGAGAGTGTGTTGGACGGGCCCGCGATCTTCTACCTCGCGCTCCCGCCGGGCGTGTTCGCCGACGCCGCCGAGACGATCGCCAAGGCCGGGCTCGCGGACGAGACCAAGGGTTGGCGCCGCCTCGTCATCGAGAAGCCGTTCGGTGAGGATCTGGACAGCGCGCTGTTGCTCAACGAGCAGCTCCACAAGTACTGGCACGAGGGACAGATCTTCCGCATCGACCACTTCCTCGGCAAAGAGACCGTGCAGAACATCGTGGTGTTCCGCTTCGCGAACCGGTTCATCGAACCGGTGTTGAAGTCGGGCCATGTCGACGAGATCCAGATCACCGTGGCGGAGACGCTCGGTGTGGAGGGCCGATCGCGCTACTACGACGGCATCGGCGCCTTGCGCGACATGATCCAGAACCACCTCATCCAGATGCTCACGTTCCTCACGCTCGAGCCGCCCTCCATGTGGGACTCCGAGATGTTGCGCGACCACAAGGTCGAGGTGCTCAAAGCGGTGAAGCCCATCAACCCGGAGACGGACGCGGTACGCGGGCAGTACACCGCGGGGCTCGTGGACGGCGCGCCGGTGGTCGGCTACCGGCAGGAGCCGGGGGTTGATCCGCGTTCGCGCACGGACACGTTCGCGGCCGTGCGGCTGCACGTCGATACGTGGCGATGGGAGGGCATCCCGGTGCTGCTGCGATCGGGCAAGCGTCTCGCAGCCCAGGCGCACGAAGCCGTCTATCGATTCCGGGAACCACCGACGCGCTTGTTCCGTCACACGCCGCTCGAGCACGCGGAGCCGAACTGGCTCGTCTTCCGCATGAGTCCCTCGGAATGCACCGAGCTCGTGGTTCGCACCAAGCAGCCGGGGCTCGAGCTCGAAGCGCGCGAGTCGGTGCTCCGTGCCGAATATGCGGCACCCGAAGACTCCGAGGCGACGGCGTACGAAAGCCTGTTGCTCGACGTGCTCGAAGGCGACCACACACCGTTCCTTCGCTTCGACGAAGTCGAGTGGTCGTGGCGCATCGTCGATCCGATCCTGCAAGCATGGAAGTACGGTGCACCCGAGGAGTACGTTGCCGGCAGCGACGGTCCGCCCGGGCAGCACCGCTTCCTGGAGCCCGGTCATTACTGGCGTCCCCTGGTGCCGCCGGCGCATTGAGACGGGAGCCGTGCGGGAGGAGCCACGGTGATGGATCGCTACGACGTGGTGATCATCGGCGCGGGCTCCGCCGGTGCCGCGCTCGCCGGCCGGCTCTCGGAGAATCCGGATCGGTCGGTGCTGTTGCTCGAAGCGGGGCCCGATCACAACTCTTCGGGCACACCCGCGGGCGTGCAGTCGCCGAACCTGTTCCACGCCTTCATGGAGCCGGGTCGCATCTGGCCCAACCTGACGGCAGCCCGGGCCGCGGGCCAGCCGGAGGCGCTCTACGTGCGCGGGCGCGGCGCGGGCGGGTCGTCATCGGTCAACGCGATGTGCGCGATCCGCGGCACGGTCGACGACTACGAACGCTGGGCGAACGAGCTGGGCTGCGCGGGGTGGGGATGGCCCGAGATGCTCGACGCGTTCCTACGCGTCGAAGACGATGTGGACTACGGCGGCGACGGACAGCACGGCAAGGGTGGTCCCATCCCGCTCAGCCGCACACCGCTCGACGCGATGCCGCAGTTCGACGCCGCGCTCCGTGCGGCAATTGCCGATCTCGGCCATCCGACGTGCGACGACTACCACGCCACGGACGCCACGGGCGTCAGCCGCGGCGCGTTGACGCTACGCGACGGTCGTCGCGTCTCGACGAACGACGGCTACCTCGAGTCCGCTCGCGTGCGGCCGAATCTCGTGGTGCGTGGTGACGCGCTCGTCGAATGTGTGGCCCTCGACGGCAGACGCGCGACCGGCGTCCGGCTGGCGACCGGTGAAGAGATCGACGCAGGAGAGGTGATCGTCAGCGCGGGTGCCATTCACACACCGGCACTACTCCTGCGATCAGGCATCGGGAGCGACGACACGTTGCCGGTCGGGAAGAACCTCAAGGAACACGCGGCAACGTCCGGGTTCGAGGTCGCGCTCCGCGAGTCGGCGCGCATGAGGTCAACCAACGCACCGGTCTTCAGCTCCATGCTTCGCTACACGTCCGAGCTCGCCGGCGCGGGTCCCAACGACATGCAGATCATCTGGTTCGACGCGATCGGCCCGACCGACGAAGCCCTCGCCGGCGGCCGGCTGCTCGGTGCCGTGATGCGTGTCTTCTCCTCCGGTGAGGTCAGGCTTCGCTCTGATGATCCGAACGACGACCCGGTCGTCGAGTTCCGGATGCTCACCGACGAGCGCGACCTCGTGCGGCTACGGGACTGTGTGCACCGAATGATCGACATCGTCCGGCATCCCGCCGTGGAAGCGATCAGCGACGGCGTGATGGCACTGGACACGCCGATCGACGAGCTCGATTCCGATGATGCGATCGACCAGTGGCTCCGCGCGACCGTGAACGACTACGTGCACGCGGTCGGCACGTGCCGCATGGGTGCGCCGGACGATCCGTCGGCGGTCGTCGACACCGACTGTCGCGTGCTCGGGTACGAGGGCCTGCGCGTCTGCGATGCGGCGGTGATGCCCGACCTTCCCAAGGCGAACACCCATCTCACCACGGTTGCGATCGCCGAACGCCTTGCTACCAAGATGCGCGGCTGAGCGGGTCAGAGCCCCGCGATCTTCTTCTCCTCGTGGCCGCCGAACTGCCTGCGCATCGCGGCCAGCAGCTTGTTCGAGAAGTCGGCCGTGCCCTGGGAGATGAAGCGGTCGAAGAGCGCGGTTGCCATCACGGGCGCGGGCACGCCCTCGTCGATCGCGGCGGCAATCGTCCACCGTCCCTCACCGGAGTCGCTCACCCGTCCGCTGTAGCCGTCGAGCGTCGGCGACTCTTGCAACGCGGCAGCGGTGAGGTCGAGGAGCCACGATGCGACGACGCTGCCGCGCCGCCACACTTCGGTGACCTTCGCGACGTCGATGTCGTACTGGTAGCGGGAAGGGTCGGTCAGCGGCGCGGTCTCCGCGTCTGCCGGGCGCAGCTCGGTGCCGACGTTGGCGTGATGGAGGATGTTCAGGCCTTCGGCATACGACGCCATCAGCGCGTACTCGATGCCGTTGTGCACCATCTTCACGAAGTGCCCGGCACCGGCGGGGCCGCAGTGCAGGTAGCCCAGTTCCTCGGGGGCGGGTTCGCCGTTGCGACCCGGCGTGCGCGACGCGACGTCGACGCCGGGCGCGAGCGCACGAAAGATCGGATCCAGGCGCTCGACGACATGGTCCGGGCCGCCGATCATCAGGCAGAAGCCACGTTCGAGACCCCACACGCCGCCGCTCGTGCCGCAGTCCACGTAGTCGATCCGTTGCCCCAGCAGCTGCTCGGCGCGCGCGATGTCGTCGGCGTAGTGCGTGTTGCCCCCGTCGATCACCGTGTCGCCCGCGGCGAGGTGCGCGGTGACGTCCGAGAGCACTGCCGTCGTGACGCCGGCCGGAACCATGAGCCACACCACGCGGGCGGCGTGAGCTTGGCGACGAGGTCCTCCACGGTCGCCGCGCCCACCGCCCCGTCGCGCACCAATGCGTCGACCGCCGCGGCGTTGTGGTCGTACACGACGCACTCGTGGCCGAACTGCATGCACCGGCGCACGAGGTTCGCACCCATGCGGCCGAGGCCGATCATCCCGAGCTGCATGTCATATCCAGTCGGTCGTGCTCACCGGGACGTGTGCCTCCGCGAGCGCGGCGGCGCCGACGATGCCTGCGAGGTTCCCGAGCTCGGCGATGCGCACGTCACAGCCGGGATCGATGCGATCACAGAACTTGTCGGCGTGCTTCACGATGCCGCCGCCGATCACGATGAGATCGGGCCAGAGGACGTCGTGCAGGTGCGTGAGATAGCGGTCGAGTCGTCGCGTCCATCGTTTCCAAGTGAGATTCCTCGCAACACGCGCGGCGTCAGATGCCCACTCGTCCGCGACGTGGCGATTGATCACGAGGTGCCCGAGCTCCGAGTTGGGAACGAGCGCGCCGTCGTTGAGCAGTGCCGTGCCCACGCCGGTGCCGATCGTCACCATCACCACCAGTCCGCCGTGCCCGCGCGCCGCGCCGTAGCGCGCTTCGGCCACTCCGGCCGCATCGGCGTCGTTGAGCACGACGCACGGACGATCGAGGGCCTGCGCGAGCATCGTGACTGCGTGCGTGCCGATCCACGACGGATCGATATGCGCCGCGGTCTGCACGACGCCGTGCTGCACCACCGCCGGGATCGTGCAACCCACCGGACCGTCGCCGGGGAACTTCCGGACGAGCTCGGCGATCGTCTCGATCACAGCCGTGGGAGTCGCGGGTTGCGGCGTCTGGAGTCGGATGCGGCCCGACGCGACACCGGTCGTCACGTCGACCGACGCCGCTTTGATGCCGCTGCCGCCGACGTCGACGCCGATCAGTTGCGTGGTCATCGGCCCAAGACGCTACTCGCCCGCCGGGTAGCGTCCGGACGTGAACGACGGTCCCGCCCCCGGGTCGACGCCGCTCGAGGACTATGCGCTGCTCGGCGACCGTCGCACCGCTGCGCTCGTCTCGCGCGACGGCTCCGTCGACTGGTGGTGTGTCCCGCGGTTCGACGACGGCGCGTGCTTCGCGGCCCTGATCGGCACGCGCGAGCACGGCCGTTTCGTCGTCACGCCGGAGGCCGATGCGCGCACGACCCGGCGCTACCGCGAGGGCACGATGGTCCTCGAGACCGAGCACACGACCGCCGACGGCCGCGTGCGTGTCGTCGACTGTCTCGCGTTCGGTCCCGACCGGCCGACACTCGTTCGCCTCGTCGAAGGCATCGACGGCACGGTCGACATGGGCGTCGAGTTGATCGTCCGCTGCGACTACGGGAACGTCGTGCCGTGGGTGCGACACGTCGACGGCGCGTGGCGTGCGATCGCCGGTCCGGACGGCCTGGAGCTCCGTTCGCCGGTGCGGCTACACGGACACGACCACACGTCGACCGCCACCTTCACGGTGCGCGCCGGCGATCAGGTGCCGTTCGTGCTGGGATGGTTCCCGTCGCACGATCCGCAACCGGTCGACCCCGACGCGGCCGCGCACATCGAACGCACCACGCACGGTTGGTCGCGCTGGTCCGCGCGCTGCACGTACGACCCGGGCGAGTGGTGCGACGCCGTGATCCGCTCGCTCCTCACACTCGAGGCGCTGACGTTCGCGGAGACGGGCGGGATCGTCGCCGCGCCCACGACCTCCTTGCCCGAGCATCTCGGCGGCTCGCGCAACTGGGACTACCGGTATTGCTGGGTACGCGACGCGACGCTGACGCTGGAAGCGTTGCTCATCGGCGAGTACGTGCAGGAAGCCACGCGTTGGCGGGAGTGGCTGCTGCGGGCGCTCGCCGGTGACCCCGACAGCATGCAGATCATGTACGGCGTCGCGGGCGAACGCCGGCTCACCGAGGTCGAGCTCGACTGGCTTCCCGGGTATGCGGGGTCGACGCCGATACGGGTCGGGAACGCGGCGCACTCGCAGCTGCAGCTCGACGTGTACGGCGAGCTGGCCGACGTGCTCTGGCAGTCGACCCGCGGGACGCCAAGTTCGGGGCGGACACGTGGTCGCTCGTGCAACTGCTGTTGGAAGCGCTCGAAGAGCGCTGGCGCGAGCCCGACGAGGGAATATGGGAGGTTCGCGGGCCGCGCCGGCACTTCACGCACTCGAAGGTGATGTGCTGGGTCGCGTTCGACCGCGGGGTGCAGATGGTCGAGCACGCGGGCTACGAGGCCCCGATCGACCGGTGGAGGAAGATCCGCGACGAGATACACGCCGAGGTCTGCGCGCGGCTACAACACGCGGCTCGGCCATTTCGTCCAGTCGTACGATGCCGACGCGCTCGACGCGTCGCTGCTGATGATCCCGATCGTGGGATTCCTTCCCGGGGACGATCCGCGGGTGGTGTCGACGATCGATGCCATCCGCGCCGGCTTGACCGACGAGGGCTTCGTGATGCGTTACGACCCGAACGACCCCTCGATCGACGGCATCGGCGAACCCGAAGGCGTGTTCCTGCCGTGCAGCTTCTGGATGGTGGAGGCGCTCGTCCTGGCCGGCAGGCGCGACGATGCGCGGCAGCTCTTCGAGCAGCTGCTCGGCGTCGCGACCGACCTCGGCCTGTACGCGGAGGAGTACGACCCGCACGAGCGGCGCCTCCTCGGGAACTTCCCGCAGGCATTCACGCACCTCGCGCTCGTCGCCGCCGCCCACACGCTCGTGCCCGAGGCGTCCGCCCACCAGAAGCGCCGTCGCGATCGTCCCCGGCGCGGGCGACCGCACCTAATCTGCGGCGATGGCGCTCGTCACCAATGTCATCAAGGGGTCGGAGGCGCAGCGTGTGCTCCTGCTCGTGCACGGCTACGGGGCCGACGAGCGCGATCTCGGCGGCCTGCTGCCCTACCTCGATCCCGACGGCATCTTCGCGGCCGTGTTGCCGCGCGGCCCCATCGCGGCGCCGGGCACGCCCGGATTCGCATGGTACGAGTTCGGCGAAGCGGCCGGCCCCGGTTTCGCCTCCGCGCTCGCCGAGCTCGACGCACTCGTCGACGAGCAATGCGGCCAGCTCGGCTTCGAGCGTGCCGAGGCATGTTCGCCGGCTTCTCGCAGGGCGCGGGGCTCGCGGCCGCGCTCGGCCTGTTCCCGGGCCGCGGCACCCGGCCGGCTCGGTGTGCTGGCGATGAGCCCGGCTCTGCCGGCGGCCGATATCGCCGACGACGCCCGTACCGTCCCTGTCTTCGTGCGCACGGCACACACGATCCGCTGATCCCGGTGCAGCGATCACGCGACCTCGCGCGGACGCTGCGCACTGCGGGCGTGCCGTCCGTGTACCGCGAGTACCCGATGGAGCATCAGGTGGCGATCGAGGAGCTGCGCGACGCGCGCGACTGGATCACCGGCGTGCTCGCCGGAGAGAAGCCCGACGAGCCGGTCCCGGAGGATCCGGTCGAGCTGGTGCCGTCGGTGACCACCGCTCGGTGGGACGCGGAGGTGCTGAAGAGCGACGTCCCGGTCATCGTCGAGTTCTGGGCGCCGTGGTGTGGACCGTGCCGGCAGGTGTCGCCGATCGTCGAGACGATCGCGGCGATGCGAAAGGGCTCCTACAAGGTCGTGAAGGTCAACATCGACGAGGAACCGCAGGTCGCGCAGCAGTACGACGTGCAGAGCATCCCGATGATCGCGCTGTTCCGCAACGGACGGCTCGAGCGGGCTGCCCTCGGCGCCAAGCCCCGCCAGCAGCTCGAAGCCGAGCTCGGCATGCTCGTCATCCCGTAACCGGGGTCACTTCTTGCGGACGGCGTGCTTGATCTCGTCGGCGACCTCGTTGAAGGTCGCGGTCAGGGCATCGCCGATCGACGTGCCCGCGTGCTTCAAGTCGTCGCGGATGCCCGGATCACGCAGCGAGTCTCCGATCGCGGTGAATCCGGCGTCGAGCGCGTCCGCCATCTGCCGCAAGGCGTCGTTCATCTTCTCCTGCTGGTCCGCCCCGAACGCGGCGCTGGCGTCGTAACGGTCCTTGAAGCGCTTGCCGATCTCGCTGAACCGGTCGCCGACCTCGTCCCACTTCTGCTTGGCCTCGGCCATGTCGTTACCTCCGTATCGTGATACGTCCCGCGGCACTCTCGGTCATCTCGCCGATCATTGCCGCGACCGGCGTGCCGTGCGTGGCGCACGCATCCACCAATTGTTGTGCCCGGTCGGGCGCGACGGACAACAAGAGACCACCCGAGGTCTGGGCGTCGGCCAGCAGCAGCCGTTCCGCGTCCGGCAGGTCGCCGAAGTCGACGTCCGGGGCAACGAACGCGAGGTTGCGCTGGGTACCCCCGGCGACCATGCCGTCGGCGAGCAGGTCCCGGACCCCGGCAATCACCGGCACCGCCCCGGCGTCGAGGGTCGCACCCGTTCCCGATGCGACGCACATCTCACGCAGATGGCCGAGCAGGCCGAAGCCGGTCACGTCGGTGGCCGCGTGCGCCCGCACCTCCAACGCGGCATCGCGCCCCGCGGCGTTCAACGTCGTCATGACCTGAATCGCGGCGGCGAGCAGCTCGGGGGTCGCCGTCTCCCGCTTGACCGCAGTCGAGATCGCGCCGAGGCCGATCGGCTTTGTGAGGACGATCGCGTCCCCGGGACGGGCACCGGCGTTGGTGAGCACCGCGTCGGGATGGACGGTCCCGACCACCGCCATCCCGTACTTCGGTTCGGCATCGTCGATCGAGTGACCGCCGGCGATGAGACAGCCGGCCGCGCGGGCGACGGCTGCGCCCCCGTCGAGCACACGGGCGAGCAGCTCGAACGGCAGGTTCTCGCGCGGCCACGCCACGAGATTCAGGGCGAGCAACGGTGAGCCGCCCATGGCGTATACGTCCGACAACGCGTTGGTCGCCGCGATCCGGCCCCAGTCGTACGGGTCGTCGACGATCGGGGTGAAGAAATCGGTCGTCACCACGATCGCCAGATCGTCGCGGAGTCGATAGACGGCCGCGTCGTCGGCGGTGTCGAAGCCGACGATGAGGTCGGGATCGGTCGTGGGCTCGAAGCCTCGCACCAACCCCAGCACGGTCCGCAGGTCGGCCGGCGAGAGCTTGCACGCACAGCCCGCGCCGTGCGAGAACGCGGTCAACCGGACGGTGTCGGTGTGGTCGACCTGCGCCGGGGGCGGATCGGGGGTCAACCCGGCCGTACGGAGTACTGATACCCCTCGCGGAACACGGGTTGCAGCCGCACGAAGTCGCCGGTGTGCGTCGCGGAGATCGTCATGCCGTTGCCGACGTACATCCCCACGTGGCCGTGGTCGGGGTAGTAGATCGCGAGGTCACCCGGCTTCAGGTCCGTGTCGGGCACACGCGGGAACATTGCGCCCTGGGCGATCGACCCATGAGGCATCGACACCCCGCCCTGCGCCCAGGCCATCATCGTGAGGCCCGAGCAGTCGTACGAATTCGGGCCCGTGCCCGCGTATTGGTACGGCTTGCCCAGTTGCGCCCAGGCGTACGCGACCGCAGCCGCGGCTCCCGCGCCGGGCGCCGGTACGTCGAATGGCTGCGCACCGACGCTCGACGGGTCCCGTCCGGTCGCGACTCCAGCGTGCGTCGCGGCAGCCGCTTCGGCGCGGGCGCGAGCCTGCACGGCTTCGAACTCGGCGTGGGCGCGCGCGTCGTCGGCGCGTCGCTTCGCGGCGGCGATCTGGTCGACCAGCTGCCCGATGTCGCCCTGGACCGAAGCGAGCTCGTTCTGTTCGACCTGGACCGCCTGCTTCACCGCGTTCAACGCCTTGTCCGCGGCCTTTTGTTGCGAGCGAGCTTCGTCCTGGACCTTTTGGAAAGTCTTGCGCTGGATACCGAGCGTCTCTTCCGCGACGTGGAGCTTGTCGAGCAGTCGCTGGTCTTCGTCCGCGGCGGCTTCGCCGTACTTCGCGCGGCTCCCGAGCTCGCGTACGTCGGTCGCGTTGATCGCGAACGGGTCGGTGTTTCCCGCGCCCATGTAGAGCGTCGCGGCCCGACCGCTCAGGCGCAGGCGCGACTGCTTCGTGTCCGCTTCCGCGCGCGATGCCGGCTTCCGCGGACTCGATCTCCTTCTGCGTCTCCGCAACGGCCGACTGCGCTTGGAGGTACTGCTCGTTGAGCATCTCCGCCCGGCGATGGTCCGCTTCGATCTTCGACTCGAGCGCCTGGGCGCGCGCCTTTTTGGCCGCGAGATCATCCTGTGGCGACGCGTGCGCCGGGGCCGCGAACGCGAAGCTCGCCGAGACCGTGAGGGCGAGGACCAGAGCGAGAGTGACCGGGCGTCGGCCACGGGGCGCGACGCCGCGGGGGGATCCATCTCTCCGCCGGGGCATCCGAGCAGGTTAGACCCGCGCTCGCCTCGCCTGTCACATCCAGGCTGTTTTCCCTGGTCAGTACCGGACGAAACGGGCGAAAGCCGACAACCGCGTCAGCTGGCCAGCGGCCATCCAGGTGTGGGCGGAGGGTCACCCCGAGCGGCCACGACGGGTGAGGTCCAGTGCTGATCCTTGGCGATCTCGTCGGCGACGCGCTGCCACTCGGTGGGGCTCCAACCCTGCGCGGCCGTGACGAGGGTCGTGTCCTGACGCAGGTGCACGAACGCGGGCAGCCGTTCGAGACCGAGGCTCGCAACCAACTCGCCGTCGGCGTCGCACCACACGAGCCACTCGTTCACCACGTTGCCGATGATGCGCTTGGCGATCGGAGGTGTGCTCGGCACGCAGACGATCGTGCGCACGTCACTGTCGCCGAACGTCGCGAAGATCCGTTCGATCACCGGGACGAAGAGCGATCCCTCGGGCCGGTCGGGCAGCACCACGATCGCAAGGTTGAACACGGTCGCCCAATCGTCGAGCGTGCGGGTGATGCCCGTGTAGCTCGTGATCGGTAACTGCGGATTCGGATTTCCGGCCATGCAGTTTTCGAAGCTAGTCGCAACGCGGCGCCGAGCAGAGCGACCGCCGGGTGTCCGTCCGTCGCCGGCGCGACCCAGCAAATAGTCTCCGGGCCATGGGAGAGACGGTCAGCTTCGCAAGCAACGGTGACAGTGCGCAGGGGTATCTCGCGCGACCCGCAACCGGACGCGGGCCGGGTGTGCTCGTGCTGCAGGAGTGGTGGGGGCTCGTCCCGCAGATCAAGCGGGTGTGCGACCGGCTCGCCGGTGAAGGGTTCGTCGCGCTCGCGCCCGATCTCTTCCGGGGCGAGATCGCGGAGCACACCGAGATGGACAAAGCCGGCCGGCTCATGTCGACGCTCCCCGCGGACCGAGCCGCGCGCGACATGGGCGGCGCCGTCGACTTCTTGCGCGCGCACGAAGCGGTGCAAGGCGACAAGGTCGGCGTCGTCGGCTTCTGCATGGGCGGGATGCTCGCGCTGATCGTCGCCGCCCAGCAGGGCGACAAGATCGGCGCCGCCGCGCCCTTCTACGGCGCACCGCTCGGTGAGGGAGCGCCCGATTGGTCGAATCTGAGCGCACCGGTACACGGCCACTACGCCGAGAACGACGACTTCTTCCCGCCCGGTGCGATCAAGGAGCTCGAAGGCCGGCTGCGGGGCATGGGCAAGGACGTCGTGTTCGAGATGCACCCGGGCACGGGGCACGCGTTCGCCAACGAGGAGAACGCGCTCGGCACCCACGACGAAGCCGCCGCCGACAAGTCCTGGACGGCGACGGTCGCGTTCCTGCGCGACCGCCTGGCAGGGAGCTAGCGGGCGGGCCTGCCGTCGGCGCGCACGAGGTCGCGACCCGACGCGCGCCAACCGAAGACGCCGCCTTCGAGGACCGCGGCGTCGTAGCCCTTGCCGCGCATCGCCGCGACGACCTCCTCGGCGAGTCCTGCGTCGCGGCCGGCCACGACAATCGACCGGTCCTTGGCGATCCGATCGAGCTCCACGTCCAACAGCTCGGGCTCGACGAGCAACGCGTCAGGCATGTGGGCGACGAGCCAGTCTTCGGGCGCCCCGAGGTCGATGAGCAGCGCACCCTTTTCGACGGCCTGCGCGCAAGTGTCGGCATCGATCTTCGGGACGGGCTCGTGCCCCCAGAACGGCGGCGGCGGGTCGTTGTGTCCCCAGAACGGCATACGTCTCTGTCCTTACCCGCCGAGCGCAGCCGTTGATGTATCGAGGTCCGTCCAAAGTGACCGCATGCGGGGCGCGAGCCGCCGTAGCTCCTCGAGGTGCAGCCGGCTGAGCTGACGCACGCGGCGCGATCCGAGCGGCGTGAGCCGCAACCGGACGACACGGTGGTCGCCGGGGTCGGCGTTTCGCTCGACGAGCCCGGCCGTCACCGCGCGGTTGACCAGCCCGACCGCGCTGTGATGCCGCAGCAGCAAGCTCTCCGCGACATCCCCCATCGTCGGCCCCTCCGGTTCGGCATGGCCACGAATCGCGAGGAGCAGCTGGTGGTGGGCAGGCGTAATCCCGATGCGGGTCGACTGCGACTCGCTCCACCGCTCGAAGCGCCGGAGGCCGGTGCGGAACTCGAGGAGCCGCTCGTAGTCCGCGTTCGTGCAGCTCCGGGTCGCGCTCGGCCACGGGTATATCGTAGTACGATATGAATTCGTCGCCGGGCCGCTTGGCCTACCTGTCGGCGCTCGCCCTGCTGCTCGGGCTCGCGGGCGGCGGCGCATCGTGGGTCCTGCTCCGGCTCATCGGGTTGCTGTCGAACCTGGCGCTGATGCACCGGGTCGGGTGGGAGCTGCCGTCGCTCGCGCACTACCAGCCCGGCTGGTGGATCGTGCCGACGGCGATGGCCGGCGGTCTGGTCGTTTCGTTGCTCGCCATGTGGGCGCCGGTCATTCGGGGCCACGGGATCCCCGAGGCAATGGAGGCGGTGCTCGTGCGCCGCAGCCGCATCTCGCCGCGCGCCGCGCTCGCGAAGCCGTTGTCGGCCGCGGTCGCGATCGGCACCGGCGGACCGTTCGGCGCCGAGGGGCCGATCATCGTCACGGGCGGCGCGCTCGGGTCGCTGGTCGGGCAGGCGCTGCGCATGTCCGCGGCCGAACGCAAGATCCTGCTCGCCTCGGGCGCGGCGGCGGGGATGGCCGCGACCTTCGGTGCGCCACTGGCGGCAGTGGTGCTGGCGATCGAGCTCCTGCTCTTCGAGTTCTCGCCACGCGCCTTCGTCCCGCTCGCGGTCGCGGCAAGCGTCGCGGCGGGCGTCCACGCCTGGTACGCGGGCGGCGGGCCGCTGTTCGCGGTCCCGGCGCACGGCTTCAGCGGCCTCGGCGAGCTCCCGATCTTCGCCTTGCTGGGTGTGCTGTGCGGGTTGCTCGCGGCAGTGGTGTGCAAGGGGTTGTTCGTGGTCGAGGCGGGCTATCGACGGCTCCCGGTCAGCGAGTTCTGGCACCCGATCATCGGCGGGGCGCTGTTCGCACTCGTCGGGCTCGCGGTGCCGCGGGCGCTCGGCGTGGGCTACGACGCGATCACCGACACGCTCGCCTCCCGCCTCGCGGCCGGCACGCTCGCCGCGCTCCTGGTCGGGAAGTTGGTCGTGTGGTGGTTCGCGCTCGGCTCCGGAACTTCGGGCGGCACGCTCGCGCCGATCCTCTTGGTCGGCGCGACGTTCGGCGGGCTCTTCGAAGCCGCCGTGCACCAGGTCGCGCCGGGCGTCAGCGTCGCACCGGCGGCGATCATCGTGGTTGCGATGGCCGCGACGTTCGGGGCGTCGACGCGCTGCGACGTTCACCTCGATCGTGTTCGCGTTCGAGCTGACCCGCGACTATCAGGCCATCCTCCCGCTGATCGGGGCGGTCGTGCTCGCCGATCTGGTGTCCGGGGCGTTGCTCGATCAGCACCTGATGACCGAGAAGCTTGCGCGGCGCGGGCTCCATGTGCCGCGGAGTACACGCCCGATGTGCTGTCCGCGACTCGCGTCGCCGACGTGATGAGCGCTGCCGGGCCGTCGTCGGCGCCCTCCCCGGCTTCGGTGCTCCCGGAGGCGTCACTCCTGGACGCGCTCGTCCAGATGCTGGAGGGCCACCTCGAGCAGCTCGCGGCCGTCGACGCCGACGGCCGGCACGTCGGCGACATCACGCGGACCGACGTGATGGAGGCGCGGGCGGCGCATGTCGCGCACGAGCACGCCGAGGACGGATGGGTGTCGCAGCTCAGGCGCCGAGGGCGCGCATCATCGCAGGCGGAATCTCGTCGCGACCCTGGGCCAGGAGCCGCGCCCGCTCGATATTGATCGTGTCGCGCGGGTCGCGCTCGGGCCAGGCATCCCATGGTCCCGGTGGGATCTCGCCCGACACGCAGTGCCGGAGGTACTGCTGCAGCAGTCGCACTTCGGCCTCGCCCCCGACGGGTCCGTGACCCGGCACGATCACATCGGCGAGGTCGGCCACCGCGTCGAGCACGTCGGCCCACATCCTGGGATCCCCCTGGAATGCAAGCGGGGTGACGCCGAAGAAGCACAGGTCGCCCGCGAACAGCACGTCGACGTCGGCGACGAGCGCCATGAGGTCGCCGGCGGTGTGGCCCGTTGCCGGCAACACCTCGACGCGCGGCGTCAGCTGGGCCGCGTCGGTGACGAGATGGGTGACGGGTCGGGTGCCGATCTCGGCGAGCTCGTCGAACTCGGCGTCGAACGCCGGCATGAACGCCTTGTACGCATCGACGGGCATCTCGCCGTCGAGGAGATCGCTGGTTTGGGGTGAGCCGAAGACGGCCGCGTTCGGGAAGGCTTTCGTGCCGCCGACATGGTCGACGTGTGCGTGCGTGAGGAGCAGTCTCCTGATCGGTTGACCGAGCTTCGCGACTGCAGCCGCGAACGGTTCCCATTGCGATCGCACCATCAGCGTGTCGATGATCGTGAGCCCGTCGTCGTCGGCAATCACGCCGGCGTTGCTCACGCCCGACTCGCCGCCGCGTTGCAACCACACGAATACACCGTCGGCGATTTGGTCAAGATTGGTCATGTCCAAAACTACCCAGTAACACAATGTCGAAGTCGAGAAGCAATTCGAAATGCATGTGTGTAGGATTCCGCAAATACGTGGGGCGATGTTGGAGGTTGAAAATGACGGGCGTCATAGCGGGAGTGACGGGCGTCGTCGCGGAAATGACGGGCGAAGTCGTGGAGACCTCGCCCGTTCTTGCAGAGCGTACGCGCCTGCCGCGGCTGCGAAGCCTCGTGATGGGAGGCGGCGCAACCGTCGCGCTCGCCGCGCTCGTCACGCTGGTTCTTCCGAATGTTGGGGCGGACGCGCCCTCCGCGCCCGGCCACGCGCCTGCGCTCCAGTTGCCCGAAGCGGCGACCGCCGTCGTGCCCTATCAATGGGGCCACCGGGCTGTGACGCACAGGCCCGCGAAGCACAAGGCCGCGAAGCACAAGGCCGCGAAGCACAAGGCTGTCGCGGAGCCCGCCGTGCCGACGTTGCCCTTGCACACCAATAACGCCGGCTCCCGTGACTTCGCCGGCGCCGGCGCGGTGCCCGCGCCGAACGGTTCGCAGGTCGTGTCGAACGTGCAGGATGGCGGGAACACGAATGCAAACGTCGACACGCATTTGCGGGCGAACGCGTCTTCGGTCACGACAGCCAACAAGCACGTGAACAGCAACAGTTCGGTGAATGTCTCGAACAACACCACCCAGAAGTTGACGTCGGGATCGGTCAAGAACTCGTCGAGCGTGCACAGCTCCGTCAAGGTCTCTCGTACGAGCAGGCACTCCCAGTCCGAAGGGTGACGTGACCGGCGCGAGCTGCGCGTCGAGCACCTCGAGAAGCGCTTCGCCCATCCCGGTCGACCACCAGACCGCGGTGTCGTCCTGGTGGCGGAGCGACCAGTCGACCTGCCGCAACACCATGTGCGCGGCGTACAGGCGAAGCGCACCGGGACAGGTGAGCGCCCGCGCCGCGTCGAGGAGCCGATCCCGCAGCGCGAAGTCATACGTGTAGTACGCGAGAGTGACGAGATCGAATGCCGCGTCGCCGCTCGTCGCGCCCTGCCAGTCGACGACGCCGGTGATGCGGTCACCGTCGGCGAGGACGTTGTACGGCGAGAAGTCGTAGTGCACGACGTCGCGGCCGGCGACGTCCAGGTCGTGCGCGACCGCAGCGCGATGTCCTGCAAGCGGGCGAGCAGCGCGGGGTCGTGCGCGCGGAAGGTGCCGAGCTCGCAATAGCCGACGAAACCATCGGTCAGGCTCGCAACCATGTCGGCGACCCACGACGCGTGGCCCGGCAGCCCGATGTCGCGTTGCAACTCGATCAAAGCGACGACCTGCGGCACGTGCGCCGCCGTGATCTGCTCGATGGCCTCGCCCGGCACGAGCTCCGTGAGCAAGTAGCCAGTTCCGTCGACCTCCCCCGTCGCGAGGCACGCCGGCACGGGGTATCCCCGGCCGTGCAGCGCCTCGGTGAACCTGGTCGAGTGCCCGAAGTCGAGCACGTCGTCCGCGTCCACCTTCAGCACCGCGGCCGTGCCGTTGGTCATGCGTACCTCGTACGCCCCGGCACCTTCACCGTGCGCGAGCTTCCGCACGAGCTCGACTCCGATCGCTTGGGCCAGCGCGGCGGCTTCCACGGAAGGAGCATCGCAGGGTTGGAGCGCCTGCAGCCGGGGCATTTAGCCTGGCTGTATGTCTGAGCGCTCACGCACGCTGCCGCGTCGGTCCTGCCTGTCGGTTCCGGGTTCGAGCGAGAAGATGCTCGCCAAGGCGCCCGGCCTCGGTGCCGACATGGTGTTCCTCGACCTCGAGGACGCGGTCGCGCCGCTCGAGAAGCCGGCCGCCCGTGCCAAGGTCGTGAAGGCGATCAACGAGCTCGACTGGGGCGACACCGTGTTGTGTGTCCGGGTCAACGTGTGGGACACCGAGTGGACGTATCGCGACGTCATCGAGGTGGTGGAAGGTGCGGGCGAGCGACTCGACGAGCTGATGCTGCCCAAGGTGCAGAACGCCGGCGACGTACAGGCGCTGGACATGCTCCTCACCCAGATCGAGAAGGTCACGGGCCGCCAGTCGCGCGTCGGTATCGAGGCCCAGATCGAGACCGCCCGCGGGATCATCAACGTCGAGGAGATCTGCGCGGCGTCCGACCGGCTGGAGACGATCATCCTCGGCCCGGTTGACATGTCCGCCTCGATGGAGATGCCGTCGTTGGCCGGCGGGCTCGACATCCCCGAATACCCGGGCGACTACTTCCACTACGTGTTCGTCAAGATCCTGATGGCGGGCCGGGCGAATGGTCTGCAGGTGATCGACGGGCCCTATGTGAAGGTGCGCGACCCCGAAGGGTTCCGGGAGTTCTGCCGGCGCACGCAGATCCTCGGTTACGACGGCAAGTGGGCGCTGCACCCGGACCAGGTGAAGATCCTGAACGAGGTGTTCGGCATCAGCCAGGAGCGCTTCGACCGGGCGAAGGACATCCTCGAGGCTTACGAGAAGGCGACGACCGAGGGCGACCGCAAGGGCGCGGTCATGTTCGGCGACGAGATGATCGACGAGGCGTCGCGCAAGGTCGCCGAGAAGGTCGTCGCCCGCGGCGAGCGCGCGGGACTGCGCCGCTCCGCCGACTGAGGAAAATGCGTCGGGTGCGGCTTCGGTCCGCCGGTACAGTCAGCCTCGTGAACACGGCGCGCACCCGAATGATGGACCCCGCTACGGGGTCCTGACGCGCCTTTTCGGACCCTGCCGCGTGCCGGGGTCCGTCCGTCCAATGGTCGTGCACCGACACGTGGTGTCGGAGGATGACCAATGGACGATCTACAGCTCACGACGGCCCTTCCGTTCGTCAACGCCGCGCCGCATCTCGGACACGCGGTCGAATACGTGCAGGCCGACGTCGTCGCGCGTCACGCGCGCGCCCGCGGCCGTGCGGTGCGGTTCCTCACGGGCACCGACGAGCATGCGGCCAAGAACGTGCAGGCCGCCGCTCGTGCCGGTGTCCCGGTCGCGGCGTTCGTGGCCGACAACGCACGCCGGTTCCGGCACCTCGCCGACGCGTTGCACGTGTCGTACGACGACTTCATCCGCACGAGCGACGACCCGCGTCATGCGCCGGTCGTCGCCGAGCTCTGGCGACGGTGCTTCGAGGCCGGCGACCTCTACCGCGCCGAGTACCGCGCTTCCTACTGCACGGGATGCGAGGAGTTCCGCGACGACCCGTGCCCGGAGCACGACCGGCCCCTCGAGCTCCTCGAGGAGGAGAACTGGTTCTTCCGGCTTTCCCGCTATGCGGCACAGCTTCGGCAGCTGATCGCGAGCGGCCGCCTGCGGGTCGAGCCCGCGGCGCGTCGCAACGAGGTGCTCGGCTTCCTCGACGGCGGCGTCGGGGACGTCAGCGTGTCACGCCCGGGCGCCCGCATCGGCGACTGGGGCATCCCCGTCCCCGGCGACGCCGACCAGGTCGTCTACGTGTGGTTCGACGCGCTGGCGAGCTACGTGAGCGCGCCGGGGTTCGCCCGCTGGACCAGCGCCGCCGAGCGCCGGCACGTGATCGGCAAGGGCATCGTGCGCTTCCATGCCGTGATCTGGCCCGCGCTCCTGCTCGCGGCCGGTTTGCCGCTCCCGGATGTGCTGCTCGTGCACGACTACGTGACGCTCGGCGGCCGCAAGATCGGCAAGTCACTCGGGAACACGGTCGACCCGACGTCGCTCGTCGAGCGCTACGGCTCCGATGCGGTCAGGTGGTGGTGTGCATGCGACGTCGCCCGGGTCGGCGAGACGAGCTTCTCGGAGTCGCGACTCGTCGAGACGGTGAACCGCGACCTCGCCCACGGTGCCGGCAACCTCGTGCAGCGGGTGGTGGCGCTGGCGTCACCTGCGATCGGGCTCGTCACTGCCCTCCCGGGCCGACGAGTCCTCACTGGTGCAGTCGTGCCGCGCGACCTCGCGAGCGGTCGACGGTGCGATCGACGTCCTCGATCTGCGACGCGCGTGCGAGGCGATCATCGGGCTCGTCGGCGAGACCAACCGGTATCTGGAGCAGACCGCGCCGTGGCATCTGGCTGAAGAGCAGCGTCGACCGGTGCTGGCCACGCTGTTGCACGCGACCAGCACCGTTGTCGACGAGCTGCGACCCTTCGTTCCCGACCTGGCGACGCGCGCCGCCGCGCGACTGCACCGCCTCGAGCCCGGGCCGCCCCTGGTGCCCCGATTGGTCGGGGCGGGGTAGTTCGTTTAGCGCTTCGCCGCGGTGGTGGCCTTGCCCTTGCTCCGCACGACGAAGAACCCGGCCAGCGCTGCGATCGCGCCGATAACTGCGAGAATGATCATGAGAAACTCCCTTTTCTCTGCGCATGACGCTGCGCGAGCAGACGCCCGCGAGCACGTGTCATGTCCATCGGCACGCCGCGGCGGGGGAGAATAGGGTAAATCCTCATATTTGGGAGATCTTCAGGCGGGGGCTCCGGCCTGCTCGGCGAGGCGCCGGGCGATCACCCGCAAACAGAGGGTCTCGTCGGCCCCTTCGAAGATCGACAGCACCCGGGCGTCGACGAAGAACCGTGAGACCGGGAACTCCTCGGCGTAGCCCATGCCCCCGTGGAGCTGCATCGCCTCCCGGGTGACCCACTCGGCCGCCCGGCACACGTAGGCCTTGACCATCGACGCCTCGAGCGTGCCCTCTCCGGCGGCCATCTTGCGGGCGACGTCGTAGGAGAATTGCCGCCCGGCCTGGATCAGCGCGGCCATGCGCGCCAGCTTGGCCTTCGAGAGCTGGTACTCGAAGACGGGCTTGCCGAACACCTTGCGCTCCTGGGCGTACGCCAGTCCCGCCTCGAAGGCGGCTTGCATCAGACCGACGGCCCGCGCCGCGGTCTGCAGGCGCCCGTTCTCGAAGCCCGCCATCTGCAGATAGAAGCCGCGCCCGAGGCCGGCCTCGCCCCCGATCAGGTTCTCGGCGGGCACGAACCAGTTGTCGAAGGCGACCTCGTAGGAGTGCATCCCCCGGTACCCGATCGTGTCGATCGCGCGACCTTCCATCTTCCCGCCTCGGCTGTCCTCGAACGCGAACGCGTGTCCCTCGGCCTCGGGCTTCTCGACGATGAGGACGGACAGGCCGCGGTGGCCCAATGTGCGGTCGGGGTCGGTCCGTGCCAGCAGCATCAGCACGTTGGCGCGCCCCGCGAACGTCGCCCACGTCTTCACGCCGTTCACCAGCCATCCGCCCTCGGTCGCGACCGCGGTCGCTTTCACGCCGGCGACGTCCGAGCCGAAGTCGGGCTCGGTGACCATGATGCCGACCATCAGCTCGCCGCTGGCGATGCGGGGGAGCCAGGCCTGTTTCTGCGCTTCGGTGCCCCCGGCGACGAGGGCGCGCGTGAGGATCTCGGGCCGGGTCACCAGAGAGCCGCCAATGCCGAGCGACCCTCGCGACAGCTCCTCGGTCGCGACGACCATGCCGATGTAGTCGGACTCGTCGCCGGTCGCGAAGCCGTCGTACTCCTCGGGCACCGACAGGCCGAACCCGCCGATCTCGGCGAGGCCCGTGATGATGTCCTCGGGCACGTCCGCGTTCGTGCGGTGCACGTGCTCGGCCGCGGGCCGGATCTTGTCCTCGGCGAAGCGACGGAACGTGTCGGCGACGAGCTCGAAGTCGTCGGAGAGGTGCGAAGGTCCGGAGCCGTGCTTGGCGCACTGGTCGGCCAGGGCCTCGAGGAACGCCGGATCCCGGTGGGCCATCACGAAGTCGTGCGCCGGGCCCAGGTCCGCGGGATCGACGCCCCACGCCTGGTCCCGACCGGCGATCCGCGCCGCCAGGTCCGCGTATGCGTCGGCGACGTACGCCCGCGCGAGCATCGACTCGATCTCGCCGTGCTCGCCGTAGACGCACATCACGCGCGACGCCTCGACCGCGGCGGCCGCGTGTGCGAGGTCGTACGCCACGACCTGGTGCTCGTCGAGCTTGGCGACCGAGACCTTGCCGTCCAGCGTCGTGGCCGATGCAAGGTGCCGAGCCGCGCCGTCGACGGCCACGCCCGCGACCTCGACCGCGCGCGCCGCCGCGGCGAGCTGATCCGCGTGCGATGAGCCGGCCATTACCGCACGTTAGGGCCCGCCCAGAGAGCCAGCGCGAATCACGGATGCGATGGCGGCTTCGTGGTAGCCGTAGGCACAGTGATCGTCGGCTTTGCCGTCGTCGGGGGCGGGGGAGCGGTCGTTGGGGGCGGCGCGGGCGCGATCGTCGTCGGTGGCGCCGTGACGCTCGTGACCGGTGGGTTCGTTCCCGTATACGTGTAGCACGGGACGCGGCGGGCTCGCGTAGCCCGGCACGTTCTCGCCGCTCCCGGGGGCCAGCGACCACTCGATCGGGTGCGCGCGGTCTGCTTGCTTGTTCACGTGCCACCGCGCATCGACGAGCCGGAACACCGCGCGCCCGAGGTACTCCGCACCGCTGGGAGTGAAGTGCACACCGTCACCGATGCGCGCCGTGATCGCGATCCCCTTCTCGTCGAGGATCGTCCGCGAGTACGAGCCGTCGGGGCCCTGGAACATGCGATACGTGTCGACGAAGAAGACATCCGGGCTGCGCTTCGCGGCTTCCTGCTGGGCGACCTTGTCGATCTTCACGGCTGCGCTGTCCATGTTGTTCGTGCCGAGGGTCGGGGCGCCGAGCCAGAACACGGTGCGGTGGGCCGGACCGACGAACAGGTCCATGAGCCGCGCGACCTTGGCGCGATATACGACCTCCCAGTCCGGTGTCCCGTCCTGGTTCCCGTCGACGTTGTTGACGACCGACGTGTCGTTCGTGCCGATCATGAACACGATTGCCTCCGGATTCGCGCTGGTCATCTGCTCGGTGGCGCGGCCGTACCAATCGCGGATGTCGTTGCTCCACAGCCCGCTGGACACCTTGTAGTCGATCTGCGTCGAGACCACGCCGGTCGCGCCCTCCAAATCGCCGAGTGCGGGCCCGAACGAGCCGGCGAGCGAGTCACCACCGACCCAGAGGCGCAGCGGGTGCGCGTGGTCCAGGGCGCGTACCGGCGCCCGCTTGTTCGCCGCCGCCACCTGCGGCAGCTCCTTCGCGGGACCGAGCGGTGATGTGGGTTGTGCGCCGGCGGGGGTCCTGGCGGGCGAGTCCTCGTTGTTGAGCGCGTACGCGCCGACCGCGATTGCGGCCGCGACGAGGATCACGACGAGCCCGGCAACGGCCACGCGCGTGTTGCGATGGCGACGCGCGGCGAGCCGCGCGCGACGGGTCTCGTCGGGATGGGGGTCGGTGCCGGCCGGAGTCGTGTCGGTCATCGCAAAGTCCGCGGGATGGTAGTTGCCGCCCGCAGGAGCTTGTCCACGCCCCCGGTCAGGCGGTTCTCGGAGCCTCGGTCGCGGCCGTGTCTTCGCTCGAGCCGCCGCGTTGCGTTCGGGACAGCTCGGCGTACAGCCCGCCGCGAGCGAGCAGCTCGGCGTGCGAGCCGGATTCGACGATACGACCGCCGTCGACCACGAGGATGCGATCGGCGTCCACGATCGTGGACATCCGGTGCGCGATCACGATGGCCGTACGTCCGCGCAATGCTTCGTCGAACGCGCGTTGGATCGCGACTTCCGACTCCGAGTCGAGGTGTGATGTCGCCTCGTCGAGGATGACGATCCTCGGGTTCTTGAGCAACAAGCGCGCGATCGCCAGACGTTGCTTCTCGCCGCCCGACATGCGGTAGCCGCGCTCACCGACGACGGTCTCGAGGCCGTCGGGAAGCGATGTGACGAGGTCCCAGATGCGGGCTCGGCGCAACGCCTGCTCCAGGTCGTCGTCCGTGGCCGCCGGCTGCGCGAACCGAAGGTTGGCGCGGATCGTGTCGTGGAAGAGGTGCGGGTCCTGGGGCACCAGTCCGATCGCCGCGTGCAACGACTCGAGTGTCAGCTCCCGCACGTCGTGCCCGTCGATGCGAACCGCGCCCTGGACGGTTTCGTTGACACGCGGGCACGAGCATCGCGATCGTGGTCTTGCCTGCACCCGACGGTCCGACGAGCGCGACGGTGTCGCCGGGTTCCACGACCAACGAGAGGTCGCGCAGGATCCAGTCGCTCGGTTCGTCGCCGCCGGGCGTGCCGGGTGCCTCCAGCGATTCCAACGACACGTCGCGGCCCGGTGGATGCCGGAACCAGACGTGGTCGAGCTCGATGCGACCGCGGGGCTCGACGAGCTCCACGGCGTCGGGCCGGTCGGCGATGGCGGCCGGGAAGTCGAGAACCTCGAAGACGCGTTCGAATGACACGAGCGCGGTGAGGACGTCGACCCGCGAGTTCGTGAGCTGAGCCAGTGGTTGATAGATCTGCTGCACGTAGAGGACGAACGCCGACAAGGTGCCGACCGTGATGGTGCCGGAGATCGCGAGGTCGCCACCGATCCAGAACACGATCGCGGTGCCGATCGCCGTCACCAGTCCGAGCGCGATGAACAGCACCCGGCTGTACATCGCGGTGGTGACGCCGACGTCGCGCACATTGGCGGCGCGCGTCGCGAACTCGTCCCGCTCGCGGTCGGGGCGACCGAAGAGCTTGGCGAGCATCGCGCCGGCCACGTTGAAGCGCTCGGCGGTGATGGTGTTCATCTCCGCGTTCTGTTGCATGCCGATGCGTGCGAGTCGCTGAATGCGCGGCCCGAGCCACCGGGCGGGGTAGATGAAGGCGGGTAGCGCGACGAGGGTCAGGAGCGTGACGCGCCAGTCGAGTCGGAACATGATCGCGAGCGTCACGACGAGCTGGATGAAGTTCTGGAGCACGGTGCCGAGCGTGCTGGTCACGGCTTGCTGCGCGCCGATGACGTCGCTGTTCAGCCGCGACTGCAGGGAACCGGTCTGGGTGCGGGTGAAGAACGCGATCGGCATCCGCTGCACATGGTCGAACAGCGCGACCCGCAGGTCGTAGATCAGGCCCTCACCGATGCGTGCCGAGTAGTACCGCTGGACCAGCGAGAGCGCGCCGTTGGCGAGCGCGAGCCCGACCGCGCCCAACGCGATCCACATCACGAGCGTGCGGTCGTGGTGCGGAATCGCGGTGTCCAGCAGGCTCTTCAGGAGCAGAGGCGAGACCGCGGTGGCAATGGAGCCCGCGACGACGGTGACGACGAACGCGACCAGCTGCCGGGTGTACGGCCGGATGTAGCGGAGGACGCGCCGCATGACGGCGCGGTCGATCCGGTGCTGGGCGAGCGACTCGTCGCGCCGGAACCCCATCATCGTGCGGTGATCCATCATCCGGAGGCCGAGGGTACCGGCCCGGTGCAGCGGGCCAAGCCCCCTTCTAGGCTCCCGATATGAGCCCGACCGTCACTGATCCGGACGTCCGGCGCGAGCTCGTCGAGACGGTACGCCGCTTCGTCGCCCGCGAGGTCGTTCCCGTTGCGTCCGAGATGGAGCACGCGGACACGTATCCCGAGCGCATCGTGGCGCAGATGAAGGACCTCGGCCTGTTCGGCATCGCGATCCCGAACGAGTACGGCGGTCTCGGTCTCGACCTGCTCACCTACATCGGCGTCGTCGAGGAGCTCGCGTACGGATGGATGTCGTTGTCCGGCATCGTGAACACGCACACGATCGCCGCGCACCTCATCGTGCACCACGGCACCGAGGCACAGAAGCAGCGCTGGCTCCCGCGTCTCGCAACCGGCGAGATCCGAGGCTGTCTCTCGCTCTCCGAGCCCGATGCCGGGAGTGACACGCGCAACATCTCCTGCCGTGCAGCGCGCGACGGCGAGGAGTACGTGATCACCGGAACGAAGATGTGGGTGACCAACGGCGAGCGGGCGGGAATCGTCGCGCTCGCGGCCCGCACCGAAGAAGGCATCTCGTGCTTCATCGTCGAGAAGGATCCCGGGGAGAAGTTCGGCGGGATCACGGTGAGCCGCAACATCGGAAAGCTCGGGTACAAGGGCATCGAGACGGTCGAGATGCAATACGACGGTCACCGCGTGCCCGCGGACGCGATGCTCGGGGATTCCGGGCGTGGTCTCTCGTACATCCTCGGTGCGCTCGAGGTCGGCCGCATCAACATTGCGGCGCGCGCCGTTGGTGTCGCACGAGCAGCGTTCGATGCCGCGCTTGCGTACGCCCAGGAGCGGCGGACGATGGGCAAGGCCATCGGCGAGCATCAAGCCATCCAGTTGAAGCTCGCCGACATGGCGACGAAGCTCGAGGCGGCGCGGCTGCTCACCAAGTCCGCCGCCGAGCGCAAACAGGCCGGCGAGCGCGCCGATGTGGAAGCGGGGATGGCCAAGCTGTTCGCGAGCGAGGCCGCCTTCGAGATCGCGACCGATGCGATGCGCATTCACGGCGGCGTCGGCTACACCACCGAGCTCCCGGTGGAGCGGTACTACCGCGATGCGCCGTTGATGATCATCGGTGAGGGCACCAACGAGATCCAGCGTCTGGTGATCGCGCGCGGCCTGCTCGCGCGCGCTGCTGCGAGGCAGTAGCGGCGCCGATCGTCTCCCGGGAGCGCCGGCTGAGTACGGTTTCGCACATGACCGTGTACGAGCGTCCCTTCGGCCGGCTGTTCGAGGACTTCGAGGTCGGCGACGTCTACAAGCACTGGCCGGGCAAGACCATCACCGAGTACGACGACCACCTGTTCTGCATGAGTGCTGCTAGCTAGAGAAGCGGAGCGGCCACGCATTCGTCAAGTGGGTGACGTCTGCCGCCCCGGCTTGCCCGTCGCCCCAACTTCGCAGTGCAGGACACACCTACGGCCCCGACCCTGACCGGTGAGTCGGTGACGTACGGACGCACTTCCACAGCGGTGCGCGCCGCCGGTGAGTCGGACGTGGCGAGTGCCTGACCGTCAGGGAAGGACCCAGCCGCGATAGTTGGCGCTATAGGCGGGGACGCTATACCAGTCCTGAATCGTGTTTTCCTCGCGTTGCGGGTCTACGCCGACCGTCGTCGCCATTCGTCTGGCTCCGACAGCGACCGCGATGTGCCCGTATTTCGTAACGTCGAAACCAACGAGCGCGCCGTAGAGGGGGTACCCGCTTCCCTTCACGCGCGACGGGTCGTTCCAGTAGTAGCTGAACACGTCCTTCGCAATGACCTCGCTTTAGGTGCCCCGGGAGAGTTGTATCTTCGTACGCGACATAGGGGAGCTTCGGGCAGTCGCCAGACCAATAACCGTCCCAATGTTCGGACTCTTGGAAGGGTGCCCTGTCTCCTTCGCTCGCCCTATCCTGTTCCATGCGTTCGATGGCCTCTTAGCCCCGCATCGACGCGTTGCACGTCACGACACCACGGCCTACCGGGTGTCTGCACCTCTCTCGGTATTCGCGAAACTGTGCACGAAGGCCTCCAAACCATCGCCACGCCGCACGAGGAACCACATGTCAGAGGTATCTGCCTCATCCGTAGGGCGTTTCCCTTTGAGCCAACACGCCATCGAGACGCGAGTGCCACTGCCTATTTTCCCAAACCGCCACATATGCCTGTCAGCTTGTGGACGCAGGACCGAGCCCAAGCACCTGATGGGAGCGAGGGCGTTGCAGAAGCGGGTTCCGCGAACGGCACCGAACCGATTTGCGCCGCACCCACGAGAAGCAGGCACGCAAGCAGCAGAACCCGCAACCGACCCTTGCGATGAGACGACCTCATCCCCGTACCTCGCAGTCGAGAGCCGAAACTTTGCTCGCGCCAACGCTCATGAACACAACGCAGAGTCAGTCTGCTCCCGAACTGTCACGGCGGCAACGGAGGACGCGCACGCATTTGCGTCCGTTTACCCATGCCCGCTGAGTACGGGTACGCATACGCGACCCTGGGGTCGACTGCGGCGGAGATGGCCTGACCAGGTGACGGCTCCGAGCGCGTCGGCGCCTTTTCATTTCAGCGCCGTGTCAAGGCGGCTAAGGAGTTGCTGGTCGCGTGTTCCTTGCGGCACCCATTCGACCCGTGACGCAATTCCGTCAACAAGCGCGGCGATCACCCAGAAGTCAGGCGGCTCGTTCGTTGCGTATTGGACGACTCGCTTCTTGTCGTGAGCACGTCCGACCTCCAGCTCGTAGGTCGGATGATCGGTGACCTCGACGTGGTACTCATCGTTCCACCCCAAGAACCCGGCGCGGTCGATAAAGCGCGAAAGCGCGGTCCAAGTTCTTGTTGACTGACCTCGCCGGCGAAATCGCCGAGTCGGTCGGGCGACGATCTCTCCTATGTCGCCGTTCCGTCGCGGTAGAGCGTGACCTCGTAGATCGGACAGGTTCCGTAGCACGGCCCTCGTGTGCAAGCCGCACAGACTCGATGACCGTGGGGCCTGAGTTGTCCATCATCGTTGGAGATATGCCTTTCGGTGCTAGGCGTCCTTGGCGACCCCGCCGTGCCTATCGCATGCGATGTCGGCTCGTGCGCCACGACCGATCCGCCAAAACACCAAGTAACGCAGATGGTCCATCCCGAACGCTAAGGCCACAGTGAGTGTTCTCGCGAACGTATACTCGGCGGCGCAGCCGCTGAGAGTGAGGTCGGAACGCTGTTGCGGTAATAGCCCAAATGCCGCCGTTTGTCCCATCGTGCGTTCGCTGTCCGGGTCCTTTATGGCGAGCGTGGTCAGGTGTTGCATGAGGTATTGACCTCGGGGCCGCGGCGTTGATAATTGTGGGCTACCGTTTCCCGGTATGGACTGGCTCGCGCCGTTTAGCGACGACATTGAGGAGAACCGCGAACGGGAGCTTGACTACCGGGCCAGCGTCATGCGTCGGTAGAAGGACGATCCGAAGACGACAGCATGCCTGGTCATAAGAGTCCGGGCACGACCTACCGCAAGAACTTGCCCCCTGAGTGCCTCGGCCCGCTCGGCGCCAGGACCTGCGAGCGACGACCCCCATGGATGTCTTGTGCCTCGACCGTGCGTGCTGGAGCTGCTTCGGCCCTATCTCCGGGAGGACGTGTTGGCATCGCCACCTGCCCCGAATCCCGTCGGCCGCCCGCGACTCCCCGATAACGAGGTGACGCCAGCAGCGCTTCGGATGCGTCGCAAGAGAAATCGCGTGTAACAAAAGCGCAATACCCTCGAACGGGTAGCGATGTAGTTGAGGATGTCGGTATGGAAAACCGACACCGTCCCTACTACGCATATGCCCGCCGAGCGTCGAACCGCGGCCACCACAGGCTGCACAAAAGCGATGGCGGCACTCTTGGCGTTCCACTTCGGTCGCGCCCGGCGGATTCGCCGCGGATTCGTTGTGATGTCATTCCATGCTCCTGTCACCAACGCGCCCAGTAACCGTCGTCCCTGTGGATACGAGTTGGCGAATCGTTCCGACGAATTTCAAAGGACAAACAACAATGTCTAACTTCGAAGAACGCGAAGACAAGCTGAAGAATCGGCGCAAGCCGATCACAAGTGGTGGATTCCCGAGACTGCCGGCGAACACATCATCGGCACCGTAGCGAAGCTCTTCGAACAAAATACGAAGTTCGGTAGCTCCCCTGCGCTCGACCTTGAACTGGAGGACGGCTCGACGAAGCTCGTGCTGGCCGCGGGCGCTGTGGTTCTCGGACCCAAGATCAAGGAGTTGGATCCGAGCGTGGGCGACGTCCTGTTCTTCCGATTCCTCGGCAGGCGCCAAGGTAAGAACGGCGAGTACAAGGACTACGAAGTCGGCAAGGGCTGACTGTGCGGGACCATAAGCGAGCGCGGCGATGTCAGTGCGTTCGACGACGGTCGCAGACAGCTGGAGCAGAACTGAAGGCTGCGACGCTGGTTACGACTACGACCTCTTGGTGAACGTCTTGTCCGCATCACTTGTCGCAGCGATCCAATACGGCGAACGTGGGTGGAACGTGTTCCCGGTACGAGTAACGATGCTCGAAAACGGGAACAAGGATGTACGTCCGCTGGTCAAATGGGAAGGATCGCGCCACTACTGACGGCGTGGAAATCGTCGAAATGTTCGAGCGGTATCCCGACGCTGACATCGGCATCGCGTGCGGACCATCCCGCCTCGTCGTCATAGACCTCGACCAGCATCATGTTGACATGGACGGTGTGGCGGCTTGGGCAAGGATCGTCTCCGAACTCGGCGCAGAGGCTACCCAAACCGACCTGCTCGCTACGACCCCAACCGGAGGGGACTGCCGGCACCTACTTCACGGGTTCGGGAGTGATGTCTCGCGGGCTACCCGGGTATCCAGGTATCGACGTTAAGGCCGACGGAGGGTTCGTACTCGCGCCAAGCGGGCTCCCGGACCGAGTCTTCCTCGACTCCGATGCCTCACCCCCGCCTTTGCCTAACGTGTTAATGCGCGAGGCGCTCACGCGTGATGGAGCCGCGGCTATCCCGGCGTCTGGCTCCGGCTCTGCGCCGCGTCCTCTCAGGGGGACGACGCTCGCGCAGCTACTCGACAGCCCGCCGGTCGGGCCGAACTCCGGTCGGAACGGATGGCTCGCGAAGGTGTGCGGTTGTTGGGCGAGGTTGTACCGGGTCCACGACGTGTACCTCCACGATGTTCGTCGCGAACCCTGACCTCTGCGATTGTGACGGGTTCGACGATCCGGAGGTCGTCAAGACTGCGCGGTCAGTATGGGACGCCGAGCAAGCGAAGCAGTCCGCAAGGCAGAGCGAGCACGCTGTGCCTGTGACGTCTTCCTTGCAACCAACTTCGCCGAAACTGCTTGATGGAGTTCCCCGGCGTCCGCTCAAGTTCACGTCACTGGAAGGCAGGATCGGTCGCCGGTGCAGGTGGGCGTGGGGCAACGTCGACAATCATGCATTCGGTCGTGTTGCCGCCGGCGAGCTGACGCTGAGTGCCGGGATGCCGTCCGTTGGGAAGTCGACCGACGGCCAACGACCTGATGGCCGCGCTGACACGAGGAACATCGCCCGGGGAGTACTTCGGAACCCCACGTGCGGTGGTCATCGTCGCGACGGAGGAATCGTTCGACTACACGATCGTCCCGACGATTCCAGGCAGCTGGCGCCGACTTGGGGCTCGTGTTCCAGTGCGAGCCGGCGGAACCGGACGAAGCGGGGAGTGTCGCTGCCCGAAGACCTCGGTCTGTTTGAAGAGCTCATCGTCGATCATTCGGCGGTCTGGGCACTCCTGGACTCCGCTGATTCGCTCTGGATCTGCGTTGAACTCTGACAAGGACGATCAAGTACGTCGAGCGCTGGAACCACTGAAGGCAATGTGTGAACGGACGTGGGCGGCGATGTACTCGGGCGAATCACGTGAACAAGGCTGGTGGCACCAATCCCCTCGACAGGGTCATGGCGTCGCGCGCGTTTACGGGCGTGGCGCGGTCGTTGCTCGACACGGTCGAGCTGCCAGACGAACCCGGTGTCTTCGTCATGGACAACCCAATGAACAATCTCGCACCCCAACAAGCACCGCTGGTCTACTCGCTCGACGTAAAGGTCACCGGCGCGGATCCGACGACGGTTCGACGGTCACCGCGCCACACGTCGTATGGAAGGGCGAAGCCGACGTCACGGCGAGCGGTGCTCGAACAAGAGGCGGCGATGAAGCGAGCGCCGCGTGGACAAACGAGGCCTCCCGAATGGCTGGAGCTCTACCTCAGAGAGAAGGGCGAGACCTCGCGGAAGGAGGGTGATAAAGGCCGGTCAGATGCCCGGGTTCAACGAGACGCAGATCAGCGCGTGGCCAAGAAGCTCGGTGTCGTGAGTACGCCTCTCGGTTCGGCGGAGGCTGGCGTCGCATGGTGCCTGCCGCAGTTCCAGGGACAAGGCGAGGGTTGACGAATAGGTGCCAAGATCGCGGCAGCGTTGCGGAGCGATACTCGTGGAGAGGCAGGCCATGGGCTTAGGTGATGTCACAGATCGAGACGCCGTGCTCATGGCGATAGCCGAGTTCAAGGAGCTTGGGCGAGACGCCTTCCTTGCGAGATACGGCTTCCGCCGTGCGCGGCCGCTTCCTCTGGAATACGACGGAGACCTGTATGACTCGAAGCCGATTCTTGGTGCGGCGCATGGATACCAGCATCCCGACCTGGGACCGATGACCCATGATCAGTTCTCGGGAGGCGAGGTCACGACGAAACGTCGACTGGAAGATCTGGGCTTCCATGTCGTTGAGCGCAACGACGAAGGAGAATCGAGCGACTCCGACTTGTTGCCGATCGGGGAGCTGATCGAGCAGGTTCTCGCGCTGCAGCCGAGTTGGTCGAAGGACAACACATCTGAGATGCAGCTACGCGGAAGACTCGTTCGTCAGGAGCTCCCCCGCACGATTCGGGCGCTGCTTCCGAGTTCTTCAACTCTGCCGTTTACCGCGTCAGTCGAGGGACAGGACGGCGTAGGCCGCAAGGCCAAGATCCCGTGGGTGCGGATCTTCTCGAAGGGCCAGTCGCCGTCGGCGACGACGGGTTGGTACGTCGTCCTCCTATTCGCGGCGGACGGACACGCCGCATACCTAGCGCTCGGTTCGGGAACCAGCACGCTTGAGAACGGAACTATGAGGCTGCCCCGGAGAGCTGGCTCAACGAACGCATCGCCTGGGGCGCGAACGGTGCTCGGCGACATGCAAATCGAATCGTTAGCGAGGACGATCGATCTCGCCGATCCGCAAGGGCTGGGCGCCCAATACGAGAAGGGCACGGTGTGCGCGGTCCACTACCCGGCTGACGCCGAAATCGACGACACGACGTTCAGTACGAACCTGGAAGAGTTGCTCACCCTCCTCAGCGAGTTGTACAGCGAGGGCGAACAAGAGCCAGACGAAGAGCTCGTCGCCGAGACTGAGTATCCGATCCACTTACTCTTGAAATGGAATCCCACAGACGATCCGGAAACGATGGACAAGCATCTCGCGGTCGCCTCGGCGCGTGGAAGCGTCTGGTGGGGCAGCGTCACGAGAGGCACGAGGCGGGTACCCGACGCGCGCATCGCCGTGCTTCAAAACCAGCTCGACGCCGATATTCCGACATTCGCGTACTTGTATCGAACCGGCCCGCATCCTGCGGTGTGGCGCGCCGAAATCGAGGCGGTCACAAACAAGCGCGAAGAGACGGATGCCGAACGGGTGCCGAGTTACTACCCGCCGGAACAGCGGCACAGCGTCTACGTGCGCATCCGAGACATCACTCCGGTAGACCTTGAGTGGCTGCGCACCGACATCGCCCGGGCGGCGAAACCGATCTCAGGTTCGTTGGCCTCGGGGCTACGAAGTCAAACAAGTCCCCTGTATGTCGTAGAGGTGGGAACCTTGGCGACGGCGACAGTTCCACTGACACGCGGATGGCTCGCCGACCGCTCGCTGTGGACCGATTACGACCTCGACGAGCTCCTCGACGCGCTTCTCGGGCCAAGCCCCCAAGTGATCTTGGCCGGCCCTCCTGGCACGGGCAAGAGTTGGGTCGCGTAGCAGTTGCTCGGTATCTCACCGGTGACCGTCATCGCCAGTGGCGGCTCGTTCAGTTCCATCCGAGTTACGGGTACGAAAGCTTCATCGAAGGTCTGCAGCCAGTCGTCGTTGACGGCATGGTGAAATTTGACCTTGTCCCGGGGGTCGTGCTGCGGATGGCAGAAGCCGCCCGGCTCAATGACCTTTCCCATGTGCTCGTCCTCGATGAGATGAACCGAGCGAACGTTCCGCGTGTTCTCGGAGAGTTGATGTTCTTGTTCGAGTACCGCGACGAGATGATCGACCTTCAGTACTCCCAAGGCTTCGCGCTCCCGGGGAATCTCCTGTTTATCGCGACGATGAACACTGCCGATCGCAGCATCCGTACGATCGACGTTGCATTGCGCAGGCGTTTCGAAATCTTCGAGTGTCTCCCGGACGTGTCGATCCTGCAGGCGTTCTACGATCGGGGTCGCGGGACGAACTTCGTTTCCGACCTGGCAGCCGGCTTTGTCTCGTTGAACAATGAGCTCGAAGCGCAGCTCGATCGTCATCACACGATCGGCCAGACGTTCTTCATGGCGCCGGAGATGACTAGCGATCGCCTCGCGAGTGTGGAGCCGAAAGATCTACCCGCTCATCGAGGAGTATTTCTTCGATCTTCCCGACGTAGCCGCGCAATTCACGCTTGACCGGTTCTGGCCGAGCACAGGTGCGTAGTCGCGAACTTACCGAGTCACGCCCTCAACGCCTCGAACTCTCCGAATCCGAGGCGGCCGCTCTCCGCGGCCTCGGTCAACGCCTGGTCGGATCAAAGACCTACTGGGGTTCCCCCGAGCCACCCCGCGAAGACGACGACCCTGCTGACCAGCGGACCGTGATCCGCTGCCAATACGTCGAAGCCGGCCTCTATGACGTCGTCGTCTCGAACGCCGTCGGTATCGTCGCGCTACCGGACTTGCAGCTTGTCGTCACACCAAAGATCCGGTTTGAACACTTCAACTTCCTTCTTGACCGGTCGCGCGCCTTTCCGCGAACCGAAGAGGAGGAAACGTTCGCGGCCAGCTCGTCGCGATTATGGGAACTGGTCGCAACGTGGTACGCGTCAGCGCTCGAGGATGTTCTTCGCAAGGGTCTGCTCTCCGATTACCGCGACGAGTCGGGCTCACTACGTATCGCTCGTGGTCGTGTGATCGTCGCCGACACGGCGCGCAGCTTCTACCGAGGCGAGCTCTCCATCGCCTGCGACTACGAGGAGTACGACATCGACATGCCCCTCAACCGTGTCCTGCGCGCGGCAGCTATGGCGATCGTCCACGTCCCGCTCTTCAGTTCCGAACTGCGTACGCGCGCTCGACGTGCGCTCCTCAGGCTAGATGGGGTCGGAGCGCTACGTCATCGCGATCTGGACGCAGAGCTCGACCGGCGCAGCAGCTACTACGGGCCTGGATTCGTCCTTGCTCGTCACGTCCTCGCCGCCACCGGGCGCAGCACTGAATCGGGAAGCGCGGAGCCTGGACCTTCTTGATCCGAACCCCGGAACTCATCGAGGAAGGCGTACGCAACGTCTTGCGCGAAGGCCTCACCGGCTATGTCAAGGTCGAAAAAGCGCGGCCGACAACTGATCGGCACCAAACACCGGCTTACGCCAGACCTCGTCTTCCCCGGCATCGCAGTTGGCGACATCAAGTACGCGCTCATGTCGAGCGATTGGCGGCGCGGCGACCTATATCAGCTCACCACGTTCGCGACCGGGTACGGCGTCGGTGTCGGGGGCCTCTTTAGCTTCGCTTCCCACAAGGGGTCGCTGCCTGACATCAACATCGGACCCGTCAGTCTGCGAGCGATGCTGTGGGACTGCTCAGACGACACGCGCGACCCGACGAGGCAGGAGCCTCGCTCGTGCAACAAGCAAGAGATTGGCTGAGCAAGACGATCTAGTCGCCTGGATCGCGGTGCAGCATGATCGCGTGGCAGTAAGTCATGCCGCCGGTACCTGCTAGACGACGTCGCAGCTCATATTAGGGGCTGACAATGCCGCGCGCTGCTTCGCGATAGGCATCCGTAAGAGCCCCGAGGAGTTCCGCGGTTACGGTGCCTGTGCTGTTTCCTTGTCGAACCTCATCGGGTCTGAGCAGCGCGTTGACTCTTGGCAGAGAGTTCGGCGCCCTGCGATCAAACACGCTCCGCCAAAACTGGAGGTACGCGGTGCTGGTGTCCTTCCATACCGTGACGAGTCCCACATTGTCGGTCTTCAGGCGTGGCAGCAATGTCATCCGCGTTTCAACCTTGCCGTGATACGTGAAGAGGTGAACTAAGCCTTCGTGCTCCAACGAGATGGCCCAATCCGTCATGAGCTGGAGCTTCACCTGCTGATCACTCGGTGCCGACGCAATCGCGTTTACGAAATCAGTTGCACCATCGACGAGCACCCCGTTGCTGGTTGCTGACGCTACCTGGATCGGCTGCGGCTCAGAGGCTTCGCGGCCCGGATCGACTCGCTGAGGAATCAGGATGGCCGAATCGCCGATGTCATACCTTGAAACGGTAACGAGGTCGATCGTAAGGTTGTCCCTTACCGCCTCGAGGTAACCGACAAGCTGGACGAGTTCGGGTGGCGCATCGTCGAGCACAATGACTAGGCGGAAGCGACCTGTCGTGAGGCTTTGATCCAGCGCAGAGTTGAACGCTTGCTGATCGAAGTCCCCTTCCTGAGAGTTCGCCCCGACCGCTTCAGCGATGGTCGCGTATCCCTTGTCCGATAGGGCACGGAGGAGGGTCACGCGCGTCAAGTTGCTCTCGGCTCAAGCGGTAGAGGGAGGCCGCTGTATGTAAGCACCTGGCTGATAACCGCGCGGCGTGCCTCAGCGTTGTGGGCGAGTTTGACCTCGATGACGACCGGACGGCCACTCGATTCGACAGCAAACAGATCAGCGAAGCCGGTCCCGAAGCGAACCTCGCGACCAAGCACAGAGAGGCTGGGACTGCCCGCGAGAGGAAGCACTTGTGGAGCCTGCTCGACTAGATCGTGGAGCGCTCGTTCATCTTCAAAACCCGTCGGCGCCTCAAGCCGCCAACCCTGACCGTCGCTGCGCCAGATCGCGGTCATGCGCCGGCATCGTATGTGTGGTGAGTTAGCCCCAGCACGTTGTTGCTGGCAGCCAATAAAATGTCGCTGCGGTAAGAATCACTAGGTTCCTCGACGACGACGATGGCTATACGCGATGGATTGCGCGCCACCCCTCCGACTTCGTGGCCAACTCCGCTCGCAGACCGACCGCGAGCTACCTGGTTCTGCACCGCGCGACGTGTTCGACCATCAGCGGAGCTCCACCCAGCGGAGGATCGTGGACCACCGACTACCTCAAGACCTGTGCCGACAGCACAGACGAACTGGAGACCTGGGCAGCACGAGCGGTCGGAGGCCCATTCCAACGATGCAGGCGGTGCGGCCCGTAAGCGGTTGAAGACAGGATTCTCAGCTCGCGCCGGCGCAACTACAGGTAGTCGACGCGCTTGCCTCGGAGAATGTCGTTCCACACGCCGCGTGGTTTTCACGGCCAGCAAACGACGGTCACGCGTTGGAAAGGCGTCCGCGTTCAGCACGTGAGCTCATCCGAGGCACTGAGAGAGGTACACGTAACCGCCCGACTGAAACTCGAGGTCGCTCAACGCGTTGTTTACGCACGTCCGGAGATCGTCTACCTCGGTGTTGACGTCACTGATGCTGACGAGTCCGAACGAGGTGCCCTCGAGCGATGAAACGGATTGCTCGAGGTCATCGACACGACGCGCAATCGTTCTCGTATCGAAGGATTCGACGTGCCTCTCGAATACCGTGGTGCGGCGCTCCAGGGTCTTCGCACGAGCCTCGACGTCTGACATTCGCTTGCGCGCTTCAACGGCGAGCCACCCGAGTACGCCTACCGCGACGACGAGCGTGGCGATGGTCGCATTGCGGAACCAGCCTCGACGCGTTGCTCCACCGCCATCGACGACCTCCGTCGAATCGTTCGCTATCTCTGTCACGGCCATGCTGATCGCTCCCTTCAACGCGCACATCGAGCTGTCACCTGATTCGTCCGCTCGACTCGGACATTGAGACGTTCTCCAGACGCATTGCGGGGCGCGGAGGAGAGTCGCGATCTTCTCGAGCATCGTTCCATGAGCCGATCCATCGTTTGCGCCGGCCGAGATAGTCGAGCGGGCGTTGCCGCGTACCTGCGTGGGCCGTGCGACGCGAAGCGTCAGGTCAGGGCCTTCGCTATCCCGAACGAACAATTCATTAAGACCGCGCCGCGGCGTCGGCGAGCCCGACGGCGTCCGCGTTCAGAGCCTGTCTTCCCAAAGCGGAGAACGCAGCAGCAGCGGCCCAATCTTGTCCGTGGCGCCCTGCGACGCTGCGTCCGGATCGCTAGGAATCACAACGCCGACACAACTCGCGTCCGCGTCCCTCCCGTCCGGGCGGGCTTGCCAGGTGTCGGTCGACCACGCTGCAAGGGAGGTTTGGCATTGGATTCAGATCGAGCTCGGGTAGGCCGAAGTTGCTCTAGAGAGATCCGCGGATGGTGTCGGACCCTTCACTGGTCCCCAACTGAGACTGTTCGGAGATGCTCGACCTTGCTTGCCTTCAAGGAAAGGTCCGTGAAGCGAACCTTCCTCGTGCCAGTCACCGCAGCGGTCGCGGCGCTCGCGCCTCAAGGTCTGCTAGCTCCGACACCCATTGGGGCGTCTCCCGCGGCGGAGCGCACAGTTGTCCCGGCGGACGTCGAACCTTCGGCGAAGCGGATGTCACGAGCGCTGCTGGCTTTGGCACCGGGGCGCGCGACACCGGGAAGAATGGCTGCGCATGCGTCGCACTCCTCGCATGCATCGCATGCATCGCACGCATCGCACAGTTCGCATTTTTCGGGAAGTCCGGGGTCGAGTTCTGACGGCGGAGGAAGTGGAGGCGGTGGAGCTGTCGGTGGCGCAGCGGTCGTCGCGGGAGCTGGGGGGCTCATCTGGTGGTCGAAGCGACGAAAAGGTAAGTAGGCAAGGCGCCCACCGACCGTGGGTCAGTCAGGTTCGCAGATGCTGATGCATGCTTCGATACGACATATAGGCCGGGTAAAATGACGTCGGTGCGGCGGGACTTCTTGATACCGGTAACGGTCGCTGCGGCGGCGCTGGCGCCCTCGGGGTTGCTCCTTCCCACGGAGACGGTGACGCCGGCGTCGTTCGAACGCGTGGCCGGGTTCAGTTATGCGGAGGTCGACACGACGGTGAAACGGCTGGCTCGTCCTCTCCTCGCCCTGGCGCCGTCGCGGGCTGGAGCCGTGGAACGGGTAGCGGCGCACGCATCGCATGCGTCGCACGCATCGCATGCGTCGCACGCATCGCATGCGTCGCACGCGTCGCACTTCTCTTCGAGTTCCGGAGGTGGATACACACCGCCGCCCACGTCGTATGTGCCGCCGGACACCTTGTACGTGCCGCCGGAAACGGTGTACGTGCCGCCCACGTCGTATGTGCCGCCGCCCACGTCGTACGTGCCGCCGCCCACGTCGTACGTGCCACCTCCGACTGAGGCACCGGTAACGCCAGCTGCAACGCCGGCGTCAAGCAGCACGGACAACGACAGCGGGAACGCGGCCGAAGGAGCGGTTGTTGTCGGTGCCGCTGCGGCGGGTGGCGGTTTTTGGTTCTGGCGGAGGCGCCGCAAGCGCGCTGCGCAATGAGCCAGGAGCGCGCACTCCTGTGAGAACAGAAGGCCGACTGATCCCTTGGACTGATTCCCGGTAGCTGCGATGCTTCGGAGGCAAGTTCATGCCAGCGATACAGCTCTCGTTTGACGAAGCAACCCATACGGCAGATGCGATACAACGCGCGGCGTACAAGTTCTGCGCCCACTTTGCGCTTGAGTTGCAGCGAAATGACGGGAGGTTTCTCTGCACTTTGCATTTTCTCGACGGGCAGGAGCAGGACCCGGGCGTGGTGGACAGCTTCCGGATCGAGGTCCTCGATCAGATTCTGCGGGAGCGCATCCGAAACGAGACCCAGACAGTTCGAAACGTGATCCTCGCCGTCGCGTTCTCGAAGACGAAACTCAGCGACGAATAGCAAAGCGGATGGAACAAAAATACAGGCACGAGAACTTCGAACTTCAGGCGGGCGAGTGGGAGTTCCTACCTTTTCGATTCCACCGCTTCGAGGATCAACGAGTGCTTGTCACGAACATGGTTGGTGAGCACCTCTTCCTCAATCCTGCGGAGTTTGAGCAATTTACTCAGAAACAGACTGTCGATGCACCCACGTTGCGACGTCTTCGAGGCAAGCACATTCTGCGGAGACGCGAGGAAGACTTGCCACTCGAACTTCTCGGCATGAAAACCCGCACTCGGTATCACAGGCTTGCTGAGTCCACCAGCCTGCATATCTTTGTGGTGACGCTGCGCTGCGAGCACGCGTGCCGCTATTGCCAGGTGTCTCGGCAGAACTCCGACAGAGATCAGTTCGACATGACGCTCGAGACGGCGACGCCGTTCGCTCGAGCTCGCCTTCACGTCCCCGTCGGACACAATCAAGATCGAATTCCAAGGCGGCGAACCACTCCTCAACTTTCCTCTCGTCGAGCCATCGTTGCGCGACGCGCAGAAGATGAACGAGAATCAGGAAAAGCGGTTGTCGTTCGTGATCGCTACCAACCTTGCGCTCCTTGATGACTCGGTACTGCGCTTCTGCGCAGACAACGACGTGTTCTTGTCCACGTCGTTGGACGGTCCCGAAGACCTCCACAACAAGAACCGACCTCGTCCGGGCGGCGACTCTTGGCGCCGCACAGTCGACGGCATCCGGCGGATACGAGAGACCCTGGGCTCTGACCGAGTCTCAGCCTTAATGACGACAACAGAAGCAAGTCTGGATCGCGTCCGGGACATCATTGACTCGTACCTGGAGCTGGGACTTCATGACGTGTTCCTTCGTCCCATCTCGCCTTATGGCTTCGCGATACGCACAAAGAGTCATTCGGCCTACGACGCTGACCGCTGGCTGCGCTTCTACGAGGAAGGTCTCGAGTACATCCTCGAACTGAACGAGCGTGGCGTTGACGTCGTCGAGCGCTACGCGGCGATCATCTTGAACAAGATGCTTACGAACGACGACCCCGGATACGTCGACCTGATGTCACCAAGCGGCATCGGCATCGGCGCGATCGTTTACAACTACGACGGCGACGTGTACGCCTCAGATGAGGGGCGAATGCTTGCCGAGATGGGCGACACCACTTTCCGGCTCGGCAATGTCCATCGCGACTCCTACCGCGACATCATGACTTCAGACGCATTGTTGGATCCGCTCGAACAGTCGTTCACACTAGAGCGCTCCGATGTGCTCGGACTGCGCCTTCGAGCCCTACTGTGGCGCCGACCCCGTATACCACCACGCGACCTCAGGCGACTTCCTCGGCCGCAAGCCGGAATCCTCGTTCTGCCACCGCAATATGAGCATCTTCAAGTTGCTGCTGACGCGCTACGAAGACGACCCCAGGCGCGCGCCATCTTCCAATCTTGGGCGAGCCGATGATCGCATTACGCGGTCGCGCCTCGTCAGTGTCGTTGCACACCCAGCTCCCACGAACACTCTGGCTCCTGACAGATCGTCAGACACCGGACCTGCAGCGAGACGCTCAAGCGTTCCTCATCAACGGCGATCAGCCGATTCCCAATGGCTACTCCCTTTACATCGCGAAGCCAGGTATGCCCCTGGAAGCGCGCAAAGAGAATGTGATTCAACTTCCTGCGGAGCTCGAGCACGTCCAGGCGGGCGACGTCCTATCGGTCTCGAGCGACGGACAGCGTCTCGCAGTGTTATGGCGGCAAGCCTCTCGGCAGAACAGCATTCTTCTCACCGAGCGATGCGACAACTACTGCCTCATGTGCTCGCAGCCACCGAAGACGACAGACGACACATGGCTCCTCGAACGAGCACGAGATCTCATTCGGATACTTCCCCCAGACACCACCGATCTCACCTTTACCGGCGGTGAACCCACACTCTACGGCGACGCGCTTCATCGAGCTGCTTTCACTCTGCAAGACTCATCTCCCGGTCGCGGACATTCACATTCTCTCCAACGGCAGACGCTTCGCCGACGTCGACTTCGCCTGCGCGTACGCCGCGATCGACAATCCGCGCACGATGGTTGGCATTCCGATCTACGGTTCCGAACCGTCACTGCACGACTACGTGGTGCAAGCGCCCGGTGCCTTCGACGAAACCATCCGGGGCATCCTGCGACTCGCTCAACTCGAGCAGCGTGTCGAGATCCGCGTCGTCATCCATAAGCAAACAGCGCCCGCCATCGTAGAGATCGCCGAATTCATCGCTCGGAACCTTCCTTTCGTTGAGCAGGTCGCGCTCATGGGCCTCGAGATGATGGGTCTCGCTCGTGCCAACCTTGTCGATGTCTGGATCGATCCGTTCGACTACCAAGAGGCACTCAGCGACGCCGCTCTCCTGCTCGACCGGAGCGGCGTAAAGACGATGATCTACAACCATCAGCTGTGTCTGCTCGAACGCCGGGTTTGGCCCTTTGCAGTGAAGTCCATCAGCGACTGGAAGAACGAGTATGCCGACGTTTGTCGGTCTTGCAGTGTCGTCGATGCGTGCGGCGGCTTCTTCCACTCCGCTAAGTACAGGTCAAGCTCCCATATCCATCCGATCCACGATGGCTCGCGAGCTACCTGAGACCTAGAACGGGCGATTGCGTGCTCGGCTCGCCCGACTGCCAGAATCGGCCTACCCATTCAGGAGTGAGGTGCAGGCATGAACAAGGGTGGATGGAGTTGGAAACGTCAGTTCGGGGTCACCAAGGCGAAGCGCAAGATTTCGCGTACTACAGGTATCCCACTTACTCGCTCTGGACGCCAGCGCAAGCTCGGGCGCATCCTCGGAATGAAGTAGGGAGGAGTTCAGCGGTACCTCTCTCGACTGAGTGCGGGGCTCGCAGCGTGCCAACTCTTTTGTCACCCGCGCCTAGCGCATCCAATCGATCTTGCGACTTTCCTGTGGCGTCGCATCTCGTAGTCATATAGCGCGGGCTCGGATCGTCGAGCAGTGCGAAGCGGGGCTGCCTCATGCGTACCGGACAGTCTCAACCACTGGATCCCCGGTTCAGCGGTGCGACATGATCGCCGTCATGCGGCAGTTCTGGCGCAAGCGTTCGGTTGACCGATCTGTTGAGTTCTGGGAGTACTTGCTCTTCGCGGACGAGCTCGAGAAGGGGATGAGTCAGCTCGCCAGTCTGAGGCGAGACTTTGACGAAGGCCGACCCGCACCATCGTCACAGTGCCCTTCATTCGAGTCCCTCGAAGCTGTGTACGCCGACTTGCCGGTACGGGCGCGGAAGATCGAAGCCGAGATACAAAAGTTCACAAGGCAATTGTCGTCACGCAAGACGGCGGCTAGGGCCTTTGGGAAGCCCGGCAAGCCTGGAAAGCCGAAGGCGATCCGGCGATTCGCGGGAACCGTTCCGCACTTCTACGGGTACCTGCTGGACTGGGCCGCAAGATTACGAGGCGCGTCTGGTCCGCCTGGCACGGCTGATCTCTGTGACAAGTGGGCGCGGCTGAACACGCGCCCATTGAATGACATCGATCGCTTCGCCGCGCAGATGGTCGCGTCGATTCGTGTGGCTGTCGCCGATACGAGCGGGGGTGACTACCAGCTCAAGTTCCGCCTTGAGTTGGAGATCGACCCGGTAGATCAGAGGGAGCTATCGATGGCAATCGAACGAGTAGCTACGAATGCGACTCGAGAGACGTGGCTCGGGCGCAAGCGATAGTTGCCGTGAGCTGAACGCTCTCGGATCCAAGTGAGCGTTATCGGATACCGCTGACGTTTCGTCGAGTGCTCAAGGTAACCGAATCAGTTCATGGGCTTACGACGGTTCCGTCCGATGGGTGTCGCGCCGCGCCCGAACTGCCGGTCGAGGCTCGCCATGCTCAGGCCGGCGCCGCACAGAAGCACGCCGCCTACCCGGCGTTTCGGGATAGTGCGACGGCATTTCGTCGGCCGCGTTCTGGGACACGCGACCTTGTCGTTCCGTGCGGCTCGTTGGTGGCATGACAGCGCCAGAGCGGGCAACGAGTATGTGAGTCGTGAGTTCTCGGGTCGGGTCTGACTCGAATGTACGGGCTGGCGTCCGGTTCGCCGGTGTGCCTTGAGATTGATCTGTCGGCCCGATCTGGGTGCTCATGCCGACGCCTACCGGTCGGGCGGAGTGACCTACTAGGAGCCTGTCGTAAAGGCTCGTCGTTGTCTTGTCCGCCGTCCCGGCAGGTCGGTGTCTTCCCGATCCGTTGGCATAGAGAGAAGACACGAATATGGGAACACAGATCACTGGTGGAGTCGATACGCATCTCGAGGTGCACGTGGCCGCGGCGTTGGACGACCACGGCGGCTTGTTGGGAACGGCGTCGTTCGTCACAACACCAGACGGTTATCGCGAGCTTGCTGAGTGGCTCTATTCGTTCGGTGATGTCGTGTTGGTCGGTGTCGAAGGGACCGGGAGCTACGGCACGGGCCTGACTCGCCACCTCCAAGCCGACGGGATCAAGGTTGTCGAGGTCGACCGACCGAACCGGCAACGACGACGCCGCGCCGGCAAGTCCGACACGCACGACGCGATCAGCGCTGCCCGAGCCGCGTTCGCGGGCGACGCGCTCGGCGCGCCGAAGACCCGCGACGGCAACGTCGAAGCCATCCGGGTCCTGCGATTGGCCCGCAACAGCGCCACGCGAGACCGAACCCGGGCGCTGAACCAGATGCGCTCGCTCGTCACCACTGCCCCCGACGAACTCCGATCCCAACTGCGCGCACTGACAATCCCGAAACTGCTGCGCATCGCCGCAGCGTTCCGACCCGCGGGCCGCACCGATGTCACCAGCGCGAATCGTCTGGCGTTCAAGACACTCGCCCGACGAATCCTGGAACTCGACGACGAGATCCGCGCCCTCGACGCGCTCCTCACATCGCTCGTCGCCGAGACCGCTCCCGAGATGATCGAACGACTCGGAGTCGGCACCGACACCGCCGGCGCGCTCCTCGTCGCCGCCGGGGAGAACGCGAACCGGATCCCCAACGAACGGTCCTTCGCACGACTGTGCGGAGCGGCGCCACTCGACGCGTCAAGCGGCAAACAGCAACGGCACCGCCTCAGCCGCGCCGGTGACCGACAAGCCAACAGCGCACTGTGGAGGATCGTGATCACCCGCCTCTCCTACGACCCCGCGACCCGCCGCTACCTGCAACGTCGCTGCGCCGAAGGCAAAACCAAGAGCGAAGCCATCCGATGCCTCAAGCGCTACATCGCACGAGAGCTCTACACATGCCTCCCACAACAACGCTTGCTTGACGCCACCTAGGAGCATCAATCTGTGCGCGGATGAGTGTGTCCTTGGAGTCGCTTCCGCTGCCGGATCATCCGCTGTTGGCGACTTGGGCGTCTGCGCTGAACGATGCTGGTTATTGGGCGGTCCTGATGGACGCCGAATGGCGAATCGTGTTCGTCACAGACGAGATGCGATTGAGCCACAGGGATATGGGAGTGGCAACCCCTCCGCCGATCGGTGCGCACTTCCTAAGCGTGGAGTGGCGCGAGTTCAATCAGACACTTCTCGGCGCATCGCAGCCATCGGAGGATCTTCGAGCGTCGTTCTTGAAAACGGGTGGCTTCGTGCTCGCAAGCACGCCGGGGGGCCGCGAGCAGCTTCGTCGAGTTCTCGAACCGCAACTCGCCCCCTTCGTGGATCAACTGCAACCCGAGGAACTTCCCGACGTGTGGATGAATCGACAGCGGTTCACGACTGCGGGAGCCGAGGCCGCGGCGCGAACCGTGTGGCTGCGAATCGACGACCCCGACGGACAACGAGTCGGTGTGTGCCATCTGTCCAAGCCCCTGGCGGGGATGTCGCACCTTGCCCGAGCGGCCGCGACTGCGGACTTGACGCATCTCGAACGGATGAGCGTCGTTGACGCCCCAGATCGGCACCCGGCCGCGATTCTGATGGCCGACCTGGAAGCGTCGTCGCCGTTGGCGCGACAACTTTCGAGCGCGCAGTTTTTCGCGTTCAGTCGCCGACTGGTACGCGCCGCGGATCGATGCGTCATCGATGCGGGCGGGATCGTCGGCCGTCATGTCGGCGATGGCGTTGTCGCGTACTTCCTCGCTGAAACGACGGGATCGGAGTCTGCCGCAGCGAGAGGCTGCATTACGGCGGCACGAATGCTGCGCGAGCTGCTCCCTGACATTGCCGCGCGCAGCGAACTTTCTGACGCAGAGATCTCGCTGCGGTTCGGGCTGCACTGGGGCGCAACGTTGTACATGGGTCGGATCCTCACCGCCGGTCGAAGCGAAGTGACGGGCCTGGGCGACGAAGCGAACGAGGCCGCAAGAATCGAAGCTTGCGCGACGGGAGGCAAAACGCTTGCCTCGAAGTCGCTCATCGAACGGCTCAACCGCGCCGACGCCGACGCGCTCAGGCTCGACACCGGACACACGAAGTACACGCCGCTGGCGGACCTCTCAACGGCGACCGACAAAGCACGGCGCGATGCTCCTTCAATCGCAGTCTGCGAGGTATAAGCGCGCCGCGCCAGAACTGCCGTTCCGCGGACACGGCATCCCCGCGAAGCGGCACAGATCTGCGCGGAGAACGACGTGGCCGATCCGGCGTTCGGGGACGTGTGCCCGATCGCCTCGCTACAGAGCTGGTGACGGTCGAGGTCAGTCAGCCCAGTCGGGCGGCTGGACCAGGATCATCCACAGGTGCCCGTCGGGGTCGGCGACCTGGGCTGCGAAGGCGCTCCACTCTCGCTGCGACGGTTCGTAGACGCTGGTCCCGCCGGCGGCGAGGGCGGCTTCGTAGCGCGCCTGCACGGCATCTTCGTCAGGGACGTAGACGGAGAGCACGCATTCGTTGGCGCCTGGCGGGGCCACGCGGTCCTCGCCGGCGACCCAGCCGAACCCTCCGGTGGGGATCAGCATCAGGCTCACGCTCGACGCGAGGCGGAGCTGGAGCGGCTCCGGGACGCCGTCGTCGGCCAGCGGGCCGAAGGCTTCGAGCCCGAGCCCGTCGCGGTAAAAGGCGAGCGAGCGGCGCCGGTCGGCGGTGGCCAAGCTGATCGTGTGGTCCATGGGGGTGACGACTCCCCGCGGGAAGCGAACTCATCGGGTTCGGACGTTTTCGATGACGGCAGACGCAAGGGTTCGGCGACGGTCCCAGATCGGATTGTTCGACGATGCGAGCACTGCACCCGACGGAACAAGCCTCGGGACAGACAGGCGACCGCTGGGTCGCCGCGACGTCACCTTCCCCACTCGGACAGCCGAGCGCAAGGGGACCGGCCCGACCGTCCGTTGACAGCCCGCTGTCAGCGACGGCCCACCGTGGGTCAAGAGCCGTCGAGCCGGCGGTAGGGGACGCGCCCGGGATGAGTTGGCGGGAAGCTGGGTCCGATGACCTTCAGATCACGCGGTGCTACGCGAGGGTCGCGTGGAGTGGTGCATGCTCGCCTGCCTGCGTGGTCGCGAATCGCGCCGACAGCAGTACCCGGTTGTAGCGCTGCAGCATGACCGGGTAACCGTTCATGAGGACGTCGAACAGCAACGTCAAGGAAGCTGCGACCCACCAGCCACGTACCGCGGCGTTGATCACGACCCCGAGCATCGCGACGAGCAGAACAAAGTGGCTTGCCTCCGCATCCTTCATCCGTTGCTCGAGTTCTGCCAGGCGCTCGGAGGACCGTTCCGCTGGCAGGTGCAGCCCGGGGTTGAACACCGCAAGCGGGCCACGGCGCAGCAGTCGCTTCACGAGCCTCACTCCAAGACGCTCGTAGAGCCATGGGTCACGCTCGAAGTCGCGGAGCTGGTGGTATCGCCGCGGCAACCGCGGCTGGACGACACGGCTCACCGTTCCGAGCCATGTCATGGGCGCCCACACAACAAGAAACGCGAACGCGGCACTCGTCGCTCCCAGCACGCGCATGCCGAACAGCACCACCGCCACGGCAACAACAGTCGCGGCCGCGACGAGGAGGCTCTTGCCCACGATGCGATCCTCGCCGTTCCGTCGTACCCGAAGGTAGGGGCGAAGGACCTGAATCCACGGAGCCGTTGGCGCATCCCGACGACGGCCGCTGGTCGCCGAGCCGGCGTTCGGGGCAGGCTCCGGCGCGCGCCGTTCGGTTGGCGCATCGGAGTGGCCGTTGTGGTTGCGTTTACGAGTCGATGCGCTCGTAGGTGAGCCGTAGGTCGTTCTCCCACGGACCGCCGTCGCGCGACATCGTCCCTTGCGCATTGAGTCGGTTGCCGTCGGCGGCGATGGTGACGACCATGCGCTGGGCGAACCCGGCTTCGTCGCGGTGCCAATGCACTTCGCCGGCGGCCACCTCGACCGTGTACCGGCGGGAGATCCCGCGCTCGTCGAAGTAGATCATCGTGAACGTGCCGGCGGCGTCGTCGGAGCCGACGACAGCCACAGCGCTGGGGATCTCCGGCTCGTCGATCTCAGAGCGCATCAAGACGAAAGCACCGCTTTCGTGCCACTCGAACGACGTCCGGCCGTGGAACGTCGTGCCTGGGATAAGCGGATGCGTCCCCATCGTGCGCCACTGGCCGACCAATGGCGCCAGCGGCTCGAGTGCCGGGTTACGTCGCTGCGCTTCGGGGCCGATCGGTGTCGCCATCCGCAAGATCATCACATGGTCACGCTCCCGGCGTTTCGGGGCAGCGCATCGGTCGGCGGGTGGAGCAGTGCGAGCCGGGGCAGGACGAAGATCGAGCGGACCTAGCTCTCGTTGTGACCGGGCCTCGTGCCGATGCGATCGCGCTCGATGACGCCATCGCGTTGGGCTGGGGTCTTCGCAGCAGCGGGTTGCTAGGCGTATGCCAGGTACTTGCCCGCAACGTCGGGAACCTGCAACTCGAATCGCCGGCGCAGATCGGTGCCCTCGATCATCGCTACTTGTTGCTCGAACTGCTCATTCGTCACGATGACCGGAGCTTTGAAACTCCACTCCCCATCGAACCACCTCAGCAGCGAATCCAACAAGGCGCGGTCAAGATTCTCGGGCAACCTTGACTTCCTCACCCAGAAGAAGACCGTGGCGTCGCAGTCTGACCACTGATCGGCACCAGTGGTGGTGACCTGCGCACCTGCGAACATCTTTGCGTCGGGCGGCAGTACGTAGACACACCCGAGGCACTCGGTCTGATCGAGGTTCATCACCGTGTAGGTGAAGGCGTCGCCGTTGGCATGTTGCCGTTCGTGCTTCAGCAGATCTTCTCTGTTGGCGTCGACGGTGAAGGCGTCCTCGGGCCACGTTGACTGCTCCCACTTGCGCAGGAACTCCCTGCTCTCCATCACAGCGTCGTAGTCGAGCTCGGCATCGCAAGCCAGCAATGGCCTCAAGACGAACTGCCCGGTCTTCAAACTCGCCGGAGCGCTGATCTCGAGTTCGCTGAACACGAACGCGATCGTACGCGAGCCGTCCGGAGCGTCATGGTGGGTTTCGATGTGCACCATCATGCGCACGAAGAGCCAACACGCCGGGCCAACAGCTAGGGAGTGACACTGAGGCGGCGCTCAGCAACAACAGCTCCGTGGAACGTCCGGTGCCAGCGCGCCATCCGGCATGACGATCGGCTCGGGGTTCCCACATCGCCGGCCATCGACGATGGCCGACCGTCCCGGAAGTGCCGTACTGGGGCACTCGGAGCGCCGGTTGCCTCCTCACCCACTTGGTCTGCGCACGTTCGTCTCCGCGGTCATGGGTCAGCCGATCCCATCGACTCAGAAGAAAGTGAACGCCACGATGCTGCGCTCTCTGGTTTGGTGCAGTTCTCAGTGCTCTTGATCTGCTCCAACGACCCAACCGGCTACAACCCGCCCCCAGTCTCGGTTGGCACACCGCGCCCTACGGTCACGGTGTTCTAACCGGCTCCCAGCCTCGGTTGGTTCGTTGGATCAAATGAAGACAGAGAGAGTGCGCCAACCACAACGTGGCGAATCCCTCGTGCGTGAGCGCCGGCGCGCACTAACAGCACCGGGCACCCTTTTTTCATACGGATGCCGCGAACCCCGTCACAACCGCAAAAATCTCCCCCTTGTCGACTGATTTGCCCCGCCAACAAGCAACACGCCCGCGACTGCGAACAGCGCCTTTTGGCTCTTTAGCAATCGCCGGTTTCGTGTAGGGCTGTCGCTCATCTTGCGAGCAAATTTACGCCGTCCGCAGGAACGCTCGACCTAAGACCGCCTGGTCGTTACTGCGGCGGAGTACCCCAGCTACTCCGCGAGCGCGTCGGCAGCGATCCGCTGCCTCGAAGCAACCCGTCTGCTCAGAGCTTGCCGGGAACGCTGCGGTAGATGCCGAGGGGTGTCATCGTGATCGATGGCCAACGTGGGCCTTCTGTCAGACCAATATTGTCGACGGTTGCCAGGAGATCGAGGCAGGCTTTCTCGGCGCCAGCACGATTGATGCTCTCGTCGGCGTGCAGGAGCGAGACGTTCGCCAGGTCGGGGGGTGGCACGTCCGACCTATAAGGGACCGTTTCGATCTGCATCACCACAGTCCAGCCGGAGAGGAACGATCCAAACCGACTGAACAATGCTTCGCGTTCTTTCTGCATGTAGCCGGCTCGGTCGAGCAACACGCCGCCGAAGCTCAGGTGCGCATGCTCGCGACCGCAGGGCACGACCCGCACCGCGATTTCGTCACTCATGAGCGACAACATGACGTTGGCGATGTGGGTTACCGAGGATGGGTCGGTTCCACCCCAGAGTGCCTTTTCCGCAGCGGCGAGTGTCCGTTCCCGGTCGTGTTGAGATTTTCCGACAAGCGCATCTCCAGCTTGAAGTTGAACTAGTGCTCTCGCGAACTCCCGCATGCGTTCGAGCCGAGCCGCAAAGAACCGAGGATCGAAGATCTGGAGGTGTGTGGTCGTTCGGACCACCTGACCCTCGGCGAGGCCATCGTGCAATGCGCCAGATTCCCACTTTCCCGGCTCCACAATGTCGTCCGGGAGATCCGACAAGAGGCCGTCCTCCAACGCGAGACGCTCGAAGTAGACGAAGGTCAAGTCCTGCACAGATCGGGCTTCTTCGCGTCCTCCTCCGCTAGAGGTTCCGATTTCAGGATTGATGCCGAGAAAATTCACTGCCAGACGGCTTCGCCGTTCATCGGTGGAGCGATCGACGACGGATTCCAAGACCCCTTCGTCAAGCTGCGCGAGGTATGAGCGAACGCGCTCGACGTCGACGTACAGGAACTGTCGGACCGAATCGTCGGTTGTCATGCGCTCTGGGATCGCGAGCCGTAGTAGTAGAACTCCGTGCATTCGACCGCGGTGTCGACGTCGTAGTCGAGCCGCACATTGGTCTTGTCGGCGTAGGAGTCCTTCGCGTAAACCTTCAACGGTGCTGCCGCCAGCTCGGCTGAGGCGCGGCTTCTTTCCTTGATCTCGGTCTCGGTCCTCTCGCACTTGGTTTCCGCGTAGTCACTTGGCGGCTTCACCCATTCCGGAAGGGCGGCCTCCCCGTCCCGAGCCGATGCGGCCATCACGAGGCCCGTTCCTTGAGGGTTCCGAGCTTGGCGCCGAGGGCTCGCTTGACGGCGACGTCGACGTGGTAGCGCTGCATGACGGCGGCACTGAGTGTCTCCTCCGACAGCGCATTGCGGATCGCATCGATGTCCCATTCTTTGCTGTCGCGTAGCCCTTGCACGCCGAGAACGGTTTCGATGAGGGCTTGTTCGAACCACTCGCGCACGACGTCGGTAACGACATCGCGGGCGCCGGACGTGTGCGTGTAGCGTTCACACCAGCGATCCGCCATGTCGGTGAAGACACGGAAGTCGGCGTTGATGAGCAGCTTGTTCTGCTCGATGAGGTACTTGGCGGCCTTGTCCTCAAGGAGGCCAGGGCCGCGCGGCTTGCACTTGGGGTCGGTCGCGCTGAGCCAATCGACGTCGGGTTCGATGAGGGAGTTGACGGCATCGGCGGGCACGCCGTCCGCGGCAAGAAACAACCCGTAGATGTTGCCAGCACGTGCGGTGCGGCTGCCCGATGTCGTTGATCCGGCCTTCTCCTTCGTGTCGGCCGAGTCGCGGCTACGACCGCCCGCACCGTTGGCTTCTTCCGCAAGCTCACTGCCGCGTGGCGTCGGCCGGTAGCGGCTGAGCCGGAACAGCTCGCGGATTTGGCGGAGCCGCTCTCGGATGGCTTGCTTGTGATCGGAAGCGGTCGACCCGGCCGACACCTCGTCTTCGAGTGCCCGGACCTCGCCTGGAAGCGCGGCGCGGAACTCGGCTGCCCAGTCGGCCCAGGGCAACATCTCGGAGTTGAGAATCAGCTGCGTGCGCGAGGTGTTGGTGGTGAGGTCGATGTCGGCGCTGTCGACGTGCGGTTCGATGTAGATGACTACTCGCTGGTAGCTGAAGATGACGCCGAACATCTGAAGCCGGGCGACGCCGCCGCGGCCGGTCGTCATTTCGTAGAGCTCATCGTTGAGCAACGCTGCGATGTGCCCGCTTGAAGCGATGAAGCCCGAGTTCTGAGTCAGTGCCTTCTCGTCCTTGAGGATCCACCAGTGCGCTGTCGCGTTGGAAAGGGGGACGAACCCCGTGGCCTCGGCGTGTTCGCGCAGGTAACGCTCCTGGCCGACGACTGTTCGCAGCACATTGCGGTCGCTGTCGGTGCGTGGGTGGTCCCAGCCTTCGCGCCTTGATCGTCAGGCGTTCGGGTATCCGGAAATAGCGGGTATTGAGGTAGCGGCCGATCCACCGTGACGGCGTGGCGGCACCTTCGGGCGCTTGCATGGTGTTCTGCTCGGGCTCGTCGCCGAGCAACACGACCTTGGTGCCGTGCATATCGATCTGTTGCGGCTTCACCGCTTCTTCGACATGGGCCCAGTGGCCGAACGTGCCGTCAGGTCGCTCGAATTGGCGGAGCCCGTACTCACCGGTGTTGGGATCGCGCAGAGATGGATCATGTAGCCGACGCCGTCCTTCCACGACAGATACAGGAGTCCCTCGTGGTTGCGTGTCGCCGCCGCGATCTTCGCGCCGACACCGAAGTTGCCGTCCTGGCTTTGCTCGTGGATCGACGACGAGAGCTGGTTGATGAACCTCACCATCTCGTCGCCCGTCATGCCGACGCCGTTGTCGACGATGCACAGCTTGTACTTGTAGACGTCGCTGAGGTCGTGTGTGATCCAGTCGACGTCCCACACGATCTCCCCGGCCCCGTCGTGCGCGGCGTCGACAGCCTCAATCGCGTTCTGTGTGAGTTCGCGGAGAAACTGCAGCGGGGCACAGTCTTTGCCGAGCCGGTCGAGCATGAAGCCCGTGTTCGCCACCGTCATAGGCAGCGTGTGCTCGGCGGCGCCGACGTAGGCGTCAGCCATCGTCGTCTCCTTCGTGTCGCGAGAGGCAGGATGACGACCTCTCTGGCCCGAGGGCTCCCTCGACGTCGCAATTGGGCGGAGGCGAACCTCGCGACCCGCATCCGAACGAGAAGGAGCGGTATGTGGTGCGCAGAGTACAGGATCACGACACGCGTGTCATTCGACGGCGCACACGAGCAATCGCAGGACTCAAAGACGTTAAGTCAGGAGTACGGCCCGATGTCGCCCTGTCCACGAGCGAGCCCCGTCGCCCCGAGCGTTGCATCTTGTCGCGCAGATCATGGAAGCGGAGGCCTTCAAGTCGTGCCGCTCGCCACGCTGGATGCCACACGCGCTTGCAGTAGTTCTCTCGACGTTGCGGGGTGACTTCGCATTTTCACAGGGGCTATTGCCAGTCCCGTTCCACGTACTTCGCATGGGTGAGCGCACTTGTGTGGTCGTACCGGCGCTCGGTCACGGTTGTCGAGGAATGGCCGGCGAGTTTCGAGACCGCGTGCAACGGCACCCCACCGCGAGTCTTTCGGTGATGACCGAGTGTCGGACACGCTGCCAGCCTCGGTATGGCAGCCCTGCGGCTTCGCAGAAGTACACGAGCTTCTTCATCGCCGAGTTGGGTTTCCACGGAAACGGATAGACGAGCGGGTCACGCTCGAACCGCCTGCGCCCGTTACGTTGCTCGTGAGAGAGCCGGGCCACGTGCTCGGGCGTGAACACCTGGTCCCTAAGACGACGCGTCAGCGGCACGTACTGCGGACGTCGACTCTTGTTCTCCGGTAGCTCGACGTAGGCCGGTTCATCGTGCAGGCGGAACCAGTCCCACTTGAGGTTGAGCGTCTCGCCGATGCGCCGGCCTGTGTCGGCGATGAACGCGACCAGCGCCCACCAGCGGAGTGAGTCACCCCTGGCTGCGGCGATGAACGTCTCCATTTCCTCGCGTGTGTACACGGTGATGGGGGGCAGCGGATTCCCTGCGGGGATGTCGCTACGCATCACCGCCCAGTGTGTTGCTTGCCCCGAAGCCTTCGCCCAATCGCCGAAGGCGAGCAGCGTATAGACGTAGCTCCTGAGTGCTCCCGGAGTCATGCGTGCGGCGAGGGTGTCCAACCATCTGTTCACGCACTTCGCGGTCTTGACCACGTATACACAGAACAGTTGACGAAGAACAGTGGTCCAGCCGGGCGATAAGGACAAGGTGGCCGATCCTCGTCCGGAGCGTCGCGTCAGCGAGCGGGCTCCCTTTCCGCCGCCTGTGCCGTTCGCTGTACCACCACCGCGAAGTCAGCGAAATCCCCTGGTACTGCGGTTGTGCTTGTGGTTTCCATCTTCGCCGTGCCCCCATCACTTGTTGATACCGTTTCGCACCATGACCAGTCACCGGAGCCGGAGGCTGTAGGTGACGACGTACGAGCGTCCCTTCGGCCGGCTGTTCGAGGACTTCGAGGTCGGCGACGTCTACAAGCACTGGCCGGGCAAGACCATCACCGAGTACGACGACCACCTGTTCTGCATGATCACGATGAACCATCATCCGCTTCATACCGATGCGTGGTACGCCGAGACGCAGACCCAGTTCGGCAAGAACGTCGTGGTCGGCAACCTCGTCTACTCGTTGGTCCTCGGTATGTCCGTGCCGGACGTCAGCGGCGCGGCCATCGCGAACCTCGAGGTGGAGTCGCTGCAGCACAAGATGCCCACGTTCCACGGCGACACGATCTATGCCGAGACCAAGGTGCTCGAGAAGAAGGAGTCCCGGAGCAAGCCCGACCGCGGGATCGTCGCGGTCGAGACACGGGGCTACAACCAGCGCGGTGAAGAGGTGTGTTACTTCCGTCGGCGGGTCATGGTGCCGAAGCGCGATGCCGTGAAGCCGCGCCAGCGGCCGTATCTCTCGCCGGAATAGACATCCACGCGTTGCGGGTCGCTCACCATTAGCGTTCCTGCGTCCCGCATCCGGAGGTATTCACGTGACTGATCCGCCGCCCCCGCCCCCGCCGTCGTCATTCGGTACGCCGCCGCCAGCGAGCGGCCCCGACGTCGGCGTCGCGCTGTCGTACGGTTGGAAGAAGTTCCAGGAGAACGTCGGCCCGCTGATCGCGATCATCCTGATCCCGGTCATTCTCCAGGTGATCCTGCAGGTCATCGGCTTCGTCGTCATCCGGGGCGCGTTCGGCTACATCGTCTTCGGCATACTCGCCGCCGTCGTATCGCTCGCGGGCTCCATCGGCATCTTCAACGCGGCGCTCCTGCTCACCAGCGGGCAAACGCTCGACGTCGGCAAGGCATTCTCCACCGACCGGTGGGGTGAGTGGATCGTGTTCGCGTTCGTCTTCGGCCTGTTCGTGGGCGTAGGCGCACTCTTCTGCGGGGTGGGTGCACTGCTCGTGCTCGCGTTCTTCGGGCTCGCGCCGTACTACTTCCTCGACCAGCGCAAGAGCTTGGGCGACGCGTTCAGCGCGAGCCTCGAAGCGACGCGCGCAAACGCCGGTATCCCCCTGGCGATCGCACTGACGGTGCTCGTCGGTGTCGCGGGCGTCATCTTGTGCTACGTCGGCGCGCTCGTGACGATGCCGATCGCGTACATCGGCGTGGGCTTCCTGTACCGGCACATCAACAACCAGCCCGTCGCGCCCTAGTCGAATCGCGTGCCCGGCGACGATTGCCTGTTCTGCGCGATCGTCGCCGGCAACGCACCTGCGCAGGTCGTGCTCGACGAGCCCGACGTCGTCGCGTTCCTCGACATCCGTCCCGTCTTCAAGGGCCATGTGCTGGTCGTGCCGCGCGCCACATCGTCACGCTCCCCGAGCTGCCGACTGCGCTGCTCACCGCCGTGTTCACCGTGGTGCAGCGGTGCGCGTCCGCGATGGTCGACGGGCTCGGCGCGCAGGGCTCGTGGGTGGCCGAGAACAACGTGGTGAGCCAGGCCGTGCCGCACCTGCACGTCCACGTCGTGCCGCGCACCAAGGGCGACGGCCTGCGCGGCTTCTTCTGGCCTCGTCAGAAGTACGCATCGGACGCGGAGATGGAGGAATACGCAGCCCGCGTCCGGGAGTCTCTCGAGAGGGGGCCGGCACGGGCGTGACGCCGGGCGCTATCGGTCCGGTGCCGCACACGGATGCTCTACGGTTTGGGGCGACGGCGATGGGGCTCGCCGAAACCGCAGCCGCGCTGCTGATAGCTCCTACCTCAACTGACCGGCGAGGAAGGGAGCGGCTGTGCGTGCAGTTCTGGTCGGGATCGCGGGCGCCGCCGGCGCATTGAGCCGGTACGGGATCTCGCTCGCGATCGGGTCCCAACTGTTCCCGTGGGCGACGCTGGGCATCAACGTCAGCGGGTCGTTCGTGCTGGCGTTCGTCGTGACGTGGGCGACGGGAGGCCACCTGCCAACCGACGTTGCGACCGGGATCACGGTCGGATTCCTCGGCGCATACACCACCTTTTCGACGTTCTCGTGGGAGACGTTCGTCATGGCGCACACGCACCGATCGACGACGGCAATCGTGTATGTCGTCGCGTCGCTGGCCGGCGGTCTCGGCGCGGCTGCCGGCGGCTACGCCCTCGGTCGAGCTCTGCAATGACCACGTCGAGCAGTGGGAAGCCTCTCTGACGTCAGGGCGGCGGCGTGTGGGATTCTGCCGGCGTGCGTGATGCCTCGCGAAGCGGAACGGTGGTCGTCTTGAACGGCGGCTCGAGCGCGGGGAAATCGACGCTGGCACTGTTGCTGCAGCAGGCGCTGATCGAGGACGACTGGCCATGGGTCATCTTCTCGTGGGACGACTTCGTTCCTCGCCTGCCGGATCGTTGGTTGAGCGTCCCGGGAGCGACAGGTGACAGAGCGGCAGACGGGTGCTCGTACCGCATCGTGCGAGACAACCCGCGAGAGGCGCTCTTCGAAGTAGGCGAGGTGGGACGCCGACTGTTGGGCGGCTATCACCACTCCGTCGCGGCAGTCGCGCGGTCCGGCATCAACGTGATCGTCGAGGAGGTCCTGACCACCAGGTGGGAATGGGACGACTGGCAAGACGCGCTGGGCGGCCTGGACGTTCGATGGGTCGGGGTTCGCTGCGACGCCGACACGGCGGAGCGTCGCGAAATCGCGCGCGGTGACCGATATCGCGGCCTGGCGCGAGGAACTTCGTCGGTGACGCACGACCACCCGACGTATGACGTGGACGTCGACACGTCGGCGTGCTCACCGGAAGTCCTTGCGGTGCAGATCGTGCAGTCCATGGCGCGTTAACCCGCCTCATCCTCGTGCAGGAGTCGCGCGGCTCGCCGAACCCCCTGACCGACATGCCTTGTTGCCGACGGTCGTCGGTGTAGCGTGACCGTTGGAAATTCGCATTCGGTCCAGTCCCCGCTTGCGTACGGGTTTCCTCGCAGATCTCACATAGCGAGAGGTACCCGTAATGACGCACTTTCTTGGCGTTGATGCGGCGGGGGCAATGTACGAGGCAGGGTTCGGGCGGTCCGCGATCGTCGCCCGCCTTCAGGATCCGATAATCATGGGCGCGATGGCCGAGCCTCGCGCCTACACGGAAACCGAAGCCATCGCCGCGTATGAGGCCGTCGCCATACCGTTCATGCCCGCCGACCGCGTGCTGACGTTGCTGCTACATCTGCAATCAACTGCGTAGCGCGCCTACGAGTGTCGAGCCGGAGCCGGGGATCGCGGCGACGGAGGGCCGGCAGCCCAACGCGTCCGCTGCCTCGGAGACGTCACGGAGGACTGCCGCCGACTCGGCCCCTCACTGATTGAAGCCGTGCCGCGCCCTCCTTGGCAACTATTTCTGTTGGGAATACCTTGGCGCTGGTCGGCCGTCCGGGCGTCTGCTGCGCCCCGCTCTCAGGCGTCCCGGGCCGCCCGGCCCCGCCCTCGGGTGAGCGCGTTGCCATCTCATGATTGGACCGGCAGCCCGCGTGTGGCGGGTTCCGCGTCCAATCTGATTGGACGGTCAGCCCGCGTGTGGCGGGTTTCGCGTCCAATCTGTTGGACCGTCAGCGGCGGGCTTGACGGCTTGACGACCGACGGTTGTAATGATGTAATCACCGCATGCGTGGAAGCATCGACCTCTCGACCCTGGCGGGCTGGTTCGCCGGCCGGCTGCCCGACGACTGGTTCACCGGCGCCCCCGACGTGCGTGCGGATCGCGAGGAGATCCTCGTGGTCGGCACGCTCGCCGAGCCCGAGTATCCGGACGGGGCCGACGAGCCCGCGGTCGGGGCCGCCCGCCGGGCCCGCATCCAGCGGTTCCGCGAGGACACGCGGGATCAGCGCATGAAGATCGCCGACGAGGCCGAGCATCGCACCGGCCGCAAGGTCGCATGGGGCGCCCGCTGCGGCGACGAGGAGCGCATCTTCACGAGCCTGGCGGTTCCCGTGATGACGCGTCTGCGCATGCCGGAGCGCCAGGTGCTCGACACGCTGGTCGGCGCCGGTGTCGCGCGCAGTCGCTCGGATGCACTCGCATGGTGCGTCCGCCTGGTGCGCGACCACGAAGGCGAATGGATCGGCCAGCTGCGTGACGCGCTCGGTCGCGGTCGAAGAGGCGCGCAATTCCGGACCGAGCCCGTCGTGAGCCTCAGCTGAGGACGCGTCTCTTGAAGCCCTCGATCCCGAGCTTCAGGAGAATGGCCGTCGCGGCGAGCAAGGCGCCGTAGACCGCAACCGCCGGCATGTGTGGCACTCCGTTGGTGAGCGCCATGCGCATGCCCTCGCTCATGTACACGAGCGGGTTGACGAGCACCGCCCACTTCAACCACGGCAACGGCGCCAAGCTCTTCCACGGGTAGTACACCGCGCCGAGGAACGTCATCGGGATCACGAGCAGGCTGAAGATCAAAGGCACCTGCCGCGGCTCGACCCGTGTGCCGATGGTCAAGCCGAGCGCGGCGCTCATCGCGGCCGCGAGCGGGAGCAACGTGACGAGGTAGGGCCAGTGCACGCTCAGGTGCACGGGCGTCGCGGGGATGAGCGCCGCAAGGGGGAACACGACCAGGGCCGCGATTACTGCCTGGATCGCTCCCGAGGCGACTTTCTCGACGGCGACCGCCCACACCGGCATCGGCGCGAGGACGCGGTCCTCGATCTCGCGGGTGTACCCGAAGTCTTGCACCAGCGGAGCGCGACGGCCTGCACGCCCTGGAAGATCATCGTGCTCGCGATCACACCGCCGACGAGCAGCGTCGAGAACCCCGCGGCGTTGCGGTTCCCGCCGATCGCCTCGACCGATCTTCGGGAACACGTACGTGAACACGAAGATGAGCAGCAAAGGCTGCATCACGGTGCGCAGGAGGAACATCACGAACTCCTTGCGGAGCACGGCCAGATCGCGCAGCAACAATGCGATGAACGCGTCGCGGGACGAGGCGCGCGACGTAAGAACCGTCACCGTGGTCATTCGCGCAGCTCTCTTCCGGTCAGTCCGATGAACACGGTCTCCAATGTCGTCTCGGTGATCCCGACGTCTTGTACCTCGAATCCCGCGTGCTCGGCGTGCGTGATGATCTGCGGGAGCGAGGCTCCGCCGGCCCGCGTGAGTACACATAGACCGTGTCCGTCGACGACACGACCGCCGTCGATCCCCGGGAGCCCCTCGAGGGTCCGCACGAGCGCGGACAGGTCGCCCGACGCGTGGATGCGTATCTCGGTGTCGGCGCCCGTCGACCGCTTCAGCGCCGCGGGAGTGTCGAGCGCCAGCAAGCGGCCGTGATCGATGATCGCGACGCGCTGGCACAGCTGGTCGGCTTCTTCCATGTAGTGCGTCGTGAGCACGATCGTCTGCCCGTCGCGCGTGCAGCTCGCCGATCACGTCCCAGAGCGCCAGGCGACTTTGCGGATCGAGACCGGAGGTCGGCTCGTCGAGGAACAGGACATCGGGGACGTGCATGATCGCCCGGGCGACCATCAGGCGCTGAGCCATGCCTCCCGAGAGCTCGGCGACGTTGGCCCGGGCACGGTCGGCGAGCCGGAACTGCTCGAGGAGCTCAGTCGTGCGTTCGTGGGCGTCCCGCGCGTTCATCCCGAAGTAGCGGCCGTGGAAGTACAGGTTCTCCGAGACGTCGAGCGCGCGGTCCAGGGTGTTGGTCTGCGGCACGACGCCAATCACCTTCTTGAGGGTGGCGGGCTGCACGACCGCGTCGATGCCGCCGACGGTGGCCCGCCCCGACGTCGGGATCACCCGGGTCGTCAGCATCCCGACGGTGGTCGTCTTGCCCGCGCCATTCGGGCCGAGCAGGCCGAAGATCTCGCCGCGGCGGACGCGCAGGTTCAGGTCGTCGACCGCACGAAGGCCACCGCCGCGCCCGTGGAAGACCTTGGTCAGGCCTTCGGTGACGATGACGTCGTCGTCGACGCCGGCGCGAGCCTCGCCTCGCAATGCGTCGACTGCCATCACGTCCCCTTTCGGAGGGGCGATCCTACGACGGCAGAAGTTGGGCGAAGACTTCGGCCAACGCCGTGTCGGTCGTCACATCGTGTGGCGGCCGAACCACGGGCGGCCTGACGCCGCCGCGAGACGCGCGACGATGACAGCAATGACCCTGGGTTCCAATGCCACGTGTCGCGTCGATGATGACGGATGGCACTGTTGACCCCCGGTCCCAGCTGGGTATCCTCACCGCCGATGTCCGGGGGGATTCACATCGTGTTCAACGGCGTCCGCGGTTCGACGCCATGCGCCGGCAGCGCGTACCGCGCGCTACGGCGGCAATTCGTCGAGCGTGGCGCTCGAGGCGGACGGGTCGCCCCCGATTCTCTTCGATCTCGGTACGGGTCTGCGCAACTACGGCTTGCGCTGTGAGCGACGAATTCCACGGGGCCGTGTTGCTCTCACATCTGCACTGGGACCACGTGCAGGGCATTCCGTTCTTCACCCCGCTGCATCGGGAGGGCGCGACGGTCGACATCTACGGCCCGCGCCAGACGGAGGGCCCGCTCGGCGAGGTCTTCACCCAGATGATGCGCCCGCCGTTCTTCCCGATCACTCCCGCCCAGCTCGCCGGCGACATCCGGTTCCACGACACCGTCGATGACGATTTCCCGGTCGGGTTCGCCAAGGTGCGCTCCCGTCGGGTGCGTCACGTCGGCGCGACGCTCGGTTTCCGCGTCGACTGGAACGGTGTGTCGGTCGCGTACATCCCCGATCACGGACCGGGTTGCAGTCCCGACGACCCCGACGACTACGTCCCGCATGAAGTGCTCGACCTGTGTGATGGCGTCGACCTGCTGATTCACGACGCCCAGCACACCCACGACGAGTACGGCCCGAAACGACACTGGGGCCACTGCACGACCGAGTACGCGGTGCACGTTGCGCGCGAGTCGGGTGTGCACCGGCTTGCGCTCTTCCACCACGATCCTGCGCACGACGACGACGACCTCGACGTGATCTTGCGCGACGCCCGGGATCACTCGTGCTGCGTGAACGGGCCGGAAGTGGTGGCTGCGTACGACGGACTGGAGCTCGCGCTCTCGCCCGTCGTGCCGAGAACGCAATGAGCTCGTCGCAGCTGCACGTTCTGCCTCCCGACCCTGCGACATTCCGCACAGTCCTCGGCCACTTCGCCACCGGTGTCACCGTGATCACCGCGATGGACGGCGAGGAACCCGTCGGCATGGCCTGCAACTCGTTCACCTCGGTGTCGCTCGAACCCGCACTCGTGCTCTTCTGTGCGGCGAAAGCCTCGACGACGTGGCCGCGCATCCAGACCTCCGGGAAGTGGGCGGCGAACATCCTCGCGGAGGACGGTGAGGAGACGTGCCGCCTGTTCGCGCAAAAGGGCATCGATCGCTTCGCGCACATCAGCCACACCCTCGGTCGGAGCGGCTCGCCGATTCTGCGTGACACCCTGGCGTTCGTCGATTGCGAAACCGTTGACGAGCACGACGCCGGCGACCACACGATCGTCGTCGGTCGTGTCCTCGAGCTCGGGTACGCATCCGACGCCAAGCCGCTGCTCTTCTACCGCGGCGGGTACGGCCGGTTCGAGATCTAGGATCCGAATGGACGCGGCCGCGATCTCGTTCGCGGCCCGTCTCGTGTTGGCGGGGGCGTTGCTCGTCGCGGCCGTGGCGAAGCTGCGCGCTCCTGGGGTCACGCGCCGGCAGACGGTCGCGCTCGTCGGTCACGCGGCCGGCGCGGGCGTTGCCATCGTGTTGCCATTCGTCGAGCTCGTCGTCGCGGTGATCCTCGTCGCGTGGTGGAGCGCGGCGCCGGGCGTCATCGCGGCCGCCCTGTTCGGCGCGTTCACCGTGATCGTCGTACGGGCACAGCTACGCGGTGTGCCATGCCCGTGCTTCGGCAGCGCATCCGCCGACGTCGAGCCCGGGCCGTGGGCGCTGGTGCGGAACGCGCTCTTGCTCGCGTACGCGGTCCTGGCGACCGCCTCACCCGAGGGTGCGCGACCTGCAGCCGTGCTCATCGCCGCGATCGTCCTCGGCGGGGCGGTGGTCGTGGCCGCGCGTCTGGCGGGCTCACGCGCTCTCAACGCGCGGTGAACCGGCGCAGCTTGTCGCCGAGATGGATCCCTGTCGTTGCCGCGAAGATCGTGACGATCGCGGCCGCGATCGCCACGAGCCAGCCGAGCGCACCGATACCCAGACCGAAGCCGAGCATCGCGACCGCGCACAGGCCGGCGATCAGCGCGTCCTGACGCCGGATGGTCTGCGGGTCGATGAGCTCGGTCGCCGGCCTGAGGCGCGGTGCAACGAGCCGGGCGAACGCGACATGGAACAGACTCGCACGAGGACCGACCGCGGCGCCTGCCGCCAGCAGGCCGCCGACGATCAGCACGACCAGCGGGACGCCGAACACGAACGCGCCGAGCAGGAGCACGCCGAGCGACCCCTGCGCCAACCGGTCGCCACGGGCATCGATGCCTCCGAGCGGCGAGGGATCCACCGCCGCACGTTATGCCGTGCATGTGCTCGTAGGGCCGAAGATCTCAGGTCGGGATACTCGTTGTCACGCCTGGTCGGCAGCCGCGTAGAGCGCAGCCACATCGAGCTTCTTCATGCCGAACATGGCCTTCATCGCTCGCTGCGCCGCGCCCACTGTCAGGGTCGCTCGTCATCAGCTTCGCCAGGTCGGCCGGCACGACCTGCCACGACACGCCGTACTTGTCCTTGAGCCATCCGCACGGACCCTCCTCGCCACCTTCGGAGAGCTTGGCCCAGTAGTAGTCGATCTCCTCCTGGTCGGCGCAGTTGATCAACAGCGAGATCGCCTCGTTGAAGGTGAACTCGGGGCCGCCGTTGATCGCGGTGAACTCCTGGCCGTCGAGCACGAAGTCGACCGTCAGCACCGTGCCGGCCTCCCGCGGGCCGGCCTCGCCGTAGTAGGAGATGTCCCTGATCTGCGAGTTCGGGAACACCGAGACGTAGAACTCGGCGGCCTCCTTGCTCTCGGTGTCGAACCAGAGGTTGGGGGTGATCCGGGGCATGGCGGTGCTCCTGTCGTCGGCGTCGGATTCTTCACGTCTGTGACTGTGGCGACCGCACAGAGTCATCGGTCGCAGGCATCTTCTTTCGACGTGGCTCCTGACCGGCGTTCCTCGATGCGAGGAGACCGCCCCGGAGCCCGGTCGCGAGCGTCGAATGTCACGGTTCTCAAGGTGTCGCCCTCAGCATCCGACCGTTGAGCCATGGATCACGTGCATCGCCCGCGCCCGGATGCGGTGGTGACTGCCCTCGACAAGCTGTTGTGTGCACATTCCCATACCCGTCCGGGTCGCGGCGATCGATGGACACGGTCTCTTCGTCGCGGTGCCTGACACGCTCGATCTGGGCGACGTCGGCGTGCTGTCGGCGCGATCGATGCTCGATGTCGTCGACCCCACGCACCGGGTCGTGGTGATCGATGCCTGGGATCGCGTACGTGCGCAGGGCGCCGCCCAAGCGAGGATCTCGTTGCGGGGCGGCCAGGGCGCGCAGCTGTACTTCTTCGACCTTCGTCCCGAGCATGGGGTGCTCGTCGGCGTGGTTGTCGCAGACTCCGAGGTCGACCTGTTCACCAGCACGGCCACGATCGATGTCCTTCCTCGAATTTCGATGCAGCGCAAGAACGACGTCGCGGTGTTCGTAGATGTCGACGAGGCGACGACGAAGATGCTCGGCTGGTCACGCGAGGAGATGATCGGCCAGGGATCACTCGAGTTCGTCCATTCCGATGATCACAACCGCGCGATCGAGAGTTGGATGGACATGCTCGCAACTCCCGGCGGCGCACTCCGGACGCGGTTGAGGTATCTGCATGCCGACGGACGATTCGTGTGGCTCGAGATCACGAACCACAACCTGCTCGCGGATCCCCAACACGCATGTGTGGTCACCGAGGCGCTCGACATCGGCGACGAGATGGCAGCTCACGATGCCGTCCGTGCCAACGAGAGACTGCTCCGGCGGGTCGCGGAGACGGTTCCCCTCGGACTCTTGCACCTGGACCGGCAGGGAACTGTCGTCTACGGCAACGAGCGGATCCACGACGTGCTCGGCGCTTCGAAACCCATTGCCGACGCCGATCCCTTCGCGAACGTGACGATCCGCGATCGGGTGCGCCTCGATGACACGTTGCGCGAGGTGATGCACGACGGCGTCGACCGGGACCTCGAGGTTGTCGTCGAGCGTCGCCGCCGCGCCGACCGGCGCCTGTGTCACGTTCGGCTCCGTGCCTTGACCGACGACGACGCGATCGTGAGCGGCGCCATCGTGTGCGTCGAGGATGTGACCGAACGCGCCCATGCCCGGGCGGAGCTCGAGAACCGAGCCACGTACGATGCCTTGACCGGCTGTTTGAATCGTGTGTCGGTCCTCGGTCGTTTGCGCACACTCACCGACGAAGGCTCGAAGGTCGGTGTGGTGTTCGCGGACCTCGATCGTTTCAAGCGCGTCAACGACGAATGCGGCCACGCGACGGGCGACGCAGTGCTGGTCGAGGTCGCACGACGCGTGCAGGAATGTGTCCGGGAGACCGACCTCGTCGGACGACTCGGAGGCGACGAGTTCGTCGTGCTGTGCCCGTCCGTCGACAGCGGCGCGGCCGTCTTCGAAGTCGCGCGGCGGATCTCGAACGCGCTCACCGTGCCGGTCGTCCTCGAGGACGGACCGTTGACAGTGCAAGCCAGCATCGGCGTCGACGTCGCCGACGGCGACTGCGAACCCGATTCGTTGGTGGCCAACGCAGATGCCGCGATGTACGTCTCGAAGCGCAATGGCGACGGTCGTCCTGTCGCCTACGTCCCTCCCGGCGTGTAGCGACGGCTCGCCCTCCGGTGACACTTGGCACGACAGCCGCCTCATCCGCCCCAGGCCCTTCCCGAAACGCGGCCAATTCGTTACGCTGCGTGTTCAGGCGGGCGATAGGCAGGACCCTCGCCGGAAGGACTGGGCGTGAAAGCACTTCCGTCAGGGCGTGAAGCTTCGGGGACGGCGCGCGCCGCCGGTCGCGCAGGCTTGCTCGGAGCCGGCGACCTGGGCCTGATGGGAGGCTCGGACGTCCTCACCGACGCCCTGGACGTCGGCCGGATCCGGGAGTCGACCCGCCGGCGCCGGCTGTGGCGCCTGTTCTTCTGGCTGGCGCCGATCGCCGCCTACATCTACTGCCGGATCGGCTCACTCGAACCTGATTCGCCCGGGCATCCCGCATCTGACCCAGATGCAGATGCAGATCTTCCTCCCGCTCGGGCTGATCGTCGTGCTCTGCATCGTGCTCGTCGTCCCGATGGTGGCGATGGGCAAGTCGCCGCACGTGCGCTACGACCCGAGCGAGATCGACGTCACGCTCGACGACGTCGTCGGTCTCGGCCCGGTGAAGGACGAGGTCGTCAAGTCCCTCAACCTCTTCCTCGGCTACCAGACGTTCCGCCAGGTGATGGGCGGCAACCCCCGCAAGGGTGTGCTGTTCGAAGGCCCGCCCGGCACCGGCAAGACCTACATGGCCAAGGCGATGGCGCGCGAGGCAGGCGTGCCGTTCCTGTTCGTGTCGTCGACCGCGTTCCAGTCGCAGTTCTACGGCGCAACCGGCCGCAAGATCCGCAACTACTTCAAGGAGCTGCGCAAGGCCGCGCCGTGAAGAGGGTGGCGCGATCGGCTTCATCGAGGAGATCGACGCGATCGCCGGCGCACGCAGCGGCATGCGCATGACGCCGCTCGGCGTCGGTCTCGCCGACCGACGCGTGGGGCCGTCAGCTCGCGCCGCAGTCACGCGAGCGAGGGCATCTCGGGTGTCGTCAACGAGCTGCTGATCCAGCTGCAGTCGTTCGACGCGCCGACTGGTGGCCACGCGTTCACGAGCTGGTGGATCGACGGGATCAACCGCTTCCTGCCGACGCATCGCCGCATCCAGAAGCGTCCGCCGGCGCGCGTCGAACATTCTCGTGATCGCGGCGACCAACCGCGCCGCCGACCTCGACCCGGCGCTGATGCGTCCGGGCCGCTTCGACCGGTCGATCCACTTCGACATTCCGAGCCGTTCCGGCCGTCGCGAGATCATCGACTACTACCTCGACAGGAAGGCGCATGTCCCCGAGCTCGACAAGGAAGAGCGGCGCGACCAGCTCGCGGCGATGACCTTCGGGTACACGCCGGTGATGATCGAGCACCTCTTCGACGAGGCGCTCGTGTGGGCTTTGCGCGACGGGCAAGGCGTCGATGGACTGGACCGACGTCCAGCAGGCGAAGATCACCGAGGAGATCGGCCTGAAGCAGCCGGTCGAGTACACGCGAGGACGAGAAGCGCACGATCGCGACGCACGAGGCGGGTCACGCGACGGTCGCGTACCTCGTCGGCCAGAACCGCAAGCTCGAGGTGCTGTCGATCATCAAGCGCAAGCGACGCGCTCGGCCTGCTCGCGCACACCGACACCGAAGAGCGATTCACCCGCACGCGCTCCGAGCTCGTCGGGATGATGAAGATCGCGTTCGGTGGAATGAGCGCCGAGGAGCTGTTCTTCGGAGAGTCGGGCACCGGCCCGTCGGGCGACCTCGTGCACGCGACGAAGATCGCCGCGCAGATGGTCGGCTCGTTCGGCATGGCCGGCTCGTTGGTGTCGTACGAGGCCGATCGAGGCCGGGCCGATCACGCAGGGCATCGTGAGCAAGGTGCTCGGCAACGAAGACGCGCGCACGGCCGTCGAGAGGCTGCTCGGGCAGGCGAAGGCCGATGTGCACCGGCTGCTCGACGACAACCGGCACCTTGTGGTCGCGTTGCGGGACGAGCTGCTGGCGAAGGAGGAGCTCGTCGGCGACGAGATCGTCGACGTGCTGCGCGAGGCCGAGGCCCGGCACCAGCTCGCACAATCCGGCGTCTGACCACGGGTCGAGAACCGATTGGGCCGCTCGAGCGTCTCTTTCCCGTGGCGCCCGCCGACCTGACCGCGTTCTGCGAAGCGGAGTGGCCGCGTCTGGTCGGCGCGCTCAGCCTCTATACCGGCGATGCCGATCTCGCCGAGGAGCTCGCGCAGGAAGCCGTCGCGCGCGTGTGCCGGCACTGGCGACGGGTCCGGACGATGGACGCCCCGGTCGCGTGGCTGCATCGGGTCGCTCGCAATCTCGCGCACTCGCACTTCCGACGCGCCCGGGTTGGCAGCGCGCGCCCACGAGCGGGCACGAGCCGATCTCGACACCACGTCTGGCGACGACGCCGTTGCCCTGCGGGTCATGGTTGCGTCGCTCCCGCCTCGGGAGCGCGACGCGATCGTCGCTCGCTTCTACCTCGGCATGTCCGTCCGGGAGACTGCCGAGGCGCTCGAGTGCCCCGAGGGCACCGTCAAGACCTTGACGCACCGCGCCATCGCGCAACTGCGCGACGCGGGCTTCGTCGACGAGGAGATCATCGATGCCTGACATCAGCTCGGTACTCGAGCGCGCCGCATCCGCTCCGACACGCGGACCCGACGTCGAGGGCCCGTTGCGGCGCCAACAGCGGACGCGCATCGCAGTCACGACGTCAGCGACATGCGCGGTCGTCGCAGCAATCGCGGTGTTCGCGATGGTGCTGCAACCACAGCACCGCAAGGAGCGGGTGCAGGTCGTCGAACCGCCCCCGCCCGTGACGACGACCGCGACGTCGCACGGTGCGTCGATCGACGTGCCGCCCGGCTGGTACGTGACGGCGAAGCCGCTCGCACCGTGGCTGTCGTCGCCGTTCGAGCTGTTCTCGATCGCGACGACTCCGCTCGAACCGGCGCCGCCGGTGTCGGTCGATCCAGGCCTGTGCACACCGGCGACCGCGCAGACGCTCCTGCCGGTCGAGGGGTGCGACACGAACCAGGCCGCGTGCCCCAGCGAGATCCCGCTGGTCGCCGTCGACGGCATCGACCCGGACGGTGCGTACCTCTGGATCGGCCAGTGGCGAGGCGGCATCTACGAGCCGGCACCGCGGCCTTCCACGTTCGACGGGCTCGAGCTGCACGCCCTCTGCGCCCTGCCGCGCGGTCTGCGGGCATACGGCGGAGCCTTCCGCGACGGCGCAACCGACTTCGAGGTGACGATCATGTTCGGTCCCGACGCGCCGGCAGCACGACGCGCGGAGATCAACCGCATGCTCGACTCGCTGCGTTTCTAGCGCCAGCTCATGTGCACCTTGCAGCCCCAACCGCTGATGCCGTAGCACGCGTAGATGCGTTCCGCGACGACGATCTGTTGTTCCTTGGTCGCGTGGCCGGGGTTCGATGCGAAGTCGTCACCGCCGAATGCATGCCACGTACCGATGTAGATGCCGAGACCGCCGCCGTAGCGATCTACGACGCTCCAATCGCCGCCGTTCTCGCAACGCGCAAGCTCGTCCCACTGCGCGGTGCGTTGCTGTACTGCGCGCAACAACGCGATCGCCTGCAACGTTTTCTTCGCGTGCGCGCGGACCTTGTGCCGTCGGGACGAGAGCATGCGCGTATCGATCTTGCGCACGGGAATCGCGTGCGCAACATGCGGTGGTGACGCGACCACCGCTGCATTCGAGGTCATCGGATGTGGCGCGTCGACCGCGGACCATGCCGCGACCGGTAGTGCGAGCAAGAAACCGAGCGCGCGCAGTGGATGCGCGCGACGGCGTGATCTATGAGGTTGCGGCATAGCGCTTGTCTCCCTCCGCCCGGAGGACGTGCTGGAGGTGCCGCCTCGGTGCAGCCGCGCGGGCGCAACCGGGGGCAACAGGGGAATGCCGACGTGTACCCCACCGACGGCGCCCGAAAACCTGACACGAGCGTCAGGGTCGCGCTGCTAGCCTCGCTCGACGGTGAACCGGTAGTGAAAGACAGGGACCACACCGACGACGGGGCGACGCGAAAAGCCGGCTTGCGGCTGATGCGCGAGATGGTTCGTCCACATCGGCGGATGATGTACCTCGGCATCGGCGCCGGTCTGACGTGGGCGATCGCGAGGGTCGCGGTCCCGACATTCGCCGGCGACGCGATCGACTACGGCATCGCCCGAGGAGACTGGGGCACGACCGCGCTCTGGACCGCACTCATTCTCGGTGCCGGCGCCGTGCAGGCCGTCAGCACCGGGCTCCGCCGCTACGCCGCGTTCGCGGCTCGCGTGGCGCGTCGAGACCGACCTCCGCATGAAGCTCGTCGCGCACCTTCAGCGTCTGCACTTCGCGTTCCACGACCAGGCGCAGACCGGCCAGTTGATGGCCTACGCGAACACCGACATCCAGCAGATCAACAACGTCATCCTGCTCATCCCGCTGACGATCGCGAGCACGATTCAGATGCTCGCGGTCGTCGTCATCCTGTTGCTGCGCAGTCCCGGGCTCGCGTTGTTCGCGCTCGGTGCGCTGCCGTTCCTGAACTTCTCCGCGACGCGCTTCAACCGTCGCATGTATCCCGGTCGGCGTGCAGCTCCAAGAGGAGCTCGTCGGAGCTGTCGGGCGTCGTCGAGGAGAGCGTCACCGGCGTGCGCGTCGTCAAGGGCTTCGGCGCCGAGCGGCTGCAGCGCACTCGGCTCGCCGCCGAGGCCGTCGAGCGTCTACGACCGCTCGATGGATCAGGCGCGGCTTGCGTGCGGGCTTCCTGCCGCTCATCGACCTGCTGCCGACGCTCGGGCTCGTCGGCATCCTCTGGTACGGCGGCCATCAGGTGCTCGCACGGCACCCTGACCGTCGGCGACGTCGTCGCGGCCAACCTGTACGTGCTCATGCTGATCTGGCCGCTGCGCATGATCGGCATGCTCGTCGGCCAGCTGCCCCGCTCGGCCGCCGCGGCCGGGCGCATCGACGCGGTGCTCGCTCACCGATCCCGCGATCGAGGATTCGCCGCACGCCCGGCCGCTGCCCGACGGGCCGGGCGCGGTGCGCTTCGAGGACGTGACGTTCGGCGTACGGCCGTGGTCCGGCAGTGCTCGACGGCCTCGACCTCGTGATCCGCGGCGGCGAGGCGGTCGCGCTCGTCGGCGCGACCGCGTCGGGCAAGACGACGATCGCGCGCCTGATCCCGCGCTTCTACGACGCGCCAGGCCGGCCACGTGCGCATCGACGGCGCCGACGTGCGCGAGGCGCGTCTCCGCGACGTGCGGCGCGCGGTCGGCATCGTGTTCGAGGACACGTTCCTGTTCTCCGACACCGTGCGCAACAACATCGCGTTCGCCGATCCCGAGCGCGCCGATCGAGGCCGTCGTGCGGGCCGCGAAGCTCGCGGGCGCCGACGAGTTCGTACGCGAGCTGCCCGACGGCTACGACACGATCATCGGCGAGCACGGATACTCGCTGTCGGGCGGCCAGCGGCAGCGCATCGCCATCGCGCGGCGGTGCTCGCCGACCCACGTGTGCTGATCCTCGACGACGCGACGTCGTCGGTCGACCCGACGAAGGAGCACGAGATCCGCGCGGCGCTGGCGGAGGTGATGCAGGGCCGGACGACGATCATCATCGCCCACCGGCCCGCGACGATCGCGCTCGCCGATCGGGTCGTGCTGCTCGACGGCGGCCGGGTCGTCGCCGACGGCACGCACGACGACTGCTCGCGACTTCGTCCGCGCTACCGCGAGGTGCTCGCCCGGGCAGCTGCAGAGGAGCACGCCGGCGTGGTCGACGACGAAGAGCTCGCCGGCGACGACGTACAGGAGGTCGCGGCGCTAATGGGCTGGTGGGGCGACAACGTTCCCGAGGAGACGCTCTCCCGCGACGAGACGTCGCGCGTCCTGCGCCGGCTGCTTCCGCATGCTGCGGCCCGCAGCGCGGCGCTCATCGCGCTCGCCACGCTCGTGCTGATGGCGCAGGCGGCCGCGCTGCTCGCCGGCCCGGCATTCGTGCGGCACGGCATCGACGCCGGACTGCTCTCGAACGACGGCAAAGGCGACGCGGGCGCGCTCAACCTCTCGGTCGTCGCTGTACCTGTCGATGGCCGTTCGTCGGCCTGTTCCTCGGGCGCGGGGCGCATCGTGCTCGTCGCGCGGGTCGGCGAGGCGTTCCTGCGCGATCTGCGCAACCGCCTGTTCGGCCACATGATGAGCCTGTCGCTCGACTACTTCGAGACGCGAGAAGACCGGCAAGATCGTCGCGCGCATGACCTCCGACATCGACGCGTTGCAGGAGCTGATCTCGCAGGGCCTCGTGCTGTTCGTGCAGAACACCTTCCTGTTCGTCGGCGCGGTCATCGTCGTCTTGCTGATGTCGTGGCAGCTCGCGCTCGGCGTGCTCGTGATCGTGCCGCCGGTGTTCTTCGCGAGCCGGTGGTTCCGGCGCGTGTCGAACAAGGCGTATCTCGAAGTCCGCGACCGCGATCTCGACGAACCTCAGCACGTTGCAGGAGAGCCTCGAAGGCGTGCGCGTCGTGCAGGCGTTCGGGCGGGAGCGCCAGTTCACGCGCGCGGTTCGACGCGGACGAACGAAGACCAGTACGAGGCCAACATGCGCACGACGTTCGCATCTCCGCCAAGTACTTCCCGGTCATCGAGTACGCCGGCGTCGCCGGCACCGCGGTGATCATCGGCTACGGCGGCTGGCTGTCGACGCGCGGCATCGTCACGGTCGGCACGGTCGCGGCGTTCGTGCTCTACCTGAACAACCTGTTCGAGCCGATCAACCAGCTCAGCCAGCTGTACAACACCGTGCAGTCGGCCGGCGCCGGCGCTCGACAAGATCTTCGGCGTGCTCGACACGCGCCCGACTGTACGACAGCGGCAGGGCGCGATCGACCTGCCCGCGCGCGGGCGCGATCGACGTCGACCACGTCACGTTCGCGTACGGTCCGAACGAGCCCGTGCTGCACGACGTCTCGCTGCACGATCGCCGCCGGCGAGCGTCTCGCGCTCGTCGGCCCGACCGGCGCCGGGAAGTCGACGCTGGCCAAGCTGATCGCCCGCTTCTACGACCCGGTGGATGGTGCGGTGCGCGTCGGTGACGTCGACCTGCGGCGAGGTCGACGTTCGTTTCGTTGCGTGAACGCATCGTCGTCGTGCCGCAGGAGGGTTTCCTGTTCGCGGGCACCTTGCGCGACAACGTGCGGGTCGGCCGCCCCGACGCTACCGACGCCGAGGTCGAAGAAGCGCTGCGCGTGCTCGGCCTGCTCGACCGGTTCGCCGCGTTCCCCGACGGGCTCGAGACCGAGGTGCGCGAGCGCGGCTCGCGGCTGTCGGCGGGGGAGCGGCAGCTGGTCTCGCTCGCGCCGCGCCGCGCTCGCCGACCCGACGATCCTCATCCTCGACGAGGCGACCTCGAACCTCGACCCCGGCACCGAACGATCAGGTGGAGCAAGCACTCGAACGGCTGATGGACGGCCGCACGGTGGTCGTGGTCGCGCACCGCCTGTCGACCGCGGCGCGCGCCGACCGCATCGCGGTGATCTACGACGGCCGGCTCGCCGAGCTCGGCACGCACGACGAGCTCGTCGCGCACGAAGGTCACTACGCGTCCCTCTACCGCGCCTGGGCCGCCCACCAAGCCACCCCCGACGTCGCGTAACCACACGTCCCCACGCCACGGCCCGGCCCAACCCCCGTTTGGTGTCCCAGTGCGCGCGAACGTGCACCTGCCGACCAAACGGTTGGTCTTCACCGCACGCCCGTCCGCGGGTACCGTCGGAAGGGATGGCCGCCCTCGATCTCGTGTACGACCCCTACGACTACGCGATCGACGCTGATCCGCATCCGGTGTGGAAGCGGCTGCGCGACGAGGCGCCCGTCTACTACAACGACCGGCACGACTTCTACGCGCTTGAGCCGGTTCGACGACGTGCTGGCCGCGCATCTCGACCCGGTGCGGTTCAGCTCGGCGCACACGACCGTCCTCGAGATGATGACCGAGGAGCCGAACGAGTTCGAGCAGTCCCTGATGATCTTCATGGACCCGCCGCAGCACACGCGCTATCGCAAGCTCGTTGCCCGGGCGTTCACACCCCGCCACATGGCCGCGGTCGAGCCGCGTATCCGCGAGCTCGCGGCGGGCTTCCTCGAGCCGTTCGTCGACATCGGCGAGCTCGACTACGTGACCGACTTCGGGCAGCGGCTTCCCGTCATGGTGATCTCGGCGTTGCTCGGCGCGCCCCGGGAAGATGAGGTGCAGCTACGCGAGTGGTCGGACGAGATGCTGCACATCGAGCCTGGTGAGATGTTCGGCGCGCGCGGCCTTGCGATTCAAGAGCAGGTGCACGAGTACTGGCAGGCCCACATCGACGACCGGCGCAAGCACCCGCGCGACGACATCATGGGCGAGCTCATGCTCGCCGAGCTCGAGGAGCCCGACGGTTCGACGCGGCACCTCACTGACGACGAGCTCCACGCGTTCTATGGCTTGCTCTCCGCGGCCGGCAACGAGACCGTGGCGCGCTTCCTCGGATGGGCGGCGATCGGTCTCGACCAGTATCCCGACCAACGCCGCAAGCTGGTCGACGACCCCTCACTGATCCCGAACGCGGTCGACGAGATCCTGCGTTGGGAAGCACCGTCGCCGATCCAGGGCCGGTGGACGACCGCCGACGTGCCGCTCCACGACACCGTGATCCCGAAGAGCTCGAAGGTCGCGCTGCTCACCGGTGCGGCGAATCGTGACGACCGGGTCTTTCGCGATCCCGACACGATCGACGTCGAGCGCAAGATCGCCCGTCACGTCGCGTTCGGGTACGGGGTCCACTTCTGCCTGGGCGCGGCGCTCGCCCGCCTCGAAGGCAAGATCGCGCTCGAGGAGACGTTGCGCCGGTTCCCGACGTGGACCGTCGACCGCTCGACGCTGCGAGATGGTCCATACGAGCACCGTGCGCGGCTACGCCAAGGTCCCGATGTCCACGCGGTGATGTAGGACCTCGTGCATGGTGTGGATCGCGATCCACTCCACCGTGCGGAGCTGCGGCTCGGGATAGTTGTAGAGACCGCGCCGCGCCCAGCCCTTGTCGTCGAGGGCGTCCAGCGTCGCGATGAACGTGTCGGCGGCGGCCAGCACCTCGTTCGCCACGACTTCCGGGTCTTGCTCGTTGTATCTCGCCGCGACCACGTGCTCGTCGCGTCCCATCGGCGTGTAGCGCGGTTCGTCCTCGTGCTGCGATTGCGCGACCCGGTCCCGTTGCACCTGTAACACGTCGCGTACGTGGCATGCGTACTCGAGCGGCGACCAGACATCGGGCGCCGGTCGCTCGCGCGACATCGACCGCATCGATCTCACGAAACCGGTCGACGAAGGCCCGCGCGTCCGACCGCAGCCACGGAAGGATCTCGGCCCGTCCGACGTCGTACGAGAAGCCGCACTTCTGGCACGCGTCACCGAGCACGTCGTAACCGACGAAGTCGAACATGCGGACGTGCGGCCGGAACGGGCGCGGAGTGCCGGTGAAGCGGTGCATCCCGATGCCGAAGGCGGAATTCTCGGGCGCGACGAACGCAACCTCCTCGAACCCTTCCTCGGCGAACCAAGCCCGGACCGCGGGCGTCACGTCCGGCGGCCTCCGATGTCGGGTCCAGAGCACGTGCGCTCCCGGCGCGCAGAGCGTTGGGAGCAGTCGCACCGTGTGCTCCATGTCGGCGTTGGTGATGTTGCCGAACACGCCGCACACCAGCACGAGGTCCGCGGGCACCGCGTCTTCATACGCGGTCGACATCCCCGCGTCTCCCACGAGGACGTCGATCGTCGGACCGACGTTCTCCTGGGCGCGGCGCGCGAGCTCGGGATCGAGCTCGACGACCCGTCCGTGCACGTCGCGACCGCGTGGGTGGCCTTCGAGCGGACCGGCGAGGTCACGCGCCTCACCGGCACACATGCTGATGACCGCGACCGGCCCGGCGGGTGCCTCGTCCAGCGCGTCCCGGATGCATTGCTGCACGATCGCGAGCCGTTGCGCGAGGGGGCTGTCCGGCATGTCGTACGCGCGGTGCCACTCGTGCCAGTCACGAACCATGAGGAAGAATCATTGCATGACGTACCGCGTGATCCAGTGGGCGACCGGCCTCGTCGGCAAGGAAGCGATCAAGGGGGTGGTCGCGCATCCCGACCTCGAGCTCGTCGGCGCGTGGGTGCACACCGAGGACAAGGTCGGCCGGGACGTCGGCGAGCTGTGCGACCTCGGCCCGATCGGAGTCCGCGCCACCAACAGCCTCGAGGAGATCTGCGCGCTCGACGCCGACGCGGTCGTCTACGCGCCGGTGCTGGCCTCGACCCGAGACGTCATCCGCCTGCTCGAATCCGGCAAGAACGTCGTCACGCCGGTCGGCTGGATCTACCCGGGTGACACTCCCGGCGTCGCCGCGCTCCAAGCTGCCTGTCTACAGGGCAACGCGACGCTGCACGGCACCGGCATCAACCCGGGCGGCATCACCGAGCGCTTCCCGTTGATGTTGTCGGCGTTGTGCCGCGACATCCGTCACGTGCGCGCGGAGGAGTTCTCCGACATCCGCAACTACCCGACCGAGATCGTCGTGCGGGACGTGATGCTCTTCGGCAAGCCACCTGAGGAGGCCGCCAAGAGCCCGATGGTCGACGTCCTCGGACACGGGTTCATGCAGTCGATCGACATGCTCGCGGACGCGCTCGGCTTCCCGCTCGACGCAGAGCGTCGCACCGGGCACGAGATGGCTGTGGCGACCGAAGCCCTCGACACGCCCGTCGGCGTGATCGACAAGGGCACGGTCGCCGCGCAGCGGTTCACGTGGGAGGGCACGGTCGGCGGCACACCGGTGATCACCGTGCGCGTGAACTGGCTCATGGGTGACGCGCACCTCGACCCGCCGTGGAAGCTCGGCGAGCAGCGGTTCGAGGTCGCGCTCGACGCGGACCCGCCGGTGTCGTGCACGTTCCACGGGCTGCACCCGCCGGTGATCGGCGAGCATCCCGAGATCGGTCTGACCGGCCCCGCGATGCACTGCGTGAACGCGATCCCGTACGTCTGCGCCGCGGAGCCCGGCATCAAGTCCTACCTCGACCTCCCCCTCATCGCCGGCCGCGCCACCCCGTTTCGTCGGTGAGTGACCGTTGCTGACCACTGGGCGACCAAACGGCAGGCCGCGCCACCCCGTTTGGTCGGTGAGCGACCGTTCCCGACCAGTGGGGGACCAAACGGTGGTCTTGGCGGCGGGGGGTTACAGCGGGTCGAAGGGGATGGTGAAGGCGGGGGCTTCGACGCCGCCGTCGACCTCGAGGATCTTCCCGGTGACATACGACGACGCGGACGAGGCCAGGTAGACGACCGCGGCCGCGATGTCTTCGGGCCGGCCGACGCGCTGCATCGGCGTGTTCCCCTCGAGCTGGGCCCGCACCGTTGCGTCCGTCAGCACGTGAGCAAGCGCCTCGGTCTCGACGCCCCCGACCTCGATCGCGTTCACCCGCACCTTCGGGGCGAGCTCGGGGGCCATCGCACGCGTCATCATCGAGAGCGCGGCCTTCGCGGTCGCGTACGCGGTGAAGCACGGCTGCACCATGCTCGCGGCACGTGACGAGATGTTGACGATGCTGCCCGCGCCGGCGGCGACCATGTGGGGCACGACGAGCTTGGTTAGCACGAACGCGGACGTCACGTTGAACCGCAGCGCCGCCTCGAACGACCGCTCACTCGTCTGCATCAGCGGGCGCGGGAGCCAGCCGCCGGCATTGTTCACGAGGATGTCGATCCGGCCCATCTCCGTGCCCGCCCGGTCGACCAATGCCTGCAGCTGCTCGGTCACCGTCACGTCGGTCGGCACTGCGAGCGCGCGCCGGCCGAGCGCCCGCACGTCGGATGCGACCGCGTCGATGTCCGCGACAGTACGCGCCGCGCATACGACGTCGGCCCCTGCTTCCGCCAGCGCTCGTGCGCACCCCGCGCCGATACCCTTCCCGGCACCGGTGACGATCGCGACGTGTCCGTCGAGGCGGAACTGATCGAGCACCACGCGGCGACCCTAGTGTCGCGATCGTGAGCGATGTCGTGCGAGGCGCCGATGGCGTGCGCCGCTGTGCCTGGGGTGCGAGCACCCCCGACTACGTGCCCTATCACGACGACGAATGGGGTCGGCCGGTCGTCGACGACACGCGCCTGTACGAGAAGCTCTGCCTCGAAGGCTTCCAGTCAGGCCTGTCCTGGCTCACGATCTTGCGCAAGCGCGACGCATTCCGTCGCGCGTTCGCAGGATTCGATGCGTCGAAGGTCGCCCGTTACGGCGAGCGCGATATCACCCGCCTGCTCGGCGACGCGGGCATTGTGCGTCACCGCGGCAAGATCGAGGCTGCGATCGCCAACGCCCGCGCGATCGTGGACGTGCGTGAGCATCACGGATCGCTGGCCGCGCTCTGCTGGTCGTTCGAGCCCAAGCCGCGCCGGCGCGTGCCGCGCACGTTCGCCGACATACCCGCCAAGACCGAGGAGTCCAAGGCGTTGTCGAAGGAGCTTCTCCGGCTCGGCTTCCGCTTCGTCGGGCCGACGACCGTGTACGCGACGATGCAAGCGGCGGGACTGGTCAACGACCATCTGTCGGGTTGTGCATCGCGCGCGCCGTGTGAGGATGCGCGGCGTCGGCTCAGCCGGCCAGCGCCTTCTCGATAGAGCCGACGAGCTCGTCGTTGCCGGGCTCGACCATCGGCGAGTACCGAGCGATGACGTCACCATCGCGCGACACGAGGAACTTCTCGAAATTCCACCGGATGTCGCCGCTGTGACCCTCGCCGTCGGCGGTCTCGGTGAGCTGCTTGTACAGCGGATGCCGGTTGTCGCCGTTGACCTCGACCTTCTCGGTCAGTGGGAACTCCACGCCGTAGGAAGTGCTGCAGAACGTCTTGATCTCGTCGGCCGTGCCCGGCTCCTGCGCGCCGAATTGATTGCACGGAATGCCGACGACCGAGAAGCCCTGGGCGCCGAACCGCTCGTAGAGCGCTTCCAGTCCCTCGTACTGCGGGGTCAGGCCGCAGAACGACGCAACGTTCACGAGCAACGTGACTTTGCCTTTCTGGTCTGCAAGCACGCCGGGATCGCCGTCGAGTGACTTGAGCGGAACGTCGTACACCGACATCGGCCGGCCCCTTTCGTCGTGGAACCTGCACCCTATGTCGGGAGCATCTCCTCCAAAAGTTCGACGCACTCGAGGTGCGTGCATGCGGCCGTCGCCCGGCGGGTGCCGCCGAGGCCGATGTGCAGCGGCTGCCACTTCGAACCCATGCCGGCGGTCGACGTTGCCGATACCCACGAGTACACCGCGAACACGCGGTACTGCCGCCACGCGTCGTCGACGGTGAGCTCGATGCCGGCGTCGGCCAGAAGCTCGCAATACCGCGCGACCCACGCGCGTTCGTGGGCGGCGCGCACCTCACCCGGGATCGAGTTGCACACGACGTACGCGACGTCGCGCAGGCCCGGCGAGCGGCCGATCATCGCCCAGTCGAGGAAGCCGGTGCGATCACCGCCGGCCACATCGACGAACAGATTGCCGAGGTGCGGGTCGCCGTGCACCAGGGTGCGCGGTCCGGCGTTCCACAACGCGACGATCTCGGGCGCGCGTGCGAGGTACAGGTCGGCGATGCGGTGAAAGGACTCGTCCAACCGGTCGCCGAGGGCGTCGACCGCCATCCGCACGAATTTGGCGCCGCCGCCCGTGTCGCCCGTGCCCCGGCGGGACAGCCACGCGAGGTCGTGGCCGGCCTCGAACCGCGGCGACTCCCAGTACCGCGCGTGCAGCGCAGCGAGCTGCTCGACGATGTCGAGCCCGCGCGAGGTGATGTCGTCGTCCTTCGGGGTCGGGAACCGGCACCCGGAAGCTTCGAGGTCTTCGAGCACCATCACGTAACGGTCGTCGTCGGTGTCCGCGAACCACACCTGCGGGACGCGTACCGGCATCTCGGCCGCGAGGTCCCGGTAGAAGCGTGCTTCGGCGACGCCCATGCCCACCGACGTCACGAACGCGCGCTGCTGGTCGTCGAAGGGTGCAAGCTTCACGAAGACGCTCGCCGGCACGCCCTGCGCGCCACGCAGGCCGAAACGCGCGCGTCCGGTCGTCCCGGAATGGCGATCGAGCAGCTGTGCGGCCTCGACCTCGAGTTGGAGCGCGCCGGAGAAGAACGCGGGAGTCAGCTCCTCGACGTCGAGCGGCAGCACGGGCGGAACACTACGCGGGACCGATAAGTTCACGCGGCGTGACGAGGCGCGTCAACCGCCAGATCGTGCTGAGCAAGCGGCCCGTCGGCATGGTGACCGAGTCATGCTTCGAGACGGTCGAGCGTGAGGTGCCCGACCTCGGTGCGGGCGACGCGCTGCTCGAGATTCGCTACCTCGGTATCGACCCGACGATCCGCGGCTGGCTGAACGAGCGCGGCAACTACATGCCGGGTGTTGCGCTCGGTGAGGTGGTCCGATCCAACGGGGTCGGCGTGGTCGTCGAGACGAACAATCCCGACGAATATCCGCTCGGCGCCGCATTCATGCATCTCACCGGCTGGCAGCAGTACTGCGTCGTGCAGGCGAATCCGTACCCGCCGATCACGATGGTTCCCGCCGGTGTCGAGCCGATGGACGTGCTGGGCGTGATGGGGAACACCGGCATCACCGTGTATGTCGGGGTGCTCGAAGTCGCCGCCCCTCGGCCCGGCGAGACGTTCTGCGTCTCGGCTGCGGCCAGCAGCGTCGGGTCGATCGCGGGCCAGATCGCGAAGATGCAGGGCGCACGGGTGATCGGGATCGCGGGCTCGGCGGCGAAGTGTGGATGGGTCACGTCGGAGCTCGGCTTCGATGCGTGCGTCGACTACAAGCGTGAAGATGTTGCGGCGCGGCTCAAGGAGCTGGCGCCCGAAGGCGTCGACATCTTCTTCGACAACGTCGGCGGCGAGCTGCTCGACACCGTGCTCCGGCGCATCGCGATGCGTGCGCGCATCGTGCTGTGCGGCGACATCTCCACGTACAACGGCGACGGCCGCCCCGCGCCATTGCACAACATCAGGTACGTGATGGGAAGACGGGCACGGATGGAGGGCTTCAACACCCTCGACCACTGGGACCAGTACGGTGCGGCCGCCGCCCAGCTGGCCACCTGGGTGACCGAAGGCAAGATCGCCCACCGCGCCCATGTGCTCGACGGCCTCGAACGCGCGCCCGAGGCGTTGGTTCGTCTGTTCTCGGGCGATCACCTCGGCAAGCTCGTGGTGAACGTCAACGCGGACGAACCGCGCGGCTAGGGAGCCTCTTCCAACTCGGCGATCGGGATGTCGGGAACGGGCGGCGGTCCCGCCGGGGGCGTCGTGTCACCGTTGTCGGCATGGTCATCGACGTCGGGCGCAGACTCGGGCGGCTCGGTCTTCGGCAGATGCACCCGGAACGTCGCACCCTGCCCCGGCGCGGTGTCCACCGTCGCCGAGCCGCCGTGCGCGTCGGCGATCGCGGCAACGATTGCGAGCCCGAGCCCCGTGCCGCCGCTCGACCGAGCGCGCGACGCGTCGCTGCGCCAGAACCGCTCGAAGACGCGATCCGCCTCCTGGGTCGGCATCCCGGGCCCCTCGTCGCGCACCTCGATGATGGCCTCGTCGTCGTCGGTCGTGACCCGCACGTGCACAGGTGTGTCGGCGGGCGTGTGCCGCACCGCGTTCTGGAGGAGGTTCGCCATGACCTGGCGCAAGCGCACCTCGTCGCCCGGTACGACGACCGCGCCATTCGGGGCGAAGTCGATCGATCGGTCCGGCGCGACGGCACGGGCATCGTCGACGGCGTCGCCGACAATACGCGTGAGGTCGACGGGCGTCCGCTCGAAGGGCCGGCCCTGATCGATTCGCGCGAGGAGCAACAGGTCGTCGACGAGCACGCCCATGCGGTCGGCTTCCTCCTCGATCCGCCGCATCGCCTTCGCCAGGTCCTCCGGACGCTCCGCCGCGCCGCGCCGGAAGAGCTCCGCGTAGCCACGAATGGAGGTGAGCGGTGTTCGCAGCTCGTGAGAAGCGTCGCCCACGAAGCGGCGCAGTCGTGCCTCGGACGCGGCGCGCTCGTCGAACGCGTGCTCGATGTGCTGCAGCATCTGGTTCAGGGCGAGCCCCAGGCGGCCAACCTCCGTGCGCTCGTCGGCGGTCTCGACGCGCTGGGACAGGTCGCCGGCCGCGATCGCGCCGGCCGTCGCCTGCATCTGCTGGAGCGGACGGAGACCGAGCTTGATGACGTACCACGCGAGGAGCGCGAGCGCGAGCAGCACTCCGGCCGCGACGATGAGCTCGACCAACAGCAGACGGTGCAGAGCCTCTGTGACGTCGCGCAGCGGTATTGCGACCACCAAGATGACCGGGCGCGGACCATAGAACGCTCGGCCGGCCTCCACGCGGTAGCTCGGTCCGTGTGCGGTGTAGACCTTGCCGAGCGAGACGTCGGCAGGGAGCGTCGGTCTCTCATTCGCAGGGATCATGTCGCCGGCGACGACTTCCACTCTGCCGTCGGGTAGTCGCACTTCCGCATAGGTGCCGTACGGCAGCGGTCGTTGCCGGCCCGTCGACGACGGGTTGTTCACCGCTCTGTTGAACTGGTCCGGAACCGCAAGCGCGGACGCGAGCTGTTCATTGACGCGGTCGAGCAGGAACGATCGCTGCTCGCGATACGTCACGACACCGGAAACCGTGAGCCCGATCGCCGCCAGGAGCACCAGACCGATCAGGAGACGCGTCCGCAGCGTCAAGAGGTCAGTTCTCCGGTGGTGTGCGCAACGTGTAGCCGACGCCTCGGATGGTGTGGATCAGTGGTGCGCCCAGGCGGTCGATCTTCTTGCGCAAGTAGCTGATGTACGTCTCGACGACGTTGGCGTCGCCTTCGAAGTCGTACTCCCACACGTGATCGAGGATCTGCGACTTCGACAGGGCGCGCCGCGGGTTGAGCATGAGGTAGCGGAGCAGCTTGTACTCCGTCGGGGTCAGCTCGATGCGGGTTCGGCCTCGCCATACTTCGTGGGTGTCGTCGTCGAGCTCGAGGTCCGCGAACACGAGACGCGCCGAGTTGTCACCGTTCGTCGCGCCGGTGCGCCGCAAGACCGCGCGTACGCGGGCGACGAGCTCTTCGAGGCTGAACGGCTTGGTGACGTAGTCGTCGCCACCGACCGTCAGACCCTTCACCTTCTCCTCGGTGGAGTCGCGGGCCGTGAGGAACACGACCGGCACGTGACGTCCGTCGGCGCGGAGGCGTTGCACCACCTGGAAACCGTTGCGGTCCGGGAGCATGATGTCGAGCACCATGAGGTCGGGCCGGAAGCTTTCGGCGGCTCTCGAGCGCGTCGGTGCCGGTGCTGGCAACCTCGACGTCGAAGCCTTCGTAACGCAGGGCGGTGGCGACGAGGTCGGTGATGTTCGACTCGTCGTCGACCACGAGCACACGGGTCTCGGACACGTGCACCATTTTGCCAGCATCGACTGTGCGCAAGCTGTGCAGCCCCTGAGGGTTCCTTCTCACCTTCGTCTGGCCGGATCCCCAGGTCAATCCCAGCCGCCGGACCCATGATCCGGGCACGTTTTGCGCAGATCGCCGATAGGAGTAGCCGTGCTCGGACGCCGCCTCACAATCCCGCTCATCATCACCGCGTCCGTGGTGGTGGGCGGCACCGCCGGCGCGCTTCTCGGCGTGCCCGCGTTGTCGGGTGCGTCGACGAACGTGTCGACCAACGCCACGAGCACGTCCGGGTCTACGCCCGCGCCCGGTGCACGCCGGGCGGGAGCATCGGCGGCGTTCGATGCCGCGGCGAAGGCGCTGAACCTCAGGACCGACGAGCTGCGCGACAGGCTGAGCGACGGCAAGACCACGATCGCCGCCATCGCCAAAGAGAAGAACATCGACATCAACACCGTCATCGATGCCATCGCCTCCGCCGATCGTCAGCGCATCGAGGACTTCGTCAACAATCCGCTGCCGGCGCGCGGCCACCGTCCCGGGCCGGGCTTCGGCCCCCACCCGGGCATGGCGTTCGGCGCGGACGAGAAGCTCGACGCCGCCGCCAAGGCGCTCGGTATCACGACCGACGAGCTGCGGTCGGCGTTGAGGGACGGCACATCGATCGCCGGTGTCGCCAAGGACAAGAACGTCGACGTCAACAAGGTGATCGACGCGATGGTCGGCGCGGCCGAGGCCCGGATCGACCAGGCGAAGACCGACGGGAAGATCACCTCGGAACAGGCCGACCGCCTGGAGTCCGAGCTCGAGGACCGGATCACCAAGCTCGTCAACGGCGACTTCGCCGCTCGTGGGGACCACGGACGGGGTCTGGGACGCGGCTTTTGGGGACATCGCGGACCGTGATGGCAGATCTCGGATGATTTGAAGCCCGCCGCCGCGGGCACACACCCTCCTGATCCGACCGGGCGCGGCGTCCATGGAGGCATCGTTGGGGCACATCCGCCGTCTGGTTCTGTTCGTCGCCGTTGCCGCGGTCTGCACCCTGATAGGTGTACCGGCGACCTCCGGAAGTGCGCCGCAGTGGGCGCCCGCAGCCACGGCACCCATTCACCCCGGCGTGCAAACATTCACCGCCGGCGCGCAATGCACCGCCAACTTCATCTTCACCGACGGCACCACCGTGTACATCGGCCAGGCCGCGCACTGCGCGGGCACCGGTACCGCGACGGAGACCGACGGCTGCACGTCTTCCTCGTTGCCGCTCGGCACTCCTGTCGAGGTGACGGGTGCCACCCGTCCCGGCACGCTGGTCTACAGCTCGTGGCGCAGCATGCAACAGCAGGGCGTCACCGATGCCAACACGTGCGCGTACAACGACATCGCGCTGGTCCGGCTCGATCCCGCGGACGTCGCGCGGGTGAATCCCTCCGTCCCGTTCTTCGGTGGGCCGACGGCCGTGGGCGTCGCAACGAACCTCGGCGCGAAGGTGTACTCGTACGGCAACTCGGAGTTGCGCGCCGGCGTGGCGCAGCTGTCGCCCAAGTACGGCGTGAGCCTCGGCAACACGGCGGGATGGTCGACGAACGCCTACACCGTGACGCCCGGGATCCCGGGCGACTCCGGGAGCGGGTTCCTCGACGCGCAAGGCCGCGCCATCGGTGTGTTGTCGACGGTCGAGTTCGCGCCGCTGCCGGGTTCGAACAACTTCGGCGACCTCGCGCACGAGCTGACGTACATGCACACCCAGGCCGGGTTCGCGAACGTGCACCTCGTCGCCGGCACCGAGCCGTTCCGGGTGCCGATCACCGGCTGACCGCGCTCGTCAGGAGAAACCGAGCATCGCCAGCGCGGTTTCGACGGCGCGCTCGTCGCCCTCGATGTCGAGGAGGCCCTGAGAGGATGCCTCCTCGCGCGAGAGCACACGCTGGCGAAGCCACATGGCAACAGCCGCTGATCCGCGGATCGTGACGTCCACCCGTTCGGGGACGCCCGGGTCGACCGTGACCCGGGCGATCTGCGGTCCGGGTTGTGGTGGCGCCACCCGCATGGCGAAGTCGCCCTCGTCGAGCGCAAGGTGCACGACGAACGCGCGGCGGGGGAGTGCCTCGGCGACCACGAGCGTCTTCAAGCCGTGCGGCAAGAGGTGGGGGAAGAGCGGCTGCGTCTCGGTCGGCGTGTCGAGGTAGGGAAGACCGAAGCGCGCGAGCTCGTAGATCACGGGCTCGAGCAGGCCGCGCCCGCGCTCGGTCAGCTCGTACACGGTGCGCGCCGCGGGCGGCGGCAGCTCGGCGCGGTGCACGAGGTCGGCTGTTTCCAAGTCGCGCAGGCGTTGCGTGAGGAGGGCGGGCCCGACGCCGGGAAGGTGTGCCGCGCAGATCGGAGAAGCGCAACGGCCCGACGAGCAGCTCCCGCACGACGAGCAACGTCCAGCGCTCACCGAGAACGTCGAGCGCGCGGGCGAGCGGGCAGAATTGCTCGTAGCTGCGTCGCTCCCACGCGTCGGCCGCCGACCCCATCGCCCGCAACTTAGTACGAAATGTTTACTTGTCTGGTTCAAAAAACGTCACTAGCTTGCCGCGGCGCAACGAACGACGAGAACCGGCGACCCAACGAGGAGTGGCGCGATGCCCGAACGCAAGGAATACGCACCCGGAACCCCCAACTGGGTCGACCTGCAAACGACCGACCAGGACGCGGCCAAGCGCTTCTACGGCGAGCTGTTCGGCTGGACGTTCAACGACATGCCCATGGAGGAAGACGGCGGCGCCGTCTACTCGATGGCGCAGGTGAAGGGTCACGACGTCGCGGCGATCGCGCCCCTCGGCGACCAGGCGGCTGCGGGTGTGCCACCGCACTGGAACTCCTACGTGGCGGTCAGCGATGCGGACTCGACCGCGTCGCTTGCCGAGAAGGCCGGCGGCACGGTGTTCGTGCCGGCATTCGACGTGCTCGACGCGGGCCGGATGGCAGTGTTCGCGGACCCGACCGGGGCGACGATCGCGGCCTGGCAGGCGAAGAACCACATCGGCGCGACGCTGGTGAACGAGCCGGGTACGTTCGGGTGGAACGAGCTGCTCACCGCCGATGTGCCGAAGGCCGCGGCGTTCTACAACAAGGTCTTCGGCTGGGAGGCGAGCTCTGTCGAGGGGATGGAGTACACGGAGTTCAAGCTGAACGGTCAGAGCATCGGTGGCGGGCAGAACCCGCCGATGCCCGGCATCCCGGCGATGTGGACCATCTACTTCGCGACCGACGACACCGACGCCACGGTCGCGAAAGCCAAGAAGCTCGGTGGGTCCGCGTTCGTGGAGCCGACCGACATCCCACCCGGCCGCTTCGCGGTGCTCGCCGACCCTCAGGGCGCGATGTTCAACGTCATCAAGATGAGTCCGATGGGTTAACATCGACGACGTGACGTACGAGCGAGCGCAGCGATTTTGCCGCCCCCGGGCCCCGAGAGGGCGCCGCGGGGCACGCGCGCACTGACGCTCGGCTCCGTCTCGGCGCCGCCGGCCCGGGGGCACCAGTTGCCCACACGCCGCTGCGACGCCGAAGGAGTCATGTCATGTCTGTCCGAATGCTCAATCCCGACGAGGTCGCGGGCGCGTTGGCCGTGCGCGACCTCAGCGATCCCCGGGAAGGCGCGCACGCAATGCAGCGCCTTCTCGATGACGTCGTCGCCGCGCTCACGCGCGCGTGGAGATGCGATGTGCTCGGGTATCGAGGGCCGCGGCGTCGTCGATATTTCCGAGAACTACGACGCGCTCGGTTACGACCCGGGCGCAGTGACCCGGGACGCTCGCTACACCCGGTACGTGACCGGCACGCAGATGCTGCGGAGCCACACGTCGGCAATGGTGCCTACCGCGTTGCGGTCGGTCGGCAACGGTGCTTCCGACGTCGTCGTTGCGTGTCCGGGCGTCGTGTACCGGCGCGATGCGATCGATCGATTGCACACGGGTACGCCTCATCAGCTCGATCTCTGGCGTGTCACGCGTGATCGTCCGCTCACCTCCGGCGACCTGAAGGAGATGATCGAGCTCGTGGTGCGCGCCGCGCTGCCCGGCGCGGAATGGCGCATTGAGCCGCGGGTGCATCCGTACACCGACGACGGCTTGCAGATCGACGTGGAGAACGGCGACGAGTGGGTCGAGATCGGCGAATGCGGTCTCGCGGGCCCGCACGTGCTGCGCGGAGCCGGCCTCGACGAGCCGTGGACGGGCCTGGCGATGGGCTTGGGCCTCGATCGCCTCCTGATGCTGCGGAAGGGCATCGCCGACATCCGGTTGTTGCGCGCCACCGACGGACGCGTCGCGGCGCAGATGCGCGACCTCTCGCTCTACCGGCCGGTGTCGAACCGCCCCGCGGTCGTGCGCGACCTGTCGATCGCGGTCGCCGACGATGACGACGTCGAGCTCCTCGGTGATCGTGTACGCGAAGCACTGCAAGCCGACGTCGAGTGCGTGGAGGCCGTCGAAGTCCTGTCAGAGACTCCCGGTGCCGAGCTCCCGCCGATCGCACGCGGGCGGCTCGGCTTACGACCGGGACAGAAGAATGTGCTCGTGCGTGTCGTGCTCCGGCACGTCGACCGGACACTCACGCGCCAAGAGGCCAATTCTCTGCGTGATCGCGTGTTCCGGGCGGTCCATGCTGGTGGGCATGTCGAGTAGGCGATTCACGGATCTCGTCGGATGTGAGGTGCCGATTCAGCTGGCGGGGATGGGCGGGGTCGGCACGATGGAACTGGCCGCTGCCGTCGCGGACGCGGGGGGATTGGGGATGGTGCCGATCAGCCTCGTGCGCGACGACCAGACGATGCTCCACGCGGCGCGCCGGAACCAGCCCGCCATCGGCGTGAACGTGCTGATGGTCTTCCTCGAGCGCGACATCGTCGAGCGGGTCGCGCCCGACGCGCGGGTGCTGGAGTTCTTCTACGACGAGCCCGATCCGACGGTCATTTCGATCGCGGACGCGGCAGGAGCGCTCGCGTGCTGGCAAGTTGGGTCGCCTGACGAGGCCCGGCGCGCGGCCGATGCCGGGTGCGATCTGGTCGTGGCTCAGGGCGTCGAGGCCGGCGGTCACGTGCGCGGTGTCACGCCCCTTGTCGAGCTGCTGCCCGAGGTGCGGGAGGCGGTGGACTTACCTGTTGTCGCGGCCGGCGGGATCTCGACGCGTCCCGCGGTGCAACGCGCGATGGACGCCGGGGCGGACGCAGTACGCGTCGGCACGCGCTTCCTTGTTGCCCACGAGTCGGGCGTGCATCCGGAGTACGCGGCTGCATTGTGTGCCGCGCAAGGAGACGCCACGGTGCTCACCACCGCGTTCGGTGTGTTCTGGCCGGACGCGCCGCACAGGGTCCTGCGGTCGGCCGTCGACGCTGCGGCCGCGCTCGCACCCGACGCAGCGGTGGCGAAGCTCGGTGACATGCAGGTCCCGCGGTGGGCGAGCCTGCCGCCGTCCGAAGGTGTCGACGGCCGCGTCGACGCGATGGCGCTCTACGCGGGAACCGGTGTGCGCGAAGTGACGCGGCGCGAGGCCGCGGCCGAGATCGTGCGCGATCTCATGCGCTGATCCGGACGGGCGGTGTCAGTCGAGGTCGCGTCGCATGACCTTGCCGGTGGCGTTGCGCGGGAGTGCTTCGACGAACTCGACCTCGCGCGGCACCTTGAAGCGCGCCAGGTTGGCGCGGACGTGGCTGCGCACGTCGTCGGCGCTGAGCGCCGCGCCCTCGACGGCCTACGACGAACGCCTTGAGCCGTTGGCCGAATTCTGCGTCGGGGACACCGATGACCGCCGCTTCGACGACACCTGGATGCTGCGCGATCACGTCCTCGACCTCGGCCGGGAACACGTTCTCTCCGCCTGAGATGATCATGTCGTCGTCGCGGCCTTCCACGAACAAGAGGCCGTCCGGGTCGCGGTGGCCGGTGTCGCCGGTATGCATGAAACCGTCGACGACCGCCTTGGTGGCTCCGTCGGTGTAGCCGTCGAAGGAGAGCGGGCTCCGCACGAAGATGCGCCCGGTCTCGCCCGGCGCGACCTCGCGATCGTCGTCGTCGAGGAGCCGGACCTCTGTGCCGCGCGGCGGCCTTCCCGCGGTGGAAGGCGCGGCACGGAGATCGTCGGGTGTGGCGACCGAGACCGCGCCGACCTCGGTCGAGCCGTAGAGGTTGTAGACGACGTCACCGAACGCGTCCATGAATCGCGTGGCGAGATCGCCCGGGAGCGCCGAACCCGAGAGTGGTGCGAAGCGGAGCGACGACGTGTCGTAGCGCGTGCACACCTCCTCGGGCAGCTCGAGGATGCGCGACAACATCACCGGCACCGCGACGAGCACCTGCGCCCGATGACGCTCGAGCAACGCGAGCGTGCGCTCCGGATCGAACGTGCGCTCGAGCACCATCGTGTCGCCGAGCAGCAGGCTGACCATGGCGTTGGTGAGGCCCCACGAGTGGAAGCAGGGCGCCGCGATGACCATCGTCTCTCGTGCCCGGTACGGGATGCGCTCGAGCACGCCGATCCCGCTCAGTGGATCGGACGACCGGCCCTGCACTGCGCCCTTGGGCGTCCCCGTCGTCCCCGAGGTGAGGATGATCGTCCGGCCGTCGCGCGGGTCGGGGGACCTCGGGGCCCTCGAGGTGGCGCGCGATGAGGTCGTCGACCGTCTGCTGCCCGGACCTCACATCGCCGCCGGTGTCGGTCCATGTGAGCACCTGTGTCGTCTCGCCGGGGTCGGGCGCGATCGGTGTGAACTCGTCGTCGTGTACGAGGACGCGCGCGTGCCTCGCGTTGCATCACGGCCCGGAGCTGCGGTCCCGAGAAGCCGGTGTTGAGGAACAGCACGTTCACGCCGAGCTTGGCCAGCGCGCCGGTGACGTCGAAGAAGTAGCGGTGGTTTCGGCACAGCACGCCGACGGTGTCGCCGCCGCGTACGCCGAGGCTGCCGAGGCCGCGTGCCAGCGCGTCGGTCCGGTGGTCGAGCTCGGCGAATGTCAGCTGCCCGCGTTCGTCGATCAGCGCAAGTCGCGTGTCGTAACGGGCCGCGCTGATTGCGAAGACGGCAGCCAGGCTCGGTCCCCAGTGGCGGACGGCCGACGCGATACGCAGCATCCGGCTGGGCGGCTCCGGGTGGAGCACGCCCGCGCGCGCGAGCACTGCGGCCGCGTGCGCGGCCTCGGTCAACCGTTCGAACGGACCCACCACCTGATGTTAGGAGCCAGGAATGTTCTGGAGTTCCGTGATCGCCTTCCAGTGCCCGTACGGAGGAAGTGACGAGTCGAACTCGCTGAGCCGCACCGTGTCGTCGATGTCGTACTTGTCCTTGTGGAGCGACGCGTACTGACCGCCGTCCATGTTGCGCACCGCGCCGATGTTGTCGACCGCGTTCACCCAGGTGTCGTTGTTCAGGTTCGGGCCGGCCTTCTTTGCGATGTCGGCGAACAGCGTGACCATCTGGCAGGCATCCTTGATGCCGCCGTTGGTGTCCAGCGTCTTCCCGTTGGGGCCGGGAATGACCGCGGTGGAGTCGGGCGCGTCCTTGCCCGTCTGCTCCTTGTAGATGCGCGCGCAGGTCTTCCAGTTCTCGCTCTTGTCGGTCTCCGCGTCGGTCGGGCCTTGCGCGCTGATGATGCCCTCGTAGGGATTGGGCCTGATGTCGCCTTGCGTCTCCTGCTGGCCGAACTCCTCGACGTCACCGACGTCGGTCATCAGCAGGACGTCCGGCATCTCCTTGCGGACCTTCTCGATGAACTGCTTCGACGCCACTTGCGTGCCCGTGACGAACAACGCATTCGTACCTTCGGACTTCCACCGCTCGATGAAGCTGTCGAGTTGTGATTGCGCGGAGGTGGTGTCGGCGCCGGCAATCTGGAGGATCGCGGTGGAGCCGGTCTCGACGTCCAGCTTCTCGAGTGCCGGCTGGAGGCTGTTCTTCACGACCTTCGCACTCGAGGTCTCGCCGAGGATGCCGATCTTCTTGCCCTCGAGGGTGTTGCTCTTCCCGAGGAGATCCAGGAGCACGCTGATCGTGCGCTCCGGCGCCCGGCCCGGGTAGACGATCAGCCCCGGCGGCGACTTCTTCATGATCTCCTGCGACAGCATGAATGCGAACAGCACGGTCTTGTGCCGCTTCGCGATGCAGGTCTGCGAATTCCCCGTGGGGTCGAAGAGGTTGCCGATGACCGCGAAGACCTTGTCGTCCTCGGTGAACGTCGTGCAGATCGACGCGAGTCGCTGCGCGTCCGGAATCGGGCAGAACTTGTGGAACACCGGCACGATCTTGCGGCCGTTGATCCCGCCCTTCGCGTTGATGTCGTCGATGTACGCCTTGTAGTTCTGTTCTTGGTCGACGCGGATCTGGTCGACGAACTGCGTGATGCAGTCGAAGTCCGAGAGCGAGACCCCGACCTTGATCTCGGTCGCGGTGACGCCCGTGCCGAGCGCGGTCGAGAGCGCGCCGGGCGCCTTGGTGTCGCCGGGAGTTGCCCCCTTCTTGGAGCTGCTCCCGCACGCAGCAAGGACCACCACGATGCCCACGAGCACGAGCCGCCGAACGCGCATGTCGACCTCCCGACAATGAATGTCGCGAGACTGTAAGCCGTAGCATCGGCTCGTGGCGACCGGCCCGGGCGACGCGATCACATGGGGAGTACTGCCTGACGGCTGTCTCGACCGCGTCGTCGTCTGTTCGCCGCACTTCGACGACGCGGCGCTCGGTGCCGCGCACCTCTTGTTGGCCCATCGCGGTTCGACCGTGGTGACGGTGTTCGGTGGCCGTCCCGCTCGTTACCCGGATCCGCCCTCGGAGTGGGACGCGCTCGGTGGGTTCCGCGCGGGTGACGACGTGGTGGCGCTGCGGCGCGAGGAGGATCGCGCCGCGATGGACGCGCTCGACGCACGGCCCGTCTGGCTCGACTTCGTCGACCATCAGTATCTCGCACGCGACGAGCGCGCCGAGCCCAAGGAGATCGCGGTCGCGCTCGAAGCGGCGCTCGACCGTGTGCGACCGACCGCGGTCTTCCTCCCGATGGGACTCGCGAATCCCGACCACGTCGCCACACACGACGCCGGCATGCTCCTCGCCGCGCGCCGGCGCGATCTCACTTGGTTCTGCTACGAGGACAGCGGATACAAGCACATTCCCGGCATGCTGGCGTGGAGGATCGTCAAGCTGTTCCGTTCCGAGCTGTGGCCGACGCCGATGGTCGTGCCGGTGGTTCTCGACAACGCCCGCAAGCGCGCAGCGATCGAGTGCTACCGGTCGCAGCTCGCCCCGCTCGACCGAGACCATGCGCTCGGTGCGCGCATCGGCGGTAGCGTGCCCGAGCAGTTCTGGTTGTTGGCTCCGCCGCCTCCCGGTTGGGAGCGGATGCGGGAGATGTGACGATGACGATGCACGTACCGGTGCTCGAACCCGACGCCGCGATCGACGACGTAGAAGCCGCGTTACGCGAAGCTGGTTGTGCGGTGGTCGAACGACTCGCGACGGTTGAGCAGATGGACGCCATCGAGGCCGAGCTCGAGCCGTTCTTGTCGGCGACCGCGACCGGCGGGGACGACTTCGCCGGCCGGAACACACGGCGAACCGGCGCGTTGCTGGCGCGCTCCGTCGGCTTCCGCGACCTCGCCGCCCATCCCGTCGTGCTCGGCGTGCTCGATCGTGTGCTCGGCGATCACGCGACGAGCTACCAGCTGCACCTCACGCAGGTGATCGATATCGGCCCCGGCGAGCCGGCACAGATCGTGCATCGTGACCAATGGGCGTTCGACTGGTTCCCGTTTCCCTCCGGCTTCGAGGTCGAGTGCCACACGATGTGGGCGATGAACGACTTCACCGAGGAGAACGGCGCGACACGTGTCATTCCCGGGAGCCATCGGTGGGAAGACAAGCTGCGGCCGACGGTCGACGAGACGATCGCGGCCGAGATGCCGAAGGGCTCGGTGCTGCTGTACGTCGGGTCGCTGTATCACGGCGGGGGAGCGAACCACTCGCCGGCGGCGCGGCGCGGCGTGAACGTCGGCTACACGTTGTCGTGGTTGCGCCAAGAGGAGAACCAGTACCTCGCGTGCCCGCCCGAGGTCGCGCGCGAGCTCCCTGAAGATCTCGCCCGGCTTGCCGGCTACCGAAAAGGTGCGTACGCGCTCGGCTACTACGGCGACCTGCAGGACCCGTTCGATGCGGTGCGCGGCGAGTCGTCGGACGGCCCCGCCACGTTCTCACCAGTGCCCCGCAGCTGACGGTCATCCGTTCTCGGCGGCGCCGAGGATCCATCAATTTGGCAGCGAAGCAGTGGGATAATCGTGTCGTCGTTCGTTGTCTGATCACGCGGGGGGACCAATGGACGAGACCAAATGGGAGCGTTACGCGGCGCTCGGCGGAATCGCGTTTGTCGTGCTCACCGTCATCGGCATCTTCGCGACCGGGGCGCCTCCCGGTCTCGACGACTCACCGCAGAAGATCGCGAAGTACTTCGACGATCACGCCGGTGGGATACAGGCCGCGCAGTACCTGAACGGCCTGGCGGTGATCGCGCTGTTCTGGTGGTTCGGTTCGCTCTGGCGCATGATGACGCGTGCCGAGGGCGAACGTCCGCGCCTTGCCATCGTCGCGTTGAGCGGGCTCGCCTTCGGCGTCGTGTTCGCGGCGGCGTCGAGCGCGATCACTTCGGTGACCGCCATGCGAATCGACGACATCGGCGGCGGCGCCAAGGTCTTCTTCGGCTACTCCTTCGTGTTGATCGGCACGGCCGGGTTCGGCATCATCACATTCCTCGGCGCGGTCTCCGCGTTGTCGTACAAGACGAAGATGCTGCCGATGTGGGTCACGATCGTCGGCTGGGTCGGCGCGGCTGGCTTCGTGATCGGAGCGCTGAGCTCCGCCAGTGACGCCGACGCGTTCGGGTTCATCGGACTCCTCGCGTTCTTCGTGTGGTGCATCTGGATCGTCGCGGTCAGCGTCTTGATGTACCGGCGGCCGGCGGCGCAGCCGGCGTAGCCATCTCGTAGCGTTTGCAGCGCCCACGGCCGAGGCGGACGCTCGGACGCAAGTGGTTGGAATCGCCTGCGCGTGGCCGATACCATGACTGGTCCGCCGCGGGGTGGAGCAGTCTGGTAGCTCGTCGGGCTCATAACCCGAAGGTCGCGGGTTCAAATCCCGCCCCCGCCACCAACGAGTGAGTGAAGGCCCAGGTCAGCGACCTGGGCCTTCTTCGTGCTCTTCGCTTCTACCGGGTTCAGGCGGTGTTCTTCCGCCGCGTCTCTCGGCTCTTCTCCGACTTCTCCGACGTGTCGGGCGCGACGAGTTGTTCGAAGATGCGCGCGGCGCCGGCTTGCATGCCGGGTAACACGTGTTGGTAGGTGTCGATGGTGAAGCCCGGTGCCGCGTGACCGAGCCGTTCGCTGACGACTTTCACCGGTACACCGGCGGCGATGAGCAGCGTGCCGTGCGTGTGGCGAAGATCATGGAGCCGAAGACGCGGCACGCACGCTCGACGCTCGATGCGTTCGAATGTCTGCGAAATGGCGTGGGGGTTGATCGGCTCGCCGCGACCGTCGGTGAACATCCATCCGGCTCTGGCGATCGTCGCGGCTTGTTGTTCGGCCTGCTGCCAGGTGACCAACCACGGGGTCCACTGCCGGCGGTTAGGGACGTTGTCCGAGCGCGAGGGAGCCACGCTCGAGCCAGAGCGCGGCGTCCTCGGGCAGGAGTTCGTGCATCAGGCCCTCGTGTCGGTGCAGCTGCGCTTCTGTGAGCACGCCGCGCCAGCGCCCGCTCGTGCCCTGATGGAAGAAGGCCTGCGCTCCGTCGTCGAACGCCCTGGACAGAATCGGGGACGCTTCATGATCCGACTTCATCGCGTCGAACTGACAACGGCTAACGACGTCACCCCAAAGGTGTGCTGGCACGTCGACGCCGAGGAAGTCGGCGATGCGTCGCATCTCCCCGTCGAGGTCTGCAAGCAGATCTGCGTAGTGGACGAATAACACGAACGGCTCGGCCCGGAGTGACCACCACGACGCCAGGTGTTCCATCGGCGTGCCCCAATCGACCCACTCGTCGAACAACTTGTCCATGTCGCCGTCCCACACCGGCGGCCACGGCGCGACGCCATCCAAAGCGGCACGGGCGTTGAGCGTCTCGATCACCTGCGGACGCATCCTGCGACGGTGGTTCGCCCATGACACGAGCGCGTCGCGACCATCCCGATAGACAGCGAGGTAGCTGCAGTCCGTGAAGATCGGCACGCAATCAGCCGGGCTGTGTGTCTTAATCAGGCGCCGGTAGGGCAGCCCGTCGAGCATCGCGAGCATGTCGTCGACCGGCCCCACACGTGCATCGAGCCACGGCGCCAGGTCGAAAGCGGGAGCGGGTGCGTCGCCGTACGGCCACAACAGTGAGCCGACAATTCCCTGGGTCCAGGTTGTTCCGGACTTCGGCGGACTACTTATGAAGATGTCGTCGGGCCTCGCGACGAACCGCTCCCACCGTCGGCTGTCGTCGTTCACGTGATTGCGACGACGCGTCGGACGCAACATGGAGGTCACCTCGCGAAGCTACAGCTCGCGTTGAAACCGCACTCGCGGGCGACCCGAGTGCACGAGTGAATCTGCGCGACGCGTCCTCAAGGTGCCGGTCGCGACGCTGAATATGCAAACGCAAGGACGCGCGGTAGCGGCACGTATGCGCTCCCTGATCCGGCGTTAAGGGTCAGTTGGGTGACCCTGGAGCGTCAGCCAACACATGGCTCGACAACGGAAGCGTCGGTGCACGTCGTCCAATCGGGAACAGCGACAGAGCAATTCCTTATGCCGTGGGTGGCCAAACTCCGAGGGGTCGGCCAATCTCCCATTCGTGGCCGAACGGATCGATGATCCTGCCGATGCGCCAACCGTGCTCTTCACTAACCGGTGATGCCTCGATGGCACCCGCGCCGACTGCCTGCGCCGTTACTGTGTCGGGGTCGTCCACGACAAGAAGTGTCCGACTCGTCCGTCCGCCGATGCCGTTGGGGCTGAAGCGCTTCATCTCTGAGCTGGCGGATGCCACCCAGAACCGAGCGTTGCCGACCCCCAATTGCGCAACGAGTTCATCGCCCGCGCCTACGCAGTGGAGCGTCGTCGCATCGAAGGCGCTGGCGTAGAACCTCACAGCCTCTCCAGCTCGATCAACCCAGAGTTCGGGCTCAATGCTGACCATTCGTACATCCTCGCCCACGGCACGAGCACCCGCGCGCTCACCCGGCGTTGGAGGGCACCCTCTGGGGCGCATCGCCGCCGCGCGTTCTGTGACACCGACTGGCTGTGTTCGGCCATGAGCAGATCACCGATTCGGTTATCCGGTTGGGCGCGACCCCCGAGCCTCGCCGGCCGTCGCGGTCAGGTGGTAGAGCATCGACTCCCGGATCAGTCCTGCCCTTCGGCGATCGCGATGCGGCTGGCCAGCGTAGGCACTCCATCACCGGCGAGATCCGGTAGGGCCGCTCGTCTCCCGAGTACCGCCATCAGGATTGCTTCGGCGGCGCCCGACACTTCGGGGCCCGTCCCCCATGACCAGCCGATGTCGGTGGCCCTCAGGCGTAGCCCGCGGGCCCGCCTTCTGCCTCCGGTGAACCCGAAACCGGGTACATAGCTTGCTGGCGACACACAGCGAGGGAGGAGAACGTGGAGCCGCTCTGGCGCGATGTCGCGGTCGAGCCCCAAGGGGCGGCGAATGTCCTGGCCGTGAACCAGCACCTCGACAAGCATCGCTGAGGGCGGAACCACTCTTCCGAGGCCTCGGATGCCCATCGCCTTGTCGAACGCATCGAGCAGTTCAGCGGGTGGCAACGACGCCTTTCGCGCGACCTCGGTCGAGTTGAACCAGTGGATCGACAGGGTTGCCTGCAGAAAGCCCAGGACGCCCGCCTCGTTCATGGAGATCAGGTGAGCGACGACGTCTCGAACCTTCCAGCTCCCACACAACGTAGGTCGGTCCCAGTCACGGGCCGCGAGACCGGCGAGGACGTCACGCAGTTCGACCTGCTCTGCCCGCACCATCTCGCGCACGTTCATCGAAATCACGCTAAAGGTTTGCCATCCGCGGCGACCTGCGCGAGCCCGCTCGGCGTACGGCCCTCTCCAAGGTGCCGCTCGGGCGCGCGATGGGCGCTGCCGCCTTCCTCCGACAGTCGGTCTACTGGTGGAGCGTCAGTCCGGGGGTATTCGAGAAGACGTTGTCGGCGGTGAGAAGTGGCGCGCCGATGTGGAGCGCCGATGCTGCGATCCACGGCTCGTTGCCGTGGGCTCGATCATGAAGTGGGTGGCCCGCTTGGCGACAGGCGAATCGCAGCTCGGCGAGCGTCGAGAGGAACCGATCGCTGACGGGAACGACCGTAGTTGCTTGGATCGACTCATCGAGGCGGTTGCGGCGCGCCTCGCCCCATCCGGCCACGAGCGCGCCGTATCGGAACTCGCTCACGGTGACCGCGGCCAAGAAAATTTGGAGTCCGGCCATCAAGCCGATCTGCGCCTCGAACCGGGGACGGCGGCGACGGCTGAGCGACGCGCTGAACACGCCAGTGTCGACGACGACCCTCACGAATCGAGCGCAGCGGCGAAGGCCTCGTCCTCGTCCTCGGACAACTCCTCGATCAGGAGCGCGTCGATAGAAGCCAGAACCGGAGCGGCCGCGAGCTGCTCATCGGTCAGATCACTCGGCAACAGGGCGGTGCCATGCGGGGCGTCGTGCTGGCGGTCGGCGGCGTCGCTCACGCCGCCATCGTACGCCCGAGCTGGGTCAGCCGCCGGCGACGAAAGCGACGACGACGTAGGCCGCGTGGCGATCGAAGTTCTGCCGGCGCCGGTCGTAGATCGTCGTTGTGGAGGCCCTTCTTGTTCCGACGAGGAGGAGGCGACATGCCCGACCTGTTCTGTGTCCACCGGTCCGGTCTTCCGTACGGAGTCGCGTGATGGCGGCCTGCAGGTGGTGCGAGCAAGAGATGACGACCGCGGCGTCCTGCACTTTCGGCGCACTGCACGAGAAGGGCGCGCGCGTCGAGATGATCCCCTGGGGGAAGGAACGCCGTTGGTCGGCGTCGTCACGCTGCGGCGACTGTGGCGTGTTTCCCGGTGGATACCACCATCCCGGATGCGACATACAGGAGTGCCCGCGCCGTGGCGGTCAGATGTTCTCCTGCGGCTGTCGCTTCGACGAGGACCGTTCCGACCCAGACGAGGATGACACCGAAGGCGATGGAGAGGTAATCAATCGCTACGTGGACGGCAACGGCTGCCTGACCGAGCACGTTCGGATCGGCGATCAAGAGGTAATCGTCCACTACGGCGAGGTTCCCGACAAGGACCTCACCACGGTCGATGGGGTCCCCTGTACGACGGCCCTTCGCACGGTGATCGATATCGCGCCCTCAACTCGACTCGGCAGACCTCGATCGGGTTGTGCGTGACGCTCTCGACCCGGCGTCTGTTCTCGGTGCGAGAGGCGGCGGCGAGGGTCGGTGAACCCGACATGGTCACCCGACCCGGAGCCGAACTCCTGGGCCGAGCGCTGCTGCGTGTCGGTGCTACATAGTCGATGCAACGATGACTATGTATACTCAGCCGGTGAAGGCGGTCACCATCACGATTCCCGAGGAGCTCGATCGGCGGGCCGCGGCCGAGGCGCGCCGGCGTGGCATCTCGAAGTCGGAGCTGATCCGGCTCGGTCTCGACGCTGTGTTGCCTGCCGCGGCGGACGAGGCTGAGACGGATCCGTGGCGGTCGCTTGCTGGCTTCGGCTCCGGTGGAGTTTCCGTCGAACCGGGCGAGATCGACGACGTCGTCTACGACACGTGAAGTTCGCAGACACCAGCTGGTGGGTCGCTTGGGCGTTACCAGATGACGCGCGACATCCCGCCGCGCTCGCCCTCGTCGGAAGTCTCGGGCGAACCGAGCAGGTGCTCACGACGAACCTCGTCGTGGGTGAGTCATGGACGTTCCTGCGAAGGAAGGACAGCCACCCGACTGCCGTTGCGCTGCTCGATCGGATCGAAACGCTGACGAACGACGAGCGACTTGCGGTACACCATGTCACCGAAGAACAAGAGGATGCGGCCTGGGAATGGCTCAGACGACACGATGAGCGCGTCTATTCGTTCGTCGACGCGACGAGCTTTCGCGTCATGCGGGATCGACGGTTGCGGGAAGCATTCGCGTTTGATCAAGACTTTGCCGCCGCGGGGTTCATCGAAGTGCTCCCGTGAGTGCGTGGCACCGGACCTCGCATTCGCCAGCGACGGGTGCGCCTCCGTGGTCGTGATCATCGCCGGGGGCGAGCTGAGCTCAAGCGGATGATCTCGCTAAAGCTGGCTAGCTAGTTTGTGATCGTGACGGGTCAGACGCTGGGGGTCTTCCTCTTCACCGACATCGTCGGATCCACCGGGCTGTGGGCAGAGCAAGCCGACAGGATGCGACTGGATCTCGCGGTGCACGACGACTTCTGTCGCTCGGTGTTCGCTGATTGCGGTGGTCGAATCTTCTCGACCGCCGGCGATTCCTTCGGCGTGATCTTCTCGACTCCCCACGCGGCGGTCGACGCGGCGGTCGAGCTCCAGCAGCGGATCCGCGCACACCCGTGGGCCGTCGATGGTGGTCTTGCAGTTCGTATCGGCATCCACATGGGGCAAGCGCAGGAGCGCAATCAAAACTTCTACGGGCCCGCACTGAACGAAGCAGCACGCATTATGAGCGTCGCCCACGGCGGTCAGATCGTGGTGTCGGACGAAGTCGCCGGAGGCGTGACCCACCCCATGCGGCCGCTCGGCGAGCATCGTCTGCGCGACTTGGATGGTCGGTGGTCGTTGCACCAGGTCGACGTGCCGGGCTTCGAGACCGATCATGAGCCACTTGCGTCGCTCGGCGATTTCCGCTCGACACTCCCGCAGCAACGCACGCGGCTGATCGGGCGCGAGGACGATGTTGATCTGGTTCGTGAAGCGATCCACGCGGGACGGCTGATCACCCTGCTCGGCCCGGGCGGCGCCGGCAAGACTCGGGTCGCGATTGAGGCAGCCGAACGCTCACGTGCGCGCTTCCCCGGCGGCACCTTCTTCGTCGATTTGACGAAGGTCGCCGACGATGGCTCCGTGGTGTCGGCGTTCGTCGACGGCGTCGCCCGAGCGGTCCTGCCCGAGCGTTCCCCGGAACGCCACTTGTTCGCCGAGCTCACGGGTGCGCCGGTGTTGGTCGTCGTGGACAACTGTGAGCACGTCGCCGACGAGGTCGCCGAATTCATCGGTCAGCTCCTGGTCGAAGTCGTGAACGTGTCGGTGCTCGCGACGTCCCGCGTGGTGATGGACATCGACGACGAGCACGTCGTGCCGCTTCCTCCGTTGAGAACCGACTCACGTTCCTCGGCGGCGGTGGAGTTGTTCGTCGAACGGGCGCTCGCCGTGGACCCCACCTTGGACTTCGACGACGCCGAACTCACCACGATCACCGCGATCGTCGCGAAACTCGACGGGCTTCCGCTCGCGATCGAGCTCGCCGCGGCGCGGATCAGAACACTGACGCCCACCCAGATCCTGTCGAACCTCGACGAACGGTTCCGGCTGCTCGTCGGCCTTCGCCGGCGCGACCCGCGCCAGCAGAGTCTCGAGGCGGCGATCGCCTGGTCGTACGACCTGCTCGGTCCCGAGGAGCAACACGCATTGCGAACGCTTGCGGTGTGCGCCGGCCCCGTCACGTTGGACACGGCTGCTCGTCTGCTCGGACTCGACCCGCTGGCGGCGGCGGACCGCCTCGAATCGCTCATCGGCAAATCGTTGATCCACGTGGTCGTCGGTGGTCGCACGACGCGTGGATTCCGATTGCTCGAGTCGATGCGCGCGTTCGGCCGCCGGCAACTCGAACGCAACGGAGAAGTCGAGGCCGCGCAGCTGGCCCTCGAGGCGGCCCTTGTCCCTGATCACGACGAGATCGCTCGCGACTACCTCTCCTTCAGCGAGATGTACTGCGATTGGAACGAACGTAACGCGCTCGAGGCGACGACCCGACGATCGGCCGCGTCGATTGCTCATCGAGCTGAACGCATCGAGTCCGCGGCATTCATCTACGTGTCGGCGACCTCACCGGAGGAGCCGGGCGCGCATCACCAGATGCTCGCCGAAGTCCGCGAGCTCCGATCGCGTCACGCCGCTCTGAGCCGAGCCGGGCGAACCGCGTCGTGGGTTGCCCAGATGTGGCTCCAGACGTTTACGTTCCAGATGGGTGACATGGTGCAGACGGCGATCGACGCACTCGCCGATCTGCCCGACGACGATCCGAGTCGACGACTCTTCGACGCGTACCGGCTGATGGGGTCGACCGTCGCCGATCCCGGCTCCGTGATCATCGAGACCGACACATTGATCCCCGCGCTGCTCGAGACCGTCGACCGGCCCCACGACTCCGGCACGGCGCTCATCGGTGTGGCGCGCTCGATGGCGCTGCTTTCCGTTCCGGACTTCGCCCGCGCCCACGAAGCCGCACACCTCGCGTTGCGGTGGGCGGCACCCGGGTCGGGTGCGTACGACGCGGCGCTGGCTCATCTGCTGTGGATGGAGTACACCGGAGGTCTCCCGCGCGGCCCCGAACTGGCCGAAGCGCGTGCACTGGGAGTGGCGCACTACTCCCAGCTCCGGGTGGGCGTCGCCGCGGCCATCGCGATGGACGCCCCGGTCGAACGGCGCGCTGCGGAAATTTCTGAGCTCGCGCGTTTGCAGCCGCTGGGATCTCAGATCTACGACGAGTCCCAGTTCATCGTCGCGTTCGCCTGGCTGGCGCTCGAGGAGCAGCGCTCGGACCGCGCCGCGCAGCTGCTGGCCGCGTTCGCGACGATCGACCCCGGATCGGGAACGGCCGGAGTGCTCGGGCTCGAGCGACTTGCAAGGGCCGAGACGGGCGAACCGGTCAGCGGCGATGAGATGCTGCTTCGCTTCATCGATCCCACCGTGCACGAGCGCTTGGCCCGCACCGTGCCGCTGGCGCTGTCGGAGGAGTTGGCCTATTGGGACGAGCGCCTCAGAGTGTCTTCGATCCGCACCAACGGCTGACCGAACCGGCAGGCCGCAGCACTACCTGGTGGCGGACCTCGCTCGTCGACCCTTCTCTATTGTGAGTCAATGGCACCGCGCGCGATCGCCACGAATACACATGTCGACCGCACCGGACTCGAGGAGTTCCTGCGCACGCGGCATCGCGTCATCCTGCTGACGACACGGCGCGACGGCTCGCCGCAAGCATCACCCGTCACGGCGGGCCTGGACGACCGGGGCCGCCTCGTGACTTCTACGTATCCGGAACGCGCGAAGGTCCGTAACGCACGTCGGAGTCCGGCGGGCGCGGCCGTCGTGCTCTCCGATGAGTGGAATGGTCCCTGGGTGCAGCTGTGGGGGACGTTGGATGTGCTCGATCTTCCCGAGGCGCTCGAGGCGTTCGTCGACTACTACCGATCCATCTCGGGCGAGCATCCCGACTGGGACGAGTACCGAGCGGCCATGCTGCGCCAGGGCAAGAGCCTGCTTCGGTTGACGATCGAACGTTGGGGCCCGATCGCGACGGGTGGCTTCCCCGCACGGCTCGCCGAAGACTGACGACGAGAGGCCACCAGCCGCGCGGACGTGGCCAACGCCCCGACCGCGCTCGCCGGGTCTCCAGACAAGCCGATCGTCGAACGCGAATGTCCGCTCACCTCGCGTTGACCTCTGCGACGAGATCGAGGAGGCGGGCCAGGTCGGTGAGCTGACCGTCGACGCCCAGTGCGGGATCGCTGTGCACACCAACACGAAGGACAGTGACTCCGGCGCCGGCGTAGAGGCGGAGTCGTTCACGGATGAGCTCGTCCGGGCCGATCAGGTTCGTGCCGAGGCCGATCGCGAGGGGAACGCGTCGCCGAGCCGCGTCCTTGTCCCCGGCGAGCCAGAGGCGTTGCACCTCTCGCACGTCGTCGCCGTAGCCCTGGCGTTCGAACGCGCGGTTGTAGAAGTTCGTCGTCGCCGATCCCATCGCGCCGAAGGTGAACGCATAGCCGTCGGCGTGCCGGCGGCCGGCGGCCTCGACGTCGTCGGTGAACTCGAGTCCCACCGCAACGGTCAAGTCGAGCGCGTCGGCATCTCGTCCGGCTTTCGCGGCGGCCTCCCGCATCGGTGCGAAGAAGACGTCCGCGCTCTCGGGGAAGAACAAATTGCCGATCCAGCCGTCGGCGAGCTCGCCGGTGAGCCGCAGGTTGGCCGGTCCGAGGGAGGCGACGTAGATCGGGACGTGGGTCGGCGGCATCAGGGACCGGATGCTGCGGCCCTCGCTGTCAGGAAGGGGGAGGTCGTAGACGTCGCCGTGGTACTCGAGTTGTTCGCCCACGGTGATCCGTCGAATGATCTCGATGGTCTCGCGCGTGCGGCGGACCGGCTTGTCGAAGCGCACACCGTGCCAGCCCTCCATCACCTGCGGGCCACTGGTACCGATGCCGAGCAGGAACCGCCCACCCGAGAGCGCCTGCATCGAGAGCGCGGACATTGCCAACATCGCAGGGGTACGGGCACCGAGCTGGACGATGCCGGTGGCAAGCTGGATCGTCGACGTTCGTGCAGCAAGGTACGCAAGCGGGGTGAAGGCGTCACCGGCCCAGAACTCCGGCACCCAGACGGAGTCCACGCCGAGCCTCTCGCCTTGGAGCACCAACTCGACGGTGTTCGCGTCGTAGGGAGTCGCGACGATGCCGATGCGCAGCGTCAAGACGTGTGCTCCGCAAGCTGCTTGATCCCCTCGAGGGTTGCTTTCATGTTGACTTCGAGCTCGTCGAGCCGGCGAGCGATGATCCGCTCCTCCTTCTCCGGCATGGCGGCGATCGCGATGTTGAGGCCCGACGGAGCCGGACCCATGCGGGTGCCTTGACGGAGCTGCACACCGTCGTCGGTCCGCTCCAACTCGAACCACCAACTCGACGACGGGTTCTCCGCGTCGGTGACCGACCAGCCGAAGGCACGCATCGGCTCGTGGCGGTTCACGATCGATACCGTTTCCCACTCACCCATTGCCTTGTGCCAGTTGCGGCCGACGAACCGTGCGCCGACATCGTGGTCGTCGTCCAACCAGGCGGCGCCTCGGAACTCGTCGGAGAACCGGGACGGCAGGTTGATGTCGGTCACCAGCGCCCACACCGTCTCGATGGGTGCGTCGATGAGCACCGCTACTTCGACTGTCGGCCCGTCCTCGTATCTCACGCGCCGGCCCCCGGATACCCCGGCCCTCTCAGGCCCTTCACCTTGCGCACGCTGATGTGCGGCAGGCTAGCCAGTTGCGTCACAGAACGGTGGTGCCCAGGCGCACCTCGGCGAGCGTCAGTAACGTCCGCGGCGTGTCTCGCGTGAAGTCGGCACGCTCGGTGGCGGGCGGCCTCGCCTTCCTCCGCCTGGCGGTAGGCGTCACACTCACTCTCGCGCCGAGGTCGGTACTGAAGATGCAGGCTGCGGACGATCCTTCGGGGCCGTTGGTGCTGATGACGCGGACCGTTGGGATTCGGGACTTCGTCGTGGGAGTCGGCTCGGTTGCAGCGCTGCGATCCGACAACGACGGTGACCTCAGACGATGGATCACTGTCGGGCTGCTGAGCGATTTGCTGGACGTCGCAGCGGCGGTGTCCGGCGCACGGTTGATCGGCACCCGAGGCGCGGTCGTTGCCGCCTTGGTTCCGGTGCCGGTCATCGCCACAGATCTCCGCGCGCTCTCGATGCTCAATGCGCACACGATGACCAGATGAGCCTGCCTCGCGCAGCCATCTAGGCAGGGATACAGTCCCACCGCGCGGGGCCAGACCGGCGGCTGACCGTCGCCGACGTACCAGTCGGGGGACGGGAGTGGCGAGGTCCGGTGGTCGCCTCGACTTTGGATCAAGGTGACGCGCGCCTGTAACAGGTGACCGAGCATCATCTTTCTCGGTACGCTTTGCCGCAACGCGGGGGCTTCTTGTCATCTTCAGGCCTGATCACGATCCTCTTCACGGATCTCGTCGGTTCGACCGAGCTCGCGTCGGACGTGGGTGACGCCGCGGCCGACGAGCTGCGTCGTGAGCATTTCGCGTCGTTGCGCGAAGCAGTTGCAGCCACGGGTGGCACCGAGGTCAAGACGATCGGCGACGCGCTGATGGTGTCGTATCCGGGGGCGGCGGATGCGCTCGCCGGCGCGGTCGCGATGCAACGGGCGGTCGACCGCCACAATCGGCGGCTCGAAAGCCGTCGGCTCCAGATGCGCGTCGGGGTCAGCGCCGGCGACGCGATGTTCGAGGACGGCGACTGGTTCGGCACGCCCGTGGTCGAAGCGTCGCGTCTGTGCGCCGCGGCGACCGGCGAGCAGGTGCTCGTGGCCGACCTCGTCCGCGCGCTGGCGGGATCCCGCTGCGAGTACGACGTACGTCCACTCGGCACGCGCGAGCTGAAGGGTCTTCCCGAGCCGCTCATGGTGTGTGACGTGGAGTGGCGCGCCCCTGTCGACGCAACCGCAGTGCCGCTTCCCGTATTCGTCGACACCGCGCCCGCGTTCCCGTTCGCGGGGCGCAGCGAGGCGTACGACTCGGCCCTGACGGCGTGGAAGGAGAGCATCGAGGGCACGCGCCGCGCGGTCCTGGTATCGGGAGAGCCCGGCATCGGCAAGACTCGGTTGGTGAGCGAGCTCGTGCGGCACGCGCACGAGAGCGGAACGATCGTGCTGTGGGGCCGCTGCGACGAGGAGCTCAGCGTGCCGTTCGAGCCGTTCGCCGAAGCGCTGCGGCACTACGTCGCGTCGGTGCCCGGCGATCGTGTGCGCGCCGAGCTCGGTTCGCTGGGCGGGGAGCTCACGCGCATCGTCCCGGATCTCGCCGAGCGCGTGCCCGGCCTGGCCGCGCCAGTGTCGGCGGATCCCGAAACCGAACGCCACCGGCTGTTCGAAGCGGTCGCCGACTTCCTCTCGGAGATGTCGCATACCGACCCGGTGATCCTCGTCCTCGACGACATCCACTGGGCCGACAAGCCGTCACTGCTGATGCTGCGGCACCTCCTGCGCTCGGCGGCACCGATGCGGCTGTTCGTGCTCGCGACATACCGCGACACCGACCTCGATCGCTCGCATCCGCTCTCCGACGTGCTTGCCGACTTCCGGCGCCAGTCGGGCGTCGACCGCCTCGATCTCAGCGGGCTCGATCCGTCGGAAGTCGCGTCGTTCATGGAAGGCGCCGCCGGCCACGACCTCGACGAACCGGGCCTTGCGCTGGCGGAAGCGATCTACGCCGAGACCCAGGGCAATCCCTTCTTCGTGGGCGAAGTGCTGCGCCATTTCGTCGAATCGGGCGCGCTCGTGCAGCGCGACGGTCGCTGGACGAGCGACCTGACATTGGAAGACGCGGGTATCCCCGAAGGCATTCGCGAGGTCGTCGGGCGCCGGTTGTCGCGACTGTCCGAGGCGGCGAACCGTGCGCTCGCGGTCGCGGCCGTGATCGGCGCGACATTCGATCTCGCGATCGTGGAAGCCGCGGACGGTCTGAGCGGCGACGAGCTCTTCGACGCTCTCGACGAGGCGACGCGTGCGTCGATCGTGCGCGAGGTGCCCGGCACGGCTGGCCGCTACACGTTTGCGCACGCGCTCGTGCGTTCCGCGTTGTACGAGGAGCTGACGACGAACCGCCGCGTGCGCATGCACTGGCGCATCGGCGAGGCCGTCGAAGCGCGCCACGAACGCAACCTCGACGCGCACCTCGACGAGCTCGCGTATCAGTTCGTCGAAGGCGCGCTCGCCGGGAACCCATACAAGGCCGTCGACTACTGCCGCCGAGCCGGCGCCAAGGCCGACGCCGAGCTCGCTTTCGAGGCGGCCGCGCATCACTACGAACGCGCGCTGGGCGCGCTCGAGCTCGTCGCCGACGACGATCCTCTGCTTCGGTGCGACGTACAGCTCGCGTTGGCAACCGCCTTGAACGACGCGGGCGACGAACGCCGCACCGACGCGTCGTTCGCGGCCGCGGCCACCGCCCGCGTCCTCGGTGATGCCGAGCGGCTCGCGCGTGCAGCGCTGATTCTCTCCGGCAGCGCTCCGGCGGACACGACCGTGCCCGTCGAGCTCGTTGCGCTCCTGGAAGACGCCCTCGCGGCCGTCGGCGACGAACCGTCCGCGCTCCGCGCCCGCCTGATGATCGGGCTTGCGATGCAGCTGCAGTGGGGGCCGGACATCGAGCGGCGCATGCGTCTTGCCCGCGACGCGCTTGCGCTCGCCCGCGAGACTCGCGATCCCGAAGCGCTCGCGACTGTGCTCACCCGCGGCTGGGTGCTCGTCGACGGTTCGACGCCGCATGTCGACGAGCTGCGCGCGCTCCACGAAGAGGCCGAGGTCGTCGCCCGCGAGCTGGGGAACCCCGCCGCGCTTGCCGAGGCATTGCACTACCGCGCGTTCGGCGCGGCAATGCACGGCGACCGCGCGCTCTTCGAGGAGAAATTCGACGAATCGAGGCGACTCTACGACTCGCTGCGCCGGCCGCTCTACGACTGGATCACGCGGTTGCAGGCGATCGCACGGGCCGAACACCACGGCGAACTGGACACCGCGGAACGGATCATCGACGAAGCAGCCGAGCACGGGCGCCGCGCCAACGTGTCGGAAGGCAACATCCTCACGTCGCTCGGCGGCGACCTCTACCAGGTCCGCCGGGCGCAAGGGCGGCTCGACGAGATGGTCGATCTCCTCGCCGGCCTCGTCGAACGGACGCCCAACATCCCGTTGATGCGACTGATTCTCGCGGGCGCTTACATTGAGACCGACCGGCTCGAGGAAGCGCGACCGCACTACATGTGGCTTGCCGACAACGAGTGCGCGAACGTGCCTCCTGACCTTGAATACCCGGTCACGCTGTGCGGGCTCGGTCGCCTTTCGTACGACATGCGGCCGCCTGCGCCCGTCGTGGAGTACATGTACGAGCGGCTCGCGCCGTTCGCGGGCACGTTCAACTGGAGCGGACAACTCGTCACCGATCCCAACGATTTCGGCTTGGCGATGATGGCGGCCGCCCTCGGCCGCTTTGACGCAGCCGACAAGCACTTCGTGCCCGCGATCGCGTTGTGCGAACGCGCGGGCGCACGCGCGAACCTCGCCCGCTGCCACTTCGCATGGGCGCGTGTCTTCGCAGAACGCGACGAGACGAAACGCGCGCGGGAGCATGCCGAGATAGCAGTTGCACTCGGCGAGGAGCTCGGCATGGATGGGAAGTTCGGCATCGTCCCGCGCGGACGCGTGCTGCTGGAGGCGCTGTGACATCCAATGAAATCGTCACCGACTACTTGGTCATCGGCGCCGGCGCGGCGGGGATGGCGTTCACCGATGCGCTGATCGCCGAATCCGATGCCGACGTCGTCATGGTCGACAGGCGCCACCGGCCCGGCGGGCACTGGAACGACGCGTATCCGTTCGTGAGGCTGCATCAGCCGTCGCCGTTCTACGGCGTCAACTCGCGAGTGCTCGGCAACGACGCGATCGACGAGGTCGGCCCGAACGCCGGACTGTACGAGCGAGCGAGCGCGGCCGAGATCTGCGACTACTTCTCACGCGTGCTCGACGAAACCCTCGTGCCTTCGGGTCGCGTGCGTTTCTTCGGGATGAGCGACTACGTCGGCGAGCAATCGGGCGACCACCAGTTCGTTTCGCGTCTCACGGGTGAGCCGACGACCGTGCGCGTGCGGCGCAAGATCGTCGACGCGACGTATCTGGAAACGCCGATTCCGTCTACACACACTCCGTCGTTCACCGTCGATCCCGAGGCGCGGTTCATCCCTGTGAACGGTCTCGTCGCGTTGACAGAGCCTGCGCGGGGATACACCGTCATCGGCGCCGGCAAGACCGCCATGGACGCGTGTACGTGGCTCCTCGACAACGGCGTGGCGCCGGACGCGATCCGCTGGATCCGGCCGCGGGACGCGTGGCTCATCGACCGGGCGTACAACCAGCCGTTGCAACTGGTGACGTTGCTGATAGAAGGACTCGCCGCGCGCGTACGAAGCGGCTGTCGATGCCGAGGACATCGATGATCTCTTCGACCGGCTCGAAGCGTGCGGTCAACTCCTGCGGATCGACACGAGCGTGACGCCGACGATGTACCGGTGCGCGACGGTGAGCCAAGGCGAGCTCGAGCGGCTGCGCACCATCGAGCACGTCGTTCGCAAGGGCCGTGTGAAGCATGTCGGCGCCAACCGGATCGTATTGGACGACGGCGAGATCCTGACCGACAACGCGCAGCTCCACGTCGACTGCACAGCCGCCGGGCTGCGCGTCTCGCCCGCGCGACCGATCTTCGATTCCGACCGCATCACGTTGCAGCAGGTGCGTATCTGTCAGCCGACGTTCAACGCCGCGCTGGTCGCACACGTTGAGTCGTCGCGTGCCGACGATGTGGAGAAGAACCGTCTCTGCCCGCCGAACCCGTATCCGAGCGCGGCGAACGACTGGATCTGGGCGAACGCGATCTCGGGCCGCGCGCAGGGCACGTGGATGGGGGAGCGCGATCTCATGGAGTGGATGGAACAGTCGCGCCTCAACGTCGCGCGTGGGATCGGGGATCACATGGCCGATCCGGCGATGCAGTCTGCGCTGACGCGCTTCGCCGCGAATGCCGAGCCGGCTCTCGCGAAACTCGAGAAATTGCAGGTTCGATGACCGTGCCGGACGACGCGTTTGCGCAGGCCGAGCTCGTCCGCGCCGGCGAAGTGTCGGCGCTCGAGCTGGTCGACGAGGCGATCGCCCGCATCGAGAAGCTCGATCCGCAGATCAACGCCGTCATCCATCCACGCTTCGACAAGGCGCGCGCCGAAGCGAAGGGATCGCTGCCCGACGGGCCGTTCCGCGGCGTGCCGCTTCTGATCAAGGACCTCTTCGCCGACAGCGCCGGTGACCCGCAGCACGACGGGATGCAGGCGCTGAAGGACGAGCGGTGGACCGCGACTGCGGATAGCTGGCTCGTCGCCCGTTATCGCAAGGCCGGGTTCGTGATCGTCGGTCGCACGAACACGCCCGAGCTCGGGCTCGTGCCGACCACCGAGCCCCTTGCGTACGGCGCGACGCACAACCCGTGGGATCTGACGCGCACGTCCGGCGGTTCGAGCGGCGGCAGCGCGGCGGCGGTCGCCGCCGGCATGGTCGCAGTCGCGCACGCGTCGGACGGCGGCGGGTCGATCCGCATCCCGGCGAGCATGTGCGGCCTCGTCGGGCTGAAGCCGACGCGCGGCCGGATGTCGTTGGGTCCGTACGGTGACGAGAGCGGTCTATCGGTGCAGCACGCTGTGACGCGTACGGTGCGCGACACCGCGGCGATGCTCGACGCGACGCACGGACCGGGTCCTGGTGACATGGCTGTGGCACCACCACCGGCGCGGCCGTTCCTCGACGAGGTCGGCGCGGATCCTGGGCAGTTGCGCATTGGTTTTCTCGCGGCACGCGCCGACGACGATTGCCTGACCGCGGTGCGCCACACCGCGTCGAGACTCGAGGCGCTCGGCCACCACGTCGAGGAGGCGCACCCGCCGGCGCTCGACGATACGGGTGCGGCGGGCCGGTTCTGGGCGCGCTGGTGCACCAACGCCCGTCTCGGTCTCGCGCGCCAGGGTGACAAGGTCGGCCGCGAGCTCACCGAAGAGGACGTCGAGCCGGCGACATGGTTCATGGCGTCGATGGCCGCGTCGTACAGCGCACTCGACCTGGCGCAGGCGATCAGCGCGTCGGCGCGGTTCACGCGCGACCTGGCGTCGTGGTGGGCCGCCGGCTGGGACCTGCTGCTCACCCCGACGCTCGGGGGACCGCCTCCCAAGCTCGGCGCGCTCGCGTTCGACCCGGCCGACCCGGTCGGCTCGCAGCAGCCGGTCGCCGCGCTCGTGCCGTTCACGACGCACTTCAACGTGAGCGGCCAGCCCGCGATCTCGCTGCCGATGCACGAGAACGCCGACGGTCTGCCGATCGGCGTGCAGCTCGTTGCCGCGTACGGACGCGAGGACGTGCTGCTGCGCGTCGCGTCGCAGCTCGAGTCGGCCCACCCATGGGCCGATCGACGACCGGCCCTCTCCGCGCGAGGCCGTTCCACGCCCTAAGGTCCGCCGTCATGCATGCTGCAGTCGGTCTCCACATCAACGCGTCGCCGGAGAAAGTCTGGGGACTCGTCAGCGACATCACGAAGATGGGCGAGTACAGCCCAGAGGTAGTCGAAGCCGAGTGGATCGACGGCGCCACCGGTCCGGCCGTCGGCGCGCGCTACCGGGGCCACGTAAAGCGCAATGAAAATTGGCCCTTCCTCTACTGGACCACCTGCAAGGTCACCGAATGCGTCCCCGGTCAAGTCTTCGAGTTCGCCGTCATCATGCGCGACCGGCCCGTGAACACCTGGCGCTACGAGCTCAGCGCCGCGCCCGACGGAGGCACCGACGTCACTGAGTCATTCGATCTCGGCGACAACCTCTTCACGAAGGTTTGGCGCCCACTCGGCGGGTTCCTCCGGGAGGATCGCAACCGGCGCGACATGCTCCGCACGTTGGAGCGAGTCAAGGCAGTCGCCGAGGGTTCGTAACCCTCGGTGCCACGCATCGGGCGATCAGTCGCGCAGCTGCTCGAGCAGGCCCATGTCGTCGCGGCAAGCCCAGTGCTCGACGATCATCCCGTCGACGACCCGCCAGATGTGGATGAACGTCCACGCCGTCGGGCGACCGGAGACGGGCGTGTCGGCGAGCAGCGGCATCGTCGAGCCCCTGTGGGTCCCGCGCACCGTGAGGTGCTGCGCGACGAGGTCGCCTTCACCGATGAGGTGGTGCTGCTCGACGGTGACCGGCCCGAGGTCGTCGTCGATGATGCGCAGGATGCGCGTCAGGCCGTCACGGCCCTGGGGACCGGCTGCGTGGTTCACCATCTCCGTCGCGACGAGATCGTCGAGCGCGGTGTCGTCACCCGCCTGCTGCCGTCGGAACATCTCTGCGACGACCTGCTTCGCACTGCGCTCGCTCATGACGCAACCTCCATCGCTCGTCGGAACGGGTGCGTAGGCCCGCAAGGCCTTCGGCGCGGCGGGCGAGGTCCGCGCCGCGAGCGTACGAGGCGGCAGAGAACGCCCGCCGCATGGAGAGCTACTCTTCGAATTGCCGGCATGAAGAAGTGGTCGGGCACCGTCTGCGTACAAGGGAGAGACCGTGGATCACACGATGCAGTTCTATATCGACGGTCGCTGGGTCGCACCGCTGACGAGCGAGACGCTGGATGTGATCAATCCGGCCACGGAGGAGCCGATCGCGACGATCGCGATGGGAGGCGCCGACGACGTCGATGCCGCGGTGGCCGCGGCGAAGGCCGCCTTCGAGACGTTCTCGCTGACGACGAGGGAGGAGCGCCTGGCGCTGCTCGACAGCATCATCGCGGTCTACGCCGGTCGCCTCGAGGACCTCGCCGACATCATCAGCCAGGAGGTCGGAGCACCGTTGTGGTTGGCGAAGGCGGCGCAGGCTGCCGCTGGCCTTGGTCACCTCGCGACCGCACGTGGCGTGCTCGCCGACTTCGAATTCGAGCGGCCGATGGGAACCACGCTGCTTGTTCGTGAGCCCGTCGGCGTGTGCGGAATGATCACGCCTTGGAACTGGCCGTTGAACCAGATCGCCTGCAAGGTGGCGCCCGCGATCGCTGCCGGCTGCACGATGGTGCTCAAGCCGTCCGAGGTGGCGCCGTTGAACGCCATCGTGTTCGCGGAGATCCTTCACGATGCCGGCGTGCCGCCGGGCGTGTTCAATCTGGTGAACGGCGACGGCGTCAGCGTCGGCGCACCGCTCGCTGCACATCCGGACGTTGACATGGTGTCGTTCACGGGTTCCACGCGCGCCGGCGTCGAAGTCGCCCGCGCCGCAGCGCCGTCGGTGAAGCGTGTCGCGCAGGAACTGGGCGGCAAGTCAGCCAACATCATCCTCGACGACGCCGACTTCGAGGCCGTGATCTCGCGCGACATGACCGGCATGTGCACGAACTCCGGCCAGTCATGCAACGCGCCGACTCGCATGCTCGTTCCGGCGGCACGGATGGACGAGGCCGCGGCGATCGCGGCTGCCGCCGCCAAGAATGTGGTGGTCGGCGATCCCCGCGAGGCAACCAGCAACATCGGGCCCGTTGTCTCCGCGACGCAGTACGGACGTATTCAGCAGCTCATCGAGAAGGGCATCGGCGAGGGCGCCAAGCTCGAGATCGGCGGTCCCGGGAAGCCCGAAGGGCTCGAGACGGGCTACTACGTGCAACCGACGGTGTTCTCACATGTGTCGAACGACATGACCATTGCCCGTGAGGAGATCTTCGGGCCGGTGCTGGTGATGATCGGCTACGAGGATGACGACGATGCCGTCCGCATCGCAAACGACACGCTCTACGGCCTCGCTGGCTACATCTCCGGGAGCAGCGATCGCGCCAATGCGATGGCTCGTCGCATCCGCAGCGGCAACGTGCACGTCAACGGTGCCGGTCCGGACTTCAACGCGCCCTTCGGTGGCTATCGCCAATCAGGGAACGGCCGCGAATGGGGTTCCCTCGGCTTCGAGGAGTACCTCGAGACCAAAGCCATCCTGGGCCACAACAGCTGACGAACTTGCGTGAGAGATGGCCCTATACGGGCCTTAGCCACGCACGTTGACGTACATCTGCTCACGGCAGCAGATGGGACTGAGATTCGATGTCGGTGGTTGTCATCGGTCGCAGGTGCTCGTCGCGCGCCGTGCGCCACCACACGGCCGGCGCACGCCATGCTTCGCGACGCAGACGCGTCTTGTCGAGCTTCATGCTGGCGAGCTTGGGAAGATGGCTGGACACGCGCACGAAGCTCGGAACCCACTTCGTCCCGAGGTCGGGTTGCGCCTGTATGAACGCGTCGAACTCCTCGACGTCGAAGGTCTCGGAGTCGGCGACCTCGACGGCGACCATGACGCGGTCTCCGACCTGTTCGCCGGGGACCGCGTACACGGCCACTGAGCGGATCTGGGTGTGGCGTGCGACGATGCGCTCTACCGGCGCGGCGGCGAAGTTCTCGCCGTCGACGCGGAGCCATTCGTTCGATCGGCCCGCGAAGTAGAACCAACCGGCTTCGTCGCGATACGCGAGATCGCCGGACCAGTAGATGCCGCCGCGGACCTTCGACGTGTGCGCTTCCTCGTTGTTGTAGTAGCCCTCGAACGTGTCGCGCCGGCTCGTGTTGACGATCTCGCCGACTGCTTCGTCGGAGTTCAGGAGGCGGCCTTCAGCGTCGAACCGTGCTCGCGGGCACTCCTCGCCGGTCTCGGCGTCGTAGACCGCGATGTTGTCGTCGGCCGTGCCAAGGGCGCCCTTGGGCATCGACGAGTCCCGGCGGATGATGATGAGCCCCTCCGTCGAACCGTAACTGTCGCGCACCACACAGTTGAATCGCTCGGCGAACCTTTGGATGTCGGCCTCGGACGCCTCGTTGCCGAGCGCGAGCTCGAGCGGTGAGCTCGCGTCGTCTGGAGCAGGTGGCGTCGCGAGGATGTAGTTGAGGATCTTGCCGGTGTACGCCAGCATCGTTGCGTTCATCCGGCGGATGTCCTCCATGGCGCGCGACGCGGAGAACCTGCTCCGGGTTCCGAAGGGCACGCCGGCGTTCAGCGCGCAGGAGAGTCCGGTGAACAGCGCGCTGCTGTGGAACATCGGCAGCGGTGCGTACACGGCCTTGCCCGGACCCAGCCCGACGAGCTTCGCGCCCCGCTTACCGGTTGCGGTGTAGCGGCCCTGGGTGCAGCGCACCGCCTTCGGGAAGCCGGTTGAGCCGGACGTGAAAATCAGCAGGAAGACGTCATCGGGCTCGGCGGTGTCCCACGCGCGGTCGACGTTCGTCGCCGCGAGCTGCTCGGCGTACCGGTCGGTGTGCGTCCCGAACACGTGGTCCGACTCCACGCCGCTCGGCGCGCCGGCCAACACGTCGGCGTACGTGTCCGAGGTCACGAGCACCTGGCAATCGCAGTGGTCGATCAAGCGCGCCAGCTCCGCCCCGCGGTACGTCGCGTTGATGCCGACGATTGCCGAACGGCTGATCGCTGCGGCTCCGAGCCAGAAGAGGTACTCGGGTGTGTTGTCGAGCAGGACGCCGATGTGAGGCGGCTTCGTGCGGTCTCGATAGCTGTCCCAAAGCGCCGCGCGCCGGAGCGACTCGGTGGCGAGCTCGCGGTACGTGAGCGAGCGATCCTCGAAGTGCGCGGCGATCTCGTCGCTGTCCGCGTTCCGGAGGAAGAGGTCCGCAGCAGTCACTTCAGTCGCCGAGTGCCTTGGCGATCATGGCGGCCATCACCTCGTGCCCGAGCGCCGTCGGGTGGTACGCAAAGCCGTCGTCGGGAACGTGGCCCGCGGTCCATCGCTCCGCCGCGGGCGCGAGCCGGTGTGGTCGCCGGGCGCGACGTAGGGGTCGACGAACACGACGCCGGTGGGCTCGACGACCTGGACGAACAGCGCTTCGAGCTTCTCGCCCATCGAACGAACAATCGCCGCCTCTCCGTCGGTGTAGGAGAGCGCCGGGCAGTTCTCTTCCGCCGGCACCTCTCGCGGGTACGTCACGAACACGATGGCGGCATTGGGTGCGGCAGCCTTGACCCCGTCGATCAGCGTCTCGAGCGCGGTGCGCGTCGACGTCACGACCGCGTCGAGTCCCGTCGGCGCGGCGCATACGTTCGTGGGGTCACCACACGCGATCGTGGTGCCGTTGTACGTGATGTCGTTGCCGCCCACGGTGATCGTGACCAACTTGGTGTCGCGGGTGACTGCGTTGATCTGCGGCGGCGCCGTACCTTGCGGCGTGTCCAACACGTTGGGGATGGTCGCTGCGCCACATGTAACGTCGACGAGCTTCAGCTTGAAGCGCGCCGCGATCAGATTCGGATAGTTGCGGTTCGAGCGGCCGCACGTCGCGGACTGCACGGAGATGCCGAACCCGGACGCAATGGAGCTTCCGAGCGCGACGTACCGGTCGCCGCGTTGCAGCGTCGAGCCGATCGCGGTCGTCGTCGTCGATGACGCGACCGAGCTCGACGACGCGGAGGGTGACTCGGCACGAGGGGATGAGCTGTCACTGGAGCAGCCGATGGCACCGAGCATCAATGAACCCGCAACGATCATCCACGCCGCACGCGAGAAGGAGTTCGTCATTTGAGCTACATCTTTGTTCATCCCGAGTGGAGCCCGCTCTGGACGTGTCCCGAGACAGCTCGTCCGCGAGGGATATGTGGTGCACGCGTGTGGGTGCTCGACGAAATCGCGACGGCGCTGCCCGCACCGGTCGTGTCGATCTCGCTCCGGGTATGGCCTCCCGACTCTCCGGATGACATCGCCGTCCAACGTCGCGCGCCGACGAGGCCCTCGAGAGTCCTCGGGCAACGATGGGGCCACCCTGGACGAAAGACCATCGCACAGCCCTCGCCGCGACGATCGTGAGTTCGATGCCCACCGAAGCGAGTCCCCGACGCGGATCTCGCTGACGAGAGCGACGCTTCAACGCTGAGATCCGGCAGTTTGCGAGTGCAGCCTTCGGGTACGCGGTTTGGATGCGCCCGTCGAAAACCCTGACTTGGAAAGCGGTGACCTACGGAGCCGGCGCGCTTTCCACGGTACTTACTCGCCGAATATTGGTGATCGTGTGGAACCGGTTCCGAGATGTTCCGCCACCCGAAAACCTCGCCGATCGTCGAGCCTCGTGGACCGAGGCCGTGAGTTGGGCCGTTGCCACCGGTGTCGGCATCGGCGTGACGAGGCTGCTCGCGTTGCGATCCGCGGCCACGGTGTGGGAAACCGCCACCCACGAGACGCCACCCGGGTTGCCACCGAGCTGAGCGCGCGTGCCGGCCGCCTCAGTCGGCCCAGTCCGCCGCGGACATGCCGTCGGCGTGACCGGCCGGCCACTGGACCAACTCGATCCGGTTGCCGTCGGGATCGACGATCAACGTCGTTCGAAAGTCGTCTGAGGCATCCGGCGACACGGGAATGTCTGGGTCGATGCCACGGGCGGAGAGTTCGGCGATGGTGGCGTCCATCGACTCGACCTTGATGACGAAGTGGCTGAGGCCGGTGCCGACGTTGCGGTCGCCTTGCGTTGCATCGTGGACGAGCTCGATCGTGACGAACTCATCGTCGGGGAGCTTGAGCATTGTCAGCTCGCCCAGCGGGGTCTCGGGAACGCTGCCGACGACCTCGTAACCGACGGCCGTGTAGAACGCGAGCGATCGGTCGAGATCGGCCACACGCAGGCCGAAATGCAACGTCCTCATTGGTTCCCCTTCACCGGTCGGTACACATGGATAGCGGTTCCGACGAAGTGACTCCGCTGAAGTCATCGGCCGAAGCGGAACCTGGTCTGTGCGAAGTCGCCTTTCGCGAAGGCGATGACCTTCGTCGGGGCGACCCGGAACACGAGCGCTTCGCCGCCCTCGTGATGGAAGGCCCCGTTGCGGACGTCGTACTGCCAGTCTCCGTGGTACTTCGAGGACCACAGGTCGGCGAGACGTCGGAGGTCGGCGTCGTCGACGACACGTTCGGCGCGGCCCTCGACCACAACGTCGAGCCCGTTCTTCCAGGCGTTGGTGCCCGTCGTGAGCGTGCAGTGCGCGTTGCGCGCAAGGTTGACGCCCTTCTGTTCTTCGGCGCCCGTGCAGAAGTGGAGTGCGTCGTCGGACCACACGGCGGGAAGTGGTGTGACGTGTGGCCGGCCGTCGGCGCGGACCGTCGAGATCCAGAACAGCTCCGCGAGCTGCAGCAGCGCGCGGACGTCTTCCCACGTTGTCGCTTTCGCGTCGGGCCCGCTGAAGCGAGCGTCGAGCTCGGCCCGTGGTTCTGCTCTCGCCATCTGTCACTCCCTTGTCCAAACCAACCTCTGTAGTACGACGCCGCGCGGGCCCAGGACTCATCGCGGGTTTGCGACGAGGAGGTTCAGCTCGCGCCCGGCAGGTCCACGCCGAAGCGCGCCCAGCGCCCGGGAAGCCCCTTGAGATCATGCGTGACATGGTCGACGAACGGGATTCCCGGTCGGGTCTGGCGCGGCGGGCCCCGGTCGGCGACACTCTGTGTCCCCCTACTGGCAACAGCTGGCGAGAGCCGTGGAACACGACTCACGCGCCGACCGCGCCCACCTCGCGGCGCAGTTGCTCGCGTACATCGAGCGGACTTCGGATCTCGTCGGCGTCGTCGACGATCAGAGTCGCGTCGTCTACCTGAACGAAGCGGCACGCAAACGGCTCGGGATCGGTGAGGCAAGCGAGTTGACCACCGCAGATCTTTTCCCGGCTCGCGCCTTCGTCCTCTACTACGACGAGATCCGGCCCGCGCTCCTGCTGCACGGGACGTGGCACGGCGAGGTGCCGCTGCGTACGAGCGCGGGCGACGAGGTCGCGATGGAGTTGACCGTCGTCGGGACCGTCGGGCCGGGCGGCGAGATCGCAGGTCTCGTCACGCATGGCCGCGAGGTGCGGGACCCGGCCGAATCCGATGTGTCGGCGCCGCTCGGGCGCGACGATCTCACCAGCCTGCCGGAACGCTCGCTTCTCGATGACCGGGTAAGCGTCGCGCTCGCGGTGCGGGCCGCGACAATCGGCGCATCGCGCTCATCCACGTCGACATCGACGGGTTCGAAGGCGTCAACGAATCGTTCGGTCGTGCGGTCGGCGACGACGTACTCCGCGCGCTCGCGGGGCGGATGTCGCACATGGTGCGCGACCCCGACACGATTGCGCGTGTTGGCGGAGATGAGTTCGTGGTGCTCCTCGAAGGCGTCGACAACACGGACTCAGCACTGGCGGTCGTGGACCGCCTGCACGAGACCGTGTGCCGCGGCTCGTTCGAGACCGATTCCGGCGACCTTGCAATTACTGCGAGCTTCGGCGTCGCCCTGGGCGCGGCCGGCGATCGGCCGGACGAGTTGTTTCGAGCTGCGGACGCCGCGACCCAACGCGCCAAGGCGATGGGAGGCGGTCACGTCGTCCTGTTCGACGACGGCGCCGAAGTGCGCGTGACGACGCTTGCGGACGAGTTCGCAGTCGCCGTCAGCCACGGCCTGATCAGGCCCCACGTGCAACGGATCGTCAATCTCCGCACCGGCGAACTGCACGGTTTCCAGGGCCTCGCGCGCTGGCAGCACGAGTCGGGTGAACTGCGTGAGGCGGCGACGTTCATCGATCTCGTCATCAACACGCCGATGGCTCCGGTCGTCGACCTCGCGGTGCTTCGCCGCACGGCCGCGGTTGCCGCGCGGCTCGCACGTCGCGGTTCCACGGTGCGCGCGGTACGGCCACCTTTCACGCCGCCTGATCGGCGATCCACGTCTCGACCACTATCTCCGTGAGATCTCCGAGGACCTCGCGCTCGCGCCGTCAGACCTCTGCGTCGAGATCGCCCATCCACTTGTCGCGGCGCCTCCCATGACATCAAGAGCACGATGCGATCGTTACGCGACGTCGGCATCCGCGAGGTCTTGAGCGACGTGGACGGCGAATGCGATGTGAACGAGATCGTCGACCACGGGTTCGAGCAGCTGCGTCTGGCGCGCCAACTCGTCGCGTCGGCATCTCGCGATCCCGCGGCGAAGCGGGTTGTTGCGGCGATGGTTGCGCTCGCACATGCACTCGGGCTGTCGGTGATCGCCGTAGGGGTCGAGACCGAAGTCGAGGAAGAGGCGATGATCGACGCGGGATGCGACTACGCGCAGGGCTTCCTGTTCGGTGGCGTGGTCCCGGCCGGCACCGCCGAGTAGCGCCGACACGTTGCGTCAGATTGATTGACGGGCGGTAGTAGGGGTGAAGCGCACCGGGAGGTGCTTGATCCCACCGACGAGCGGGATGCCCATCGATTCGAGCGGTGTCGGCGCCGCGGTGACCTCGAGGTCGGGGAGGCGTGTGAACAGTTGCCGGAACGCCACCGCGACCTCGCGTCGCGCCAGGTGCGCGCCGAGACAGAAGTGCGGACCCGGACCGCCGAAGCCGACGTGCGGATTCGGGTTGCGCATCACGTCGAAGCGTTCGGGATCACGGAACACGCGTGGGTCGCGGTTTGCGACGCCGTACAGCAGCACGACCTTGTCGCCCTCCGCGAACTCGTGCCCCAACACGGTGGTGGACTTCGTAGCCGTGCGGCGCATGAACGTCACCGGTGACGCGACGCGCGACGATCTCTTCGACTGCGGTCTGCGTCACCCCGTCGACGTCGTGCTGCCAGCGGTCTCGTTCGTGTGGATTTTGCGCGAGCAGATGCATCCCGCGGCTGATCGCGGTCCGGGTCGTGTCGTTGCCGGCCACCGCGAGCAGGATGAAGAACGGCGCGATCTCGTGCGGCGCGAGCATGTCTTCGTCGCGGTCGGCATTCACCAGCGCCGATGTCAGGTCGTCGCGCGGTTCCCTGCGGCGCTCGTCGGCGAGCTCGTTCATCAGCGACGCGAGCTGCATCCCGGCCTCGAAGATCGCCGACATCGGGTCACGCCCCCCGAGCATGTCGGGATCACCAGCACCGAGAATGACGTTCGTCGCGTCGAGGACCGTGCGAAACTCGCTGCGCGGGATGCCCATCATGTCGCAGATGACGAGCAGCGGGAACGGCTGAGAGAACGCTTGCACGAGGTCGACTTCGCCCTGCTCGCACAGACCGTCGATCACCTCGGCACAGATCGTCTCCACCGACGCGAGCACCGCTTCGAGCTGCCGCGGCGTGAACGATCGGGACACGATCCCGCGTTGGCGCGCGTGCCGTGGGTCGTCCATGTTGATGAACGAACCGAAGAACTCCATGGCCTCGGCCGGCAGATCCGGGATCGAGACCGCGCCTCGGCCCGAACAGAAGTCCTCGGGCCGGCGGCTGATCTCCACGAGCTCCGCGTAGCGAGTCGTGACGAAGAACGACTCCTTGAAGTCCATCAGCGGGTTCTCGAACGTGGCCGGGAGGAACGCGCCGACCTCGCGGAGCTCGGCGAAGCGGGCCATGCGATCCTCGAGTGGCTGCCGCCAGAACCCGGGGTCGATCAGCTCCGGAACGCTCGCCTCGGGCACGTGGCGAACGTAGCAACCTTGATCTTCCGCGTGCCATCGGTGCGCTCGTCGACGACGGTGCCCCCGCCGCGTGCCCACGGTGGCGGCGCTCAACGTGATGACGTGGGCAGGACGTGCACCGTGGCGGGCGGGCGTTCGGGTTCGCGCTCGCGAATGGCGAGCGCGCGCACGAGCGACCAGAACTCCGGCAGCGTGTTGCCCACCGAGTAGCGGAAGCGCGCGGACCGTCGAGGTCGCGCGCCCGCTCGATCAGACCGAGGGCGAGCAATCCGTTCAACTCCTTGTTCACGCACGACCGCGGCAGGTCGCCGGCGTCGGGGAGGACGGCATCGAGGTCGAACGTCGTCCACGATGCGCCCAGCGTCAGCGCCGCGGTCGCCACCTCGAGCCGGTATTGCGAGCCGAACAGCCGCTTCGACAGGCGCCGGATCGGTGTCTCGGCGCGGTCGGGGACGGCGGTCACGCCGGCGCTTCCGAGTACACAATCCATGAATCATGGATCATGGGATGGAAAGGGTAGAACTTGTGGTTCGCGCCGGCAAGTCCGGGCTCGTTTCGGCGCCGGCCTCACCTCAGCAGGACGCCGGCGAGGTCGGTCACCGCCGAGGTCGCACCAGCTCGAGCACCTGTTGGAACGTCGGGCGGTTGGTCGAGCGGAACGTGTCGGGGATGAGACCCGGCACGAATCCAGTGCGCGACGCGTCGCCGCGCCAGGTGGCGGGATCGGGCCCCTGCGCCGATGCGAGCGCCCTGATCGCGAGATCGAACGCTGCCCACAGCGACGAGCGGCACGCGTCCAATGAGCCCTTTCCGCAGTAGCGCAGATGGAACGGCCCCCGCACGCGTTTCGTGCCAAGGAGCGTGCGCAGGTCCTTGTCGACGAATGACTCGCCCGCGAGCCCGTTGAGGCCGCGTACGCCGTCGAGCTCTCCGAGGAGGTCGCCGTAGACGGGGCGCATCACCGCCTCCGCGATCGGCCGCCAGACGGTGTCCATGATCACGGCGCCGGCGTCGTCGTTCTTGCCGTCCTGGTCGGCGTCGAGGCGGGGCGCATCCCGCGAGACCCAATCGTCGAGAACGTCGCAACGCGCGCTGCGTCGAGCGCGTCGCGCGCGGGACCCGTGCGCAACACCTTGCTGACGACCGGCCAGACCAGCGAACGCGCGTCTTCGGTCGCGGCGCGGTTCATGACGCTCACGTCGTCGGCCAGCGTGACGTCGTGCGGGAACTTGTCGAACAGCTCCACCCGATGCACCGAGCCGTACGGGTTGTCGTCGCCGTGCATGAAGCCGGGGGCCGACTGGTTGTTCCAGTTCAGCAGCAGACCGTGCGGTCCTTTGACGCCGTGCGGGTGCTCGCGTTCGCGCAGGAAGCCTTTCCATTCGTACTTGCCGGTGCCGAGCGTCGGGAGGCGGCGGTCGAGCCCGCGCGCACGGACCGGGAGCAACCCGGACGAGAAGTACGCGGTGTCGGTGTGCGACGCGTACCCCCAGTTGAACGTGAAGCCGAACTCGTTGGCGACGTCGAAGAACCGTTTCGGCGTCGACGCGACACCGTCGGTCATGTCCTTCAACGCGGCGAGGTTCAACGCGTCGCGACCGAACGTCGAACGCTGGCGACGTCAACGCGACCGGTGCACCATGAACAGTTGCCGTGCCGAAGACGCCACCGTGTACCGAGGTCGGATAGCGCAGCGGTACGCCGTTCAGCGTTCCCGCGAAGAACTCTTGGAACGGACGGCACTCGCCGTCGAACAGATAGTGATCGCTGGCCCGCGTCGGCGCCGAACCATCTGGCTCGCACAACTTCTCGACGAACACGTCGCGCACGTCGTGACCGGCCGATGTGAGGCTCCACGCGTAATCGTGGGTGCGGCCGATGAGCACGTACATCATCAGGCCCGGCACACCGACGCCTTGCGCCTCGTATCCCGGTCCCTTGACGTGCACCTGTTCGACGATCTCGGGGTAGTAGTAGCCGAGCTGCGGCCCCATGACGCCCACCGTGTTCCCGGTCGCCGAACGCTTCGGGTTCACGAGCAGCCAGTTCGACGCTTCCTTGCGCGGTGGTGCCGCGCCCACGTCGCCGGTCGCGCTCCGGGACGGCTGACCCGCCGTTGCGGTCGCCGCCGGCCGGCCCGGATCGAGAGACACGATCGAGTTCGCGTCGAGCACCACTGAGCCGCGGACACGACCGCCGGTGCGCGCGCCATAGTCGAAGTGGCGCTTCAGCGTCGTCGGCGCCTCGGGATCGTTGAACATCATCGCGTCGTCCCACGCCTTGCGGCCGCGCTTGGGACCGAAGGCGTTTTGCAGCTTCGCCAAGAAGTCGGCGTTGCGCGCTTCACCGCCGCCGCCGGCGCCGAAGATCGAACCGATGAACGCGGTGACCGCGATGATGTCGTTCACGGTGAACGGCGTCATCGCGATATTGTTCGCCTTCAGATACGCGTTCGCCCCGTCGGCTTCCGCTTGCGCGTCCGCGATGATCTCGCGTCCCTTGTCGCCGTACGTGTCGATGAGCAGTTGCACCTGCTTGGTGACGAGGGCTTCGGTCTCGGCGCTCGGCACGAACGACTGCAGGCCGGTGACCAGCGAGAACGCGTCCACGTTCGGTACGTCGGCAACGGCGACCCGCGCGGGATAGCGGCCGAACTGCAGCAACAGACCGCGATCGCGAGCCGTCACCCATCCGGCGCCGAACGCGACGTCTGCCGCGTGTCTGGCCGTAGATATGGGGAATGCCGTATGCGTCGTAGATGAGGCGCAGACCGGGACGGCCGGTCGCGATCTCTTGCGTCGCGCCGATCGGCTTGAAGTCCTCGGGAAGGTAGTTCCGTTGGATGTCGGCGTCGGTGACGTGGCCGCGCAGCGGTGTCAACGCGTCGTACAGCGGAAGCTGGTCGCGCGACTGTTCGGTCGTCGGAAGGCCGCCGAAGTTGCCGGGCGGGAGGATGTACCGGGCGACGTCCTGCCGGCGGTGGCCGCGCCGGGAAGCGCCCCCGACCGACGTGGACAGTGCCGTGACGACGGTCACGGCGGTCACGACGCAAATGATCGACCGAAGCGATCGCAAGCTTCCTCGCACGGTTCTCCCCCTCACCACGGGCCGGCCGTAAGTCTGCCAATGGGGCGCCGACGCTGCACATGGCGCCGCCGCGTGCCTAGGGTTTGGGCATGAGCGAAGCTGCGGCCAAGGCGTACGAGCTCTTCCGGGCCGACGTCGGAAACGACGAGGGCACCGGCGACTGGTTCCAGGTCACCCAGGACCAGATCAACGAGTTCGCCGACGTCACCCACGACCACCAGTTCATCCACGTCGATCCGGAGGCGGCGAAGGCGACACCGTTCGGGACCACGATCGCGCATGGCTTCCTGACGCTCTCGATGCTCACCCACCTCGCCAAAGGCGCGAGCTCGGCGCCCGCGGACCCGGCTCGGTACGACGGGCTGCTGATGGGCATCAACTACGGGTTCAACCGCGTGCGATTTGTGAACCCGGTGAAGGTCGGCTCACGCATCCGCGCTCGCGCCGTCACCACGAACGTCGAGCTGAAGGGCAACTCCGTCGAGGTCGCGCGCAACTTCACCATCGAGATCGAAGGGGAAGACAAGCCCGCCCTCGTCGCGGAGTGGGTGACCCGCACCGTCTACGCCTGATCGCGTTGGGGCGAACGGTCACGGGAACAGCTTTCCGACGTCGGGCTTGACGACCTTGCCCATGGTGTTGCGCGGCAGCTCGGCGACGAAGACGAAACGTGACGGCACCTTCGCGGGCGCGAGTCGTTCCTTGCCCCACGCGCGCAGTTCCTCGGCGGTGATCCGAGCCTCGTCGGCCGGGACGACCGCGCGAGCAGACGCGTTCGCCCCACTCGTCGTCTGCGATCCCCACGACCGCGCAGTCGCGGACCGTGGGATGCGTGCGCAGCACCTCCTCGATCTCGAGCGCGGAGACCTTCTCGCCCCCGGTCTTGATGATGTCGACCGACGACCGCCCGAGCAGCCGGTATCCGTCGGGCTCGTGCACCGCGACATCGCCGGTGCGGAACCAGCCGTCGACGAATCCTGCCGAGGTATCGAGTGGACGCTGCCAGTACTCGACGAACACCTGCGGACCTCGGACGAGCAACTCTCCGACGCGTCCGTCGGGAAGGTCGTGCCCATCGTCGTCGACGATTCGCGCCTCGACGTTCGGCAGCGGCTCACCGACCTTTCCCGGCACGCGACGGTCGAGCGTGTTCGACAGCGCCATCCCGAGCTCGGTCATGCCGTAGCGCTCGAGCAGCACATGACCGCTGAGCTCCTCCCAGCGGGCAAGCGTCGAGACCGGCAGCGCGGCCGAGCCCGACACCATCAGCCGCGCACGCCTGGCGCCCGCAGACCACCGTTGCCGGTCACCGGCATCGGCGGCATCCCACGCCGCGATCAGGCGCGGCGTAGATCGTCGGTACTGCCATGAACAACGTGAGCTCGCCGGCCGCGAGCCGCTCCCATGTCTGGCGGGCTTCGAAGCCACCGGGGGCCTCGCACGTCGCGCCCGCCCACAACGCACACAGCGTGACGTTCACGATGCCGTGCACGTGGTGCAGCGGCAGGACGAGCAGTATCCGGTCGTCTGCAGACCACGCCCACGCGTCGATGAGGCTCTCGACCTGCGCTTGCAGCGTTGCGTGCGTGTGCACCACGCCTTTGGGACGGCCGGTCGTGCCGCTCGTGTAGATGATCATCGCGGGGCGGTGTGTGTCGACGACGAGCTCGCCGGTTGGCGCCGACGAGGTCGACGTCGTCTCGTCGACGGTCACGACGCGTGCGGCGACGGGTTCGGCGAGGATCTCCGCGACGTCGCGGTGACGCGCTGAGCAGACGACGATCGACACTCCGCTGTCGCCGATGAAGTATGCGAGCTCGGGTTCGGGGTGCGCGGGATGCAACGGCACCGCGATTCCGCCAGCTTCCCAGCACGCGAGCAGGGCGGCGACGTAGTCGCGACCGGGTTCGCACAACAGCGCGACGCGTGCGTCGTTGAGATCTTCAACCCCGTCGCGCATGACCGTGGCAAGCTGCGCCGCGTCGTGGGCGAGCGCGTTGTATGACCACGTGCCGCGCGGGTCGATGACCGCAACGCGGTCGCCGTGCCGCCGCACACGCGTGGGGAAGCTGCTCATCAAGCTCAACAATCGCAGCACCGGCGACGCGCCACCAACAGGCCGCGAGACGCGGGCTACGACGACGGAACTGAGGCGACGGCGTGGAGGGAGTCGACGGCGTCGACGAGGACGCCGAGGTCGCCGCTCGTCTGCCAGGGCCCGGTGGTGACGAACACGAGGTGGGCGACCCCGAGCTCGGCGAGGGCGGCGGCGCGATCGGCGAGCTGGGTGGCGGTCTCGCCGTCACCGAGCCGGGTGCTGAGTGTGATCTCGATCTCGGCGGAGTCGCGGCCGACGGCGTCGCACGCGCGGGCCAGGACGTCGAGCTTGTGGCGCAGGGTCGCGCCCTCGTCGGGGATGTCGAAGAGGTTGCAGGCATCGGCATAGCGCGCGACGAGCGGCAGGGTGCGCCGCTCACCCATGCCACCGATGAGCACCCGGGGCCGCGAGATCGGCGGTGGTTCGTTGATCGGTGACTCGAGGTGGTGGTGCGGTCCTTCGAACGGCGCGCGACTGCCGTCCCACATGTGCGCGGCGAGCTGCAGCAGCTCTTCGAGCCGGTTGAACCGTTCAGGGGTGGGCTCGAACGGCAGTCCCGCCATCGCGGCTTCGTCGCCGCGGTAGCCGACGCCGACACCGAGCCACGCCCGGCCGCCGGACAGCACGTCGAGGGTCGTGACGGTCTTGATCAGCAGGGCGGGTGAACGGATCGTGGCCCAGGTGACCATCGTGCCGAGCTGCACGTGTCGCGTCGCGCCGGCGATGAACGCGAGCGTCGAGTACGCCTCGAGCATCGGCTCGTCGACCGACGCGTTGGGGTCCATCTGCAGGAGGTGGTCGGCGACCCAGAGCGTGTCAACGCCCGCCTCGTCCACCTGCCGGGCGAGATCGACGACATGTCGGGCGAGCGCGTCCGGGCCGCCGCGCCAGGAATAGTTGGTGATGCTGATGCCGACCTTCATGGGATCGGGGTGAGCTCGAACACCGGATGCCGGTTGGCCTCCGAGGCGATGGCGTTGTCAGGCGACTTCGCGGTGACGTCGAAATGGCGGCGAACGAAGAACCGCGATGGCATCGACAGGTAGCGGCGCAGCACCGGGACCGCCTCGTGGGCGTCGACCTCGCGGGCCGCGTACGTGGTGTGCTCGTCGCCGCGGCGCAGCTCGACCCGGCCGATGGCCCGAGCGTTGCGGACCCACGCGACTTCACCGAACGGCGACACGACCCAGGTCCGGTCGCCGTCACGCACTGGCACGACCGGTGTGGTTCTGCTCGTGCCGGTCGCGCGTCCGCGGACGGTGAGCAGCCCCATGAAGCTCGGACCGCGGCCCTTGCCGAGCACTCGGGTGAGGATCGTGTTCGCGCGCCGCTGCACCCACGACGGCCGGTATGCCGCGGCGGCCGCTCGGCTCGACGCGTCCCGGGCGGTCAAAGGAGCCCCTGGTGGAAGTCGGTAGTCATCGACGTTCCTTTCTCTCACGTCTCGTGGCCGCCGCACGCGGTCAACCGGAGATTGGAGAGTTCTTCCCCCAGAGATCGTGTCCTGACCAATTCCGCGGAAAGCCGCCCTGTCTCACCAGATCCGACAGCTCGAACAGGAGCTGGGCACGCGTCGATCCGTCAGCCCGATGGGGGTGGCCAGGCGATGGCTTCGCATGACGTTCTTCGGACGAAGCGAGAGATGTTGCTCAGTTATGGTCGGGCGATGGCGCGCGAGGTGGTGACGGGGTACTGCTGGCCGCAATCGGTGGGTCCGGGCGAACAGGTCGGCCTGCACCTGTCGTCGTCCGGTGGGCGGCCGGTGCGCGTCGAGGTGGCACGCGTCGGCGTGCGACGAGAGGTCGTGTTCAATTCCCACACCGTCGCGACCGACGAGCACGAGACGCCGAAGGACGCATCCTCGAAGGGGTGCGGCTGGCCCGTCGCGCTCACGCTGGACGTCGACCCGACGTGGCGGTCGGGTTACTACGAGGTAGTCATGGAGATCGACGTGGGCGAGAAGGTGCGACGCGACTACGCGTTCTTCGTCGTGCGTCCGTCTGCGGGCGCGCGCATCGTGCTCGCGCTGGCGACGAACACGTGGCACGCGTACAACGACTTTGGCGGACCGAATCTGTACACCGGCGGCACCCACGTCGCGATGCAGCGGCCGATGTCGGCGGGCTACCTGTACAAGCCGCCGGGCAAGGGCCGTCGCGTGACGGGAACGGGCGCGCCCGATCCGCAGAACGCCGCGCATGTCGGCTACATCCAGCTCAACCATCTGTCGGGCTATGCCGGATCGGCGGGTTGGCCCGACTGGGAGCTGCCGTTCATCGAGTGGGCCGAACGCGAAGGGTTCGAGATCGGTGTGTGCACGAACGCCGACCTCGAAGCACACCCCGAGGTGTTGGACGACGCGCGTCTGTATCTTTCGGTCGGCCACGACGAGTACTGGTCTCGCGGCATGCGCGACACCGTCGAAGCGTTCATCGCGCGCGGCGGTAACGCGGGGTTCTTCTCGGGCAACACGTCGTTGTGGCAGGTCCGCGTCGAGGGCGACGATCACGAAGTGATGGTCGGGTACAAGGGGTTCTTCAAGGACGACCCGCTGATGGGAACCGACCGCGAGTCGGAGGTGACGACGTTCTGGTCCGACGTGGTCGTCGGTCGTCCCGAGAACCACATGACCGGCGTTTCGTTCACACGCGGGGGCTATCACCGCATCGGTCGCAATGTGACCGGCGGTCTCGGTGGCTACACCGTGCATCGCGCGGGTCACTGGCTCTTCGACGGCACCGGGCTCGGTTACGGCGACGTGCTCGGTGCCGGCGCGACCGTCGTCGGCTACGAGTGCGACGGATGCGTGTTCACCTACCGCGACGGGCTGCCGTACCCCACCGGCGAGGACGGCACGCCGTCGACCTTCGAGATCCTCGGCACGTGCCCGACGCAGCACTTCACGCGCGAGACCGCGCCCCGTCCACCGAAGCCGGGCGAGCCGAGCGAGTTGGAGTACATCGCGTCGCGCGTGTTCGGGCACGCGCGATCCCAAGGCGATGGAACGCATCCGTCACGGCCACGCGGTGCTGGGTGCATACACGAACGAGGCGGGCGCGACAGTGATGACGTCGGGGTCGACCGACTGGGCACACGGGCTGGCGGCGCGCGACCCGCAGATCGAACAGATCACCCGGAACGTGCTGACGCGGTTGGGGTAGAGCTCGACGCGAGCTCCTTCAAGAGTGCGCGCGTGCGTGTGCGTGATGTCGCCCGGTCGTCCCCGACGGGAAAGGGCGCCGCCCATACATCCGTCGCACCCGCGTCGAACAACGTCTGGAGCTGTGCCGTCACCGCAGTTTCGTCCCCGACGATTGCGGCGTCGCCCGGTCCTGGTGCATCGCCGATGTCGAGGATGCGCCGGTAGTTCGGCAGCTCGCCATAGCCGCTGAAGATTCCGGCTGCGGTCGAGCGTGCTTCGGCGACGTCGTCGTGCACGGCGACAGGGAGGCCGGCGACGATGCGCGGTGCCGATCGTCCAGCCGCGGTCGCGGCCGCATTGATCTTCGGGGCCACGTGGGTCTCGATCGACCACGCGTTTGCCATCCACAAGATCGTTCCATCCGTCAGTTCGCCGGCGACGCGCAGGAGTCGGGGAGCGAGTGCCGAAAGCATCACGCGCACGGGTTGCGGCGGCGTCGTGACCACCGGGATGTCGACGCGAAAATGCGGGCCGCGATGATGCACGCCCTCGCCGCGCAACAACGCGCTGAGCACTGTGACGTACTCCTCCGTGTGCGCGCCGACGTGCTCGTATGACAGGCCGTACGCGCCCTCGATCACGGTGTGGTGTGACGGACCTACGCCGAGGGTGAACCCGGCGCGGCCCATTGCCGCGGCAGTGGATGCGCCGCGGTTCGCCTGCAGGACGGGGTGACACGTGTAGGTCTGCAGCACCGAGGTGCCGAGCTCGATCGTGGTGGTCGCGCGCCCGGCGAGGGCGATCGCGACGAGCGGGTCACCGAAGACCGCACTCGCGTACCAGAGGCTCGTGAACCCGTCCGCCTCCGCCTCGACCGCCTGCCGGACGATGCGGTCGGCGGTCGCGCCACCTCCCGTGAGCCCGATTCGCATGTCTAGTGGTGCCGCCGCGAGCACGGAGGTGGATCGCCGAGCGGCAGAAGGCGATCGATGCGCCGGTTGAGCTTCGCTTGGTCGGCCACGTGCACGTAGAAGTCGTGGCGACGAGGTGAATCGTCCTGCCACGACAATCCGCCCGCGGCATTGATCACGGCTGCGCCGCCCTGGCCCAGCTTGGTGAACGCGCGCGGGATGTCGCCCAGCGCGAACAAGAGCGTCGGCGCATCCCAGTCGCCGTCGCCGGGCGGCCCGCACGCGAACAACTCCTGGTAGACGATGCGCATCGGGTTGTCGGGTGACGCCGTCGCGCACAACGTCCCGCCGACCTTGGTGGCGATGCCACCGAGCCCGTCGACCCAGGCGATCGGCGACGGCCACCCCGGACGTCCTGCACCGCCCACGACCGCGGCGGCCGCTGCCACATCGAGTTTCTGGTTCGTGAACGGCGGGAAGCCACCACCGTTCGGAAACAGCCCGTCCATGATCACGAGCCTCTTCACTTTCTTCGCGACCAGCGCGCGCCCGCTGGGCGAATGGCCGTGGCCGCGCGAAGCCAGTACGCCGGCCAGGTTGGTGTATCCGCCCAACGAAATGATGGTGACGCTGTGGTCGGGCCGGCGCGCCAACAATCGCCGGTAGAGCGAAACCGCATTCGGGACGTCGTTGCTGTCGCGGACCGAGTGCGGAAGACGCCGAGTCAGCTCATCGGTGTAGCCGTGACGGAACGTGTCGGCCGCGCTGTTCGCGACCGCGCCGAGCGGAATACGCGGGTGGCCATATGCCGTGTCGATGGCGTCGATCGCCGCGACCGCCACGCGGTTCGGCACGTCGGAGACGATCCCGAGGATGTGCACCTTGCCCCGTTGTTGCAGGATGTTGGCCAGTCCGATCGCGGTCGCGTCGTCCCACCACCGAGAGAGATCGGTATCGATGATCACGTTCGGGACCGCGGGACGCTGGGCCGAGGGACGATGTCGCGTGACGGACGGCGCCGCCCCCGATGCCGGTGCGACCACTCCGACGAGCAGAGCCGCCACGACGGAGGCGACCACACTCGCCATTGATCCTCGCCGCTGGATCGTCACCATTGCGCCCCCCTTTTGAGGTTCGCCGTGCCGACATGGTCTCACCACTTGCTCCCTCACGCACGAGCGCATCTACGAGACGTCTCACCCACCGTTTGGTCGGGGAGTGGCCGCAAACGATCACGTGGTGACCAAACGGGTTCTCGCAACCGGCCGGTCTGCGACATCACGTGATTACTATGCGCCCCGGTTCCTGGACTCCCCCCAAGCCGTCGATTCCTCGAGGAAGGTTCGTCTCATGGCAACGACGCGCCACGCAAGCGCACACTGGGAAGGTTCTCTCATGGAGGGCGCCGGCCGCGTCACCCTCGATTCTTCGGGACTTGGAAGTTACGACGTGACATGGGCATCTCGCGCAGAGGACCCGAATGGCCGTACGAGTCCCGAAGAGCTCATCGCCGCGGCCCATTCCGCGTGCTACTCGATGGCGTTGTCGAATGCCCTCGCCAAAGCCGGGAGTGCACCGGAGGCGTTGGACACAACCGCGGATGTGACCTTCCAGCCCGGTGAAGGCATCACGGGGATTCACCTCAGCGTGCGCGGCGTTGTTCCCGGGCTCTCGGCCGAGCAGTTCACCGAGGCGGCCGAAGGCGCGAAGAAGAACTGTCCCGTGAGCAAGGCGCTCAGCGGAACGAAGATCACACTCGACGTGACCCTCGTCTGATTGGCAAGCTGTCGGAGCACGTCTCGGAGGATGGGGATCGGATGCCGCTCGATCGACGGGAGTTCCTGAAAGGAGCCGCGGGGGCGTCGGGGTTTCTCTTCCTCGGCGGCAAGCTTGGTCCGCCCGGACTGCAATCGACGCTCTGGGATCGGCCGCATCATCACGATCACCTGCCGCACCCCGAGCATTCGGGCATCAAGCACGTTGTGCTCGTGATGATGGAGAACCGGAGCTTCGACCACATCCTCGGTTGGCTTCCGGATGCCGATGGACGACAGGCCGGATTGTCCTTCAAGACGCCCGACGGCAAGCGGCACAAGACCTTTCACCAAGGGCAGCTGGACGGTTGCGGCTTCGCCGACCCGGACCACTCCTACACGGGGGGCCGGATCCAATACAACGACGGGCGGATGGACGGCTTCCTCACCGACACGAGGAACGACTCGTTCGCCATCAGCTACTACAAGGCCGGCGATCGGCCCTTCATGGGTCGCCTGGCGCGCCACTACACGACCTGTGATCGGTACTTCTGCTCGGTCCTGGGCCCCACGTTCCCGAACCGGATCTTCCAGCACGCCGGACAGACCGATCGGCTCTCGAACACGTTCACCGTTTCGACGTTGCCGACGATCTGGGACCTGCTCAATCGGCCGGGCGGCCCGACCGGCCGCTACTACTACAGCGATCTGCCGATCGTGGCGCTCTGGGGTTCGAAGTACACCTCGATCGCGTCCCCGCTGGCCCAGTTCAAGATCGACGCGGCCGCGGGCACGCTGCCCAACGTGTCATATGTCGACCCCAGCTTCATCGGGGAGAACATCGCGATTGCGAACGACGATCATCCGGCGTGCGACCTGCGCGCAGGAGACGCGTTCCTGTCGCAGATCTTCCACGCCGTCGCGACGGGCCCGGGCTGGGCTCACACGGTGCTCATCATCAACTACGACGAATGGGGTGGGTTCTACGAGCACGTCAAGCCTCACCGCGTGACGGCCGGCGTCCCGATCGGAGCCGACCCGAGCACCGGCATCGATGAGGATCTCGACGCGAAGGGAAGGGTGCTCACCGGCTTTCGGGTTCCGTGCATCGTCGCGTCCCCCTTCTCGCGTCGTCGCCCGGGCGAGTCGGTGACCCACAGGTTCTACGACCACACGTCGGTGCTCAAGCTCATCGAATGGCGATGGGGCCTCGCACCGCTATCGCAGCGCGACGCGTCACATGCGCACCGCGATCCCCACAACCTGGCGCACGCGCTGGACTTCGATCATCCCAACACGCGGCTTCCGAACCTGCCGTTGCTCGAATTCGTCCCGACTGCGTGCGCGCCGGCGACCGCGGTAGCGAATCCGGGAGCGGTCGCTGTGACAACAGACGAACGAGGGTCGGCAATCCGCGATATCCCGGGACGCGAAGACTGGGTCGGCCTCCAACGATCGGGTCTGCTCGCAGGCTGGTCTTGAGGTCGCCGTAGTCTCTCCGACGTGACGCCCGAGACGCGCTACGCACGCAACGGCGATGTGCACATTGCGTACCAGGTGTGGGGCGAGGGCGACCTCGACCTCGTGCTCGTCCCCGGCTTCATTTCGCACGTAGAAGTGATCTGGGAGCTCCCCGGGGCCCGGCGGTACCTCGAACGGCTCGGTTCGTTCACCGCGTGTCATCTCCTACGACCGGCGCGGCACGGGTCTCTCGGATCCCTTGACCGTCGAGCGCGCGCCCGACCTCGAGACCAGCGTGATCGCCAGTCGCGATGCGACCGGACGCCGAAGGTCGAGCGCGAGGTACACGAGCACCAGGACGAGGGCGAGAACGTCCATTCGAGGCTCAGCCCGCGACCTTGGCCGCGAACTTGCGCAGCATGTTCATGTTCCGGCTCGTGCTGTTGTTCTTCCCGACGATCTCCCAGTCCTTCTTGCGCAACTTCGAGTCGGTCGACTTGCCGTGCATGCGCCAGTGGACGTCACGTCCGCGCACCACGAGGGTGTCGAATTCGTTCGACAGTGACTCCAGCGCGCGACTGGTGGCACGGTCGGGTGATGCCTTGAGAAACGTGACGAAGTACGTGTCGCCGTCGGCCACCCGGAACGGCTTCGCGGCGACGACGCGCTGGAGCTCGGCTGCCGTGCGCACGAACGTGGTGATCTCGAACCCGAACTCTGAATCGAGCGCGCCCTCGATCGCTCGTTCGACGCTTGTGCGTGTGCCCGACACGTCGAACGCGACGTTGCCGCTGTTGACGTGTGTCCACACGTCGTGGTAGCCGGCGCCTTCGAACACGTCGACCAGGCGCGACATCTTCACGGTGCGTTTGCCGAGGTTCACGGCCCGGAGGAATGCAACACGCAACGTCACGGCGATAGTGAACTCGCTAGCCATCATCGATGTCGAGGGGGCAAACTCGAGTCCGTCAACAACCCGTGCTGGGGAAGCGACGCAGCCGGACAAGGGAGTAGGCGTGGACGTGCGACGAGTGGTGACGGGTCACGATGCGCAGGGCAAAGCGATCTTCGCGGGCGACGAGAAGGTTGCTCCGGTGACGCTGGCCCTGCTGCCCGGCAGCGAGTTCCATCTCCTCTGGGGTGCCGACTCGACGGTCACCTTCCCCGATGACGGATCGCGGCCCGACGCGCCCCGTTACTTCCCGCCCGTAGGCGGTTTTCGATTCGCGTTCTTCACGATTCCGCCCGACCGCGGCGTCGGCGCTCCGCCGGGCCTCGACCTCGAAGCCGCCTTCGCGGAGTTCGAGCAGAAGCTCCCGGGCATGGCGGAGCATCTCGAGCGCGCCGAACCGGGCATGCACACCACCGCGACGATCGACTACGGCATCGTGCTCTCGGGCCACGCGACGCTCGAGCTCGACGACGGAGCGAAGGTCACCCTCGATCCGGGCGACACCTACATTCAGAACGGGACCCGTCATCGTTGGTCGAACACCGGCGACGAGCCCGCCGTCCTCGCGGTCGCGCTCGTCGGCGCCAACCACAAGAAGCTGGGCTGAGGCCACGCGTCACGATCAACCGCTACACGCAGCGCAAGGAGCATGTCGCGCGCGCTCGAGGACGCCAAGAGAAACCCGAGACGCGACAGCGGCGGCTCGCCAAGACCCTCGACATGCTGCGGGGCGCGAAATAAGCGCGCCGGCTCTATGGTGACGAGCGCACACCGTCGAGGAATGTCACGACCGCGTCGTTGAACAGATCGTTGCGGTCGCCGGCAACCATGTGACCCGCGCCGGCCACGTCGACCATGCGCGCATGGGGCACGAGCTCGAGCAGCTCTTGCGCTCCTTCTTCGCTCAGCAAGTCGCTCACGCGCCCGCGTACGAGGAGGGTCGGCACCGTCAGGCCACGCGCCGCGTGCTGGAGTCGCTCGGGATCGATGAGGGACGACCGGGTCTCGTCGTGACCACCGAGACGACCGCCGATGAAACTCGGATCCCAGTGCCAGTACCAGCGGCCGTCGTCGTGTCGCCGCAGGTTCTTCTCCAGGCCACTGAGGTTGGAGGGCCGCGGCCGGTGCGGGTTGTAGCGCTGAATCGCGTCGGCGACCTCGTCGAGCGAGGCGAAACCCTCGTTCATGTGCTCGGCCATGAAGGCGCCGATCCGCTCGCGGCCCTGCGCTTCGGTGCGCGGTGCGACGTCCACGAGCACCAGCGCGCGGGCGACGCGTGTCTCGGGGTGCTCGCCGATCGCCGCGAGTGATGCGAGTCCGCCGAGCGACGCGCCCACGAACGCGGGTGGTTCGTCGAGCGCACGGGAGATCGCGAGCACGTCGCCCGCGAATGCGTCGAGCGTGTAGTCGCCGTCCGCGGCCCATTCGCTGTCGCCGTGGCCGCGGAGATCGACCGCGTAGGCGCGCCAGCCCTTGTCGGCGAGCGTGTGCAGCGTCGTGCCCCACGAATGGCGCGTCTGACCTCCACCGTGGAACAGGATCGCCGGCGGGTGCGAAGGGTCACCCGCGACGTCGGCCGCGAGCCGGTTGCCATCTCTGCCGGCGAGCTCGATCACGCGGCCTCCTCGTTCTCATGGATACAGCCTTGCGACGGTGATCTTCAAGACCATCATCGCTTCGGATGATCTCCAGCGAGGAAATCAGTTCGACGACGTGGCGTCGCGCTCGCGGAGTCCGGCGTGTTGGCCGATCTCTGCGGCTTCGATGCGGTTGGCCACGTCGAGCTTGCGGAGGATGTTCGACACGTGGACGCTCACCGTCTTCTTGCTGATGTAGAGCGCGTCGGCGATCTGACGGTCGGTGCTTCCGCGCGAGCTGGGCGAGGACGTCGACCTCCCGTGCGTGAGCCGGCAAGCGGGCCGGTTCCGGTGGGCCCTTCCAGCCCCGACCGTCACCATGCGCCCGCGAGAGCGCGTACACATCGGGACTCCTCCTTAGATCCCGTCGCCGCGGTCCCTAATTCCTCGGCGAGGTAGGCCGAGCCCACGGAAAGTCGGTTGCGAGGGCTCGGCGGCCCGGCGAGGATGGGCGGACTGCCCGTGTCGACCAGGAGGTGCACGCAGATGACGAATGCCGCTGCACTCACTCCCGGTCCGGGCGACGCGCTGTTGCGAAGCGTCTGACGTCCGCCGCCGGGAGCCGTTCAGGATCCCGACGAAGGGGCGTGTGTATGGACGCAGGGTGGCTCATCGCCGATCCCGAGCCGTTCGAGGAGTACGACCTCGGATCGCTGAAGACGGGCAAAGAAGCCGAGGTGTTTCTCGTCGAGCGGGTGGCGCCCGACGGGCGCTCGTGTCTGCTGGCCCACAAGCGTTATCGCCCGCGCGAGGTGACGCACAAGGGCGAGTTGGAGCAGCTCGGGTTCCAGCGCGCCGCCAACTTCGTGAACGACCGCGCATACCGGGACGGACGGTCGTTCGCGAAGAGCCGCGACCGCAGGGCCGCGGCAAAGAAGACGCGCCACGGGCGCAGCATGCTTCGCCAGGACTGGCCGAACAACGAGTTCGCGATGCTCGAGCGGCTGACCGGCGCTGGTGTCGCGGTGCCGTTTCCGGTCGCCCGCACCGACGACGGTCTCCTGATGCAGTACATCGGCGACCGCGCGATGGCAGCGCCGCGCCTCGTGCACGCGGGCTTACGGTCTTCGCACGTGCAACGAGCGGCATCGCAGCTCATCGAGAACCTGCGCCGCATGGTGGAAGCGGGAGTCGTACACGCCGACTTGTCGGTCTTCAACCTGTTGTGGTGGGAAGACGTGCTGTGGATCATCGACGTACCGCAGGCGGTCGACATCGGTACGAACAGCCAGGCGATGGAGTTCCTCCACCGCGACATCGGCAACGTCGGTGAGTGGTTCAGAGGAAAGGGGGTGGCCTTCGACGTCGACGACGTGTTCAGCGACCTCGTGGCGGTCGCGTTCGGATCGAGATGATGATTACTCGTCGCCGGGTGCGTACGGATTGCAGAGCGCGTCCATCCAGTCCGGCTCTGTCAAGGCGAGACGCAGCTCGATCTGATCGGCGGCCGTGAACGCCGGTGCCGAGATCGGCTGCTCGCTCAGCTCCGCCGGGAAGCACCACGTCTCGAGCGATGAACCCGCGGCGACAGCTTCCAGGGCACCCCGCGCGTGTGTCGCGGACACCGTGGGGCGCGCACACTGCGGGCAGATGAATCGATAGCTCCACTGGTCGTCGTCGGCGCAGTTCCGAATGGTGACGGCCGCGGCTTTGACTCGTTGCTGCTCGCAGTCCAAGCACTTGACGAGGATGTGCATCTGGGCCATGTCGAGTCCTCCCGCATGGAGCGAAGTTGCTCGCTCTCTCCCAGGATGTCGACCGCGGCCGGCTCCGGCCGCAGAGGAGGCTGACCCATCTCGTGCTAGTGCGATCGCGCGAGAAGAACCGCCGCGTCACGTGCGGGCGATCGCGGCCCACCCGAACGGGTTGGTGCGGACGTCGACGTCGCCAAACCCGGCTGCCCGCAGCCGCGCCGCCAGGGTCTCAGGATCGACCGGGTTGTACGTGTCGCCCTCGTGGTGCGCCTCGAGCTCGTCGCTCGCGAGGCTGTCGCTCGCGACGAGCGCCGCGCCGGGTCGCAACACTCTGGCCACCTCCACGAAGAGGCGATCCTGTAAGGCGTCGGTCGGGACGTGGTGCAGCATCGTGAAGCACGCCGCCCCGGAGAAACTGCCGTCCGGATAGTCGAGCGCGGTGGCGTCGCCGTGCACGATCTCCACGGCGGGAACGGACGCGAAGCGCTCGGTCAGCATCGTCGCGAGCTCGCCGTCGATCTCCACCGAGGTGAGGCGTGCCGCCGACCGGCACAGCACGTCGGTGGTGGCGCCATAGCCCGGACCCACCTCCAGCACGTCGTCGCCGAGGTCGACCTCGCCCATCGCCCACGGGAGAATGACGTCGCGGATCATCGCCCGCCACTCGTCGCTGCCACAGTGCTCGTGCGCTTCGTTCATCGCCGCATCGTACGAAAACCGTCACGTCTCCGCTAAGGGGTTCTCCAGACGCGCTACGCCCGGTTGCGCGACTATCCGCCGTCGGTGGGTATGCAACCCCTACGCCAGCTGACAAACAGGGACCATCGAGAGGTCCGTGCCGAGGAGTGACCCATGGCCGACACACCTGCGACCACCACCAACGCCGGCATCCCCGCGGAGAGCGACGAGCATTCGCTCACCGCCGGTCGTGCCGGTCCCATCCTCCTACAGGATCACTACCTCATCGAGAAGATGGCGCAGTTCAATCGCGAGCGTGTGCCCGAGCGTGTCGTGCATGCCAAGGGTGGCGGCGCGTTCGGCCGATTCGAGGTGACCAACGACATCACTGGTTACACGAGTGCCGCAGTGTTCCAGCCGCGCACGACGACCGAGACACTGCTGCGATTCTCGACGGTCGCCGGTGAGCTCGGCAGCCCCGACACGTGGCGCGACCCGCGCGGGTTTGCGCTGAAGTTCTACACGACCGCCGGCAACTACGACATGGTCGGGAACAACACGCCGGTCTTCTTCGTCAAGGATCCGATGAAGTTCCAAGACTTCATCCGTTCACAGAAGCGTCGGGCCGACACGCACTTGCGCGATCACGACATGCAGTGGGACTTCTGGACACTGAGTCCCGAGTCTGCGCACATGGTGACGTGGCTGATGGGCGACCGCGGCCTCCCGCGCTCGTGGCGAACGATGAACGGCTATTCGTCGCACACGTACATGTGGCTCAACGCACGTGGCGAAAAGCATTGGGTGAAGTACCACTTCAAGACGAACCAGGGCATCGAATTCTTCACCCAGGACGAGGGTGACCAGATGGCGGCAATCGACACCGACTACCACATTCGCGATTTGCGCGAGCACATCGATGCCGGCGACTTCCCCAGCTGGACGATGAAGGTGCAGATCATGCCGTACGAAGACGCCACGACGTACCGCTTCAACCCGTTCGACCTCACCAAGGTGTGGCCCCACGGCGACTACCCGCTCATCGATGTCGGCACGCTGACCCTCGATCGCAACCCGGCGAACTACCACACCGATATCGAGCTTGCCGCGTTCGAACCGTCGAACCTGGTGCCAGGCGTCGGTCCGAGTCCCGACAAGATGCTGCTCGGGCGGTTGTTCTCCTATCCGGACACGCATCGCTATCGCATCGGGCCCAACTACATGGACCTGCCGGTGAACCAGGCCAAGGGAACGGAGCGTCATTCGTACGCCAAGGACGGGCCGATGCGATACCACAATCCGGGCGACCCCGTATACGCGCCGAACTCGTACGGCGGCCCGCAGGCGCGACCGCCCGAGCTCTTGGCGGGATGGGAGGTCGAGGGAGACATCGTTCGCGCCGCGACCGACCTGCACGCCGAGGACGACGATTGGGGTCAGCCGGGGACGATGGTGCGTGAGGTCCTCGACGATGCCGCGCGTGATCGGCTTACCGGCAACATCGTCGGTCACCTCCTCAACGGCGTCACCGAGAAGGTCTTGGTGCGCGCGTTCGAATACTGGCGCAACGTCGACAAGTCACTCGGCGACAAGGTCGAGCAGGGCGTGCGCGCCAAGCAGGCCGAGGAGGATCCGAAGGCGGCCCAGCAGGCAAACCCGGCTCGCTCGAGCGCGCAACGCAAGGCTTGAACGCGCGTGGCCTACCGCGCCAGCTCGGCGTTCAATGCCACGGCGGTCTCGGTGGTCAGGAGCTGATCGACAACGACCTTCCTCGACGGGCGCCGCGCCCGCATCAGTCCCCATGTCCCCGCGCCGAGGGCCGCGGCAGCACCGACGCCGATGGCGTACCGAGCGCCGAACTGCTCCGACACCCACCCGACGATCGGGCCCCCGATCGGTGTGCTGCCGAGGAACAACATCGCCTGCAGTGCGAGCACACGGCCGCGCATCTCGGGCGCAGCCTCGATCTGGACGATCGACGTCGAGGCGGTGAGGAACGCGATGCTCGTGATCCCCAGCAAGATGCCGAACGCGAACGCCATCACCTGGTTCGGCGCGAACGCCATGAACACCATCGCGACGCCGTAGCCCAGTGACGCGAGCGCGACCGCCCGCACGTCGATCGACTTCCGCCGCGCGGTGTGCAACGCACCGATCAGCGCGCCGACGCTGACGACCGAGAACAGGAGCGTGAACGTCGTGCCGTTGCCGTGCAGATCGCGCGTCGTGAACATCGGGAAGACCGTTTGGAAGTTGTACGACAGCGTGCCGACGACAGCCATCATGGTCGAGCGGCACCCAGAGCTCGGGCACGCTGCGTGCGTAGCGCAGGCCCTCGCGAATCTGGCGCTTTGCCTTGAGCGTGACCGGCGCGGGCCGCAGCTCCTCGGTGCGCATCATCCACAGACCCGCGAGCACCGCGAGGTACGACAGGCCGTCGAGCGAGGAAGCACCATCCGAAGCCCACGGTCGCGACGAGCAGACCGGCGAGGGCGGGACCGACGACGCGGGAAGACGTCATCAACGCGCTGTTCAAGCTCACCGCGTTGTGCATGTCACCTTCGGGCACCATCTCGACGACGAAGGCGCGCCGGGCGGGGTTGTCGAACGCGATCGTGACGCCACCGATCAGCGCGACGGCGTAGATCGCAAGCACGGGCGGGTGACCGGTGAACGCCAGCGCCGCAAGTACGAACGACTGCGCCATCGCGATCGTCTGGACGATGAGCAGCAGCCGGCGCTTGTCGGAGCGGTCGGCGACCAGGCCGGCCCACGGACCGAGAATGAGCACAGGACCAAACTGCGCGGCCGCGAGCGCGCCGAGCGCGATGCCGCTGTCGGTGAGCTTCAATACGAGCAGCGTCTGCGCGACGAGCGTCAGCCAGTTGCCGATCTGGGAGATCAGCTGCCCGCTGAAGAACAGGCGAAAGTTGCGCACGTGGAGGGACCGGAAGGTCTCACGCGTCGCAATCCGTAACGACTTCATGTGGGATCCGCGGTGAGCGTGTCCAATACGTCGAGCGCGTCGGCGAGCCGGCGCCGCTGGGTTTCGTCGAGCTGCGCGATCTGCGCCGAGAGCCACATGGTCTTGCGCTGGCGGATCTTCGCCAGGCGGGCGTTGCCGGTCGGTGTGGTGGACACCCACGCGACCCGCCGGTCGGCCTCGTCGAGACGTCGCTGGACCAAGCCGGCCGCTTCGAGCTTGGCGACGACCTTCGTGACGCTCGGGGGCGCGACCGCGCTCCTGTTCCGCGAGCGCGCCGAGCGTCAGTGCGCCGTGCCGCTCGATGGTCGCGAGCGCTGACAGCTGGCTGGGCGACAGCCCGGCGTCGGATTCCTGCCGCAGCTGCCGGGCCAGACGGGTCGCACTCAACCGCAAGCGGGCCGCGATCGCTGCGGTGTCGGGGGTCTTTGTGGGGTTTCGCGGGTTCGAGATGGCGGCCACGCCTCAAGCTTACCCTAACTAATTACCTGAGCTAAACATCGGCGCGCACCGAGTCCGACCAGGCGTGTTTGAGGTGCGAAAAGCGCACCTCAAACACGCCCCCCTGGGTTCGCGTAGGGTCGCGTGAGCTCCCTTTCGAGACGGAGGTGCCATCCCGTGCGCGCACTCCTGCACCCGTCGCTGACGAATGACGACCACACCCGTGGTCCCGATGCCGCTCCCACGATCACGGTGTTCGGCGACTACGAATGTCCCGTCTCCGCGTAACTCTGGCGTGTGCTCAACGACCTCCGGAGCTCGCACTCCTTCCGTGAAGCCTTCCGGCATTTCCCGCTGACGGGTGTGCATCCGCACGCGATGGCCGCCGCCCAGGCCGCCGAAGCGGCTGCCGATCAGGGGATGTTCTGGGAGCTGCATGACCGGCTCTTCGAGCGTCAGCACGAGCTGGACATCCCCGACCTCGAAACGCACGCGAGCGATCTCGGCCTCGACGTCGAGCGCTTCGCGGAGGATCTCGCCTACGAGACCTTCGCGGACGTGGTGCGCGGCGGATCAACGGAGTGGCATCAGCAGTGGTGTCGTCACCACGCCCGCCGTGTTCATCGATGAACAGCGGGTGACGCTCGAAGATCCCGGCCAGTTGCACGACTTCTTCGCGGGCAGGGACGGCACGCGGATCTCGCAGTAGCGAGACGGCCGGCCGGGAGGGACAGCATGCCTGGGTGGCCGTCGCTGCCGATCTCCGAGTGGCAGCCGACGCGCGACACGTTGCATCTCTGGACCCAGATCGTGGGCAAGGTGCGGCTCGCGAGCACGCCATTCGTCAACCATTGGTGGAACACCACCCTGTACGTGACGGCTCGTGGTCTGTCGACGTCACTCATGCCGCATCGCGACGGGCGCGGATTCGAGATCGAGTTCGACATGACCTCGCACGTCCTTCGCGTCTCGGTCACGGACGGCGCGCAACGGCGCGTCGCGCTGGAGCCGAAATCGGTCTCGGCGTTCTACGAGGAGCTGACGCGCAAGCTGGACGAGCTCCGTCTCACGCAACACATTTGGCCGGTCCCCGTGGAGATCGAAGGCGCAATCCCCTTTGTGGAGGACCACGAGCACACCGCGTACGACCCTTCGCACGCGCATCGCTTCTGGCAGCTTCTCGTGCAGCTCGACCGCGTGTTTCACGAGTTCCGTGGCCGCTTCATCGGCAAGGCGAGCCCGGTGCATTTCTTCTGGGGCGGGTTCGATCTCGCGGCGACGCGCTTCTCCGGACGGCGGGCGCCTCGATATCCGCATGCGGTGCCGAACTGCGGCCCGCAGGTCATGGAGGAGGCGTATTCACACGAGGTGAGCAGTGCCGGCTACTGGCCGGCCCCGGATGGTGAAGGCGTCCTGTACTCATACGCCTATCCCGAGCCCGACGGCTTCCGCGAGTGGCCGGTCGCTCCGGCGCCCGCGTCGTACAGCGAGGCACTCGGCGAGTTCGTGCTTCCGTACGAGATCGTGCGCAGCGCGCCCGATCCGGACGCGATGGTGCTGCAGTTCCTGCAATCGACGTACGAGGCGGCCGCCGAGTGCGCGAAATGGGACCGCGGCGTCCTCGAGCGCCGCGTGTGAACCGGTTCGCGGGTGCGCGCGTGAGGGTCCGTGGCGAGACCGAGACGAGCGGGGGGGACGCCGAATCGTGAACGCGAAAGACGAGCTCGAGCGTTGGCGTGAGCGTGGCCGCACGACCGCGACCGCCGCAGGAGACGTGTTCGTCGTCGATGTCCCGTCTCGGGAGGATCACGGGCGTGATCCGTTGTTCGTGCTGCACGGGTTCCCGACCTGCGCCGCGGACTGGCGGCACGTCGTCGACGCGTTCGCGACGCGCCGCCGCGTCGTGCTCTTCGACTTCGTCGGCTTCGGGTTGTCGGCAAAGCCCGACCGGCGCTACTCGATCGAGTTGCATGCCGACACCGCAGTAGAGGTCGCGGCATCGTGCCACCTCGAACGCGTCGCGCTTGTGCACCCACGACATGGGTGACACGGTCGGCGGTGAGCTGTTGGCTCGCGACCTGGACGGCGCGCTGCCGTTCGGCATCAGCCGCCGTGTGCTGACGAACGGATCCATCTATCTCGCGCTCGCGCACCTCACGGCCGGCCAGCAACTGCTCCTGCAACTCGACGACGCGCCGGTTGACGCGATCACGGAATCGGGATTCACGGGCGGCCTCGCGCAGACGTTCTCGTCCGGGCATCCCGCGACCGACGAGGAGCTGGCACTTCAGTGGCGCGCGATCGCTCACGCCGATGGACACCGTTTGCTTCCGCGCTTGATCCGGTACATCGAGGATCGCAGGCTGCGTGAGGCGCGCTACACGGGTGCAATCGAACGGCATCCGTCGCCGATCGGTGTCGTGTGGGGGATGCAGGATCCGGTTGCAGTCGCGCCGATGGTCGATCGGCTGCTGGCGGCGCGCCCGGGAACACCGTTCATTGCGCTCGAGGAGGCCGGCCACTACCCGATGGTCGAGATGCCCGACGAGTTCGGGCGCGCGGTGACCGAGCTCCTCGAGGAGTGAGCGGCTACCGCTCGGCCGCGCCCAACGCGAGGTCGGCGAGCGAAGAGCGCGGCGAGGAGCTCGCGCGTCGAGGTCTCGACCAATGCCCAGAGCGGCGCGAGCGGACTGGCATCCCATCCGCCGGGGCGAGTGAGGAGCGGGCAGTCGACCGCGAGGAGAATGTCCGCAACGTTGATGTTTGCCGGAGACCGGGTGAGCACATAGCCCCCGCGGTAGCCGCGCCGGCCGTGGATGACGCCGCCCCGGCCGAGGTCTCCGAGGATCGCTTCGAGAAATGAGTGGGGCAGAGCTGTCGCCGCGGAAATCTCCTCGCCGGTGACCCGCGCCCCGGGCCACGCCCGCGCCATCACGATCGCCGCGCGCAGTGCGTCGTCGCTTTTCGCAGGGATCCGCACCGGACATCTCCCGGATTTGACTGCCTTCGCTCATTACCCTACATTGTCCATTGGTTTAGTAGGGATTTCGAGGGAGGACCACCAGTGCAGGTTCGATTGCGGGGACGCTTGCTCGTTCCGCTCGTGCTCATCGTTTCGGCGTCGCTGGGGCTCGCCGCGTGCGGGAGCAGCGCGAAGGGCGGCGCGTCCGGCTCGGACGTGACGCTGTCGCTCGTCGCGTACTCGACGCCCCAGACCGCGCTCGACGCCATCATCAAGGAGTTCCAGAAGACGCCGGGCGGCAAGGACGTGAAGTTCCAGGAGTCCTACGGCGCGTCCGGCGACCAGAGCCGAGCGGTCGAGAGCGGGCCTGACGCGCCGACGTCGTGGACTTCTCGCTGGAGCCCGACATCGACCCGCCTCGTCAAGGCCGACCTCGTCGCCGTCGGACTGGAACGCCAACGCAACGAAGGGGATCGTCACGAATTCAGTCGTCGTCTTCGTGGCACGCAAGGGCAACCCGAAGAACATCAAGACGTGGGACGACCTGATCAAGCCCGGCATCGAGGTGATCACACCCAACCCGTTCACCTCGGGTGGCGCCCGGTGGAATGTCATGGCCGCCTACGGCGCGCAGCTCGAAGCAGGGCAAGACGCCGGCCGAGGCCGACGAGTACCTGCACAAGCTCTTCGAGAACGTCCCGGTGCAGGACGACAGCGCGCGCAAGTCGCTCCAGACGTTCACCGGCGGCAAGGGCGACGTGATGCTCGCCTACGAGAACGAGGCGATCTTCGCCCAGCAGAACGGCCAGCCGATCGACTACGTCGTGCCCGACCAGACGATCCTGATCGAGAACCCGGTCGCGGTGACGACAGACGACGCAAGAACCCGACGCAGGCGAAGGCGTTCTCGACTACCTGTACACGCCCGCCGCGCAGCGAGATCTTCGCCGACAACGGCTACCGGCCCGGTCGTCAACGGTGTCGCGAAGCCGGACGAGTTCCCGACGCCGACGGCGCTGTTCACGATCGACGACCTCGGCGGCTGGACCGAGGTCACGGACGAAGTTCTTCGATCCCGAGAACGGGCATCATGGCCGAGGTCGAGCAGCGGCATCGGCGTCTCGACCTCGAAGTAGATGACGAGCGTCGACTCGCGACACTCGCACTCGGCGCACCGGCCGGCAACGTCCCGGTCGGTGCGCCGCGGCCGCGGCTCCGGCTTCGGCGCTGGGGATCGGGCTTCGTCGTCGATCTATCTCAGCCTCATCGTGCTGCTCCCGCTCAGCGCCGTGGTGTTCCGGGCAAACGACGACGGGCTGAGCGGCTTCTGGCACGAGATCACCACGCCTGAGGCGGCTCGCCGCGCTCAAGCTGACGATCGTTGCCTCGCGCGCTGGCGTCGCCGTCGTCAACGTGGTGATGGGCACGCTCATCGCGTGGGTGCTCGTGCGCGACCAGTTCCCCGGCAAGCGGGTGATCGACACGCTGATCGACCTTCCGTTCGCGCTGCCGACCATCGTCGCCGGCCTGGTGCTGCTCGCGCTGTACGGGCCGCACGAGCCCGATCGGCATCGACCCTCGCCTACACGCGGGCCGGCGTCGTGCTCGCGCTGCTGTTCGTCACGCTGCCCGTTCGTCGTGCGCACCGTGCAGCCGGTGCTGCTCGAGCTCGACCGCGAGATGGAAGAGGCGGCCGCAGTCGCTCGGCGCGAGCCGCTCACGACGTTCCGGCGCGTCGTCCTGCCCGAACCTCGTGCCGGCGATCCTCGCCGGCACCGCGCTGTCGTTCGCCCGGGCGATCAGCGAGTTCGGCGCGACGGTGCTGATCTCGGGCAACATCCCGTTCAAGACCGCAGTCGCTGCCGGTGCACATCTTCAGCCAGATCGAGAGCGACAACACGACCGGTGCCGCGGCGGTCTCGACCGTGCTGCTCCTCGTCGCGCTCGTCGTGCTGTTCGCGCTCGACGTTCATCCAGCGCTGGGGCGGCGCGTGGCTGAATCGACGACGTCGGCGTCGCGGTCGGGCTGCGGTTCGCTCGCTCGTCTGTCTACGTTGCGCGTTCCTGCTGGTCTCCGGTCGGGCTCGTGTTCTGGCGCACCTTCGAGCACGGCTTCGGCCCGTTCTGGGACGCCTCACCGCGCCGGACGCGTCGCACGCGTTCCAGGTCACGCTCGAAGTCGCGTTCTGGCGCGGTGATCCGCAACACGGTCTTCGGCCTCGTCGCCTCGATGCTGCTCGTGCGCCATCGCTTTCCCGGGCAAGCGGCTGTTGAACGCGCTTCATCGACCTGCCGCTCGCGGTGTCGCCGGTCGTCGTCGGGCTCGCGCTGATCCTCGTCTACGGGCGCGTTCGACCCGATCGGCGAGCTGGCTCGACGACCACGGCTTCGACAGGTCATCTTCTCGCTGCCGGGCATGGTCCTCGCGACCGATCTTCGTGTCGCTCCCACTCGTGGTCCGCGAGCGTCGTCCCGGTGCTCGAGGAGATCGGCGACGAGCAGGAGCAGGCGGCCTGGACGCTCGGGTGCATCGGCGACTGCAGACGTTCCGCCGGATCACGCTGCCCGGCCATCCGGTGGGCGCTCGCGTACGGCGTCGTGCTCGACCCTCGCCCGGTCCCTCGGCGAGTTCGGCGCGGTCGCGGTCGTGTCGGGCGGCTTGGTCAGGACAAGACGCAAACGCTTACCCTGCTACGTCCAGCAGCGAGTTCCAGAACTTCGACCAGTCGGTGCGTATTCCGTGGCGTTCGTGCTCGCGATGATCGCGATCGTGGCGCTGCTCGCTGATCAACATCGTCCGCCCGAAGGAAGCACAGTACGATGGGGATCAGCGTGCGCACGTGTCGAAGCGTTCGGCGACTTCGTCGCGCTCGACGATGTCTCGCTCGACATCCCGAGCGGGTCGCTCACCGCGCTGCTCGGACCGAGCGGCGGCGGCAAGTCCACGCTGCTCCGGGTCATCGCCGGGCTCGAGACGCCCGACACCGGCACGGTCGAGATCGCGGGCGCGGACGCAACGACCTTGCCGCCGCAGCGGCGCAACGTCGGCTTCGTGTTCCAGCACTACGCCGCGTTCAAGCACATGACGGTGTTCAAGAACGTCGCGTTCGGTCTCGAGATCCGCAAGCGTCCGAAGGCTGAGATCCGCCAGCGGGTCAACGAGCTGCTCGAGCTCGTGCACCTCGAGCAGTTCGCGCGACCGGCTGCCCTCGCAGCTCTCCGGCGGACAGCGGCAGCGCATGGCGCTGGCCCGCGCGCTCGCGGTGCGAGCCGGAGGTGCTGCTGCTCGACGAGCCGTTCGGCGCGCTCGATGCACAGGTGCGCAAGGAGTTGCGCGTACTGGCTCCGCCGACTGCACGACGAGGTCCACGTCACCACGGTGTTCGTGACGCACGACCAGGAAGAGGCCATGGAAGTCGCCGACACGATCGTGGTCATCGCGGCCGGCCGCCTCGAACAAGTCGGCACGCCCGACGAGCTCTACGACCACCCGGCCAACGACTTCGTGATGAGCTTCCTCGGTCCGGTCACCAAACTTGCGGGCGCGTTGGTACGTCCTCATGATCTCGAGCTCGCGTCGGCTCCCGGTCCAGGCACGAATGAAGCGACAGTGGTGAGGGTGGTGCGGCTCGGCTTCGAGGTCCGCGTCGAGCTGCTCGTCGATCGACGCGACGTCTGGGCGCAGACCACCCGTGACGTCGCCGACCGTCTCGACCTGCAAGCGGGCCGGGTCGTGCACGTCAAGCCGAACGGCTCGGCGTTGCCCGTGCGATCGGCGGCGGACCTCGGCTGAGGGTGCCCGGCTGTCAGATCCGCACTACGAGGAGACGGACACCACCGGTGTCCCGTACGAGGTCTGCTGCAGCTTCGCGGTGACGAGGCGGAGCGCAAGGGTCGCGGCGAAATCGTCCGACCGGCGATGTAAACGGTCGGTCAACCTGGCCCGCATGGCTTCGAGGCCCGCACGCCCCGTAAGCTCGATGAGCCGCTGCAAGTCCTCTCGGGGGTCTTCGTATTCAGCGTCGAGCGGAGTCATGTAAGCGACCTCGTTTCCGGCCCAATACTAGCATCGAACTACTCGAAATGATTTGCTATGGTTGGGCCGATGGCGGATTGGAGCTTCCTGACGAACCATGGGCGCGTGCTGTTGTGCATCGCGCACGATCCCGGCGTGCGGCTCCGTGACATCGCTGCCGAGCTCAACATCACCGAACGCAGCGCCTACGCGATTGTCAGCGACCTCACAGACGCGGGGTATGTGCTCAAAGAGCGCGATGGGCGGCGCAACCGCTACATCGTACAAGAACATCTTCCCCTCCCGGAGACGACGATCCGGGAGCGCACGATCGGTGAGGTCCTCGATCTCCTCGTTGGTGCGAAGGCGCGTCGCAGGCGAACGGCATCCGCGACCAAAACGACGCGTGTTGTGCGCGCCACCAAGAAGAGGAGATGACGCGATGGATTCGCGTACGCACCGTGAAGAGGCTGAGGCCGCGCTCATCGAGGCCCGACGAAACCCAGTGATGTCTGCCGAGCAATGGTTTCGCGCGGCCCAGGTGCACGCACTGCTCGCAATCGAGGCGCGACTCGCGCAGATCGTCGAGTCCCAGGCCGATCGACTGAACTTCATCGGATCGCGGTAATGCGCTCGTCCCGATGTGTGCGGCGCGTCAGGAGGATCCGATGAGACTTGGATCCCGACCGCCCCTCTCGCGCTGTTGCGGGCGCTGCCGGCTCCACTTCCCCGGCGACGCCGCGCTCGACGTGGCGGCCCAGAGTGCATGGTGGCTGTGCCCGCCCTGCCGCGACGCGCTGCTGGGTACCGGCATCACGAGACATCCGTCCTCGCGACGCCGCTGATCAGCTTCTGCTCGTCGGCTGCGTGAGCGCGTCGCTGGCCAGGGTTCCGTCGATGATCGCGTGGGCGGTCTGGTTCAGCAGCCGGTTGTGGCTGCGGGCGTAGCCGCGGAGCATTGTGAACGCGGAATCGATGCTGACCCGCGCGTGTTCTGCGACGATGCCTTTGGCTTGTTCGATCACGATCCGCGATTCGAGTGCTGCTTCGAGCTGAGTGGTGACGATGTGCGAGTCGCGCAGGGCGCGTTCTTGGAGGATGCCGATGGTGGCGATGTCCGCAAGCGCCTGGGCGACCTTTTGGTCTTCGGAGCTGAGCAGCCCGGGGGTGGGCGAGAACAGGTTCAGGGCGCCGATCACCTCGGTGCGGAGTCGCAGCGGGAGCGCGGAGACGGACGCAAATCCGACGTCCCGCGCGTGGGGCGCAAAGTTCGGCCATCGCGTATCCGCGTCATCTGTCAGGCTGGTGTGCACGGAAGCTCCCGCCCGATATGCGTCCAAGCACGGGCCTTGGTCGTGCTGCAGTTCGAAGAGCTCGATGAGACGCATACGTTCGCTCGAGGACGCGACGTATCGCAGCGTGCCGTCCCGGTCGGCAAGCATGATTCCCGCTTCCGTCGCGTCGACGAGCTCGATGCAACGCGCCGCGAGTCGATGTCAGGAATTCGACGACGTCGTAGTCGTCGACGAACGTGTCGGCGAACTCTACGAACGCGGTGAGCAGATCTTGTTCCCGGGGCATGGGCACCCCCCTCGTGATTTCGTGGGCAGTTTATGCAGACTCATGTCGCAGGAAGTAGGTCAAAGCGGACGCGCCCGGCCGCCACATCGGCAGCGACGTCGCCGACCGGGCGGTCGTGGGAAAAGGCGTACGCCCGCAACAGGACGAGCGCATCGGTGAGCGAGATCTCGGCCTGTACCGAGATCCTTCCGGTCGCTTGATGCACCTCGACGCGGTTGCTCGGCGGCCGCTCGAACTGCCACGCCACCGTCCCGGGCGGGGCGTCGGCCTGCCAGGACAACACCTGTCGGCTCACCAACCGTGCCACCACGAGCGCGTCGGCGAACTGGTCGTCGGTGAGCGCGCCGGCCCGGTCCTGGTACAGGTTCAGCGCCCCCATGCAGACCCGTTCGACGAGCAACGGGAAGCCGAACGCGGCGCGAACCCCCACCTCGAGGGCGCCCCGCCGGAATTCCGGCCACCCGACGACCCCGTCGTCGGCAAGGTCGGTGTCGAAGACCGGCGCCGTGTTGCGATACGCGGCCATGCACGGACCCTGGCCCAACGTGTACTCGATCTGCTCGACCGCCTCGGTCACCTGATCGGACACACCGACGCAGCCCAATGACTGTCCGCCGGACATCAACACCACCCCGGCACCCGTGACGCCCAAGACGTCGGTGCATGCGAGGCACAACGCACGGGCTGGATCGTGGTCGTTCGCAGTACGCGCGGCGACCACCTCGGCGAACCGCTCCGGTTCCAGTCGGGGAGTCACGGCGCGCCGCTCAGAGCTCGAGGCGAAGCTCTTGGTCACCGTCGCACAACTGAATCAACATCGCGCATGACGGTGACAGGTTGAGGATCACGAGCGCGCGACCGCGCCGGACGGCGTACTTGGATGCGTCGACGAGCACGTGAAATGCCGCCGAGTCCATGAACGTCACGTCGGCACAATCGACGACCATCAACTCATCGTCGGCGCTGTCGATGGCGTCGTGCAGATGAGCGTTGAAGGCCGGCGCGCTCGATGTGTCGATTTCCCGTAGTGCCTTGGAGATTCCCAGCATTCGCCTGCCCCCGTCGTGTGGGGCGAAGAAGCCTGGGTCCCGGGCTCGCTCGCGTGATCGCAGCGTTCGTACACAACGTACACCCGACCGGTGCGGCGTGTCCGAAGTTTCTCGCTCTTTGGTAGTCGTGTACTCGCGGACGGTGAAGCAAAAGGTGTAGCCGGCAGGCGAACGCGGTCGTTCATACACGGGTCACGCGCTGGAACACTCCCGTAACAATTGATCGTCAGACTGCGGCAATCGGCATTGATCAGCTCTTGAAGCACCGGCGGCAGGTGCACTTCGCACTCGCGGCGTTCCTCGTCGTGGGTGCGCTGGTCGCGATCGCAGGGTCGGCCGAGAACGGTGCCACGAAAAGGGATGCCGCGACCGCGCACGCGGTGGTTTCGCCCATCCGGTCGCATCCCCTGGCATTTGCGATTCGCGTCGAGCCCCGCCAACCGCGCCTCTCTTGGCACATCGGGCTGGGCGGCGCCGCGCTGATCGCGTCCGCGTGTGCTGCGAGCCACGCCCGCCTGCGTCACAAGGCCCTCCCGGTTCTTGGGTGGCGGGGGAGCGCGACGCGACGCGGCCCGCCGGTACTCCGCGACGCCCTGATCTAGCCACACGCGCCGTCGGTTGGTCGCGCGCGTGTGGTCTCCACGTCCGTTCGGGCCGCGCACGCGCGCGTCCGCTCACTCGGGAGTTGCTTACGTGCCGGAGATCGATACCGGAGACACCGCGTGGGTGCTTGCCAGCACCGCGCTCGTTCTCTTCATGACTCCCGGCCTCGCGCTGTTCTACGGCGGGATGGTACGGGCCAAGAACGTGCTTGCCATGTTGATGCAGAACTTCTTCGCAATGGGGATCGTCACGATCCTGTGGGTCCTGTTCGGTTACAGCCTCGCGTTCGGCGACGCGGGCAATGCGGGGTTCATCGGCAACTTCGACTACGTCGGTTTGAAGGACCTCACGAACGGTGTGTCGGGAACCATTCCGACGCTTGCCTTCGTCGCCTTCCAATTGACGTTCGCCGTGATCACACCTGCGCTGATCACGGGTGCGATCGCCGATCGCATGCGGTGGGTTGCATGGGTCGGGTTCATCTCCCGCGTGGTCGATCCTCGTGTACCTGCCGGTGGCGCATTGGGTGTTCGCGGGAGGTTGGCTTGCCGATCGAGGCGCGCTCGACTTCGCCGGCGGCACCGTCGTGCACGTCAATGCCGGTGCGGGTGCGTTGGCACTGGTGTTCTTGCTCGGCCGGCGCAGGGGTTGGCCGAAGGAGGCGATGCCGCCGCATTCGTTGCCGCTCACGCTGCTCGGAACGGGCATCCTCTGGTTCGGGTGGTTCGGGTTCAATGCCGGCTCGGCGCTCGCCGCGAATCTGGTTGCCGCGCAAGCCTTCCTCAACACGTTCGTCGCAGCCGCAGCCGCAATGATCGGTTGGCTGATCGTCGAACGCCTCAAGGACGGCCACGCGACAACGCTCGGGGCCGCCTCGGGTGCAGTCGCGGGTCTCGTGGCGATCACGCCGTGCGCGGGTTTCGTCGGCGGCCTCGCGCCGGTGGTGATCGGCGCGATCGCGGGCGCCGTCTGCTATCTCGCGATCTCGTTGAAGTTCAGATTCGGCTACGACGACTCACTCGACGTCGTGGCGGTCCATCTCGTCGGGGGCATCATCGGTTCGGTGCTGCTCGGCTTGTTCGCCGATGCGAGTGTGAATCCGGCGGGCAAGGACGGTGCGTTCTTCGGCGGCGGATGGGGTCTCTTCGGTGAGCAATTGCTCGCAGTAGGAGCGGTGCTCGTGTTCTCGTTCGTGGTCTCGTACGCCATTGGCACCGTGCTCAAGGTCGTCCTGCCGGGCGGTATCCGCGCCAGCGAAGACGACGAGGACCGCGGTCTTGACATCACCCAGCATTCGGAGAGCGGCTACGCGCTCGAGCGCGCCTGAGAGCGGAGGAACCAGATGAAACTCATCGTAGGGATCGTCAAACCCTTCAAGCTCGACGACGTGAAGCAGGCGTTGACGGAGCTCGATGTCCACGGCGTGACGGTGTCGGACGTGCAGGGGTATGGCCGCCAGCGCGGTCACACCGAGGTGTACCGCGGTGCCGAGTACACCATCGACTTCGTCCCGAAGGTGCGCATCGAAGTGCTCGTCGACGACGGCGATGTCGACCGCATCGTGCAGGGCCTCGTGGGAGCAGCTCGTACCGGCAAGATCGGTGACGGAAAGGTGTGGGTCGCGTCCGTCGACGCGGTCGTGCGCATCCGAACCGGCGAGGCAGGACCGGACGCGCTGTAGCAGATCGTCGGGTCTCCCGGGTCGCACACCCCGGGAGACCCGGCTGCTCTCGTCAGAGCAACGGCCGGTATCGCAGAAAGAGGTAGTCGTCCTCTTCGCAGATCGAGCGCAGGTGCAGCGTGTCGAGCTCGTCGAGTGTCGAGCCCGCGAGGATCCGCTTGGCGTCCCCACTCGCGAGCCGGGGCGCCAGCGTCAGGCAGAGCTCGTCGAGCACACCCGCGCGCGCGAGCGCGCCATTCAGTGTCGGTCCGCCCTCGGCGAGCACCGCGCCTGCACCGCGTGCACCGAGCTCGTCGAGCGCGAGGGCGAGGTCGACGTCGTGCGCGCCGGCGACGATGACGTCGGCCACCTTCGCCGCCTGCGCACGGTCGGCGGCCGGCGCATCGGACACGGTGATGACGGCGGGTCGTTCCGTGGCCGACGCGAAGAACGGCGTGGACCAGTCGAGCCGGCAGCTTCGTGAGACGACGGCGATCGGCGGCACGGGCGTTTGGCCCCGCTGCCGGCGCGCATCCTGCATCGTCGCGGTCAACGCTGCGGGTCCGTAGTTCTCCGCTCGCATGGTTCCTGCCGCGACGAGCACGACGTCGGTCAACGAACGCAGCACCGCGAACAACGCCTTGTCGGCCGGACCGCCCAGCGCGCCGGACACCCCGCCCCACGATGTGCCGCCGTCGACGCTGACGATCATGTTGAGTCGCACGGACGGCCGGCGGGCATTGACCGGCATGTCGGCGTACACCTCGAGCGGATCGATCGCGTCGATCGCGTCGGGAAAGAGCATCCGCACGACGTCAGCTTGCCTTCGTTCCGCCACGCTGACAACGTGGGCGGATGCCGGCATTCCGTGGTCTCGCGCTCGGTCTCGCTCGCGTTGGTGACGAGTGGTGTCGCGGCGGCGACGCCCGGTCGTACACACCGCGACATCGTCGTCATCGCGCCGGTGCCGGGAACGCTCGTCGGGCCCGGCGTCGCGACCGTGCACGTCGAGCTCGCGCTCCACGGCGTCGATCCCGATCGCCTGCACGTGACCGTCGATCGCCGCGCGTCACATCACCACCATCGGCGCCGCGACATCTCCGACCGCTTTGCGTTCACGACCACGAACGGAGTGACGCGCGCGACCGCAGAGCTCGGCGTGCAAGAACTTGGCAACGGGATCACCCAGCTGTCGGTACGGGCGGGCCATGCGCGCGCGACCACGAAATTCGACGTCGAGCCGAATCTCGATCTCACCGCGAGCGCGCGCTGCGACTTCTTGATGCCCAATCGCTGCCTGCTGCCGTTCCCGAGTGACTTCTATACCGTTGCCGACCGGACGAGCCCGACCGGTCGCCGCATCCACCTCGACGCGCGTTCGCTGCCGGCCAACGTGCACGGCGTCCACGTCGACCCGACGGAGTGGAACCGCAACGACGGCTTCAGTCCGGGCGAACCGATCATGCTCTCGTTCCCGGGGATCGACCTCGCCCGGACAGGTGCGGCACCGATCACCGATGTGGCGCGCTCCCTTCGTCGTGACGCGCCGATCGTGATCGTCGACGCCGAGTCCGGGCGCCGCTGGCCGTACTTCGCCGAGATGGATGTCGAAGCGCCCGATGACGCGTCGAGGACGATGATCATCCGGCCCGCGGTCAACTTCCTCGAAGGTCACCGTTACGTGATCGGACTACGCAACCTGAAGGACGCGCTCGGCCACCCGATTGCCCCGAGTCGTGCCTTCGAGATCTACCGCGACGGCATCAAGACGTTCAGCCCTGTCGTCGAGCGCAGGCGGCCCGCGATGGAGCGCGTGTTCGCCGCGCTCCGACGGGCCGACGTCGGCCGCCACGACCTCGGTCTCGCGTGGGACTTCACGATCGCGAGTGCACAGGGTCTCGCCGGACGGATGCTGCACATCCGCGACGACGCGTTCCATGCGCTCGGCGCCGGCGTGCCCCCCTTCACAATCGACACGGTTGAGCAAGATCTCTCGTCCCGGGTGTACCGGCGCATCACCGGCACCTTCCAGGTGCCGCTGTATCTCGACCACGACGGCGTGTCGGGCTCGCGCTTCGTGTACGGCGCCGACGGCCTGCCCAAGCGGCAGCCTCACAACTACACCGCGCACTACCAGTGCGTGATCCCGCCGTCGGCCACCGGTGCCCCGGCGCGGCTCTCGCTGTACGGGCACGGGCTGCTCGGCAGCTTCGACGAGGTGAATTCGTCGATCGTCCTCGACATGGCGGTGCGTCACAACACCGCCTATTGCGGATCCAACTTCATCGGCCTGGCGGAGGACGACGTCGCCAACGCCGTCGCGATCCTGCAGGACACCTCGAAGTTCCCGACCCTTGCCGATCGCTCGCAGCAGGGCTTCTTGAACTTCCTGTTCCTCGGCCGGCTGATGATCCACCGGAACGGGTTCGTCGCCAACCCGGCGTTCCGCCTCGGCACGCAACCGCTCGTCGACACCTCGGAGCTGTTCTACGACGGCAACAGCGAAGGCGCGATCTTCGGTGGTGCGCTCACGGCCGTCGCGCAGGACTTCACCCGATCGGTGCTCGGCGAGGCCGGCATGAACTACTCGCTGCTCCTGCAGCGCAGCGTCGACTTCGACGATTTCAAAGCGATCTTCGCGCCTGCGTATCCCGACGAATACGACCGCCTCGTGACCGGCGGCCTCACCCAGATGCTGTGGGACCGGGCCGAGACCAACGGCTATGCCCAACACTTGACGCGCGACCCGTACCCGGGCACGCCGGCGCACACGATCCTGCTGCTCGGCGCGGTCGGTGACCACCAGGTCGCGCAAGTCAGCCTGGAGATCGAGGCGCGCACGATCGGTGCACGCGTGCACCGGCCGTTCGTCGCGCCGGGAAGAACCCACGACGTGCGGCCGGCTTGGGGGATACCGACGATCGGGCACTACCCGTTCACCGGCTCGGCCTACTTCTTGTGGGATACCGGCTCACCCTTGTCGCCGATCGTGAATGCACCGCCCCGCGACGGCCACGATCCCCATGACGACACACCGCGCCAGCCCGCCGTCCAGGATCTCAAGGACGGCTTCTGGCGCGGCGCGGTGACCGACGTGTGCAACGGCGGACCGTGCCTGGGCGTGCCCTTCTGATGACGGATCAGCCCTGGGAAGGCGACGCGTGCGGACTCGTCGATGCCTATCGCCGCGGTGAGCGATCACCGCATGAAGAGCTCGAGGCGAGCTTGGCTGCGATCGAGCGCAGCGATCTCAACGCGTTCACCTTCCTCGATGCCGACCGGGCGATGGACGCCGTGGCGCATGCGGATGTCAGCAAGCCGTTCGGCGGTGTGCCGGTCGGCGTCAAGGAGCTCGACTTCGTCGCAGGCTGGCCGGCGACCGAGGCGTCGCTGATCTTCAAGGACCGGATCTCGGGCCACACGAGCACGATGGTCACGCGGTTGCTCGATGCGGGCGGTGCGATCCCCGTCGGGCTGACGGCCGCGAGCGAGTTCGGCGGCCTCAACGTCAGCGTCTCGAAGCTCAACGGCGTGACGCACAATCCATGGCGGCATGGTCGCACCGCCGGCGGCTCGTCCGGCGGCAGCGCGTCCGCCGTTGCCGGTGGTCTCGTGACGATCGCGACCGGAGGCGACGGTGGGGGATCGATTCGGATTCCCGCCGGCTATACCGGGCTGGTCGGCATGAAGGGTACCTACGGCCGCATTCCTCGCGGCCCGAACGTGTTCTTCCGGCCGGGCACGGTGGTGGTCGGATGTCTCGCTCGATCGGCGCGTGACGCGGCGCGCTACTTCGACGTGTCCGCGGGCTTCGACGTGCACGATCCGACGAGCCTGCCCGCGACCGGCGGCTGGGAGGGCGGGCTCGGCACACGCGACCTGGCCGGCCGCAAGGTCGCAGTGATTCCCGCACTCGCGGGCGTCACGCTCGAGCCGGGCGTCGAGGCGCAGTTGCACGAGTCGGCGGCCGCGTTGATCGCGGCCGCGGGCATGATCCAAGTCGATCTTCGACTCGAGCTGCCGAACCTTGCCGCGCAATGGATGATGGGCAACCTTGCGACATTGCTCGCCGAGCTCGGTGATGCGTGGCCCGGGCGCGCGGACGAGCTCACCGATGAGGTGGCAACCGGGCTGCTGCTCTCGCAATCGATGTACAACCTGTACACGGCGTCGGTGGCCGAAGCGCAGCGCGTGCGCGCCTACGAAGCGATGGCGAACGCGTTCGAAGATGTCGATTTCATCATCGCGGCGACGAATCCCGGCCCGGCCTTCGCGGCCGACTCGCCGATGAGCTCGTCGTCGGGCGGCTTCGTCGAATGGGCCGGTTCGAGCAAGGTCGCGCGGCCGCGGCTTCCGGGCGATCATGGCCGGAGTCCGCGTCGCGGGCGGCGTGTTTCCGAAGTTGCCGTCGGCGATCCTCGATATCGGAGCCGCGCGGTTCCCCGATCTCGTGCGCATGGGCGCGCTGACGATCATCTCCAACATCTACGGCAACCCCGCGGTCTCGATCCCCGGTGGGTTGGTCGACGGTCTCCCCGTCGGGATGCAGGTGCTGGCCCGGCACCACGCCGACGAGCTGCTGTTCGACGTCGCGCTCGCCGCCGAGCACGCGCTCCCATGGCCGAAGATCGCGCCGCCCGCCGCGGGAGTACGTCTCCCGGCGTGAGACCGTTTGGTCGGCCAGTGGCCGTAAACGAACAGTCCCCGACCAAACGGGGGCTTAGGGTTCGCTTTCGGCGAGAAGGTCGCGGTGGTGACGGCGCGCGACGTCGGGATGGGCACGGAGCCGTACCTTGAGCGAGTTCTCGCCGTAGTTCGCCAGGATCGGGTTGCTCGGATCGGCGCTCTCCGAACCGGGCGCATGCACAGCGAGCGACGGCGGGAGCTCGAGCGGTTGCAGTGTCGCTTCCAACTTCGGATTGAAGAAGTACGCGATCGAGACGCGCTCCGTGCCCGCGGGCGGGCTCACCACCCGATGCACGGTGGCGGCAAAGTAGCCACTGGTCAGGAGCTGCATCATCTCGCCGAGGTTCACGACGAACGCGTCCGGCACCTCGGGAATGTCGACCCAACCCTCGGCGAGCTGCACTTGGAGCCCGCCGGCGTCGTCTTGCAACACGAACGTGACCAGCCCGGTGTCGCGGTGTTCGCCGACACCTTGCCGGTCCTGTGTCGTCTCCGCGGCCGGATAGCGAATCACTTTCACGAGCGCTTCGGGCCTGGGCGCGACGTACGCGTCGAAACGATCGGCGGGCTGGCCGAGCGCGACCGCGAGCCGCGGCAGAGCGTGTGCCCGAGGCGTTCCATCGCGTCGATCCAGGTTTCGACCGCCGGTCGGAGCTCGGGCAGCGCGGCGGGCCACAGGTTCGGACCGCGCAGCCTCAGCCACGCGGGATCGCCCGGGGCGAGAGGGACCAGCGGTAGCTCGTGTCCGATGTCGAGCTGATCGCGGCGGTCGGGATGCCCCTGGGTGTGTTCGTGCCCGACGGGCGTGTATCCCCGGAACTGCGGCGAGTGGATGTTCGCGATGGCGAGTCGCTCCCGCTCGGGCAACGCGAAGAAGCGGCGAGCGAGTGCCTGCACGCGTTCGTTGGTCGCGGGGGCGACACCGTGGCCCACCAGCGAGAAGAAGCCGTGCTCGTGACAGACCGCCCGCAGGTCTTCGACGAACACGCATGCGGCGTGGGAGCCTTCGTCGGCGCGGAAGGGCGCGAGGTCGAGGACCGGGACGCGGGGCGGCACAGTCAATAGCCTAGGAAGCTCCGACGTACAGGACATCTCGAGAGAGGCCGCGGTCATGAAGGCAGGCACGAAGGGACACGCGACCACGCACGTGGACGCGCCGCCGCAGAAGCTGTACGAGCTGGTCTCGGACGTGCAGCGCATGGGCGAATGGAGCCCCGAGACGCAGCCGCGCGGAGTGGATCGACGGAGCGACCGGTCCTGCCGTCGGCGCGCGATTCAAGGGCACGAACCGACACGGGCCCGCCCGCTGGTCGACGAAGCCCAGAGTTGTCGTGGCCGACGACGGCCGCGAATTCGCGTTCGTCATCGCTCATCGTGGCAAGGACATGACCAAGTGGAGCTACCGATTCGAGCCTGACGGTGACGGGACGGCCGTGACCGAGTCGTTCGAGATGCTCGAAGACGTCCCGTGGTACTTCCTCGCGAGCGAGCGTTGGCTCATGGGTGTCAAGGACCGCAAAGCAGACCTCGAGGCCGCCATGGGCCTGACGCTGCAACGCCTCAAAGTTGCCGCGGAGGGCGGCTTGTAGCCGCGATCCGGCGCTCGTGTCGGGCATGCTGGGTGGGTGGCGGAGCCCGTGGTTGTCGACGCGATCTCGCATGACGAATGGGCGGCGGATCCGCTCGACATTCTCGACGCGACGGTCGCGGCGCTCGGTGGAGAGCAGCGCGCGGGGCAACGGGAGCTGACGAGTGCGGTAGCCGACGCGATTCGCGCCGGACATCACCTTCTCGCCGAGGCGCCGACCGGCTCCGGCAAGAGCCTCGCGTATCTCGTGCCGGCGATCGCGTCCGGACTGAAGGTGGTGGTCGCGACCTCGACGATCGCGCTCCAGAGCCAGCTCATCGACAAGGACCTTCCGACGCTCCACCGCTGTTCGCCGGTGCCGTTCACGTTCGCGCTCTTGAAGGGCCGTTCGAACTATGTCTGTCGCGCCAAGCTGCGCGCCGCGGCCGCGCCGGACGCGTTGTTCGAGCAACCGGTCGGCGCGAGCTTCGCGAAACACCTCTCGACGCTCCGCGAGTTCACCGAGGGGTCGGACACGGGGGACCGAGCGGTGCTGCCGGAGGCGATCCCGAACCCGTCGTGGGCCGCCGTGAGCTGCACGAGCACCGAGTGTCCCGGTGCGGGCGAGTGCGCCGACGGCGACGCGTGCTTCGCGGAACGTGCGAAGGAAGCGGCGCGCCATGTCTCGGTGCTCGTCGTCAACCATGCGCTCTACTGCGCGCATCTCTCCGCAGGGAGCACGGTCTTGCCCGAGCACGACCTCGTGATTCTCGACGAGGCGCACTCGTTCGCCGACAGTGCAACGAACGCGTTCGCCGCCGATCTCGGCGCCGACGGGCTCAGCCGGTTGGCGAGCATGCTCGGCAAGACAGGTGTCGACAAGGATTCGATCGACGCGTTTCGCGCATATCGAACGCGCTCGGGAGCGTGGTCGACGAATGCGACGGCATGATCGACGTCGGCGCCGACGCCCGGCTGGTCGACGCGCTCGCGGCTGCGGCCGAGAGCCTCGCGACCGCGAGTGGGAAGATCGACCGTGATCGTGGTGACTACGCGAAGCGCGTGTCGCGGCTCGCGCACCACCGTCTCACCGTGCTGCGCCGGCTCGCGGCGCCTGCCGACGACGACGTCGTCTGGGCGGAGAAGATCGGTCGCGGGCGTCGCCTGCGAGTGGCTCCCATCGCCGCGGGTCCGGCGCTCGGCCGCCTGCTGCTCGACGAGCGACCGGTGATTGCCGTGTCGGCGACGCTCGGCGGCGGCGTGCCGTTCACCCAGGTCGCCCGGCAGATCGGCTTCGATCCCGACGCGGCTCCCGGTGCGTGGGCGACGCGACGGTGAAGGTGACCGGTGCAGTGGATCGGGTCGCGGCTATGTCGCGCGGGAGACCGCGTCGTCGTTCGATTGGCGGGCGCAGGGCGTGCTCTACGTCGCGCGCGACCTGCCTGAACCGCGGCGAGGGAGCGACTCGTGGGTCGACCTGGCGTGCGAGCGCGTCTGCCGACTCGTCGACGCGGCCGGCGGCCGCGCGCTCGTGCTCTGCACCTCGCATGCCAACGTCAAACGGTTCTCCGAATCGCTCCAGACGAAGACGAGTCACAACATCCTCACCCAAGGCGATGCCGATGCGGGCCGTCTGACGCGGTCGTTCATCGACGACGAGACGTCGGTGCTCGTCGGCACGCGCTCGTTCTGGGCCGGCATCGACGCGCCGGGCGTCTCGTGCGTGCTCGTCATCATCGACAAGCTGCCGTTCCCCGCACCGGACGAGCCTCTGCACGCCGCGCGCCGCACGCGGGCCGAACAGGAAGGGACGAATCCCTTTGTGGCGGTCGACCTCCCGGTCGCCGCCCTCGTGCTCGCGCAAGGCGTCGGGCGCCTGCTGCGCCGGAACACCGACCGGGGGGTGGTCGCGGTGCTGGACCCCCGGCTCGCGACCCGCGACTACCGGACCGCGCTGCTCGCGGCGCTCCCGCCGTTCCGGCGCAGCATCTCGCTCGACGAGACGTGCGCCTTCCTCGGCGAGTGTCGGGACAACGTCAGCGGGTAGACCGCTCCTGCATGGCGACGAAGAAGACCGCGGCAAAGAAGCCGGCGCCGCTCGCCGAGTACGCGGCCAAACGCGATTTCGCCCGCACGCCCGAACCGGCGGGCGGTGGGGGACCGGCGCGTCGGCGCGCAACCCCGCTTCGTCGTGCAACGGCATCGAGCCCGCCGGTTGCACTACGACTTCCGGTTGGAGGTCGATGGCGTGCTCGCGAGCTGGGCGATCCCGAAGGGTCCGTCGCTCGACCCGGCCGTCAAACGGCTCGGTGTGCACGTCGAGGACCACCCGATCGAGTACTTCGATTTCGAAGGCGTCATCCCGAAGGGCGAGTACGGCGGCGGCGACGTCATCGTGTGGGACTGGGGCACCTACGAACCGCTGCACACCGACGATCCGGCGAAGGCGATCGCGGACGGCGAGCTCCACGTCGAGATGCACGGAGAGAAGCTTCGCGGCCGCTTCGTGTTGATCCGGCGCGGCAACGATCGCAACGGCAAGGAACAGTGGCTGGTCTTCCACAAGCGCGACGAGCACGCCGTCACCGGATGGGATGCCGAACAACATTTGCAATCGGTGCGCAGCGGTCGCACGAACGACGAGGTCGCCGAGCATCCCGATGCGACATGGCGAAGCGATGCGCCCGCGGCGGTGGCCGGCATCGACTTCTCATCGACGCGAGCGGACATCGCGGCGCTGGACGCGCTCGGCAAGGGCGGTGAGTGGGATTTCGACGGGGTGACGCTGCGCCTGACCAACCTCGACAAGGTGCTGTTCCCGCCGCGTGCGAAGCGCAAGAAGGGACTCACCAAGCGCGACCTGATTCGCTACTACGCCACGATGGCACCGGTGGTGCTGCCGTACCTCCAAGCGCGACCCCTGAACATGCACCGTTACCCGAACGGCGCCGACAAGCCCGGGTTCTGGCACAAGGAGGCGCCCTCGCACGCACCGGAGTGGATCACCCGGTGGCGCAACGACGCCGCCGACGAGGACGAATCCCAGTACTACATCGTCGCCGACCGGCCCGCGACGCTGGCGTGGCTGGCGAACTTCGGCGCGGTCGAGCTGCACGCCTGGACGTCGCGGATCCCCGACGTGCGTCACCCCACGGACGCGATGATCGACATCGATCCCGGCGACAAGACGTCGTGGGACGAGGTCGTGCTGCTCGCCGGCCTGTACCGCGCGGCACTCGACCACGTGCACGTGCGCGGCTTCCCGAAGGTGACCGGCCAACGCGGCATCCAGATCTGGGTGCCGATCGAACCCGGACCGAGCTTCGAAGACGCCCGCGTGTGGGTCGAAGCCTTGTCCCGCGCCGTCGGCGAGACCGTGCCGCACCTCGTGAGTTGGAAGTGGGAGAAGCGTCAGCGCGGCGGTCTCGCCCGGCTCGACTACACGCAGAACGCGATCAACAAGACGCTGGTGGCCCCGTACTCGGCGCGCCCAGCCGCCGGGGCCCCGGTGTCGATGCCGATCGGTGGGACGAGCTCGACGACCCGGAGCTCCGCAGCGACCGGTGGACGATCGCCGACGCCGGCGCCCGCCTGCTCGAGGTGGGGGACCTGTTCGCGGATGTGCTCACCACCCGTCAGGAGCTGCCGTCCCTCTGACGTTGCTGTCACACCTCCCCGCCAGAATCGCCGCAGGGATTCGCCAAGGAGACACCGTGACCGCAACCACCGATCGCAGCACCCGGCACCTGTGGCTCGTCGCGCCGCCCGCTGTCTACGACGACCGCGTCGCGCCGTCCTCGGAGATTCCGACCCTCCTCGATGCCCTTCCGGACGAGCTCCCGCCGTCGATCACGCCCGAGCCGCAGGCGCACGAGCGCTGGCTCGCATGCGCGCGGCCCGACGACCGGCTCCGGTACGGCGCCTATCTCTGTGACTGCGCGACGTGCCTCGCCTCCCTCGAACGCGTCGTGCGAGAGCATCGCCGTCCGGGCCTGCCGATCGTCATCGTCACCGAGGCTGATCGCATTGCCACGAGCGCGCGTGAGCTGCTCACGCAGTTGGAGGCCGGCGAGGGATACGCACCGCTGCTCTGGGTCGTCGACGACATCGTGCGGAGCGTGTACGTCGGGCGGGGCTCGACCTACGCTACGAGCTCCGAGGCCCACTTCGCCTCGCGGCAGCGGTCCGCCCGCGAAGGTCGCTACGTGCCTCGACCCCGTCTGGAAGGCAGTGATCCGGTCGGCCGGCACCCGGCATCGCTCGCACCCGCGGCCGGGCTCTCGCTTCGCCTCCCGCGCGCGCTCGAGCACCGCGCCCGCGAGGTCGCGCACGACGCGGGGCTCGACCTCGAGACGTGGATCGTCGAAGCGCTTCGCGCGTCGGTCGGCTGACGTCGTTTATTTCGCGGCTTGCATGCGGTGCACCATGCGGCGCACGACCGGCCGGGGGAGACGCGGATCGACGCGGCCATCAGCTTGTTTCCCAGGCCCGGTACCGCGACGACATCGCCCCGTTGCATCGCTTTCACGCCGAACGCCGCGACGGCGGCCGCGGCTCTGCAGCTTGCGGTCCTTCACGAGCCGGCTGTCTTCCATTGCCGCGCCGGCCTGGAACCCGCTCGCGGTCGGTCCCGGACACAGGGCGGTCACGGTCACGCCGGTACCCCGAGTCTCTTCGGCCAGCGCTTCGCTGAACGAGAGCACGTACGCCTTCGTCGCGTAATACACGGCCATGAGCGGGCCCGGGAGAAACGCGGCCGTCGAGGCGATGTTCATCACGCGACCCGCACCGCGCGCGAGCATCCCGGGGAGATACGCGCGCGTGAGGCGGGTGAGCGTGCCGACGTTCAGCTCCATCATCTCCTCGAGCTTGGTCTCCGGCGTGTCGGTGAAGAGTCCCCAGTCGCCGAACCCCGCGTTGTTCACCAGCACGTCGACGTCCGCGAGCTCCGACACGAGCTTTCGTGTGCCGGAGGGATCAGCGAGATCCACCGCGATGACGCGCGCCGAGTCGAGCTCGGCGGCGAGGGCCCCGAGCTTGTCGGCAGACCGCGCGGCCAGGACGACCTCGTGGTCGGCGGCGAGAACGTGTGCGATCTCGAGCCCGATCCCGCTCGACGCACCGGTGACGAGTGCGGTAGCCATGCGGGCATCCTTGCGGCTGCGGGCCGACCGGGCAATGCCCGAGGCATTACCGTGCCGCCGTGCTCAAGATGCACTGGTTCCTCCCGACCGGCGGCGACGCGCGCGACGTGCTGCCCGGCGCCGACGATCCCGCACCGCCGCGCGCCCGACCTCGCGTACCTCGCGCAGATCGCCACCGCATGCGACAGCCTCGGCTTCGACGGGATGCTCACGCCGTGCGGCACCGGCTGCGAGGACGCGTGGCTTGCAACCGCGTCACTCATCCCGCTCACGCGCCGCGTGAAGTTCCTCGTCGCGTTCCGGCCCGCGCTGCTCTCGCCCACGCTGGCTGCGCAGATGGCGTCCACATACCAACGGCTCTCGGGCGGACGGCTGCTCGTGAACATCGTCACCGGCGCCGAGCCGGCCGAGCTCGCGCGCTTCGGCGTATGGGAGGACAAGGACACGCGCTACGAGCGCACGGGCGAGTTCGTCGAGATCATGCGGGGCGCGTGGAGCTGGCGAGCCGTTCGACTACGAGGGCGCGCACTATCGCGTCGAGCACGCCGCAACCCGCATGCCGCCCGAGCCGGTGCCCCGCATCTACTTCGGGGGCGCGTCCGACGCCGCCGAACGGATCGCGGCGCGCCACGTCGACGTCTACCTCGCGTGGGGCGAGCCGCCCGCGATGGTGAACGAGCGCGTCGAACGGGTGCGCGCCCTCGCGGCACGAAGCGAGCGGTCGCTCGACTTCGGTATCCGGTTCCACGTCATCGCCCGGCCGACGGCGGACGAAGCGTGGGCGGCCGCCGACGCATTGCGTGCACGCATGGCGCCCGACGCGATCGCGGCCGCGCAGGCGGACTTCGCATCGACGCAGTCCGTCGGCCAGCAGCGCATGGCGTCGTTGCACGGCGGCGACGCCGATCAACTCGTCGTGTATCCCAACGTGTGGGCGGGCATCGGGCTCGTGCGCGGGGGCGTCGGTACCGCGCTCGTCGGCTCCTACGACGAGGTCGCCGACCGCATCGAGGAATATCACGCGCTCGGATTCTCCGAGTTCATCCTCTCGGGCTACCCGCACCTCGAAGAGGCGTACTGGTTCGGCGAGGGCGTGATGCCGGTGCTCCGGCGACGCGGTCTGCTCCCGCCGCTCGAGGGTCCGGCCGCGCCCGTGTTCTCGTTCCGATGACGACATGTCGATGACACGCGTCGGGTTGCTGGTCGTCGGGCACGTCGACGCGAAGAGCGTCGCGATCGCGGGCGACTATCCCGAGCTGTTCGATGCGTTGCTCGGTGCCGTACGGCATCGAGCTCGTTCCCTACGAGCTCGATGAAGGACGCTTCCCCGTGTCGCTCGACGAATGCGACGGCTGGATGTGCTCGCCGAGCCGGCATTCGGTCTACGACGACGTGCCGTGGATCGCCGATGCCGAGGACTTGCATCGCGAGATCGTTCGTGACGAGCACGCCTACGTCGGCATCTGCTTCGGACATCAACTGCTCGCGCAGGCGCTCGGCGGACGCGTCGAACGCGCCGAGGACGGATGGGGCGTCGGGGTACACGAGTACGCGCTCGTCGAATCGTTGCCGTGCATGGATCCCGCACTCGATCGGATCGCGCTGATCGCGAGCCATCAGGACCAAGTCGTCGACGTGCCGGACGACGGCGCGGGTGATCGCGACGAGCGACCACTGCCCGGTTGCGGGCCTCGCGGTGGGCGATCGCGCGTGGACCCTGCAAGGCCACCCCGAGTTCGTCCCGCGCCTCGCCGACCATCTGCTGGCCGAACGCATCGAGCTGATCGGCACCGAGCGCGTCGCGCGTCGCCGGCGGATCGTTGACGAGACCGCTCGACCGGACCGCCGTCGGCCGGTGGATCGCCAGGTTCTTCGCCGGCTGCTGAGGTAGGTTGGCGCGCCCTCGCGGGGCCCGAAAACGTCGGAAAGGGAGCCCGAGACGATGCCGAGTGACCTGATGTTGAAAGTCGCGAACACCTTCCATCGCGGGCTGCTCAAGGTCAGTGGCGGCCACCTGGGCTGGGACCTCGGGCACATGCCCGTCCTCGAGCTCACGACGACAGGTCGCAAGTCGGGCCAGCCCCGATCGGTGATGCTCACCTCGCCCCTGCAAGAGGGGTCGACGATCGTCGTCGTCGCATCGCGGGGGGCGACGACGAACATCCGGCGTGGTTCCTCAATCTGCGTGACAACCCGGACGTCGAGGTCGCGCTGAAGGGGAAGCCGAAGCAGCGCATGCGCGCTCGGGTCGCGAACGCCGAGGAGCGAGCACGCCTGTGGCCGGAGGTCACCCAGAAGTACAAGGGCTACGCCGGGTACCAGACCAAGACGAAGCGGGAGATCCCGCTCGTGCTGCTCGACCCGGCCGGCGCGTAAGTCCACCCCGCGTTGGCAGCCACTTCGACTTCGCACCCCTCAAAGTCACGTTTTCGCGATCGCTGCAAAAACAGCAATCGCGGAGACGGGCCGCCGAGAGGGCCGCGATTGCTGAAAATGCAGCGATCGCGACAGGCGCACTTCGAGGGGTGGCGTCGCGTCAGGCGGGACGTTCCATCCACACCATGTCGCGTGTCGGGATGCCGTTCTCGGAGAGCCCAGGCGGGTAGCCGCGCGCGGCGGTGAAGTAGTCGGGCTCGACGTGTGTGAGCCGAAAACCCAGTCGCTGATAGAACCCGAGCTGGCGGAGGCCCGAGCTTGCGGTTCCCACGATGACGCGCTGCACGCCGGCATCCCGCAGCTGCGTGCAGACCTCGGCGACCATCCAGGAGCCGAGTCCCTGCGATTGCTCGGCTTCGCCGACCGCGACCGCACGCAGCTCCGCGGACCGGTCGCCCCGGTCGAGCACCAGCACCGCACCGCGGCGCCGGCCCGTCTCGGTGTCGATCACGCCGTACAGCACCCCCTGCTGCAAGCAGGCGCGCAGGGGGACCTCCTCGTCGGCCAGCGCCAAGAGCTCGACCCAATCGTCACGGGCCGTTCCGGGTTCGATCGTGACGACGGTCCCTCGCACGATTCGCACGCTAGGACCGGGCCGCACCCACGCGGCTTGACACGAGACTAAGGGTAGCCTTACCTTACCGTTGTGCTTCCGACGCTGGTCATCGGGCTGCGCGAGGGGCTCGAGGCGTCGCTGATCGTCGGCATCGTCGCGGCCTTCCTCCAACGCAACGGCAAGCCCAAAGACATGTGGGCGCTGTGGACCGGCGTCGCGATCGCCGTCGTGCTGTGCACGATCGTTGCGATCGCGTTGCGCGTTGCCGAGGAGCGCCTCCCGCAACGCGAGCAAGAGGGACTCGAGACGGTCATCGGCCTCATCGCCGTGGGCTTCGTCACGTGGATGATCCTGTGGATGCGCCGCCATGCGCGCGACCTCAAGGGCGACCTCGAATCGCACGCCGCGAGCGTGCTCGCGACGGGTTCCGCACTCACACTCGTCGTGATGGCATTCCTCGCGGTGCTCCGTGAAGGCTTCGAGACCTCGGTCTTCCTCCTCGCCGCGTTCCAGGCGTCCAGCGATCCCGGCCTCGCGGGTGCCGGCGCCGCGATCGGGGTCGCGATCGCCGTCGTCATCGGCTATGCCATCTACAAGGGCGGCGTGAAGCTGAATCTCGCGCGCTTCTTCAAGCTGACCGGCCTCGTGCTCGTCTTCGTCGCGGCGGGGCTCCTCTCGACCGCGGTGCACACCGGGCACGAAGCGGGCTGGATCAACTCCGCGCAGACGCAAGCGGCGGATCTCACCTGGCTCGTCGATCCCGGGAGCGTGCGCGCGGCGTTGCTCACCGGCATGCTCGGTATTCAGCCTCGACCGACCGTGGGCGAGGTGTTCGTGTGGTTCGCGTACGCGATCCCGATGACCCTGGTCGTCCTCTGGCCGCAGCGCACCAGACCCAAAGAGCAGCAGCAGCAGGCAGTGACTGTCGCGGCATGATGAGGAGGACTTCTCAGATGCGTTCCCAAGCACTCTTGCTCGGCGCGGCCTGTCTCGTTGCAGTCGCCGCTTGCGGGTCTTCGTCGAAGAGCACGGGATCGTCCGGTGTGCGCACGATCGCGGTGAAGATCACGTCGAACGGTTGCGAACCCGCCACGCTCGACGTGCCTCCGGGCCCGGCGACGTTCGAAGTCACCAACGACGGCGCCGACAGCATCACCGAGTACGAGCTGAAGCAAGGTGAACGCATCGTCGGCGAGTCCGAGAACCTGACGCCGGGCCTCGACGGGAGCTTCACGGTCACGCTGAAGCCGGGCACCTACGAATCGGCGTGCCCGGGAGGCAAGAGCGGCACGGTCAACGTCTCCGGCGACGCGGGCGCCACTACGATCCCGGGAGGGGCGGCGGGCACGCAGGCGGTGGAGACGTACCGGGCGTACGTCGCGTCCGAGACCAAGAAGTTGGTGGACCTCACCAAGCAGTTCGCCGACGCGGTCGAGGCCGGTGACGTCGCCCAGGCGAAGGCGCTCTTTCCGAGGGCGCGGAGCACTACGAGACCATCGAGCCCGTTGCCGAGTCGTTCGGTGAGCTCGACGCGGCGATCGACGCGCGCAAGGGTGACGTACCGGACGAAGAATGGCGCGGTTTCCACCGCATCGAAAAAGCGCTGTGGAAGGACGGTTCGCTCAGCGGAATATCTGCCTTGGCCGTCCGGCTCGTCGTTGACGTGCGGGCGCTCGACGGCAAGGTTGCCACGCTCGAGCTGGAGCCCGCGCAGATCGCGAACGGTTCGGTCGAGCTCTTGAACGAGGTCGCGAAGTCGAAGATCACCGGCGAGGAAGACCGTTACTCACATACCGATCTCTGGGACTTCGAGGCGAACGTTGCCGGAGCACGGGAAGCGTTCGACGCGCTGAAGCCCATCGTCACCGCAAAGGATCCCGCGCTCGCGGCCGAGGTCGATGCCAAATTCGATGCGGTCGTCAACTCGCTCGACGCCTACCGGCAAGGTGACGGGTTCGTCTCGTACGCGGTGCTCACGAATACCGACACCCGTTCGCTCGCGACGAAGGTCGATACGCTGGGCGACGTGCTTGCGAAGATTGCGCCGCTCGTCGCTTCATGAGCGGCCAGTTCACGCGCCGGGAGATGCTCGGCGGCGCCGTCAAGGCAGGCGTCGCCGGCGGCGCGCTCGCGCTCGGGGCGGGCTCGGTGCTCGCGTCGTGTGGTTCCGAGGCATCGGCAAGCTCTGACGTCGTCGAGTGCACGGGCCGAACCCAAGCGGGGATCGTGACGCCCGTACCCGGCCGGCTCGTCTACGTCGCGTTCGACCTCACGACCGAAAACCCCGACGACATCCGCGTGCTCCTCCAACGATGGACGACGGCGCTCACCGCGATGACCGCGGGGCGCGACGTCGGTCCGGTCGAGCCGGCTGACACGCTCACCGCGCCGGTCGACACCGGCGAGGCGGTGGGATCACCCGCCGCCCACCTCACAGTCACCGTCGGCTTCGGTCGCACGATGTTCGTGACGCCCAAGGGACGCGACCGCTTCGGCCTCGCCGACAGGTTGCCCGAGCCACTCGCAGAGCTACCGATCTTCCCCAACGACGTGCTCGATCCGGCAAGGTGCGATGGCGACATCTCCGTCCAGTGCTGTGCGGATGATCCCCAAACCGCGTTCCACGCCTTCCACAACCTCGCCCGGATCGCGCGCGGTACGGCCGTCGTGCGTTGGGTACAGCTCGGCTTCGGCCGCACGTCGACGACGAGTGACGACCAACCAACGCCGCGCAATCTCATGGGCTTCAAGGACGGCACGAACAACATCAAGGCCCAAGACGACGCCGCGCTTCGCGACCATGTGTGGGTTGGTCCGCAGGACTCGCCCGCGTGGATGCGGGACGGTAGCTACGTCGTGGTGCGACGCATCCGCATGCTCCTCGAGTCGTGGGACCGGACGTCGCTGCGCGAACAGCAGGACGTCATCGGCCGCACGAAGATCGAGGGCGCGCCGTTGGGTTCCCGCCGGGAGCACGACGTACCGGACCTGTCGCGGCTCGCCGAGGACGCGCACATCCGCCTCGCGGCGCCCGCGGAGAACAAGGGAATTCGTCTCCTGCGGCGCGGTTACAGCTTCGCCGACGGCGTCGATCCGGTCACCGCCCAACTGGACGCCGGGCTCTTCTTCATCGCGTACCAACGCGACCCTCGTCGTCAGTTCGTGCCGCTCCAGCAGCGACTCGGCGACAATGACTCTCTGAACGAATACATCAAGCACATTGCCAGCGCAGTCTTCGCGGTGCCGCCGGGCTTCCAGGCCGGCGGCTACGTCGGCCAATCGTTGTTCGGCTGACTCCTCGGCGCGCAATTGTGCTGTGATAGGAGCGGCACGACAACGCAGAGGAGCGGCGTGTTGCGGTTCGCGATCATCGGCGCGGGGATGGCGGGGATCCTCAGCGCGATCAAGTTGACCGACGAAGGGCTCACGGACTTCACGGTCTACGAGAAGGGCGATCGCGTCGGCGGGACGTGGCGCGAGAACACGTACCCCGGTCTTTCGTGCGATGTGCCGTCGCACCTCTACTCCTACTCGTTCGCGCTCACCCCGGAGTGGAGCCGGCGTTTCTCGCCCGGCGCCGAGATCCAGGCCTACTTCGAACGCGTCGCACGCGACCACGAGGTGCTCGAACGCGTCCGTTTCGGTGACGAGGTCACACGGTGCGAATACGCGAATGGCACCTGGGTCCTGGAGACTGCGAACGGTCACCGGGACGAGGTCGACGTCGTGATCGCGGCGACCGGCGTGCTGCATCATCCCCGGATCCCCGACATCGACGGGCTCGACACTTTCGAGGGCGCGTGCTTCCACAGCTCACGCTGGGATCACGCGGTGCCGATCGACGGTGCGCGCGTCGGCGTGATCGGCACCGGCTCGACCGCGACACAGATCGTGTCCGCAATCGTGGATCGGGTCGCCGAGCTGTCACTGTTCCAGCGCACCGCGCAGTGGATCTTCCCGCAGGAGAACCCCGCGTACTCCGATGACGAGAAGGCGGCATACCGCGAGAACCCGGAGGAGCTGGCCGGTCTCCATGCCCACCTCTCACAGCTGTTCGGCACGTTCGCCAACGCGGTCGTCGATGCCGATTCCCCAGGCATGAAGCTGATCGAAGAGGGATGCCGCACCAATCTCGAGAACAGCGTGCGCGATCCCGAGCTGCGCGAGCGGCTGCGTCCTGAGTACCGCGCCGCGTGCAAGCGGCTGGTCATCTCCCCGGATTTCTACGAGGCGATCCAGCAGCCGAACGCCGAGTTGGTGACCGCGCCAATTGCACGCGTCGAGCCTCAGGGTGTCCGTACACGCGACGATCGGCTGCACGAGCTCGACGTGCTCGTCCTCGCCACCGGCTTCCAGGCCGATGCCTTCATGCGGCCGATGCAGGTGATCGGGAAGGGCGGCCGGACGCTCGCGCAGGCATGGGACCCTCGCCCGAACGCGTACCTGTCGATCTCGATCCCGGGGTTCCCGAACTTCTTCATGCTGAACGGTCCCAACGGTCCCGTCGGCAACTTCTCGCTGATCGAGGTCGCCGAGCTGCAGTTCGCGTACATCCTGCAGCTCATCGACCCGCTGCGCGCGGGTGAGTACCGGGAGGTCAGCGCGACCACCGGCGCGATGGAGGAACACGAGGCGGCTCGTGTCGAAGCCGCGAAGCACACGGTTTGGATCACGGGATGTCACAGCTGGTACCTCGACGACCGAGGCATCCCCGCGGTATGGCCGTGGGCGTTCGATCGGTTCCGTGCCGAGATGCAAGCCCCGAAACCGGGGGCGTTCGAGTACCGATAGATCAGTCGGCGAGCACTGTGTCCGCCACGATGTGCGTGACGGGCAGATTGTGCTCGCGGGCCAGGCGTTTCGGCAGGTCGCGCTTCATCCAACGCGACGGACCGAGCGGCAGCGTCGACACGATGATCTCGTCGAAGTGCTCGCGCCGGAGGACGTCGCCGACGGCGAGCGCGGGATTCTCGTCGCCGACCTCGCCGGTGACCTCGAGACCCTCGTCACGGAAGTGCACGAGCGCATCGTCGAGCGCGACGCGGGCCTGCGCGAGCGCATGACCTTCCGTCCGCGTCCCGTGGCCGTGGCTGGCGGGCACCACGATGTGGAACGAGCGTGGGTCATGCTCGTGCCGGGCGACCAGCTCGGCGATGAGTTGATGCCCGCCGAGCGTCCGGTTGGCGACGATGAGACAGCGGCGCACGGCGCACCTCCAGGGAAAGGTCTCCGATGCGGACCCTACTCCCGCGCCTGCAACCGGCCTAGCGTGACATCTCATGAGTTCCGAGGAAATTGCCGAAGCGGTCGGTGAGATCGCGAACGAATGGCGCGGCCAGCGCGCCGAGCGTCAGGCCCGACGTCACCTCGATCGCGCCGACTTCGATCGACTGCGAGGAGCCGGGTACCTCGAGCTGGCGGTGCCGGAGGCGAATGGGGGCGTGTGGCGCGACGTCGCGAGGTCGACGCGTCCTACCTGCGACGTGCTGCGCAACCTCGCGGGGGCGGATCCGTCGGTTGCGCTGGTCTCGTCGATGCATCCCGCGGTGATCGGCTTCTGGCTGGCACGCCCCGACGAGTCGTCGGCCGCGTGGGTGGCGCAACGAGAAGCGGTCTTCGCCAGCGCCGCCGAAGGCCGCCAGTGGGGCACGATCACTTCCGAGCCCGGGAGCGGTGGGGACATCACGCGCACCAAGGCGACGGCATCGCCCGATGCAACGCCCGGTCCGCTGCCGGGGGACAGCTACCGGGTCACCGGCGACAAGCATTTCGGCAGCGGCTCGGGCGTGACGTCGTTCATGATCACGACCGCGATCCCTGCGGGCGAAAACGCGCCGATGCTCTTCGCCCTCGACGTTCGTGACCGTCCGTGGGACGGGTCGGCGGGGATGCGGCTCATCGCCGAGTGGGACGGCATCGGCATGGCCGCGACGCAGAGTCACGCCATGCGTCTCGAGGAGTGCCCGGCAACGCGCATGGCATGGAACGGGCCGGTCGAAGACATCACCGTCGCGGCCGCGCCGCTCGTGTCGAGCCTGTTCACCGCCGTCGTCCTGGGCGTGCTCGACGAGGCAGTCCGCACCGCGAAGCAGCAGCTGGCGCCGAAGGCCGAGACACTGCGGCCCTACGAGCAGGTCGAGTGGAGCCGCGCCGAGCTCGAGCACTGGCTCGCCACGCAGGCATTCGACGGTGCGCTGCGCGCGGTGGAATCCGGTGATCATGCGCGGGCGCTGCACGCCACGCTGCGGGCGAAGGAAGGAATCGCGGAGCTCGCCGAGTCGTGTCTCAGCCGGCTGGCGCGCGTGATCGGCGGCGGCACCTTCTCGCGCCACTCACCATTCGCGTCGTGGACCGAGGACGTGCGGGCGCTCGGGTTCCTGCGTCCACCTTGGGGCCTCGCGTACGACACGCTCTTCCTGACGTCGTTCGGCTGAACGCAATGCCGGAGTTCGCGCGATTCGACCAGCGTCACTACCCGACCGTCTCCGTGCGCGATGGCTATCGAGACTGGTTGCCCACCTACGAAGGCACCGTCGAGGACGACATGGACCTCGCGTTGCTCGAGCGCGTCACGAGCATCGAATGGGGCAAGGTCGACCGCGTCGCAGACCTTGGATGTGGCACGGGCCGCACCGCATCGTGGCTGCGGTCGAAGGGGATCGCGCGGATCGACGGCGTCGACGTCACCCCCGAGATGCTGGACGCCGCCCGTACCCGCGCTCTGCACGAGCGACTCGTCGAAGCGGACGTGCGATCGACCGGTCTCGAAGGTGGCGCGTACGACCTCGTCGTGTGCGCGCTCGTCGACGAGCATCTCTCCGAGCTCGGCGCGCTGTACGACGAGGCGCGGCGACTCGTCGCGCGAGACGGCGCGTTCGTCCTGGTCGGATACCACCCGTTGTTCATCATGTCGACCGGCGTGCCGACGCACTTCGATCGCGGCGACGGCGAACCGATCGCGATCGAGACGCACATTCATCTTGCGAGTGATCACGTCGCAGCCGGGCTCGCGGCCGGCTTCGCGGTCAGCGAGCTGCACGAAGCCCTCGTCGACGATTCGTGGATCGCGCGCAAACCACGTTGGGAGCATTACCGCGACCTTCCGATCAGCTTTGCCTGGGTCTGGTCGGTGCGAGATGCGCGAGGATCGCAATCGTGAAGCTCGGGCTGTTCAGCATCAACATGGGAACGTCGAGCAGTCCCGACGGACTGGTGACCGCTGCGCGAGCCGCGCAGGACGCGGGCTTCGACTCGGTGTGGGCCGGCGAGCATGTCGTGCTGCCCGATCCACAGGTGCCTCCCTCGCCGATGGCACCCCAGGACCCGGCGCTCGATTCGCTGCTCGCACTCGCGTGGGCGGCCGCGCACACGTCGACGATCAGGCTTGCGACCGGCATCGTCATCCTCCCGCAACGCAACCCGATCGTCCTCGCCAAACAGGTCGCGAGCCTCGACGTCCTGAGCGGCGGTCGGGCCGTGCTCGGCATCGGTGTGGGATATCTCGAACCCGAGTTCCGCGCGATCGGTGCCGACTTCGCGCACCGTGGCGCGGTCACCGACGAGCATCTCGACGCGATGGAGCACCTCTGGTACGACGAGCACCCGGAGTTCCACGGCCGCTTCGTCGACTTCGCGGGTGTGGACGCGTATCCGCGGCCGGTGCAGCGTCCGATCCCGATCGTCGTCGGCGGGCACACGCGGCGCGCGTACGAGCGGGCGGTGGCACGCGCACACGGGTGGTACGGCTTCGCGCTCAGGCCGGAGGACGCCGCGGCGAGTCTGGCCGGATTGCGCACGGCGGCGTCGGAGGTCTCGAGGCCGGACCCACTCGGCGAGCTCGAGATCACGGTGACGCCGCGTGGGCGGCTCGACGAGGCGAAGGCGGCGGCGTTCGCGGCGCTGGGCGTGCACCGCCTGGTGGTGTTCCCGCCCGCGAGTGAGGACGGCGTCGCCGAGTCCATCGAATCGTCAAAAGCGGCCGTCGCCGGGCTTTAGGGGCTGGTGCGGGAAGGCGGCAAGGGCGATGATCGTGGCATGGGTCGTCGGGACGACGCAGAGAGCCTCGAAGCGCTCCCTGTCTACGTCGACGGCGTCGAGGTCGCGCCGGTCCCTGTTGCAGGCGTCGAGGACCCGTACGCGATGCCGAATGCCCACGAGGTCGCCGATGCGTTGCGCGCCACGATCGCCGAGGCGCCGTTCGTGTTGACGCAACCCCCGTGGTCGAACGACGCGCGTGGCGCGCTCGACGCGCCTCCACGCGCTGCGAGCTTCCTTTCCGGCTTCAGTCGGATGATCCCGTTGTCTGCGCACGGCCTCGAATCGCTCGGCGAGTGGTGGCGGCGCCGGGCTCGCGACGATCGCGTCGAGATCGCGGGTCGTCTCGTGCTCGAGTCGCCGCGTCGCGGCCCCGCCGGGGTCTGGCGCATCCGCGGCCGGCTGCGCAATCCGTCGCACACTCGATGGATCCCGATCGAGTTGCTGCTCTGGCCCCGTCTCGATGCATGGACCAAGCTCCATGTGGAGCCGCAGCGCGGCGTGCGCGTCGGGCGCCGGTACTTCGCGAACGGCCACCGCGCACTCGACGTGCTGTGCGGTGAGCTCGTGCGCGATCTTCCGAAGCTCGTCAGCCCTCGTTGAGGGCGTCCATGATCAGCCACCACGACGCCAGGCCGTGCGCGCACCAGGCGTCGGGCGCGACGATGCAATCGTCGGGACAGCGACACATACCGTCGGCGACCCATTCGACGAGCGTGTCGGGGTCCGGCGGCGCCCACCCGCTGTTGACCTCGAACCACGCGTGGGCATTGCGGATCGCGTCGGCTGCGGATGCCGTCGCGCGGAACGGACAGTGCCGGCACCCGCTGGCACAGCACGTGCCCTTCGCCGCGAGTGCTGCCGAAGTGAACACGAACATGCCGGTCTCGGGGTCGATATAGCCAGGTTCGCCCGCCGCAACCGCGGCCGCGTGCGCGCGTGCGATCTCCTCGTCCACCGGCATCACTCGAGGCTATGTTGCAACGAGGACTGTCTTGGGGGTTCGAGTGAGCGCTTTCACACGTCGTCGCAGGTCGCGTGGACTCGTCGGAGCCGCGGCAGTTGCCATTGTGCTGTCGCTGCTGGTGCCGGCTTCGCCGGCAGTCGCGAACCGATCGCGACCGTCGACCGACCACGTCGCGACCAGGCACTCGCACTTCCACGGCAGGGTCCCGGTGCGATTCACGTGGCTCGAGGGCTACGACGATCCCGCCACTCCGAACAGGCTCGACCGCGTCGGGGTGTTGAAGATCGGGCACAAGAGAGCACGCAACATCTTGATCCTGAATCCGGGAACGTCAGCCGGATCGGCGTACTTCGCGCCACTGGCCAAGGACATCGTCCGCGCGACCCACGGCCGGTGGCAGGTCTGGTCGGTCGAGCGCCGTGAGAACCAGCTCGAGGATCACTCCGTGCTCAACGGGCTCAAGCGGGGCACGGTGACGCCTCGGCAATCGTTCGACTACTACCTCAACTGGCTCACGAATCCCGCCATCACGCACCACATCCAGCTGATTCCCGACACGGACGTCGCGTTCGCGCGGGTGGGGCTTGCATGTCGAGATCGAGGACCTGCACCGCGTCGTGAAGGCGGCACGCGCGCACGGCCGGCGCGTCGTCATGGGCGGCCACTCGCTCGGCGGATCGATCACCACCGTGTACGCCACGTGGGACTTCCACGGGAAGGCCGGCGCCAAGGATCTTGCCGGCCTGGTCTACATCGACGGCGGGAGCGACCCGACGCCGACCACGCGCGACGCAGGCGACGGCCGCCCTGCAAAGCCTCCAGACGAGCTCGCCCTGGCTCTCCTTCGGCGGGATCCCGACGCCGTTCCTCGGGCTCTACTCGTCCGGTGGCTCGACGCTGGCGGTCGTCGACCCGAACGGACGGTCCATCGGTCAGGAATTCGCATTGCTCCCCGCCAACATCAAGGCGCCGGTCCCGGCGACGAACGAGGCGGAGTTCGGCTACGCGGTCGACACCGACACGTCACCCCCGAACCTGCTCGCGGCGCAAGTGCATGCGGGCCACCTTGCCGACGAGCGGTGATCCGCGTGGCTGGACCCGGGCCGGTGACATCACGCCGATCCAGCGCTATGCCCGCATGCTCTCGGGCACGGGGCTCATAGGTATCGACGGCAGCGCGTGGTATCACCCGACGCGACTCACGATCGATGCCGGCGCAGTCGCAGCCGGGAACGCCAATCCCGGCGCAAGGTGTGCTCGATGTGCGCGCCATCCACGGCGACGACCTGAAGAAGCGCACGAAGATCTACGCGTTCGGTGCGGCACTGGGTGGCGAGGGTGTCTTGGACGCTGCTCGCGTGCTCGCGGCGCAGTCGGGAATACCCTGCACGGAACCTGACGCTCGTCAACCGGGCCGCCACCTACTCCCACAACGATCCGAACGCGGCGAGCCCGAACAACGACGTTCGTCGAGAACTTGATTCCGTTCCTTTCCAAGGTGTGCCGCTGAATCACGGCACCCGCAGCTGCCGGACGCGGAAGACGAGACCGACGCCGAGCGCCACGACCCCGACGATGATGGCAACGTCGGCGACGTTGATGATCGCGAACGGCGTCGGGATGAAGTCCCGGACCGCGCCGAACCGGGCCCGATCGACCACGTTGCCGAGCATGCCGCCCGCGATCAGCGCCGGAAGCAGCGGCGAGATGCCGGCCTGCACCGCCAGGCGGCCGACGACCGCGAGGAACACACCGAGCACGAGGATCGAGGCCGCAACGAGGACGGCCGGCGACCCGTGGGCGACGCCGAACGCGAGGTCGGGGTTGGACGCGGGGGTCGTGGCGCGTGCGGCGGTCGCCTTCGCCACCTGATCCACGGCGACCACGACACCCACTGCCGATACCGCGCGCAGGGCTCGCACAGTCCTTCCATCGGGCGGCGCCGGGTCGACATGAGCCGATTAATGTTGCCTGCGTGGTGACCACTTCGTTCGAGGCCGCCCTCCGAGCGGTCATCGAGAGGAACGGCACCGACTTGATCCTGACCATCGGATCTCACCCGTTGCTGCGCGTCGACGGTGCAATGCGTCCCGCCACCGACCTCCCCGTGATCGACGAGACGATGATGGACGAGTCGCTGAGCGCGGTGCTCGACCAAGAGCAGCGCCGGCAACTCGACGCCGACCGCGATCTCGACTTCGCGTTCTCCTTCACGGACGCACGGTTCCGCGTCAACGCGTTCTTCGAGCGTGGTCGTCCGGCCATCGCGCTCCGGCTGCTGCACAGTGACATCCCGACCTTCGACGAGCTCGGTCTTCCGATGCCGGTTCGTGAGCTTGCGAACCTGCGGCAGGGGCTCGTGCTGTTCACGGGCCCGACCGGGTCCGGGAAGACGACGAGCATGGCGTCGCTGATCGAAGCGGTCAACCAGACGCGGCCGTGTCACATCATCACGATCGAAGATCCCGATCGAGTTCCTCCATACGAACAAGCTGTCCGTCGTCCACCAGCGCGAGGTGGGCATCGACACGCAGTCGTTCGAACGGGCACTGCGCGCGGCCCTGCGCGAGGACCCCGACGTCGTGCTCGTCGGCGAGATGCGCGACATCGAGAGCATCGCGATCACGCTGACGCTGGCCGAGACGGGTCATCTCGTGCTCTCGTCCCTGCACACCAACGACGCGCCGCAAGCGCTCGATCGGATCGTCGACGTGTTCCCGGGCGAACGCCAAGCGCAGATCCGCCTGCAGCTCGCCAGCACGCTGGCGGCGATCGTCGCGCAGCGGCTGGTGCCGCGCATCGGCGGCGGCCGGGTGGCGGCCTACGAGGTGCTCGTCGCAACGTCCGCGGTGAGCAATCTCATCCGGGAGGGCAAGACCCGTCACCTCCGCAACGCGATGCAGATGGGGCTGGCGGCGGGACACCAGACGCTCGAGATGTCGTTGAACCAACTCGTCGCCGCCGGGATGATCACCCAGGAGACCGCGACGTCGGCCGCCTTCGTTCCGCACGAGGTCGAGGCGACGCGCTCGTCACCACTCGCCGCTACGTGACGATGAGCCCTCCGGGGAGGGTGCCAACGCCGCCGTCGGAATTCGTGACGACGACGTCGTAGGTGCCGGCGCCGTTCGTATTGATCGTGACGGTGATCGCCGTGGGGTCGTTCACCACCGCGCTCGTGACCGCCGGCGCGCCGGCTCCCCCGAACGCCACGGTCGCACCGGGCGCGAAGCCGCCTCCGCTGATCGTCACCGACGCACCGGGCGTGTTCGCTGACGCGGATGACGCCACGCTCACCGTCGGCGCGGGATTGACCGTGAAGACCCCGGAGCCGGTCGCGGTATTGCCGTTGCCGTTCGTGAGGACGACATCGCGCGCGCCCGGCGTCGCGCCCTGACCCACGCTGACGTTGACGTCCACCTGCGTGCTGCTGACGAACGTCGTCGAGTTCACCGCGACCCCGCCGCCCGAGAAGACGACCGAGAGGGCACCGCCGTTCACGAAGCCGCTCCCGTTCACGCTGACGACGCGGTTGGTCGCACCCTGCCCGAGCGAGCCCGGATTGGTCGAGCTCACCAGTGCGCCCGGCGTGATGATGAGTGCGAGCGGGAGGAAGGTGTTCGCACCCGCGGCGTCGGTCGCGGTCACCGTGATCGTCGATGGCCCCGCGGCCGTCGGCGTGCCCGCGATCTCGCCGCTGCCCGCGTCGATGTCGAGGCCGGGTGGCAGACCAGTCGCGGACCACTGGATCGGCGCCGTGCCGCCGGACGCATTCATGGTTGCGCTGTACGGGTCGCCGACCTGGCCCGGCGGCAACGCAAGCGTCGTGATCGCGGGCGGCCCATTGATCGTGACCGTGAGGTTCTGCGTCGCCACCGCGCCGCGGGAGTCGGTGACCCTCACCGTCACCACGCTCGGGCCGGCCAGGCGCGGTGTGCCCGACACGGTGCCGGTCGCTGCGTCCATCGACAACCCGAGGGGCAGCCCGGTCGCGGACCAGGTGAACGGCGCGGTACCACCCGACGCGGTCAGCGTCGTGTTCGGGTAGGGGCGGTTGACCGTCCAGTCGGGCAGCGGATCGCTACCGACCGACGGAGGTGGCGCGATCGTCAGCGTCATGATGCTCGACGCGGCGGCACCTGCTTTGTCGACTGCGGTGATCGTCACTTCGAAGGTGCCCGAGACCGTCGGCGTGCCCGCGAGCACCCCGGTCGCGGGGTCGATGTCGAGCCCGGCGGGAAGTCCGCTGCCCGACCACGTGAACGGCGGCGTGCCGTTCCCGACGCGCACGGTCGTGGTGTACCCCACGCCTTGCTCCGCGTCGGGGAGGGACGCGGTGGTGATCGCCGGCGCGGGGTTGATCACCAACGAGAAGGTGCGGTTCGCGGTCGAGCCCGTCGCGTCCGTGACGGTCACGGTCACACTGAACGTGCCCGAGACCGACGGCGTGCCGGTGATCACGCCTCGGCCGTTGATCGAGAGACCTGCCGGCAGGCCCGTAGCCTGCCAGGTGAACGGCGAGAGGCCGTCCTTCACGACGATCTGAGTCCCCGGATAGTCGCGGTTGACGGTCCATTCCGCGAGGTTGTTCGGTGCCGGGATCGACGGCGGCGAGTTGATCGTCAGCTCATACGACCTGCTCGTGCTCGCGCCCGTGCCGTCCTGCAACGTGATCACCGGCGCCCATGGTCCGGCAGTCGTCGGTACACCGGTGATGCGGCCGCTGCGTCTGTCGAGTGAGAGGCCCGGCGGGAGCCCGACTGCGGTCCACGTCCAATTCCGCGGACGGCCACCGGCTTGCAATGTGAAGTCGTATTGCCGGGGCGCGTCCTGCACCCAGTTCGGAAGGTCAGTAGTGAGGATGTTCGGCAGCCGGTCGATCGTCAGCATGTATTGCGCCGTCACGGCGGCGCCCGCAGCGTCGACGAGCGTCACTTTCACGGTGAAATCGCCGTCCGCGAAGGTGGTGCCCGAGATCACCCCGGAGGCCTCGTCGATCGAGAGGCCGGAGGGGAGACCACTCGCGGTCCACTCGTAAGGGAGCGTGCCCTTCGCCGCGATCATGGTCTGGCTCGGGTACGGCACAGTCACAGTCCATCGGGGCAGCCCGGCCGGCCCCCTGATCTCGGGCGGGTCGTTGATCGTGAGGTTGTTGTATGTCCTGGAATTCGACACACCGGCCTTGTCCACCATCTTGACGACCACCGTGGAGACACCGGTGGTCGTCGGTGTACCGGTGATCACTCCGGTGTCGGCGTCGATCGACAAGCCGGACGGAAGACCGGTGGCCGACCAGGTGTACGGCGTGGTGCCGCCTCGTGCGGTCATCACCGTGCCCGGATAGTCGCGGTTCCTCGTCCAGTCCGGCAGCGTGATCGTCGGATCGATCTTCGGGACGTCGTTGATCGTGAGCCCGTAGGTGTTGGTTTTGACGTCTCCGAGCGAGTCGTACGCGCTCGATCTTGGTGACACAGCCGCACACCTGCGTCGGTGTCCCCGAGATCGTGCCCGTGTCCGCATCGATCGTGAGACCCCGCGGCAGCCCTGTCGCTCTCCAGGCGTGGGGGTCGACGCCCCCCGTCGCTTGCATCCTGACTCCGCTCGGATACGGAACGTTCACCGTCCAGTTCGGCAGTGTGTTTCCGGTGGGTTCCGTGATCGTGAGCGGTTCGGGTGGCGGCGTGCCGATTCCGACGAGCGCATCGTCGTTGAACGCCATCGTCCGGGCGACGATCGACTTGACGTTCACGGCCGTGTGACCACCGATGTCGATCTGGGCGTCGGGCGCGTACCACGTCACGTTGGGTTCGTTGGGAGTGCTGCTTTCGATGTGGGCGGTGCCGGACACGGTCAGGCCCTTGCAGAACATGCTGACGCCATTTTCGAACGTCGCGTCGCTCGAGATCGTCACCGGGTGGTGATAGACGCCGTGACCGTAACGTGACCCATTGCGTAGGGGGTCGGTGCCCGAGTCACACGCGCCGGGAGATGTGGTCTCCGCGTAGGGGTCCGGGAACGGCGTGTCGTACCTCACGACGTATTGGTTGGGCGGTTGGAGACGCGGGCATTGACCAGAGTCCGAATGGCACGAGCCGAGTTTGTATATCCACGTCTGGTGCGGCTGGTAGCTGGCGGACTCCACTTGCATGGCAAAGCAGCTGCCGTCGGTCGCGTTGGCGGCATTCACGACGACGTTGCCGTACGTGCGTACCGTCGCGTTGGCTTCGACGCTCAGCGCCGCACCGCCCGCGCAGCGTCCGTTCGTGCCGAGCGCCACCAGCGGAAAGGCCTGCGCGGTGTCGTCAGTGGGGGGCGTCTGGCCTTCGGGGCGGACACTTGCGGTCAGCGTGTACTCGTAGGGACTCGGCGTGCCCACCACCGTGCCGCGCGTCGATCTCACGGTCAGCGAGACCGTCTTCGGCAGACTCGGGCTCTGCGAACTCGAGCAGCCGGGCGTGCAGTTGGCGGTGACGGTGTCGATATTTGCCGCCAAGCTCTGCGTGAAAGGGTCCCCGCCGTCGACACACGTCGTCCGCACGAGCTGGTGTGGAGTGTCGAGGAAGTAGTTCGCGACGTGCGTGCGCTTGACGGACGGAGAGACGCGGTCCGTCCACTTGAAGCCGAGCGCCGGCTGGCCGGTTCCGCATCCGAAGTTGGTCGTGGTCGACACGCCGAGCGTCGGGTCGCGGTCACCGGTCCCGGGGTTGCTGCCGCCGGCGGCCTGCGCATCGCGGACGAGGAAGGCGGCGATGATCTGCGCATCGTTCGCTTCGCGGACCCGCGCCTGCGAGGGTCCGGAGCCGTTGAGTGACGTGACGAATGCGGACGCGAGGCCGCCGGTGACCATCGACAGGAGCACGACGCTGATGATCAGCTCGACGAACGTCACGCCTTGTTCCGACCGGCGTGGTTCGAGCGAGAGCCACCGACGGGCGCGCCTCATCGATTCACGCTCCACGATTGCACCCAGGTGCGCGTCACCTCGACCCGGTTCGGATGCACGGTGGTTTGGAAGTTCACCTGCGCGCGTATGACTGCGCTGCCATCAGCGCAGCGCGCGTTCCCACTCGGTCTCTCGCACGCGGTGAAGATGACGTTGCGCTGGAGGAGGCCGCCCGTGGTCAACGCCGGTGCGTTCTGGCAGTCGACGCGAATGTCGAAGCCGTTGATCGGCGCACTGGTGTTGTACGTGGGGCACGGCGTGACCGCCGGTCCCGGCGCAGGAAGGTTGCGCACCTGCGCGATCGCGCTCTCGATCGCGCCGTCGGCCGCGTACTCACGGTTCCGGGCTTGCTCCAGCAGTCTGCGCTGGTTCGTGCCGTTGGTGATGTACGACAGCGTGACGAGGCTGACGCCGCCGACGACGACCATGAACACGATCGCGAGGATCAGCGCGGCGCCACGCTGATCGCTGGCCGGCCGGCGGAAGGCGATCACGGTGTTCTCACGTCGACATCGAGCGACCGTCGCACTCCGCTCGGAAGCTGCACCGTCAGGGTCACCGGCAGCACGCTTGCCGTCGCGGGACACACGGGCGAGGTCGGAACCGACGAGACCTCGTAGCCGGTCGGCCTCGGCGGATCGACGATTTGCAAGGGCGCGCCGGCCGTGCAGCTACGGGCGGCGGTCTTGGCGGCTTCCGCGTAGTTCCGCAACAGCACATCGCCGGTGACGTTGTTGCGATGCGAGCTCGACGCGGTGGCGCCGGTGGAGAACGACGCGACGAAGGCACCGATGACCACACCGATGATCACCAGCGCGAAGACGATCTCGATCAGCGAGTCGCCCGCTTCGTCAGCCCCACGTCGTTGCATTGGTTCTCGAGATCGCTAACCGTTACTGCAGCTGAAGACTGGCGGCGTCAAGTTCCCGCCGGAATCCCAATGCAGCGTCCAGCCCTTGCCCGTGATAGCGCTCGCCGTCGCAGATGCGGTGCTCGGAATATCGAGCTCCTTCGCTGTGACCATTTGCGCGAATCCGGTCGGGTACACCGGCGGATCCGTGTTTGCCAGGTGCACCGAGGCCGCCGCCTTCGCCGAATCGTACGTCGACTGGCACGACGCAGTCCGGCCCTTGTCGAGCACGCCGCCGAGGCCGACGATCGCCACCGCCGACAGGATGCCGATCACCGCGATGGCGATGACCAGCTCGATGAGGGTGAAGCCACGGTCGTCCCGCCGCGCCGTTTGGTCTGTCATTGCCTGCTCCTCAGATCTTTATCTGGTGGTAGACGCTGTACATCGCCGAGACCTGCGCGATCGCGACGAACGCGACCACACCGCCGACGAAGAGAATCACTGCCGGCTCGAACATGTCGGTGAGCCGCTTCAAGCGGTACGCGAGCTCACGTTCGTAGAACGCGGCCGCGCTCTGCAGCTGCTGGTCGAGGGAGCCCGAGCTCTCCCCGACGCGGATCATCTGACGCGCCGCGGCCGGGAAGATCCCGGAGGCCGCGATCGGGCGCGCCAGACCCTCGCCGCGCATCATGGCCTCGCGCACGGTCGCCAGCTTCCGCTGGAACACCCGGTTGTTCGTGCTGTCGGCCGACACCTGCACGGCATCGGGCAGTGGCACCCCGGCGTGCACGAGCGCGGACAGCACGCGGCAGAAGCGCTCGATTGCCACGAGGCTGACGACGCTGCCGACCGCAGGCAGTCGAAGCATGAGCTTGTCCCTGCGATCCTTGCCGCGGTTCCCGCCGAGCGTGGCGACGACGATCGCCACGCACGCGGCGCCGCCGGCGATGATCGCCCACCACCACTGCTCCATGAAGTCGGTGAAGCCGAGCAGCATCCGTGTCGGCAGCGGGAGCTTCGCGCCGAGACCCTTGTAGAAGTCCTTGAACTGCGGGAGGACGAAGAACGACATGATGATGACCGCGACGAGCGCGAGCAGGAGCACGATGATCGGATAGGTGAGGGAGCTCTTGAGCTGGCGACCGGCGGTGAGCTCCCGCTCGATGTAGCCCGAGAGCTGGTCGAGCGCGTCGTCGAGCTGGCCGGTGAGCTCGGCGGCGCGCACTACCGCGATGTAGTAGCCGGGGAAGACCTTCGTGTGCACCGCGATGGCGTCGCCGAAGCTCGAGCCGGCGCGCAGCCGGCGCTGCATGTCGACGAGCACTTCCTGCATCTTCTTGGAAGCGCTCTCCTCTGCGACCACCGCGAGCGAGTCCAGGATCGGCACGCCGGCGCGGAGGAACGACGCGGTCTGACGCGAGAAGTTCATGACTTCTTCGCGCTTGACCGCGCGGCCGACGAAGTACTCGCGCTTGTACCACGGAGCGACGTCGGAGTCGGGCGCCACCTGGGTGGTGGGGTCGTGCGTCAACGTCGTGCTCATGAGAATTCCTCGCTGACGAGGACGTGCTTGACGACCTCGTCCATCGTGGTCACATCGGCCTCGACCAGGCGCACGGCCTCGCTCTGCAGCGTCCGCAGTCCCTGTTGCGCGGCGAGCTCGCGCGCGGCGCGCGGCGGAAGACCGTCGACGACGCACTGGCGGAGCTCGTCGGTGACGGGAAGCACTTCGTACACGCCGACCCGGTCGAAGTAGCCGGTGCCCGAGCAGATCTGACAGCCCACGCCGCGGCGCCACGCATCCTTCTCGCGCCCGCCGAGCTTGCGATACAGCGTCAGCTCCGGGAGTGTCGGTTCGTACGGCTCTGCGCACGCATTGCAGATGCGGCGCACCAGCCGCTGCGCGACCACACCGATGATGGCCGACGTGATCAGGAAGGGCTCGATCCCCATGTCGAGCAACCGGTACAGCGCCGCGACGGCGTCGACGGCGTGCACCGAGGAGAACACGAGGTGCCCGGTGAGCGCCGACTGCACGGCGATGCGTGCCGTCTCGACATCGCGGACCTCGCCGACGAGGATCACGTCCGGGTCCTGGCGCAGGATCGACTTCAGACCGGTCGCGAACGTCATGCCGGCCTGTTCGCTGATCTGGATCTGGTTGACCTTCGGGAAGATGTACTCGACCGGGTCTTCGATCGTCATCACGTTGATGTCGGGCCGGTTGATCTCCGAGAGCGTTGCGTAGAGCGTGGTGGTCTTGCCGCTTCCCGTCGGTCCACCGACCACGACCATCCCGAACGGCGAGGCGATGATCCGCGAGTACAGCGCGCCGGACGTCGGCGGCATACCGAGATCGGAGAGCCGGTACAGCGAGCGCGTTCTGTCGAGCAGCCGGAGCACCGTCTTCTCGCCCCAGATCGTCGAGGTCGTCGAGACCCGTACATCGAGCGCGCGACCGTCGATGTTCATCTCGAACTGCCCGTCTTGCGGCCGGCGCCGCTCGACGATGTTCATGTCCGCCATGATCTTCACTCGGCTCGCGAGCACCGCACCCATCTCGACCGGCAGCTCGACGACCTCGCGTAGCGCGCCGTCGATGCGGAAGCGCACGCGAACGCACGTTTCGGCCGGCTCGATGTGCACGTCGGATGCGCGGTCGCGCAGCGCCTGGGTGACGATCTTGTTGACGACCTGGACGATGGGCGCGTGGGCGTCGACGATGACGTCGGTCGTCGGCATCGAGGTCTCGAGCGCGATGATCTCGCTCGCCTGAAAGGCTTCGATGTCGGTGTTGACCGCCGACAGCGCCCGGTAGGTCATGTTGACGCGGTTGCGCAGCTGGGCGGGCAGGCCCAGGGCGAGGTGGATCCTGCTCACCGGAAGCCCGCGCAACAACGAGATGACGTTCTCGTCGAGGGGATCGACGACCGCGACCTCGAGGCCGCCGTCGATGACTGCGAGGGGAAGCACGTCGTAGCGGTGCGCGTCAGCCGCGTCGACGAGTTGCGTCGCGGCCTCTTGTGGTTCGACATCGCGCAGATCGATCAGCGGCACGCCGAGTTGCGTGCTCAGGGATCGCATCACGTCGCGTTCGTCGACGAGGCCTCTGTCGACCAGCAACGCACCCAAGCGCTGCCCGTTCGCAACGTCGGCCGCGGCTTCGACCACGTCGCGCGTGACCGCGCCGGACTGCACGAGAAGGTCGCCGATGCGCGCACGCGCCTCGGCGCTCGACAGTGCGGGAACGAGGGTTGCCACGGTCGAAACCACGCGCGGCTCGTGCGCGTGTCGGCGTCTCAAAGGACGCTCTCGATTTCGTGTTGGCGCCCCACGGCGTACCCGCGTCCCCACTTCCCGCCCCCGCGCTGTCACGCTCCGAGGCGACATGACTCCCGACTCGCGACACTACCGACGCGCACGCGAAATGACCAAGGGTCCCGGCCCAAAAATGGGCGACAACACGCAGACAAAAAGTCACGGCGCCTGGAAGTCGAGAAGGGTTCCTCGCCTGCGCCCGAGAGGTTGACCGGCGGCCCCGATCGCGTTGCCCATGCCGTCTGTGACCCGTACGTGCACGGTGTACGAAGCCACACGGTGACCGCGCGATCGGGTACCGCCAGTTTTCGTGGAGCCCCTTGCGGCGGTGAACACTCTTCCGCCCGCACTGACCTCACCCACGCGTGAAAGTCAGTGATTGGAGATTGTCCCACGTAGAGCGCGTGCACAAGCGGTAATAGCTACCAGTAGTTCGTGCGACCTAGACAAGATTGCCCCGAGTTAGGCGTATTTCGCTCATCGCGGAGCGCGCGAGATTCTCGTGCACTCTCGGGGCTTACCCGGCCGCGACGAGCACCAGGCCGACGAGCGCGGCGAGGATGCCAATGCGCTGTTCGATCCGCAGGTGTTCTCGCAACACTGCCCACGCGAGCAGCACGGTAAATCCCGGCGCGAGCGCGGCGACGCCTGCGACGACCGAGATCAAGCCCTTGCGCACCGCGAGCAACAGGAGTGCCGTCGCGCTCACATCGAGCGTGCCGGCCACGAGCGCGTAGGCAAGGGCGTCACCGCGGGGAAGCGGATCTCGTGCCGGGTGCGGAACCAGGCGACGCCGGCGACCGCGGCCGCGAAGCCCGCCGCCCGCGCCGCGAACACCGGCCACATGCCCGACGCCGAAGACGTCTCCGAGAGCAGCACGAGCGAGCTCCCGAGCGCGACCCCCGCCGCCGCGGCCGCGAGGACGCCGGGCGCGAAGCGATCGGTGCGCACGCCCGGCTCGCGTGCGATCAGGGCGCCGGCGCCCACCGCGATGACGATGCCGGCGAACACCCAGGCCGAAGGGCGCTCACCATGCGCCAGGCCCCATGCGATGGGGACCGCGGCGCCGACGACCGCGGTCACCGGGGCCACGACTCCCATGGCCGCGGTCGCGAGGCCGCGGTACAGGAGTCCGAGGCCGACGGCCGTTGCCGCGCCTGCGAGCGCACCGAACGCGATGTCGTGGGGCCTGACCCGCGCGCCGACGAACAACGCGACGACCAGCGCGCCGGCAACCCCGACCGATTGCGACACCACGAGCACGGCCGACGTCGACGCTTGCATCGAGGCGCGTCCGCCGACGAAGTCGCCGGACCCGTACGCCATCGCCACGAAGACGCCCAACAACACGGCCACGGCGCAGAAGCCTAGGGAGGGGGCAGGCGTGTGTGAGGTGCGAAAAACGCACCTCACACACGCCCCCCAACCGTGACCGGTCGGCATATGCCAGGTGGCAGATGTTCACGCGTTCGCCGGCGAGGAGCATGGGGCCATGGCTGACTTGCGAGATCCTCTGCAACACTCCATCGCGATGAGCGACAGTCCTGTTGGGACTGAGACCGAACGCGTGCCGACCGGCACGGTCACCTTCCTATTGAGCGACATCTCGGGGTCGACAGCGCCTCTGGGAGGCCGGAACCGACACGGCGGCGGCCGCGGTCAACCGTCACTACGAGCTGCTCGGAGCCGCGATCGCGCTGCACGGCGGGGTCCGGCCGGAGGAACAGGGAGAAGGCGACAGCGTCGTCGCTGCGTTCGCCAAGACGTCCGACGCCCTCGCGGCTGCGCTCGACGTGCAGCGCGCGTTCGCGGACGAGTCGTGGCCGGAAGGGCGTGTGGTGCAGGTTCGGATCGCGCTGCACACCGGGAAAGCGCGATTGCCGCGACGAGAGCAACTACTTCGGTCCCACGATCATCCGTTGCGCCCGTCTCCGTGCGATCGCGCATGGAGGACAGACGTTGCTCTCGGACTCGACCCGCGACCTCACACACGCCCGCAGGGGGCGAGCGGTCGCAAAGGCCTATGGCCTGACCTGCTAACCTCTCCCACGTCACCGCATCGCGGTGCGTTCGCCCTCGTGCGGCCGAGCCATATGGCTCTCATATCGTCCGGCCGCCTCTCGATTCGTTCCCTGTGGGCCCGCTCGAGTGAGTGCGCAGCCCCAGTCAACGACCCGCCTCGGCGGGAGAGGATTCTTCGTGTCCAATACCTTCGCCGATCTCGGCGTGCCCGACGATCTCATCGCCGCGCTCGCGACGAGCGGCATCCACCAGCCCTTCGAGGTCCAATCCGCGACGATCCCCGACGCGATCGCGGGCCGTGACGTGTGTGGCCGCGCGCCACCGGCTCCGGTAAGACGATCGCGTTCGGCGTGCCGTTGCTCACGCGCATCAGCCGCGCGAACAAGCGGCGTCCCACCGCCTTGATCCTCGCACCGACACGCGAGCTCGCGGCCCAGATCTGCCGCGCGCTCGAACCGCTCGCCGCGTCGCGTGCGCGTCGCGTCTTCGCGGTGTACGGCGGCGTGGGCTACGAGCCGCAGCGGCGCCGGCTCAACCGCGGCGTCGACGTGCTCGTCGCCTGTCCCGGCCGCCTCGCCGACCTGGTTCGCCAGAACGCACTCTCGCTCGACGAGGTCGAAGTGGTCGTCGTCGACGAAGCCGATCGCATGTCCGACATGGGCTTCCTGCCCGAGGTCCGCCGGCTCCTCGACCTCACCCCGCGCAAGCGCCAGACGTTGCTGTTCTCCGCCACGCTCGACGGCGCGATCGCCGTGCTCACACGTGACTACCAGCGGAACGCCGTGCGCCACGACATCGGCGAGCCCGAATCCGACGGCCGCAGCGCGCACCACGTGTTCTGGCGGGTCGAAGGGCCGAACCGTACCGGCGTGGCCGCGGGACTGGTGCCGGTCGCGGGACCGACGATCATGTTCTGTCGCACGCGCCGCGGCGCCGATCGCCTCGCCACACAGCTCGCGCGCAACGGCGTCCGGACCGAGGCCATCCACGGTGGGCGCTCGCAGAATCAGCGCGACCGCGCGCTCGCCAACTTCAAAGCGGGCAAGGTCGACGCACTGGTCGCGACCGACGTCGCCGCACGTGGCATCCACGTCGACGACGTCGCGTGTGTCGTGCACTTCGACACTCCCGAAGACGAAAAGGCGTACCTACACCGCTCGGGACGCACCGCACGCGCCGGCGCCACCGGTGTCGTGGTGTCGTTCGTGCCGCACGCCGACCGCCGGTCGGTGGCGCGCATGCAGCGCATGCTCGACATTCCCGGGAAGTTGACGCAACCCGATCTCAACGGGCTCGCCGAGCTCATCGCCTGAGCAGCTCGCCGCCGCCCTGGGCCGCGCGCGGTGCCCCCGTAAGGCTGTCGTCGATGCGTGGGTAAGAACTGGCATGGCCACGACCGTGAAGCACAATCGCGCCCGCTCCCGCTACGAGATCTCGGTGGACGATCGCGTCGTCGGGATCGCCGACTACGACGTCGTGCGCGACGCGGTCGTGTTCCCGCATACCGAGATCGAGTGGTCGATGCGCGGCCAGGGTCTCGGCGCAGAGCTCGTGCGGCACGCGCTCGACGACGTCCGCCGAGCGGGCGGCAAGGTCGTCCCGCAATGCTGGTACGTCGCCGAGTTCATCGCCGAGCACCCCGAGTACGGTGAGCTCGTCGCGGAGTGAGGGACGAACTGCGGTCTCTGTCGCCGTACCGCCCGGCTACTGCGACCGCTCGTCCTTCACGGCTTCCACGTCTTGTGGGCTCGCGAGCTCGCTCGGTGGTGTGGGCTCCGGGCTCGGGATGTCGCCATGGGCTCTCCGCACCGCGACTTCGGCCTCGTCCTCGGTGAGATCCTCTCCACCGCGATCCGCAAGCGCGTCTGCTTCCGCGTCCCGGTCGCCGGTCGCCGCATGGAGCTTCTGACGAAGCGTCGGCTTGTCCGGGTCGTCGCCGTGGCTGCTCGAAGAGTCAGGCGGCATCGGTGCTCCTTTCGCTCGAACGCCTCAGCGATACCCGAACCATCATCGACCTCACGCATACGGGGTCCTTGCGGATCCTTCGCGTGGTTGCGCTGGAAGCAGCTGGGGGACAGTCCCCGATGTGACGGTGAAGAGAGTGATCGGCGCGTTCGTCTGCGTGGCCGCCTTTGGCGGCGCCGCGGTAGCGGTGGAACGCGGGACTCGAGGTCTGGTCCTCCCTCGGGTCCGATGAACCGGACGCCCGGCGCGGATGCTTGCCGTTCTCGTTTTGCCAGGGGTACCGTTTTGCGGCCCCAGTCCCTGGCCACCCGAAGGCCCAAGATCTCGGTCTCAACGAGCTCAGTCGGGAGAATCCGTCGAGGTTGCTGAGGACCGCTATGGGCCTGTCGAACCGGACGCCGTGTTCGCGCCGTCACCTTCGCTCCGTCGATGCCGGCTGTGAGCCGTTGCAACCAGTTGCCGGCGAGGCGCGGCCCGGTCTTTGGTGCGACCGCATCTACCTGGCCGATGTGGTGCGGATGGTTGGCGACCTGCATCTTGGCAGCGCACCTATCGCCGAACGCGCACTGCTTTCGGCGCTCAAGGGACGGACCCGCGGCCCGTTGATCGTCGATGTGTCCGAGCTCGGCTTCTGCGATTCGGCCGGGCTTCACACGTTCGTGCGGGTGAACGCCGCGGCGCGGGTCAGAGGCCGCGACCTGATCCTTCGTCGGCCACCACTGTTTCTGCGGCGAATCATCGAGATTGCAGACTTGACGTCATTGCTCTCGATCGAGAACTGAGCCCGCTTCGTTCAGCCGAGGCGGAGTCCGAGGTTGACCACTGCCGACGCGACGTCGTGGAGGCTTGCGTGGTGGGCGCGTGTGTAGGCACGCAACCGTTTGAAGGCCTCGTCGACGCCGACACCCTGGTCGGCGGCGATCATGCCCTTCGCTTGTTCGATCACGATGCGACTGTCGAAGGCCTGCTGTAGTTGCTCGCGTATCCGCTCGGATTGCTCGAGCTCGGAAGCGTTGGCAACGTAGCTGGAGGCCATGTCGGCCAGGAGCTGCGCGGCCTTGAGGTCATCATCGAGCCAGTCTCGTTGGTGCACGTCGTAGATGTTCACGCTGCCGATCGTGTCGTCGCCGAGCCGCATCGGCATCGCGACCACCGACCGCAATCCGAGCCGCAACGCGTCCGGGACGAGCTCCGGCCAGCGAGATTCGATCGTGAGGTCGTTCGACTGTACGACCCTGCCCGTTCGGAACGCGTCGACGCACGCGCCGTGTTGCGCCAGTTCCTGGATCCGCTCGAGGTCGGCGATCGGCTCGCTCGACGCGGTCACAAACCGCAGCCGGCCGCCTTCGGCGAGCGACACACCGGATCCTGCGACACCGAGGACGTCGCTGATGTGATCGGTGAGGGAGAACAACACATCGGAGATCGCGTACCGCAGGACCAGTGTGTGCGCGAAGTCGGACAACGCGTTGAAGAGCAGCTGCTGATCGGCCATGAATTACTGCACCTGAATCGCTTGGAGGACAGTGCCGGAGTGCCAGCAAGGGCCGGGCGGCGGCGCCTCAACGATTCGGGGCGGTCACAACGCGACAGTTGTCGGAAGCTCCCACAGTGGCGTCGCGTGTCCCACACGCATCTGCCGCCGGAGAATTCTCGTACAGAGGAAAGGGTGACTCCTGCCAACATACAACCCGCCGTGAGGGAACGGGCCAGGTGCGGGCGATTTCAGCGGCCGGCGCGCAGTGCCGGGAGCGCGAGCGAACGGCCGACTCCCATGAGGAGCCCGAGCGAGCGCTCGAGGTTGTGCAGGACGTCGTCGAGCGCGTCAACGAACTCCGTCGCTTGATCGTTCGTGGTGATGAGCGGCGGCAGGATCTTGAGCACGTTCTGGTTGTCCGCCGCGACCTGCGTGAGGATGCGGTGATCGCGGAACAGCGGCACGATCACGAGCTGCGTGAAGAGGCCGGTGCGCATCGATTCCAGCAGCGACCACTGCAGCGCGCAGGCGTTTGGAGCGGGGCCGCCGGAACTCGATGCCGATCATGAGGCCGCGTCCGCGCACCTCGTGCACGACCTCGTGGCGGTCGGCGATCGCCTTCAGGCCTGCGAGCAGGGCGCCGCCGGTCGATGCCGCGTGGTCGACGATGGACTCGGCTTCAATCGTGTGGAGCGTCGCCAGACCTGCCGTCATCGCGAGCACGTTCTGACCGAACGTCGAGCTGTGCACCACCGCGCGGTCCATCTTGTCGAACACCTTCTCGACGACGTGCGCCTTGGCGATGACCGCGCCGACGGGCACGTACCCGCCGGAGAGCGCCTTGGCGACGGGAACGAGATCGGGTTCGACGTTCCATTGCTGGAACGCGAAGAACGAGCCGGTGCGCCCGAGGCCGGTCTGCACCTCGTCGATCGCGAGGAGTGCTCCGCGCCGGTGACACAGCTCGGCCGCCTCCTGGAGATATCCCTCGGGCGCGACGTAAACGCCCTTTCCCTGGATCGGCTCGACGACGAACGCCGCGACGTCGCGCGCTTCGAGCGCGCGCTCCAACGCGTCGAGGTCACCGAAGGGCACGCTCTCGCAACCCGGCAACAAGTCGCCGAAGCGTTCGCGGAACTCGCGCCCGCCGTTCAACGACAGCGCGCCCGTCGTCAGGCCGTGGAACGCATGGTCGGCGAACAGGATGCGCGAGCGCCCGGTCGCGGCCCGAGCGAACTTGATGACGGTCTCGATGGCCTCGGCGCCGCTGTTCGTGAAGAAGCATCGGTACGCATCGGTCGGCATCCGCTGTACGAGCGCTTCGGCGAGCAGACCGGAGAGCGGCTGGCACTCCATCTGCACCAGATTGGGCAGCGCACATTCGATCGCATCTCGCAACGCCTGCTCGATCGCAGGATGGCACCGGCCGAGCGCGAACACACCGAACCCCGCGAGGAAGTCGAGATATCGAGCTCCGTCCCGGTCGAAGAGGTAGGGGCCCTCGGCTCGGACGTATTCGTGATCGAAGCCGATCGTCCGCAGCACGCGGGGCATCTGCGGGTTCAGGTAACGTTCGTGCAGCGCGAACGCTTCGTGCCCGCGCTCGGCCAGCAGCACCCGCACGTCGAATGGGCGTTGGGCGGTCACGATCCGAGCTTCCCCGCACGCTGAATGCGCTCGACCTGCGCCGGTTTCACGAACCCGTGCGCGACGTACCACCGCACGGCGCGGAGCAGGGCGTCGCGCGCAGGAGCGCTCGTGTAGCCGAGCTCGGTGCGCGCCCGGCTGTCGTCGTACTCCATGCGTGTGGTCGCCATGCGGACCGGCTCGGACGGCAACGTCGGCTCGCGCCGGAGCACCTTGGCTTCGAACCACTCCGCGCTGCGAACGATCGGGAGCACGACGTGCGGGCTGAGGCGGACGCGCGGTGCCCGCATCCCGCAGATGTCCGCGAGCGTCGCGAGCATCGTGCGCAGTGACATGTTCTCGCCGCCGAGCACGTAGCTGCGCCCGAGCTCGCCGAGCTGGGCGGCGAGCACGTGACCGCGTGCGACGTCGTCGACGTGCACGACGTTCAGCGCGGTGTCGACGTACGCGGGGATTCGCCCGTTGAGGAACTCGACGATCGTGCGGCCCGTGGGCGTCGGTGCGGAGTCGCCCTCGCCGACCGGAAACGTCGGATGCACCAGCACGGCGGGAAGGCCGCGCGCACCGGCGCGCAAGACCTCGTGCTCGGCGAGGTACTTCGAGCGTTTGTAGTGCCCGAAGAGATGGTCGAAGTGTACGAGGGAGTCCTCGGAGGCGGGACGCCCGTGCTCGGCGACACCGATCGTGCCGACCGTGCTCGTGTAGACGAGTCGCCGGCACTTCGCCTGCTCGACCGCGCGGATGACGTTCATCGTGCCACCGACGTTCACGTCGTAGAAGAGGTCGGGATCGGCGGCCCAGAATCGGTAGACGGCCGCGAGGTGGAACACCGTCGCGATCTCATCCGTCGCTTCGTCGAGTACGGCATGATCCCGGATGTCGCCGACGATGCGCTCGATCGGAACGCCCGCGAGGTTGTCGTCGCTGCGGCCCGGTTCGATCAGGGCGCGGACGCGGTAGCCCTGTTCGGTGAGGGCCCGCACGACCGCCGAGCCGATGAACCCGGACGCGCCGGTGACGAGCACTTTTCCCTCGGAATTGCCACCCGTCATGCGTACAAGCCTCGCGCACGGGGCTGTGCCATCTCCAGCACCGCCCACGTAGGGTGCTCGCCGCCGATGTCGAACAACCCGCAGGACCAGACACCCTTTCCGCCGGGATTCTTCGTCCGTGGCGATGATGCCGCGGATGCGGAGTTCTACGCGTTCCCTCGTTACGTCACCCACATCGACGACGGCGCGATCGCAGCGGTGGGCGCGCTCTACGAGGAGCTGCACGTCACAGGTGGCGTCCTCGATCTGATGGGCTCGTGGGTCTCGCATTTCGAGCAGACACCGGAGGCGTTGACCGTGCTCGGCATGAATGCGGACGAGCTGGCCGCGAACCCGCAGGCGCGCGCGTGGGTCGTGCATGACCTCAACGCGGACCCCGCGCTTCCCTTCGCCGACAACACGTTTGATCACGCGACATGCTGCGTCTCGGTCGACTACCTCACGCGCCCGGTCGACGTGTTCCGTGAGGTCGCGCGCGTCGTGCGACCGGGCGGCCTCTTCGTCTGCACGTTCTCGAATGAGTACGTCCGGCTGGGATACCTACCCGATGCAGTGCACGCCGCAGTAGTTGCAGCCGCCGAGCCAGACCCAACACCGCACCGGATCGCCCTCGTGGCGTAGCTCACGGCCGCGGCAGCCGTCCTCATCGTCGTCGAGGGTGCAGCCCACGACCGTGCCGTCAGAGTGAACGATCGGCGCGCCCGGCCGACACCCCTTCGAGGTGTTCCGCCGTCGAGGCCGTTGTGGGGTTACTGCTGGGGCTTGAGGAGCGCGGCGCCCTTGGGTGCACCGGCCGGGGCTGCGTTGGCGGGCACGACGTTCGATGCCACCGCGTAGCCGCGTGCCGAGACCGTGAAGGCTTGGTTGTTCGAGTCGTTGTTGACAACGCACAGAGCTTTCCCTGCGGGGATTGACAGGCCGCCGGGCATGTCGTATTGCAACTGCGTCTCACCGATTCCACCCGGATTGAAGATCTCAATGGCGCGGTCAATGGTCGCAGTGCTGCAGCTGCCGTTGCTGCTCCGAAGGATCGCCACGTCGTGACCGGGTCCGACGGCGTTGAGAGAAAAGGTGTTGATATGGATTGAGGTGACGACGGCGGCCTTCCCTGCGGGCGGCTTCAGCAACGTCTGGCAGGTGCCGGAACCGCAGCCGTCCGGGTAGACGTATTCATTGATTCCGTTTGCGAGGGTGTGGATGATGTCGCCGGTCGGATAGATCTGCGGGGCGACCGGCACGACGGGCGTGATGCCGAAGAAGTTGGCGGCGCCGGTATCGACTTTGAGTTTCCCGCCCGCCACCGTGGCCCGATTTCCGCTCGTCGCGTCGGTCACGAACACGTTGCTGCCGGTCACCACGAACGCCACGAACGGAAACGCCACCAAGATCAACAACGTGATCGCGATGATCGTGAGATGCCCGCTCGTGAATGGTCCGAGACCTCTCCCTTCGCGCCGGCGCTTCGGCGTGTCTTCGATGGACGTGTGCGAACACGCTCGTCTTGCGAACATGCCACGGACCTCCCCGCAGAAAACGCGAGGGGTCGATCCCCTCGGCTGACCCGGAACACTTCCTCGCCTCAGCCCACTCCACAAGTGAAGGAGCCCAACCCGGTCCCGGCCGCCCGTCCCGTTAGAACCGCACGCCGCAAAGGGCGAGCCCAAGTGCTACCGCGCCATGGCGCAGCGATGCGTCAGGAATACGCGATTTTTCTCGTCGCGCCCCGGGGAATACGGTCTCGCGTGGCGACATGTCCGGGCGGCCTGATCGTGCACGCCGACGGCACCATCGCGGGCTGCACCCTCGACGAAGACGAAGACGGGTGCCGGGGACGAGAGCTACGCCACGAAGGCGACCCGGCGCCGTGCATCGTGTGGACGCCCGCCGGCTGCAACTACTGCGGCGTGCAGTTCTAGGCCATCGCCGATCTCTCTCGGACTTCTGGGACACGGCGCGACGACCGGCGAGGCACAACTTCTCAAACACAAGGGGAACTACGGCTCTGGGTGTCGGCATCGCACCCGAGGAGCATGTGACTAGGAGCCTGTCCGCTCACTGGACAACTTGCGTGGCTTGCTCGCTCCCTAGCCCCACACGCATGGCACCGGTGGGAGGGCAGGCGTCCCGCTTAAGACCGCGAAGGTGTCGGCCGCGCGCGCTCGGGCGGGACGCTGCACGCGCACGGCCGACACAAGGGGGACGCGGCCAGCGTAAGGAGTCACACACCAGCCACGCGCGCCACCGAGCCCGGCGTGCCGCCGCGGCTCGCAATCCGGTAACCGCGCGCGCACGCCGGAGATTTTGCGGCCGGACCTGTCCGCCAAGGACGCAGGCCCGACCGCGTCGAACGTGATGCGGCAGGGAACTGAAGCCGCGCATCACGCCGAACCTCAAGCGCCGTTCAATTGACGGAACACGTTCGCCGCGGTGACGTCCGAACCAACGGGGCGAACATGTAGAACCCGCGACTCCCGGTGGGCCTGCCACTCGCCCCAAAAAGGTGCGGAATAAATTCGACGGTAGTCCCGACACGATCGACGACCACCATTTGGGAGAAGTCGCCGAGCACCATGAACTTGACGTTTGTGCCGGACGGGCTGGACGCCATCGCTTCGCTTTCGAGTGTCGGCCGGCCCAACAAAGACGGCGGCACATCATTGGCGAGTGTCGTCCAAAGCGCGGCACCACCACTCGTGTCGAACTGTCGGCTCGCGTTGTAGATCGCACGGTTGGCGAGCCATGACGAACGTTGCCGCCACTTCGCAGGAAGCGCATTATCGAGCTTGTAAATGTCGGCGAGTGCGAAAGCATCTGCGGTTGTTGTGGCCACGGTGCTCGCGGTCACGCCGGACAGCGCCGTAAGAATGCCAGTTGGCTGATTCGAGCCGGTGCCGGTGACGAACGCGGTCGACTCGAGGTCGTCCCTTGCGGTCTGCAGCAGGGTCGTGACTTCCGCGGCGACGTTCTCCCGCGTCCTGCAAAGCTTCAATGGAAATCGGCACCAACGCGGCGGTTTTATGGACCGGGATCGTCGGCTGCACCAGCACGGGCGCATCATCCGAAACTTCTTGCGCTTCCACGTCCCACGACACCATAATGCCGGCATTGCTCACGCCGTGCCACACATCGGATGCGATGGTGACTTTTCTTGCCGCTTGCCGCACCTGATTGAACGACGAATCACCGACATTTATGATGCTCGGATCCAAAGCGAAAGGCACCATGAAGGCGGCAGTACCGCCAAGCGACATTGCTCTTTGCAAACTCCGGCTGCGTTGAACCGGCCAGTTCTTCGCCGGTCCATTCCCTATTTCCGTGCTCCGGATCCCGAAACCATTTGCTGAACGCACGCTGCTCGGAGGATCACTCTGCACGGCCGTCCAGCTTGCCGAGCGCGGACTCGTCGACACGGCCGTCCCGTCCGTCGAGCGCACGCTCCACCCGGGCGCACGCTTCCTCGACGCCCGGCAGGCCGTCGCGTGACACCTGATCGAGCGCAGCACGTGCTCGATCCTTTCGGCATCTTCTCGCTAGACCACGGATCGCCAAACCGTGTCGTCACGAGGTCCGGGCCGCTGTCGTCGCCACGCTCGTACTTGAGACTCGGGTCACCGTCCGCGACTCTGCCGGTGGATCAGGTCGCGCATCTCGCCCTGCACGTCGTCGATTTCGACGCCGCCTTTTGGACACCGGCCTCGAGCCTTTTGGCACGTTCGTCGGTGCCGTAGTCGACGGTCGGCGACTGTGCAGCTCCTCCATGAGTCGATCTCACTACATACGCAACTCCCGGAGCTTCGATTCCTTCTCGGCGTGCAACGCCGCATAATCCGTCATCGTCGTCCTTCCTGTATCGCTGTGCACCGAGTGCGCGCATACGAACATCTCGTTCGCTCGACGTTCCGAGCCCGAAACGCCAGTTGCTTTACCTCTGAGCGAACCCAGCCCACAGGCGAGCGCACACGAAGCAGCTACTCGTCATCGTAGTCGTCGTCCATGACGTCCGCGCAGCAGCCCGTCGAACGGAGCATCGCTTGCTCTACGAGATAGTCCTCAAGTCTTCGTTCGCCTCGCGTATCCGCCGCAAGTGCCAACCTGCGACGCAGTTGTTGTGCGATCGCTGACTCTAACCTGCGCTGAGCTTCCTCGTACCCCGATTCGTCACGTCTGCTCCTATCTCCATGCGCCCAACGGATACTGTCGGTGCCTCGGCATCTCTTCCGCCGCGCCGAACGCCAGGACAGCCGCGACGGCCCGGTCGATCTTCCGGGTGTCCGCCTTCACGATCACGAACCGGGTACGGCCGTCGTCCGGGTCGTCGCGGAGACGGACCTTCTTGCGGGCGCACGCGCGCCAGCGCACGCGGTCAGCAGCGCGTCGCCGTCGTGGGACACCGCACCCTCTGCGACCGCGGTCGCGAACCGGTCGACACAATGGAGCGAACCGGCGGGCGCTGGTTCGTGTCGAGCGCCACGACCAGCGTCCTCGCCATACTGCCCGGCCCACTCGTCGATCTCCGACCACCACTTCGGCGGGTCGGCGTACATGCTGCCCGACGTCGTAGCGGCTCGAACGTGTCGCGACCGCCGGCGTGCACCTCGGCAGCGAGGGATCGCGCCACCTTCGGCGCGTCCGTCCGGCCGCGACCAAGCGCCGATCAGTGAACAGGTGCCCGTCCACCGTGCAGCCCTATAAGCACCGTCTCGTCGTCGCTGATCGCAGCCGTCGAACCCGAGCGCGATGCGCGTCCCGGCTCGCACGACCCGGCGTCGATCGGCGCAGCGACTCCCAGATCGGCGACGTCGACCGCCGTCGACCCGCCCGACCGGATCTGGTTCAAGTAGTAGCGGCGGGCGTCGTCGGGGTTCATGGCCGGATCGGCGATGTCGCGGGCCGACCCGGTTGAGATCGACCCAACCGCCCCTGATCGTCGCCGCGTCGCCGTAGGCGACCTCGAGCGCCGCGTACGACCGTCGTGAAGTCGGTCAGGTCCTCGACCGTCGCGGCGCCTTCCGCCGCGACGTACAGAACCGACGGCCTCCTCGTCTGCGGCCGCCGTGTAGAGTCGCTTCGGCGACCGAGCCCTCACCGACCGCGTGCGCGTTCGTCGACTCGAACGTCCGGCCCGCCCATCTTCGACGCGCTGACGGCGGATCGTGTCCGCCAGACGGATCACCGCCGTTCTCGACGCGTCCACAGGTGCGTCTCGTCGAGCACCGCGAACGTCGACCCGCTGCCCGAACCGCGTACGCCGGCGCTCGCCGTGACCGGCCTCGAGCAGCCCTGACGCCCTCGAGGAGCGTGATCCGGGTCAACCCGACGTCGAGCAGCGCTGCCCGGCCAGGTCGGAGTCGACCGCCATCGCGTGCGCCGCCCGGAACGTGTTGCCCGCCTGATCCTCCGACACCGCGGCGATCTGCACCCACGGCCGTCGTCGGCGCGCACCGCGACCGGCCTGCCCTTCGCGTCGAATCCGGCGCAGCGCGATCGGCCCGCCAGCTCGGCCAAAGCGCGACCGTGGCCAGCAACGGGGACTTGCCGGTGCCCTGCGCCGCCCGCCAACACCCGCGGCGGTAGACGAACAGGCCCGCCTCGTCGACCCCGTACCACCGGTACAGCAGCGCGGTCTGGTCGGCGTTCAGCTCGAACGGCTGACCGGCGAGTGGCCCATCGGGAGCGGTCAGGTGCGCCGCGATCCATAGCCACATCGCCGGCCCAAGCGACAAGAACTCGCACCGCGGCGCCCGACGACGAGACGCAGGCCCTCCGGAGGGCCTGGGCTTGAAACCCGGCTCCCCCGCATACACACGACGGCCAACCCGCTCCTCAGGAGCCTTACGACGAGTCACTCGACAACCTCCAAAACACTGCACATAATCCGAGACGGGTGGCAGGGTGACGGCTGTCGTGGTGCAAGGCCATCGCGAGCCGCCCCCCTTGGGGGGTGCGGTTGTGGGTCATTGGTCGACGTCCTGTGCGATGACGAGCCATGTCGCCATGAGGTGCGAGCAGATGCCGCGGACTTGCGCATGGGCAGCGCCATTCGTGGCCGTCGTAGCGGACGCTGTAGTTCTTGCCGGACGAACCGCGTACCTGGACCCAGACGCGGCGACGTGACGGGTCGACGACGCGGACGCGTAGCCGTCCTTCGAGAACGAGCCGTAACGCTTTCGACGCGTTGGTTCTCGCGGCCGGGGACCGGCACGACGAGCGACGGGGTGAGCGAGACGGGTGTGTCCTCGGGGACACGGTGTGTCTTTGCGCCAGCCACCGTGTCCGTGTCCCGTGTCCCTGCTTCTGTATAAGCAGGGGACACGGGGACACGTTCCGGTATGACACGGTTTGGCCCGTGTCCTGGGACACGGTCGGGACACGGTCGGGACACGGGGACACGGTCGGTCATGTGTCCGATTCCTCGTCGTGCCGGAACGGCCTGACGCTGAAGTGATGGCGCGTGGTGCCGTGACTCTCGACGCGCACGTGCTCCTCGGCGATCAGTGTTTCGAGTGCCAGGTCGACCGCGACGCCCTTGCCTTTCACGCCTCCGCGTATGGCCCGCTTCGAGAGGCCCGACGTCTCCTCCAACAGTTTCGACACGCGTTGCATCAGGACGGTCGGCCGAACGGCGCGCCGTCGTGTACGGCCGGGGCGACGAGTTCGAGCCCGACGCCGCCGTCGGGGTCTGAGTCGACGTGTAACTCTCCGACGAGACCGCCGGGTGCGTGCTGGCGGATCCATCCGGGACGGTCCTTGGCGACGTACACGCGGGCCACACCGGACATGCCACGCCCGAACGGCTTGACGACCTCGATGGTGTATGCGGCGCCGTCGATGCCGGCGAGCTTGTGCTGCCCGCCGATCGCGAACCGTCCTCGCCCTTCACGGTCCTTGGCGACATGGTCGATCTGCAACACCGCGGTCCCCCAGTTCGCGAGCCGCTTCGGCACGCGTGCCAGCCACCGTGCAATGTCGGTGTTGTCTTTCAGTTCGTAGCCGTGGAGGACCATCGCTTCGGTGACGCCGTCGATGATCGCCAGCGTCGGCCTCGCGACCGCGAACATCATGCAAAGGTCATCGAGCCCGGCGTCGTCGAGCGGCGCATCCGGCCTCACGTAGTGGAACCGCTCCACGATCACGTCGTCGGGAATCACCATGTCGCGTAGACGTTGGACGAGTGTGCGTTCGTTGTCCTCGAAGTCGAAGAACGCGACGTGATGGCCGGCGAGCAGTTCCTGTTTCGCGGCGAGCAGCGCGAACCACGTCTTGCCCGTCTCCGACTCGCCCGCGATGAAGTGCACCTTCGAGTCGTACAGGCACGAGATGCCGTCGTCGCGTCGGAGCATCACGGGTTCGTCCGAACCGGCCGTGCCCGCGACGATCGGAGCGAGATCGACCGCCGCCCAACTCGAAGTGATAACACGTGTTATCAACTGCTCGGCCTGGCCGGATGGCACGCGTGTGCCGTGCGCGTCCTTTGCGAAGTGTTCGGCCGGCGGGTCGATCCCTTCGGCAACGAGGCGCCGATGCTTCTCCGAGTAGACGGGCTCGTCGTTCGTCAGCGGTTCGACGAGAGGCCCGCGACGGAGATAAGGGGGAAGCCGAGGTGTGAATGCGTCTGAGGGCCGCGCCGTCATTCGGTCACCATCGCCAGTTCGAGACGCTGACGGGCACGGCCCTGACATACGACGGAATGCTCGGCCGCTTCGGTCAATGACAGCCCATCGAGGCCGAGCAGCCCGGCACACAATGTTCAGTCGGAAGCTTCGAGCCACCGAATCGCTTCGATGATCTGCTCCACCGCATCCTCTGCGATACGGTGCCGGGCGAGGGTAGAAGAAACGGCTTTGCGAGGGGCCGGGGCGCGGTCGACGCCCCGGCTTCTTTTCTTCGGCGGGCTCACTGTTCCGCCGCCCGGAGCAGCGTGGCGACCTTCTGGGCGGCGCTCGCGTTTCGAGCTTCAGGGGAACGTGCGATGCCTTCCTGGTCCGCGTACGAACTCGGCGACGGCGGCGAACTCGTCGGCCATATCGGAGCGGAACAGCTCCTGCTCGGGTTCACCGAAGTATGCGGCGATGTCGCGCCGGACCTGCTCGGACGGAACGACGAGGCCGTTCAAAATCCTTCCGACGTATGCCGGGGTGAGACCGACCGCGGCGGCGATGTCGGTGTTGCGGATGCGCCGCTGCGCGGCGACGGCTTTGGCCGGTTGGGGGACTGCGAGCATGACAACCTCCGGCCCATTGCTCGGGCCTTCGGAGGTGATGCTCGGGGGTAACTCCTCCATCCCCCCGACGGTGCGGGCCGCAGCTCCGGCTCACCGTCTTGCGGTGAGTGGTGGCCTACGGAGATTCCGCTATGCCGTCGTTCGTGTTCCAAGCTAAGCTTACACGACTGTGATTCACTCCGGAAAGGCACCTGTGCGCCTCAAAGCCCGTTGCCCCGAGTGCGGGGCGATGAGCTGCGGCCGTTGGGTCTTCCATCCCAAGTACCGGAATCTCGCGCCCGCCGACCGGGCGACCGAACTCCAATCACGCATCACGATTTTCGATTGGGCTATCACCTGCGCCAAAAGAAACTGTGGCGCGGTCACGGTGATCGACGGCAAACAGTTCGCGGCCAAGTTCCATGCGGCGCGGCGCCGTTTCAAGCGCGGTCTTTTTCGCTAGACGTCTAGGCCTTCCAGGCGATGTCGATGCGGTCGGCATCGAACTGTCGGCCCGGCACCGCGGGTGCCACTGTCACCGTGTCGGCGAGGACGCGCAGAATCGTGCGCTGGACGTGCACGTCGAGCGCGACCCACGCCTTGCCGATGTCGCGTGCCCCCGCCAGTTTCCGTACCGCCGCCGAATGTGACACGCGTGACACGTTTGCTTCAGCTTCGGAACGCCGGGTTTCGAGCGCGACGCGCGCGGCTTGCCATTCCCGGCGGCTCAGACGACCTTCGCCGAACTCGAGCGCGACCGCGGCGAGGTCGTCGTCGATCCCGGCGAGCACGTCGGCACGCGAACGCTCGGGTTTCTGCATCGCCTTCCGTACCGCGGGACTGTCGAGGCTGTGCACGATCGCGGCCGAGATCAGGTCGTCCGTCTTGGTGCCGTCGATGCTGACGCCCTGACAGGCGTCGTAGCCCTTACGTGGGGCGCACACGTACCGGGAGCCGGCCTTGTGGGGCTTCGTCGCCATCGGCGTCCCGCACTGGGCACAGGTCACGATGCCGGTCAACAGGTGCACGGGCGCATTGTTGCCGTTACGGTTCCGGTCGGGATCGCCGAGGACCGCGGCGACCTTGTCCCACGTGGGACGGTCGAGCACGGCGGGCATGGTGCCCTCGACGAGCACACCATCGACATCGCGCAGACCGGCCGTCGTCGGAGACTTCAGCACGTACGCGAGCCCTCGACGGTTCCACAGGCCACCACGTGCCGAGTCTTGATGCCCTTGGCGTTCAGGTCGGCGACGATTTGCCGGATTGAGTCCCCGCGCGCGACCGCTGCGCGGCACGTCGGATCACCTTCGCCTCGGCCGGATCGAGATGTTTCCGGTCGGCCGACAAGCCGAAGGGACGTTGCCCGTTCGTCGGCGCGCCCCGCGCCCGTCGGTACGCGAGCGTGTCGCTGATCCTGTCCGACTTCACTCCCGATTCCAGCTTCGCGAACACCGCCGCGATCTCGACCATCGCCTCACCCATAGCCGTGGTCGTATCAAACCCATCGGTCACGCTCACGAACTCGGCGCCGTGCTCGGCGAGCGTGTGCTGGAAGTTCGCGAAGTCCCGCACAGATCGCGACAGCCGGTCGAGCTTGTACGCGATCACGGTGTCAACGGCGCCGTCCTCGACCGCGCCGACCATCGCTTCGAACGCGGGCGGCGGACGTTCGCCTTGAATGCGGACCGGCCGACATCCTCGAAGGTCTCGACCACTTCCCAGCCGCGATCCGCCGCGTATTTCTCGCACGACTCACGCTGTACGTCGGTACTGACTTCGTTCGCCCGGTCTTTGCTGATGCGGATGTAGAGCCCGCATCGGCGTGCACGGTCTCGGGTTCGTTTCGCAGCCATACCGGTATCCTAGCGGCACGTTCTCTAACCGGCTGTTCCCCACCAAAGCGATCCGGGGATGGCTCTCATCCGACGACGCGGCGCACCAGCAGATCGTCGCCGAGTACTTCCGGCGCGCCGGCGGCTATGCGCCCGCCGTCTCGCGGCGTTGCACGCCCGAAACCCATCGCGGTGACCCGCTCTTCGCCGTCTGGGCCGCGGTAATGCAGTAGGCGTGTGTGAGGTGCGATTTTCGCACCTCACACACGCCTGGACGCGACGCCGCTAGCGTCGCTGCGGTCCGGCGAGTGGGCGCGGTAACCCCTTGTGAAACGAACCTACTTTCTCCACATCCCGAAGACCGCGGGCACCGCTCTGCGCGAGATTTTGGAGAAGCGGTACCCGGAAGACCGTTGGATACCGGTGTACTGGTACGACCCCGACTTCCTCGCCGAGGCGCAACAACGGGTGCATGCCGCCGACCTCGTCTTCGGCCACTTCTCGTACGGCTTCCACGAGTTGCTCGGCGCGGACGGCCGCTACATGACGCTCTTGCGCGAGCCGGTCGATCGGGTCGTGTCGTTCTTCCGGCATCAGGCTGTGAGGCCGGACAGCGAGTATCACGACGCGATCCGCGAGTGGCATGACGTTGAAAGAGCTCCTCGAGAGCGAGCGATGCCACCAGGTGAACAACCACATGGTGCGCATCGTGAGCGGTCATGCCGGCGTCGAGACGACAGACGACCGAGCAGTCTTGGAACGTGCGCTCGCGAACATCGACACGTCATTCGATGTCGTCGGAGTCATGGAGCGCATGCCGGAATCGCTCGAGCTGATCTATCGAGCGCTTGATTGGAGGCCGACGCGTGCGTGGATGCGCAAGGCAGAGCGCGGCCGGTCGTCATTCGCGCTCGACGAGCAGACCCGCGATGTCATCCTCCAGTACAACCGGCTGGACGTCGTCCTGTACGAGCGCGCGGTTGCCGACCTCGACTCCTTGTCCGGAGCACTCCGCCGAGATCGTGCTCGTCCAGGGGTACGGCGACGCGGTAGGCGTGTGTGAGGTGCGATTTTCGCACCTCACACACGCCTCGCTGACGTGCCGTCTGCGGGGCCGAGGGCGAAGGCGTACTTGAGCGTCGATCCGATGGCGAGGCCGAGGGCGGACCCGCCGACGACGTCGAGCGGGTTGTGCGCGCCGACGTATATGCGCGCGAAACCGTTGAGCGCGGCGAGCACCCACGGGACGAGCTTCCACCACCGGTGCAGATACGGGCTGATGAGCGCCGCGAGCGCGACCGCGAGCACCGCATGGCCCGACACGAAGCTGTCACCGGCCGGGGAGACATCACCCCGCAGGATGACGTCACCGATCGACGTGCCCGGTCGCTGGCGCTCGACGAGAAGCTTCACCACGCGTTCGCCGAGCAGCTTCAGCACTGTCGCCGTGATCGCCGCGAGCGCGAGGCGGCGTCGGTGGAGGAAGAACGCCACGGTGGCGACAAGCGGTCCGACGAGGATCGTGCCGAGCTGCTGGAACGGCCATACCGGCCGGTACAGCCAGGCCGGCAAGTCGTTGATCCAGTGGAAGACGTCGGCTTCCCCCGACGGCACCGTGCCGTTCTTCGCGACGAGACCGCACACAACGAGCACCGCGAGCGCCACACCTGCGACGATCAGATCAGCGGTCCGCCGAGGAGACGCCACGGCGCGGACCATACGCCTCGCAGTACTGTCGTGCCATCGACAGCGGGGATACCACATTCGCGGACGCGGTTCCGGAGCCTGCGAAGGCACGGCCTCCGGCCTGGCGCAAATACGTCGGCATCGTGCTCTCGCTCGCGGTGATCTTCGCCGTGTTCTTCTACTTCCTGCCCAAGGTCGCCAACTACAGCGACGTATGGGAAACCATCAAGGACATGACACCTCTCGAGATCGCGACCTTGGGCCTCGTCGCGCTTTGGAACCTCATCAGCTATCAGCCCGCGCAGATGGCGTCGCTTCCCGGAATGACCTTTGGACAGTCGACGATCTCTTCGCAGGCGTCGACCGCGGTCGCGAACACCGTGCCGGTCGGCGGCGCGTTCGGCATCGGCATGAACGTCGCCATGTACCGGTCATGGGGATTCAAGCCTCGCCCGATCACCTTGTCGCTGCTCGTCTCCGGCATCTGGAACAACTTCGCGAAGCTGCTCCTGCCCGTTGTCGCGCTCGTGCTGGTCGTCGTCGGGGGAAGCCCGAGTGGCAGCGTCGTCGTCGCATCGGTGACCGGCGTGGTCGCCTTGGCGATCTTCGTGGCGCTGTTCACCGCGATCCTGCGCAGCGAGAAAGCCGCGTTCCGCGATCGGCGAATTCGGCTCCAACTTCGTGAACAAGATCCGGCGGCGTCGCAACAAGGCGCCGATCAGCGGCTTCGGGCAGACGCTCGTGAAGTTCCGGCGAGAGACGATCGACCTCGTGCAACATCGATGGATCGCCCTCACCGTCTGGACGCTGATCAGCCACCTCTCGCTCTTCCTCGTGCTGTTGGTCGCGTTGCGCCACGTGGGCGTTTCTCAAGAAGAAGTCAGCTGGCAAGAGGCGCTCGCCGCCTTCTCGTTCATCCGACTGGTCTCGGCGATCCCGTTGACGCCGGGCGGCCTCGGCGTGGTCGAGCTCGGCCTCACCGGCGGTCTCGTCGCGGCCGGGGGCGCAGACGCGCCGATCGTGGCCGCCGTCCTCGTGTTCCGCGCACTCACGTATCTCCCGCCGATCCCGATCGGGGCGGTGTGTTACGTGATCTGGCGGCGCCAGCTCGCCCGGCGGTCGTCGTCGGAGATGCCGACGCCCGTCGCCGCGCCGACCTGAGCCGGTAACGGCACCGCCCAGCGCGTCCGCGCCCGGATCTCTTCCAGCGAGGCCGGCCAGAACAGCGCGAGGCCGGCACCGATCAGGCTGCCGCCGATGACGTCGGTGAGCCAGTGCGCGCCGAGGTACACGCGCGACAGCGACATCAGGAACGTCAGCAACGCCGCGAGCAGCTCCCAGCGCAGCCGGCGGCGCCCGGGCGGGAGCAGTGCGAGGACCACGCCGATCGCGGTCACCGAGATCGCGATGGCATGGCCCGACGGATACGACGCGCCGCTCGTCGCAACGAGCGAGCCCACCGGACGCGGTCGGTCGATGGCCGCCTTCAATGGACCGATGCAGAGCTCGGAGGTGACGACTGCGGCCCCGAACGCGCCCAGCTGCAGGAACCGGCGACGCACCACCAGGGCAACGATCGTGGCGGCGCGCACCACCCACTGGATCACCGGCGAACCGAGCACGGTGTACGCCTTCAGCGCGCGTGTCGCCGGGTGCCAGCGCGCGTCATGCATGCGATCGCGCCACCAGTCGTCGATGTGCTGGACGGCACTGCGCGTCGAGGGGTTCGCGACGAGGAGGGTGAGCACCAGGGCCGCGAACAACATGATCAGCGACACGATCAGCACGCGCCGCCGGTTCAACAAGCTGTGTGCGCGCGCCATCAGGGCCCGTTCTCGATGACCCCGTGCGACTCTCGCGCCAGCTCCTCCCGTAGCTCGGCACGCGTCGCGAAACCGACCATCAACGTCGCCTCGTTGATCAGCACGCTCGGTCGTTCGGTATCCAGGTTGAATCGATACGTGACGCAGCCGCCGTCGAAGACGTAGTAACGCGTCCCGACGTAGTCGGGCGAGACCCGGTCCACCGTCTCGTACCGCTCGGTGTGTTGCTCGTCCGACGGGATTTGCACCGCGCCGGCCGTGTCGCACGTCCGCGTCAGCGTGACTTCCAGCGCCTCGTCGCCCGCCCGGTCGGAGTCGAGCGTCATGCGCGATTCGTTCTGACGGACCTCGAGCTCGTGGAAGCTCCAACCGGCGGGTGTGGTCCGCAAGCAGGGCACCATCGACGCCGTGTGGACCGACTGCGCCATGAGCGTCAGCGTCGAGAGCTGCTCGGTGCCACAGTCCGGGCGCGCCAGCGTGGGAGCGGCGGCACAGGCCGCGATACTCGACCCCGCGAGCAGCGCGACCGCGGTTGCAGTCGCGAGGCGAGCCCAGGGCCACCTCACGACGGCACGGTCAGCAGACTGCTCAGCACGATCACTGCGCCCAGGAGGGTCACCACCAACGTCGTCGTCACGAGGCCGACGCGCCGCAATGTCCAGCGCTGGATGGAGATGACGGGCCGCGCCGGCGCGAGCGCACGGAATTTCTCGATCAGCGCGCGACCGTCCGCGCGCAGGAACCCCCGCAGCTGGGTGGGACTCGTGACGCCCCGGGTCGCCGCGAACGCCTCTGCGATCTCGTCGGGCGTGAAGATGTTGCACGCTCGGGCGTAAACGCGTTCGGCGTCGGTCTTCAGCGCGAGCACGAGCATCATGTTGGCGAGGTCGACCGCCTCGCGCCACGCGCTCGGTCGCAGCTGCGCGAACGCCACATCGATCAGCACGATGTGCCCATCGCGCACCATGATGTTCGCGGGCTTGATGTCGCGATGTGCCACGCCGGCATTCCACATCGTGCGGATCGCCTGGAGTCCCTCGTCGATCAGCGTGTCGTCGACCTCGACTTCGGGGTCGCCGATCTCCTTGGCCCCGTCCAGGAAGTCGGTGACGAGTATGTATTCGCGCTCGGGCGTGATCTCGACGATGCCGTAAGTGGCGACGACGGGTACGCCGTCGTCGCGCATCACACGCATCATGTAGTCCTCGTACTGGATCAGCCGGCGAACCGTCGAGAAGCTCGATTCGTCCTCGAGGCGTCCGTAGAGAATCTCCCGCCCGAGCTTGTACCAACGGTCCGAGCGCACATGAGTGCGCGCGTAGAGCTTCGCGAACAGTCGTAGCCGCGGCTCACCCGCAGTCGTGAGGCGCATCGGCGTCGACCCGGCCGAGCCGGCAAGACCGAATGCCTTGATCTCGTCGATGTCGAGCCCGAGCTGTTCGGAGATTGCCGTGCGGATCGCGGTCTGTCGCTCGTCGTCGAGCGCGAGGTGCGCGCTGCGCCCGCGTCGGTACTCGACGGGGAACACCTCCTCGGGAAGGAACAGCCGGCAGACCAGTGCGACGATCGTCACCGTCAAGAGCGTGCCGAACACGACATCGGTCGGGTGGTCGCTGCCCAGGTACACACGTGCGACGCCGACCGCCACGATCGTGAGGCCGCTCGCGACTTCGACGGCGTACCGGAGGCGTCCGCGCGGCACGACCGTGAGGCAGACCCCGCACAGCAGCCCCGCGAGGGCGACGATCGGCAGTGAGGGATGCGAGTAGCCGCTCCAACGTCCGAGGATCTCCACGCCAATGGGTCGTTCGCGTTTGAACAGCTCGGCCAGCCCGCTCGCGACGATCGCTGACACCGTCCATGCGACCAGCAGCACGACGAGGAAGCGGAACTTCTTGAACACGAGCAGCAAGAGCGCGGCGGACCACCGCATGATGTGAATCGACCATGGGGATGCGATGCCCTCGACGTTCTTCGCGACGCGTGTCAAGCCTTCGCTGCGAAGGTCGAGGATCGGATCCATCAACGCACGGTCGATGCGCTCGAGCCACAGCCCGCTGCCCTGCGACAAGATGACGACGATGTAGACCAGGAGCACCCCGCCGGACAGCGCGAGCCGGATCCAGTCCCACCGCTCGAGGTGGCGCGGCAGCGGCGGTGGCTCGCCCGACGGCCTGCGCACGCGCCCACGTCGACCACGCGTGCCGGCCACCCTGAGCGGCACATTCACCATGTCGCACCCTCTGCCGTCCCGGACCGTCGTCGTTACGATACGCAACATGCGCTCGGTGCCGCAGGGCTGGCGGCATTCTCCGGTGCTCGGGCTCCTTCTCGTCCTCGTCCTCGTGCTCGGCGCCTGCGGGAGTAGCGGGCCGAGCAGTGCGCGCGAGCAGCCGGACCCGCGATTCGTTCGGGTCGCGTCCTTCGACTTCCCCGAAAGCGAGTTGCTCGGGGAGTTGTTCGCGCAAGCGCTCGTCGCGAAGGGCATCGAAGTGCAGCGACGGATCGGCCTCGGGTCGCGCGAGGTGGTGCAGCCCGCGCTCGAGCAAGGCCTCGTCGACGTCGTGCCCGAGTACCTCGCCTCATCGCTCGAGTTCGCGAATCTCGGCCCGCTGCCGCCCCGGACGGCTCCCGCGGTGGCCGAGCAACTACGCGAGCAGATGGCCGGACGCAATGTCTCGGTGCTGCCGTACGCGGCCGCGGTCGACCGGAACGCGATCGCGATGTCCGCCAGCACGGCGAGGCAACTGGGCGTGACGAAGATCAGCGCCTTGGCGCCGATCGCGTCGACACTCGATTTCGTCGGTCCGCCCGAATGCCCCGAGCGTCCGGCGTGTCTCCCGGTGCTCGAACAGAACTACGGGATCAAATTCCGTTCCTTCACGGCGGTGCCGCTCGACCTGATCGTGCAACAGCTCGATGCGGGGGAAGCAGAGGTCGGCGTCGTCCTGACGTCGGATCCGCTCGTGCAAGAGCGCGGGCTCGTCCTGCTGAAACCCGACCGGGAGGAACCGCGCGCGGAGAACATCGTGCCGCTGGTGCGTACGCCGGTCCTGCGGACGCACGCCGGAATCGCGGAGGCGCTCGCAGCCGTGACCGCGAGCCTGACGACCAAGGAACTGCGCGTGCTCAACAAGCGCGTCGCGAGTGGCGAGCCGCTGGCCTCGGTGGCGAGGGAGTGGCTCCGCACTCTGGGCCAGGCCCAGCCGTGAACGGGCGGCGGCTCGCGATCGCGGGTGCCGGGTTCGGCGTCTTCGGCGCGCTCGCGCAGCACGCGCGCCGCGGTCAGGTCGGTGCATCGGAAGAGTGGGTGTTTCGCAGCGTCAACGCGCTTCCCGACGCCGCCCACGGTCCACTGTGGGTCGTCATGCAGGGCGGGAGCCTCGCGGCTGTTGGTGTCACCGCGGGTGCGACGGCCCTCGCCGGGCGCCGCGAGACCGCCGTGCGGCTCGGCATCGCGGGCGGGTCCGTCTGGGCGATCTGCAAGATCGTCAAGCACCAGATCGGGCGCGGGCGGCCGGCAGCGCACCTCCAAGACGTCATCGTGCGCGGCGCGGCGCAATCGGGGCTCGGGTTCCCGTCCGGGCACACCGCGGTCGCGTTCACGCTCGCCGGTGTCGCGTCACCCGTGCTGTCGCGCCGCGCTTCCGGTCTCGCGTGGACGGCGGCGGGCCTTGTTGCCCTCGCCCGCCAGTACGTGGGCGCGCATCTCCCCGCCGACGTCGCGGGTGGGGTCGCGCTCGGCGTCGTCGCGGCCGCGGTCGCTGCGCAGTCGTAGCGTCCAATCACATTGGACACGTCTGGCCCCGCGCGAGCCTAGTTGTAGCCGTCGCGGATGATCGCGGCGACGACGCGCAGCACCAACGAGACGGAGAGCCCGAGCCCGACGTACCCGAACACACGCGTGAGCGGCGTGTGCCCGAGCGCGCCACCCTCGTTCACCGACAACAGCAACGCGGAGCCCGCGAACAACAGCCCGCCGAGCATCCCGAGCACGACGCGGTTCACGAGCGTCGAGATGACACGTGCGTCGTCCTCGGTCGCGAACAAGGCGACTTGGTGGCGGAGCTCGCCGCGGGCCGTGAGCGATGCGATGCGGTCGATCTGTGCGGGCAGTCGCCGGAGCCGGGGCAGCTCCTGCATGACCTCGTGCATGACCTGGTCCTGGAGCGTGCCGCCTTCGGGGGCCGAGACGGGGATCGCCGTGTCGAGCATCCGCGTGACGCCGTCGAGCAGCGAGTATCCCGGGCTGATGATGCGGGCGGTGCCGTCGAGGAGCACCAGAGCGCGCATGACGACGCTGAACTCACCCGGCATCTGGATGTCGTACGTCGCGAGCAGCGGAAGGATGTCGTTGAGGGCGTTGACGTCGATCGGCTTGCCGGCCTGCACGTTCTCGGTGATCAGGCGATCGAGCGCGCGCTCGAGGCCACCCTCGCGCGCGTTCGTCCCGACGTGCGCGACCTGCTCGATGCTGTCGAGGAGTGCCGCGGCGTCTCCGCGGAGCGCGGCGGCAGTCATCTCCATCAGCGCGACGCGCTGGCGCCCGTCGAGCCGGCCGGTCGAACCGAAGTCGATGAGACCGAGCGTGCCGTCTGCAAGCACGAGCACATTGCCGGGGTGCGGGTCGGCGTGGTAGTGCCCGTGCGAGAACATGTGCGTCACGACCGTGTGCACCAGCCGGTCGGCGAGCTCCTCGGGATCGACGCCGAGCTCCGCAAGTCGCGCGGCGTCACCGACCTTCGGACCCTCGAAGCGTTCCTGCACCATCACGCGCTTCGTCAGGTGCTCGCTGTAGATGCGGGGGATGCGAAGGCCGGACTCGGGCGGGGTCACGGCCGCGAGGTCGATCGCGTTGGCGGCCTCGCGTACGAAGTCGAGCTCGTTGCGCAAGCTCGCGGCGAACTCCTCGGCGACGACCGAGACGTGCAGGTCCTTGCCCTGCGGTGTTCTTCGCTCGACCGCCAGTGCCAGGTGCATGATCGCGGCGATGTCTCGCTCGACGAGCTCGTCCATGTCGGGTCGCTGAATCTTCACGACGACCGGCTCTCCGGTCTTGAGCCGGGCCGAATAGGCCTGCGCGATCGACGCCGACCCGATCGGCACCCACTCGAACTCGTCGAACACTTCGTCGATCGGCTGTCCGAGCTCCTTCTCGAGCTGTTCCTGCATCGGCTCGCGCGCTTCCGGCGCCACGCCGCTTTGCAGCTTGGCGAGCTCCGTGCGCAGATCAGCCGGCAACAGGTCGACGCGCGTGGACGCCAACTGCCCGACCTTGATGAACGCGACACCGCATTCCTCGAGCGTCTTGCGCAACGCGACACCCATCGGGGCGCGCCCGACGTTGCGCGACGCACGCAACAGGCCGGGGACGATCAGCCCGTTCTTGCGTGCGATCGCGAGGACCTGTCGGTACCGAGCGAACGGAGCCAGCCGGCGGCGGATCTCGTAGAACGGCCGCGGCAGGACGAGCAGTCCGGCGCGTTCGCCGCGCGCGAGCGTGCCGGGCCGGGCCAGGAAGTCGAGCGCCAACGCCGCGAGCATCGTGAAGATGCCGGACAGCACCACCACCGGGACCGTGAGCGTTGCCGCGTCCCAATCCCAGTCGCTCAAGCTCGAGCGCGAGCAGGTTGCCGCAGAACCACCCGATGAACCCCGCAATGCCGACCGCGACCCACGAACGTCGCACGCCGAGCATCCGCGACGCGAGCAGCGTGGACGCGATCGCGAACGGGATCTGAAGGATCAGACCGAAGAGGATCTCGAGGACGCGCACAGCGGCCGAGGCTAGATGTCTCGGGGCGGGTCCGTCCCGGGCGGTCCGAGCGATCCGAGCGGCCCGAGCTTCGATTGGACGCGGTGATCACCGATCCTCTCGTCCACCGCGAGAATGGGTGCCGGGATGAAGGCCGAACGGGATTTCAGCGACGAGCTCGAGGAGTGGCTGCGCAGCGACGACCTCAAGACGATCGGCGCCCTCGAGCAGGTCTTCGAGAGGAAGACCTTCGCCGTGGCGATCATGCTGCTCATGTTCGTGCCCGCGATCCCCGCGCCCACCGGCGGGGTCACTCACGTGTTCGAAGTGATCACGATCATCATCGCGGCGCAGATGGTGATCGGCCGGAACGCACTGTGGATCCCGAAGCGCTGGCGCAACCGGGAGCTCGGCGCGCTGACCACCGGCAAGGCGCTGCCGTTCGTCATTCGTCGCATTCGGTGGTTCGAGAAGTTCTCGCGCCCGCGAATGAGCTACTTGTTCAACAGCACAACTTTCTTGCGGCTGCTCGGCGTCATCGTGATCGCATTCACGCTCGGTGCGTTCGTCGCGCCGCCGTTCTCCGGGCTCGACACGCTGCCCGCGCTCGGTGTCGTGATCATCGCCCTCGCGATCATCCTCGAAGACGTCGTCGTGCTCGGGATCGGTATGTTCATCGGAGTCGGTGGCATCGTGCTGATCATCACGATCGGGCGCGCACTCGCGCACTACCTGCGGAATCTGCTCTGACGGCGACGGTGTCACGCGCCCGATCCGGAGTGACCTCGCCGGTGAGGATCTCCAGCCCGCGATCGGCGCTGTCGTGCGCGAGCGCGAAGTAACGGCGGAGGCGGCGCCGCCCCCACCGCTCGGGGTGGCGGGCGACGGGGCGCATGGTCAGCTCGCTCGTCTCGGTCGACCAGGCGGCGACCTCGAGCTCGACGCCGGCCACCGCGCGCGAGCCGCGGGCGAACAACCGGCCGGTCGCCCGCCACGCCGGTGCCGGGTACGACGCCGTCAAGCGGAACGGCGTGTCGATCGTGAGGGCACCCTCGGTGCCGATGCCGTAGGTGTCGCCCGGCCGGAACGATCTCGGGTCGAACAGCACCGATTGCACGGCAGGGAGCGGGCGGTTGATGCGTCGGGACACGACGAAGGTAGGCCAGGAAAGCAGCATGATTCTCCTCGGCGGTTCGCGAACGTAAGGGGTAATCATCGGCACGAGCGGGTCACATCTCGACGACGACCGCGCAAAGACTGCGCGAACCTCTCATGAGAAGTGGCTGACGGTTTCGATGAAGGAGCGGTTCGGCGGACCGCGAGGGGGTACGCCGCCGTACCGATGGCCACCATGCGCGGAGTGACGCTCGCCATCATGGCCCGCGAGGCGGGTACGGTCGCCGGTCATGCCGCCGCGACCGAGGCCGGACAAGGTGCGGCGCGTCGGCGCCGACGCCGTGCAGCGCCTGCGACGTACCGGCGCCGAGCAGTTCGCCGCGCTCCTGCAACGCGACCCGCAGACGATGGCGCGTGCCGTGGAGCTCGGTCTGGTCCGGCGCGAGTGGCTCGAGCATCCCGGTCAGGGCCCGGTGGCCGCCGCCACTCCCGTCGAGGTCCTCGAACGCTTCCTCGAGCGCGAGGTCGAGCGGCGGCCGTCGACGATCGCCGCCCTCGGCCTCTCGACGATCCAGATCCTCTCGGCGAATGCGACCGCCCGCGCCGAGGACGAGGCGGGGGAGGGTGTCCCCGACACGATGACCGTGGTGTTCACCGACCTCGAGGGGTTCACCTCTTATACGGAACGCGAAGGCGACGAGACCGCGGGCCGGCTGATCGCCGAGCACCAGCGGGTCGTCGGCCCGATCGTGCGGGGCCGCGGCGGCCGCATCGTGAAGCACCTCGGTGACGGGCTCCTCGTCACGTTCTCGAGTGCCGAGGCGGCGGTGCTCGCCGGCATCGAGCTCGTCGAGGCGCTCGGCGAGCCTCTACGAATGCGGGCCGGAATACACACCGGCGAAGTCCTCGTGATGCGCAACCACGACGTCATCGGCCACGTCGTCAATGTGGCGGCGCGGGTCGTGGAGTCCGCCCGCGGTGGGGAAGTGCTCGCGACCGCCGACGTGCGGGACGCGGTGGGCGCGCTTCCGGGCGTGCAGTTCGGCCGCCTGCGCCGCCGCGGGTTCAAGGGCCTCGACGAGTCGGTAGGGGTGTGCCCGGTTCACCGGGCATAGCGCCGGGTAGTTCGTCCACAGATGCGACGGTGGATCCCGCGCACATTGCTGGTCGTCGCCCTCGGCGTGGCGGCGTACCGCGTCGCCGGGCAGCTCGGTGGGGCGCTCCGGAGCATCGCGACCGCCGATGCCGGCCGGCTCGCGCTCGCGGCAGGGTTCGAGGTCGTCAGCTATCTGCTCATCGGGACGGTGCTGCGGCGGCTCACCTCCGACCGGTGCGTCTCGCGCGCCCACGCCTTCCAGGTCGGCCTCGTCGCCGTCGGGCTCGGCAACATCCTTCCGGCCGCACCGGTGGAGGGCATGGTGATGGGAGCACGTGCGCTCGAAGGCCGCGGTGTCGCGCGGCGGCGGACGTTCGTCGCGGTCGGACTCGTCCAGTGGTACTGCGGCCGGGCACTCCTGGCGGTTGCCGCGCTCACGACCTTCGGCGTCGCCGCGTTCGCGGGCGAGCGCGCGTCGCCGTTCCACGACAGCTGGCCCGCGTTGCTCGGTGTCGGCGCGTTGCTCGCGCTGGTGTTCGTGGTGACGGGCACGATCGCAAGTCGCGCGCGGCTGCACGCGAGGATCGGTCTGCTTGTCCGGCGTGTGCCGTTCTGGCGGTCCCGGAGTGAGCACATGGCGACGTGGTGCAACGACTGGTCGGAGGAGTTGCGCGCCGCGATCGGCTCGCGGCGCGACCGTGCGTTGCTGATCGCGCTGGCGGTCGGTGCGAGCATCGCGGAGGCATCGTGCTTCGTGTTCGCGCTGCGCGCGGCCGGGGTGCACGCGCATCCGGCACTCCTGTTCTTCGCCTACTCGGTGGGGATGCTCGGCGTCTTCGTCCCGCTCTTGCCGGCCGGGTTGGGTTTCGTCGAGACGGCCGTCCCCGCGTTGCTGCACCAGGCGCACGTCCCGATCGCCGCCGCCCTCGCCGGGGTGCTCGCATACCGGGCGCTTGCGACGTTGCTGCCCGCGTTCGTCGGAGCCGGCGCCCTCGGGCGCTTCCGGCTGTTCCCGCTCGGCCACCGGTTCCGGGGCGCCGGAGCGGCACGGGCGCCTGACGGCTGAGAAGTCGGTCAAGTCGGCGCACCCGCCGGACGAGATGACGGACGAGCAAATCAGGCACGACCGCCGAGGCGATGCGACCGAACGATGCTGAGATGCTGAACGAGGACATCAAGCTGAGGCCGGGCAGCGCCCGCAAGGCACGCGCGTTGCTCCGGCGGCGCCTCGCCGATCTCGGCGTGGACGGCGATCACATCCTTGCCGTCGAGCTCGTGGTTGCCGAGCTCGTCGCCGCCGCGCTCGAGCGGGAAGGGACGGCCCAACCGCGGGCCGGGTCCGGCCGTCTGTCGCTCGAGCTGTTCCCATTGCTCACGAGCGTGCGGCTGCGCTGCCCGCACGAAGTCGACCTCGGCGAAGAGCCCTACGCCCTGCGCGATCGCATGCTCGGCCGGCTCACGGTGGCCGTCGGGCGCCGCCGCAACACCGACGGCACGTTCGATCTCTGGGCGGAGGTCGCGCACCCCGTCGTGCGGGCGTCGTAGACCCACGACCGTAGATCCGCCGCGGCCGTCACGGCGAAGATCACATGTATGGGCACATCGCGACTCGGCCTCCTGCTCGCGTCGGACAAGTTCGCAGCCTCCGGGCTCGGCGTCCCGCTCGCACTCGTGCTCCTCTTGCCGATGGAGGCGGGCATCCCCATCCCGATTCCCGCCGACCTCGTGATGTTGCTGATCGGTGAGCGCGCCGCGGACGGCAGCTTCCCGTTGTGGGCCGCGATCGTCGCGCTCGAGGTGGTCGCGGTCGTCGGGAGCGCGGCATTGTTCCTGATCGCGCGCGGTCCCGGCCACGCGATCCTCGAGCGGGTAGGGCCGCGCATCGGGTTGACGCGTGAGCGCCTCGACCGCGCGGGCCGGCTCGTGGAGCGGCGCGGCACTCCTGCGTTGGCGATCGGGCGCGGGACGCCGGGTCTGCGCACGGTCACCTGCATCGCGGCCGGCGGATCGGGCATGACCTTGCGACGCGCGCTGCCCGCGCTCGCGCTCGGCGCCAGCGTGTTCCTCCAGCTCCACCTCGTGCTGGGCTACTTCCTCGGCCCGGCCGCCCGCGACCTGCTCGAGCAGGCGAAGGGCCCGGCGATCGCGCTCTTCGCCGCGCTGTTGGTCGGCGCGGCGCTGTACTGGTTCGCCCGCCGCGGCCGTCGCCGGGGCGGGCGGGCGATGACCGAGGCCGCGTGCCCGTTGTGCCTCGTGCTCAACTGGGTCGTGGAACGGGAGCCGGCCGATCGTCGAGCTTCCACTCCTCACCCCGTTCGCGTAGGCGGTTGAGGAACGGCACCGCGTCGAAGGCCTCCGGCCCGAGGACACCTGCGCCCGACCACGCGCCGGCCGCGAGCAGCTCGAGTGCGACCACGGGGTTCATTGCCGTTTGCCACACGACCGCCTGCGTGTGGTGACGCGCCATCGTCTCCGCGTTGTCGGCGACGTGGTACAGGTACGCCTCTCGCGGCCGTCCGTCGGTGCCGGTGCCCGTCACCCATGTGCCGGCACACGTGCGGCCGTGCATGTTGTCGCCGAGCAGCGCGGGATCGGGAAGCACGGCTGCGACGAGATCGCGCGGTGACACCTCGACACCGCGCACCCGCACCGGCGTCGTCGACGCCAACCCGGTCGTCGCGAGCATCTGCAAGATCTCGATGAACTCCTCACCGAGCCCGTATTTGAACGTGACGCGCCGGCAGTCGACCCAACGCGGGATCAGCACGACCTCCTCGTGCTCGACGTGCACGCACTCGACCGCGCCGATGCCTTCGGGGAACACGAACCGTTCCGGTTCCGAGAACGGCGGGAGCGTGAACCAGCCGCGGTCGCGCTCCCATACGAGGGGCGGATTGAGGCACTCCTCGATCGTCGTCCAGATCGAGAACGTCGGTGCGAACGCGTATCCGTCGACGGTGAGATCACCGCCGTCGCGCACGCCGACCTCGTCGAGTGTCGTGAACAGATGGTCGGCGGCATAGCGGGCGAAGATGTCGGACAATCCGGGTTCGACACCCATGCCGACGAGGGCGAGGAGCCCGCGTTCCTCCCATGCCGCGCCGGCCGCCAGCTGTTCCTCGCCGAGCATGCGTCCGGGGAGCTCGTTGGGGCGCTCGGGATGCGGCTCCGAGAGTGTCATCGCCATGTCGAGGTAGTGGCAACCCGCCGCGAAGGCGGCCGCGAAGATCGGCGGGTTGAAGCGGGGATCGCACGCGTTGACGATGATGTCGATCTGCTCGTGGCGCGCCAGCGCCTCCAGGCTGGACGCATCGGATGCATCGGCGGTCTGAGCGACGAATCGTCGTTCGTCGAGGCCCGCGATGGCCTTTGCCGCGCGACCGCCGTCGAGGTCGGCGACGACGACGCGCTCGAGGACGCCGCCCTCGTGGGCGCCGACCGCGGATCGCGCTGCCGACACCTCCCGCACCAACGACGAGGACGCGCATCGCGGCTCAGCCCAATGCGGTCGCGTCGATGCCACCGCGGCCGCGTTTCGCGGCGCGGGCGCTGAACGCCGCGCCGATCGCCGAGCGCGATGAGCGAGATCGCGAGAACGAAGCTCGAGAGCGCGTTGATGCGAGGGGAGACCCCCACTTTCAATTGCCCGTAGATGTACAGCGGCAGCGTGTTCGCGCCGGGCCCGGTGGTGAAGAACGTGATCACGACGTCGTCGAGCGAGATCAGGAACGACAGCATTGCTCCCGCCGCGATCCCCGGTGCTGCCAGTGGGAGCACGACGCGCAGGAACGACTGGAACGGCGTCGCGCCGAGATCAGCCGCGGCTTCGACGAGCCGGTTGTCGAACGACGCCAGGCGCGCTTTCACGACAACCACGACGAACGCGATGCAGAACGTGATGTGCGCGAGGATCACTGTTCGCAGACCGAGCTTAATGTGTGCGACGTTCGCAAAGAAGGCGAGCAACGCGATGCCGAGGACGACTTCCGGGATCACAAGCGAGATGAACACCAGCGTCGAGTAGCCCGAACGACCCCGGAACTGGAACCGCGTGGAGCGCGAACGCGGCGAGCGTGCCGAGGACGGTCGCCACGAGCGTCGCGACGATCGCGACCTTGAGTGTCGTCCGGAACGCCCGCAGCGCGTCGGCGTTGTGAATGAGGTCGTCGTACCACTTCGTGGAGAAGTTTGTGAACTTCGAGCTGCTGCGCGCCTCGTTGAAGCTGAAGACGACCAGCACGATGATCGGCGCGAACAAGAACGCGTACACGAGGAGCGCGTGCAGCTTCAGGTAGCGCGGCCGCAAAGCGGAACGAGCGCGGCTCACAGCGCGTCCTCGCCCACGCGGCGGAGGTACAACCAGACACCGATCAGGATGAGGCCCATCAGGACGACCGACATCGCCGAGCCCAACGGCCAGTTCTGGCCGCTGCCGAACTGATCCTGGATGACGTTGCCGATCATCTGGGTCTTGACCCCGCCCAGCAGTTGCGGAGTAACGAAGTCACCGACGGCCGGGATGAACACGAGCAGAATGCCGGCGACCAGACCCGGTGACACTGTCGGCACGATCACGCGCAGGAACGTCGAGACCTTGCCGTGCCCGAGGTCGTAGCTCGCTTCGACGAGCGATGGGTCCATGCGTTCAATCGACGCGTACAGCGGCAGGATCATGAACGGCAGGAATCCGTACGTGAGCCCGAGGATCACCGCGAACGACGTATTGAGGAAGATGTGGTCGTTGCCGAGATGCAGCGCGCCGAGCGTGTCGTTCAGCAATCCGTCGCGTTGCAGGATGAACTGCCACGCGTACATGCGGATGAGATAGCTCGTGAGGAACGGGATGATCACCAGCACGAGAAACACATTGCGGAACCGGCCCCCGAACCGCGCGATCCAGTACGCGAGTGGAAAGCCGAGCGCGATGCACACGATCGTCGTCGCTCCCGCGTAGGCGATCGATCGCACGAAGATCCGGCGGAAACGACTGGAGAACGCGTCCTGGTAGTTGTGCCACTGCAGAGTGCCCCAGCTGAACCGGACCGGCTTGATGATCCCGCGGCGGGCAAGGCTGTATTGCACGACGATGAGCATCGGGACGATCAACAGCACGGCAAACCAGGCCGCGGCCGGGAACAGCAACACGTTGCCCTTCAGCCAGTCGGGCAGCTGACGCCGCGCACGCGGCGGTGCTTCCGGAGCGGGCTCGGCCGGGGCGGGAGCTTCCTCCAGCGTCTGGCTCAAGCAGTCTTCACCTCGGTCCAGCGATCCGCGTACTTGATCTCGTCCTCACCAAGGTCCTTGGCGAACGGCAGCTTGGCGAGCACGTCGGGCGGCGGGTAGATCAGCGGGTCGCCGGTGATCGACTTCTTGATCAACGGCTCGGCCGCCTTGTTCGGGCTGCCGTAGTTGATGTAGTTCGTCAGGGCCGCGCCGACCTTGGGTTCCAGGATGTAGTTCATGAACTCGTGCGCGTTCTCCGGGTGCGGCGCGTCCTTGGGAATCGCCATCGCGTCGGTCCACGAGTTCGCGCCCGAGGCCGGGATCACGTATTCGAGCTTTTCGTTGGTGGCTTGGGCCTGGAACACGTCACCCGAGTACGCCTCGCTGAGGAGCAGCTCACCGCTCTTCAGCGGGTCCTGATAGTCCGAGGTGATCGCCTTGATCTTCTTCTTGAGCTCGATCAGATAGTCCCTCGCGTCGTCGAGGTCGCCGTCGTCGACCGTGTTCGGGTCACGATGGAGGGCGAACAGCGCCATCGAGAACGCGTCGCGCGCCTCGTCGAGGAACGAGCTCTTGCCCCTCACGGAGGGAAGATCGAACGCGTTCCAATCGGTGACCTCACCGTCGACCTTGGTCGGGTCGTAGCCGATCCCGGTCGTGCCCCACTGCCAGGGAATCGAGTACTCGTTTCCCGGGTCGTACTCCGCGTTGCGGAAGCGTTCGTCGAGGTTCTTGACGTTCGGGATCTTCGCGAGATCGATCTTCTCGAGGAGGCCGGCATTCTTCATCTTCACGAGCGTGCCGTCGGTGGGCACGATGATGTCGTAGCCGGTGCCGCCGGTGCGCATCTTCGCGAACAGCTCGTCATTCGAGCTGTAGTTGTCGTAGGTGACCTTGATGCCCGTCTGCTTCTGGAAGTTGGGGATCGTCTTCTCGTCGATGTATTCCGTCCAGTTGTAGAAGTTCAGCTGCTTGGGCTCGGGGGCACTCGTGGCGCCCGGTCCGCTGCTCGGCTTGGCGCTGTCGCCCCCGCATGCGGCGATGAAGCCGGCGGCCGCCGCGAACCCCATCGTCTTCATGAACGTGCGGCGATTCCAACGCGGGGAGCTGACCTCCCAAAGAAACGCCATCGACACGCGATCGGGATCGGGATCGGTCATGCGGTCAACTCCTCCTTGGGCTGGCGGGTGACGGCCCGCTCGATATCGAGGCTCGGCTCGTCGGCGAACACGACATTGAACTGCGGATCCCACACCAGCCGGGCGCGGGTGCCCGGCACGCCGGCGTCGCTCACGCGCTCGCTGTTCTGACGGAAGGCGACGAGCGTCGAGCCGTCGTCGGTGCGGACGACGAGCTGGGTCGACACGCCTTGGTAGACGACGTCGACGACGGTCCCCGCCGCGCTGCACAACCCGTCGGCGACGGGGTCGTCGATGGGCATGACGCGCAGCTTCTCGGGCCGGACCGTGAACGCGAGCTTGTCGCCGTCCCGGAGCGCACGTTCCGGGGGCGCCGGGAGAAGGATGCGGTCACCAGGGGGCGCCGCGACCTGCAGCCACGCGCCGGACCGGCCGGTCACCTCGGTCTCGACGATGTTGGACGTCCCGATGAACCCGGCGACGAACCGGGTCGCGGGGCGCTCGTAGATGTCTTCCGGAAAGCCGATCTGCTCGACGTGGCCGAACGACATCACCGCCAAGCGGTCGCTCATCACGAGCGCTTCTTCCTGGTCGTGCGTCACGTAGATGAACGTCACGCCGACCTCGCGCTGGATGCGCATCAGCTCGAGCTGCATCTGCTTGCGCAGCTTGAGGTCGAGGGCGCCGAGCGGCTCGTCGAGCAACAGCACGGCCGGCTGGTTGACGAGCGCGCGGGCGAGCGCGACCCGTTGCTGTTGGCCGCCCGAGAGCTGTTGCGGGCGGCGGTCGTCGTATCCCTCGAGCTGCACGAGGCTGAGGTACCGCTGCACCCGGTCGCGTACCTCGTGCTTGGCCACCTTCTTGCGGCGCAGCCCGAACGCGACGTTGTCGAACACGGTGAGGTGCGGGAACAGGGCGTACGACTGGAAGACCGTGTTGACGTTGCGCTTGTACGGCGGCACCCCGACGATGTCGCGTCCGGTGAGCACGACCTGCCCGTCCTCGGGCTCCTCGAACCCGGCGATCATGCGCAGCGACGTGGTCTTGCCGCAGCCGGACGGCCCGAGCAGTGAGAAGAACTCACCGCGGGCGACCTCGATCGTCACATTGTCGACCGCAACGACGTTGTTGAACCGCTTGGTGACGCCGTACAGCCCCACCTCGACCGGCGCGTCTTGTCTCCGGCCTCATCGTGTTGCCCCCGTCGGGCGTGTGTGAGGGCGCGTTTCCGCACCCTACACACGCCTCCACGCTTCGGTCAGGACAACCCGGAGTACTTGTTCGATGTAATCGAACTCGGACTGTCCGACGATCAGGGGTGGCGCGAGCTGGACGACGGGTTCACCGCGGTCATCCGCACGACAGATGAGCCCCGCGTCGTAAAGCGCAGGTGAGATGAACCCGCGCAGCAATCGCTCCGCCTCCTCATGATCGAATGTCTCACGAGTTGCCTTGTCCTTCACCAGTTCGATGCCGTAGAAGTACCCGTCGCCGCGGACGTCGCCGACGATCGGGAGGTCGCACAGCCGCTCGAGGGTCGCGCGGAACGCGTCCTCGTTCGCGCGCACGTGCTGGAGCAGGCCTTCGCGTTCGATGAGGTCGAGGTTCGCGAGCGCAACGGCGCAGCTCACAGGGTGCCCGCCGAACGTGATGCCGTGGAGGAACGTGTTGGTGTCCTGGAGGAAAGGCTCGACGAGGTAGGGCCGGACGATCATGCCGCCGATCGGCGAGTACCCGGACGTCATGCCTTTCGCCATCGTGATGATGTCGGGCAGGTAGTCGTAGCGGTCGGAGCCGAACCAGTGGCCGAGCCGCCCGAACGCGCAGATCACCTCGTCGGACACGAGCAGGACGCCGTACTCGTCGCAGATCTCGCGCACCCGTTGGAAGTATCCGGCGGGCGGCGGGAAGCAACCGCCCGAGTTCTGCACCGGCTCGAGGAACACGGCCGCGACCGTCTCGGGTCCTTCCATCTCGATCGCGAGCGCGATCGCCTCCGCGGGGTCGATGGGCGGGGGCCGGTAGGGGTTGGTGTTCGGCACCTTGACCGCGCCGGGCACGAGCGGCTCGAACGGCGCCTTGATCGCGGGAACGCCGGTCATTGACAGCGCGCCCATCGTCGTGCCGTGATACGCGATGTAGCGGCTGATCACCTTGTAGCGCTGAGGCTCGCCGATCGCCTGGAAGTACTGCCGCGCGAGCTTCCATGCCGATTCGACGGCCTCGCTGCCGCCCGTCGTGAAGAACACCCGCTCGAGGTCGCCGGGCGCGAGGTCGGCGAGCCGTTCCGCGAGCTCGACCGCGCGCGGGTGCGCGTAGCTCCACACGGGGAAGTACGCGAGCTCGCTCGCCTGCTTCGCCATGCGCCTCGGCGAGCTCGGTACGGCCGTGACCGACCTGGGAGACGAACAGGCCGGCAAGGCCGTCCAGGTATCGCTTGCCGCGGTCGTCGTAGACCCACGCGCCCTCGCCCCGCACGATGACCGGGACGTCGTGGTCCCCGGACATGCGCGTGAAGTGCATCCAGAGATGCCGGCGTGCGGTGTCGGAAAGCGTGCCCATCAAGTTCCCCAGGTGTAGGTCTGCTTCTCGAGCCGGAGGTACACGAAGGTCTCGGTCGAGCGGACGCCGGGGATCGCCCGGATCTGGCCGTTGATCACGTCGAGAAGGTGCTCGTCGTCTCTCGCGGTGAGCTCGACGAGGAGGTCGTAGGCGCCCGAGCAGATCACCACGTACTCGATCTCGTTGCTCGCCGCGAGCTTGGCCGCGAGCTCGCGGACGTCGCCGTCGACGCGGATGCCGATCATCGCCTGGCGGTGCAGCCCGACGCGCAAGCGGGTCGGTGACCGCGACGATCTGCATCACGCCCGCGTCGAGCAGCCGTTGCACGCGCTGGCGCACCGCGGCTTCGGACAGCCCGACGGTCTTGGCGATCGTCGTGTACGGACGCCGCCCGTCGATCTGGAGCTCGTGGATGATGCGCGAGCGAAACGTTGTCGAGCAGCGGTTCGTGTGCGAATATCGTCGTCGGACGTGGCTTCGACAACGATCTGACGGCCCTGGCGGCGGTCCACTTGCGAATACTAGGTTCGCCTTCCAGGAGGTGCCAGATGGACAAGGTCTCGAACTTCGTCAACGGCAAGGCCGTCGACGCCCGCGAGCGGCGAAACGACGCCGCTCGTCGACCCGTGCACCGGGCACGGAGTACGGCACAGCCGTGCGGTCGGGAGCGGCCGACGTCGACGACGCGGTCGGCGCGGCGAGCGCCGCGTTCGAGGGCTGGGCGGCGACCACGCCGTCGGATCGCGGACGGGCGCTGCTGCGCATCGCCGATGCGATCGAGGACGATGCCGCACGGTTCATCGACGCCGAGTGCCGCAGCACCGGCAAGCCCAAGGCGCTGATGGCGGCCGACGAGATCCCGCCGATGGTCGACCAGATGCGGTTCTTCGCGGGCGCGGCGCGGATGCTCGAGGGCCGGGGCGCGGGCGAGTACATGGCCGGGCCACACGTCGTACGTCCGGCGCGAGCCGATCGGCGTCTGCGCGCAGATCAGCCCGTGGAACTACCCGCTGATGATGGCGATCTGGAAGATCGCGCCCGCGCTGGCGGCAGGGAACACGGTGGTGCTGAAGCCCGCCGAGACGACGCCCGCGACGTCGGTGATGCTCGCCGAGCTCGCGGCCGAGTTCCTGCCGCCCGGTGTGATGAACGTCGTGTGCGGTGACCGCGATACCGGCCGCGCGCTGGTCGCGCACCCGGGGCCGAGCCTCGTGTCGGTGACCGGCATCGTGCGCGCGGGGATGGAAGTCGCGGCGTCGGCCGCGACCGACCTGAAGCGCGTGCACCTCGAGCTCGGTGGCAACGCGCCGGCGTCGTCTGCGACGACGCCGACGTCGATGCCGCGGCCGAGGGCATCGCGGCCGCCGGCTTCTACAACGCGGGCCAGGACTGCACCGCGGCGACGCGCGTGATCGCGGGCGCCGGCGCGTCTACGACGCGTTCGTCGAGCTGCTCGTGGAGCACGCGAACAAGAAGGTTGTCGGCGGGCTCGACACGCCCGACGCCGACCTCGGTCCGCTGAACAGCGCGGCGCAGCTCGAACGGGTCGAGGGCTTCGTCGGACGCATCGCCGAACGGCGCCGAGATGGTCGACCGGCGGCGCACGGTCCGGCGACACGGGTTCTTCTTCACGCCGACCGTCATCACCGGCGTCGGGCAGGACGACGAGATCGTGCAGCAGGAGGTGTTCGGCCCGGTGATCACCGTGCAGCGCTTCGCCGACGAGGACGAGGCGATCGCGTTCGCGAACGGCGTCGACTACGGCCTCTCGTCGAGCGTGTGGACGCGCGATCACGGCACCGCGATGCGACTCTCGGCCGCGCTCGACTTCGGCTGCGTGTGGATCAACACGCACATCCCGCTCGTCGCCGAGATGCCGCACGGCGGCTTCAAGCACTCGGGCTACGGCAAAGACCTCTCGATGTACGGGCTCGAGGACTACACCCGCGTCAAGCACGTCATGAGCGCCATCAATGACCGGCAAGACGCGGGCAGGCGTGTTTGAGGCGCGAGCTTCGCACCTCAAACACGCCTGCGCGACACCGACGCGCCAGCGCGGCGGCGGTCACGCCTTGAGGATCGCGGTGTGCGAGGATGTCGAGGGCCTCGTCGAGCAGGTCGAGCTCGAGCACGAGCGGGGGGAGCAGGCGCACGACGTTGCCGTTCGTCCCCGCGGTGAGGATCAGCACCCCCGCTTCGTGACACGCGGTGGTGATGCGCTTGGCGCGGTCGGCGTCGGGCGCTGCCGTCGTGGTGGACGAGCTCGATCGCGACCATCGCGCCCCGGCCGCGCATGTCGCCGACGCCGGTCGTGGCGTCCTGCGCGGCACGGCAGTTGCTCGAGCATGCGGTCGCCGAGCTCGCGCGCGCGGGCGTTGAGCCCCTCGCGCTCGATCACGTCGATGGCGGCGAGCGCGGCCGCGCACGACACCGGGTTGCCGCCGAACGTGCTGCCGAGCCCGCCGACGTGCACCGCGTCCATGACCTCGGCGCGTCCCGGTGACACCCGCGATCGGCATGCCTCCGCCGAGCCCTTTCGCGGTCGCGACGAGGTCGGGCACGACGCCCTCGTGCTCGCACGCGAACCACGCGCCCGTGCGGCCGAAGCCGGTCTGCACCTCGTCGGCGACGAACAGCACGCCGTGCGTCACCGCACCAGCGCGCGAGGCCTTCGCACCCAGCCCGCTTCCGGCACGACGAACCCGCCCTCGCCCGCGATCGGCTCGACGATCACGCACGCGACCTGACGCGGGATCCACACTCGCCTCGATCCAGGCCAGCGTCTCGGCCAGGCTCCCCGTGCCACGGAACGGATACGAGAACGGCGCCCGGTACACCTCGGGCGCGTAGGGACCGAACGACTTCTTGTACGGCGTCACCTTGGCGGTGAGCGACAGGGCGAGCAAGGTGCGGCCGTGGAACGCCTGGTCGAACGCGATCACCGCCGGGCCGGCCCGGTCGCGGCGCGCGCGATCTTCACCGTGTTCTCGACCGCCTCCGCGCCCGAGTTCACGAGCATCGACCGCTTCTCGTGTGTGCCGGGCGTGCGCGCGTTCAAGGCTTCGCACACCTCGACGTACCCCTCGTACGGCGTCACCTGGAAGCACGTGTGCAGGAAGCTGTTCGCCTGACGGGTGACCGCCTCGACGACGGCAGGATGGCGCATGTCCGACGTTCACGACCGCGATGCCCGCGCCGAGATCGATCAAGCGATTGCCGTCGACGTCCTCGATGATCCCGCCTCGGGCGTCGGCGACGAAGACGGGCAAGCGTCGTGCCGACCGCGTCGGGATCGCGCGGGTGCGGCGTGCCCAGAGCTCGCGTGAGCGCGGGCCGGGGATCTCGGTGCGCAGGTTCCGGCGTTGTTCCACCTCGCCACGCGTACTGCAAATGTTCGCCGGGCGCAACCACGCCGGCCGGTGCGAGACTGCGAAAATGTAGCGCCGCGAGGGACCTCGATGAGGGCACGTCGGTGCTTCGCGGTGGCCACGATCTCGATGCTGCTCGGCACGCTCGCGTGCAGCTCCGACAAGAAGGAACACGCGAGAAGACTCGGAAGGACGCGACGGTGCACGTTGACGCCGACTTCGACGCCCGCCAGCGCGCGTACCTCGAGGTCGCGACCCAATCACTCGCGCCCGGCGCGGCGCTCAGTGTCCTCGCGCACTTCGAGCGGGCGGCGCGTGACCCGCAGTTCCACTTCGACCCGGCCGCCGTCACTCCCGAGGCCTTCGCTCCGACGTTCGAGGCGATCGACACCTTCGACGACACCACCGACTTCGACGTCCTCTACCTGATCAACCTCTGGTACGCCTACGGCGACAAGCTGCCGCCCGCGACCCGCGACGCGATGGCGAAGCGCTTCCAGGCCTTCAAGTACTGGTACACCGAGCCCACGCCCAAGGGCATCGTCGACAACAAGTACTACTGGTCGGAGAACCACCGCATCATCTTCCACGTCGACGAATACCTCGCCGGGCTCGCGTTCAAGGATGCGACCTTCACGAACGACGGCCGCACCGGTGCCGCGGCACGCCGACACCGCGCGGAAGCGCATCCTGCAGTGGCTCGACGAGAAGGTGCGGTTCGGCTTCACCGAGTGGCACTCCGACGTCTACTACCAGAAGGACGTCACGCCGCTGCTCACGCTCGTCGAGTTCGCGCCCGACCCGGAGCTCGCGAACCGCGCGGCGATGGTGCTCGACCTCTTCCTGCTCGACATCGCCCTCCACTTGCACAAGGGCGACTTCGGCGCGACGCACGGCCGCTCGTACATGAAGGACAAGAGCATCGCCACCGACCAGAACACGTTCACGTTCTCGAAGCTGTTGTTCGACGACACGACGCTCCCGTATGCACCGGAGGCCGACCCCGGCGGCACACTGTTCGCCCGGGCGAAGAAGTACGTCGTTCCTCCGGTGATTCGTGCCATTGCACGGGACGACACCCCGATGGTCGACCAGGAGCACATGAACGTGCCGCTCGACCCGAGCGCGCCGGTCGCCGCCGATCCCGCCCCGCCGTTCGGCATCTCCTTCGACGATCCTGAGAACGTGCCGTTCTGGTGGGAGCGCGGCGCGCAAACCGCGTGGCAGACGGTGGAGCTCACGATTCACGCCCTCGACGAGAACGATCTCTGGGACAGCAAGTTCTACGCATCGTTCAAGACCCTGCGCGACGCGGTCGGCAACGACATGGACAGCGCGCGTGCGCTCGCGCAGCAGCTCGTCGCCGGTGCTCGCGTTCGGGTTGCTGAGCGAGGTGCACTCGTACACGTATCGCGACCGCGACGTCATGCTCTCCACCGCGCAGGACTACCGGCCGGGGGTGTTCGCCGAGCAGTACCACGCGTGGCAGGCGACTCTCGACGAGAAAGCGATCGTGTTCACGACGCAACCGAAGAACGAACCGCAACAGGGCACGGAGTGGCCCGACGACGACGGCTACTGGACGGGTACCGGGTCGATACCGCGTTCGGCGCAGTACCGCACGGTCGGCATCCACATCTACAACCCCCAGTTCGATCCCATGGGCCCGCCGTTCGACGCGTTCTCGTACCTCGACTACACGCACGCGTACTTCCCGCAGGAGTACTTCGACGAGGTGCGCCAGTCGGGACTTTGGACGTTCGGCCGCAAGGGCGACGGGTACGTCGCGCTCTGGTCGGAGCGCGCACCCGAATGGCGTACGCACGACCCCGCGAAGGTGTTCACGCACGGGTTGACCGAGCCGTTCGACCTCGTCGCCCGGGGCGGGCGCGACAACGTGTGGATCGTGGAGGTCGGAGACGCAGCCAGGTGGAAGACGTTCGACGCGTTCAGCGCGCGATCGCCGACGTGCCGGTGAAGGTCGCGGCCGGCGGGAGCACGCGGTCGACTACACGTCGCCGACCGAGGGCCGGATGACGTTCGGCTTCTCGAAACCCCTGACGGTCGCCGGCAAGGACATCGACCTGCATCCCGCGCCGACTCGACAATCCTTATGTGCGCGTCCCGTTCGAGGGCCGGCGCTACGACGTCAAGGCCGGCCACGCGTCGCTGGCGCTGGACTTCGACGCCTGGACGCGCAAGGTCGGCGGTGGATGACGCGACGATGCGACGGCGCGTCACCGACGCGCGCGTCGCCCGTCTCGCCACGGTGACTCCCGAAGGCCGGCCGCACGTCGTCCCGTGCTGCTTCGTGCTCGCCGGCGACCGTGACGTCCTCTACTCGGCCGTCGACGGCAAACCCAAGTCGACGCTCGCGCTCCGCCGGCTCGCCAATATCCGCGCCAACCCGCACGCGTCACTGCTCGTCGACCACTACGCCGACGACTGGTCGGCACTGTGGTGGGTCCGCGTCGACGGCGCGGCGCGCCTCGTCACCGAAGGCAACGAGCGCGACGACGCGATCAGCGCGCTCGACGGCGAAGTACGACCAGTACGTGCGCTCGCTACCCCCGGGAGCGGTGATCGCGATCGACACGTTGGTCTGGCGCGCCTGGCCGTAAGCGCCTACGTGCGCCGCGGTTCGTAAATCGCAGTGTGGTCGACGTACGCCACTGGCCGCTCGTCCACCGCCACGAAAACATCGAGCCCGACGAACTTGTGGCCACTGCGCTCCCACACCCGCGTGACCCGCCCCGTGGTCGACACCACGTCGCCGTCGTGGACGAGCCCGAGGTTCGTGACATCGCTCTCGACGTGGATCCACGGACCGAGCTCGACGTTCGCGGCGAGCAGCCGGTTGGCGCGGCGGAGCAGCCATCCGGGATGCGCGATGCCTTCGTCGCCGTAGATCGGCAACGTCTCACCGATCCCGTCGAGGTACGTCTTTGCGGCGCGCGCGTCGAATCGCTTGGTCACGCTGCCGAGCGGATCCGCGCCCGCAAGGACATCGGCCGACGCGGGCGGCCGCGGGTTGGGAAGGGGAGCGACGCGGCGCCGTGCCGGTGGGGATCGGGCGAGCCGCGGCGGGCCGGGCAGTGCCTTCCGCGCACAGCACGCCGGCCTCGTCGTGCAACGCGACCTCCAGCGTGCCGTGTTCGTCGCCGGCGAGTCGCGTCGTGACGGACGCCTCGCGTCCGTCGTACACCGGTCGGCGCAGCCGCACGTGCATGCTGCCGCCGGTGAGCCAGTCGCGGCCCAGGCGTTGGACGACCGGATGCGTCATGTACGCGTACACCTCGACGCCCGGCACGAGCCCGCCGGCGAATCCGTACTCGCGGGCGATCGCGTCGTCGTGGATCTTGTTCGCTGACGTCGTTGCCATGTTGTGGGCGCGCACCCGGTACTCGTCGACCATCGGTGCAGCTTTCCCGCACCGGTTCGGGCGCGGCAACTGTGCGTGAGATGGGAGGGCGAGATCGCCACCCCCCGCAACAGGCCCGTGCACAGTCCGTCCGGTGCACGCGGCGAGGGTGGCTTGTGTACGCAATGTCCGGCGTTCATTCCTCTGTCTCGGGTACGCGCGAGAGATGACATACGAACGTGAACCCAACGCATCCACCACGTCGTCGGGGTTGAGCGAGGCTCCGGTCGTGGACATGAAGCTGCAGCCCGTCGGGAAGGTCACGGACGTCTTGTTCGACGACCGCGAGTTCTTGCCGCGCTGGGCTGTGGTGAAGACCGGCGTCTTCGGTGGCGAGCGCTTCGTGCCGCTGCAGAACGCTTACATGGACGAAGCAGGTCGCCTCGTCGTGCCGTTCGACAAGATCAGCATCAAACGCGCACCGAAGCCGCGAGGTGATCACGTGTTGTCGCCGGAGGTCGCCAAGGAGCTACGCGACTACTACGGCGTCGCGGCCTGACGTCCCGAGGCGGTCTTTACGCACCCCGGCGCACGCCGGGCCCGAGCCGGCGGCGGAGCTCCGCTTCGTACTCACGGATGGCCGGCCCGGCGTGCTGCTCTTTCAGCTTTGTCAGCGTCGGGTAGCCGGCGTCTCGTTCCGCGTCCCACTCGTCGGCGAAGCGTCCACTGGTGATGTCCTCGGCCAGCGTGCGCATCGTCGGCAGGAAATCGAGATGGTCGTAACGGCCGCGCCGCGTCAGCTGGCCGTACTGGGACGTCGGCGAGTGGAACTCCGATTGCACGGCGTAGCCGACCTCGCGCAGCAGCCGGTACGTGCGCTCGACCTCGCCCGAGAGCACCAGCTCGGTGACGATGGCTTCGAGCGGGATGCCGTGCTCGATCATCGTCTGCACGAACGCGGTGTTGACGGCAACGAGCGCCGGCGACAGCACCTGTTCGACACCGAGGTCGAGGATTGCTTCCTGTACCGGTGTCATCTCGATCGCACCCTGGCGCAGTCCGCCGATCGCGCGGGCAACGGCGAGCAGTCGATCGCGCGCTCGGCCGGTGGCGTCCTGGTGTACGCCGACCGCGGTGATGAAGCCGATGCCCTCCTCGTAGCAGAGCCGCACCTCGGGCCCGAGCATCCGCGGGGCCACCATGACCGCGTCGCCGGCCGGCTCGAGGCGACCGAACGCGAGGGTGTAGCCGCTCGCCACGACGACGCACGCGTCCGCGCGTGGGGTAATCGGCAGCAGCGCCACCACGTCGTCGGGCACGAGGATGCAGATGATGTCGGCGTCGCTCGCGCTCTCGACGTCCTGGGCGTCGAAGCCGTCGGCGACGGCCTGCTCGCGCGTCTCGTCACGCCGTACGCAGATCATCGGCGGGCAGCCACTGTCACGAAGGTTCAGTGCCCAGGACCGGCCCTGATTGCCGTATCCGACGACGGCGATTCGCTCCCCCGCGATCGCGCCGAGATCGCCATCGTCCTCGTAGAAGATCGTCGTCACCACTCCACCTCCGGGAAGGGGAAGACCTCGCCGCCGCTGCGCGCCAGCGACTGATAGCGCCGCTGCGCGTACCACCAACGGCCGCGATCGTGGCGGTATCGGTCCTGGTAGACGCCGAACGCGCGTGTGAACTCGCCCGTGTCGCGCTCTTGCCTGACCTCGCACATGAACGCCCGCGCCCGCGCCTCCTCGGCGTCGGATCCCGTGAGGTCGACGCGCGCGTTGAGCACGATGAACTCGAAGAACGAGAATCGTTCGATCGCGTTTTCGATGAACGTTCCGAGCTCGGTGGGGCCGACCAGGTCGATCGCCGGTTTCGACACCATGTCGACATGGACCGACGAGTCCGGCAGGAACATGTCCTTGAGCTCCGCCCACGCGCGGCGATTGATCGTATCGGCGTACACCGAGTGCAAGCGCGTGATCGAGATGTAGTCGACGGTGTCCTGTACTTCGTCTCGCATCGGCACTACCGCCCGGCCGGTCGCGAGAAGTCGCGGTTCGGATGCCGGGGAGGCATGCCCATGTTCGCGGGAGGCGTCCAGCCACTCTCCCGCATGTCCTCGAAGAAGTGGGTCATGTTCAGCAGGTCCTCCTCGTAACAGAACTTGCCGTCTCCGGCGTAGATCAGCGTCGAGTAGCCCGACTGCATGTATCGCGTGCCGTCGGCGCGCCGGCCGGGCAGGATCTGCTGCCACTTCACGACCACGTTGTCGCCGTCGATCGCGTAGAACTCGGTGGGGAACTGCCAGTCCTCGAGGCCCGCCATCGCCTCGCCGAAGACCGTGCGCTTCATCTCCTCGATCCCTTGCACCCGGCCCCACGCGGGATCGATGAACACGGCGTCGTCGGTGAAGAACTGCGCAAGGGCGCTCCAGGTCAGCTGGCCGGCGTTGATCTCGTCGCGCACGGTGATGTACCGCTCGATCGCCGCCTGCACCTCGGCCCGCTCATGCGCCATAGAGGACGTGTTCTAGTTCTTGCGACACACGGCGACAACATTTGTCGTCGTTCGTCGCAAGAACTGGCTTCAGTGGCCGTAGGTCGAGAGCAACCATTGGAACATCGCGCTCGAGGTCGACGAGCTGTGACAGCCCGGACCGCAGGGTGGCACACCGGGATAGCTCGGTGACATCCCGATCTCGACGTGCGGCTCGTCCGAGATGCCGACGATGCCGCAGCCGATGTGCGTGATGGGCTGTCCCTGCGTGACGTGCGCGCCGACCGGCTCGAGGTTGCCGCTCGTGTGGCCGTAGTACACGTAGATGCCGGCGAGCGCTCCCTGCTCGACGTGCAGGATCGGTGCGGACGGGCCGAAGCCGTCGATGCCGGCGCCGGCGATCGTGCCGGACGCAACCGCGACGAGCACCGGGCCGTCGCGCTGTGACGGCTGTGAGATCGACCCGCACGCGTCGGCGCCGCGATTCCGGAGGAACACGTCGACGCCCTGGTCCTCGACCCAGGCCGACGGTGGAGCCGTTGCTGCGTGATCCTGGAACGGGAACACGAAGTCGCGTTCACCCACCGGGCCGACGACCTCATGGGGCGTGGAACCGTAGAAGTGTGCGTTCCCGAACGAGAACACGCCACCGTCGAGCAGCGAATTCCCAATAGCCGCGGCCGTTGCGCGTGATGGCGAGCTGCACGACCGGCGCATTCAGCGGCCGGCCGCCCATCGAGCCGTAGAAGTGTGCCTTGCCGAACGCGAACACGCCGCCATCGCGGGCGACGAGCCGGTAGCCGTGGCCCGAGCGGGTCGCGGTGATCCCGTCGACGGGTGCGTCGAGCCGCATACCTCCCCTCGAGCCGTAGAAGCGGGCGCTGCCGAAGGTGAACACGCCGCCGTCCGACGCGACGAGCCAGTAGCCGTGCCCGGCCGGTGCGCGCGCCATGCCGACGACCGGGGCCGCGAGCCGCATGCCGCCGGTCGAGCCGTGGAACCGCGCGTCGCCGAACGCGAAGATGCCGCCATCGGACGCGACCAGCCAGTAGCCCTTTCCCGACTTCGTCGCGGCAATCCCGACCACCGGCGCCGCGAGCTGCAGGAACGCGAGCGTGCCGTAGAACTTCGCATCGCCGTAGGCGATCACATTGCCGGCGCGAGTCGCGATCCAGTAACCCTTGCCGCTGGGGGTCGGCGCGATCCCCACCGCGTCCGGTGCGCCCGCACCGTGCTTCCGTTTCGCGTTTCCGAACACGGTGACGGTGCCGTCGGTCTGAACGATCCAGTAGCCCTTGCCGTTCGGCGTGACGGCGGCGGCGATCGAGGGCGCGGTCGACGCCGACGCGCCCGCCGCAGTCGCGACGAGCGCACTCAGCAGGACACAAACGATCCCGAGCATGAGGAGCGCGCGTCCGCGCCGGTCTCGGCACACGGGGCGCGGACGCTAAGAAAGCCCCTCGCGCCACGCAAACTTCGCCGGACGACCCCGCCGCAGTCCTGGACGCGCACGTCGGCGCCGCTAGTACGTCCGCAGTTGCGGCCAGAGCGCGTCCCAGTCGGCGCGCTGACGGCGGCAGATCCACACCACCGCGCCGTCCTCCTCGTTGTGCACGCCGTGCGGGGTGCGGATCGTTGCGACCGGTTGCACGTCGGCGAAGAAGCGTTCGAGCTGGTCGCGCTCGTAACCCACGGCGATCGTCTCGTCCGAGAAGCCGTGCGGGTGTCCCCAGTACCAGTAGTTGAGATGGCCGCTGATCGGGCGGTGTGCACCGTCCAGATCGCCGAGCAATTCGAGCGCGCCGGCCTCGGAGTAGTTCCGGGTGAGGATCGGGGCGTCGGGATGCTCCGCGGCGATCGGCACGACGGTGTCGACGAGATGCTCCCAGCCGACCATCTCGCCGATCTCTTTGTTGAGCGCTCGGACCGTGTTCGCCGTGGACAGCGGCAGGAGCGGCGTCGAGAACGGCAGCATCGCGAGCCCGATGCCGACGATCCATGCAGGCCGCGCCCATCCCGACGAGTGCGCGAACGCGACACCCCCCGCCCCGAGGAGCAGCGGCAGGGCGGCGCCGGTGTAGTACTCCTTGCCGCCGCTGAGCATCACGAACGCAAGCGTGAGGATGAACGCGATACCGAGGCTGCGGAACGGGCGCGCGGTCTCGTTGCGGAGGAGCCACAACAAGCCGGGGAGCGCGAGAAGTACCGACGCGCCGCCGAGGATGAGGAATTGTGCCGGCAGGACCTTCGGCAACGTGCCGTAGTCGCGCAGTTGCTTCGCGAACGTGAGCTGCGGCCAGTCGTGGTTCGCCTGCCACCAGACATTCGGCGCCACGATGACGGCGGCGACGACCGCGCCGAGCACCGCCCAGCGTGAGAGCAGCAGGTCGCGCTGTGGCGTCAGGAGCAAGCCGATCACGAGTGCGATCGCGAAGGTGCCGATCGTCCAGTGGTCGAGGGCGCCGACGCCGAGCGCGGCACCAGCGGCCACCCACCATCGGGGGTCACCTGTGTGCAGCACTCTCACGACGAAGAGCGTGACGGCGGCGCCGGCCACGACCTCCGGCGTGACCGTGCCGAGGAAGTGACCCGTTGTGACGAAGATCGGCGCGAGCGCGGCGCCGAGGGCGCCGAGGAGCTGGGCCCGCGTGTTCCCGCCGAGCTCGCGGGCAATGAGCGCGGTGAGTATGACGAGCGCCGCGTGCAAGAGCGCGGGGATCACCGCGAGGCCGAGGCGACTCGTGCCGAACAGCGTCTCGCCGGCCCGGTACAGGAACGGCGTGACCGGCGGGTTGTCGACGTAGCCCCATGCCAGTCGTCGTCCTTGCGCGAGGTAATAGAACTCGTCCCGGTGGTACCCGTAGATGTTCGCGGGTCGCGAGATGGAACGCGGCGGTCACGGCGGCGATGACCGCGACCGGCGTCATGGCGCGACGAGGCTGTTCGTGACGAGCTCGATGACCGTCGTGCGCGCGATGTCGTCGTCGATCGTCGCGCCGTCGTGATCGCCGTAACGATGGTTCGCGAACCACGACGCGCTCTCGAGGACGAAGCGGGCTGCCACTTCTGGGTCTGGTACTGATCGGAAGTCTCCTGATCGGGTGCGACGCGCGATGTACCGTCCGAGGCGCTGCACGAACGGTCGACGGCCGCGGTTGTAGAAATGGTCGGCGAGCTCGGGCCAGTCCAGTGCCGTGCGCTCGACGAGCCGCAGCAGCCGGCGGGTGTGACTGATGCGGTCGTAGAGCTCGGCGACGATCGCGCCCAGCTCGGCCCGGGCGTCGGTCGGGAGCGGCGTGCGCTCGGCCACCTGGAGGCTCGGCGCCTTCATCGCCGCGCGCAGGACCCGCTCCACGACCGCTTCGAGGTCTTGCGTATCGGGATTCGGGACCGGTAACGCGAGTGCGTCGACGTCGACGCCGCCTTCGCGCTGGATCACGAGCGAGAACAGGGCCTCTTTGCCCGCGGCGTACGTATAGAGGAGTCCGGGCGACACGCCGGCGGCCTGGGCGACGTCTTGCATCCGCGCCCTCCGATAGCCGACGGTCGAGAACACGTCGCGGGCGGCGTCGAGGATGTCCTGGAGCCGGCCGGGTGCCCGGGTGCGTGCCACGGCCGGAGTATTAAATGAATGAATGATTCAGTCAAGCGCGTTGCTCGGGCGCGGCCGCCAGTCCTCGGGCTTGAAGCTCCTCGGAAATGGACCGATACCCCATGTCGTGCGCAAATGCGCGTCGTGCGAATACCTGCTCTTCGGAGACGGTGAGACCTGTAATCACTGTGGGGCGGCGCTGCCGGCCGTGACCGCGGCAAGGACGAGCGCCCCTGCCGCTGCGCCCAGCGCCCCCGCCGCCGCGCCCGGAGGAACCGCCCCCGCGCCGCGCCCGGAGGAACCGCAGCCGCGCCGGCTGCGCGCGCGCCTGCCCCGGAGCCGGTCATCGGAAGCAGCTGGCGCGACCGGCTTCCGAGCGCGCCGCCCCCCGTCGCCCCGCCCGTGTCGTCATCTTTCAGCGGCCCACCGGCCGCGATGAATCCTCTGCCGCCCCGGGGCGACTGGCGGCCGCCCGCACCACCGGTCGTGACCACGCGCACGAAGTCGGCGCGGCCCGTCACGGCGTAGCTCGAGACTCCCGACGGCTACTCGGCACGGGCGCTGGTCATGCTCGCGGGGTCGCGTCTGTACGTGTTGTTCGTGCACGCCAAGACCGGGACCGACAAGCTGTTCCATACGCTCGACGCTTCGTTCGTGCCGAGCGCCCTCACCTGACACACCCGCTCACCCGTTTCGGCGGACCGGCATCCAGTCGTTGATCGAGTAGCCGCGGGTTTCGACGGTGTGGTCGACGGTGCCGGCGCGCGCGTAGTGGTACACCATCGTGGCGCGGCGGCGGGCCGACCGGTTGTCGGTCGAGAAGTGCATGAGATGGCTGTCGAACAGCAGCAGGTCGCCCGGCTCCATCTCGACCGCCACGGCACTCGACAGGTCGTGATCGACGATCTCGTAGTAGCCGAGGTTTGCGTCGGGCCGGGCATCCGGCACGTGCGTGTGCACCGGCTCCCGATGGCTGCCCGGCACGACGTACAGGCAACCGTTCACCACGGTCGCTTCGGTCGCCGCGAGCCATGCGCCGACGACGGGACGCGCCGGCGTGAACGGGAAGTAGAACGAGTCCTGGTGGCAGGGCTGGCCCCAGGCGCCCGGGCTCTTGAAGATGAACTGCGACAAGAAGCAGTCGATCTCGTCGGCGCCGAGGAGCACACCGACCAGGTCGAGCAGCGCCTCGCGCGTTGCGAACTCGTGAAACGGCGCAAGGTGGTGGATGCGAAACACCTTCGATGCGGCATCTTCGGGTCGCGGCACGTCGAGATGCGCGAGGTTCTGCTCGGGCGTGACGAAGGTCGGGGCGCCGAGTCCGCCGTCAGCGGCATGCCGCCGGGCGAGCTCGACAGCTGCGTCGTGCAATTGATCCGCCGTTGCCCGCGATGCGAACTTCCGCAGCACCGAGAAGCCGTCGCGTTCGTAGGCCTCGACGTCGAGCACATCTCGATTCTGACCCATTTACTCCGCCGCACGAATGGACTACTGAATTCCACATGCGCATCGCCGACCTCGTGTCCCAGCTGCTCGGCGCCGACCTCCCCTTGCGCGTCGACTGTTACGACGGCAGCTCGGTGGGCCCGGTCGCCGCGGGTACCCGTCTCGTCCTCCGTTCACCCGACGCGCTCGCGTACATCCTCACCGCACCCGGCGAGATCGGCTTCGCCCGGGCCTACGTGAGCGGTGCGCTCGACGTCGAGGGTGACATCTTCGCCGTGCTGCAACTGCGCGACCGCCTCCCCGACGTGAAGCTCGACGGGCGGACGTATCTCGCGATGGCCCGCTTGGCCGGCGCGGGCGGGTTCCGCCGCCCGCGGGTGCCGCCCGAGGAAGCACGGCTGCACGGCCGGCGCCACAGCCCGACGCGTGACGCGGCTGCGATCGCGCATCACTACGACGTGTCAAACGACTTCTACCGCATCGTGCTCGGCCCCTCGATGACGTACTCGTGTGCGGTGTGGGAGGACGACACGGCCACGCTCGAGGAGGCGCAGACCAACAAGTACGAGTTGATCTGCCGCAAGCTCGCCTTACAGCCCGGCATGCGCCTGCTCGACGTCGGTTGCGGGTGGGGCGGGATGGCAATGCACGCGGCCGAGCGATACGGCGTGCAGGCGGTCGGTGTGACGTTGTCCCGCCGGCAGGCGGAGTACGCGACCGATGCGGTGAAGCGGTCCGGGCTCGACGACCGGGTCGAGATTCGCGTGCAGGACTACCGCGACGTGGCCGACGGCCCGTACGACGCGATCAGCTCGATCGGCATGTTCGAGCACGTCGGCCTGGCGCGTCTCGGCGAGTACTTCTCACGTCTGTACGAGCTCGTACGCCCCGAAGGGCGGGTGCTGAACCACGGCATCAGTCGCCGGCCGGGCCGGAGCTCGCGCTTCCACCGTCGCGGTTTCATCGACAGGTACGTCTTTCCCGACGGCGAGCTGCACGAGGTCGGCACCGTCGTGTCGCGGATGCAGGAGTCGGAGTTCGAGGTGCGGCATGTCGAGAGCCTGCGCGAGCACTACGCGTTGACGCTCCGCCGGTGGGTCGCGAACCTCGAGGCCGACTGGGATCGCGCCGTCGGCCTGGTCGGCGTGCGCCGCGCTCGTGTGTGGCGGCTGTACATGGCCGCGTCGGCGTACAACTTCGAGGCCGGCCGCAACGAGATCCATCAGACGCTCGCAGTGCGCGCGGCGGACGGACGCTCGGCCATGCCGCGCCGTCCCGAGTGGGAGACGCGTCCGCTCGGCGCGCAATTGGTGTCGCAGTAGCAGCCGAGCGCTCCGGGTCGCGACCTAGCATGCAGTGTGGCAGCCGGCGCGACCCGTCCCGTCATCGTCGCGCGTGCGATCCGGGCGTTCGCCGACGGCTTCGCCGCGGTGCTGCTCGCCCGTTACCTGCAACACATCGGGTTTTCCGGGTTCCAGATCGGTGTCATCGTCACCGCGACACTGCTCGGTTCCGCGGCACTGACACTGCTGGCCGGGTTGCGGCTGAATGGCTGGGGCGCCCAGCGCGTCCTGTACGCGTCCTGCGCGTTGATGGCGCTGACCGGTCTCGGCTTCTCGACCGTCACGCGCTTCTGGCCGCTCGTGGTCGTGGGATTCGTCGGCACGCTGAACCCTTCGGGCGGCGACGTGAGCCTGTTCCTCCCGACCGAGCAAGCAGTGCTCGCAGATCTCTCCGAGGGGCACGCGCGCACGCACAGCTTCGCGGTGTACAACCTCGCGGCGGCCTTCGCCGCGGCGGCGGGCGCGCTCGCCTCACCGCTGCCGGAGAGACTGGCCAACGCGCACGACTGGGACGTCGCGACGGTGGAGCGGCTGTCGTTCCTCGTGTACGTCGTCGTCGCGGTGGCATCCGCGCTCGTGTACCGCTCGCTGCGTACGCACGCGGCGATCAGCCCGGCGCGGCGCGGCCTGCACAAGTCACGACCGATCGTGATCCGGCTGTCGGCGTTGTTCTCGCTCGACGCCGCCGGCGGCGGCTTCGCGGTGACGTCGTTGCTCGTGCTCTATCTGGACGTGCGGTTCGGGCTGTCGCCGGCCGCGACCGGCGCGACGCTGGCGGCGGCAGGGACGTTGACCGCGTTCTCGCAACTCCTGTCGGCTCGCATCGCGCGCCGCATCGGCTTGGTGCGCACGATGGTGTTCACGCACTTGCCCGCGAACGTCTTCCTGATCCTCGCGGGCATCGTGCCGAGCGCGCCCGCGGCGATCACGTTCCTCCTGTTACGCGCCGCGCTGTCGCAGATGGACGTGCCGGTGCGTCAGGCCCTGGTGATGCGCGTGGTCGAACCTGACGAGCGGGCCGCGGCCGCGAGCATCACGAACGTGCCGCGCAGCCTCGCGAGCGCGACGACTCCCGCACTGGCCGGCCTGATGCTCCAGCACTCGTCCTTCGGCTGGCCGCTGATCTGCGGCGGAGTGATGAAGGCCACCTACGACCTGCTGCTCCTCGCCCAACCCCTCGACCGCGACTGACGAACCCCATGCGGGTCAGGCGTCAGGTCGCGGACCATGTGATCTTGGGTGGGCGGACGGCCGCGCACAACGGATGGCCCCGGTTGTCGCTCAGGCCGAGACGCGCGACGAGCCGTCCCGATCGTTGCGCCTGCTCGACGACCGCGGGCGCGACGGCGTCGAGCATCAGTTTCGCCCGCCGGAACATGTCGAACGTGCCCGCGTCGTCGACGCTGCCCCACGAGAGATAGATGAACCGGTCGCCGGGGCGGCCCTGGATGTACGGCCCCTTGAAGTCCGGACCGTCCGCACCCTGTACGACGTCGCTGTCGAACGTCCATACCGCGGACGCGACATCCCCCGGAATTCGATCGAGGAGCTCATCCGGTTTGCCGCGCCGTTGGACGCCCACGTGCACGTTCTCGTAGCGAAAGTTGACGTCAGGCGGGCACCGGCGACCGGGCAGCTCCGAGCCCTCGATCCGAATCTGCATCCGCCTATCTTGCAACCGCGCGAGTGCCGTGGACGAAGCACGTCGTGAACGAGACGAGGAACGAGCCGTCTTCGGCAACGGGGTCGAACCCGGTGGGCCGACCGCCCGCCGCGTCGGCGCGCAACGCGGCCAGCACGGTCTCCCGCTCGGACTGCTCGGTCAGCGCGATGTCGATCGGCATCCGGATCGGGAGCGTCTCGCCGTGGGTCAACGTGAGACCGTCGAGCAGCGCCGCCAGCTCGCGCTCGGTGAACGAGCGCATGTGCGACGGATCGATCAGCCGGTGCAGGTCGTCGAACGTGTCGCGCTCCTCGGCCGACGGCGCGATCAAGTCGAGGAGGACGACCCGGCCGCCCGGCCGGCAGGTGCGCACCATTTCGACGACCGCCCGGTGCGGATCGGCGAAGTGATGCAGCGAGCCGCGACAGAAGACGACGTCGAACGAAGCGTCGACGAACGGGAGCGACTCGGCGTTGCCTTCTTGCAGCAGGACGTTCATGACGCCGGCGTCGCGCAGCCGTTGCGCGCCGAGCTCGAGAAGGGTAGGCGTCAGGTCGATGCCGACCACTTGTCGAACGCGCGGCGCGGCCGCCTCGGCCGCGTGCGCCGCGCCGCACGCGACGTCGAGCGCCACCATCTCCAGGTCGAGCGGCTCAAGCCAGGAGAGCGTGCCGGCCGGTCGTTGCGCGAACGGCGAGTCGGGTCCCGAGAAGAGGCCGACCTGGCGCTCGAAGGAACGCCGCACGACGTGTTCGTGCTCCTCGGTCGTCATCCCATGAGCGTGCACCACCGCACCTCACGGAGCAATCTGTCCCGCGTGGAGAGACGTATCGCCGACGTCGTGGTCGCGGCTGGTGTCGCCGGCCTGGTGAGCGGGACGCCGTCGACGTTGCACGCGTTGTGCACGGGCATCCCGCTGACGGCCTCGACCAGGGCGGCGGGCACAGTGCTCGGCAAGGCGTCGATCGCACGCGGTCTTGTCGCTCACACTGCACTGTCGATCGCGTGGACCGCGGTGCTCGCCCGCGCCCTGCCGCCGGGACATCGCATCGCGACCGGCGCGCTCGGCGGCGCCGCGATCGCCGCGCTCGACCTGGGCGTGTTCGCACGTCGCTATCCCGCGATACGTGCGCTCCCGCAAGCACCGCAGTGGGCGGACCACGTCCTCTTCGGCGCGACCGTCGGTGCGGTGCTGGACGCCCGGGCTCGTATCGACCGAGAGTGCCGCTAGCCGGCCGAGGCGAGTGGCCGCTGCCCGCCCATCGTGACGGCGTACCGGTACACGAGGTAGATGGTTGCGCTCCCGGCGATGGCGGCGACGAGGCCGATGCTGCTGTGGTGGATCAGCGCGGCGACCGTTGCGACGGCGAGCAGCGCCTTGCATACGCATTCGGCCGCGCCGCCGAGCAGTGCCCGCGGTGTGTACGCGCCGGTGGTTGTTCCTCGCATGAGCGCGATCGCGCCGGTGACGAGGATGGCGGAGACGCTGTCGGCTGCGATGACCGCGAGGGCGACGGCGAGCGAGGTCGACAGCGATGTGAGCCCGCCGTGGCGGACGACGTCGAATACCGCGGCGGCAACGACCGCCTGGACTGCGAGCTGTGCCAGGTTGAAGGCGAGCTTCGTGCCGCGCTGGTTGCGGTGCAGGATCAGGGCGATGCCGCTGCCGAGCACGACGCTCGCGACGAGCGCGGCCGGTGTCAGCACCACGACCCCGATGGCGAGCGGCAGCTCGTTGAAGGAGATGGTGTGGCGGTCGGCGCCGACGCTGAAGTGGATGGGGAAAACTTCGGCGGCGAAGAACGCCAACGCGAGGACCACAAGGGCGATCGGTCCGCGGGGCTGGGCGGCGTGATGCGATGCCAGCGCGATGAGGGATGCGGCGGCGCCGTCGACGAGGACGAGCGTCAGGATCGACACCCGCGTCGCGCCCACGGATTGTTTGATGCGCGTTTTCACGACCATGCCTCCCAGGCGTGGCGAGTTGTGGACGGAGCTCGGGTCAGGCGCCGGAGCTGGCGGTGGGGTCGAGGTCGGCTGACGACCAGGACCGTCCCGACCAGGTCCGTCCTGACCAGGTCCGTCCCGACCAGTCGCCCCCGCTCCAGGTGCGTCCGCTCCAGGTCCGGCCGTTGTAGGCGTCGCCGCTCCAGGTGCGTCCCGACCAGGTGCGACCCGACCAGGTGCGTCCGCTCCAGGTCCGGCCCATCCAGTTGTCGCCGCTCCAGGTCCGTCCCGCCAACGAGTCGGCGGTCCAGGTCACGGGATCCCACGCGGCACCCGTGACGTCGATCTCGCCTTCGAGGACCGCACCGGTCTCGCTGTCGACGAGGTGGTAGCTCCCCCGGGCCGCGTCGAGCGAACCGAGGCCGGTCGCGGGCGTGAAGTTCTGCATGGAGGCGATCTTGCCCGACATCACGTCCCCGACTTTCGACGAGGCCTGATTCACGTCGACGGTCTTGAGACCCTGGTCGAGGACTTGCCCGGCGCTGGTCTTGAGGACCCGGCCGGACGCGCCCAGCGCCGCTTTGACCTGGTCGGGCGTGAGGTTGGGGAAGCGCTGGAGCATCAGCGCGACCGCGCCCGACAGCACGGCTGCCGATTGGGAGGTGCCGCTGCCCTTGAACTCGTCGTCGCCGACCTGCGCGCCGGCGTAGGCGGTGTCGATGACGCTGCCCGGGTCACGCAAGCTGACGATCGACCGGCCGGGCATGACAAGGTCGGGTCGGCGGGTGCTGTTGCCGCGGCTCGAGAAGTCGGCAATCACGTCGTTGCTGGCGTCGGTCGAACCGTTTTGGTCCTGGGCGCCGACCGCGAGCACGAACGGGTCATAGGCCGGGTTGTTGAGCTGCGGGTGATCGATCCCGTTGTTGCCGGCCGCGACCACCACCACGATCCCGGCCCGCCACGCCACCTCGACCGCGTAGGTGAGGGGATCGAGGAGGTACGGCTGCACGCCATCGGTGCCGAACGACAGGTTCAGCACCCGGATGTTCATTGCCGGGTCGTCGCGGTGCTCGACCACCCAGTTGATCCCCGCGATCACCTGCGACACGTCCACCGAACCGTCGGCGGTCGCGACCTTCACATTGATGACCTTGGCGTTGGGGGCGATGCCGGCGAAGCGGCGCTTGGCGGCGTCGCGGATGTCGTGACCCTTGGTCGGCAGGCCCGGCTCGCGGCCGGCGATGATGCCGGCCATGTGGGTGCCGTGCCCGAAGGCGTCGATGCCGTCGTCGGGGCCGCCGGTCGCGTCCAGCGACAGATCCGGACCGTTCACGAGGTTGGCGGCGATGCCGGGGACCGGCGCCACACCGGAGTCGATCAACGCCACCCCGACGCCCTTGCCGGTGTATTCGTGGTCCCACATGTCGTCGGCGTTGATCTGGCGGGCGACGTTGTACAACGATCCGGGATACCGCTCCTGGTCATAGCGTGCGGCGCCCGGCCAGTTCGTCGGGTCCGGCGGTGCCGCACCGTTGAGGTGCACCCCGACGTCGGGCGTCACGCTGCGGACGCCATTGGCCGCCGCTACCCGACCGATCGCGCCCGCCGGGATGACGGCGTCGAAGCCGTGCACGATCGGCAGCGCGTGCAGCACGTGTCCGCCGGCGCTCTGCACGACCTGCGACGCGGTGCTCGCGGCGCCGGGTGCGCCGGTCACGATCACGTGCACCATGCGGTCGGAGACGGCCGTGGCCCGGGTCGCAGCCGCACCCGGTGACACGAACGCGGCACCCAGAACGGCGAGCGTGACCGCGAGGGCAGCGTAGGTACGACCGCTTCCGCCGGTCGCACCCCGCCACACCCGAATCCGACCCTGAGGCGCCCGAGCAGCGAACGCTTCCATGACGAACCCTCTTCCACTCCGTTGGTGAGCCGGAAGGACGCCGGGTTCGCCACTAGCTCCCCATCACCGAGGCGACCAACTTGCAGGTGATGGATCTTCGCTTCGTCCGTGCTGCTATCCGTTGCAGCAAGAAGCGTTTCGTCCCCGCAATCCCGCAACCTGAGGGCAGGTGACGGACGTCACCCGTGGGGATCGTCGATGGGGGGTCGCGCGACCTACGAAGGCTGTTTCGACGTGTCCGATGAATCGTCCGACTCGGACTCCGGGCGGATGTCGATCACCGGTCCAGGCCCGTGGATCTGGATCCAGAGCTCGTCGAGCAGCGGCTGCACGATGCCCCAGAGGCGGGACTGCATGGTCTTGGGCCAGGGCGTCGAGATGACGAGCTCCACGACGGATGGACCGCGCACCGCGTCGACTTCCACGGTTCCGGTGCCGGGTGCTGACGTGCAGACCCAGGAGGTACTGAGCGGCAACACGCCATCGAGATCAGCGTTTTGCAGCCCGGAGTACTTCTTCTCAGAGTCGAAGATCGGGTCGGGGACCACCCCAATGTTGCCGAGCTCGATCCTGCCCAGTCCCTTCTGCGCGGCCGCGAGGATTCCTTGCTTGAACCACGTGACGATCGTGAACGTGGGCACGTGCGGCCAGTAGTTGCCGCCGGAGCTCGGATTGGTCTTGTTGAGCCAGTCCTTGTCGAAGTGTGTGAACGCGTCGGCGACCTCGTCCGGCGTCATTCCCAGGTTGAGCGCATCTGAAGAACCTGGGAGTCCCGCGTTGATCTTGTTGATTGTCTTCTTGTAGCGCTCCACGAGGTTCGGCCCGGCACTGAAATAGCGGTCCATCGCGATCATCTCAGGGGTCTTGTTGAGCCAATACGGCATTGTCGACATGAGAAATCCTCCCCGCAGCACCGTCGTTTTGTTGCCGCCAACACCTTGCTAGCAGCGCAGCGAACACGCGTCGAGGAGAATCCCATGCGGTGACGCCGTCGAAAATATGGCCCTACGGCAAGCATCTCCTCCAGACTTGGGCTCATGGCGCCGAGGGCGGTGGATCTCGTCGGCCGGCACGCGGAGTTGTCGTGGCTCGGCGCGCGTCTCCGGCTCGCCGCGCAAGGCGCACCCCAATGTGTGCTTCTCAGCGGGGAGGCGGGCATCGGGAAGACGCGGCTGGCCGCCGAACTGTGTGACGGCGCGCACGGTTCCGGGTTCCTCACGCTCGCGGGCCGCGGGTACGACGGCGTGTCGCTGCCCTTCCTGCCGTTCCGCGAGGCCATCTTTCCCGCGCTCGCCCGCCTGCTGGACGACAGCGGGGGCGTGCCGAGCGCGCTGACGATGGCGCTCGGCGAGGAAGACGAGGCGGGGTCGCGCGTGCCGTTGAGCGACATTGCCCCGGTCGGGCTCCTGCTCGACCTCGCCAACCTCGTGCTCGAAGCGGCGGCCCGCCGGCCACTGCTCCTCGTCGTCGACGACCTCCAGTGGGCGGACACCAGCTCACTCGCGCTCGTACGGCACGTCATCTATCGGCTCGAAGGCGGGTTTCGCGCGACGCGGCTCCTGCTCCTGCTCGCGGCGCGGCCGACTGCGGAGATCGAACCGCTCCGTCGCGAGCACCGATGCGCGGCGGTCGAGCTCGCGGGCCTCGACGCGTTGGAGTCCGCGGACCTTGTCCGTCGTCTCGGCGGGAGGAATCTCACGCCGGGCAACGTCTGGGAGCAGACGGGCGGCAATCCGCTGCTGATCGAAGCGCTGGCGCGATCGGGCAGCATCGTCGATGCGCCGCTGATCGTCGAGACGGCAATCGATGCTCGGATGGAGTCGCTGTCCGCGCCGTGCGTCGAGATGCTCGAATGGGCCGCGCTCCTCATCCCCGACCTGGCGCTGGCATCGCTGCGCCGGCTGGGGCGTTGGGACGAGGGCACGGTTGTCATGCTCGTCGACGAGGCACTTCTGGCCGGCGTCCTCATCGTCGACGGCATGAGCCTGCGCTTCAGCCACCCGCTCGTGCGCGCGCGCTTCATGCGCCGCATCGGCCCGCTGGCGCGTGCGCGGGCGCATGCCGAGATCGCGCATGCGCTCGGACCGCCCGAAGGGTCGTCCGTGGTGTCGGTGGCGCGGCATCTCGTGCTTGCAGGGGGGGAAGCCGAAGCCGACGAGGTCGCCGAGGTCGCGCTGTCGGCGGCCCGGCAGGCGTCGGCCCTCTGCGCGTGGGAGGAGGCGGCCGGCTTGTTCAAGGCCGTCCTCGCGGCGCAGCCGCGGTGTTCGGCTCCGGCGTCGGTCGCCGAGCAAGCGGCGCTGCACTGGTCGGTGGGGAAGTGCCGCCAGTTCGCGCTGGACGTCGATGGTGGCCGGCGCGATTTCGAGCGGGCCGCCGAGTTGGGCCACAACGCGGGTGACCTCGAGGGGGAGTTGCGCGCGACGCTCGATCGACTCGTGTGCCTCACTGCGGGAGGCCCCGTCGCGCACGCCGAGGTGCAGGCGGTGGAGGCCCTCGTCGAGGCGCTCGGGAAGTCGGCACCGGCGCTCGCCGCCGAAGCCCTCGTCGACATCTCGCAGGCGCAATGGTCGCAGGGACGCGTCGAGGAGGCGCGCACGACCATCGCGCCGCGCTGGAGATCTCCGAACCGCTCGAGCTCCACACGTCGTCCGGCAAGGCATACGTCTCCCGTGCAATCACGCATTGGATCACGCTCGACCTCGACCGTGCCCTCGACGATCTCCGCCGCGGCGAGGCCCACGTGCGATTCGCCGAGGACCCCACGCGCCGGATGGGCCCCGCCTACCGCCTGCCGCTCACGCTGCTCTGGTTGGGCCGGCTCTACGACGCCGACAAGGCCGTCGAGCGGGCAACCGCCCATTCCGAAGAAGTGCAGTCCGTGTATGAGTTCGGTCTCGTGCTGGCCGCGCGCGTGTCGCTCGCGATCCTGCGCGGCGATCTGAACGCTGCCGAGGAACACGCGGATCGCGCCCTGCGCATACAGGCATTGTCGGGGTATCTCTGGGCGGCGGGGTTGTTCCTGCCTGCGCTCGCGCTCGCTCGTCTCGACCGGGGCGACGCCGAAGGCGCGAAGGCGGCCCTCGCGAGATGGGACGAGACCGCGGACGATCTTGGACGCATCACGACGTCACTGCTGCGCACGCTCGTGGCCGTGCGCTGCGGAGAAGCGGGGCGCGAGGCACTCCCGCAGATGCCGCGCATGCCGTCGCAGCCCCTCCTCGGCGCGCAGGACTGGGCGATTCTCTCCATCGAGATCGCGCGCGAGCTCCACGACCCGGCGCTCGCGGCCAAGGCCACGGATCTGCTCGAGGCGACGATCGGGCGCGGGATGATCGTCTCCAGCAGCCTGCCGGTGTTGCTGTCGCGCGCGGCAGCCATGGGACATGCGTTGCTCGGACGCGGGGCGTACGCGCGCCGTCGTTTCGCCGACGCGATCCAGTTCGCCGACGATCATGGCGCGCACGCCGAGGGTGCCCGCGCCCGTCTCGGGCTCGCCCAGCTCGAGGCAGACCGCGACCCGGCCGTCGCGCTCGTGATGCTCCGCCAGGCGCTGCCGGTGCTCGAGCGCCTCGCGGCGGGGCCGATCCTCACCGAGGCCGGGCAGCTCGCCGAGCGACTCGGCATGGGCGCCGGCCGCCCGGAAGCAGGTGCCGAACCGATCGCGGATCAGGCGAGCGTGTTGTTCTTGGACGTCGTCGACTCGACGCGCCTCACCGAAGAGTGGGGCGACGTCGAGTACCGCAACAAGGCTCGATCGCTCGAACGCCGATTGCGGCTGACGATCGCCGAGCATGGGGGCGCGGTGATGCCGGGCATCAACCTCGGCGACGGGCTCGTGGCGCTGTTTCGATCCTCGGACAAAGCGGTGCACGCCGGGTTGGCTGCGGTCCGCGCGTCGCAGGGCGACGTGCTCCGGCTGCACGTCGGCGTGCACCACGGTTCCGTGTTGCGCGAACGCGACGCCGTCTACGGCAGCGCGGTCAACATCGCATCCCGGGTCTGCGCGATCAGCAGCCCGGACGAGGTGCTCGTCTCCGCGGCATCGCACGGCCTCCTGACGAAGCAAGACGTGCCCGGGATCGCGTTCGTCGACCGCGGGTCACAGCGCCTCAAGGGTTTTGCAGAACCCCAGCGGGTCTTCGCCGTCGTGCCCGCGTAGCGCTCTAGTCTCGCCGCCGTGCCCACCGTCGCCGCGACCGGCATCGACATCTACTACGAGCGCTCGGGTGCCGGGCCTCGCCTGTTGTTCCTGAACGGGTCGGGATCGACGCTGGCCACGAGCGCGCTGCTGATCAAACCGTTCGCGGCGCGCTTCGACGTCGCCGCGCACGACCAGCGCGGGCTCGGCCGCACGTCGATCCCACCCGGGCCGTACACCATGGCCGACTACGCGGCGGACGCGACCGCGCTGCTCGACCACCTCGGCTGGGATCGTTGCCGCGTGTTCGGTGTGAGCTTCGGCGGCATGGTCGCGCAGGAGCTCGCGGTGACCGCGCCCGAGCGCGTCGAGCGGCTCGTGTTGTGCTGCACCTCGCCCGGTGGCGCGGGCGGTGCGTCGTACCCACTGCACGAGCTCGAGACGTTGCCGGAAGCCGAACGTGCCGCGCGTGCCGTCAAGCTGCTCGACACGCGCTTCGACAAGCAATGGCTCGCCGAGCATTCCGGCGACCGCGGTCTCGTGGAGATGATGGCAGCGCGCCGAAGTGGTGCCAAGACCAAGGACCAGCTCCGCGGCGAGGCCGAGCAGCTCCAAGCGCGCGCCGGGCACGACGTGTGCGACCGCCTCTCGCGGATCACGTGCCCGACCCTGGTCGCGTCCGGTCGTTACGACGGCATCGCCCCGCTGCCGAACGGCGAGTTCATCGCGGGCCGGATCCCGCACAGCGAGCTGCGCGTCTACGAAGGCGGCCACGCCTTCTTCGCCCAGGATGCGAAGGCGCTGCCGGAGATCCTCGACTTCCTGCGGTGATCCGCGGCGGCCCTCGTGCCGAATGTCCTGCGTGCCGCCCGTCCGCCCATCGACACCTGCGCGCGACCGTGCGAGCATGCCCGCCATGCGGGAAGTACGAGCACACGACGACCTCGAGGCGATCCTTGTCCAGGTCAACACCGACGAGGACGCGATCGCACACGGGGTGAGCTCCGCGTTCGACGCGACGTTCACGTGGGACTACGCCAAGGGCGCGCGGCCCGCGCTCGACAAGCTCTACGAGAAGGCCAAGGTCTCGCAGTGGAACGGGTCGAAAGACCTCGACTGGTCGATCGACGTCAACCCCGAGCGGACGGCCGTCGAGCTCTCGCAGAACGACCGGCGCATGCAGTACGTGCGCGCGCTCGTCGACGAGCCCGGCTCACCGGTCGCGAAGTGGGGTGAGAAGGAGCTCGTGCAGTACGCGATGGAGAACCTCGCGCATCGCACGAGCCAGTTCCTGCACGGCGAGCAGGGCGCATTGCTGTGCACGGCCCGCATCGTCGAGACCGTGCCGTGGATCGACGCCAAGTACTACGCGTCGACGCAGGTGATGGACGAGGCGCGTCACGTCGAGGTGTTCGGGCGCTATCTCGACGAGAAGATGGCGACGCGCTACCCGATCAACGTGCACCTCGGCGCGCTCATCGACGACGTGCTCGCCGACTCGCGCTGGGACATCACCTACCTCGGCATGCAGATCATGATCGAAGGGCTCGCGCTGGCGGCGTTCGGTGCGATGTACCAGACGACGTCCGAGCCGCTGCTCCGCCAGCTCATTCGGTACGTGATGAGTGACGAGGCCCGCCACGTCGCGTTCGGCGTGTTGTCGTTGCAGGAGGCCTACGCCGGCATCTCCGGCGCCGAGCTGCGCGAGCGGCAGGAGTTCGTCTACGAAGCCGCGCTGCGCATGCGCGACCGGTTCCTGCACCAAGAGGTGTGGGAGCGGCTGGGCGTGTCGGCCCGGGCGATGATGCCGTACTTCATCCGCCAGAACAGCGAGGAGGAGATCCTCTTCCAGCGGATGCTGTTCGCCAAGATCGTGCCGAACTGCAAGAAGCTCGGCTTGCTCGACGGCCGCGACGGCTGGTTGCGCGAGCGCTTCACCGAGATGGGCGTGATCGAGTACGAGGACTTCGTCGACACGAGTGTCGAGTACAGCGAGCTCAACGCGATCGAACGCGACCGCGAAGCCGCGGCCGTCGCGCAATGAACCTGAGCGGTGCCCGGGTCGTCGTGACCGGCGCGTCGCGCGGCATCGGCGCGGCGCTGGCGACGGAGTGCGCGAAGCGCGGTGCTCGGGTCGGGCTCGTCGCCCGCTCCCGCGAGCAGCTCGACAAGCTCGCGGCCGACCTCGGCGGCGATGCGTACCCCGCCGACCTCGCCGATGCTTCGGCGATCGCGCCGCTCGTCGCGCCGTATCGAGGCCGACGGCCCGGTCGACGTCCTCGTCAACAACGCCGGCCTCGACCTCACCGGCGGATCTGACCGAGCTGCCGGCCGACAAGATCGAGCAGCTCATCAAGGTGAACCTGCTCGCACCGATCCTGTTGTGCCGCGCGATCCTCCCCGGCATGCAGACGCGTGGCGGCGGCCACATCGTGAACGTCTCGTCGCTTGCCGGCACGAACGCGTTGCCCGGCGTCCTCCCGTACTCGAGCTCGAAGGCCGGGCTGAGTCACTTCACGGCCGGGCTGCGCGCCGAGCTGAAGGGCACGGACGTCACGACGACGCTCGCCGAGATCGGCCCGGTCGAGAGCTCGATGATGGACAGCTTGCGGGGCCATGCACCGACGCGAGCGCGCCCTCGCGCGGCTCGCCCGTCTCCGGCTGTCGGTCGATCTCGACACCGATGCAGTGGTCGACGCGCTGGTCGATGCGATCGAGCGTGAGCGGCGGCACGTACGGTTGCCGAAACGGGACGCGTTGTTCCCGATGTTGACCGAAGCGCCCAGGCGCATCACCGAATGGCTGCTGGCAGGAGTGAGATGACCATCCCCAAGAAGCTCGACGACCTCACACCCGAATGGCTGAGCGACGCGCTCGGCCGGCACGTCACGGCGGTGCGCGGCGAGCCGATCGGCGTCGGCGTCGGCCTCGTCGGCACGTTGTTCCGGCTGACGCTCACCGGCGACGCCGACCCGGCCACGATGATCGCCAAGCTGGCGGCGCCGACCGACGAGGGCCGCTTCGTCGCGACGATCCTCAACATGTACGGGCGCGAGGTCGGGTTCTACACGCAGCTCTCGGCGCGGACGCCGATCGGCGCATCCCGCAGTGCTACTACGCCGAGCACGACGAGACCACGCAGGACACGGTGCTGCTCCTCGAGGACGTGTCGTCGCGCGGCGCGATCCAGGACCAGCTCGCGGGATGCGACGTGGACGCGACGCGGCGCCGCGTTGCGCACGCTCGCCAAGCTGCACGCCGCGCTTCTGGGACGACCCGACGCTCGCCGACCTGCGCGTTCCTGCTGCGGCTGTGCGACGACCCGTATCCCGGTGCGGTCGCGTTCGCGTACGAAACGGCGTGGCCGCGGGTCCAGGAGTTCTTCCCCGAGCAGATGACCGAGCAGGTCGCTCGCGTTCGGCGATGCCTACGCGGCGCGCATCGCGCCGCTGTTCGCCAAGCTGTGCGACGGGCCGCACGTGCTCTCGCACGCCGACTGGCGGCTCGACAACCTCTTCCTCACGCCCGCCGGCGAGGTGATCGCGGTCGACTGGCAGCTGATCGACCGCAGCGTCGCGCCGCGCGACGTCGCGTACTTCGTGAGCCAGAGCGTGAACGTCGAGCGACCCGGAGGACCAGCAGCGCCTGTTCTCCACGTATCTCGAGGAGCTCGCGAGCTTCGGCGTGGCAGCCCGATCGCGACTGGGCGTGGGAGATGTACCGCTACGCCACGATGTTCGGGTTCGTGTACCCGGTCGTGGCCGCGGGGGCACTCAGCGTCGAAGACCCGCGTCACATGGCAGCTCACAGGAGGGATGCTCCGGCGCGTCATCGCGGCGCTCGAGACGCTCGACGCCTTCGAGCTCTCCGCTCTGAGCACATCCGCGCAGCGGGGAGTTTTGGGCCGCCGACCACATTTCGTTCCGGTCGAGCGGTTCTCCGTCGATGAGACCGTCGGCATCGGACACCTCGATCGGCCGCCGGAGCGACCGTTTCGTCCGGGTATCCGGCGCCTCACGCGGCCAGTTCGGCCACGGCGGGCCCAGGGTAGGGAGACGGTGGCGTATCAACTCTCGCGATGCCACGTCAAGGCATCTCCGTGGCGACTATTCTGAAATCACTTCGCCATCATGGCGACGTGTGCGCCTCCCAGGTCCCCGGTCGGAGCACGGATGATTGCACCACCGGTGCGGACCAGGGAACGGCACATGGCCACACTGCTCGACAGGACCGCTCACGCCCACGCGCTCCCGCGACCCGAACCCGACGCCGGGCCCGAGCCGCGCCGGCTGCTCCATCGGGCGCGCCGTCACCGGGCTGCTGGTGATCGGACCCGCGGTCGCCCTCGCCATCGCGGTGCCGTTGCTCTGGGGACACGCGGTGACGTTGCGCGACATCATCCTCGCCGGCGCGTTCTACGTCGTGACGGCGTTCGGCGTCACCGTCGGCTACCACCGCCTGTTCACGCACCGCAGCTTCCGCGCCGCGCGCTGGCTGAAGATCGTGCTCGCGCTTCGCGGGCTCGCTTGCGGTCGAAGGCTCGGTCGTCGGCTGGGTCGCGATCCACCGCCGGCACCACGTGTTCAGCGACAAGCCCGGCGACCCGCACTCACCGCACGACTACGGGACCGGCCCCGCGCGCAGCTGCGCGGCTTCGCGCACGCGCACGTCGGCTGGCTGTTCAAGGTGACGCCGACGGCGGCCGAGCGTTACGCTCCCGACCTCCTCGCGACGCGCGACACGAAGATCATCAGCCGCCTGTTCCCGCTGTTCGCGGTCGTCTCGCTCGCGGCGCCGTTCTTCCTGGGCTGGACGCTCTCCGGCGCGCTCAGCGGCGCGCTCACCGCGTTGCTCTGGGCCGGCCTCGCCCGCATGATGCTGCTGCACCACGTGACGTGGAGCGTCGAACTCGATCTGCCACATGTTCGGGCGCCAGCCCGCAACGCAGAAGGACGAGAGCACGCAACTTCGCGCCGCTCGCGCTGCTGTCGTTCGGCGAGTCGTGGCACAACTTCCATCACGCGCACCCGCGCGTCGGCCCGCCACGGCGCGCTGCCGCACCAGATCGACCTGTCGGCCGGGTTGATCCGCCTGTTCGAGCGGGCCGGTTGGGCGACGCACGTGCAGCTGGCCGACCCCACGCGCAACTCGCGCTCTGCCGGTCGACATAGACTGGTGTGCTTCGCGCCCGAGGCGGATGCCCTCGTCGGGGGCATCGTCATCGCCGTCGGCGTGGACGCGTTGCGTCATGTGCGTGAACCGAAGCAGATCCCGCTCGCGGCGCTGCCGCTGTTGTTCGGCGTGCACCAGCTGAGCGAGGCGTTCGTGTGGTGGGGCCTCCAGGGCAGCGTCAGCCACGCGGTCGAACGGGTCGCGGTGTGGACGTATCTCCTGTTCGCGTTCGGCGCGCTCCCGGTGCTGATCCCCGTCGCGGTCGGCCTGGTCGAGCCGTTGCGCGAGCGCCGGCGTGATCATCGGCGCGTTCGGCCTGCTCGGTGCCGGCGTCGGCCGGCCTGCTCGGCGATCGCGATGTTCCGCGGTTCGATCCACGCCATGATCGACGGCCGGCACATCGAGTACGAGGTCGATGCGGTCGGCTACGGCGGTCAGCTCACCGCGCTGTATGTCGTCGCGACGTGCGGGGCACTGATCGCTTCGCAGCTATCGCGACATCGCCGTGCTCGGGGTGCTGAACCTCGCGGTCGTGCCGGTGCTGATGTGGCTCACGATCGGCGGCTTCGTCTCGCTGTGGTGCTTCTGGGCCGCGATCGTCAGCATCGTGATCGACCGCCACCTTCGCCGTACGGCGACGCGGGGGTTAGCGTTGGTCGCATGAGCGACGAGGTACAGGTGGAACGCAACGATCGCGGCTCGCGCCCGAGACGGTGTGGGCGCTGATATCCGACGTGACGCGGATGGGGGAGTGGTCGCCGGAGACGGTCGGCTGCGAGTGGGTCGGCGACCAGAAGCAGCCGGTGGCCGGCGCCCGGTTCAAGGGCCGCAACCAGAGCGGGTGGCGGAAGTGGTCGACGGTCTGCAAGGTCGTCGAGGCCGAGCCCGGCAAGTCGTTCGTGTTCGACGTGAAGGCGGGCCGTTCGAGGTCTCGCGGTGGGAGTACACAGTTCGAGCCGGCTGACGAGGGCACGCGCGCTCACCGAGCTCTGGACCGACCGGCGCCCCAAGTCCCTCGAGTTGATCAGCCGCCCGATCATGGGCGTGAGCGACCGCGCCGGCCCACAACCGCGAGACGATGGAAGCAACGCTCGAACGCCTGGCGGCGGCCGCCGAAGGCGCACACGCGTACGAACGGGGGACCATGGCCGGGAAACACGGCCGCGGGCCGCTCGATCACCAACCGGAGGAGCCGGGTTGGTGGTATGCCGGCGGATGGCAAGTGGTACCCGCCCGAGTCGGCGCCCGCACCGCCGCCGCCGGTCACGCGCCGCATCACCACCCGTCGCCTCGCCTCCGGCGCCGGCGTCGCCCGGCTTCCTCGTCACGATCGGCGACATCGGTGTCACGCCCGACTACGTGGTCACGCCGAACGGCGTGACCCCTCGCCGGTTCGCAATGGATCGTGACCGACATGTCGCGCACGCGACTCGAAGATCCCGACCTGGGCGATCATCTGCGCGATCGCGTTCGCGATCTTCTGCCTGATCGGGCTGCTGTTCCTGCTCGTCAAGGAACGGACGACGACGGGGTACGTCGAGGTCTCCGTGCACAGCGGCGACCTGTACCACAAGACCCAAATCCCCGTGACGGACCCGATGCAGGTGCAGCAGATCCGTCAACTGGTCGGCCAGGCGCAGACACTCGCCGCGCACGCTGCGCTGACGCGATCGTACGGCATCGTCCGACCAAGCGTCAGCTCGGGTGTGCCTCGGCATAGGCCGCGAACGCGGTGGGCGACACCGCCGATCATCCGGCGGTACACGGCCGCGCGAGCAAGCGACCGGTGCCGGGAAGAGCGGCTCGAAGGTCGCGCCCCAGGTGATGAGCGTGCCGTCGCCTTCGCGGCGGAAGTAGACGTCGGCGCGGTAGTTCCGGACGGGCTGGCCGCCCACGATCGTGTACGCGTGGTGCCCGGGCGGGTCGTGCCGGACGATCTGCTCGCGCCCGTACTGCGGCCACCGCCCGATCTTGCGAATCGCACCGACGCCACCCGGCGGCGGACTGCCTTCCGCTCCCAGCTGCCATGGGCGATGAGCGGCCCCGCCCAAAGCGGCCATCCCGGCGCGTCGGTGATGAGTGCGAACAGTCGCTCGGGCGGCGCGGACGAACGCGCAGTGACTTCGTAGTGTGCGGTTGCCATCCGATTCGACGCTAATGCCCTCACGAGCTCCAGAAGGAAGCGTCCGAGCCCCAGAAGAACTCGTGCGGGTTGAAGGCGTTGCCAACGATGCGCCGAAACGCGGCATCGAAGAGGTGCTGCTCGGTCGCGGGGTCGCTGATGAGGTCAAGTTCACAGTCTTCGGGCAGTTCGAATGCCGCGCGCACGTGCGTCGGCAGCACGTCGAACTCATCTCGCAAGTGCAGAGGCGGCGGTGTGACGTCGCGGGTGGAGGCGCTCCGCAGCCACGCACGTAGCTCGCCGGACAACCCGTGCCACAGGACGCTGTCGATGCCGAGCTCCAGCAGGAGATCCTCATCCATGCCGTTCTGATCGGCGCTCGGCGGAGCCCTCTGAGCCCTGAGGCCCGGGTGTGCGGCTGAGCTGGGTTTGCCGGATCCGTCCAGCCAGGCGACACCAGCCGTCGCCGTTATTTGGTCGTGGTGTCCGCGACGACGGCAATGATCTCGTCGCCGTAACGCTCGAGCTTGGTCGGGCCGATGCCGGGGCAACGTGCGAGCTCGTCGAGCGACGTCGGCGCGCTCGTCGCGATGCCTGCCAGGTGCGTGTCGCTGAGGACGATGAACGCGGGCACGCCGTCGGCAGTGGCGCGCTGCTTGCGCCACGCCTTGAGCGCGCCGACGAGCTCGGGCAGCGCGTCGGTCGCGGCCGCGATCGGGAGAGGCGCCTTCTTCTCCGGTGGGCGCCGGACCGGTGCCGCGTAGTCGGCGGGCGCGGGGGAGCGGAGCTGCTCGAGGAACGGTGCCGGCGGCTTCGCGTCGGCGACGACATGCACCGCAGTGTCGCCACGAGTGATCGCGACGTGGAAGATACGGCGCTCTTCTTCCAGGTCGTCGGCGAGCGCGTGCGGCATCAGGCCGTCGTGCGCACCGAGCACGACGACGTATGGCCATTCCATGCCCTTGACGCGATGCACGGTCGAGATCGCGACGCCGTCGTCGTGGGCGGCCTCGTTGGCGGCGCGTAGGCGTGAGCGCATCCACGGCTCGAAGGCCGCGGGGTCCGGTTCGAGGGAGGCGACCGCGATGAGCGCGTTGAGGTCGTCCCGGTGGCTCGCATCGGGGCCCTTCCCCGAGAGGTCGAGGGTGGCGAGCGCGGCACCGAGCCCGATGTCATCACGGATGCGCGTGAGGAGGTCGGCGGTGGTCGCGCCCTCCTTGTGCGCACGACCGAGCGCTTCGAGGTCGTCGCAGAATGCGTTGAACCTGTCGGCCGCCGTCGCATTGAGGCCGCCCGTCTCGCTGCGCAGCTGCGCCAGGCGCCAGTGCCGTTTCCGTTCGAAGCGCTGCAGCACCTCGCGCCGGATCGAACGGCTCGGACGCCGGGCCGCGGTCGCCACATCGTTGCCGGCGAGTTCGGTGTCGCTCCCGGCGGCGAGGGCGAGACGGAGATAGGCGAGCGCGGTGCGGGTGCCGGTGCGATTGAGGACCGCGACGCTGACGGGCGTCCAACATGGCACGTTGGCTTCAAGGAAGAGGAGTTGAACGGGAAGAAGCGACGCATTGACGCGGGAGAGCACGGCGATGTCTTCGGGTTGCGCGCCGCCGTTGAGCCATGAGGTTGCTTGCTCGATTGCGGCGAGGGCGAGCCGCTCGGGTTGGGTGGTCGCGATCGTGAGCTCGCCGTCGGTCTTGGCCGCGACGATCTCCTTGTCGATGCGGGCGCGGTTGTAGGAGAGCAGGTTGCGACTCGCGATGACGACCGGCGCCGGGCAGCGGTAGTTGGTGGCGAGGGCGTGGTGTGTGCCTCCGGGGAAGTAGCGGTCGTAGTTGATGAGGAACTCGGGATCGGCGCCCGCGTAGCCGTAGATGACCTGGTCGTCGTCACCGACACCGAAGACGTCGTACGCGGGCGCGGAGACGAGCCGGAGCATGAGAAGTTGTGCGGGCGTAAGGTCCTGGAACTCGTCGACGAGCAGGTGCCGACACTCTTTCTGGATCCCACGCCGAACTTCGACGTTGCGAAGCAGCACCTCGATCGCGCCGTAGATCTGCTCGTCGTAGTCGATGCAGCCGTCCGCGTGCAGCTTGTCGCGGTACTCGTCGAACATGTTGCCGAAGCCGGCAACATCGTCACGTCTCGCCTCGACGACGTGCGGGTCGACGAGCCCGAGCCGCACCTCTCCAAGGGCCTCGAGGTACGGGGCGTAGACGTCGATGTTGGCACGAGGCTTCACCGGCACGAGCGCCTCGATCCGCCGCCGCATGTCCCACTCGTCGATCAGCGTGGAGTTCCCGTTGCGGCGCCGAAGGATGTCATTTCCGAGCGAGTGCAGCGTGCGAATGCGGTTGAGTGCGGCGGGCGGAAGGTCGGTGAGGCGGGCACGCATGGTGTCCTTGGCACGCACGTTGTAGGCGACGGCGGTGATCGAAGAGGTGCTCCAGTTCCGTGCGACGAGCAGTCGGAGCCGTTCGGTGAGCACGCGTGTCTTGCCTGAGCCGGCCGGCGCGATGACGCGTGCAGGGCCGGAGTCGTGGAGCACCGCATCGAGCTGGTCGGCCGCAAGTTCGGCGTGCGTGTCTGCGTGCAGATCCGGCCTAAGCAGCCGTTGTTCAAGCGTGTTGCGATGAATGAGCGCATGTCCGGCGGGTAGTTCGAATGCGCCGGCCCGCGGCCCACCATCACACCAAGCATGAGTCCCGTCGTGCAAGAGAACGTCAGCGACATCAGACGGAGAGGCGCCAAGCCGCAAGGCTTCAACGGCCGGCCCCCAAACCATCCGCCCCGAGCGGTTGTCGTAGTTGTTGGCCCGAGCAAGGAAGTAGAGCCGCTCACGAGCGAACTCGAAGCGGGGCGAGAGTTGATAGGGCGGCGCAGGGTCGGTTTCAGGCGCCCGCAGCTCATCGACATCACAACGAAGCTCGACAACAACAGGAACCCGCTCAGACCAGCAGCGATGCAGGCGGTCGAGCGCGTCCGCGGATCCTCGAAGCGCAGCGTCGTCGAGCTTGACTCGTAGGGCATCCGTCCCCTGCGGGGAAGGGTCGGTCGACGCGTCGATGATGACCCCTCGCCCGGCGCGAGAGGCAGGTCCAGGTGCGGTGCGTTCGGCCAAGCACCGAATCCTGCCGGAGCGATGAGACAGGTCGGTGCTAGCCGGTCCAACGATCAACGTGTCGTGCCCCCGTTCGGCACCTACTCGGTATCAAGCGGCCAAAACCGACATGCAGCCAATTTGGTGCCCACCCATCCTGACCTGCGGAAGCGGGCTCTCGAGGTACCGCGCGGCGTAGTTCGGCCGTGGAGCGTGGCAAAGCGCCTTGACCGCTTATCGCGTCGTCTCGTCAGCGTGCGGCCCGATCCTAATGTGAGTGGGAGTTGGTGCTGAGCGGAACGCCGGCGATCTTCGCTGCGCGGGGCCACGATTCGACAGCGCATGCGGCTCTTCGGATGCCGTTGGTGAAACGGGCGGTTCCGCGAGCCATGGCGCGCGTGCTGCTCGCCGTAGAGCGGTCTTTCTGGCGTCGGAAAATCGGCCGTGTCACTTGCAGAGGGTTCCGTCGTTCCGAGGCGGTATGGGCCAGACTCCCGTCGTGACAGGGCATGAACTCGAGCCGGGACTCTACGAGGCACTCGTCACCGGCGCGCTCGACAAGCGGCTCGCCGAAATCGTCGTTGCAGCAGTCACACCTGAGCTACGAACGCTCGCCGACGCCGAGGCAGCCGACCGGTTGTCACGGCACATTGCAGCTGTCGTGACTCGTGCGATCGAGGCGCTTCCTGAGCAAGGTCGTGCCCAAGCCGGTGCGAACATTGTCGAGAGGCTCATTGATCTGCTGTCACAGATGAGCCAGGCGATCGACCGCGAGGTCGACGTTCCTCTCGATCCCGCGCGTGCTGTCCGCGATCCTGCGTCGCATGCCCGACGGATCAACGGAGGTGCTCGAAGAGCCGTTGACGCCTCTGCTCGACACGACGCTATTGACGAATTCTCGCGGCGAGCCGGCGGTGGGTCATGAGCTTCGTGCGGAGATTCACTCCTCTGATTCGATCGACGTCCTCATGGCGTTCGTTCGGTGGAGTGGTATCCGTCCCTTGCTTGATGCGCTGCGTCGTCATTGTCGAGACAGGAAGTCATTGCGGGTCGTCACGACGACATATACGAACAGCACGGAGTTGCGCGCACTCGAGGAGTTGGCGTCGCTCGGAGCCGAGATCAAGGTCTCATACGACACGGCGTCGACGCGGCTGCATGCAAAGGCCTGGCTTTTTCATCGCAGGAGCGGCTACTCAACGGCCTATATCGGATCGTCCAACCTGACTCACTCGGCAATGGTCAGCGGCCTCGAGTGGAACGTCCGTGTGTCTGGCGTGAGGAATCCAGATGTCGTGGCGAAGACGACTGCCGTCTTCGAGTCGTACTGGGCGAGCGGTGACTTCGTTGTGTTCGATCGCGAAGAGTTCCGCGAACGGACGGCCATTGCCGAAACGGACCAGTCACTTCTCTTGAGTCCGGTCGAGATCGTGCTGCACCCGTTCCAGGAACGCCTGCTCGAGCAGGTAGAGCTGGCGCGCACCATGGGGCGACACCGGAACCTTCTCGTCGCTGCGACTGGCACCGGTAAGACGGTCATGGCGGCGGTCGACTACTCACGTCTTCGCGAGCGACTGCCGCGGGACAGGCTGCTCTTCGTTGCACACCGCGAGGAAATCCTCGAACAGAGTCGCGTGACCTTCGCGCACGCCATGCGCGACGCGAGTTTCGGAGAGTTCTGGGTCGGCGGGAAGAGACCTTCACGATTCGAGCACGTATTCGCGTCGATCCAGAGCATCAGCCGTTCCGGCGCATCGATCGATCCCGCGTATTTCGACGTCGTCATCATCGACGAGTTCCACCACGCGGCTGCGCCGTCGTATCGGGCACTCCTGGAGAAGGTGGTCCCGCGCGAGCTGCTCGGAATGACAGCCACTCCCGAGCGGTCAGACGATCTTGACATCCTCCACTACTTCGACGGGCGGATCGCCGCGGAACTCCGGGTATGGGACGCAATCGACCAGCAGTACCTCGTCCCTTTCTCGTACTTCGGGGTGCACGACGGAACCGATCTCACTGGTGTGCCTTGGAAACGGGGTACCGGCTACGACGTGACTGCGTTGACCAACGTCTTGACCGCGGATCACGCATGGGCGAGGAGAGTCATCGAGCAGCTGCGTCTCAAGACGGGTGATCCGTACGCGATCAAGGCTCTCGGCTTCTGCGTTTCGGTCACGCACGCTCGCTTCATGGCGGCGCAGTTCCGCGCAGTTGGGATACCAGCCGTCGCGGTATGGGGCAACAGCCTTGTGGACGAGCGAACGGGAGCGTTGCGCGATCTTGAAGCTGGACGAGTCAAGATCGTCTTCACCGTGGACCTGTTCAACGAGGGTGTCGACGTTCCCAATGTCGACACCCTCCTGCTGCTTCGCCCGACCGAGAGCCCGACCCTCTTCCTGCAGCAACTTGGTCGCGGCTTGAGGCGCGCACGCGGGAAAGGGCTCTGCACTGTGCTCGACTTCGTTGGTAATCATCGCCGCGAGTTCCGATTTGATCGACGACTTCGCGCCCTGCTCGGAGGCAGCCGACGTGACGTCGAGCGCCAGGTCCAGAGCGACTTTCCGTTCTTGCCGGCTGGATGCCATATGGAACTCGACCCTGTCGCGCGGGAGATCGTGTTGCGAAGCATTCGTGAAGCCGTTCCATCTGACTGGAAAGCGAGGCGCGAAGAACTGCGGTCGCTCGGTGATGTCTCGCTCGCCACGTATCTCGAGGAGACTGGTCTCGAGCTTGAGGACGTCTACGCGAGCAACCACAGTTGGAGCGAACTCCGTCGAGCGGTTGCCTTGCCAACCGACCGCGCGGGTCCGCAGGAAGAAGCGCTCCTCCGTGCGGTTGGGCGACTGCTCCACGTCGACGATCGCGAGAGGCTCGACGCTTACAGGTCACTCGTTGAACGTGGCAACGCACCAGATCCGAGCACGTTCAGCGATCTCCAGCGGCGTTTCGCGCGTATGTTGATCAGCTCGCTCACGACCCTGAAAACGTCTTCCTCGTTGGCCGACGGCCTCGTGGAACTCTGGGAACATCCACAGGTGCGGCGCGAGCTGCTCGAGCTTCTCGACATCCTCCCGGAGCGTGTCGACCACCTACACGTGCCGCTGGGCCTCGTTGACGTTCCACTCGCCGTCCACGCTCGATACACGAGGACCGAGGTCCTCGCCGCGTTCGAGGTTGGCGCTGGCGTCAAGCCGAGCACCTGGCAGTCAGGCGTCTGGTGGGACGAGAACAGCGGGAGCGATCTTTTTGCCTTCACGCTCGACAAGTCGGCGGGTTCGTTCTCTCCAACCACCCGATACCGCGACTACGCGATCAACCCGGAACTGATTCACTGGGAAAGCCAGTCCGCGACCTCGCTCGACAGTGACACCGGCCGCCGTTACATCAGCCAAGCCGTGCAAGGAACAAACGCGGTATTGTTCGCTCGACTCAGCACAGCGAACCGAGCATTCTGGTGCCTCGGTTCAGCAACCTACGTGTCGCATCAAGGCGAGCGGCCTATCGCAATCACATGGCGGCTCCATCAACGACTGCCCGGTGATCTCTTCGCGGAGTTCGCGGCGGCGGTTGCCTAATTGGATGGACCCTCACTAGGTCCGCCTGGAGTGCACGCGACGTGTGACCAACTCTGCGACCCGGCGGCGCGTTCGCCGATGCGCTTCGACGAGACACTTGCCTTGTCCCATCGATGACTCATGTCCGCCGGGTGTCGCTGACATGTTGACCCATGTCTCGCGAGTGTCTGGTTTCAGACATTTCCTCCACGGACCGTGGGGTCAGCTCTGGCCCGCCGCGCGGTGGATTGCTTGGCGGATTCTCACGTAGGTGCCGCAGCGGCAGACGTTCTCTAGCGCGTCGATGTCGGCGTCGGTTGGGTTCGGCTTGCTCGCGAGGAGCGCGGCGGCGGCCATGATCTGGCCGGGTTGGCAGAAGCCGCATTGCGCGACATCTTCGTCGATCCACGCCTGCTGGACGGGGTGCAGCGTGTTGCCGTTGGCGAGGCCTTCGATCGTCGTGACGCGGCGTCCCGCACATTCACTGACCGGTGTGATGCACGGATTGAACGCCGCGCCGTCGAGGTGGCTCGTGCATGCCTTGCACACGCCGACGCCGCAGCCGTACTTCGGGCCGGTGATGCCGAGGAGGTCGCGCAGCACCCACAGCAGCGGCTCGTTCGCGGCGGCGGCCACCGTTGTGGACTTGCCGTTGATGGTGAACGTGAAGTTCGGCATCGTGCTCCTCAGCCGGCGATCGGGAAGCTGCTGACCCTGGTACCCGTCGCTCGTACGTATGCGTTCGCCACCGCGGCCGCGGCGGCGGGGAAGCCGAGCTCGCCGGCACCGCCGGGCTCGCCGGTGGGCGGCATCACGAACACGTCGACCTGGGGCGGGCTGTTGGCCATCCGCGCGAAGTGGTAGTCGGAGTAGCTGCCCTCGCGAACCGCGCCGTGGTCGATATGCAAGCCGGCCCGCAACGTCATCGACAGTCCGTCGATCAGCACCCCTTGCATCTGCGCCGCGAGGCCCTTCGGGTTGATCGCGCGCCCGACGTCGACCGCGCAGAAACCCGTCGTGACGCGCGGGTTGGCGCGATTGCGGCAGTCGATCTCGACGAGGAACGCGACGACCGACTTGTACTCCTCGTGGATCGCCACGCCCTGTGCGGTGCCCGCCGGCATCGCGCGGCCCCAGCGGCCCATGCTCGACACCTTGTCGAGGACCGCGCGGATGCGCGCCGAGGAAACGCGTTGGCGCCGGAACACGAGCGGGTCGACGTGCAGCGCCCGCGCGATCTCGTCGACCATGATCTCGTCGACGGTCGCGGTCTGGCCCGAGTAGATCGACCGCCACGATCCGGTCGGGAACGCGAGTGGGACGTCGCTCAGCAACAACGTCGCGGCGCCGAAGTCGTACGGCACCTTCTGCGTCAGGTGGAAGACGCTTTGTGTCACGCCCGCGCTCGTTATGTCGAACCCCGCGGCGGTGAGCGCTTCGCCCAGCCCGTGCGAGAAGTCGACGGGCAGCGTCGCCTGCCGGTGCTCGTAGCTGAGCACGTTCCCGAGCAACGCGGTCGCCCGCACCTTGTGGTGGCTGGCCGGCCGCATCCGTCCGTGGCGCATGTCGTCGTTCCGCGTCCACATCAACTTGATCGGGCGGTGCAGCGCCTTCGAGATCTGGGCCGCTTCGATCGTGGGCTCGAAGAAGAGACGGTGGCCGAAGGAGCCGCCGGCGCGCACGACGTGCAGCGTGACCCGATCGGCAGGCAGGCCGACGGCCTCGGCCACCTGCTGGCTCGCGACGATCGGGCTCTTCGCGCCGTACCAGATCTCGGCCCGGTCGGCGCGCACGTCGGCGACGCACGTGTGCACTTCGAGCGGCGCGTGTGGTGCGAACGGGAAGTCGAAGGTGCGATCGATCGTCAACTTCCCCAGCGGCGGCGCGGCGAACGGCAGTGCGGCCGCTCGGAGCCGGGCCCGGATGTCCGCGTCGGACAGGTTGGCGTTCGGGCCACCGTTCCACGTGATCCGCAACGCGTCCCGTGCGGCCTGGGCCTGCTGGAACGTCTTGGCCGCGACCGCGACGCCGCTCGGGATCCGTGCGATGCCGATGACACCCGGCATGAAACGGGCGACGGACGTGTCGACGGTGCGTACGGTCCCGCCGATCGTGGGCGGGCGCGCGACGACGGTCGGGGCGCCCGGGACGCGGAGGTCGAGGGCGTACTGCGCCTTGCCGGTCACGATGTCGCGCGCGTCGAGCCGCGTCGTCGGCTTCCCGATGCGCGTGAACTGCGCGGGCGGCTTCGGCGTGCCCGGGATCGCGGGCGTCGTGACGTGCGCGGCGTCGGTCGACAACGACCCGAACGTCGCGGTGCGTCCGTCGGGTGCGCGCACGATCGAGTCGTGCGTGGTCAGCGACGACGCACTCACACCGAAGCGCTGCGCAGCCGCGGTGACCAGCCGGGCGCGAGCCGCCGCCGCCACCGTGCGCATCGGCGTGTAGAGCGCGTGCACCGAATTCGATCCGCCGGTCAGCTGGTTCCACAACAGCTCGGGGCGGGCGTCGTCGAGCACGACGTCGACGGTGTCGAGGCGCGCGTCGAGCTCTTCGGCGGCGATGATCCCCATGGCGGTCGTGATCCCTTGACCGACCTCGGCACGCGGGACGTGCACGATGACGCGATTCGCGGCGGTGATCTCGATCTTGAGCAGGTACGCGGTGGGCAACGCGGCGAGGGTGAGCGCGTCGGTGAGGTCGAACGCGTCGGCGAACGCGGGCGACGCGTCGCCGCGGCGGGGCTCGAGCCAGCCGTCGACCGAGGTCACGACCATGGTGAGCGTCGGCGCCGCGACCATGAGGGTCAGCAGCCGCCGGCGGCTGAGGATCGGGCCGCCTCCCGCGGTGCCGTCATCCGGCGGAGTGCTGTCGACGTCGTTGCCGGACCTGCGCGATAGCTCCGTCGACACGCGAAACCCCCTGGGCCGGCACGGGCGCCCCAAGCGTTCATGTTTTCCCGATTGCGCCCGCCGTAACCCCGTTTCGCCGGCGTACGCGTCCGGGCGGTTTCAGTCCCGTGCGAGACGCTTGCTCATCTGCATCGCGACCGTGGCGTAGCCGAGGGATTGGTAGAGGGCGATCGCACGGAGGTTGGGCCCGAAGACATTGAGGCCGAGCTCGCTCGCGCCTTCCGCCGCGACCAATTTCCTCCGCCGCGAGCATTGCTCGACGGCCGATGCCGCGGCCGCGCGCGTCCTCCTCGATCTCGATGTCGTAAACCCACGCCGCGCCTTGCTTGTCGGGGTGGGGACCGAGCCAGAGCCAGCCGACGGGCCGGCCGTCCTCGAGGACGCGGAAGAAGTGATGACCCTTGGTCGTGCGACCGTCGGGAAGGATCGTCGCAACCTGACGCTCGGCCTCGGGCAACACGTCCTCGTACGAGCGCCCGTGGGCTGCGGCTCGCTCGTGGGCGTAGTCGTGCAGCGAGTGCTCGCGCCATGGCGCGAACTCGTCGTCGGTCATCGGCCGAAGGAGCGTGTCGTCCACGATCTGAGGCTAACGGTCCATGCGCGCCGAGTTTGCACGCACTCGTTCCCGGGCCGAGTGTGTACCTACGCCGCAGAACGGTCGACGCACCGTCTCCTCCGCTCGTCGTGCTTTACACACGCGTGGTTGCGGTGATAATCCCGCGCCTCATCGACGGGCTGGGCAGCGCTGGTGAGGCGCCTTGGTGAGCCCGATGTGGGGAGAAACGATGGCTTACGACGCGTTCATTTCGTACAGTCCCGACGCGGACAATCGGGCTGCCGAGGCGATCCAAACCGGGCTTCAGAAGTTCGCAAAGCCTTGGTACCGCCGGCGCGCAGTGTCGATATTCCGAGACTCGACCGGGCTTGCGGCGAACCCTCGGCGGTGGTCGTCGATCGTCGACGCGATGGCCGGCCTCGCAGTACCTGATCGTGCTGTGCTCACCATATGCGGCCGCGTCGCCGTGGGTCGGTCGAGAGATCGATCAATGGGTCGCGACGAAACCGAAGGGCCGGATCCTTCCCGTGCTCGTTGCGGGCGAGCTCGAATGGTCGGACGCGCTCGGTGGATTCGATCCCGCTCGGTCGTCCGCGGCGCACCCGGTGCTCACGCACGCATTCGCAGAAGAGCCGTCGTACGTCGACATGCGCGGGGTCGCGAACGAAGAGCTCGTCTCGGTGCCGAGGTTCCGCGAAGGCATCGCCGCGCTCGCCGCGACCCTTCACAGCCTCGCGCCGGAAGAGCTCGTCGGCGAAGACAAGCGCCAGCACCGCCGCGCGCTGGGTATCGCGTGGGGCGCGGCAATCGTGGTCTTCCTGCTGGGCATCGCGGCGGTCGTGGGCGCGGTCTTTTCAGTCAACAAAGCGGACGAAGCGCGGCGGGAGGCCGAGGCAAAGGTCCATGTGCAGACGCAGGGCGAGCTCGACGCGCGCACAACGTGAGCTGCAGAACGTCAATGTCGAGCTCGCGAGCCAGAAGTCGAAGCTCGACGATGCCCAGAACGCAATGGCCGCGGCGCGGACGGAAGCGACGAAGGCACGCCATGCCAAGGCGCGAGCCGAAATCCTGCGTAAGAAGGCGGCTGCGGCTGCGATCGATGCCAAGGACAAGGCGGACGCGGCAACGAAGACGGCGACCCAAGCCGAGGCGAGCGCCGCGACCTGGCGCAGGCAACAGCGCGCTGGCCGAGGACGCGCGTGCGATCGCCGAGGCCGCGCAAAAGGACGCCGAGCAAGCGAAGCTCGCGGTCGCAGTCGGCCGCGGCCGAAAGCGTTCGTCAACAGGGCATCGCCCACGCCCAGGAAGCCAGGCGGGCAGCATGGGCGTGGCGAGGCCGTACGAGGTGGCACACGCGGCGCGGAAGGTCGCAGTAAAGGCGCAAGCACCGATCTCCACGGCCTACGATCGCCGGCGTGCGTCGTGCCCTCGCATTGCTGCTCGTCGTCGCTTCTGTAGCCGCCTGTTCGTCGTCGAAGAAGGCCGTGACGCCGCCGACCTCGACGACTGTTGCGACGCCGGCGGGCCTCACCGTTGCACGCGTCAGCGCCACCGCCGCGCAGCGCATCGACGGCTTCGGTGCCTCCGGGGCGTGGTGGCCGAACGATCTGGCGAAGTTCCCGCCGGAGACGCAGAAGCTCGTTGCCGACAAGCTCTTCGGGCCCGACGGCCTCAGCCTCTCGGGATACCGCTACAACATCGGCGGTGGCGGCAGCGGGAGTGAAGACGCCGGCGCGTGCGCCGAAGGAAGTCACCGACGACAACGCCGGCCTCTACTTCCTCCGCGCCGCGAGCGACGCGCACGTACCGATCCTCACCGGCTTCGTCAACAGCGCGCCGCCTCGATTCACCACCTCGGGCAAGGCGTGCGGTGGTTCGTTGAAGCCCGGCATGGAAGCCGAGTACGCGCAGTATCTCGTCGATGTCGTCAAGCACCTCCACGACGACGAGCACATCACGCTGCAATACGTCAGCCCGATGAACGAGCCCGACAACAACTTCGGCGACTGCGGGCAAGAAGGCATGTCCGTCCCGGTCGACGCAACGCGCCACCGTCGTCCAAGCACTCGGCAAGGCCCTCGCTGCACAGGTGCCCGCCACCAAGGTCATCGCCGACGAGACCACGGCCGACGCGATCCTCTCCACCGAAGCGCCGCAATGGCTCAGCGTTCCCGGCACCAAGGAGCACGTCGCTGCGATCGCGCACCACACGTACGACTTCCCGAACGCCACGTTGCGGAAGCTCGTGCCGCCGATCGCCACGCGCTTCGACAAGCCGACGTGGATGACCGAGATCTGCTGCTACAAGGGCTCGGGTGGTGTCGCGACGAGCTTCGGCGCGCAGTACGACCCGACGATGACCCAGGGCTTCTGGCTCGCCGACCAGATCTACAACGACCTCACGATCGCCGGCGACAGTGCCTGGTACTGGTGGACCGCGCTCTCACCCGTCCTCGGCTGCGACCCGAAGGCCGACCCGCAATGCCCGACGCGCAAGAACACGAAGGGCTTCAACGACGGTCTCCTCTATTACGACGAGCACCACGCGACGAGCGGTGTCACCCAGATCTTCCCAACGAAGCGCTTCTCGGTGCTCGGCCAGTTCAGTCGCTACGTGCGACCGGGCGCGGTTCGTCACGCGGTGACCGGCGCACCCAAGGGCGTGCGCGTGCTCGCGTTCGCCGACGGCGAACAGTGGACGGTCGTCGCGTGGAACGAAGGCGAGCGCGAGCAGACGCTCGGCATCGCGCTCCCGAACGGCACGCGCGCGCCGAACCCAACCCACCGCGACGTTCACGAACGCAAGCGACGACCTGAAGCAAGGCGCGCCCCCGCACGCACCGACGCGGGGAGCTGGCTCGTCATGGTCCCGCCCGCGACGATCGCGACCTACGCCTTCAGATAGCAGTGCGCCGTCGCAACGCCTCCGCGAGACCCGGCGGATCCGCGACCGTCACCGTCAGGCCCGGGTGACGCATCACACCAAACACGTCCAACGCGGGCACTGGGTCGTGGAAGAGCACGCACACACCGCCGGCCGCCGTCGTGCCGAACGTGGCGCCCCGGTCGGCGAGGGACATGCGCGGGCCGATCGCTTTGAACCATTGGTACGGCCCGGTCACGCACACTTCGCGCACGTTCTCTAACGGCGTGAGCACGCGCCACGGACCAAAACGCGCCAGCAGCCGATCGTGCGCGGTCAGCACGACGAACGCGGTGCCGGGCGTGACGCCCACACCGAACAGAAACGGCAAGAACCGCGAGTCGAACGCGAAGTCGAAGCGCTCGCGATCGCTCATTGCACGCGCCCTGCGACAGTCCGTGCACGGGGGGGCATGCCGGTCTCGGCTTCCGCGACGGGCCGCGCGACAGCCGTTGTCGAAGAATTGAGGGAATGCTGTTCGGCAATCGTCCGGGTTGCGTCGGGAATCAGTCTGTTGCGTGTAAAAGCCGACCAGTGTCACGCCGAGCCACCGATCGTCACGCTCGGCGGCGAATGCCGGACCCGTCACCATCACGTCCTCCGAAGGCACATCGACCACCTTTCTGTACGCGCCGTAAAACTCTGGCCGCGCCACGCGAGGTGACTGCGGAGCTCGGCCCACGTCGCGCGCGCAACGCGCACGCATCGTCGAAGTGTCGCCGGGCGCAGCGCGCGGCTGCCCGGTCACGCCGCCCCGGTCCGATCGCAAGCGACTCCCCGGTCCGACGACGGGTCGGCCGGCATCGTCGCCGCCGCGACCTGGCGGTCTTCGGTTCGATGGCGACTGAAGGTCGCGCCTCTGGCGTGCGCGCCCGTCGCGCCGGTCGCGCGGTCTGCGCGGCAGCCTCGTGACGCACCGCGAGAGCGAGTCGGCTGTCGGCGAAAACGTCCTGTTGCAACCGCTTCGAGGCGCGCGCGCACGCGCGTGTTCGCCGCGCCACGCTCAGAATCGGATCGGGGTCGGGAACGCGTCTTCCGTGACATCTCCGTAACTGTCGAGGGCGCGTTTCGGGAGGCGAAACGGGCTCTCGGTTTGGTGGTCGCGGTACGAGAACGGTCGGGAGACTCGGTGTGATTCGCGAGCTCCCGGGGCGTCCGTCGACCGCGAGGCATCGGCGCCGTGGTCGATGCCGAGGTAGCGGATCAGCCACGCGAGGCTGGGCGTTTGCCACGTGCATCGAGTCTCGCGCATCGCTCCCGGGGCGAAGCGAACACTCCAGGGAGCGCGCCTCGCCTCCGATAAGCCCAAGTGACCACCACGCGGCGCAGCCTCGACCGCGCGCTCGATCGGGCGCGAGCCGGCGAGGCCCAAGGCTTCGAGGAGCTCTTCCGCGCGACCGGAGCGGCGGTGGCGGGCTACCTCCGCGCCCGCGGCGTGAGCGATCCCGAAGGTGTGGCAAACGACGTCTTCGTGCGGGCCTTCCGGACCCTGCACACGTTCGAAGGCGACGGCGGGCGGTTCCGGTCGTGGCTCTTCTCGATCGCGCACAACGCCGGAATCGACGACGCCCGTCGCCGTCGGCGCCGCGTCGTCGAGGTCGCACTCGCTGCCGCGGGCGATCCCGTCGGCGGTGACGTCGAGGACGATGTCGTCGCCCGCCTCGCGCACGAACGTGTGGAAACCCTCCTCGCCCTCGTCTCGCCGGAGCAGCGCGACGTGCTGTTGCTGCGCGTCGTCGGCGACCTCTCGGTCGAGGAGACCGCGGCCGTGCTCGGGAAGGGCTACGAGGCGGTGAAAGCGCTCCAGCGACGGGGTCTGGCGAGCCTGCGCCGGGCTCTTTCTTCCGAGGAGGGCGTACCGCAATGAGCCCGGACGACGTTGACGGGAGTGAGATGGACGAGCCCCACGACCTCGACGACGCCGCCACCGACGCCCTCCTCGCGGGCACCGGTGCGGACGTCGACCCCCGGCTCGCCGAGACGATCGGCGACATGCGGGCTGCGTACGCCTCGACCCCGCCGGCAGTCGGCGCCGCCCTGGCGGCGTTCATCGGGACCCCCGAGCCGGTCGCCACGCTCTCGGCCCGGAGGTTCGAACGGATGCGTTCTTCGATCATCGCCAAGGTGGGCGCCGCGACCGCGGCAGTCGTCGCCGCGACCGGCGGCCTCGCCGTCGCCGGCGCGCTCCCTGCACCCGTGCAGGACGCGGTGTCGCACATCGGTGTCGGCAGCCCCGCGCATGCCTCGCGCGAACAAGCACGTCAAGAAGAACAAGCCGCACGACGACGAGCGCACGAAGCACACGACGGTCAATGGCTCGTCCACGAGTGTGCCGGGAGCAGCGACGTCCACGACGGTGCACAAGGACAATCACGGCGGCGAAGTGTCGGATGTCGCGCACGATCCCGATCTCGAGGGCTGTGCGCACGGCCACGCGGTGGCCGACATCGCGTCGGGCGGGAAGTCACAGGGCAAGGCCTGCCCGACGACTGGCACGACGGTCCCCGGGAACAACGGGGAGGCGGGCGACGGCGACGGTGACGGCAACGAGAGCACGCCGCCGACCGGCGTGGGTCACGGCGGCAACGGCCAAGGCAATGGCGCCGACAACGGCCAGGGCAACTCGGGCGTCGAGCACGGCAAGGCGCAGACCGTTCACCCCGGCGGCGGCAACGACGATTGACTTACCCGTTGCCTGATCGTCGTACCGGCCCGCACCACGATGGTGCGGGCCGGCGTCGCGATCGGGCGGGGTCGCTAGGGTCGGGCGATGCCCGGCTCCATCCTCGGCACCGCCGTCAGGCGCGTCGAAGACCCCGACCTGCTCGTCGGTGACGCCCGGTTCGTCGACGACCTGCCGCTCGAGGGAGCGCTGCATCTCGTGTTCGTGCGCTCGACGTACGCGCACGCGCGGATCATGTCGATCGACGCCGACGAAGCCCGCGCGATGCCCGGTGTCGCCGCCGTGTTCACCGCCGACGACCTGCAGCTCCCGCCCTACGCCGGGCTGATGACGCTCAACGACGCGTGCAAGCGGCCGCCGCTCGCCGAGGGCAAGGTGCGGTTCGTCGGCGACTGCGTTGCGGCCGTGCTCGCCGAGACGCGCACCGCGGCCGTGGACGCGGCGGAGGCGGTGATCGTCGAGTACGACCCGCTCCCGGCGGTCGCCGATCCCGAAGCCGCGCTCGCGCCGGACGCGCCGCTGCAGTTCGAGGAGCTCGGCACGAACCTCGCCGCCGCGATCCAACCCCGTTCGGCAGACGACGTGCTCGCCGGTGCCGACGTCGTCGCGCGGGCGCGCGTCGAGAACCAGCGCATCGCGGTGATGCCGATGGAGGGCGAGCGCGATCGCAGTGGTGCCCGGCGACGACGGCGCCGGGCACGAGCTCACCGTGTACGTGTCCACCCAGATGCCGCACGGTTTCGCCAACCGGGTCGCGGAGATGTTCGACCTCGACCCGGCGCGGGTGCGCGTCGTCGCGCCGCACGTCGGTGGTGCGTTCGGCGGCAAACCCGGGCTCGCGGCCGAGCACTGCGTCGCGGTCGCGGCCGCGCGCCGGTTGCAACGGCCGGTGAAGTGGGTCGAGACCCGTTCCGAGAACCTGGTCGCGATGCCGCACGGGCGCGGGCAGGTGCAATACGTCGAGCTCGGGTGCAAGCGTGACGGCACGATCGTCGGGATGCGGGTGCGCATCGTCGGCGACGCCGGCGCGTACGCGGGATTCGGCGGCGCGCTCGCGATGGGGCCGACACGCATCATGGCCCAGGGCGTCTACCGCATCCCCAAGATCTCCTACGAGTGCGCGATCGCGCTGACGAACACCACGCCGATGGGCGCGTTCCGGGGCGCGGGCCGTCCCGAGGCGGCGGCGATGCTCGAGCGCATGATGGACATCGCGGCGGCCGACCTCGGCATCGACCCGATCGAGATGCGGCGCCGCAACTTCCTGCAGCCCGACGAGTTCCCGTACACGACCGTCATGCGCGCGGACTACGACAGCGGCGATTACGACGGCGCGTTGACCGAGGCGTTGCGGGTCGCGGGTTACGACGAGCTACGCCGCGAGCAACGGGCGCGCCGGGTGGGCGGCGACCGCCGGTTGCTCGGCATCGGTGTGAGCGCGTACGTCGAGATCACCGCCGGCGGGGGAGGCGGGGAGTACGCATCGGTGACGGTCAACGACGACGGCACCGCGACCATCCACGTCGGCACCTCCGCGCACGGCCAAGGCCACGCGACGTCGTTCGCGATGATCGTCGCCGACCGGTTGCACATCCCGCTGGAGGATGTGCGCTTCGTGCAGTCCGACACCGCGGTCGTCCCGCAAGGCGGCGGGACCGGCGGGTCCCGCTCGTTGCAGCTCGGCGGCTCGGCGGTGTTGCACGCGGCCGAGGGCGTGCTCGCACGCGCGCCAAGGACGTTGCCGCGACGATGCTCGAAGCGAACCCCGACGACATCGTTGTCACCGACGACGGCCGCATCGGTGTCGCCGGTGTGCCGGCGCGTGCATTGAGCTGGGCCGAGCTCGCCGGCGACGAGCCGCTGCACGCGGTCTCGGAGTTCTCACAAGACGGCGCGACGTTCCCGTTCGGCGCGCACGTTGCGGTCGTCGAGGTCGATCTCGACACCGGGATGGTTCTGCCTTTGCGTCACGTCGCAGTCGACGACTGCGGCCGCATCCTCAACCCGATGATCGTGGCCGGCCAACAGCACGGCGGGATCGCGCAGGGCATCGCGCAGGCGCTGTGGGAGCATTACGTCTACGACGCGGACGGCAACCCGCTCACGTCGACGCTCACCGACTACGCGATGCCGAGCGCGGCGGAGCTCCCGAGCTTCGAGGCGTCGAACACCGAGACGCCGTCGCCGCGCAACGAGCTGGGCGCGAAGGGGATCGGCGAGTCGGGGACGATCGGGTCGACGCCTGCGGTGCAGAGCGCCGTGATCGACGCGCTCAAGCATCTCGGCATCCGCCACATCGACATCCCGTGCACACCGGAACGCGTGTGGACGGCCGTGCGCAACGCGGAAGCGGGTCGGATCGACGACCCGTGGCGCGAGCCGCCGCCCGTCTTCGCGAGCATGTCCGCGCCCGAGGACCGCGCCGACGCCGACGCCATCGACATCTGACGAAAGCCAGTTCTTGCGAGCCCTGGCGACACTATGTGTCGCCGGGCGTCGCAAGAACTGGATGCTGCACGTCCCTCTCCCATCGGCACCTCGGTGAGGGTCCGATGGCTCTGTCGACGCGGCTTGTCGAGTGCTTGGGTTGGGGGTGGTTCGACACCGATTGGTGAGGAGGGCCGATGACCACCCCGATGATCTCAGCACTGGGCACAGATGTCGCGGTTTCGCTTGTAGGAACCGGGTCCTTCGTGCCCGAGACTCGCGTCTCGAATCGACAGATCCTCGACCGCATTCGTCCCGCACGTCCCGACGGACGGTTGCTCGAACCCGAGTGGATCGAACGACACGTCGGTATCGTCGAACGCCGTCTCGATTTCGACTTCGACACGCGAACCAAACGCAGCCGAGCGGACGGAGGCCTCTACGACGGCGATCTCGCGCTTCGAGCCGCACGAGCGGCGCTCGCGGACGCGCGCACCGACGCAGACGACGTCGACGTCTTCGTGCACATCACTACCACCCCGGACACGATCGCGTGCCAGGATCACCTGCGATACCTGACCGCAGAGCTCGGGTTGCGGCGCGACGCCGACCTCGTCCACCACAACCTCGGCTGTGCCGGACTGTCCGCCGCGTGGCGGACCGCCGCGTCGTCCCTCGTCGCGCAAACGCCGGCGACTGCGCTCGTGGTGGCGAGCAATTGCCCGTCGGGGTACTTCGCCGCCGAGGCGAACCCCCAGTACCGGCAGCATCCGAGCGGCAAGGGCTGGCTCGTCCCGCTCATCTTCGCCGACGGCACGGGCGCGGTCGTCTTCCGCAGCGGGCCCCAGGACGAGCACGCGCCGCGTCGGGCTGTGCGCGGTGCGGTCCGAGACCAGCCCCGATGTCGAGCTGGTGAGCTATCCGGCGGGCGGGTCCCTTCACCGCACCTCCCAAGCCAATGTCGGCGAACACCTCTTCCTGATGGACGGCAAGCGCGTGCGAGACGTGTTCGCGCCGCTGATGACGCGCAACATGCAGCTCCTCGAAGAGGATTGGCCGACGCGCATCAAGCCAATGGTCGGGTGCGACTTCGATATCCCGCGCGTTGCGCGCTGGTATCTGCACCAGGCGAACGGTGTAGTCGTACGCGAGGCGAGCGCGCGCTTCTCGGCCTGTCCTCCGAGCGGGTGCCGCTGAACGTCGATCGCTACGGCAACACCTCGGCCGCGAGCACCTTGCTGCTCCTCGACGAGGATCGGCGCGCGGGCCGAGTGCACGACGGCGACCTCGTCGTCTTCATGTGGATCGGCGCGGGAAACGGTGCGATGAACGGCTACGCCGCGTTGGTGCTTTGAGGGGCGACCGTCGTATCCCGATCCGAAGACCAGACGAGCGTGTCACGAAGACACGCCGTCCCTCAGCGCCTCCCCTTGCGCGAAGTTCGCTTTGTCGAACCGTGTGAAGTCTGTGGTGTGGACCGGTCGTGCGTGGGCACCTTGGTACCGTCGGCGTGGGTGTAGCCCTGGATGCGGATGAACTTCTTTCCCTTCGATGTCTCGGCCATCGCGGTCCCCCTGAGATCGTTCGAGGCACCGTAGCCCACGGTTCAGCGCAGCGCGTTGGCGAGCTCGCGAGCTGATTGCTCGTCGAGGTTGCCGGAGATCCGCGCGTCGGGTGTGGTGAGCTCTTCCTGGATCACCGGCGCCGACCAGACGACGTGGCGGAAGACGATCGCGACGTTCTTGCCCAACAGCGGCCGGCCGATCCTCTTCACGAAGTCGTCGTTCCCGAAGTGGACGGTCACATCCCAGCCTCCGGTCGGATTCTTCGCGGCCACGGCGCTCGAGATGTTCCGGGGGGCGAGCAGGACCGGTCCGAGCACGTAGCAGACGGACTTCTCGCGGTCCGACAAGGTCACTTGAGGCGCCGCGAGCGTGTCCTTGTTGCCCGGCGTCGCACGCGGTTGCCCTCGTCGCAGGAGCTCGCGGTCCCGCCTTTGTACGGCAACGTCGCGATGACTTCCCGCAAGACCAACGGGTTCGGGCTGCCGGTGGACGGAAGGGTCGTGGTCGTGGCGGTGGTAGACGTGGTCGGTGCGGCGTGCTTGCTCGACGAGCTGCACGCGGCCACGAGGACGACGATGCACAGCAACCCGTTCCGGGTGTTGCCGACCGTCACACTCCCGATTGTAGGCGTGGTATTCAGCTCGGCTTCGTGATCGGCACGCCGGTGAGCGCGGTGAAGCGCGCGCACAACGAGGGCGCGACGGGTAGCCAGAGGTCGGCGGTGCGGCGGAGGCGGTTGCCTTCGGGCTGCCGCCGTCCGACGAGCGCGATCGTGAGCGTGCGCAGCGCGTGCAGTGCTTCGTGCCACTGCAATGTCGCGTCGTCGAGCGGGCGACGGGCGCGGTAGTGCTTGACGAATGAATCCGCGAGACGGCGCGTGATCGGTTGCACCATTCGTCGCACCGGCTTCTTCATCGGGTACGGCGCCATGGCGAGCAGCGTGATCGTGCGGGCGACGTCGTATGCGGGATCGGCGAGCCGCGCCAGCTCCCAGTCGAGCACCGCGGCTATTCGGTCCTTGTCGAAGAGCACGTTGAGCGGATGGAGGTCGCCGTGGCAGACGACGGCCGCCGCGAATTCTGGGACGTGCGCCTGCAGCCACCGGATCCCTTGGTCGACGCCCGGTTCGTCGAGCCCGGCGGCGAGCGTGGCGACCTCCCCGAGGACCCCGACGCTGCCGAGCCGTTCAGCGGTCCACCCCGCGTGCGCGAGCTCGTCGGCGATCGTGGTGGTGGGCACCTCGTGCAGGTCGGCCATCGTGCTCGCGAGTTGTTGCGGGAGTCGACGGAGGACGGGGATCGCGGTCCGGAGGCCGAGGAGCTTGTCGAACTCGACGCCCGCGACGAGCGGTGTGACGATGAACGGCTTGCCGAGGCCGTTGCGCGGTCCGCGGAGCAGCACGGGGGGCGCGGGATAGCCCGCACGCGCGACACCGGCTTGCACGATCGCCTCGCGCTCGGCGTCGCGGTCGTCGGACGCGAGTCGCAGGACGAGCGGCCCGTCGAAGCCTGTCGGCGGATGGTTCAGACGGAACCGGAAGATCTCGTTCGAGAACCCGCCCGCGAGCGGTACCGGGGCCTCCGCGTAGGTGACCTCATTGCCGAATCGCGTGGTCAAGACGTCGAGCAACTTCGTCGCCGTCGTCGCCTCGGCCATTTGGCAGTGTCAGTTGCCGGCGGGCGTGATGTTCTGATTGCGGTGGAACAGGTTTTCGGGGTCGTACTCGGCCTTGATGCCGGCCAGGCGCGCGTAGTTCTTCTCGCCGTAGGCGGCACGCACGCGGTCGGCGCCTTCGTCGCCGAGAAAGTTGAGGTAGGTGCCGCCCGTGGTGAACTGCCGCATGTTGGCGATCGAGTCGCGAGCCCACGCGATGTTGGCGTCGTCGTCGGCCGCGGACTCCCACACCGCGAAGGGGTGGAACACCCACGCCGCGTCTCGTTGTGACATCGGCGTGTCGGTATCCGAGACCCGAGCGACCGCGCCACCCCACGGGAGCATGAGATTCTGCGCGAGCGGTGACCGCATCGCGGAGCCGGCCTTCAAGAACACCGCGATCGCATCGTCGCTCAGCTCGGCGAGGTAGTCGGCGCTCCAGTAGTTCCGCATACCGGGCGGGTCGTCGAGCATGCACTGGAAGTCGGCGTACGGCATCGGGCCGACGAGGTCGACCTCGGGCGCGAGCGACGCGCAACGGCGCGAGCAGCGGCTCCCCTGCTGCGACCGGTCCGTTGAACACGATTGCGAGCCCGCAGCAGGGCTGACCCTGCAGGTGCGCGGGCACGAACTCCTCGGGCGGGCCGGTCACGGACACGATCCCGCCGCCGAAGTTCTCGGGCGCGTCGTTCGCGACTTGACGGTACGCCTGCGCGACGTCGGGCCCGGCCGCGGCCGGCCACAACATCAGCCCCGCGAGGAGGGCCGCGCCCACCGGATGCATGCGGAACTCGAAGCTCGTTGCGACGCCGAAGTTGCCGCCGCCGCCGTGCAAGGCCCAGAACAGCTCCGGATGCTCCTTCGGGCTCGCCGTGACGTGGTCGCCGTTCGCCAGCACGAGGTCCACCGACAGCAGGTTGTCGCAAGAGAGACCGTGGGCGCGCTCGATCCATCCCGAGCCGCCACCGAGGGTGAAGCCGGCGACGCCGGTGGTCGAGACGCGCCCGCCGGTTGTTGCGAGCTCATGCGGCTGCGCCGCCCGGTCGAACTCGCCCCACGTGACGCCCGCGCCGACGTGCGCGGTGCGCAGCTTCGGATCGATGCTGATCTCCTTCATCGGCCGCACGTCGATGACCGCACCGCCCTCGACACTCGACATCCCGGCGACCGAGTGACCGCCGGCGCGTACCGCGATCTCGAGGTCGTTGCTCCGTGCGAAGGCGATGGCGGCGCCGACGTCGTCCGCGCTTTTGCACTGGGCGATCACCGCCGGACGCGTGGTGATCATGGCGTTGAACAGCGTGCGTGCGTCCTCGTACTCGGGATGTTCGGGTGTGACCACCGTCCCCGCGAAGCTCTTGGCGAACCGGTCGAATCCGGTCTGGCTCATGGCATGCCTCCCGCTGCGACGTCGATGCAGCTGCATGCTTCCGGCCGCCTGTGCGCTCGTCAAGACGCCGGCCCAGAACACGGTCACGAGATGCGGCGACGCGGACCCAGCCACTGCAGTGATGGGGGCACGTGGGCGAGCCCGCGCCGCCGGTCTTGGCGCGCGACCCGTCAGGAGCACGACGGATCGGCGCGTGACTCGGGATGCCGGCGCAACAGACGGTTGCGCAGCTCCACCGAGAAGAGCACGGACTCACCACGCCCGCGTCGCTTCGCCTCGTCCAATGCAAAGGCGGCATCGAGCACGAGCTCGGCCGGGCCACGCGCACCATCGAGCGAGACCCGCACCCCGATGCTCGCACTCAATGCCACCTCGCATGCCTCGACCACGATCGGTTGGGAGATGCGACGTTGCACTCGCCGCGCGAACGCGAGCGCGCCGAAACGTGAGCGGAGCGAATGGGCGACCACGACGAAGATGTCACCGTGCAGATGGAACGCGGTGGCGCCCCGCAGCGCGGTGAGGCGCTCGGCGACCTGTTCCATGACCGCGTCGCAGACGTCCTCACCGTAGAGGTCCGTCACGTCCTGGAAATCGTCGAGCTCGACGACGAGCACGGCGACGAGCTCGATGCCACGGTGGGCACGGCTCGGGTTCCGCGCCAGGTGCGCTTCCAGTGCGTCGCGAGTCGCCGCATCGGCGGCGCCGCTGCTCAGAGTCACCTCGGAGCGCGACGCATCGTCGGGACGATCGCTTCCTCCTGCTGGTGGGCGCGTCCACTCCGCGAGGACGCGGTTCGGATCGTCGGGATGCACCCAAAAGCCGGCGTCTTCGATCTCGATCTCGCTGGGCATACCATTGATTCTCCGCAGCGCGAGCGCGAAGGGAATCAACGCACTGCGCGAAATAGCTAGACGTTCTGCTGATTCGCGTCGCGAAACAACGCGATGAGCTGCGCCTGTGAATGCACGTTGAGTTTGCGGAACATCGCGGTGAGATGGCTGCGGACGGTGCTCTGGCCCACGTAGAGCGAGCGGGCGATGGCCGGAACCCGCTCGCCCTGCAACAGCATCGTGAGAATCTGCCATTGCCGCGTCGACAGCTTCTCGAGCCCGGGAAGCTGTGCAACGTCTGGCAACCGATGCATGCCCTCGGCAACACCGGCGGCTTGCACCTCGAGCCCGATGCGCCACAGATGTTGCTCGAGGTCGGCGACGCGGCCGTCGTCAGCACCATCCGCCGCGTGTTCGCGCGTCAGCACGATGCCCAAGCGCGTCCCCTCACTGTTCTTGGCCGGGCTGACGAGCAAGCGCACCGATACGTGGTCGCCACACGCGCGTCGGAGGCGCACCTGCATGCCGACGCCCGCCCCGTCGTCGAGCGCGCGACCGAGCGACATGAGGAAGGTCGCGACGTCGTCGGGATGGATTCGATCGATGAGCAGCGTGCCGCGCAGTGCGCGAGGTCGCTCGCCGACGAACTTCTCGATCTCCACGCTGATGCGCACGAGCCGCGTGTCGATCTCCATCGTTCCCACGGCGATCGGTGCCGTGAGCGCGAGCCGCATGCTCGGAAGCTCCGTCGTGTCGTGATCCGGCAAAGTGCCCTGACGTTCGGACATGAACACGACGAGGGCCATCGCGTGCCGCACGTGCGAGATCGAACGGACCCAGACGTGACCGTCGACGACCGCGCCGTCGGACCGCAGGACCTTGCGGTTCGCTTCGTAGCCGTCGATCGTGCCGTCGGCGACGAGTTGCAGGGCTTGGGCCGCGTGTGCGGCATCGTCCGGTGCGAGCAGCACCCCGAGCGGGACGGGCGCGTCGACCGGGAACTCGACGCCGATGATCTGGCAGGCCGGAGCATTGGCGTCGACGAGCAGCATCGTGCCGAGCTCCAACAGTGCGAGCGGGAGGGTGCTCCGCTGCACGACCTCACGCAGCTCGGCGGTCGTCGTTTCGGGGAGTGCTGCGTCTGTCATGCCGCGCTTCCACCATTCGGGGGTTCCCCATCGTGGCCGCCGAGCGATCCCCTCGCCTCACTCGCCGCGGGTGAAGCGCGGCCGACGCGTCGGGGTGAGCGAGCGGGTTCTTGCGACGTTCGGCGACACATAGTGTCGCCGTTCCTCGCAAGAACCTGAGATGTCAGCGGGTCGGTGCGAGTGCGGCGACGTAGATCGCCGACGGGTTGCCGGGCTGCCACCCCGGGAGCGGGTCGATCGTGTCGACCTGCACGAAGCCCCGATGCTCCCAGAACGCGCGGGTCGCTTCGTACGGCGGGTAGTTCGCCGAGGCGTCGAGCGTCTTGACCTCGACCACGGCGACGCCGTTGCGCGCGAGCGCCGCGAGGACGTGCTCGATCAACGTTGTGCCCAACCCCTTGCCGCGCGCCTCCGGGTGCACCGCGGCCCACGTGATCTCCGCGGCGGCGGTCGATCGCATCTCGGCGATCGCGAACCCGACCACGCGGTCACCGCTGGTGACCACCCACGCGTGGTCACGGGTGAGCCCGGCGCGCACCTTGGCCGGCACGTCGTCGGTGAAGAAGTCGGGGAGTGCGACAACGATAACGGCGCACGCGTTCCCGTCGGCGCTCGTGGCTGCTCGGACGGCATTGGCATTCACGTCGTCATTCTCGCCGCGGTAGCGTCGTCGGCGTGTCGAAAATCGACGACCGGCTCAAGGAGATCGGCATCGTGTTGCCCGATCCGTTCCCGCCGGTCGCGAACTATCTCTCGTGCTCGCGGCTCGGTGACGTCTTGTATGTGGGCGGCCACGGTCCGATCGATGGGACGCGGGCTGTGGTCGGGAAGGTCGGCACCGACCTGACCGTCGAGCAGGCGCGGGAGGCGGCGCGGCTGACCGCGTTGTCGATGATCGCGACGATGCGCGCCGAGTCGGCGATCTCGACCGGGTGCGCCGGATCGTGAAGGTGTTCGGGATGGTGAACGTCGGGCCCGGGTTCGACAACACGCCCGCGGTCATCGACGGCTGCTCGGACGTGCTCGTCGACGTGTTCGGCGACGCGGGCCGGCACACACGCACCGCGATCGGCGTCGCCGCGCTGCCGTACGGGATCGCGGTCGAGATCGAGCTGATCGCCGAGGTCGAGTAGCGGGGGAGGGGCAATGAAGACGCAGAGTCTCACTCATGTTGCAATGAGCGTGCCGCCGGGCACGTTGACCGATGCGTATCGCAAGGAAGTGCTCGACTTCTACGGCGAGCTGCTGGGGTGGCGCGAGATCGAGTCGCTGCGCTTACCCGACCGACTCACGATCGCGGTCGGGCGCGGCTGCTACATCAACGTGCGCGAGCGTCCCGATGCGATGGCGGTCACCGGTTACGAGCACTTCGGCGTCCTCCTGCGTTCCGCCGACGATCTCGAATCCGTGTTGAACGAACTCCGGACGAAGCACCCGCAGGTCACGCTCCCACCCGAGTCGACGACCGAAGGCGGGCACCGCACGGTCCGCTTCCAACACCTGCTCCCGCTGGCCGTCGAGCTCCAGTACTTCCCGGACGTCGCGCTCGCGTAGGAACCGTTTGGTCCGGGAGTGGCCGGAAACGGTCACTGGCCGACCAAACGGGTGGCAGTCAATCCGGGGGGTCGAAGGCGGCGGCGGGTGGTTCGCGGCGGGCGGGGCGCTCGATGTCGGGCGCGAGCGCGTCGGCCAGCCGCTCGATCGCGGCGGACAGCTCCTGCGTGTGGAGATCGTCGGTGCGGAGCTGGTCGATGACCACCAGGCTGACGCCGACTGCCGACAGCACCACCAGCGCCATGCCCGCCGACGCGAGGTAGGGGAGCTGATGGTTGAGCGACGGCTCGAGGCTCAGCTTCAGGTAGCCGACGATGCCGACGACGGCTGCCGCGGCGAGGCAGGCGACGCCGAGGACGAGCCGCCAGCGGCGGGTGGTGTCAGTCACGGATGGTCCTCCTGCGTGATGGATCGCATCGTGGATTCGTATCCTTCTGTCCCGCCGCGCGCTGGCCGAGATACGCGTCGCGCAGGCGGCCCTGCATGGCGCGCACCGCGTCGCCCTCGGCCCGGTCGACGACCTGGCCCTTCTCGAGCACGAAGGCGCGGTCGGCGAGGTCGAGGGCGGCCGCGTTCTGCTCGACGAGCAGCACCGCGATGCCCGCCGTCCGGCGCACGTCGGCGATCAGGTCGAACACGGTCTCGGTCATCACCGGCGACAGCCCGAGCGACGCCTCGTCGACGAGCAGCAGGCGGGGGCTGCTCATCAACGCGCGCGCGACGGCGAGCATCTGCTGCTGGCCGCCCGAGAGCCGGCCCGCCTTCTGGTCGCGCCGCTCGGCCAGGATCGGGAACGTCGCGTACGCGCGGTCGGTCGCCTCGGCGACTTCGCGGCCGGTCGCGCACCGCGTAGGCGCCGAGCTCGAGGTTCTCGGCGACGGTGAGGTCGCGGAACATGCCGCGCCCTTCGGGCACGAGCGCCGACGCCGCGGGCGACGAGCGACTCGGTGCGCTCGCGGTCGTCACGTCGTCGCCGGCGAACCGGACGCGCCGCCGGTCTTGCGCAGCAGGCCGGTGATCGCCCGCAGCGTCGTCGTCTTGCCCGCGCCGTTGGAGCCCATGAGCGCGACGACTTCGCCCGCCCGCACGTCGAGGTCGACGTCGAACAGCACCTGCAGCGACCCGTAGCCCGAGCACAGGTCCTCGACCGCGAGGAGCGTCTCGACGCGGCGTCGCCGTTCACGCTGCACGCCTCCGCCGCTCGCGGCGCCGGCGGCCGAGGAACGACTCGACGACCTCGGGGTCGGCGGTCACGTCGTCGGGCTTGCCCTCGGCGATGAGCGCGCCCGACTCGAGGCAGTACGCGTAGTCGCAGACGCGCGCGATGAGCGGCACGTGGTGCTCGACGATCACGAGCGTGATCGCCGAGCTCGTCGCGCACGGCGAGGAAGCGGTCGCCGAGCGCGTGCGACTCCTCGGGGCCGAGCCCGGCGGTGGCCTCGTCGAGCAGGAGGAGGTCGGGCCCGGCCGCGACGGCGGCCGCGATCTCGACGATGCGCATCGTGCCGTACGGGAGGTCGCCGAGGCGCTCGCGCGCGAGGTGGTCGAGGCCGAACAGCTCGAGCGCGAGCTCGGCCGCGGCGGCGCAGCTCGCGCTCGGTCCGTACCGTGGAGCCGAGGCCGAGGATGCCCGACGGCCGCGGGGTAGTGCGCCAGCCACGTCTGGGCGAGCAGCACGTTCTCCTGCACGGTCTCGGCGCGCACCAGCCCGAGGTCCTGGAACGTGCGGGCGGCGCCGAGCCGCGCTGCGGCATCGACGCCGGCCGACCGACCAGCTCGACCCCTCGGTAGCGGATCGAGCCCGTGACCGGCGCGAGCCCCGACACGGCGTTGAAGAACGTCGACTTGCCGGCGCCGTTGGCGCCGATGAGCCCGACGATCTCACCCCGCCGCACTTCGAGCGAGACGCGGTCGAGCGCGGTCACGCCGCCGTAGCTCGACGGTCACGTCGTCGGCCTCGAGCAGCGCGGGCACCGGCATGCGCAACGAGAGCGGCCGGGCGACGTGCGGGCAGCATCGTGGCAGCCGCGGTGCGCCGCGTCGACGAGGCGCGGTCGCGGCTCCGGGCGCTCGCGTCCGCGCCCGCCGACCAGCCGGTCGAGGAGCCGGCCGGCGGCGCGGTACAGCCCGCCGATGCCCTCGGGCGCGGCGACGATCGCGACCACGAGCAGCGCCGCCGAGGCGATGGGGACGATCCGGTCGGCTTGCAGGTCGGTGAACGGGATCGTCGAGCATGAACTGCGGCACGCCCTTCACGAGCACGGCGGCGGTGATGATGCCGGCCGCCGAGCCGGCGCCGCCGACGACGACGATCGCCACGAGCTGGAGCGACTCGAGCAGCAGGAACGGGTCCTTGGCGCTGATCGAGCCCGCCTTCAGCGCGAGCAGGCCGCCGGCGAGGCCGACGATCGCGCCGGAGATCGCGTAGGCGAGCAGCTTGCTCGGGCCCGGCTCGACGCCGAAGCCGCGCGCCCGGTCCTCGATGTCGCGCACGGCGAGGAACGAGCGCCCCGCCTTCGTGACGGCGACTGCGATGCCGCACGACGAGCACGACCGCGAGCGAGGCGACGCGAAGAGGTAGAGGCGCACGTCGCTGCGCAGGAACGGCGGACGCTCCAGCGTGCGGCCCGCGGCGGTCACGTCGGCTGCGGGTGAACAGGTACACCTCGGCGAACTCCTGGAACGCGAGCGTGGCGATCGCGACCTGCAGGCCGCGGATGCGCAGCGACGGCAGCCCGACGATCGTCGCGGCGGCCGCGGTGACCGCGACCGCGACGAGCATCGCCACCGGCCACGGCGCACCCCGGCTGCCCGACGTTGATCGCGGTGAACGCGCCCACGCCGAGGAACGCGGCGTGGGCGAGCGAGAGCTCGCCGGTGCGGGCGACGAGCACGTCGAGCCCGAGCGCGGCGATCGCGGTCACGATCACGCCGACGAGGATCGACAGCTTGACGTCGCCGAGCGAACAACGACCCGCCGACCGCGGCGAGCACGACGACCACGGTCGCAACGCGTGACGGCGCCATCTCAGGTCGCGCCTTCGGCACCGAGCAGGCCCTGCGGGCGGACCACGAGCGTGGCGATGACGAGCACGAGCACCGCCAGCTCGGCGGCGCCGGGGGTCGTGAACTGCCCGCCGACGACGGCTTCGAGCACGCCGACGAGCAGGCTGCCGATGATCGCGCCCCAGATCGAGTCGAGGCCGCCGATCACCGCGCCCGCGAGCGCCCGCAGCGAGAACTTCGTCATGGCGAACGGCGTGAGCCCGCCGAACGCGGGCCCGAGCAGCGCGGCCGCGAGCCCCGCGAGCGCGCCGGCGGCCACCCACGCGAAGCGGTACACGCGGTTGACCGGCACGCCCATGAGCCGCGCGACGGTGCGGATCGCCGGTGGTGGCGCGCACCGCCAGCCCGAAGCGTGTCCGCGAGAAGAAGAGATAGATCGCGAGCGCGACCACTGCCGCCGCACGCGAGCGCGACGATGCGCGGCGCGGTGAGCGTGGCGCCGAACACCGACGACCTTCCACTTGCCGACGGGCGACGGCGCGAACTGCGTGGCGGTGCCGAACATCTCCTTCTCGAGCAGCGCGAGGAACAGCGCGACGCCGAGCGTGGCGATGAGCGCGTCGAGCGGCGGCCGTTCGACCAGCGGGCGCATCACGACCCGCTCGACCAGCCCGCCGAGCAGCGCGCCGATGACGACCGCGATGACCAGCGTGACGAACGCGCGCCGGATGCCAGCCGAGCCCGGGCATCCCCCGGGCCGCCCACCGCAGGCCGATGAAGAAGCCGAAGGCGCCGATCTCGCCCTGGGCGATGGAGAGGACGCGCGTGCACTTGAAGATGAGCACGACGCCGACCGCGACGAGCGCGTAGGCCGCGCCGGCCGACAGGCCGGTGATGATCCGGGCCAGCAGCGCCTCAGAACCTCCGCGGTGAAGTCGTGCTCGAGCACCCAGTGGCCGCCGTCCTCCTTCAGCACCGCGACGACGTTGGCGCCCTCGCGGACGCCGGGCCGAAGTCGATCGGCGCCCAGATGTCGGGCCGGAACTGCAGGTGCTGCATCGCGTCGCGGAACGAGTTCTGCCCGAGCTCGGCTTGGCGTCCTGCAGGCCCTTCGCGCCACGATCTGGCCCACGCCCCAGCCGACGAGGCCGAGGTCGTCGGGTGTGTCGCCCGGGTTCTGCTTCGCGTACGCCTGCTTGTAGGTGTCGGTGCGCGGGTCGGCGAGCGGGAGCCACGGGCTGAAGGCGCGCGCGCCCTTCAGCGACTTCGGCCCGACCGCGAACGTGAGGTCGAAGGCCCACGAGATCGAGTTCGCGAACCAGGTGGGATGGAAGCCGGCCGAGTCGGCCTGGTTCGCGAGCGCGGCCGCGGTCGTCGGCGCCATGTAGAGCCAGACCGCCTTCGCGCCCGAGTTCGAGAGCGCGAGCGCCTCGTTGGAGAAGTCGTTCTGCTGGCCCTCGACCGTCTTCGCGTACGCGAGGCTTGGCGTCGAGCGCCTTGACCTCCTTGGTGAACGCGTTGCGGCCCGGGTCGAGCGTCGGCGTGTTCTCGGACACGATCGCCGACCTTCTTGCGCCCAGCACCTTGACGAAGTAGTCGGCGACGAGCTTGCCCTGCACCGCGTGGTCGATGGTGACGCCGAACGTCCATACCTGGTCCGGCGGCAGGTTCGCCGGCGTCTGGATCTCGATGTTCGGGACCTTGCGGGAGTTCGAGGTACTCGCCGATCGCCTGTTGGTTCTCGAGCCGGTCGAGCACGACGACCGCGAAGACCTTGTCCTCCTCGATGAGCTTCTTCGCCTTGTCCTTGCCGACCTCGGCCTGCGACTGCGTGTCCTCGATGACGACCTTCACCTTGCGGCCGTCGATGCCGCCGCTGCGCGTTGACGTCGTTCCAGTAGACGTTGACGCCCTTGTCGAACTGCACGGGGATCGGCGCGGCGCCGGTGATCGGCAACAGGTAGCCGATCTTGATCTCGTTGGCGGTGACGCCCGGCGTCGGACCCGGTCCGGTCTCACCGCTGCCGACGGTCGTGGGCGGGGACGTCGCCGCGGGACCGTCCCGCCGGTGCGGCCGCGGGCGTGCCGGTCTCCTCGTGACCTTTGAACCGGGCGCCGCATCCGCTCATCACGAACGCCAAGCACACGACGACGGCGACCATGCGACGGTGCATGCAGTGCCTCCCGGAGTGAGTTGCGAAACGCTACATCCAGCCCGTTGTGGGCGTGTTTGAGGTGCGAAAATCGCACCTCAAACACGCCCCCGGGGTGTCGATGCCGATGCGCCGGTGAGTGTCTCGAGGATCTCCGGGATGTGATCGACCCACAGGGCGTGGGCTTCGCCCGGGTACTCGTGCAGCGTCGCATTGGGGATCAGCGCCGCTTGCAGCTCGGCGTGGGCGATCGGGATGTTGCGATCGAGGGTCCCGTGCCACAGGTGCACCGGAACGGTGATGTCCTCGAGGCGGAACCCCCAGTTGCGGATGCCGAGCGCCATGTCCTGCATCGCAGTGCGCGCGGAGGATGTAGGCATGTGCTGAAGCGCATCTACTGCGTTCGCCAGCATCTCCGGCCGCGCCAGCACCTCCGTGTCCGGCGGCGGCAAGGTTTCCAGGAACCGTCGAGTCGCGCGCTCGGGATCTTTCCGGGCGCGTGTGAGCATCGCTGCGGTGATCGGCCGGAGCACCAGGGCCCACAGTCCGACTGCGAGCGGATCCCACGACTTCGGCCAGTGCAGGCAGACCGCGGTCGTGATGCGGTTGGTCGGGAGCATGCCGTCGGTGAGGCCGGGATGGGGCTGCGGTGCGGGACCGCTGATGATCCGCACACCGTGACTCGCGTAGGAAGGAAGCGCGCGCACGCGGCCGCGTTCGGGCCACCGCTCGAATGCCCGGCGACCGCAAACCTCTCGAGGGAGAGGTGATCGGCGAGCTGCGCGACGTCGTCCGCGAAGTCCGCGAGCCTTTGCCGACGGTGGTAGCTGCTCCGGCCGTAGCCCGGGCGGTCGGGCACGATCAGCCGTACGTGCGCGTCGGCGGCGGCGCCCGCGATGGGAACGAACTGGTCGGCGGTGCCCGGCGAACCGTGAAAGATGCACACCGGCGCGCCGCCGGGGTCGCCGAGCTCCAGCCACGCGAGATCGCGGCCGTCCGCCAACCGGATCACGCGTGTGTCGAGCTGCTGCACGGGCGCACGTTTGCACCGGGGCGACGGCCCAGCAAACATCACCCGCCGTGACGATGGACCGCTTCGCATCGTTCGACGGGCTCGAGATCGCGTTCACGGTCATGGGTGCCGGACCGGACACGCTGCTCATGCACGGCTTCGCGGCCGACGTGGCACGGCAATTGGGTGGCCCCCGGCATCGTGGACGCGCTCGTCGCGGCCGGACGCCGGGTGATCCTGTACGACGCCCGGGGTCACGGCGCGTCGGGAAGCCGCATGACCCGGCCGGCTACGAGAACCAGGCGATGGTCCGGGACGCCGCGGCCGTCCTCGATCACCTCGGGGTCACGACCGCCGACGTCGTCGGCTACTCGATGGGTGCGATCGTCGCGACCCGCTTCGTGCCGACCGAGCCGCGGGTCCGGTCGCTGGTGCTCGGCGGCATCGGCGGCCGTCTCGTGTCGGGCCGGCCGTTGAACCGGCGTGCGATCGCGGCCGCGCTCACCGCGGCGCCGGGCGCGGAGATCAGCGACGCACCGGCCCGCGCCTTCCGCCGGTTCGCGCAGCAGAGCGGCAACGACATGGCCGCGCTCGCCGCGATCCAGCGCGTGCCCCGCCACGCGGCCGCGGGCCCGCTCGACGAGATCCGCGTGCCGACACTCGTCCTCGTGGGTCGGAACGACGCGCTGGCCGGCGCACCGGGCGAGCTCGCGGCACGCATACCGAACGCGACGGCGCGCACTGTTCCGGGCGACCACCTCACCGCAGTCGCCCAACCCGAGTTCACCGCCGCAGTCGTGGAGTTCCTGAGGGGGCGTGTTTGAGGTGCGAAAATCGCACCTCAAACACGCCTGCCAACTGGTTCACCCGTCCAGTCGGGCGGCGAGCTTGGCGGGGGCGACGCAGCGGTAGGAGTCGGCGAGGATTTCCTTGATCTCGTGCCAGTCGACCTTGCGATCGAGGCGCACGCCGATCCAGCCGCGGTGCCCGACGTAGGCCGGGATGTAGAACCGGTCGGGTTCCTCGTCGACGAGTTGCTGTTGGACGCCGGCCGGCGCCGCGCAGATCAAGCCCAGCGTGCCGTCGCCGTGATGGTCGTCCCACACGGTTGCCAGAGTTTTCTTGTCGCGGATGAACCAGGTCGGTGCGCCGTGGCTCAAACGCTCGCTGACCTCGGGAAACGCCAGGCACAGGCGCCGTACTTCGGCCACGGGATCCCGCTTCGGCATGGCCCGATTCTGCCCGGTGTCACCGGCTGTCGGAAAACCGTCGGTTACTTCACAGCGTGGCGCGGGTAACGCTGGTTCGTTGGATGGGTGGGCACCCGTATCGAACGTACGTGGGGGTTCGGCGGAGTGGTGAGCGTTCGCCCGGCAGTGATCATGCGATTGCTCCTGGTCGCGGCCGCGGGTCTCATGCTCGCGCTCCTCTGGTCGCTGCACGAAGGCAAGCGCGCGCACGCGCTGGAGGTCGTCGACGCACTTCCCGCGCCCGTGGCCCACGTCGCCAAGCCCGTCACGCACGCCGCGAAACCGATCACGAACGCCGCCGCGCCGGTCACCACCACCGTCACGAAGACGATCACGCCAATCGTGCGGCCGGCCGTCGACACGCTGACGCCGGTCGTGCAACCGGTGGTCGACACCGTTGCGCCAGTCCTGCAGCGGGCGGGCGACATCGTCACGCCGATCCTGCCGTCGGCGCCTCCCACGCTGCCCGCGATCCCGGTGCTGCAGACCGCACCGCGCGGGCCGTCTGCGACCGCGGTCGCGCACGTCATCGCGACCGCGGTCGCGCAAGTCGCCGGTGATACCGCCGGCCTCGCGGGCAATTCACGTCGGCGGCCGGGAGCTTCCCGTCACTGTCGCTGCCGAGCATCTCGCTCCCGGCGCTGCCCGCGGTGCCGCTCCCGGCGCTGCCCGCGGTGCCGCTCCCGGCGCTGCCCGCGGTGCCGCTCCCGGCGCTGCCCGCGTCGTTCCCATCGCCTGTCCCCCTCCCGCACGCGCCGGGAGGCCTGGGACGCACTTCCGGGGGAAGCCTGGCCGTCCTCGTGGCTGCCGCCGCTGTGGCGTCCCTTCGTGGCCGACGGTTCCGGTGCGCGACCGGCGTCGGACAATCGATCTTCCTCGCGTCCTTGATCGAGCGGCCTGGCTGACGCGCTGCACGCGCATCCAAGACCAGACCAGATTCCTTCGAACAAGGAGAACACTGCAATGCGACGGTCCAGATGGCTGGGCTTCGTCGCGACCGCGTTCTGCGCGCTGATCCTCGGCGCCGGAACCAGTGTTGCGACCCAGTCCGGCAACAACCATCGACACGCCGAGGGTACGAGCCAATACGGCAAGGTGGACAACGGCACCGAGCAGCACGCCGATTCGTTCGCCGAGACGCCGCAGAAGAACAAGAACACGCCGTTCTCGCTCTTCGCGGTTGGTACCAACAACGGCAAGGTCGATCAGTTCAACAAAGCTCACACCGATTCCGGCTCGTCCAACTGGAACAAGACGTCACAGGCCCTGCACCAGGACCAGCGCGTCGAGAACCAGGGTCACGATCACGAGCGCCGCGATCACCAGCGCGACGACTGTGAGCGACCCGACGGTCGGAAGACCTCCGAGAAGAGTCACGGCAACGACGGTGCCAAGCAGGACGGCACGGTCGACAACTGGACGACGCAGGACGCGGACTCCGGTGCCGAGACCGAGCAGACCAACGTGAACGTTCCCATCTCGATTCTCAGTTTTGGGAGCAACAACGGCGAGGTTGACCAGTACAACCAGGCCGGCACGCGGTCAAAGTCGGAGAACGGCAACGAGACGTACCAGCAGACCGATCAGCGCCAAGACGTGTCCGGCAAGGACGGGCGCGGCGCTGACGGCGGGAAGCGCGCTTCGCAGAACGGCTCGGTCTCGAACGGGACCGACCAGGACGCCACGTCCTACGCGAAGACCAAGCAGGTCAACGTCAACGCGCCGATCTCGGTGCTCAGCTTCGGCAGCAACAACGGTGACGTCCACCAGGGGAACGACGCGAAGACTGATTCGTCGTCGTCGAACTGGAACGGCACCGGTCAGTCTGCGAGCCAGAGCCAGCACACCTGACACCCGAACGGGTGAATGACGCGTGACGTGCGCTGCGTGACGCGTCGACGGGCCCAAGGGGGGTCGAGCCGGCAACAGCGGTCCGGCCGGCCCCCGGGCTCGGTGGGTCGATCGCCGGCACGGGCATCGGAGTACGCTCCCGCGCAAACGAGAGGGGGGTCCGGTGTTCGACGTCATCGTGGTCGGAACGGACGGATCGGAGACGGCTTCGGTCGCGCTCGGCAAGGCGATCGAGCTGGCCGCGCAGAGCGGCGGCGTCCTGCACGTCGTGCACGCGCACCGGCTGGTCTCGACGGCCCAGCTCGGGCAGGCCGCGATCGTCGGTGCGCCGACGTTCGACCTCGGGCAGGTGAACCGCGGCATCGAAGAGGACAGCCGGCAGGTGTGCGAGCGCGCCGCCGCGCAAGCCAAGGCCGCGGGCGTGAAGGTCGAGACGCACCAGGTGCCGAGCGACCCGTCGGACGCGTTGCTCGACGTCGCCGAGCAGGTGGGCGCCGATCTCCTGGTCGTCGGCAACCGGGGGATGACCGGCGCGCGCCGGTTCGTGCTGGGCAGCGTGCCGAACAAGGTCTCGCACCACTGTTCGTGCAGCTTGCTGATTGTCGACACCCGCGCCTGAGCGGCCGGCGCACGGGGAATCGACGGGCCCGGCGCGGGGTTGGGCGCTGAATGAGCACCGAACAGCACGACCACCGAGGACGGGTCAAGGTCGAGCAGAGCGCCAAGCGCGTGCGGACGTACGTGCACGGCGTCGCGATCGCCGACACGACGCACGCGTTGCTCGTCTGGGAGGTGCCGTACTACCCGGCGTACTACCTGCCCGTGGCCGATGTGCGCATGGAGCTCCTCGTGCCCACCGACACGGTCACGCATTCAGCCAGCCGGGGCGACGCCCAGTCACTTCACCGTGAAGGTCGACGGCGTCGAGCGCAAGGATGCGGCGTGGCAGTACGACGACTCGCCCATCGAGGAGATACGCGACCGCGATCCGGTTCGACTGGCGGGCGATGGACGCGTGGTTCGAAGAGGACGAAGAGGTGATCGTCCACCCGCGCAGCCCGTACTCGCGCGTCGACATCCTGCCGACGTCGCGTCATGTGCAGGTCGAGCTCGACGGGGTGACGCTCGCGGACTCGACACACGCACGCGTCCTGTTCGAGACCGGCCTGCCGCCGCGCTGGTACATCCCGAAGGTCGACGTGCGCATGGACCTGCTCGAGCCGACCGACACGACATCGCAGTGTCCGTACAAAGGCCGAGCCCGGTACTGGTCGGCGCGGATCGGCGACCGTGTCGAGAAGGATCTCGCGTGGTCGTATCCCACGGCGTTGCCCGAGAGCGAGCGCGTGATCGGGCTCGTGTCGTTCTACAACGAGCGCGTCGACCTCGTGATCGACGGCGAACGCCTCGAGCGTCCGCACACGCCGTTCAGCTAGCTTCTCGCGATGCGATTCGGCCTTGACATCGCCCAGCAACGCGTACCGTTCCACGAGGTCGTGGCGCGTGCGCAGTTCGCCGAACAGCTCGGCTTCGACGGCGTCTGGGGCTTCGACCACTTCCAGCCGATGTACGGCGACGGGCCGGGGGAGTGCTTCGACGCGCAGACGACGCTCGCGGCACTGACCGGGCACACCTCGCGCGTGCGCATGGGCGTCCTCATCGCCGGCATGACGTACCGGCACCCGGCGGTGTACGCGGCGGAGGCGATCACGATCGACCACGCGTCGAACGGACGTCTCGAGCTCTCGTACGGCGCGGCGTGGTTCGACAAGGAGCATCACGAGCTCGGGATCCCGTTCCCGCCGCTGAAGGAACGTGTGGACGCGTTCGAAGAGGCGATACAGATCGTGCGCGGCTTGCTCACCACCGACGACTTCACGTTCGAGGGCCGGCACTTCTCGACGCAGGGTGCAACGTTGCGGCCCCGGCCGGTGCAGCAACCGCACCCGCCGATCTGGGTCGGGGCGTCGGGCGAGAAGCGCATGATGCCGATCGCGGCGCGCTATGCCGACGTGTGGCACTCCTACGGGCCGCCCGGCTACATGACCCAGAAGTCGCAGCGGCTGACCGAGTTCGCCGAAGCCGCGGGGCGCGACCCGTCCGAGATCACGCGCGCGGGCTCGTTGTCGCTCGACGACCTCGACGAAGCCGCCGCGCCTGATCGACGAATGGGAGAAGGCCGGCTTCGAGTATCTCGTGTGCGGCTGGCCCGGCGCGGGCAACCCCCAAATCGAATCCTTCGCCACCCGCGTCCTGGCTCAGTAGGTTTTTGCGAGGTTTGGCGACACTATGTGTCGCCGCCGCTCGCAAGAACTGAGTGGCGCATCCCCTGCGTAGGGTTCCGCACGCTTCCTCACGTCACGAGGAGGAAGCGCCATGGACGAGCTGCTTGCGATCGCGGCGACCCAGTACGGGGTCTTCACCCGGATGCAGGCCCGTCGATGCGGGATGAGCGACCGCCAGTTGCAATATCGGGCGCGGAACGGCCCGCTCGAACAAGTCGCCCGGCACGTGTATCGGGTCCGGGGAAGTGAATTGACGTGGCACCAACGGCTCCTCGTCGTGTGCTTCGTCGGCGGTGAGAAGTGTTTAGCGTCGCATCGCGCTGCCGCCGAGCTCCACCGCTTCGACGCGGTGCACCGAGGCCTCATCGAAGTGACGGTCCCGAGAGGCACGCGCCGACTCAATGTCGACGCGATCGTGCACGAATCCCTTGATCTTGCGTCCGACGACTACATGCGCGTCGGCCCGATCCCGGTCACCAGCCCGGCGCGTACGCTGATCGATCTCGGTGCAGTCGCGGAGTGGGAACGCGTCGAAGAGGCGTTTGACGGCGCGGAACGGGACGAGCTCACCGAGCGCGCCCGAGTCGTGAAGAGGCACGCGCAGGTTCGTCGTCAGGGGCGAAACGGTGTAGGTCCGATGGCAGTCGTGCTGCAGAGTCGGGTGTTGGTGCCGCCGAAGTCCGTGATCGAACGCCGCTTCGCGCGCCTGCTCGAGAACGCCGGGCTCCCGATTCCCAACTTCCAGCACGAGGTCGCGCTCCCAACCGGGCGCAGGGCCTACATTGACGCCGCGTACCCGGCGCTCTTGCTCGGTTGGGAGCTGGATGGCCATGGTGCGCACGCAACTCGTCGTCAGCGTGCAGCCGACAACACGCGTGCGGGCGCGCTCGCGGATCTCGGGTGGGATCTCCGTCGATTCACCTACGAACAAGTGATGGACGGCGGCGGTGCGGTTCTACGCGGGGTGCGAGCCGCGCTCCGCGTCCGTTCTTGCGAGGTTTGACGACAGTATGTGTCGCAGATCCTCGCAAAAACCCAAGAGTTACGGCGCGGTGGAGGCGGCGATCCAGTAGCCGTCGCCCTTCGGCCGGTCGTCCATGTCGACCGCGAGGGCGGAGGCGTCGAGGCCGAGGCTGCCGAAGAACTTGGCGCGGCCGAAGGTGAACACGCCTCCGTCGGCGGCGACGAGCCAGTAGCCCCTGGCGCCCGGTGCGGCGGCCATGCCCACGACCGGTTGCGCGAGCGGGATGCCGCCCATCGACCCGTGGAACTTCGCGTCACCGAACGTGAAGATGCCTCCATCGCTGGCGACGAGCCAGTAGCCCTTGCCGCTGCGGCGTCGCGGCCATCCCGACGACCGGTTGCGCGAGCGGGATGCCGCCGATCGACCCGTGGAACTTGGCGTCGCCGAACGAGAAGACGCCTCCATCCGACGCTGCCAACCAGTAACCCTTGCCGCTCGGCGTCGCGGCCATCCCGACGACCGGTTGCACGAGGGGGATGCCGCCCATCGACCCGCGGAAGTCGGCGTCGCCGAACGAGAAGATGCCCGCCGTCGGCCGCGACGAGCCAGTACCCCTTGCCGCTCGGCGTCGTCGCGATGTCGACGACGGGCTGGTCGAGGCGCGTGCCGCCCATGGATCCCCGGAAGCGCGCGTCGCCGAATGCGAACACGCCGCCGTCCGACGCCGCGAGCCAGTAGCCGTTGCCGCTCGGCGTCGCGTCCATCCCGACGACCGGCGCTTGCAGCACGCCCTGGGGTTCGCCTTTGTACTGCGCCGCGCCGTACGCGACCACCGCGCCCCGAACGCCGTGCAAGCAGGGCGCGTCGTGGAACGCGGTCGCGTTCGCGGTCGCGGTCGTGGTGCTGCACGACGGGTCGAACTGCCACGGCGGCGCGCAGGACACGACGCGGCACACGACCGCGCCGACGCACCGCACCTCCTGGTGGCACTGCCCGTATCGGAACTGGTTGCAGCAGACCGCGGCGCTCGTCGCACGAACCGCTATTGCAATGGCACCCGCAGTTCTGGCAGCTCGGCGAGCACATACCGCTCGCTCCGCAGCCGCACGAGCACGCTCGCGTTGCAGTCGACGTAGTACGCGCGGGCCGCCCCCGCAGAAGCCGGAGTTGTCGGCCTTCCACCAGCCGCCCGAGATCGTGCCCGGCGGGCACGTGTTCTGCCCGCCGTTGATCGAGCAGCACATCGCGCTCCAGCCCGAGCCGCAGTCCGCGCCGGGACCGCACAGCGCGGCGTACGCGGTGCCGGGCGGAGGAGGAAGCGAAACGGATTGACCGCGAGCGCGGACCCGACGACCGCGGTGCGCACGAGAAAGCTGCGACGTCCGAAGCGGCGTCCCAACCACGTGGCCGCGCGCGTGACAACCCGCTCGGAGACCGCCGGACGCGTCTTGACCGGACCGCTCATGGCATCGCGTCCACTTCGAGCTCGGCGAGCGCGCCGTTCACCTGCGTGATGATGCGCGGGAGCGACGCCCGGCTCCCGGCCACGACGTAGAGGCAGAACGCCCGAGCGCTCGCGTTGAAGAACAGCTGGCAGCCGACCTGGCCGGGCCGGCGCTGCTGCAGCCGGTTCGGCGAGAACATCTGCGCCGTGACGCGCGGCACGCCCCGCGCGCTGAACAACGGCTGGAGCGCGGCGTCGGGCCCGTACTCGAACAGCGCGACGAACGCGTCCGACGAACGCATGCTCGAGGTGAAGTTGCCGCCGAAGTCGTCGCGACGCTCGGGAAGCGGGAAGCTCGCGAGGTGGAGCACGGCGAACGTCCGCTCGACGGGCGCGCTGAGCGTGCTGCGGGCGTGCTGATCGCTCGCGGCGCTGATCGCGCCGTCGGACGTGCGGCGGCGGGCGACGCGGCCTTCCCACCGCTCGGGCAGGGTCACGCCCAAGCCGTGCGCGACGAGCCGCGTCATGCGACCTGCACCGGATCGCGCCGAGCAAGGCCACGGCAATCGTCACCTGGAGCAGGGTCGCGACGCGCGCGACGGGAGGCCGCAGGCGCTCGAGCCGCGCCAGCGTGGCGCGCAGGGTGGACGGATCGTGCGCGCGCGCTGTCGCGAGCACGGGCAGGGCACGCGCCAGCCCGAACGTCGCCCCGACGAGCATGCCCGCCGCGAAGAGCCGGTCGCCGGCCGCGCACGCGAACGCGATCCACGTGATCGACGCGGTGACGATCGTGGTGACGCCGAAGCCGAGCTGCGCGCCGAAGCCGATGCCGTACACCCATCCGCGGTAGGTCGCGAGCCAGTCCTCGTTCACCTGACGGCGCGGGCCGGGGACGCGCAACCCGAAGGCGCGCGCGTCGAACAGCAGGCCGACGACCGCCAAGACGCCGATCACGAGCATCGATCCGCGGGTGCCGGCCCACGGCGCGCCCACTGCGCCCAGCAGCCCGCCCAGCAACGCGCCCGCGAACGTCGACGCCGACGACGTACGCCGTGACGGTGATCGCGTAGTGCTGGCGCCGGGCCCGCTCACCGAGCGGGCTGATGCTCGCGAGCATCGACTCTCCTCACGGTGACCACATGCTGCGAATCGCGGCCGCGCACGCGAGCGCGCAGCCGGCGCCGACCATTGCGTTCACGAACGCGTCCCGTCGTGGTAGAGCAACGGGTCGCCGGGCCCGATGCCGTGCGCGAGCAGCTCGCGATCGATCCGCGCCTCGCGCGCCGCGCCGTCGCGACCGGTGACGCCGTCGCCGCCCGCCTGCACGATCAGGTTGCGGACCTGCGGCCACGTCGCGCCCGTCCCCTCGCCCTCGACGCGGCCCGCCGCGCCGTCGACGAGCACGAAGTACGGAGAGCCGGGCACGTCGTAGGCCGTCCACGCCGCGCTGGACATCACGACCGCGAGCCCGCGCGGCGCGACGTCTCGAAGCGCGGTGATGCTCTCATCGCGCGCGTCCTTGACGACGACGACAAGGCGCATGTCCTCCGGAAGTCCCAGCCCGTCGGCGTGCCCGAACGCGTCCCAGAACTCACGGCACGTCACACAGCTGCTCGAAGGAACGCGAGCAACGTGCGATGGCGCGTGCCGGCGATCGCGACGTGCACCACGTCGTCGGCAAGTGTTTCCCCAGCGATGTCCTGGGCGCGGCGGCCGGTCGCACCGGACGTGTCGGTGCGCGTCGCGCCGAGAGCGATCGTCGCAGGTATTGCCGCCGAGTCATCGAGCTCGCCGCCCTGGTCGATCGCATGCAACCGGCGCAGGATCTCCGCGTGGCTGCGCAACAGCCCGGCGACGAGCACCGTCAACAACACGATCACGACCGTTTCGATCGCGATGAGCACCGACATCAGTGGTCCCCCTGCTCGGACGCCGCGTGAGCGCGGGCAATGCGTCAATGGTCAGCGCCGCGAGGCGCGCCGCGCACAGCACCAGCACGACGAACGGCACGCCCGCAAGCGGCAGCGCGGTGACGCCGGCGAGCGGCGACCCGCCGAACGCGGCGCCGACGGCAATGAGCGCGGCTGCCGCGTTCACCGCGACGTGCGCGCGTGATGCCGGGCTGTTGGATGTTCCGAGGCAGCCGCACGGGGTGGCCGGTGCCCGGCGCAGCAGGCGGAGGGCAAGGATCGCGAGCCCGCCGTAGACGCATGCGACGAGCAGACGCGCCCGCGTGGCCCGCGGCGGCGCCCGCACAGGCGGCGCTCAGCTCGATCGCGCCGAAGACGCGTACCGCGGCGGTCGACGACGGGAGCCCGATCGCGTGCGCGGCCGCAGTCGTGGATAGCGGACGCGCGAGCTTGGCCGCGCCGGACCAGGCGAGAAGCGTGCACGCGGCGAGGAAAGGCCCCGATCCCAGCATCCGTGGCAACGGTAACTGACGCGCGCGCGCCCGACGGCGATATCAGGGGCTGTGCGTGTACAGCGTGACGTCCGGGAACGCGCGTGTGATGCCGTCGCCGAGCCCGACCGGTTGCGCGTCGAGCAAGACGTTGCGCAACTCGGCCACGGTGAAGTGCTGCACGACGGGCCAGAAAGCCTTCGGGTCGGCATCGCTCTTCTGGCAGCCGTTGATCCCGAGTCGCAGCAGGTTCTCCGCGACGAGGTGGTTCTGGCGCGCGAACTCGATGAGCCCGCCGCCGCCGCGGATCACTATGCAGACGTCGCTGAACGTGTTGTGGCCCGCGTTCGCGATCTCCACGCGCCGCTTGGGCGACGGCAGGCTCGCGTACGTCTTCGCAAGTCGCTCCGGCGTGAGCGCGATGTCGCCGGCCGCACCGATGATCATCGTCGGCTTGGCAACCGGTGTGATGCTCGGCCCGACGGGGGCCCACCCGATGGCGACCTTGACCCGTTCGTCGCTCAACGCGTCGAAGGCCGTGCCGCCGCCGGCCGAGTGGCCGACCGCACCGGCCACGCCGGCGTTCACACTGCCGCGCAGCACCGAGCCTGCGCGCTCGTTCTCGCGCTGCACCAGGTCGAGGCTCTGCAACATCAGCCGTCGGTCGCGCGCCGGGTCGTTGCCGAGCTTGCCGCCCTTGACCTGCGCGACCAGGCCCCGCTCGAGGTAGTCGACCGAGACGACGACGAATCCCCAGGACGCGATGCCGACGTCGAGCGCGGAGTTGACCAGGCGATAACCACCCGCGCCGTGGCTGAACAACACGACCGGGAACGGGCCTTTGGAGCTCGCGGGCGGATCCGCGTACGCGTCCATCGTGACGACGGTGTTGTACTTCGGCGGCACGAGGCCCTTGAGCTCCTTCGGCAACGGTGTCGATTGGGTGTACGTCGCCTTCTTCTTCCCGGCGACGGCCGCGTCGTCGGCCGGGTACCAGACCGAGACGTCACGATCGGTCATGCGCAACGTCGTGTAGCCGACCTTGTACGGACCGGGCTTCGCGTACGCGGGGTCGTCGGTCGGGCCGCCGACGGTGGTGGACGTCGCAGTGCCCGCTTGCTTCGAGCTGCTGCCACATGCGCTACCGGCGAGCATCACGACGACCGCGAGCGCGGCCGCGAGACCTCGAGTCATTTTTCGAGGTCCTTCAGCAGCGCCTTCGCCCGCTGCACGAGTGCCGTGGTGCCCGGTGACGGACGAAACTCGGCGAGCTCTTCGGAGAGCGCGACGACGACCTCCGCGAGCTCCCGCACCTCATCCGCCGGCTGGTGCAGGTTGATGTTCGAGAACGGGAAGGCGATGGTCACGCGACTCGACGGGCTGTGCACGACCGACGGCTTCTCGGCGAGCTCCGGTGTGACGGCCTTGTCGTCCTTGTCCTCTGCCATCGGGATCACACGCGGTCGAGCTCGAGCATCTTGATCGCATTGCCGCGCAGCACCTTGTACGCGACCGTCTCGTCGAAGTCGGCGAGCATCTTCTCGGCGTACTCCTTCGAGTTCGGCCAGGTCGTATCGGTGTGCGGGTAGTCGGTCTCGAAGCAGATGTTGTCCGGTCCGACCTCATCGAGCGAGTGCAAGCCGTGGTAGTCGGCGGTGAAGCATCCGAAGATACGGCCGGCGTATTGCCGCGACGGCGGGTCGGGAATGCGTTCTTTCATGTGCTGCCAGCTGTCGTGCTGGTCCCACACCTGGTCGGCCCGCTCGAGCACGTACGGGATCCAGCCGATCTGCGCTTCCGAGTAGGCGAGCTTCAGCTTCGGGAACGTCATCAGCTTCGTCGAGAACAGCCAGTCGGCCATCGACGCCATCGCGTTGTTGAACGCGAGCGTGCCGCCCACGCCGCCGGGTGCGTCCGGCGATGCCGCCGGGTTCGTCGAGGACGAGCCGATGTGCATGCACAACGTCACGCCGTTGTCGTTGCACACCTGGAACATCGGGTCCCATTCACCGCTGTGGATGGTGGGGAGCTTGAGGTGGTGCGGCAGCTCGCTGAAGCAGATCGCGCGACAACCCTTGTCGGCGATGCGTTGCACTTCCTTCGCGGCGAGCTCGACATCCCAGAGAGGGATCAGGCAGAGCGGGATGTTCACGCCGTGCGACGGTTCGCACCACTCTTCGATCATCCAGTTGTTGTACGCCTCGACGCACGCGAGCCCGAGCTCCTTGTCGTTGCCCTCGTAGAACGTCTGCCCGCAAAAGCGCGGGAAGGTGGGGAAGGGGAGCGAGCCGTCGACCCAGTTGAGCTCGAAGTCCTTGACGCGCGCGTCGCGCTCGTAGCAGCCCGGGCGCATCTCGTCGTAGGTCAGCGCCTCCATCACCATCTTCGAGCGATCGAACTTCGTGAGGTCGCCGTCGGGTGTCGCCTCGAGCGGGATGGCGACGAAGCGCTTGTGCACGTAGATCAACCGGCCCTCGTAGTACCAGGCGTCGCCCCACAGCCCGTCGGGGTCCTCGGTGTTCACGTACTTTGCGCCGGGCTGGTGGCTGAACGGGCCCCACCGCTTGCGCTCGACGTGCGGCCCGTTCTCCCGGTACTTCTCGGGCAGCCACGCCTGCCACACGTGCGCGGGCTCCACGACATGGTCGTCGACGCTGATGATCTTCGGGAGGCCTGACATGCGTGTCAGCCTACGCAACACGCCGGCCACACGCCCATGAGCGGAGCGACGTGGGTGGACGCTTCCCGTCCAATCAGATGGAGCAACGGAGCAGTTACTCGTCGTCGGGCCAGAGCTCGAGCAGGGTCTTGAAGATCTCTTCGGATGCATCGAGCGCGCCGAGATGGCTCTCGCCGTGGCGGATGCGCAGCTCGGCGTCGGGCACGAGCTGCATCATGTGGTGGACGTGCGCGACCGGCACGATGTTGTCGGCGTCGCCGTGCCAGAAGCGGATCGGCACCCGGATGTCGCGGAGTGAGAAGCCCCAGTCGCGTGTGAACAGCACGAGATCGGTCGGCAGCGCGTGCGCTTGCTTGCGCAGCGATCGCAGGATGTCCTCGATGAACATCTGCTTCATCTCGGGCCGGCGGAACACGCGCTTGTCGCCCTCGGGGGAGATCGCGACGTACAGGTCGAACACCTGCGACCGGAACGGCGCCAGCACGCGGATGAGCCGGTGCAAGCTGTCACCCACGGGACGGCGGGACAGCTCGACGAGCGGTGCCAGTCGACGGGCGAGGCCGATGACGCCGCCGGTCGCCGCGTCCACACCGGTTGTCGGCGCGACCCCGCCGAGCACGGCTCCCGCGATCATGCGATCCGGGAAGCGGTATGCACACGCGAGCGTGTAGGGGCCGCCGCCCGACAGGCCGACGACCGCGAATCGCTCTTCGCCGAGCGCGTCGGCGATCACCCCGACGTCGTCGGCGAAGCCCAACACGTTCGGGTACACGTGCGGTGTCGAGAAGCCGACCCCCGGCCGTTCGAGCAGGATCAGCCGGATGCCCATCTCCATCGCGATGGGATGTGTGTGCGGCGAGATCTGCGTGCGTCCACCAGGCGTCCCGTGGAACCAGAACACGACGCGTCCGTGCGGGTTGCCGTACTCGGCGAAGCTGATGCGACGGTGGGTCGCGACGCGAAACGTGCCTTCGAGGCGGGGTTCGACGACCGAGTCCATGCCCCACGTTGCCATGAAGTGATCCGGGCTGTCGCTCACAGCACGATCCGGTCGTCAACGACCAGATCGCCCGCGTGCAGAACCTGCTCGCGTTGCCGCCGTCCCTGCAGGAGGACGAGAAGATCGACACCGCCGCATAGCATCGGCGGCGGTGGACTTCGATCTCCCGTCCGGTCGCTCCGGCGTCCTTCCGTGCCAGTACCTCGAGCGTGCGATCGCCGCGCGCGTCATCGACGCCGGGCGGTTCACGATCCCCGAGGAGAACGTGCAGCCGGCGAGCCTCGACCTGCGCCTCGGTGAGGTCGCCTACCGCATCCGGTGCAGCTTCCTGCCCGACCGCCAGACCGTCGAGCGCCGCGTCAAGGACTACATCATCGACGAGCTCGACCTCCGCAAGGACGGCGTCGTGCTCGAGACCAAGCGGCCGTACCTGATCCCGCTGAAGGAGCGGCTCGCGCTGCCTCCGGGCGTGCGCGGCAAGGCCAACCCCAAGAGCTCGACCGGCCGCATCGACGTGTTCACGCGCGTGATCACCGACGAGAGCTACCGCTTCGACGAGATCGCCGACGGCTACGACGGCCCGCTCTACCTCGAGGTCGTGCCGCTCTCGTTCCCGGTGCGGGTACGCGAGGACGTCTCGCTCAACCAGCTGCGACTGTCGGTCGGTCGCGCCCGCCTCGACGACGACGAAGTGCGTGCGTTCCACCGCAAGCAGCCGCTGCTGTTCGATCACGGCAAGCCCGTGTCGAACAGCAAGCTCGCGCTGAGCGGCGGCCTGTTCCTCGGCCTCGACCTCCGCGGCGACGAGGACGGCCGGGTCGGCTACCGCGCCCGCGACAACGCACCGCTGCTCGACGTGTACAAGAGCGCGGACGTGCCCGTCGATCCCGAATCGTTCTGGGAGTCGGTGAAGCGCGAGGACGGGGACCGCGTCGTGCTCACGCCGCAACGCTTCTATCTGCTGATGAGCAACGAGGCCGTGTCGATCCCGCCCACGCTCGCGTCGGAGATGACGGCCTACGACCCGACGAGCGGCGAGCTGCGCACGCACTACGCCGGCTTCTTCGACCCCGGCTTCGGGTTCGACCCCGCCGGGGAATTCACCGGGTCACGCGCCGCGCTGGAGGTGCGCGCCCACGACGTGCCGTTCATGATCGAGCACGGCCAACGGGTCTGCAAGCTCACGTTCGAGCACATGCTCGAAGCGCCGGACCGGCTCTACGGTCAGGGCATCGGCTCCAACTACCAGCGGCAGGACGAGACGCTGAGCAAGCACTTCGCCCGCTGAGCGGTGCCGCGGGCTCAGGAAGGGATGACGCCGATCGCCCGGAGCAGCGGGATCTGGTCGACGACGTTCCAGTGCTCGACCACCCGGCCGTCGCGGTACCGCACGATGTCCATCACGTCCACGGCGAACTGGTTCCCGGTGCCGGGAATGCCCATCATCTCGCCCTCGTGGGTGCCATGAAACGTCTTGTAGGTCACGACCTTGTCGCCGTCGGCGAGCAGCTCGTCGGCGACGTCGGCCTTGCGCTCGGTCTGGAATTCTTCGACGAAGCGTCGTTGCAACGCTTTGAGGTCATGCATGCGCAGAGATTCGTCGCGCGATCGTCGCCGGATCAACACGCGTCTCGGCCCCGCCGATGTGGGGGAGGCGGGGCCGAGGCTTTGGGGTCAGTACGGGGCCGGCGCCACTGGGGTCACTGGGCTGGGTGAGCGCCGTCCCGACCCCAGCGTGCTCCCGCGGAGAGCCCAACGCAAGGATTCGGTACCACAACGCGCCGAGCGCGCGCACTCACCGGCGAGTGGACACCGTACGCGTCCGTCCGGGGAGACAGTGAGTGTCACGTCCCCTTTTGCCCGGCGCCGCGTACGATCAGCCGCCATGCCTCGCGACGGAACCCTCCTGCTCGTGGTCGTCGCGCATCCCGATGATGAGACGTTCGGCACGGGCTCGGTGATCGCCAATGCGGCGGCGCGCGGCGTGCGCGTCATGGTGTGCTGCGCGACACGCGGCGAGGCGGGCGAGGACACGAGCGGCACGACGAGCAGCCCGGCCGAGCTCGCGGTCGTGCGCGAGGGCGAGCTGCGCGCCGCGGCAAGGGTGCTGGGCGCCGACGACGTCGTGCTGCTCGACTTCGCCGACTCCGGCATGAACGGCGACATGCCCCCGAACGCGCTCGCCGCGGTGGATCTCGAGGACGTCGTCGCCCCGATTGCATCACTGATCGACGAGCGCCGTCCCGACGTCGTGGTGACGCTCGACCCCGAAGCGGTCAACGACCATCGCGACCACATGCGGATCGGTGAAGCGGCCACCCTCGCGTTCGCCGCGCGCCGCGAAGCCGACGGCCCGGCTCTACCACTGGACCCTGGCCCGGCCGATGATGAGCCGCTGGCTCGGGGCGATGAAGGCGCAGGGCCTGCTCGAGGAGTACGTCGACATGGAGCTCGGTCGCCCCGAAGACGAGATCACCACCGTGGTCGACGTCACTCGGGTCATGGAGACGCGCCGGGCCGCGATCGCCGAGCACCGCACCCAGCTCTCGCCGTTCACGGGCCTTCCGCCCGAGCTCGAAGGCACGATTCTCGCCCAGGACTTCTTCGTGCGCGCGGTCCCCGCCTGGCAGGGCGGCCCGAAGGAGACGGACCTCTTCGACTGACGGCGCGCCGGCTCAGCCGACGCGGAGGTGGGCGCCGAAGAACTCGAGGAGTCGCCGCCAGGAATCGGTGGCCGCGTCCTCGTCGTAGGCGTCCGAACCGTCACGGAAGAACCCGTGGCCGGCATTCTCGTAGACGACCACCTGGCCCGGGTGGTGCTTCTCGGTGTCGGCGATGTCGTCGCGGGTGATGTATTCGTCGTTGCCGCCGAAGAACATCAGCAACGGGCAGTACGACTCGCCGAGCATCTGCGCGATCGTGGCGCCGTAGAAGGGCGCCGCGGCATCGACGTCGACGCCCGACACCGCAGCGAGGTACGCGAACGCGCCGCCCAGGCAGAAGCCCGTGATCCCGACGGTCGCCGCGCCCAGGTCACGCAACCGCGCCACCACCTCGACGAGGTCGGAACGGGCGTCTTCCGGCGTCAGCTGACGGAAGTGCTGGTCGGTCGCATCGGGATTGCTGCCGCCGAAGCGCCAGTACAGGTCGGGTGCGACCGCGGCATATCCCTCGCCCGCGAGCCGCTCGCAGACGCGGAGCAGTTGTGGCGTAATACCCATTCCCTCCATCACGACGACCACGCCGGGCCACGGCGGTGGTGATGCAGGCAAGGAGCAGAAGTAAGGCACCGCGATCTCGGACATGAGGAGGACCGTACCCATTTCGCGGCCCCTACTCGCAGTCAGTGCGGTGCGATCGATGCAGTCTTTTTGCTCAGCGCGGCGCGTCGCCGCGGCGGTACGGCGCGGTCACCTCGTGCAGGCGCGTGACCAGATCGGGGTCGAGCCGGACGTCGACCGCCGCGAGCGTCGCGTCCAGCTGCTCCGGACGGCTCGCGCCGACGATCGGCGAGGTGATCGCCGGATGCTGCAGCACCCACGCCACCGCGAGCGTGGGCAGCGGCATGCCGGCATCGCTTGCGATCTTCACCAGCTCGTCGACGGTATCGAACACGTTTTCGTGCCAGTACCGGTCCTGGTACGTACGCGCCGCGTTGCCGAGCGCGAAGCGCGTGCCCTCCTCGGGCTCCTTGGACCGGTCGTGCTTCCCCGACAGCATCCCGCCGGCGATCGGGTTGTAGGGGATCACACCGATCTGCTCGTCCAGGCACAACGGCAGGAGCTCACGCTCGAACTCGCGGAACAACAGGTTGTAGCGCGGTTGCACGGAGTCGAAGCGGGCGAGGCCACGCGTCTCGCTCCGCCCGACGGCGCGGGCGAGCCGGTACGCGAGGAAATTCGAGCAGCCGATGTACCGCACCTTGCCGACCCGTACGAGGTGGTCGAGGGCCTCGAGTGACTCGTCGAGCGGCACGCCCGGGTCGTCGAAGTGCAACTGATAGAGATCGACGAAGTCCGTTTGCAGCCGGCGCAAGGACGCGTCGATCGCGTCCATGATATGGCGGCGGCTGTTGCCCATGTCCCACGGCCGGCGGCCCATCGGCCCGAAGCATTTCGTGGCCACGACGTACTGGTCGCGCTTGCCCTGGAGCCAGCGGCCGACGATCTCCTCGGTGCGGCCGGCGGTGTGGTGGTCGCCACCGAGCGGATACACGTCCGCGGTGTCGAGGAACGTCACGCCCTTGTCGGCGGCATGATCGAGAATCGCCCGCGAGTCCTCCTCGTCGACTTGCAAGCCGAAGGTCATCGTGCCGAGACAGATGCGCGACACCTGGAGGCCGGTCCGGCCGAGTCGAACGTGTTGCATGTCAGAGATGTAGCACCACGAGGCTCACGATGCACAGTGCGGCCGCCGCGATCAGCACGAACACGTCGAGGACTCCCGGGCTGCGCCGCCCGGCGGACACGCTCCCACCGAGACCGCCGCGGGCGATCATCGCCTCCGCGAGGTCTCGGGCGCGGCGGATCGACGTCACGATCGCGGTGGCGAGGAGGTCGTGCGTCTCCATGATCAGCTCGCGCACCGTCTTGTCGGGCTTCTCGCGGACGCCGCCGGGTTCGTGCACGCGCAGGCGGCGCGCCGCGCTCAGCGTCCGGATCTCGTCGATCAGCAAGGGGAGGCACCGGATCGCGAGCGCGATCGCAATCACCCACTCGTCCACGGGGAGTCGCACCCAGCGCAACGGCCGGAACAACGTGCGCAGCGCCGGCGCGACGTCACCGAGTGGCGTGGTCCATCCGATGAGTGCGCCGGAGACCACGAGCACGACCGCGAGCACCGTGAACCGTGCCCATTCCTCGAGGCCGCCGAGGCTCAGGTCGAGCGGTCCGACGTGCACGATCGGGTCGACTCCCGACCACAGATTGAGCGCGGCGCCGATCAACAGCGCGATGTAGAACCAGCGGGGAAGCCGCGGGAACGCGCCGAGCGGGATGCGTCCGCACAACAACCCGAGCCCGACCACGCCGGCGGCGACGGCCAGCATCGCCCAGGTGGGAGACACCGACACCATCAGCGCGAGCGCGGCGGCGACCAGCAACTTCGTGCCGGCCCAGAGGTGGTGCACGACCGAGTCGCGCGGCACGAACCGGAGGAATGTCAGCTCGGTGTCGCGTCGTGATCGCCGGCGCGGCGGCGCGTCCGCGGGCGCCGCAGGCATGGGATTCACGGTGGTCATGCTCGCCGCCCGCTCTCGGCCCTGCGGGCCGGGCCGCTCGGGCCCTGCCTCGCTGCTCGGCCGGTTACCTGCCTCGCGGTCGCTCGGCTCATGTGCTCACATCCGATGTCGTCGACGCGCTCGTCGCGCACGATGCGGCCCGCCTCGAGCTCGATCACCCGCTCCAGGAGCGCGTCCGGCAGGTCGCGGTCGTGCGACACGATGACGAGCGGGATGCCGATCTCGTCCCGCATGCGTACGAGGACGCCTTCGAGGTCGGCGCGACCCTCGACGTCGAGCCCCGCGAACGGCTCGTCGAGCACGACGGCCCGCGAACGTGCCGCGAGCACCTCGGCGAGCACTACACGTCGCATCTGACCGCCGCTCAGCTCGTCGATGCGGCGGGGCGCGATCGATGCGTCGAGCCCGACGGCCGTGAGCGCGGCGCGCGCGGCCCGATCGTCGACACCCGCGGCGACCTTCACCTCGTCGAGCACGGTCGGCCGCAACAGCTGGAGCCGGGCGTGCTGGAACGCGACGCCGACCCGGCCGACGTGCTCCGCGATCGGCGTCGCCGTCGACGAGCGCCTCACCCTCGCTCGGCACGACCAGGCCGCCCATGATCCACGCAAGCGTCGACTTGCCCGAGCCGTTGTGGCCGACGATGAGCGCCGACTCGCGCTCGTGAATCGTGAGGTCGATGTCTTCGAGCGCGCGCTTCGCCCACGGCGTGCCGCGCGAGTACACGTGCCCCACCCCGCGCATCTCGACGACCGGTGCGCCGAGCGGCGCAGGCCGCGGCCGGGCGGGAAGCCGCATGCCGTGCGCGCACCGCCGGTGGCTGTCTCGACGATCCGTCCGGCGTCGAGGACGACCGTGCGATCGGCGACGTCGGCTTCGTTCGGCAGGTGCGTGACGTGCACGACACCCACGCCGTCGCGTGCGAGGTCCCGGAGCAGCGCGACCAGGCGCGCTGCGCCCTTCGGCGTCGACCATCGCCGTCGACTCGTCCGACACGAACAAGCTCGGCGAGCGCACCAGCGCGGCCGCGATCGCGAGTCGTTGCAGCTCGCCGCCCGACAGCGTCGACGTCTCGCGGTCGGCGAGCTCCTGGAGGCCGACACGCGCGAGCGCGGCGCGCACGTCGACGTGCGACGCATCCGTCAATCCCCACACGATGTCGTCGCGCACGCGCACGCCGAGCACCTGCGCCTCCGGCCGTTGGAACACGAGTGCGGTGCCTCCCGGGCGCCCGAGGCCGGCCGGGCCCGGGCGCTCGACGCGGCCGGTCGCGGGCGTGCGGCGCCCGGCGAGGATGCGCGCCAACGTGGATTTCCCCGATCCGTTGCGGCCCCCGATCGGCGACGAGCTCGGATGCGTCGACGCGCAGCGACACGCCGCGCAGCGCGTCGTCGGACGCGCCGGCGTAGTGGAACGTGACGTCGTCCAGCATCATCGGCAACGGCTGCGGCGGCTGCGCGAGGTCGTCCGCGGGCGGCGGTTCGGGCATCGAGCGCCGCAAACGCACTGCGCACGCGGCGCAGTGCCGGTGTGGCGAGGCCCTGCGACATCCAGATGCCGAGCACGACCGGCACGAGCAGCCCGATCGGGATGCTGATCCACCAGTGGCGCGACGATCCACTCGACCGCGTGATCACCGGCGTTGGCGACGCCGTCGAGGCCGATGTTCTCGAACAGGTGGAACAGGCCCTGCCACCCGTTGCGGATCTGATCGAGCGTGAGCTTGCGCAGGTTCGAGAACACGAAGAGCAGAAGCACCGCGATCGCGGCGATCGGCGGCCACAAGATCGCGACACCGGTGGCGATCGTGCGGCGCCGGCTCCAGCCGCGCCGGTCGGCCGCGCCGACGAGCGCGCCGAACGCGGCACAACCGGCGGTCGTGGTGAGCGCGGGAATGCCGATGACGAGGAAACCGACGACGCTCGCGGCGACCGCGCCCGCGATGACCGCGCGCAAGCCGATGACGCGTCGCCACGACGGCGAGGGGCACCACCGCGGCGATGACCAGGACGCTGCCGAACGGTACGACGTGGCCGACGATGTTCAACGCGAGCGACAAGTCGGCCAGCACGACCGCCTCGGCCAGCTCACCCGGGGTCAGCCGGCCGCGACCCGGCAGCGATTCCACGCCCCAGGTTCGCGTATCGGGGCGCATGTCTCGGCGCGGACCGCCTGCGCCGCCCGACCGGACTGGCTCCGGCCGAGCGGCGAGGGGTGGAAGGTCGGAGGTCAGGCGGGGGGACCTTCTCCGAGCTTCACGGTTGCGGTGCGCTCCGCGCCCGAGGTGTCGACCCAGCCGACGCGCACCTGGTCGCCGGGCTGGTACTTCGTGAGGGCGAGGTGCAGCTCGTTCTGGTCGGTGATCGACGTCCCGTCGACCGACACGACGACGTCACCGGTCTTGATGCCCGCGCTGACGGCGGCGCTGGGGTCTTCGACCCCTATGACCAGGGCGCCCGAGTCGACCGGGGCCACGCTGTTCGGGAGGGTGAGGCCCTGATTGTCGATGTCGCTCACGCGCACGCCGAGAAGCGCACGCTTGGGGCCGATGTGCACCTTGTCGGTGCCGACACCGCTCTGGATCTGGCGGACGACGGTCACCGCGTTGTCGACCCGGATCGCGAAGCCGATGTCGCTCCCGCTCTGCTGGCGGAACCGGCCGCCCGCGGCCGCGGCGGTGTTCATGCCGATGACCTCGCCGCTCGCGTTGACGAGCGCGCCACCCGAGTCGCCGGGCTGGATCGGCGCGTCGATCTGGATCACGTTGTGCAGCGTCTCGGTGGTGCCGCCCGACGGGGTCGCCGGCGGTCACCTCCTGGTTCAACGCGGTGACCTTGCCTTGCACGACCGCGGGGGTGCCGCCCCGGCCGAGTGCGTTGCCGATCGCGACGACGCGGTCGCCGATGTTCACCTTCGACGGGTTGCCGAGCTTGATCGTTTGCAGGTTGGAGACGCCCTCGATCTGGAGCAACGCGACGTCGTCGGCGACGTTGTACCCGACCACGTGCGCGGGATGCGCGTTTCCGGTGCCGCCGATGTCGACCTTGATGTCGGTCGAGTCTGCGATCACGTGGTTGTTGGTGAGCACCTCGCCGCTTGCCGAGATCACCATGCCCGTTCCCGCGGCGCGACCCTGGGTGGTCGTCGTCGTGATGTTCACGATGGCGGGGATGACCTTGCTCGCGATCGCGTTCGCGTCGAACGTGCCGGACTGGGTCGAACCGCCCGCTGCCCGAGCCGTTGCCGCTCGAGCCGGGCGAGACCGGGAACGTGGGTGTGGTGACCGTCGGGGTTGGAGTCGTGCTCGACGGCGACGGCGACGAAGGCGCCGATGCCCGCCGACGCGAGCACGAGCGCGACGGCCGCGACCGCGGCCACGACACGACGTGGCGGCCGCGGAGCGGGCGGGCGGCGCGGGCCGCCCCTCCGCCGGGGTGCCCGGAGCCCCAGCCGCCGCCGAGCGGCCCCGGGGGCGGGGGACTCGGAGGCCAGCTCGGCGGGGCTTGGGGTGGCCAGGCAGGGGGTTGGGCCGGCCAGTTGTCGGAAGTCGAGGAAACGGGCTGGGTGGGCTCGCGCCGGCGGCACCGGCGCGGTGAAGTCGGGCGGCACCGGCGGGTCGCCTCGGCCGCCCACCAGGGCCGGGGCGGGGCGGGGCGGGGCGTCCGCGACGGCGGCGGCGGCTCGTTGCCGTCGCCGGACGTCGGGTCGTGCTCCCAGTCGCTCATGCGTGTGTCGCCTCGCTGCCTGTCGTGCCGGTGGGGGGGCCGGTCCGCCTCCGACAGTCTCGTCGGCAGCCCTGAGCATCAACTGTGGGCAGGCTGTACGGATTCCACGAGTTGCCCAGGCATGGGCCTACGGCCAGAGGGGCGCCGGCACCTCGAAGCCGACGGGCGCACCCCAATGGTTGCGGAACGACACCTCGTGCACCGGACGTCGTGCCGCGACGTCCCACTTGCCCGTGGGATAGCCGAAGCAGACGCACGACGAGACGAGCCAGCCCTCTTCGTTCGGCACGCCGAGGATCTTCAACACCTCGTCGATCCGGAAGATCATCACCGTCGTCAGCGACGCGCCGATGCCTTCGGCGCGCGCCGCGAGCATCGCCGACCACGTTGCGGGGAAGATCGACCCGCCGGTCGGATCGAACTGCACGAAGCTGAACAGCAGCAGCGGGTATTCCTCGAAGTGGTCCGCCAAGTGCTGTGCCGACCGCTGGATACGCAAGAACTGCGCGCTCTCGGGATCGTCGGGAGCCGCGCGCGCTTTGACGAGCTGCTCCTTGTAGATCGTCTCCCAGAGCCGGCCCAGGCAGTCGCGGTAGATCGGCCCGAGCTGCGCCTTCACGCCGGCGTCATCGACGAGCATGAAGCGCCAGTTCTGCATGTTGCCGCCGCTCGGTGCACGCACGGCGGCGTCGAGGATCTTCGTTTGCACGTCCGCAGGGATGGCATCGGGCTTCACCCGGCGCATCGCGCGCGTCGTGTACAGCGCCTCGAGAAGATCCATCTCGTGCTCCCTCGCTCGTCGTGCGTCCAAACAGATTGGACGCGGAGCCCGCCACACGCGGGCTGAGTGTCCAATCACATTGGACGTGGGTGCTACCAGGCGTAGGCCTCGGGCGCCGGTCCGCCCGGGCCGGGGAAGATCTCGTCGAGCGTCTTCAGCGTGTCGTCGTCGAGCTTCAGGTCGACCGCGCGCAACGACGCGCCCTCGAGCTGCTCGAGCGTGCGGGGGCCGACGATCGGCGCGGTCACGCCCTTTTGATGGAGTAGCCACGCCGAGCGCGACGGCCGCGGGCTCTTCGCCGAGGTCCGCGCAAAGCTTCTCCCACCGCTCGAGCTGCGGCCGCATGCGTTCGTAGCGCGGCTGCACGTTCTTGCGGCGCGCGGTATCGCCGCTCGTGGAAGTGCCACCGAGCATCCCGCTCGCCAACGGGCTCCACGGGATGACACCCACGCCGTACGCGCGGCAGGCGGGAAGCACCTCGAGCTCGACGGTGCGCGCGGCCAGGTTGTACAGGCTCTGCTCGCTCACGAGGCCGAGGAAGTGACGCGCCTTGGCGGCCTCGTTCGCCTGCACGATGTGCCAGCCGCCGAAATTGCTGCTACCCGCGTAGACGATCTTTCCCTGCGCGACGAGCGTCTCCATCGCCTGCCAGATCTCTTCCCACGGCGACGCGACGGTCGACGTGATGCATCTGATAGAGGTCGATGCGATCGGTCTGCAGACGACGGAGACTCGCGTCACACGCGTCGAGGATGTGCCACGCGCGCTGAGCAGGCCGTCGTTCGGCCACTCGGTCATCGGCCCGAACACTTTGGTCGCGAGCACGACTTTTTCGCGACGCCCACCACCCGATGCGAACCAGTTGCCGAGGATCGTCTCGGTGGCTCCCGCTCCCTTCTCGCCCCCGTAGCGGTTGGCGGTATCGAAGAAGTTGATGCCGTGCTCGAGCGCCCGGTCCATGATGTGGTGCGCGTCGGGCTCAGGAGTCAGTGGCCCGAAGTTCATCGTGCCGAGGCAGATCGGGCTCACGCGCAGCCCGCTGCGTCCGAGGTGTCGGTATTCCATGCGCTCTCCCCTTCGTCAGGGGAAAGCTATCTTCCGCTCTGCGGGCCGCTCGGGCCCCGTCCCCGCGACGCCTCCGGCTTCCGGGGACTCAGGTGCACGAGACGTTGCCGTCGAAGCCGTCGCTTCGCGAGGTACTGCGTCATCAGCACCGGACCGCCCGTGAAGCTGCGGCGACCGCAGCCCTCGGCTGCGTCGGCGCGGTGGTCGAACCCTGCGAGCCACACCGGATTCGCCGAGAACCAGTCGTGGGTGCGGTGCAGCCCGCCGGTGATCGCACTCCACTGGTAGGAGGTCGAGTAGAAGCCGACCTGCGCCACGTTCAGGTCCCACAGCGCGTTCACCGCGCCGGCGAGGGCCGCGATGTCGTTCTGCTGCTTCGCGCGCGTCGGTTCTGTGCGGAGCGTCTGCCAGCTGTTGAGGATCTCCACGTCGAGCCACCAGTCGACGTTGGACACGCGGTCGCGCGCGTTCTCGCACGCGACACCCCGTGCAGCTTCTGTGCGGCGTCGGTCGCGACCGTGAACGACTGCTTGGCCGCGTTCCAGCCGTAGTCGTACGAGCAGCCGACCGAGTTCGGTTCGGAACGGGTGCACTCGCGCGGCCACGTCTGGCCCAGCGGCCAGTGATTCGACAGCTTGGGCCCCGGGTTCCCCGTGTTCGCGTAGAACGCCGGCGGTTCCGCGAGACGCTTCGCCCACCGCAACTGCCGGGTGAGGCACGGATTCTTCGTGAACGCCCGGCCGCCGTTGACGCCGAGCACGGCAAACCGCGCGTTGTGCACCTTCGGCAAGGGGCCGTGGCACTGCGGGAAGCTGATGTCACGCCCCGAGGGCGGAGTCGCAACGGCTGCGGGCGCCGGGCTCGGCTGTCGAAAGCGTCACGAGTGCCGCGAGCAGCACGGTGATCGCGAGCACGGAGGCAGAACGGTGGAGCATCACGGCCTCAATCGGTTGCGCGGAACATAGAGCGAGAGTCCTTCGCTGAAATACCGGACACACCGCCGATACACCGGACGCCTTGTCAGCACGTTGCGATCCCGACATGTAGAAGACTCACGCTCCGTGCGCAGATGTCTGGTCTTCGTCAGTGTCCTCCTGATGCTGACGGCATGTTCGTCGAGCTCGAAGAAGGTCAACTCGTCCCCCAACGTGGTGACGACGACGGTGCCGGCGCTCCGGACCCAACGTCGGCCATGTCTTCATGATCAACCTGGAGAACAAAGACTTCGCCACGACGTGGGGCAAGCAATCAGCCGCGAAATATCTGAACCGCACGTTGGTGCCGATGGGCCAATTGCTGACGCAGTACTACGCCACCAGTCATCAGAGTCTCGGCAACTACATCACGCAGATCAGCGGCCAGCCGTCGAACCCATCGACCAACGGGGATTGCGTCGTCTTCACCGAATACGAGAGCGGCGAGGGCTGCGTGTACCCGGCGCGGGTGAAGACCCTCGCTGACCAGCTCGATGGCGCGGGCCGGTCGTGGAAGTCGTACCAGGAGGACATGACGACGCCGTGCCGGCATCCGAAGATCGGCGAGGTCGATCCCACGCTCGTCGCGCGCAAGGGCGACCAGTACGCGACTCGGCACAACCCGTTCGTGTACTTCCATTCGATCATCGACACGCCGCGCTGCACGGCCAACGTCGTCGACCTCGAGGCACTCGACGCGGATCTTGCGGCGGCCGACAGCACGCCGAACCTCGCTTACATCACGCCGAACCTCTGCAATGACGGGCACGACACGCCGTGTGTCGACGGGAAGCCCGGCGGGCTGGTGTCCGCCGACACGTTCCTGTCGACGTGGGTGCCGAAGATCCTCGCGTCGCCCGCGTACAAGGCCGACGGCTTGCTCGTGATCACGCTCGACGAGGCCGAGGACGAGTCGTCGTCGTGTTGCGGTCAGAAGAAGAATGCGGGCGGCGGTCGCATCGGCACCCTGTTGCTCTCACCGCGCGTCGAGGCCGGGACCACGAACAAGACCCCGTACAACCACTACTCGTTGCTCTGCAGCATCGAGGACGTCTTCGGTCTGCCGCATCTCGCCCGCGCGGGCGCGCGCAACCTGAAGTGCTTCGGCGACGACGTCTATTCGTAGCCGGCCGCGGGCGTGCCCGGCGGATGCGACTCGGCGTCGCGCGAGATGAACAACAGCACTTCGCATTCGAGCCCGTCGGGATCCCGGAAGAAGACGCTGTGCGCACCACCGAAGTCCGTGACGAACCCGTCGCTGGCCCCGCACGCCATCAACCGGCGACGGATCTCGACGAAGGCGTCGCGGTCGGCGGCCTGCAGCCCCATGTGGTCGATCGGGCCGTGCCCGAACATCGAGCCGCGCCTGTAGTCGGCCTTGTCGTGCAGCTCGAAGACGTTCAACTCGGTGCGGGGTCCGACGTCGATGAACGTCAAGGTGCCCGGCCCGATGTCCTGCCGGCGCGACGCGGGCGCGTCGAACACCTCTTCGTAGAAGCGCGCCAGGCGATCGGTGTCGTCGGTGAGGATCGCCACGTGGTTCACGCCGTCCAGCAACATCAGGCGAACTCAGGGATCACGTGCTTGCCGAGCAACTCGATTGAATGCATGACCGTCTCGTGCGGAATCTTGTACGGGTTCAGCAGACAGAACAGCAGCTCGCAGCCTACGGCTTCGTAGCGCTTGCAGATCTCGATGCAACGGTCGGGGTCGCCGACGACGCCCGCGCCGCTGTCGTAGATGTAGTCCATCGTCAGGTGGTCGAAGAAGCCCGACGCCTCGCCCTTGCGCGCTTCGCCCGCGTACTTGTAGGTGCCAAGGTCCTGGCCCTGGCTCTCCATGTACTCGGCGAGCGACGCGATGTGGTGCCCGGCCGTCTTCGGGTACCACACGAACGATTCCTCGGCGTCGGCGCGCGCCTTCTCGTTCGTGTCGGCGCAGTGCACCATCGTGAACGTGGCCGCGGTGCTGTTCGTGAACTTGCCGACGGGCGCGTCGCAATCGCCGAGGCCCTTGCGGTAGTTCGCGATGCGCTCCTCGAGCGTCTCGGGCGGCAACCCGACGGTGAACGACAGCAGCCCGATGCCGCGCTTGCCGATCTCGTAGTGACCCTCGAGGCTCGACGTCGCGCCCCAGATGGGTGGATGCGGCTGCTGTATCGGCTTGGGGTGGACGCGGCGGCGCGGCATCGACCAGTACTTGCCCTCGAACTCGTACTCCTCGTTGGTCCAGATGCCGACGATGTGCTCGAGTGCTTCGTTCCACATCTCGCGCGTCTCGCGCGGGTCGATGCCGAAACCTTCGATCTCCGCGCGGGTCGACGACCGGCCGGTGCCGAACTCGACCCGGCCGTCGCTCAAGATGTCGAGCACCGCGACGCTCTCCGCCGTACGGATCGGGTGGTTGTAGGGCTTCGGCAACAGGCGCACGCCATAGCCGATGCGGATGTTCTCGGTGACGGCTGCGATGTTGCCGTAGAGCACCTCGGGGTTCGAGCAGTGCGAGTACTCGTCGAGGAAGTGGTGCTCGACGGTCCAGAACGAGTGGAAGCCCATGCGGTCGCCGAGCTTCACCTGCTCGATCGTGTCCTTGTACGCCTGGTGCTCCTGGCCCGGCGTCCACGGCTTCGGGACGGGGATCTCGTAGAACATCGCGAATTTCATCCGCGTGAAGCTACGGCGCGCCGCTCACAGCTGTGAAATCACCCGGTCGGCGAAGCGATGGAGCGCGTCGACCTTGTCCTGCAGGGGTTGTGTGTCGGGCTCCATCGTGTACGGCGATCGGAACCCGACGATGGCGTCGGTGACCCCGATGTCCTCGAGCCGATGTGCGCCGTCGACCGTGAACGCATCGAGCGAGATGACGTGGATCTCGAACGGCTCCCGCTCGCGTCCGTACTCCGCGCGCGCAGCTCGCGCGACGCGAGCGAGCATCCCCGCGAGCTCGTCGGCGTCGCCGCCGGCATGGATCCAGCCGTCTCCCCGCCGGGCTGCGCGCCGCAGCGCGGGCTCGGCGTGACCGCCGACGAGGATCGGGATCGGCTGCGCCGGTACCGGACAGATCTTGCACCGGTCGACCTGCAACACCTCACCGTGGTACTCGAACCAGTCGCCCGCGGTGAGCCCGCGCACGACGTCGATCGTCTCGTCCATGCGCACACCGCGCCGCTCCCACGGCACCTGCATCGCCGCGAAGTCCTCGGGCCACGGGCTGATGCCCACACCGAGTCGCAGCCGGTCGTCGCTCATCACGGCAATGCTCGCCGCCTGCTTCGCAACGAGCACCGCCGGGCGGATCGCGAGCTTCAACACGAACGTCGTGAAACGCAGACGCGTCGTGTGCGCGGCAAGGAACGGCACGAGCGTGAACGGCTCGATGATCGGCTTGTCCTCGAGGAACGCACGATCGCCGTCGACGGTGTACGGATACGGCGTGTCGGACACCGCGGGGAAGATGACGCTGTCGGGGACGATGAACGAGTCGTAACCGGCGTCCTCCGCGGCGCGCGCCAGGGGCGCCAGGAACGTGGGGTCGCAGAAGGTCTCGGCGTATGCGTACCGCATGGTGGGCATCATGGCGCGCTCTCCCAGGGCGAGCGCGCCATCACGTGTAGTGGTCACAGGCGCCGGGTACACCTCCGGCAGGACGCTGACCAGGAGGAATAGGAGTCATGGCCTTCCGTAGAAGCTATGCACGGGAAGACGTCATCGAGCCCGGCGACCCGCTCGTCCGGGGCGACACGTACGACGCGATCGACGAGCGGCCGGCCGTCGCGGCGGCGCCGACGCCGTGGAGCCCGGCCCAGATCTTCGGGCTCGTGGTCGGCATCGGGTTCACCGTGCTCGGTATCGCCGCCGTCGCCCGAACGGGTTTCGACACGGATCACATCTACCGGCCGCACGCGGTCGTCTGGCACCTGCCGCACAGCCCGCTCCTCGCCGTGATCGAGATCGGCTTCGGCGCGCTGATGATTCTCGCGTCGGTAGTGCCCGGCGGAGGGCGCGCGCTGATGGTGTTCCTCGGCGCGATCGCTCTGGCGTTCGGGATCGTGGTCCTCGTCGACGCGGCGTCCGACAACCTTGGCAACTGGCTTGCAGTGACACACCGCAGCGGCTGGCTGTACACGATCGTGGGCGCGGCCACGATCCTCGTGGCGATGTTGTCGCCGTTGTTCTTCGCCGGTACCCGCCGAACCCACGTGCGCGCGCGCACCGTTCGCACCACGGCATAGATCGATCAGGGTGAGCGCGTGACCGGGTGATCGGGCGTGTGTGAGGTGCGAAAATCGCACCTCACACACGCCCGGACCCGGCGCACGCGTGGCAGTCTGCCGCGATGCTGATTCAGGCCCGCTTCCGCGAACCGATCGCACGGGGCGAGGTGACGCTGACGTTCCGGCGTTGGAAGCGCTGCCAGGTCGTGGCGGGACACGTGTACCGCACCGCGGCCGGTCGCATCGTCGTCGACGCCGTTGACGAGGTCGACCCCGGTCGCATCACCGAAGCCGACGCCGAGCGCGCCGGGTTCTCATCACGGGCGGAGTTGCTCGACGCGCTGCGCGGCGATCCCGATCTCCCGACGTATCGCATCCGACTGCACACAGCGGAAGGTGCCGATCAGCGTGCCGAGCTCGCGGCGTCGGCCGCCCTGACCGACGAGGAGCACGTCGAGATCGATCGTCGTCTCGAACGTCTCGACCGGGCGAGCTCGCACGGGCCGTGGACACACGCGGTATTGCAGGCGATCGCCGAGCACCCCGCCGTGCGTGCCTCGGACCTCGCGCAGGGCTTCGGACGGGAGACCCAAGCGTTCAAGGTCGACGTGCGCAAGCTCAAGAACCTCGGCCTCACCCTGAGCCTCGAGATCGGATACAAGCTCTCGCCCCGCGGCGAGTCGTACCTCCGCGGCAGGCGTGTGTGAGGTGCGATTTTCGCACCTCACACACGCCCCCACCACCACCCACGGGCCCTTACGCGTCGTAGACGAGGATCTCGCCGCTGTAGCACGCGACCCACACGCGATGCGCCACGGGTTCGTACGTGATGCCGATGGGGTGGCTCCCGACGGGGAACGTCCGCACGATGCCGAGGTCCGATCGCGCGCAGGACCGACACGGTGTTCGACGAGTAGTTCACGACGTAGAGCGCCTGGCCGTCGGACGAGATCGCCATGCTCCGCGGCTGCGAGCCGGTCGCCGCGGAAGCAACGATGCTCCCCGACGCGGTGTCCACCGCGACCACGCGATTGTCGCCGTTCAGGGTGACGAAGAGGCGGGAGTCATCAGCCGAGAGCACGAGATGTCGCGGTGAGCTCCCGATCCCGCGGAACCACGACACGGCGAACGTCTTCAGGTCGACGCGGGCGATGTCACGGGTGCCCATCACCGCGACGTACGCGACACGCGAAGACCGGTCGACCGCGATCCCGCGCGGGTACGCGCCGAGGCTGATGCGCTGCACCTCGCGGAACGTGTCGTGATCGACGACGCTCAGGTCGTAGCTGCACCAGTTGGTGACCAGCACGTAACGATCGTTCGGCGTCACCGCGACGTACTTCGGGACCATGCCGACCTGCGCGACACCGTTGATCGCAAGCGTCTTCAGGTTGACGCGGTACACGTAGCTCGGGCTCAACCCGGACGGTCCTCCGCAGCTGTCAGAGCCTTCGGGCCCGAAGTTCGCGCCGTACATCGAATAGTTCGTGGCGTACATGTTGCGGTGCGCGGAATCGACGGCGGCTTCGACCGGCGCGCCGCGCGACAGTCCGGGATGCCCCGCGAGGCCGAACTGCGAGAGATCGACGGAGTCGGGGATCGTCTTCACGAGCTCGCCGGCGCGGTCGTACACGCTCATCGTGTGCCGGTACATCATGTTCTGCGCGAACACGAGACCGGTCCCCGACGCCGTCACCGATTTCGGGGAGATCGGACCACCGATCGTGCGCACTTGTGTGAGCTCGAACGAGCGCGCGGGATCGTGCGGGATGGTCGTCGTGGTGGTCGTGGGCCGCACGGTGGTGGTCGGGGCCGGCGAGGTGACAACGGTCGACGGGCCCGCGGCACGCACGGACACGCGATCGTCGGAACCGCTGCTGTGGGCGATCGTCACCGCCGCGAGCACGCCGACGGCGAGCACGAGCACGCTTGCGGCGGCGAGGCGGGTCCGTGCCACAGCGGAACAGTCTGGCAGCCGGGGCCAGCGGCAGGTGATCCGGACGGACCCGTCGTGCGAATCTGGAACGTGCACGGGGCGATACCGACGATCGGCGAGTTGCTGACCGGAGGGCGGCTCGTCACGTCGATCCTGGGTGTGATCGCGGTCGCGTTCGTCGCCGGACGCCTTCTCAGCACGAAGCGGTCGGCGACCGCAACGCTCCTCTCGGCGCTGATCGGCTGGACGGCGGGGGCGACACTCGCCGTCGTGCTCGCGCGAACCACGAGAAGGGCGACGCCGGGTTCACGCGCAATCTCTGGCTCTTCACCACCTTCTTCACGATGTCGGCGAGCGTCTGGATGGAGATGCTCGCCAAACCCGGCGCGCTTGCACGCGCGCAACGACAGGTGAAGATCCCGCATCCGATCCACGCGGTCCGCAGCCGGGTCCGGCGTGTGCGCAGGTACGCGCAGATCTCGCGCATCATCGCCCGTCACGGCTTCGGTCGCCTCCTCGGCATCTCCGACGACACCGCGGTCGACGGCGCAGATCCGTTCGCCGTGCGGATCCGTCACGCGCTCGAGGAATGCGGTGGCATGTTCGTGAAGATGGGTCAGATCCTGTCGACACGTTCCGATCTCGTGCCGCCCAACGTCGTGCGCGAGCTCGAGCGCCTGCAGGACCACGTCGCGGCCGCGCCGCGCGAGGATGTCGAGGTCCTGCTCGCCGCCGAGCTCGGCGCTCCCGTCGCCGACGTCTTCGCCGAGTTCGACTGGACGCCGCTCGCAGCCGCGTCGATCGGTCAGGTGTACCGCGCCCGGCTGCGCGGCGGCGAGCACGTGATCGTCAAGGTGCAGCGTCCGGGCATCGCCGAAGCCGTCGAGCGCGACCTCGATGTGCTCGACCGGCTGGCGCGCGCGGTCGAAGCCCGTGCCCCCTGGGCTGCCGAGTACCGCGTGGTCGACCTCGTCGGCGAGTTCGCGGATCGCCTCCGGGAGGAGCTCGACTTTCGCATCGAGGCCCGCAACGCGACGGAGATCGCCGCGCAGATCTCGCCCGCGTACGACATCGCGGTGCCGAGGGTCTTTGCCGAGATGACGACCGCACGCGTGATGGTGATGGAGCTGTTCGACGGCGTGAGCGTCCGGCAGGCCGATCGGGTCGACGGTCTCGGGCTCGACCGCGGCAAGCTCGCGGACACACTCTTACGTTGCGCGCTGCAGCAGATGCTCATCGACGGGCATTTCCACGCCGACCCGCATCCGGGCAATGTCCTGTTGTTGAGTGACGGCACGCTCGGACTGATCGACTTCGGCGCGACCGGTCGCATCGACGCGCAGCAGCAGTCGGCGCTCCGCGAGGTGATGTTCGCGATCGGACGCCAGGATGCCGGGTTGCTGCGGCAGGCGATGCTGGAAGTGTCCGTGGTGCGGCGCGGCTTCGACGACGAGCAGTTCGAACGGGCCCTCGCGCGCTTCATGGCCCGGTATCTCGGCGCGGGCGCGTCACCGAGCGCGGCCATGCTCAACGAGCTGCTCGGCGTGATCTTCGCGTTCGGTGTCGCGCTCCCGCCCGAGTTCAGCACGTTCTTCCGCGCGCTCGTCACCCTCGAAGGAACGCTCACGACGATCTGTCCCGGCTACCTCGTGATCGATGCCGCCCAGGACGTGGCGCGGGAGTGGGTGGAGGAACGGCCGCTGCCGGAGACCGTCGAGGGCTTTGCGCGTGAGGAGCTCGTCCGCATGGCGCCGATGCTGCGACGCCTGCCGTACCGACTCGACCGTCTCACGACGATGGCCGAGCGCGGCACGCTCGCGGCCCGGGTCAGCTTGTTCTCGCTCCCGGACGACGTGCGCGTGATCACGACGCTCGTGAACCGCGTGCTGCTCGCGTTCCTCGGCGCCGCGGTCGGCGTGATCTCGGTGATCCTGCTCGGGATCGACGGGGGTCCCGAGTTCGCCGGGCAGACGTCGCTCTATGAGTTCTTCGGCTACTTCGGCTTGTTCTGCTCGACGGTCCTCGTAATGCGCGTGCTCGTCGCAATCCTGCGCGACGGTCCGACGTGACCCTCGCGCGCCTCCACACTCGACGCGGCGGCTACGGCCGCGGGCAGGGTGTGCCGTTGAGCGACTGGGTCACTTCGACAACGCCCGCCGGCAGGCCGCGCAGCACGGTCCAGCCATCCTCGGTGCGATCCGCGCAACCGCCGCCCCGCACGCGCCAGTGACGCGTCGCCCGCACCTGCACCGCGACATCGCCCGGGTGGTTCATCTGAAGCGTGAATCCATCGGGTGACATGCGAAGCATCTCTGCATTCCCGTCGACGAGCCCGCGGAAGGTCTCGACACGCCACACGCGCCAATGCGTGTCGTGCCAGACGGGTCGCAGATAGGGCAAGCCCCGTTCGACAAGCGCGCCTTCACCGAGCGAGGAGTCGTCGAGCCGGGCGTCCGGCAGGGCGACGAACGCCACCGCGTTCGCCGTCAGCCACGCGTGATAGCTGTCCGGGGTCAGCGGCTCGGAGTAGAAGATCGGGTCGTACACGATGTCGAGCTGCCGCTCCCATCCCCACGCGAGCGGCACATGGGGCGCGGCGTACGCGGCTTCCCAGTGCCGGTAGGTCGAGGGAATCTCCACCCGTCCGATCGGGCCATGTTGGGCGCCGAGGTACGCGAGCAACGGGGCGTAGTACGACCGCTTCGTCGACGGATCAGTGCGCGCGTACGCGATGCCGTCGATCGCCGGATAGAACTGCCAGATCAGCAACGGGATCGCGAGGGCGGCGAGCAGGAGGCGACGCGCCGGGATCAGGGCGCACGCCAGCAACGGGCCGGCGACGTACTGACCGAGCCGGCTGACGTTGCCGCCGAGCGCGCTCGGCACGACGAACGCGCCCACTACCGCGGCGGCGTAGAACGCGGCGCCCCACCGCAGCGCGGGCGCCCGGCGCGCCGCGATTGCGAGGGTGAGACAGAGCGCGAGGTCCCAGATGAGCGCCCACGGCTCGTACGGTTCGCTGCCCGGATTCGGGAACAGCACGGCGACGGTCGCAATCGGCGCGACTGCACCGACGAGCACCGCGACCGAGATCACACGTCGGTCCCGCTGCGCGCATGCCCATGCCGCGGCCGCGATCGCGAGGAACGCCCCGGCGAGGGGGCTGGAGAGTGAACACAGCAACGCGAGGATCACCGCGGGGACCAGGTGCCGGCGTTGCAACGCGTACACCGCGCCGAGCCCGCACGCGACGCCGAGTGCGAACGTGACGCGGCCGACGATGAGGTTCGTCACGGTGCCGATCGCGAACCACAGCACGCCGAGCCACGCCGTCCGGCCGAACGCGAAGCGCAGTATGCGCTCGAACAGCACTGCGGACAACACGCCGCTGAGCGCGCCGAGTGCGACCGGTCCCGTCAACGTCGCGACGGTCGGCGCCAGCACGCTGTACGTCAGCATCGCGTGGCCGCCGAACCATTGGCTGTTCCACATCACGAAGCCGTCGCGCCGCACGAGGTCCACGCGGAAGATCTGCGCGGGCAGGTCAGAGCCGCGCCAGCCGAGGCACACGGCCAGCAACGTGAGGGCTCCCGCGACCACGAACACGGTGACGAGGCTCGGCCACCCCTCGACCCACTCGCGCGGCGATCGCCGCCGCGGGAACGAGACGGGGACGGTCTGGCTCATGCGTGCCTACGCGACCCATGGTTCGCACCCATCGGACACACGATTATCACGCGGGGTGCGCAGCACCGGGTATGTGTGCCCGCTGCACCTCTGAGAGTGGTCGGGCGCCCAAGAGTGGTCAGAGTGGTCCGAACGCGGCACTACGCTCCTCGGCGCATGGTCATGCCCGCAGATGCGGGCCGTTCCACCTCGGGAGTGCGCACCGATGTCCACGCGAGGAAGAATTCGCGGTTTTGCCGCGATCGTCGCGCTTGTCCTGGTCGCGTCGGCGTGTGGCGGCGGGAGCTCCAAGAAGTCCTCGGGCACCGGCACCTCCACCACGGCCGCAGGGGTCATCGGCGTCACCGGCTCGCGAATGGTGAACCCGTTGTTCGTCTCCACTGATGCCAACGGCAAGTCGACCGGTGGCACCAACCCCGTGACCGTTCGCGTCGCGACTTCGTCCGACGGGAAGCTGCGGGTGGGCTTCACCGAGGACGAGGTGGCCGGGACCGGCGACCAGTGGAAGGCCGCGGGTTGGGGCGCCGTCACCGTCGCGACGTTGCTCACGGGCGCGCCGCTGAACAACCGCGAGGTCGACTTCGACGTCACCGGGAAGATCGACGGCCCGAGCGGGCGGCCTCATGACCGTCGCGGTGCTCTCGCTGATGCGCAACGAACCGCTCCAAGACGACATCACGATGACCGGCACGATCAATCCCGACGGGACCATCGGGCCGGTCGGAGGGATTCCGTACAAGATCGACGGTGTGGTCGCGGCGAAGAAGAAGCGCATGCTGATTCCCGCCGGGCAACGCAACAGCGCCGACGACTCGGGCGACCTCGTCGACGTGGTCGAGGAAGGCCGCAAGAAGGGCATCGAGGTCACCGAGGTCAAGGACGTCTACGACGCGTACAAGGCGTTCACGGGCAAGGACCTGCCCCGCTCGCCGGCGTCGACCGATACCAAGCTCGACGAGGCTTCGTATCAGAAGCTCAAGGCGAAGGTGGAGACGTGGTTGTCGAAGTTCGACACGGCGGTCGGTGAGTTCCAGGCCCTCGATCCGCAGATCCGGAGCGACGACAGCCTCCAGTCGATCGCGCAGGATGCCGACGACGCGCACACCCAGGCGAAGAAGCTGACCGCCAACGGGTTGCAGGCCGGCGCGTTCGACAAGGCCGTGGAGGGGGCGGCGCTCGCCAACGCGGCCGTCAAGACCGGCGAGGCGCTCCAGATCCTGCAGACGCAGGGCGTGTCACAGTTCGTCTCGAAGATCAAGGCCAGTGCGTCGATCTCGGGGCGGATCAACGGTCTCGTCGACGAATTGAAGACGTTCCAGCCCGCCTCGGTGAGCGACGCGGCCGCGCTCATCGCTGCGTACGGCTCCGCGGTCGACGCAGTGACGTTGTCGGTCTTCGGCCAGCAACAGCTCGACCGGGTTCGATCGAGCGACAACGGGATCGTCCAGGCAACCCTCGGCGCGCTCTTCTACGAGTTCGCGGGCACGTTGGTCGATTCTCCGCGTGATCAGCTCGACGTGGGTCGTGGCCTCGGCGGACGCGAACCTCGGTCCGAACATCCAGACGAACGACGTCGCCGAGTTCTTCCGCAAGGCCGCCGACGCCAACCTCAACGCGTTCGAGTCGCTGATCGTGGCGCCGGCCGCTGATTCCGCCAACATCAGCTTGAACACCGCCAAGGTCAACTTCGCGGGCAACGACTTCGACTATGCCCTCGCGCAGTCGGGAGTGGGCGTGATCGGATCGTTGCAGAAGTACTTCGGCGACGCGGGGAGCAGCGACTACGCCGGCATCGGGGGCGCGGTGGCGCTTTTCAGCCGCACCGCCGGACTGCTGGCCAAGTACTACTCACTCGGCGAGATCGACCCCGACACGCTCGACGTGACGGACATCAAGAATCCGGAGGCGTTCAACGCGGCGATCGAGCTTGCCCAGCGCCAGCTCGCGGGTGGCATCGGCGTGCTGCGCGCGAAGCAGGTGAACCCGATGATCCCGGTCGCGTTCAACGAGATCGCGGGCGTCGACCGCGAAGGGACCGCGAGCGACAAGCTCAACGCGCTCGGCCAGTACTGGGAGGGCTACCTCAACACCCGCGTGCTTGCGTACCTCGGAGGATTCGCACCGGTGTGAGAGCCGGCGCTGGATTCCGCCAGTGGCGGCTGCGACGATGGCGCGATGACCGCGCCTGCCGCCGTTCCCACGGAGAAGGTCATCGATGCCGATGGGCACGTGTACGAGCCCGAAGATCTGTGGACCGCGCGCATGGACCACGCGCGTTGGGGTGACTGGATCCCGCGCCGCGTCGTCGAGGACGGCTACTACGACGTCGTCTACACGGGCGGCGTCGTGCGCGGCGGCGGTCGCGAGCTCCAGGACCAGATGAGCGCGGCAGTCGGGCTGACGCCGCAGCAGTTCCACGATCTCACGATCAGCTTGCGCCGCGACGGCGGCCACGACCCCAAGGCGCGCGTCGCGGACATGGACGCGGACGGGATCGACGTGTCGGTGCTGTACCCGAGCCAGGCGATGTTCTTCGGGCCGTGCGATCCGATCGAGGCGCTCCACGACGTCGAGTTCGTCGCCGCGTGCCAGCGCGCGTACAACGAGTGGCTCGCCGAGTTCTGTAGTGCGAGCCCGTCGCGACTGTTCGGCATCGCCGCGGTCCCCCTGCAGGATCCGCTCCTTGCGGCCGGCGTGCTCGAGCACGCGGTCGGCGAGCTCGGTTTGCGCGGTGCATTCATCCGGCCTTCGGCGTACGTCGACGAGCTCCCGCTGAACCATTCGATCTACGACCCGTTCTGGAACGCGTGTCAGGAGCTCGACGTCCCGGTCGCGCTGCACCCCGGCGTGCACGTCGACACGCCGGGCGCGTGCCGCAAGTTCGGGCTTGTCGCCGACACCGAGAACATCCTTGTGTCGAACATGGCGATGGACGAGCTGCACGGCGGCTCGGCACTCGGTCAAGCGGTCGGCAACACCGTCGACATGGTGGTGAGCCTCGGCCGCATGTTGATGGGTGGCGTCTGCGAGCGCTTTCCGCGCCTGCGCATCGTGTTCCTCGAGTCGGGCGGCGGGTGGGTGCCGACGCAACTCGAGCGCATGGACGAACAGGTCAAGGCGTTCCCGCTCGAGAAGCGCTGGTTGTCGATGCTGCCGAGCGAGTACTTCGCGCGTCAATGCTTCGTCAGCTTCGAGCCCGAGGAGTGGAACCTCGCAGCGTGTGCGGAGTTCCTGGGCGCGGATCGTGTGGTGTGGGCGAGCGACTACCCGCACCCCGAGTACCACGAAGGCGTGGTCGACGAGGTGCGTGCATCGATCGCGCCGCTCGACCCTGTGGCACAGGCGCAGGTCCTCGGTCAGAATGCCGTCGATCTGTACCGCCTGCCCATCTGAAGGAGGACTTCGATGGCGAAGTTCATGATCATTGGCAACTACAGCGCCGAAGGCATCAAAGGAGTCCTGAAAGGTGGCGGTACCGCTCGCGTCGACGCCGTTCGCGAGGCGTGCAAGGGTGTCGGAGGCTCCGTAGAGAGCTTCTATTTCGCGTTCGGCGGTGAGGATGTGTTCGTGGTCTGCGACCTCCCCGACAACGCGGCCGCCGCGGCGCTCGCGATGAACGTGTCGTCGGTGGGGCTGGTGAGCATCCGCACGATTGTGCTGCTCACGCCGGCAGAGGTCGACGCGGCGGCGAAGGTCCAGGTGACCTACAAGGCGCCCGGCAAGTGATCTGAGGCGGTCCGCAAATCCGATCCGGAGGCGCGGTGGCCGGCACTAGCGTCGACCAACGTGGCCCCGTTGGTCGAAGCGCCGTGCGCTGACGAAGCGATTCGGTGGTTTCGTCGCGGTCGACGGCATCGACTTCGCGATCGAGCAGGGTGAGGCGTTCGGCTTCCTGGGACCGAACGGGGCCGGCAAGACGTCGACGATGCGGATGATCAGTTGCGTGTCGCCGCGATCGGGCGGCGAGCTGCGTGTGCTCGGTATGGACCCGGATTCGGACGGGCCGCGTATCCGGGCCCGGCTCGGCGTCGTTCCGCAGGAGGACAACCTCGATACCGAGCTCACCGTGTGGGACAACATGGTCGTGTACGGCCGCTACTTCGACCTGCCGCGGCCGTTGATCCGCGAGCGCGCGGCCGAGCTGCTCGAGTTCGTGCAGCTGAACGATCGCCGCAACTCCAAGGTCGACCCGCTGTCCGGCGGCATGAAGCGTCGCCTGACCGTCGCGCGTGGGCTCATCAACCAGCCCGAGCTGCTGCTGCTCGACGAACCGACGACGGGCCTCGACCCCCAGGCCCGGCACCTGCTGTGGGAGCGGCTGTACCGCCTGAAGCGCAGTGGGGTCACGCTCGTGCTCACGACGCACTACATGGACGAAGCCGAGCAACTGTGCGACCGGCTCGTGATCATGGATGAGGCGCGGATCGTCGCCGAAGGCTCACCCCGCCAGTTGATCGAGCAGCACGTGACCCGGGAGGTCGTCGAGGTGCGGCTCGACCTCGCGACCGAGCCCGCGGTCGCGGCCGCGCAGATGCGGTCGCTGGGCGAGCGGGTCGAACCCCTCGCCGATCGGGTGCTCGTCTACACCCACGACGGCGATGCGACCGCGCACAAGGTCTCGAACGACGGCTTCGGCGCGGCGTCGGTGCTCGTGCGGCGCGCGAGCCTCGAGGACGTGTTCCTGATCCTTACCGGGCGCAGCCTCGAGGATTGACGTGAGCGTGCGGCGATGACTGCTCCGGTGTTGCGTGTGGTCGAACGTGAAGCACGCGTGTACTTCCGGCTGTGGCGCGGCCTGGCGTTCTCGATCTTCGTGCAACCCGCGCTCTATCTCGCGGCGATGGGGCTCGGGCTCGGCACCCTGATCGACGCGCACTCCGGCCAGGTCGCCGGGCTCGACTACCTCGACTTCGTCGCGCCCGGCCTGCTCGTCGCGAGCACCATGCAGCTCTCGGTCGGCGAAGGGTTGTGGCCGATCCTGGCCGGCGTGAAGTGGATGAAGTTCTTCCACGGCATCGTCGCGACGCCGATCCGGCCCGCCGAGCTGTTTGGCGGCTACGTGCTGTGGGTCGCGCTCCGAAGCTGTGCTCGGTTCCAGTGCGTTCTTGCTGGTCGCGGCACTCCTCGGCGCGGTGTCGTCGCCGTGGGGCCTCCTCGCGATCCCGATCGCAGCATTGTGCGCGGCGGCATTCGTCGCGCCCGTCGCCGCGTTCTCGGTGACCCAGGACAGCGATCTCTCGTTCCCGATGATCATGCGGCTCGGTGTGCTCCCGCTGTTCCTGTTCTCGGGCACGTTCTTCCCGATCAGCGAGCTGCCGGCCGGCTTGCAGCCGTTCGCGGTGCTGTCGCCGCTGTGGCACGCGGTCGAGGTGGCGCGCGACGCCATGACGGGCAACTTCAACGTTCTCGCCGACGTGGGCCACGTCACCGTGCTGGTCGCGTGCATCGTGGTGGGCGCGTGCTGGGGCGTGCGTACCTTCACGAGAAGGCTGAGCGCATGAGCGGGACGCTGACGACGACACGGCTCCTGCCGATGCCGGGGTGGCGCCGGCGGCCGTGGCGGCTGGTGGAGCGCAACGTCCTCGCTTACCGGCGCATCTGGTACATCTTCTTGTCCGGCTTCGTCGAGCCGCTCTTCTTCCTGCTGTCGATCGGCATCGGGGTCGGGAGCCTCGTCGGCGACCTGAACGTCGGCGGGCACCTGGTCGACTACCGCACCTTCGTTGCACCCGGCCTCCTCGCGACGACCGCGATGAACGGCGCGCTGCTCGACACGACGTTCAACTTCTTCGCGAAGTACAAGTACGCACATACCTACGACGGTGTGATCGCGACACCTCTCGGCACGACCGACATCGCATTCGGCGAGGTGACGTGGGCGCTCCTGCGCGGCGCGACGTACTCGACGGGCTTCCTGCTCACGATGGCGGCGTTCGGCGACATCGCGTCGTGGTGGGCGGTCCTCGCGTTGCCGGTCGCGGTGCTCATCGGGTTCGCGTTCGCCGGCGCGGGGCTCGGCGCGACCACCTTCATGCGGTCATTCATCGACTTCGACTACGTGAACATGGCGATGATCCCGCTGTTTCTCTTCTCGGCGACGTTCTTCCCGCTCTCGCGCTATCCCGACGCGTTGCAGGTGGTGATCCGCTGCACGCCGCTCTACCAGGGCGTTGCCCTCGAGCGGTCCCTCGTGATCGGCGACGTGCACTGGACGCTGCTCGTAAACGCGGCGTATCTCGCCGCGATGGGTGCCGCGGGCCTCTGGGTGGCGACCCGCCGGCTCGGCCTGCTGCTCAAGCCGTAGGCCCGATTCAGGCCGGGAGGATCGCCACGATCCGGCGCTTCGCGGACGATCGTGTCGTGTCGTCGGGCGTGCCGAACGCGTATACGTGCCCATCGGTCGTCGCCAGCCAGTAGCCGCCGTTCGGGGACGGCGCGATGCCCGCGACCGGCGCGGCGCAGGCCGGCGCGCGATGCATCGCCGTGACCGGAAGCGCCCGCGCACGGGTACACGTGACCGTCGGCGCCCGCCAACCAGTACCCGCCGCTGCGGGACGCGGCAATGCCTACGATGCGCGCGCGACCGCGGCGGTTCGTAGTGCACTTTCCGGAGGTTGCGAAGCCCTTCACCTTCCCGTCGGACATCGCGAGCCAGTAGCCCCCGTCGGGGCTCGCCGCGATGTCGACCACGCGTGCGTGATGCGTACCGGAGAGGTCACCACGTTGCCGAGTACCGAATGCATAGACGTGACCGTCGGCGCGTGCGAGCCAGTAGCCGCCCGTGGGTGACGCGGCGATGCCGACGATCGGAGACGATCGCGGCGGATCTTGTGCTCGCCGAGCGGTTTCGTCCCGACGCCGACGACTCGGCCGTCGCTGGTGACGAGCCAGTGCCCGCCGTCCGGCGACGCGGTCGCGGCAACGACGGCGGCGTTCTTCGGGACGATCGTGTCCATCGCCGCCGTACGGTCGGTACCGCCGCCGGGATAGAGACGACCGCGCGCGTCGACGAGGACGAAGCTCTGCGCGGCGTGCACCGTCGCCGGGGGCACGAGCGCGGTGTTCGTGTCGTGCGCATCGTCGCGCGTTGCAAGGCCGAAGACTCCCGCCGCGATGAGCGCGACACCGACGAGCGCCAGCATCGGCGGGCCGTAGATCGCGCGGCGCGCCCTGCGCAGGCGCAGCGCGTCGGCGGTCATCGAGCGCGCGTCGTCCGTTGGTCGAGCGTCTGCACGCGGTGCTCGAGCTCGTGCACGCGATCCTCGAGCTCGAGCACCAGCGCAACCGTCGAGGTGTCGTGCCGGGTCGTGCGCCAGAGCTTGCGCTCGTGGCGCGTCCGCACCGACCACACGGCCGCGCCGAGGCACAGCACAAGACCCAGACCGGCGAGCACGGCATACAGCACGGTCACGAATGCAGGTTACGCGGCGCGCAAACGCGAGAACGGGGCGCGGGTCGGGTTCAATAGCGCAATTCGGCCACGACCGCGAAATGATCCGACGGCCACATCCCATCCACCGGCGTGTCGCCGGCGACTTGTGTCGCGAGCACGTGCCCGACACCGCCGAGCTTCGGCTGGCCGACCATCACGTAGTCGATCCGCACGTCACTTCCGAGCAACGGCGCGATGAACGGGTTGTCATTGACACACGTATGGCCGGGCCCACCCGAACCTGCCGCGAGCCATGCGTCGCGGAACACGACGCCGGGCACGGGTACCGCCGCGCGCCCGGTGAGCATGCGGATCTCGTCGCTGTCGGGCTCGGCATTGAGGTCGCCGCACAACACCGCCGGGAATGGACGCGGCCGGTTCGCGCGCACGAACGCGCAGATCTCCGCGACCTGCGCCTGACGCACCGCGCTGTGATCGTCTCGCCAGCTCAGGTGCGCGCAGTACACCTGGATCGGGCCGCGCGGTCCCTCGATCTCCGCGAACACGACGAGCCGCTCCTCACCTTCGTCGTCGCGTGTGTCTCCCGCGAGGCGAGGAAGCTTCCGTACCTCGTGCCGCACGATGGGCCAGCGCGACACCACCGCGTTCCCGGCCCGGGCGCCGTCGCGCTCGAGGTTGGCCGCGAACACGTGATGCGCATACCCGAGCGCGGCCGTCACCTCGCGCGCCTGACTCCGCTCGTCGTCCTCCCAGACCTCCTGCAATGCGCAGATGTCGGGTTCGAGGCTTCGCAGCGTCGCCTCGATGGCCGGCGCACGCGTTTCCCAGGGCCCGTACCGACCCCAGAGGTTCCAGGTCGCGATGCGAACGCGGACTCGATACCAGTGGCCCGTAGCCGGGGTCGAACTCGTACACGAGCGGTACGGTAGCGGCGTGATCCGCCGTCTCTACAAGAACCTCACCGTCCTCGATCCGAAAGAAGCGCCGGACGCGAGCGCTGACCTCGAACGCGACGGGTACACGGTGCTCCGGCAGGTGTTCACGCCCGACGACGTCGCCGAGCTCCGCCGGGAGATCGACGCGATCTTCGACGATTCACCGGCCGAGCGCGATCGTGACGACAAGGACGAGTTCCGCTATCAGATGCTCAACCGCGGCGCAGCGTGCCAGGCCGCGGTCATGCATCCCGGCATTCTTGCGGTGATCGAGCCGCTGCTCGGCGAGGACTGTCACGTGATCGCGAACACCGCCTGGCGGAACCCGCCCGATTTCAAGGGCGGCCCGTGGCATTGCGACGCCGGGCCGCACGTGCCGCGTCCCGAAGGTGTGCCGTGGGACGATCGCATCCCGTACCCGATCTTCGCGATCGGTGCGCACCTCATGCTGCAGGACTGCACGCGCGCCGACGGGCCGACCGCGGTCGTGCCGGGCAGCCACCGCAGCGGACGCCTGGCACCGTTCGACAAGATGGCCGACGAAAACCTCTCCTACGACGGGCGTCCGTCGGTGGTCGTCGAGGTGCAGGCGGGCGACGTCGCGCTGTTCGCGTCGGACGCGTGGCACCGCGGCCTGCCCGCCGGTGAGGGCGCGCACGGGCGCTACTTCCTGCAGGTCCACTACGGCCGGCGCGACATCGCGCAGCGGATCCAGCCCACCGCGGACGTCAACCAGGCGTCGCCCGAGGCGATCGCGAGGGCGACGACGGAGCGGGCGCGCACGATCCTCGGCCTGCACGAGGCGTTCTTCTACGACCGCTGAGCTCAGGGAGCCGGGAGCGGGTGCGGCCCGGCTAGATGTCGAGGGCGCAGTTGTCGGTGATGCCGAGGACTTCGAGCGTGCGGCCCAGTCCGACGAACACGGCGCAGCACAACGTGAGGTCGAGGATCTCGTCGTCGGCGAATCCGGCCCGCAGCCGCGAGAACATTGCGTCGTCGATAGCCCGATGGTCCGCCGCGAACCGCTCCGCGTACTCGATCGCGAGACGCTGCCGGTCCGTGTATCCCGGCCAGGTCCGCCATTCTTCGACGTGCGCGTACTCGTCGTCGCTGATATCCGCGTCGACGACGGACGGCGCCCGGAAGGTCGCGCACGCGTCGCACGCGTTCAGCTGCGCGATCCGAATGCGTGCCACCTCGCGCTCCGCGGCCGGGAGCTTCGAGCGCTGGTACGCGGTGCTGATCATGCGATCGACCATGCCCGCCATCTCCGGCCGCAGCGACCACACCATCGCCGCGTCGCCGCCCGGCCCGTCAGGAACGTCGATCCGTGCCACGCGCAGAGCGTAAGTCGCGCGGGTGTGGCGAGCGAACCCCTCTCATCGAGGGAGCGGCGGATAGTAGTTCTCGGCGCCGATCTTCTTGATGTCCTCGTACCAGGAGCTGTCGTAGGCGTCGGTCCGGCCTTGGCGCATCGGGTCCTCGAAGTTCCACGCCTGGCGCTTGTACGTCCAGTTGGATGGATACAGCCGATGCGCCTCACGCCAGTGGGGGATCGCCGCGGCGTGGTCTCCGTGGTGGTGGAGGAACTGACCGAGCTCGAATTCGGCGGCCGCGGTGGCCTCCGCCGTCGAGCGGGTGCCGGACCGCCGGACGACCTCGTCGGGCGGGAGCGCGAACTCGCTGTCACTGCCGTGTGCGATCCAATCCTCGACCATCGCGACGTACTGCTCGGGATCGCTGCGGATCTTGCGCGCTTCACGCAGCACGTCGGCGACGTCGGGCGGCAGCGTCGACAGATCGATCGTGCGGAACGACTCGGTGAACGGGTTGCTTCCCGGGTGCGCGGGCTCGGCCGGACGCACGATCATGCCTTGCTCATCGATCCACACGGCGTTCGGGACGTTGACGAAGCCGAAGAGCTCGTCGCACACGTGCGCGTCGTCGATCAGCGACGGATATTGCGCGTCGGCCTGCTCGATGAACGGCAACGCCTCAGCCGGATCGACGTCGAGCGCGACCGCGACGATCTCGAGCCCCTGCGGGTGCCATCTCGTGCGGTGTGCCTGCCACACGGGCAGGTCGAAGCGGCAGCCTCACCATGACGCCCACGCGACCAGCAACACCTTCTGGCCGCGCAGGCTCGACAAGCGGAACGGATTGCCCTTCGCGTCGGGCAGCTCGAGGTCGGGCGCGACCGCGGTCGTGAGCGACCGCCCGGTCACCGCGCTTTCGGGCCCGAGCGCCCACACCCGCCCGAACTTGCGTGCCGGACGGCCCTTCTCGGGCCGTGACTCACGCATGTTCGGGGCTTGACCTTCGTCGGCGACGAGCGGCATGCCCAATCGCTCGGCGATGACGGTCAGGTCGAGCAGGCCGTCCGCGAGCCGCGCGTGTTCGGGCAGGGGAACGCACACCTCGCCCTTGCATGCGCCCTGCGGCTTGATCGCCCAGCCGGTTCGCGCTTCGAATACACCGGCGTCGACCGCCAGCTCCTCCAGGATCACCGCGGCACCCTAACGCCGGAGGCAACCGCCATGCGCGAGCACCGCTACTCGTTCGAGATGCCCCACTCCGCGGCGCGAATCTGGGCGCTGTTCCAGGACTACGACCGCTGGACCGACTACGCGCCGATGGTGCGACGCGTCGACGTGCTGTACCCGGGTGACGAGCACCACAACGGACGCCTGCGACGCGTCATCTTCAAGATGCCGTTCGGGCGTGAAGGCTCGGCGCTCGAGCTGGTCACCGACGTCGAACCGGAGCGCGGGTACACGTACACGATGATCTCCCGCACGCCCGGCGACGACCAGATCGGTCACGTGCACCTGGAGCCGCTGGGGGCGAACCGCACGCGATTCGAGTTCGACGAGCGCTACCACCTCACCAAAGCACCGTGGAGGTGGTTCGAGGGACCGATCTACAAATTCATCAACAAGAACAACGAGGACAGCATGCGCCGGGCCTCGGCGTACCTGTCGGCGCACGCGGAGTACCGGCCGGACCTCATCGAAACGTGAGGGGTCAGCCTCGATTGCTGCGCACTCGCTCGACGCAGCGGGTGAACTCGGTCACTTTCCCGGCCGGAAAGCCAATCATGCTTCGTTCGGCCTATATGCAGCAGCGCTCGTTCGGTCGAGACTGCGAGGACTCTCACGGACGAGCACTAGAGGACGGGCGGACATGGACGTTGGCGAAGCAAACGCGGACCTCTGCGCGGACTGCACACTGGTCCTCGCAGGCGTGGACGAAGCGGCCGGCGAGTGCTCGTGCGAGGACTACGACGGCGACCACGGCGAGGTGGTCGTCACCCTCGAGCTCCTGCTCTGTCGCGTGACCGACCCCGCCATCCGCTCCGGCCTCCTCGGCGTCCTCACCACGGTCGCCGGTCGGAAGTACGCCGCGTACGTCGACGCCTGGACCGGTCGCGACGCCCGGCAGGACTGCGTCGACGCGTAAGCACGTGGGCGTCCGGGCACCTGTCGGGCCGCCCTGAGCGCCGCCGGACCTCGGTCGAACGCGACGATGCCCTCGGGCGAGGGGCACCGTCTGAGCCGCGGCCATGCCTATGCGTGGGTCGGTCGCGGGACTTCAACAGTCGTCCCGCGCACCCGAACGTGTAACCGCGAGCCGGTGAATTCCTCCTTACGGACAACGCCGGGATGCTCCCTCCATGGCGCGCTCGTCCCCGACCGCCACGGAGTGTGACATCGGGCTTAGGGCGGCGACCTCGGACGCCGACAACCCTTCCGGCGGGCCCTTCGGCAGTGGGCGCGCAGTCGAGGACGACTCGCGGGGCGACATCGGGGACCGCAGGTGACACGGAAGTTGACCATCAGGACGAAGCTGGCAGCGGCCTTGGCGGTGCCGCTCGTCGCGTTGGCGGCGTTCGCAGCCTTGCAGGTGCGGGGCGCGTACGACCGCGCCGACCAGGTCAAACGCCAGGCCGCGCTGGCGATCTCCGCCACCGGGCCGGCCGGGCTGCTGGCCGCGCTCGAGTCCGAGCGTGACTACCAATCGCTGTGGGCGATCGGGGACCAGGACCTCGTCGACCCGCAGCTGCAGACGTCGGGCGACGCGACCTCGCGTACCAACCAGGCGCTGCTGAAGTTCCGCGAGCAAGTTCTCGAACGCGGTGGCGACACGTCCGGCAACTACACGACGACGCTCGCCAACATGAGCGGGCGGCTGTCGCAACTGCGCAAGGACGCCCAGGCCCACGCGTCGAAGACGGCGACTCCGGCCGCGGCGAAGCACGCGAACGACATCTTCGACCGCTATACCGCGCTCGAGGGTCAGCTCCTCGACGCCGACGAACGCTCCGGCCACACGATCGACGATGCGCAACTCCGCAACGGCGCCGAGCTGCTCAACGCGATCGCCCGGCTGAACGACGTCGAGAAGCAAATTGCCGTGAAGGGCATCCTCGCCACCGTGTCGCAGGACGCCGCGACCGCGTCGCAGGTCGAGCGGCTCGCAGGCGTGCAGGCCGCGGGTGACGCCGGGCTGCGCGTGCGTGGCGACGGTGCATACGGCCGGGCGATCATCTCGACGCTCACCGCGAAGGATCGCGCGACCGTCGTGACGAAGCTGCAGGCGGTTGCCAGCGATCCGATGCACGTCAACATCAACGAGCTGTTCAAGACCGCGACCTCGGCGACGAACCTGTGGCGCGTGCCGCAGACCAACACCACGAACGTGGTGACCGAACGGGCGCAGGTGCTGACCTCGGACGCGCAAGCCGAGCAGCGCAACTGGGTGATCGTGACGATCGCTTCGGTGTTGCTCGCGATCGCGATGCTGTGGCTGGCGAACAAGTGGATCACCCGCCCGCTGCGCTCGCTTGCCGAACAGGCCTCGACGATGGCCGGCGACCGGCTTCCGGCCGCGGTGAAGGAGATTCTCGCGGCGCGGCGCAGCGAGGATGTCGTCCACCCCGATGTCGACCCCGTGCGCGTACGCGCCGGCGGCGAAGTTCGCGAGGTCGCGGCCGCGCTCAACCGGGTGCAGGACAGCGCGATCGGCCTGGCAGTCGAGCAGGCGCGGTTGCGCGGGAACGTGGCCGACGCCTTCGTCAACCTCGGACGCCGCAACCAGAACCTCTTGTCGCGTCAGCTCGAGTTCATCACCAACCTCGAGAACGACGAATCGAATCCCGAGACGCTCGAACACCTCTTCAAGCTCGACCACCTCGCGACGCGCATGCGCCGTAATGCCGAGTCGTTGCTCGTGCTCGCCGGTCACGAACCGCCGCGCACCTGGAGCGGGCCGGTGGAGATCGGCGACGTCGTGCGCGGCGCGCTCGGTGAGGTCGAGGGCTACCAGCGCGTGCGCCTGCGGCATCTCGACGACGCCCGCGTCGACGGGGCGGTCGCCGTCGACGTCAGCCACGTGGTCGCAGAGCTCGTCGAGAACGCGCTGACGTTCTCACCGCCCGACACCGACGTCGAGGTATACGGCCGACGCGACGAATTCGGCTACCTGCTCACGATCGTGGACCAGGGCATCGGGATCCCCGCCGACGAGCTCGAGCGGGCGAACGCGCTGATCTCCTCGCCCGACACTGGCACGTTCGCGGCGTCGCGGTTCCTCGGGCACTACGTCGTCGCCCAGCTCGCCGGCGCGCCACGGCCTCGGCGTGCATCTCGCGGCGTCGCCGGTGGGCGGGATCACTGCGATGGTCGCCCTACCCGCCGCGCTGCTCGGCGAGCAGCCGCGACCCGAGACGGTGCCGCCCGTGCTCGTCGTCGACGAGCCCGAACCCGTACGGCCCGAGCTCGCGCTGCCCCGGCGGGAGTCGCTGCCGGGTCTTCCGGTGCACATCTCGGGGCTCCCCGAGCATTCGCGTCCGAAGGTCGCGTCCGACGCGCCGCTCGAGGATGCGTTCCCGCGCCCTTGCGGCCGCCGAGCCCGAGCCGCGCCCCGCGCCTGCTCCCGCCGCGAGCGTTCCCGCGCCCGTGCCGCCGCCGGCCGCCGCCGCACCGGAGCCGGAAGTGCAGACGCCCGAGCCGCCGGTGCCGCCCGTTCCGCCCGTCGCGCCGCAGCCGCGCGTCGGTCTCGGCACGTTCGCCGACCTCCGCGCGACGCCACCGTCGCCGACCCGGCCATCACCGGCACCGGCACCGGCACCGGTCCCGCCTGCGCACCAGCCGGTGCAGGCACCCGAGCTCGCCGACATCGCGCCCGTCGGGATCCCCGACCGAGCGGCCGTGTTCGCCGAGGTTTCCCACGCGGTCGACACGGTGGCCGCAACGGGTCCGAGCGCGACCCCGGCGGCGGACCTCTCGGAGGACCTGCTGCCGCAGAAACTGCCCAAGCGCGGCCGGCGCGCGTCGCGTCTCGGCTCGCCGTGGTCGCGCGAGAAGCCCGCGAACCCGGTGGTCAGCGACACGCCCCGCGGCCGCGGCTGCACCCGCCGACGCGGACGCGTCACGGCCGCGTCGTGGAACCACCCGCGACGCACGCCGCGCCGGCCGGCGGGCTGCACTTCCCGCCCGGCGGTCCGGAGCGCCCGGCGCCCCACTCGGGCGCGCCCGTCGACGAGAACAACGCAGCTCCCGAGCAGGAACGGGCGGCGGCGAGCACTGACGGCGAAAACCGGTTCGCGTTCTTCGCCGCGTTCCGTGCCGCCGCCGAGCAGGCCCGTGAGGAAGCGGGCATCGACAATCGAAGGATGGGCCAATGAGGTTTCACTCCCACGACGCGTCGAACCCTGCGAGCCCCGACGTGCGCAACTTCAACTGGTTGCTGTCGAACTTCGTCGAGACGACCGCGGGAGTGACCGACGCGGTAGCCGTCTCGTCGGACGGGTTGCTCATGGCGATGTCGAGCACGCTGGAGCGCGCCGGCGCCGAACAGCTCGCGGCGATCATCGCGGGGCTGACCAGCTTGGCCGAGAGCACCGCCCGCTGCTTCGCGCTGGGCGGCCTCGATCAGGTCATCGTGGCGATGCACGAGGGCTATCTCTTCGTGTCGTCGGTGTCGGACGGCAGCTCCCTCGGTGTCGTCGCCGATTCCCGCTGTGACGTCGGCGCGGTCGGTTATCAGATGCAGTTGCTCGTGCAGCGCGTCGGCGCCGCGCTGAGCCCGGCACTCGTTGCCGAGTTGAAGGAGAGTGTGCTGCAGTGACCGGAACACTCCCACCCCGCCGGCCGGGCGAACGGAGTGCACATGACTTCGTGCGGCCATTCGTGGTCACGGGCGGTCGCACCCGCGCCAATGACGCGTCGTTGCGCATGGAGACGATGGTGCAGACCGTCGGCGATGCGCTCGGCCGTCTCACGTTCGAGCACGCGCGTATCGTCCACGGCTGCTGGGAGCCTCGCTCCGTGGCGGAGCTGGCGGCGGAGATGGGGATGCCGCTCGGTGTCGCGATGGTGCTCGTCGGAGATCTCGTCGAAGCCGGCTGTCTCGAAGTGACGCAGAGCAACCCGGTCGAGCTGGAGCTCGAGGCGCTCACGAGGATGATCGAACGTGTCCGTGCCCTCTGAGCGACCGTCGACGAACAGGCGCGTCACCTCGGTGAAGCTCGTCGTCGCCGGCGGCTTCGGTGTCGGGAAGACGACATTCGTCGCGGCCGTCTCCGAGATCCCGCCGCTCACGACCGAGGCGGCGATGACGACCGAGTCGGCCGGGGTCGACGACACGTCACAGGTGCAGGCGAAGGTGACGACGACGGTCGCGATGGACTTCGGGCGTATCACGGTCGACGACTCGCTCGTCATGTACATCTTCGGCACCCCCGGTCAGGAGCGCTTCGCGTTCATGTGGGACGACCTGTGCGATGGCGCGTTCGGCGCGGTCGTGCTCGCCGACACCCGCCGGCTGGGCGACAGTTTCGTCGCGCTCGACTACTTCGAGGCGCGCGAAACGCCGTTCGTGGTCGCCGTGAACCACTTCGACAGCTCCTACCACTACCCGATCCCCGAGGTCCGTGACGCGCTCGGTCTCGGCCCGCACATTCCGGTGATCGATTGCGATGCGCGCAACCGCGAGTCCGTGAAGTACGCGCTCGTCACGTTGCTCCAGCACGTCTACGACCTGCGGCGGTCGGCACTCGTGCGTTGACAGCTACTTCGGGACGACGACACGCAACGCGTGGGCGTCGCTCTCGTAGTGAAGGGGTGTCGACAGCTGCACGATCTCGCCGTCGAGCGCGACGTCGACGTCGTGGTCGTCCCGTACGCCGAGCGTGATCTCCCGGCAGGTGCGCCGCTCGACGACGGCGGTGCGCGCGAGTCCCCCGACCAGCAATGCCGTCAGCAGGCGCAGGCGGGCGAACCGCCGGTCCGCGCGCACGATCCGTACGTCGAGCACGCTGTCGTCGAGAGACTCGCGGCTCGTGAGATCGGTCATCCCCTCGCCGTAACACCCGTTCCCGATGAACACCAGCCACGCGACGACGGGCCGTCGATCGACCTGTACGACGATGCGCCGGCCCGAGCGGAGCTGGTGCAGTGCCGCGAGCAAGCTCGCAAGCGGCTTCGGCAGCTTGTGCCGGCGCCACTCGCGTTGCTGCACGAGGCCGGGATAGAAGCCGACGCTCGAGTTGTTGACGAACGATCGCTCGTTCACGCGTCCGAGATCCACGACGCGCGCCGCGCCGCCGTCGGGATCGCCGGCCTTGGCGGCATCGTCGAGCGTCTCGATGCCGACCGCTGCCGCGAAGTGGTTGTGCGTGCCGGCCGGGATCGGGAGCAGCGCGGTGTCGCCGTGCGCGAGCTCCTCGGCGGCCGTTCGAATGCTGCCGTCGCCACCCGCGATGCCCACGAACGGCCGGCCTTCGGCGCGGGCTTCCCGGACGCGGCGGCGGAGGTCGTCCGGCGGACAGTCCACGACGTCGTGGTCGGGGAACCGGGTACGCAGCTCGTCGGCCGAGGTGTCATCGGGACCGGACGCGGCATTGCACAACACGATGCCGCGGCCGGTGATCGGCCGCGATGAAACCCTGGATCGCGCGACGCTTGTCATGCTGCCTTCCCCTGGGCACCATGCTGCCCGGGCGCCGGTGAGCCGGGCAAGCCGAAGTACAGCGTCTGCTCAGGGTGCCGTCAGCGGCCGGCGATCACGTCGCGAGCGCGCGTTCGCTGTCCACGGTGCAGCGATGGACCTCGATGCGGTCGATGCGCAGCACCCACTCGCGTGGCTTCCCACTGCTCTCGATCATCGTCCGCTCGACGTCGCCGTCGGAAACCTCGAGTCGGGCACCGCAATGTGGACAGATGACCGTATTCGCCATGGGCGCCGCTTCCCATCGAGATCGTCGAAAGGGACGGTACACCCGAAGTGCGGCATCGGGTCAAGGATCTACGCGCAACAAATGTTGCAGCTCGACCATCAGCGGCAACAAGAACCCGATGTACGCGCTTGTGAGCGTGTAGTCGTGTGCCGGGCCGTGGGTCGTGCGTGCGTGCACGTCGATGACACGTACCCGGTCGTCGGTCTGCGCGCGGCGCTTCGCCCGTTCGACGATGTCATGGAGCTCCTCGAGGGTGCCGACCTGGATGCCGAAGTGATCGAGCGCCGGCGCACGCAGCAGCGGGTCGCCCGGCAGCAGGTAGACGAACTGGCCGAACGCGCCCGTGTAGAGGATCAGCGGGTTGCCCTCCTCGCCGGTGTTGTCGCCCTCGGTCCAGCCGAACACGTCGCCGTAGAACGCGCAGATGTCCGCGCGCCCGCGTTCGAGCACCGCGGGATCCATGCTGATCGCGACATGGTTGAGCGTCGGCCGGCTCGTCACGTCGGCACGACCATCACCTTGCCGGGCAGCTCACCGGCCGCGAGGCGCTGCAACGTGGGGGCGAGCTCGCCGAGGCCCACGTCGACGGGCTCGATCAGGAGATCGAGGGGCAGCGCGCCCGACGCCAACAGCGCCAGTGCCGGCGCGAAGCCCGCCGCGTCGTAGTTGTATGCGCCGAGCAGCGTCAGCTCGAGCACGATCGCGCGGTTGTGATTGATCCTCGGCATGTCGCGGCCGGTGCCGACGAACAAGAGGGTGCCCGCATAGTCGAGCTGATCGAGTGCCGCTTCCGCCGCGCGTGCGTTGCCGGAGCACTCGAACGCGAACGTGAACGGCTGCTCGACCGGGCGTCCCATCGGCGCGCGGGGAGCGTGTCCGGCTCGTGCGCAGCGCGTGCCCCGACGGCCAAGGCGCGCTCGCGCCTCCGCGGTGCGGGCTCGGACACGGTGATGTCGGTCACGCCGCGGGCGCGCAGGACAGCGATCGTCAGCAGACCGACGGGCCCGGCACCGGTCACCAGCACGCGGTCGTCCGGAGTGACGCCCGCGAGATTGACCGTGTGCAGCGCGATCGCAGTCGGCTCGGTGAGCGCGGCGGCGCGGGTGTCGAGTTTGTCGGGCACGAGGAGCAGGCGGTCCGCAGCGACGATCTTGTAGCGGCAGAACGCACCGCGGGAGAAGTCGAGGAGGTCGGGCGGCTCGCGTCGCAAGCACACCGACGGCCGACCGCGCTTGCACGCCCGGCATTCACCGCAGCCCGGTGTGGCGTTCGCGACAACACGCGCGCCAACGGGCCATTCGCCGGCATCGACGTCGGCGCCGACCGCCGCGACCGTCCCCGCCCATTCGTGGCCGAGGACCGAGCCGGGCCGCGCGTAGCGCTCGAGGACGAGGTGCAGATCGGTGCCGCAGATGCCGCAGTGCGACACCTCGACGAGCACCTCGCGGGCCCCGAGCGCGGGAACTGGCAGCTCTTGCACCTCGATCTCGCCCTCGCCGACGTACACCGCGGCGCGCATCAGGTCATCGGGCACCCGCTCAGCTTCGCGCACGGACCATCTTCCTCGCTCAGCTCTCGAGCGCTTCGGCACGCGCGCCGGCGCATGCATGCTCCCCCGGTATCGTGCACCGCCTGATGCACGACACACCGGTGATCTCGATCGCCGCGCTCACGAAGCGCTTCCGGGGCGACGTGATCGCAGTCGACGATCTGACCTTCGGTGTCGCGTCCGGGCAGGTGTGCGGACTGCTCGGGCCCAACGGTGCGGGCAAGACGACGACATTGCGCGTCCTCCTCGGGCTCGTGCGGCCGACGTCGGGCCGGGTGTCGATCTTCGGCACTCGCATCACGCCGAGCGCGCCGGTGCTCGCGCGTGTCGGCACCGTCATCGAGCAGGCGGCGTTCGTGCCGTACCTCTCGGGCATGCGCAACCTCATGCTCTGGTGGGAGGCCGCGGGAACCGCGTGGCCGCCGCCCGGTCTCGATCGCGCCCTTGACATCGCCGGCCTCGGTCCCGCGATCGACCGCAAGGTGAAGACCTATTCGCTCGGCATGAACCAACGACTCGGTGTGGCGCGCGCGTTGCTCGGCAACCCCGAGGTGCTCGTGCTGGACGAGCCGACGGTCGGCCTCGATCCGCAGGAGATGCGCTCGATCCGTCGTATGTTGAAGGACATGGGTCGGGAAGGCGTGACGGTGCTGCTCTCGAGCCACCTGCTCACCGAGGTCGAGGAAGTGTGCAACTACGTGGTCGTGATGGACCGCGGCCGTCTCGTTGCCGAGGGCACCGTCGCCGACCTGACGAGCGCCGGGACTCGAACTGCATATCTCGAGGTCGACGACATTGATGCAGCTCGCCGTGTACTGGGCTCGTTGTCCGGTGTGCGGTCGGTTGCGGACTCACCTCCGGGGCTCGCGGTGGATCTCGACGGCGTGCAACGCGCGCACGTGGTCGCGGCGCTCGTGCAAGCGGGCGTGGGCGTCGAGACCGTCATGCAGCGCCACCGGCTCGAAGATGCATTCGTCGGGCTGGTGGGCGAAGAGACGATGAGACAGTGATCTCGTTGTTCCGGACCGAGATGTCGAAGCAGGTACGGCGCCCGCGCACGTACGTCGCGCTCGGGATCATGGTCGCGTTGCCGACGATCATGACGATCGCGGTGAAGTTCGGTGGGCGGGCGCAACGGGCCGAGGTCGATTCGCTGTTCTCCCTTGCCCGACAGTCGGGCTTCGTGATGCCCGCCGCTGCCCTCTTGTTCATGAGCCGCTTCCTGCTCGTCGTCGTGGTGGCGATCTTCGCGGGCGACGCCGTGGCGGGCGAGGCAACCTGGGGCAACCTTCGCTACACGCTCGTGCGGCCGGTCGGCCGCGCCCGCCTCCTCGCGGCGAAGCTGGCGATGGCGCTGGTGTTCGTGATGATCGCCACCCTGCTCGTCGTGCTCACCGGGTTGGTCGCCGGCGGCCTCGCGTTCGGTTGGCATCGCATCGACATCGACTTCCCGGGATTCTTCTCGCTGCACAAGTCGTCGGGGCAACTCCTGACCGATCTCGCAGTCGCCAGCGCATACGTCGCCTGGGGCATGACGTCGATCGTTGCGATGGCGCTGATGGTGTCGACGATGACCGACTCTTCGAATGGCGCGATCGGCGCGGGGATCGGTCTGTTCATGACGTCGGAGATCCTGAACGCGATTCCGCAACTCGGTTCGATACGCAACGGACTGCCGACGCACTACCTCGACGACTGGCGCGGCCTGATCGTGCGTGAGGACTCGGCGACCGGTCTCTTCCACGGTGCGCTCGTCCAGCTCCCGTACGTCGCGGTCTTCCTCGCGATCGCGTTCTGGTGGTTCAAGCGCAAGGACGTGCTCTCATAACAGAAGCCGCCGGGGACGCGGCCCTCGGCGGCTTCAACTCGCACTCTGACGAGTCAGACCGGGCGAACGTTCTGCGCCTCCTCGCCCTTCCGACCCTGCCCGATGTCGAACTCGACCGTCTGGCCCTCTTCGAGGGCTCGATAGCCGTCCATCTGGATCTGGGAGTGGTGAACGAACACGTCCTTGGCGCCTTCGCGCGAGATGAAGCCGTAGCCCTTCTCGGCGTTGAAGAATTTCACTGTTCCTGTTGCCAACTCACTATCTTTCTCTTGCCGTAGGTGCGCCCCGTTCGCGCACCCGCCGCCGCCAGGCTACGGCATCACCGGCGAGCGCGGGCCGGCCGTCGGCGCGTTCCGTCCCTGGTCATACCCCCTGCGAGACCTGGCCGAGAACGTCGCCCGGGTTGAAGTAGACGCGCTCGCACACGAGACCGTCGCCGTCGAACTCGAACACCGCGCACATGCGAACGCGGAAGGAATGCCCGGTCGGGGTGACATCGCCGAGTGGTCCCAAATGCGTGCCCATCAGCCAGAACTCGCTGATGACCGCGTCGTCCGCGTGGTGCAGCGCGATCACCTCGTTGTGCTGGTCCGGGAAGGGCACGCGACTGATCCGGAAGTACTCGCGTACCTCGTCCGGTCCGTCGAACACCTGACCGAGGCCTACCAGTTCGTACCTGGGGTGCGTGAACGTTGCCAGCGCGGCGTCGAAGTCGAGGCGGTTCTCGGCGTCCATGTGCTCGCGCACGATCGCTTCCCGACGATCGCGGACGCTCAGATCCATTGCTTCCTCCGGTAGTACCAGAGCTGGAAGACGGTCGAGGCGATGATCAACAACCACGAGAACCCGTACCCCTGCGTCCACCGCAGCTCGGGCATGTGCTCGAAGTTCTGGCCGTAGAGGCCGACGATGAAGGTGGGAACCAGCAAGATCGACGCGACCGCGGTGAGTTTCTTCATCACCTCGTTCTGATCGTTGGAGATCTCCGACTGGTGGAAGTCGCGCACACCCGCGAGCAGGTCGCGCGACAGGTCGAGGCCGTCGGTGGCGCGCAGCAGCTTGTCGTAGGCGTCGGCGAAATGCAGCTCGACGTCGCGGGGAAGAGTGTCATGTCGCCGTCGAGCTCCACCCGGTCGTCGAGCACCGCACGCGCCGCATCGCGCGTCGGGGCGAGGACGCGCCGGACGTGCAGGATGTCGTGACGCAGCGACGAGATCTCCCTGCGGACCTCGGCAGAGGGCCAGTCGATGACGTGATCCTCGAGCTCGTCGATCGAGTCGTCGAAGGTGTCGACCACGTCGAGGAATTGCTCGGCGATCTCGTCGACGATCGCGTAGAGGCACATCCCGGGGCTTTGGCCCGCGCCCAGTGCCGTGTGCCGGGCCTCGGAGAAGTCGACCGGCACGTGATTGGGCGGCGTCTTGCGCACGGTCACGATCATGTCGGGCGTCGCGACGATGTCGACCTCTTGGAACACCGCGGGGCCGTCGTTCGGCAGCGCCGGGAACACGAGGATGCCGAAGACGTAGTCGACACGGGCTTCGAGGCGGGGCCGCACCTCGTCGTCCCGTTCCGGACGGTGCAGCAGCCGCTCGAGCGTGACGTCGTGGAGGTGCGCCGGCAGCACGTTTCGAAGGGTCTCTTCGTCGGGGTCGCAGAGGTCGATCCAGTGCGGCTCGTCGGGCACGGTGCCAACGTTACGAGGACATGGACGCTGCGGCGCGGACCGATTCGCAGCCGCTGCGATCGACTGCATAGATCTCGAAGTTCGTGCCCCGCGCAAGCTCTTCGAGGTGGACGCGGTCGCCGCTGTCCGCCGCGAGCCGTGCGATCATCTCGCGCTCGTTCGTGTGGCGGGACGCGTCATAGCTGTCGAAGTGCATGATCTGGTCGATGTGACGATCGCAGAGGAGCTTCTCGTAGTCGGCGACGTCGTGGAAGTCGCGGATTGCCATCGTCTCCGGGAACATCTCCGAATCGAGGCGACCACCCGCTTGCACGACGTGGTACAGGCCGAGCTTGCCGTCGCCGCCGCGCAGCACGCGGTACGTGGCTCCTCGGACGAACGACGGCGACCGCAGGTACGCGTCGAGGCTCGCGGTGTCGACGCCATCCCACGCCAGCACTCTCCATTGCGCCCAGACGTTGAGCGGGAACGAGAGCGCGACGAGCAGGATGAGCGAGACGGCGAGCGCGACCGGTGCCAGCCAGCTCCAGGCGAGCCGGCGCAGGAGCACGTAGAAGATCGGGAGCACCGCGATGAAGACTCGCGGGCCCAACGTGCTGAGAAAGTTCACGATCTGCGTGCTCGGGCGTGAGTCGGAGGCGCTCGGCGAGATGAACACGATGACGACTGCCGGGACCGCGATCACGCAGGCGACGACGTACCACTTGATCACCCCGGACCGGTCGCGCGTGAACGGCAGGCAGAGCAGCAGCACGACGAGCGCGAGCGGGGCGACGATGTAGGGATGCGTGGCGAATCCAATGCCGAGGAGCACCATCGCCCAACCGCGCGCGCCGCGCCGCCAGGCCGCGATGGCGAACAGCATGAACATCGCGCCCCATGCGAACGACTGTTGGCCGAACAGCAGCGCCTGGACGATCGCCGGGTTCGCGAGCACGGCCGCCGCCCACCAGCCGCGTCGCAACTCCGGGAACGCGACGAACGTCGCGACGATGCACCCGACGACGCCGAGCACGGTCCACAGGGTCACGGCCCAGTTGCCGAACAGGGGCCACGCGAGCGCGGCGGTCGTCCAGTTCACGAAGCCGTACGGATATGCGTACGCCTCACCGTGACCGAGCTGCGGGAAGCGCCAAGGTAAACGGCCGTGGTGCCACAGGTCGCGTGCGATGTGCCACACGTGCACGTGGTTGTTGACACTGTCCGACGAGAACACGATCGCATGGCGGAGGTACACCGCGAGCAGGACGACCCACGCCACGACGAACACCGCCAGTGCGATGCGGCTCCCGACGACGTGATCAGTACGGCGGGACGCCTCCGACTCCGCGAGCCCGGAGCGGGGCGCGTCGGTTACGTGTCTTGCCGGGTGCACGGCTGGTACGTGTGGCCGCCCACGAGCTGATCCAGGCGCACCGGCCGGAGGTGCTTCTCCCGGAGACCTTCGAGGATCTTCGGGAGTGCCTTGACGACCACCGAGCGATCGATCCACGGCTTGCCGTCGAACCCGTCGTGCAGGTCGATGATCGACCCGCCCTGCACACGCGTCGAGCACGTTGGCGGCGACGGCGTCGGGGTCCGCGGCCGACCAGTCGGCCACCGACACGTCCCAGAGCGCGATGTGCATGTGGTGCTCGTGCACGACCCGCGCCATCATCGGGGTCTTCTGGCCGTGGGGCGGCCGGAACCAGACCGGGCACTTGCCGATGTTGCGGGCGAACGCGTCCTGCGTGCGGGCGAGCTCGGGATACCGGGGGTCGAGCCAACGCCAATCGTCGTGGTGGTACGAGTGATTGCCGACGAGATGGCCGTGGGCGTAGAGGTCGCGCACGATCTGCGGCTCGGCGTCCAGTGCCTTGCCCACGACGAAGAAGGAGCCCTTGACGCCGGCGTCGTCGAGGATCTTCATGATCGCCGGCGTCGCTTCGGTATTCGGGCCGTCGTCGAACGTGATTGCGACGGCGTCGCTTCCGCGTGGGCCGTGGGTCACGCCGCCGCCGAACCACGTGGCACCGACGGTGCTCGCACCGAAGTATCCGGTGATGCCGGATGTCGTGACCACGAGAATGCTGCCGACGGCAAGTGTGCGCATGCGGTACCTGCCGGGCATGGCGATCCGGCCGAAGCGCGCGGCGAGCGCCGCGATCGCGACGCCGACCACGGCGAGCCCGAGCAGCGTCGCGCGTGTGCCGCCGATACGGACCACGACGAAGACCACGAACGCACCGGCCAGGACCAGTGGGCGCGGGCGGCGTACCGGCGGTGCCGCGAGTGACGCACCGACCCCGAACAACGCCGCGAGGACGATCGCGCTCCCCATGTCCGGTCGTTGCGGCACCAGCCAGGCCGCGACGAGCGCAAGCAGCGCGCCCAGCAACGACAGCGAAGGCCGGGGCACGAACCGCCGGATCGTCGAGCCCAGCCCGAACGCGGCGATCGCGGCGAGGATGAGGGTCAGCATCGTGTCGGTGGCCTGCGCGTAGGTGAACGAGCAGAGCAGGCCGAGGATCCCGGCGAGCGCGACGTGCGCGACCGCGTCGGTGGGGAGCGCCTCGCGGACGCGATCGCGGTGCCAGACGCGGCCCGCGGCGATCGGGATCACGCTCATGTCTATGAGCGCGTCGCGCATGCGTGTGCGTGAACGTGCCACCGGCACCGGTACGAGGTGGTCGTTGCGCACCTTGTAGCCGAGCTGGCACAGGACGACCGCGACCTCGACGGTCTCGCTGTACTTGTAGCCGGAGTAGTAGTCGAGCGCGTGCGCCAGCGCGCCGAGGCGGAAGATGCGATAGCCCGATTCGACATCCAAGAGCGGCGTCCCCGCCCATGCCGATGCCCACTTCGAGAGCACCCAGTTGCCGGTGCGCTTGAACGGGCCGTGGTACGAGAGGTCGCGGCGGGCGAGGTTCGCGTCGAGCCCCTCGGCGATCGTCATCTCCACCAGCTCGTTCAGCACGTGGAGGTCGTGCTGCCCGTCGGCGTCGACGGTGAACACCAGGTCGTCGCCGTCGAGCTCGCCGTGCTGCAAACGGTCGCGCAGCTCGGTCAGCGCCGTGAAGTACGCCTCCGACATTCCCCGGTTGACCTCGTGCACGAGCAGGCGGCAGCGCAGCCGAGTTCCCACGCTCCCGCGCGCCGCGGTATCCGCGCCCCCGCCATCCAACGTTCGATCTCGCGGCGCGTGTTGTCGGTCGACCCGTCGTCGACGACTACGAGCTCGTCGACCAGCGGATAGAGCTCGTCGAGGACGGCGACGACCGTCGGTTCTTCGTTGTACGCCGGGACCACCGCGATGCGGCGCGACGTTCCTGCCACGTGTTCCTAGGACCCCGCTGTCTGCTGCTCGCGATACCACGCAAGCGTCTTCCGCAGCCCATCTGCGAAGGTGTGCTGCGGCTGCCACCCAAGTTCTTCACGCGCGCGGTCGCTGCGCACGATGCGTGCACGGTAGTCGCCGGGCCGCGTCGGCCCGAAGGTCACCTCGACGTCGCCCACGAGGTCCCGCACCGTCTCGGCGAGCGTCCGGATCGAGATTGCCTCGTCGGATTCGAGGTTGTAGGTGCGGTTCTCGGCGACCTCGCTCAGCGCGAGCACGTGCGCGGCAGCGAGGTCACGGACATACACGAACCGCCGTTCCTGGGAGCCGTCACCGTCGATGCGGAGCGGCTCCCCGCGGAGTGCTCGCAGCAGGAATGCGGCGACGACCAGGTCCGTACGCATGCGCGGCCCGAACGGGATGCCGTAGCGGAGCACCGTGTACGGGCGACCGAACAGCGTTGCGTAGTCGCGGCACAACATCTCGGCGGCGATCTTCTCGGACACATAGAGGTGGCGGTCGGTCTGGAGGTCGAACAGCGTCGTCTCGTCGACTTCGTCCCCCTGCGTCGCGGCGTAGACCCACACGGTGCTCGAGAGCACCACCCGACCCGCGTTGGCCCGCCGTGCGGCTTCGAGCACGCGCGCCACACCGAACGTGTTCAGCCAGACGCTCTGGGGCGGATCCGCCACGATGTCGTTCACGTCGGCCATCGCCGCGAGGTGGAAGACCGGGCCGACGCCCTGCAATGCGTCGGTCAGTGCTTCCTGGTCGAGCATGTCGACGTCGGCCCAGTCGACGACGTCGGACTGGAGCGGCTTCTGCGGGTCGATCACGCGCACCGTGTGACCCGCGTCCAACAGCGCGTCGACCACGTGGGAACCCACGAAGCCGGACCCACCCGTGACGGCGATCAATTCGTCTTGCACTGCAGCTCCGATGCCAGGGACTCGAGGACGTAGTCGGCGTCATGCTCTTCGAGCGACGGATACAACGGCAAGCAGATGTGACGCGCGCACAGCGATTCGGCGCCCGGGAGCGCGCGATCTGCCAACGATTCGAACACGGGCTGTCGGTGCAGCGGAGTGTCGTAGACCTCGCCGGAAAGGCCGATGTCGTACTGCGCACGCAGCGTCTGCTTCAGTGCCGAGCGGTCGACGCCGTCGGGCAGGAACGCGACGTACTTGTAGTAGTTGCAGTGCGCGTTCGGAGGGACGTCGAGAGGACGCAGACCGATCTGCTCGATCGCGGCGTCGTAGCGTTTCGCGAGCGACTGGCGCGCCGCGATGAATTCGTCGAGGCGGCGCAACTGCGAGAGCACGATCGCGGCATGAGGCTCGCTCATGCGCCAGTTCGCGCCGAGACGCGTGTGGAAATTCGCGTGGAACGAGCCCTTGCCCTGATCCCTGTACGTGCGCGCTTCCTCGGCGATCGCGGCATCGTCGGTGACGATCATGCCCCCTTCGCCGCCCGCGATGACCTTCGTCGGATAGAACGAGAATGCCGCGGCGATACCGAATGTTCCCGCGGAACGGTTGTCGAGCGCGCTGCCGTGCGCATGGGCGGCGTCCTCGACAAGGGACACGCCTCGCTGCGCGCACAGTGCCGCGAGCGCGGGTACCGCGGGACTGATCAGGCCGCCGATGTGCACGGCGACGACGGCCGCGGTGTCGGGACCGATCGATGCGGCGACATCGTCGAGGTCGAAGGACATCGTGTGCGGGTCGCAATCGACGAATCGCACGCGCGCGCCCGCGTGCACAGCCGCAGCCGCGGTTGCGAAGAAAGTGTTCGCAGGGACGAGGACCTCTCGCCCGGCGACGTCGAGCGCGCGGAGAATGATCTCGAGTGCGCTCGTTCCCGAGCTCACCGCGACGGCGTGTTCGGCCTGGTGGCGCGTCGCGAACGCCTCTTCGAGCTCGCGGCCGATGGCCCCGAGAGTGAGCTGCCCGGTGGCGAGCGTGTGGTCGATCCGCGCCAGGATCTCGGCGCGGTCGTCGTCCGGGAAGTACACCCGGGCAGGGGGCACGCGCATAGCGGAGGAATCTATCGAAGCTTGGTCGAACGAGCTTGTTTTCCGTACCGGCGGTGTGCCGCTCTTTACCAGTGCTATACGTTCGCCCGTGCCCGGCTCTGTGGTGCTGATCGGACTGATGGGCTCGGGTAAGTCCACGGTGGGCCCGCGGCTTGCCGGACGGCTCGGGCTCCCGTTCGTCGACAACGACGTCATTCTCCTACGACGCTCGGGGCGCACGGCGCGTGACATCGAACAGTCGGAAGGATTCGACGTGTTGCACCGCGCCGAAGCCGATGCGCTGCTCGAAGCGTTGGAGAGCCCGGGGGTCATCGCCGCGGCGGCGGGCGCGGCGCTCGAGCCCGATGTCGCGGAGGCGTTGCGCAACTTCTCCGTCGTCTACTTGCGCGCGGAGCCGGACGTGTTGGCGCAGCGGGTGATGCAAGACGATGGGTACCGCCCGTTCAGCGGGCGCGATCCCCGCGACGTGCTGCGCGGCAATTCGACGCGCGTGACGCGCTCTACCGCTCGCTCGCGTCGCTCGTCGTGGACGCAACCGCGTCGGTCGACGACATCGTGGAGCGGATCAACTCGGCGGTCGCACCATGAGGAAGTCGTACGCGGCCCGTGTGTCGAACCCGACCGCTTCGTAGACGCGGATCGCCCCGACATTCTCGCTCGCGACGTGGAGTATCGCGGTCTCCCCGCGTGCTTCGATGCGGGCCGCGATCGCGCGCACGAGGCGGGTCGCCAGGCCGCGCTTGCGGGCGGCTTCGTCGGTGCATACCGCGCTGATCTCGGTGTAGCCGTCGAGGTGCACGCGCTCGCCCGCCATCGCGACGAGTGTGCCGTCTTCCCGGAGACCGAGGTACGTGCCGAGCTCGATGGTGCGCGTGAAGAAGGGTCCGGGCCGCGTGCGGCCGACGAGCGCGAGCATGTCGGGCACGTCATCCTTCGTGAGCCGGACGAACGCGGGATCGGGCTCGCCGATCGTCGCAGTCGCGATCATCTGCAGCCCCGGCAGCCGGAACGGGACCTCCCACCCGCCGGGGAGTTCGAGGTCGTCACCGCGGAACACGACCGCGCCACCGCCCGGGCCGAGGAGCCCGCCGAGCGCGTCCCAAGTGTCGGCGGCGGCGTGGTCGGGCATCGCGGCAAAGGGCGCCACCTCGGGGTCGTAACGGACCGCGACGCTGGTGCCTTGGCAGAACGGCGCCTGCGGTCCGGTCAGCGCGTGCCATACGGGGTTGTCGAGCGGCTCCACGTCCGCGATGGTGTCATGGTGACCCTCGCCGAGACCTCTATTTTCGACCATGTCGAGCGCATCGATGCCGACGGCTACACGATCGTCGAGGATGCGATCGAGCCCGAGCTGGTTCGCGACCTGCGCGACACGATTCGGCGCCTCGAGGGCGAGCTGGACGTGCGGCCCCGCGAGACCGCCGCCGAGGGACACGCGACGATGCGGATGTACAACCTGCTCGCCAAGGATCCGTTGTTCCGGGCGATGCCCGTGCACCGCAGCGTGCTCCCGATCGTCGAGCGCATGCTCGACCGCGGTTGCTTGTTGAGCGGGATGACCGCGATCGACATCGGGCCGGGTGAGCATCCGCAACCGATGCACGGCGACGACATCGTGATGTCGCGTCACCTGCAGCGTCCGCACGCGCCGATGATGGTGACGAGCATGTGGGCGTTGACCGATTTCACGACCGCCAACGGCGGCACATGCTTCGTGCCGGGCTCCCATCGTTCCCCGCTCAGCGCCGATGCCCCCGGCGCGCTCGACGACGTCGAGGTGCGCGCGCTCGAGATGCCGGCCGGCGCGGTGATGATCTTCCACGGATCGCTCTGGCACGGTGGCGGCGCCAACACGACCGCCGACGAGTGGCGCCTGGGCGTCAACGTGCAGTACTGCCCCGGTTTCGTGCGCCAGCAGCAGAACCCGTACCTCGGTGTGCCGGCCGACGTCGCGGCCGGGTTCTCGGACCGGTTGCTCGAGCTGCTCGGCTACCGCTTGTACAAGGGGATCATGGGCCACATCGACGGCCGGAGCCCGGGCGAGGTCGTGTTCGGTGAACGGATGGCGGAAACCGCGTACCGCGACAGCGAGCGGCGGGGGACCCAGCCGATGACCGGCGACCTGTCCCGCGATCGCTGATCATCGTCGATGTTCGGCGATTGGTACGACGAGGACGCGATACGAGTTGTCGCGGTCGGCCGCGGGTGCTCGCTCGCCGACGGACGGCACTTTCTCGTGCTGAGCGTCGAGCTGTGGCTCGAGGCCGTCGTCGTGCAGTACGCACTCCGGCGAGCGCCCGGCACCTACGACGAATCGGTGCCGATCGCGGTCGTGTCGCTCGAGGACGAGACGGGATATGTATACGCCGGTCTCGAGCGCCCAACCGACGAAGTGGAGGCATTGCCACTCGCGATGGAGCCCGGTGCCGTCACGCGGCTGTCTCGGGAGTTCTCGCCCGCGATCCGTCCCGAGGTCGCGACGCTGTACGTCAAGCCGGAAGGCGGCGCCGCGATCCCCGTCGAGCTGTTCTGACCGCCGGTCGGCTCACGCCACGGCAATGTCCCATGGCCCGAGGGCGTGGGCACCGTTCCCGACACATGCGTCGGAATTCGTGCCCACGCGCTGCCGAGCGGCAGTCATGTGCTCGGACCAGGTCGAGCGAGGTACGCCGTCTTGGCGTCAGGCGAAAACCCGCACGCTCGATAGAAGGCATGCGTCGAGGGCCTGCGTGAGCCGGTCATGAGCATCGCCTTGTAGCAGCCCGCAGACCACGCCGCTTGGAGGGTCGAGCCCATGATCTGCTTACCGAGTCCCGTCCCGCGCAACCGCTCTTCGACGACGACGTTCTCGATGACGGCATACGGCGAAGCCGAGCGTGTCAGGTTCGGAATCACGTTCAAGTACGTGGTGGCGACCACGGCACCATCGAGCTCGAGTACGAACAGGTGAAGCCCTGGAGAGGCGAGAATCCGCTCGAAAGCCGCTTCGTCGGATCCGTCCTCGACCTCGGGATCGTGGGGGTGAAGCTGTCGGTAGAGCGCAAGAATGTCGTCGAAGTCTTCTGGCCGGGCCTCTCGGAACACGCACGCAGAATGCCCTGATGGTTGAGTGCGTGTCACGCGCTGCGGTTGTTCGTAGCGTCGAGGGTGCCGGCGGTTGGGTCTCGAGAATGCCCTGCCGCTTTCGGGTTGGCTTCCGAGCGATGAGGCCGGCCGCTGGTTCCCGTGCTGTGGCGTGGCTCGAAACAGGAACGCCATCCCCGCATCAGGAGTGCCCGCCGCGGCGACCCACTTCTGATCGAGGAGGACACGTGTTCATTCTTGGAGTCGACCCGCACAAGGGTTCACACACTGCCGTTGCGATCGATGGCGACGAGCGGCTCGTGGGTGAGCTCTTGGTGCGCGCGGATCGTCGACAACGCGAGCGACTGTGGGCCATTGAAGGCGCGACCGGGACCGGCGCGTTGTTGGCCCAACAGCTTGTCGGAGCGGGTGAGACCGTGTTTGACGTTCCGCCGGCGCTCTCGGCGAGGGCGCGGTTGTTGGACTCAGGCCATAAGGACAAGACCGACCCTTACGACGCACGCTCGGCAGCGATCGTCGCGTTACGAAACGGGAACCTGCACACGGTTGCGTTCGAGGACCATCGTCAGATCCTGCGGTTGTTGGCGCGACGACATCACCAGCTCACCGCGGCGCGGACCCGCGCGATCTGCCGGCTGCACGCGGTGTTGTGCGAGATGACCGAAGGCGGTCTATCCAAGAATCTCTCGGCGAAACGGGCCGCTTCGGAGCTCCGCAAAGTCCGGCCGGCAGACGCGATCGTGATCGAACGGAAGCGGATCGCGGTTGAGTTTCTCGAGGAAGTCCGGCGGACCGACCTCGCGCTCGTCGAGCTCCACGGACGCATCAACGACGCCGTCAAGGCCGCGGGCACGTCCGTGACAGATGTAATCGGTGTCGGACCGATCGTCGCGTGTTACCTCATCGGCCATAGCGGCGACATCAAGCGGTTCCCGAACGCCGGCCATTACGCCCGCTACAACGCAACCGCGCCGATCGAAGCGTCGTCCGGTCCGAAGGTTCGACACCGCCTGAACCCAAACGGGAACCGGCAACTGAACCATGCGATCCACATTGCCGCGCTGGGCCAGATCAGTCACGACACACCCGGCCGCCGCTACTACCTCGCGAGACAGGCCGACGGGAAGACACGAAAAGAGGCAATGCGTTGCCTCAAACGCAGGATCAGCGACGCCGTCTACCGACAACTCCGCGCCGACCTCGACCACTAACGAGAACGGGGTCCGGGAGGACATTCAGGGGCGACTCTGAAATCCAGCGCGGCCGGCAGATCCCTGAAGCCGGCACTTCGGAGAAGTCACTCCCGAACCCGACACCAACGCTACGACCACCCGATCCCCGCGTGCCACGGGGTTGACCCAACGCGCGCAAACAGCGTCCGGAACAAGCCTCTTGACACAAACAGGCCTCGATCGGGAGCGATATTTCGAGCCGCCGGTTCTCCGACCCCAGATCGTCGCAGGATGGTCAGGACGCGACGCGGTAACGGACGTAAACAACATTGTTGAACCGGCGCTCGTCGAGGAGCTCGAGGTCGGCGCGCATGTCGCGAGGAAGCGCCGGCTTGCCCGTGCCGACGAATACCGGATCGATGAACAACTGACACTCATCGACGAGCCCGGCATGGAAAGCGTGCGTGGCGAGGTTCGGGCCTCCCACGGTGAGATCTCCGGCCGCGGATGCCTTCAAGTCACGGATCGCGTCCGGGTCGAAGTTGCGCTCGAGCTGCGTCCTGGCGGTCGACACCTCGTTCAGGGTCGTGGAATAGACGACCTTGTTTGCAGCCTGCCAGACGTGGGCGAAGTCCCCCATGAGCCCCGACTGCGCGGCGAAGGCGGGGTCGGTCTCCCAGACGGCCATTGTCTCGTACATACGGCGGCCGTAGAGGTAGGTGCCCGAAGCGCGCACGAGGTCAGTGATGAACGCGAACACCTCGTCGTCGGGATCGGTCCAGTCGAAATTGCCGTGCGAGTCTTCGATGTAGCCGTCCAGGGAGATGTTCGCGATGTAGATCAGCTTGGACATGCTGTTTCACATGGTGCCGTATGTGGGCGTTCCGGCAGTGTCGTAGGTGACGTGGAGCGTGCCACTGGGATAGGTGACCGATTCGACCAGCCGGAGCGCGGTGGGCACGGTCCCGTCGGCGAATACCCGCTTACCGCTGCCCAGTAGTACCGGGTACTGCCACAGGTTCAGCCGATCGACAAGGCCGAGGCGCAGCAGTGACTGCACGAGGTCGAGACTGCCGATGACGTGGACTTCATCGTGGCGCTCTTTGAGAGCGGTCACGCCCTCGGCGATGGATTCGCCCACAACGGTCGAGCCCCGCCAGTCGAGAGGACCGGCGAGCGTGCGACTGGCGACGTACTTGGGGACACCGTTGAGCAGACTGGTGAACGGGATCTCCTCTGGAGCTGTCGGCCAATAGTTGGCGAAGATCTCGTAGGTCTTTCGGCCGAGGAGCAACGCGTCCATGCTCCTCGCTTCTTCGAAGATGACGCTGCCGGCCTCCTCGTCCATCAGTGGGGCCTGCCATCCGCCGTGCGTGAAGCCGCTGGCGCGGTCCTCGTCGGGCCCTCCCGGCGCCTGTGCCACTCCGTCCAGCGTGACGAACTCGGTCACGATGAGCTTGCCCATGGTGTCGTCCTCTTCCTGCTCGCGGCCGTTCAGTCGAGTGTGACCGGCGCGCAGTCGTTGCCGCCGCCGGGTGCGGGGCGATGCCGCACGGCGCGCGTCGGCACGATCTTCACCGTGGACCCGTCGACCGATGCCTGCCCGTCGACGATCAGCGAGTAGTCGTCAACGGTCGCCGGGGGCCACAGGAGCGACACGTCCGGCCGCGCGGCCGCGTTCGCACACGACCCCTTCCCGGCCTCGCACGTGATCGCGCCGTCGCCGATCGCGACCGTGACGGCCACCACGTGCGCGCTCGATCGCTCGGTGACCGTCAACAGGTACGCGAAAGGTGCCTGGCGCGACGCGACATCACGCACCTCGTCGAGTGCGACCGGAATGCTCATTGATCACCTCCGACCGCGCGACGACTTCGAGAACTCTCGCGGCGCGTAGTAACCCGGGTTCATGTCGGGCCTGCCCCGTTTCGATGTGTACCGCCACTGCACGGAGATGCGACCGCGCACCGCATGCCGCACCTTCGGCACGCCGTGGAGGTAGTCGGCCTGGAAGCGCCCGCCGAAGACCATCAGGTCACCAGACCCGGGAGAGAGGTCGCGGGCCGTCGACGAGTCATACGTGTCGCGCCGCTGGACCAAGAACGGCCGTTGCGCGCCCGTCGTCAAGATCGCAACGACCGTGTCCTCGAGCCAGCGCATCTCGCGGTCACGATGCATCGCCACACTGTCGCGTGCGTCGCGGTAGTACTGAAGCCCGAACCCGTCGAACCGCGTGCCGTATCGACGCTGGAGGGTCTTCTGGGCGTCGGCCAGCACCGCATGGTGCGGATTGCGGAGGGAGCCGGCCGCACCGAGCCGGGGTTCCTCGACATGCCGTTCGTACCGCCAGACGCGCCCTTGCTGCCACGCGACCGTCGCCTCCAGGTGCGCGTACAGCTCGTCCGCGCCGCGTGAACCATCCCCGCGCGATCTCGACCCACGAGCCGCCTTCGAGCTCGAGCCGCTCGAACGGCACGTCGACGTCGATCGCCGGTTCGTGCGTCACTGCTCGCAGGGTACCGAGCGTCGCTGATCACCCGACGGCCGCGTACACGCGTCCGTGAGGTCGAAGCTGCGGCGATCGCCGGCGAGGCCCATGTCCATCCGGTTCATCACGTAGCCGAACGCAAGCCCGGCATCGGGATCGGCCCAGCCCACGGAGCCACCTGCGCCGAAGTGGCCGAACGAGCGTCGGGCCGCCGAGCGGCATGAGCTCGGAGCGCAGCATGAAGCCGAGACCGAACTGGATGTCCATGTCGAGCAGCACCTTGTTCGGGCCCTCGTCTGCTGGGTCGTCGCTCGCGGAGCTGCGCGTCGTCGAGGAGCCGGACGCCGTCGACCTCGCCGATGCACGCGGCGTACATGCGTGCGAGCGAACGCGCGTCGCCGATGCCGTCCGCGGCGGGTATCTCGGCCGCGTGGACCGCGCGCGAGTTCCACACGTCGCGACCCGGCGAACACACCTGCCGGGCGCGTACAGCGCCTTGCCCAGCATCGTGTCGGGGCCCATGATCTGGTTGACGAGGTCGCGCGATCTGCGGGTCGTCGGTCGAGCGAGGAATCGGCGAGGCCACCGACGCAGCATGGCGACGCGCGGTTCCTCCGCCTTCAGGCAGCCCGATCCAGAAGTCGAGCACCGAGTGGTTCGGCGATCTCGTCGTCGGAAGTACGTGCCGACGCTCTTGCCGGTGACCCGCTGGATGACCTCGCCGACCAGCCAGCCATAGGTCGTCGCGTGGTAGCCGTGCTGCGTGCCGGGTTCCCAGTGCGGCACCTGGCGCGCGAGCGCCTCGACGACCGGTTCCCACGACAGCGCTTCCTCGAGCGTCATCTCGCCGTCGACCCACGCCAGGCCGGCCTGGTGCGACAACAAGTACGTCACCGGGATCGTCCTCTTTCCCGCCCGCGGCGAACTCGGGCCAGTACTTCGCGACCGGCGCGTCGACGTCGAGCTCACCCTCCTGCGCCAGCTTGTTGGCGCAGATCGCGGTGGCGCCCTTCGTCGTCGAGAACACGAGTGCCAGCGTGCGCTCGTCCCACGGACGACCCGTGTCGGCGTCGGCGACGCCGCCCCACAGGTCGACCACCTTCTCGCCCCGGTGGTAGGCCGAGAACGCGGCGCCGATCTCGAGGCCCTTGTCGAAGTTCTTCACGAACGCGTCGCGGACGCCTTCGAAGCCGGATGCCGTCCATCCATCAATATCGGTCGACGCCACGCTCCGCTCCCTCCGTTCGATGCGGCCCAATGCTGGCAGGCGCAGACGACAGGGTGCAGTTCGGGCGTGCGCACAAACGCTCAGATGGACATGAGCCGTTCGGCCCTGCCGCGGAGGGTGATATGGGTCGATACCTCGGCGTGACCACATGGCCGCCGTCGTCGGCGTTCTTCCTTGGATCGGGTTACATCCGGAATCGGAAGAAGCTGTGGCTGATCGCGGTCGTGGGTGTCGTCGTCGCGATGTCGATATTGCACGTGGTGACCACGGGTCTCATCGGCGATCTCACGTACCTCTCGGTCGTCGTGGGAGGTGGCGTCGTCGCGTGCTTCGGTATCCGCCGTCACCCGGCGGGACGCAGGTTGCCGTGGTGCTACATCGCACTCGGTGTGTTGTGCTCCGCGATCGGGGAGATGATCTGGACGTTCCTCCTTTGGCTGAACGGCGCCGGACCCGATGTGTCCGTCGCCGATTTCTTTTGGATCGTCTCGTACGTCGGAGTGTTCGCCGGCCTCTGGCAACTGCTCCGTGCGCGGCGTATCGATCGGCGTGTTGGTGGCGATGCGCTCATCGACATGGTGGCGGTCGCGGCCGTCTCGGTCGTCCTGGCGTGGCAGTTCGCGATCGTGGACACGATCGCGGATAGTTCCGTTCCGATGACGGTACGGCTCGTCTGGGCCACATACCCGATCCTCGACGCGATGCTCCTGACGTTGGTGCTCCGGACGATCTTCAGCTACGGGAAGGGTTCGTTCACCGGTGGGCTCCTCGCGGTAGGTGTCCTCTGTTGGCTCGTGTCGGATATCGCGTTCTTGCTGGTCGTTACGTCGGACAGGGTCTCGCGTGCATTTGACGGCGGGTGGATGTTCGGCGCGGCGCTCCTCGCCGCAGCCATTTGGCATCGTCCGACCGCGGAGATGGCGCCGGAGCCGCCCGCCGAGACCGTCGGCCGCGGTCGCATCGCGTTCGGTATGGCGCCCCTCCTGATTCCCGGAGCGATCGAGGCTTGGGGTGCCGTGCACGGCAAGGACGCCGACCCTTGGCCGTTGCTGGTCCTTACGGTGATCCTTGTTGCACTCGCGTACGTCCGATCGGTGCGGATTCTCGACGCGGCGGAACGTGCCCGAGCGCGCCTGCAATCGCGTGAGCATCACTTCCGGGCGCTCGCCGCAAACTCGTCCGATGCCGTCCTCGTCGTCGACCGCGACGGCAAGATCCTCGACGGCGGGATCGGCTCTCGGCGCTCGTCGGCGCCCCCGACGCTCCGACAATAGGAACGAATGCCTTCAGCGCCGTGAGCGCCATGGATCTCGATGATGTCCGCGCCATCTTCGACAAGCTTCTCGCGTCGCCGGGCACGACGTACGACGGCGAACTACGAACGACCCACGCAGATGGATCGGAGATGTGGCTCGCGGCACGAGCGGTGAACCTGATCGACGACGACGACGTCGGCGGCGTTGTCGTGACACTGCACGACATCACTGATCGCAAACGCGTGGAGCAGGAGCTCGCACACCAGGCGTTCCACGATGTGCTCACAGGCCTCGCGAATCGAGCACTGTTCCGTGACCGGATCACACACTCGCTGAGTCGCGCGGTTCGCACCGACCACGTGCCCGCGGTGGTATTCATGGACCTCGACGGCTTCAAGACAGTCAACGACGGTCTCGGTCACGACGTCGGCGACGAAGTCCTTCGCGAGGTGGCACGGCGACTCGAATCGGCAATTCGCACTGGCGACACTGTTGCTCGGCTCGGTGGTGACGAATTCGCGATTCTCATCGAGGAGAGCGCCAGGCCTCTGGGAGAAGCCGAAGGAGTTGCCGAACGCATCCTCTCGACACTCACAGAGCCGGTATGCGTGAACGGCCAGCAGATCAAGCTCTCGGCGAGCCTCGGCATTGCCCTCGGTGACGACGACTCGACTGCGGCATCACTGCTTCGCAACGCCGATGTCGCGATGTACCGAGCCAAGGCTGCGGGCAAGGGTCGATGGGTCGTCTTCGACGCCGAGATGCGGGTTGCCACCATCGAACGACTCCGGTTCGAGACGGACCTCGTTGGTGCGCTCGACGCCGGCCAGTTCCGGCTCGTGTACCAGCCGGTGGTCGAGCTCTCGTCCCCGGACAACCGCGTCGTCGGGTTCGAAGCGTTGCTGCGGTGGGATCATCCGATCCTCGGAACGATTGCGCCCGAGAGGTTCATCCCCCTCGTCGAGGACAGCGGCCTCATGGTGCCGATCGGCGCCTGGGTGCTTCAAGAGGCGTGCCGTACCGCCGCCCGGTGGCAGTCGGAGTACACGCGCGAAGGCGGGCTGTCGATGGCAGTCAACATCTCTGCCCGCCAGCTCGCATCCCCGGATCTCGTCAATGAGGTGGCGTCGGCGCTGGAGGAAGCGGGCCTCGAACCATCCATGCTGGTATTGGAGATCACCGAATCCGTTCTGATCGCCGACGCTGCGGTCGCGGCGCGTCGACTGCGAAGACTTCGCGAGCTCGGTGTCCGCTTGGCCATCGACGACTTCGGCACGGGTTACTCATCACTCAGCTACCTGCGGGAGTTCCCGGTCGACATCCTCAAGATCGACAAGTCCTTCATTGACCGCATCACCGACGCGAGCGACGCGCCGGCCATCGTGCGCGGACTGCTCGACCTCGGCCGAACCCTTCAACTCAAGGTTGTCGCCGAGGGTGTGGAGCTGGCCGTTCAACGCGACCACCTCCGGGCCGAACACTGCGACTTCGCCCAGGGGTATCTATTTGCGAAGCCGCTCGATGCCGACGAAGTCGAACTGCTTCTGATGTCCACGGAAGCCAGCCATGACGCCATTGGGACTCCCCGCGGTGCGGTTAACTCCTGACTCCTTGAACATGGGCCGACGGTAACCGACGCCTCGCGGTCCGCTCACAAAGCGGGGCGATGCTGCCTTTCGGAACGATCCCACGATCTCCGGAAGGACACTCATGAAGCTCAAGAAAATCGCAGCAACAGGCGTCATGGCGGCGCTGCTGGTCGGCACGGCCGCGACCGCCGCGGTTGCGTCCGAGACCTCGGCGTCGAGCTCGTCGACGACGGGCCTGCCCGGCGGTGCACCCGACTCGTGGCCGGCGTCGGCCGAAGGCGCGCCGGGTCGGAGCCCAGGTGTGACCGTATGGCACGACGACAATGGTTGGCACGTGCGGGTGACCCACAACGCCCTGCACGACCGTGTGTTCTCGGGCGTCGTCCGAACGCGTGGGGAGCTCACCGACGTGACAGCGGTCGGGCTCGAGCGCAATGACCACGTCAAGGTCGGTCCCGGCAAGCACACGATTGCGTTCCGTTTCAACAACTACGGACGCACCGACGGGTTCAACTTCGACACCAGTTGCGCGCCGTCGCTGCAGTTCCTGTTCCTGTCGAACGGCCACAAGGTGCCGACCGCCAAGATCTCGGTCGGGAGTGCCGGGGCACACCCCAGGCACAACCCGTTCAAGATCACCCGTTCCGCGTAACCCCCCGGCGCCAGGCGTGTGTGGGGTGCGGATTCCGCACCCCACACACGCCCGTAGACTGTCCGGATGTCCAAGCGCGAAGAGCTGCGCAACCTCGCGATCGTTGCCCACGTCGATCACGGCAAGACGACGCTGGTCGACGCCTTGTTGTGGCAGTCGGGCGCGTTCCGTGAGAACCAGGACGTCAACGAACGCGTCATGGACTCGAACGACCTCGAGCGCGAGAAGGGCATCACGATCCTCGCGAAGAACACCGCCGTGAAGTATGGCGACGTCACGCTGAACATCGTCGACACCCCGGGTCACGCCGACTTCGGCGGCGAGGTCGAGCGGGCCCTGGCCATGGTCGACGGGGTGCTCCTGCTGGTCGATGCGAGTGAAGGCCCGCTCCCGCAGACCCGTTTCGTCCTGCGCAAGACGCTCGAGGCGCGCCTGCCGGTCATCCTCGTCGTCAACAAGGTCGACCGTCCCGATGCTCGGATCGGCGAGGTGCTCGACGAGGTGTACGAGCTCTTTCTCGACCTCGGCGCCGACGAGCACCAGATCGAGTTCCCCATCGTCTACGCGAACGCGCGGGCGGGTTGGGCCTCGCTCGAACGCGACGTCGACGGCAGCGACCTCAAGCCGCTGTGCGAGCTGATCCTCGAGCGCATCCCGGCGCCCGAGTTCGACGAGGGCATGCCGTTCCAGGCGCTCGTCACGAACCTCGACGCGTCGCCCTACGTCGGCCGGCTCGCGCTGTGCCGGGTGCGCAACGGCCACGTGCAACGCGGCCAGCAGGTCGCGTGGTGCCGGCTCGACGGCACGATGCAACGGGTCAAGATCTCCGAGCTCTATCTCACCGACGCACTCGATCGCGTCGACGCCGCGGAGGCCGGCCCCGGCGACATCATCGCCGTCGCGGGCATCGCCGAGATCACCATCGGCGAGACGCTCACCGACGTGGACGATCCTCGCCCGCTCCCGCCCCTCACCGTCGACGAGCCGAGCCTCTCGATGACCGTTGGGATCAATACATCGCCGCTCGCGGGCCAGGAGGGAAAGCGGCTCACGGCCCGGCAGGTCGAAACGCGTCTGCAACAGGAGCTGATCGGCAATGTCTCGCTGCGCGTGCTGCCGACCGAACGGCCGGACGCGTGGGAGGTGCAAGGTCGGGGCGAGCTCCAGCTCGCGGTGCTCGTGGAGACGATGCGGCGCGAAGGATTCGAGCTCACGGTGGGGAAGCCGCAGGTCGTCATCCGCGAGGTCGACGGCAAGCGTTGCGAACCGGTCGAGCTGCTGACCGTCGACGTGCCCGAGGACTACCTCGGCGTGGTGACGCAGCTCCTGGCGTTGCGCAAGGGCCGTATGGAGCAGATGGTCAACCACGGCACGGGCTGGGTGCGCATCGATTTCCGGGTCCCGGCGCGCGGCCTCATCGGTTTCCGTACGGAGTTCATGACCGAGACGCGCGGCACCGGGATGCTGCACCACGTGTTCGACGGCTGGGCGCCGTGGTTCGGCGAGCTGCGGACGCGCCCGCAGGGGAGCCTCGTCTCGGATCGGCGGGGCCTCACGACGGCGTACGCGTTGATGAACCTGCAGGAACGCGGCGCCATGCTGGTCGGTCCCGGCGTCGAGGTCTACGAGGGGATGATCGTCGGCGAGAACGCGCGTGCCGACGAGATGGATGTCAATCCGACGAAGGAGAAGCAGCTCACGAATCATCGGGCATCGGGCTCGGACGATCTCGTCCGGCTCGTTCCTGCCCGTGTGATGTCGTTGGAGCAGGCGCTCGAATTCATCACCGACGACGAGTGCGTCGAGGTGACGCCCAAGAGCGTCCGCTTGCGCAAGGTCAAGCTGCCGGCGAGCGACCGTGCACGCGTCCGCAGCGCGCTGAAGCCGGCCCGCACCTGACGCGGCGACTCGCGCGCTCAGGACGCGGCGTGTCAACAGGCGGCGGGCGGTGCCGCCCAGGAACAACGCCATGGCCTCGTCGTCGAGCGGCAGCGCCTCTGCCTCGGCGAGTGAGCGGCGCATCGGGAACCACGGTTCGTCGCTGCCCCACAGCACCCGGCCCCGGTAGGTCTTGGTGTTCATGAACTGCACCAGGTTCGCGTCCATGTACTTCGGTGCGTAGGCGGTGCACGAGAGGAAGAGGTTCGGCCACTTGCGCATGTAGTTCATGAGGAGCTCTTCGTACGGGTGGCCCATGTGGGCGACGATCACCGTGAGATCGGGAAAGTCGATCAGCACGTCCTCGAGCAACTCGGGATGTTGCACCCGCGAACGCACGCGCGGTCCCGGGATGCCGGCATTGATCGCGCAGGGCAGGCCGAGCTCTTCACAGACCTGATACACCGGATAGTGGCGTGCGTCGTTCGTCGGAACCTGCGACGCGAGCGGCATCACGCGCACGAGGCAGAACGCCGGATGCTGCGCCAGCTCCCGGATCCGGCGGACCTGGCGGCCCGGTCTCGATGGGTCACCGACACCACCGGCCACGAGGAAGCGACCGGGGTGGGCGTCGCAGATCGCGAGCAACGTGTCGGTGTTGCGGTCGAGCCCGCCCGTGAAGACGCCGGTTGCCACGCCGAGGTCGTCCATCGTCGCGAGCAGCGACTCGATCCCCACCGGTCCGCTGCTGCCGAGATACCCCGGAACTCCTTCGTAGCCCTCTTGACGGACGAAGTCGTCGGCCAGTTGCTCGGTGACGAGGTTGACCCAGAGGTCGAGGATGTCGGTCGATGCGTCCACGGTTCGGGGACGCTAGCCAACTGCCTGCGTACCTCGCCCCGTCGCGCCGGTGAGGTGGTCGCGGGCCGAACCCTCCCGGTACCGTGCGGAGATGCGCGCCGCCCTGCTCGAAGCATCCGAGAAGCCGCTCGACGTCGTCGACGACATCGACATCGACGAACCACGCGCCGGAGAGGTGCTGGTGCGGGTCACCAACTGCGGCGTCTGCCACTCCGACCTCTCATTGCAGAACGGGACGTTCCCGTTCACCGCGCCGACCGTGCTGGGCCACGAAGCGGCAGGTGTCGTCGAGCAGGTCGGCGCCGGGATCACCTCGGTCGCGCCCGGCGACAAGGTCGTGCTGACGCCCGTGCCGTCGTGCAACGAGTGTTACTGGTGCCTCCGGGGTGAGTACGGATGTTGCGTGAACGCGGCGACGCTCAACACCGGCGCGCTGCTCGACGGTCACACGCCGTTGTCGTGCCACGGGCAGCCGGTGCTCAGAGGTGTGGGGCTCGGAGGGTTCGCCGAGTACGTGATCACGACCGCGAGCGGCGCCGTGAAGGTCGCGGACGACACACCGCTCGAGATCGCGTGCGTCATCGGCTGCGCAGTGCAGACTGGCGTCGGTGCGGTCCTGAACACCGCGCGCGTGCCCGAGGGCGCGACCGTGCTCGTAGTCGGCGCCGGCGGCATCGGCATCGCGATCGTGCAGGGCGCGCGCATCGCGGGCGCGTCGACGATCATCGTCTCCGACCCGGTCGCCGAGCGGCGCGAGAACGCGAAGCGGTTCGGCGCGACCCACGTGATCGACCCGAGCAGCCAGGATGTGATCGGCGTGGTCCACGAGCTCACGGGGGGCATCGGCGTCGACGACGCGTTCGACGTTGTGGGCGCCGGCCCGGTGATCGAGATGTGCATCTGGGCAACGCGCAACGGGGGAACCACCGTCATGGTCGGCGCCGGCGGCCTGGCCCAGAGCGTCACGATTGCACCGCCGATCGTCTTCTCGTTGTCGGAGCGCAAGCTGATCGGCTGCCTCCTCGGCAGCTCGAACGGGCGCCGCGACATTCCCCGGCTCCTCGCACTGTGGCGCGCGGGCCGTCTCGACCTCGAGGGCATGATCACCGCCCGCCGCCCGCTCGCCGAGGTCAACGACGCGTTCGACGACATGACCGCGGGGCGCGGGCTGCGCACGGTCCTCACCATCTGATGGACGTCGATCTCCCGCCCCAGCTCGAGGAGTTCGTGCAGGGCCAGGTGCGCACCGGTCGGTACGTCGACACGCAGGAAGTCGTGCGCGAGGCGTTGCGGCAGATGCGCGCGCTCGTGAAGGCCACCGAGGACCCGACGGTCGCGGGCTTGGTGCGCGACGCGATCGGGCTCGCCACCCAGGCCCAGCGCGACGTCGGGTCGATGTTGCAGACGACCGAGCGGGAAAGCACCGTCTTGAGCGAAGTCGTCGGGCACGCGAGCGCGGTCGCGAACGCGGCGTTCGACGCGGTCCGCAAGGTTCCGGGCGCGCGGGAGCTCGACCGGATCCTGCGCGCGCCGATGGACGGTGTGACGGTGGCCGCCCAGCAGGGCGAGCTGCAAGCGCGCGCGATGCGGGCAAACCTCGAAGCCACCGCCAAGGCACTCGGCATGTTGACCGCAGTGCTCGAACGTGTGAACGCGGCAAGCCGCACGGTCAACAGCGTGATCTCGCCGCCGGGCTCTTGAGCGCGATACCTCTCCACGAGCACGAGGTGATCGTCGAGATCCCGAAGGGGTCGCGCAACAAGTACGAGATGGATCACGACGCCGGCGCGATCTGGCTCGATCGCACGCTCTTCACCTCGATGCAGTACCCGGGCGACTACGGCTTCTTCCCGCGCACGCTCGCCGACGACGGCGATCCGCTCGACGCGCTCGTGCTCCTCGCCGAGCCCACGTTCCCCGGGTGTCACGTGATGGTGCGCGTGGTGGCCGTCTTCTGGATGTCCGACGAAAAGGGCGAAGACGCGAAGGTGCTGTGCGTCCCGGCCCACGATCCCCGGTGGGAGACCGTGCACGACCTCGGCGACATCGACGATCACCAGTTGGGCGAGATCGAGCACTTCTTCGAGTTCTACAAGACCATCGAGCCGGGCAAGAGCACGAGCACGCGGGGCTGGGAAGGTGCCGGCGCCGCCGTCGCCGCGATCGTCGCCGCGAAGGCAGCCCATCCCGGATGACCGCTCGCGAGATGAGCGTCGAAGACGCGGCCGCGCTCGTACGCGCGACCGACACGATGGCCGTGCCCCTCGGCCCGGGCGCGCCTGCCGGCCTCCTGCACGCGCTCGGTGCGCGCGACGACTGGGTCGAGCTCGAGGTGTTCGGCGGCCTCCTGTTGGATGTGTACACGCTGTTCACCAAGCCCGGCGTCCGTTACCGCAGTGGCTTCTTCGGACCCGCGGAACGCCTGCTGATCGACGCCGGCGCGGACATCGAGTTCGTCCCGGCCGACTTCCGCCGGTTTGCGACGCTTGCCGAACGCTTCGCGCCGCGCGTCATGACCACGACCGCGACGCCGCCCGACGCGGACGGGAACATGAGCCTCTCGTTGCACGCGGGCGCGACCGTGCGAGAGCTGCACCGCGCCGCGGCAGACCCCGGCCGCATCGTGATCGTGGAAGCCAACACGCGGGTGCCTCGCACGATGGGCCTGCCGCCCGAGTTCACCCATGCCCTGCACGTGGACGAGGTGGACGCCATCGTGCCGACGGACCGGCCCCCGTTCGCGCTCGAGGAGCCGCCGCCGACGGACGTCGAGCAGGCGATCGCGGCGTGCGCCCGATCGTTCATCACCGACGGCTGCACACTCCAAACAGGAATCGGCGGAGTCCCGTCGATGGTCGTCTCTCTCCTCGCGCAGCAGGAGGGCGGCGACTACGGCGTGCATTCCGAGATGTTCACTACGGGCCTGATGCACCTGCATCGGGCCGGCAAGGTCACGAACGCGCGCAAGGGACAGTTCGACGGCTTCTCGATCTCGACGTTCGCGCTCGGCACACTCGAGCTCTACTCGTGGCTCGACGGCAACGCCGACGTCCGGTTCCTCCCTGTCGAGGTCGTGAACGCGCCCGAGATCATCGCCCGCAACCGCCGGGTCGTGTCGATCAACGGTGCGTTGGAGGTCGATCTCTTCGGCCAGGTCGTCGCGGACCGCATCGCCGGTGTTCAGTACTCGGGTATCGGTGGCCACGAGGACTTCGTCGCGCAGTCCGGGCTCGAGCTCGAGGACCGGTCGCTGATCTGTCTGCCGTCACTCGCCACCGTGAACAGCGCGCCGGTCTCACGTATCGTCGAGACGCTGTCGCCCGGCACGACGGTCACGACGCCTCGTCATCAGATGGACGTCGTGGTCACCGAGCATGGCGCGGCCGAGTTGCGCGGGCGCACGACTCGCGAGCGCGCAATGGCGCTCGCCGAGATCGCGCACCCCGGCTTCCGTGACCACCTCCGCGCCGCCGCCGCGATCCTTCGCTGATCGTCAGCCGGTGAACGGGACGCTGGCGAAGCCGTGGACGTTGCTCATGTGCACGCGTCGGAGGTTGGTCTCGTCGATCTCGTAGTTCGGGAACGCTTTCGAGAACTCCTCGAGGCCTACGCGGCCTTCCAGACGCGCCAGCGCCGCGCCGAGACAGAAGTGGAGGCCGTGTCCGAACCCGAGCGGGATGTGGGTTCCTCGTCCGACGTCGAAGCGGTCGGCGTCGACGTACTCGCGCTCGTCGCGGTTCGCGGAGCCCGTGAGCAGCACCACGCGTGACCCCTTCGGCACCGTGACGCCGTGCACGGTGACCTCATCCGTGAGGACGCGACCCTGGTATTGCGACGGCGCCCAGTAACGCAACGTCTCGTCGACCGCGCCCGGTATCAACCCCGGGTCGTCGATGATGCGCTCCCACTCGCGCGGATACCGCCGGAAGAGCACCGCTGCGTTCGCGAGCAGCTTGGTCAGCGTCTCGGTCCCCGCCGAGCCGATGAGCTGACAGAAGCCGACGACGTCCTGGTCGGTGAGCCGGGTGATGTTGCCGTGTCCGTCGTCGATCTCGGCTTCGATGAGCTTGCTCACGAACCCGCCGTCGGGATGGGCGCGCTTGTCGGTGACGAACGCAAACCAGTACTTCGTCGTACGGCCCATCGCGTCGATCGCGCGGTCGGAGATGTAGGGTGGTTCCTCGAGACGCTCGAGCATGGCGTCCATGTCCTGGCGGAGCGCGTCGCGGTCAGCCGCGGGCACGTCGAGCAGCTCCATGATGACGTTCATCGGCAAGAGTGCCGAGAACTCCTCGACGAAGTCGCCGCCGCCGTTCTCGCGCAGTGGTCCGAGCAGTCGGATCGCCGTGTCGCGTACGAACGGCTCGAGCTCGGAGATCGCGCGGGGCGTAAACGCTCGGCTCACAAGCTTGCGATGCACGTCGTGCTCGGGTGGGTCCATGAAGATCATCATCGGGAGCAATGACGCGGTGTCGAGCTTCTCGATCATCGTGCCCTCGGCCGAGCTGTAGAGCAGGGGCTGCTGCGATGCCTCGTGCACGTCGTCGTAACGCGAGAGCGCATACCAACCCTGCGCCTCGTTGCGGTAGCAGGGCGCGTGGTCGCGCAACCACCGGTACACCGGATACGGGTCGGCGTGGAACTTGTGCGAGAACGGATCCATCTCCACGACGTCATCGTCGCGCGTCAAGATGGGTCCGTGCCTCCGCAGCTGTGGCTCGTGCGCCATGCCGAGACCGAGTGGAGCGCGTCGGGACGGCACACGAGTCGCTCCGAAGTCGCCCTCACCGAAGCGGGACGCGAAGCCGCGCGCGCCCTCGCGACCGCACTGGCGCCGCGCCACTTTGCGCTCGTGCTGGTGAGCCCGCGCGCCGCGCGCGCGAGACCGCCGCGCTCGCCGGTTTTGCCGACGTCGAAGTCGACGAGAATCTGGCCGAGTGGGACTATGGCGAGCTCGAAGGGCTCACGACGCCCGAGATACGGGCGCGAGGCGACCAATGGTCGAACTGGACGATCTGGACCGGCGCGGTGCCCGGCGGCGAGACGATCGAACAGGTCGCCACGCGCTCGTCAGCGGTGCTCGCGCGCGTCGATCGCTCCGCCGGCGACGTGCTGTGCTTCGGGCACGGGCACATGTCGCGAGTGTTGACCGCGGTCGCGCTCGGGCTGGCACCGGACGCGGGCCGCCATCTCACGCTCGATCCCGCCACGATCAACGTCGTCGGTGACGAGCACGAGTGGCGGGCGCTGCGGTTCTGGAACGCGCGACCGTCTGCGCTCGGGGACCAATCCAGGCCGTCTGCATCCCACTCCGCGCCGTTTTCTTGATCAACTTCGCGCCGGTTGTGGCCGAAGTAACAATCGGCATGCGTGGGCCAGATGCTGACCGGCCGGCGGCTGTCGCGCCCGACGCGCGAGTCAGCCGCACGGGGGGATCGCGAATGCTTCTCGACGAGCTGTTGGCGGAACGCGAGCGGGTCGAGACGCCTCCCCGGGAGCCGAGCCCACTGCCGTTGCTCACCATCGAGCCAGTGGCGGTGCCGCCCTCGGGCGAGATCGGTCGCCGGGCCGCGCGGCAACGCCTCGCGGCGCTCGAGGACGCCGCCCGCCGCAACCTGCGCGCGGCCGAAGAGGCCCGGAAGGTGCTGGCCGAGGAGCACCGGCGCTTGCAGGAGGAGGCGAGCGCGCGCCTGGTGGCGCAGGACGAGGCGGCATCGCTGCGGCGCGAGCTCGAGCGGCTGCGGGAGAGCGAGCAGGGCCGCGCCGATCAGCTGAAGACGTACGCGGCACGCGCGGCGCGGGCGGAGCTTGCGGCCGAGCATGACCGTGTCGTCGAGGAGCTCGACCGGTTGCAGGGCTCCATACAGGATCACGACGGACTCCTCGAAGACTACGCGCAGCGGCTGCGTGAGGAGCAGGAGACGCGGGCCGCGATGCGGGCCGAGCTCGAGGAGGCCGAGACGGCGCGCCGGCTGGCCGAACGCAGCCTCGAGCGGACGGTCGAGAGTGCGCGCAAGCACGCCGAGGACGAGCTGATCCGGCTCGCGACGGCCGAGGCCGCGCTCGCCGACGCCCAGTCGGACCGCGAGCGGCTCACGGAGCAGCTCGCGGCGTCGCAGGCGAATGACGCGACGGCGCGCGTCGCCGATCTCGAAGCGGAGCTGGTGCAAGCGCGTGCCGACGGTGATCGATTGCGGGCACACGCGGCGGCGCTCGGCGACGAGCTCGCCGCGGTTCGTTCGACGCTCGTCGAGATGCAGGCGGCGGCGCCCGCGCCCGTCGCGGACATTCCGGCGAGCGAGCCGCTCCCGGACGAGACCGTACGCATCGACCGCCCGCCGCTCGCCCGCCGCCGTCCCCGCGCCGAGCGCGAGCCGGCGAAGGAGTCGGTGTGGCGGGAGGGGAGCGGAACACGAGCGCAGTCGGACGCCGCTTTCCCCGACGCCGATGCGCAGCGCGACGCCGAGCCGGTTGCCGAGCCCGTTGCCGATGTCGATACCGGTGTCGACGCCGGCGCGCCGGTGCCTTCCGGCTACCGCCGCACGGCAATGGCCGAGCTGACGGCGATCGCGTCGGCGAGCGAAGCGGACGACTTCACCTACCGCCGCCAATAGCGGGTCGCGGCCCGAAGCGACCGCTACTGGATGTATCGCTCGACCGTCTCGGGATCGCGCGGCTCCGCCTCGTCCGCGTTGAGGCCGAACTCCTCGCGCCCCCGCCGCTGGCGCAGCAGGTCCCAGAGCTGGTCGAGCGTCACTTCGAGCTTCCGCAGGGCTTCGGCGTCGTGGTGCGGTTGCTCCTGGAGGCGCTGCTCCTCGGCCACGAGCTCGGTGATGTGCTCGATCAGCGTGCGGTCGTCCACGGCGTGCTCCTGTCGATCGCGGGTTGCCCGGTTCTACCCGATCGCGTCGTGATGCGTCGCCCGGCGGACCGATTGTGGGGCGCCGGGCTATCTTCCGGCCCGATCCTGCGGATGCAGCGATGCGGGACGGCGCAGCGAGGGAGCGACACGTCGTGGAATTCGGGCTGTTCAACAGTGTGTCCGTCCTCCCTGCGTTCGACGGCGACGAGCATCGCCGCATCATGGACGAGGTCGCGATCGTGCAAGCGGCCGAGCGTGTCGGGTTCAAGTACACGTGGGCGACCGAGCACCACTTCCTGACCGAGTACTCGCACATGTCGGCGAACGAGGTCTTCCTCGGATATCTCGCGGCCGCGACGTCGAGCATCCATCTCGGCTCGGGCATCTTCAACATCACTCCGCCGGTGAACCATCCCGCGCGCGTTGCCGAGCGCGTCGCCCTGCTCGACCATCTGTCCGAAGGCCGGTTCGAGTTCGGCATGGGCCGCGGCTCGTCGACCGTCGAGCAGAAGGGCTTCGGCATTGCAGAGCCCGACCTCACGCGGGACATGTTCGACGAGGTGGTAGGCGAGTTCCGCAAGATGTGGCGCGCCGAGGAGTACGAAGGCCACGAGGGTCGGTTCTTCTCGATGCCGGCGCGCAACGTGTTGCCGAAGCCGTACTCGGATCCTCATCCTCCGATGTGGGTCGCGGCAGGAAATCCGTCGACGTTCGAGAAGGCGGCGCGGATGGGCCTGGGCGTGTTGTGCTTCACGATCGGCGGCGCCGAGTCGGTGAAGCCACTCATCGAGCTCTACAAGAAGGAGATCGAGCGCGCCGAGCCCGTCGGCGACTTCGTCAACGACAACGTGATGGTGACGACCCAGCTCCTGTGTCTCGAGGATGGTGCGCGGGTTCGCCGTCTCGCGACCGACATGGGCATGGGGTACCACCGCAGCCTGCTGTTGCGGTATCTCGATACGTTCCCTCGCCCGGCCGGCATCCCCGAGTGGCCACAGCTGCTGCCCGACCCGACGCGCGAGCAGATCGAGGCCATGATCGAGGCCGGAGCAACGCCGTACGGCACGCCGGACGAGGTCAGCCGCGCGATCAGCATGTACGAAGACGCAGGTGCCGATCAGGTGGTGTTCGGCCTTCTCTCGTCGACGATGGATCGCGAGCTCGCGTGCGAGACGATCGAGACCTTCGGCCGCCACGTGCTGCCGCAGTTCGACACCGATCCCGTACACCGCACGACGCGGCTCCGGGAGAACGCGGCTAACGCGTCTTGAGCATCTCGTCGGTGTCCGCGAGCCGGCGTGCGAGGACCCGCAGCATCGAGACCGCCATCTGCGGATACGTGTCGAGGAGTCGCACGAAGTCGTCGCGACCGATGGCAAGGCAGCGCACGGGCGTCGCAGCGCGGACGCGCCCGGTGTGTACGAGCCCGTCGACGAGCAGCGACAGCTCGCCGATGAACTCACCGGCGCCGCACGCGAAGGACGCGCCCCCCGGCAGCTCGACGTTCGCGCTGCCGTCGAGCATCACGAAGAGCCCCGAGCCCTCTTCGCCGGGCTGGACCAGCACGTGTCCGGCCGGGACCTCGACCTCGGTGGCCAGCTGCGAGACGTGCCACAGCCCGACGTCGTCAAGACCGGCAAACATCGGAATCGTTCGCAGCGAGTCGGCGCGTTCGAGGTCGAGCTCGGCCATGGACGCGCAGCATAGACCTCCAGTCTCCGGCGCAGCCGGGGTGTCGATGCGTCGAAGGTTGAGTGCCGAGAACGCCGGGTAGCCGACGCGACGTGGGGTTGCGACGCACGATCAGCATTGTGGTTGCGGGATTGCTGGCGGCGGCCGTCGGCGCCGCGGTGTTCGTCGGCGACCGCGATTCGCCGCTGCCGAAGACGGTACGTGTCGTTCGCGGCCTCGTCAGCCCCGAGACGAAGGCGCTGTTCGACGACCCGCAGCGCAAAGGACGAGCTCGTGAAGCGCGGGCTCGATGTCCGTGTCGACGCCGCGACGGACCGGGAGATTGCCGCCGGCATCGATCTCTCGAGGTACGACTTCGCCCTGCCGTCGGCCGGCGCGGCGCTCAACGTGGCAAGAGATCGCCACACCGTCTCCGCGGGCGTGCCGTTCTTCACGACGATCGCCTTTGCAACCTTCACGGACGTTGCCGACGCACTCGAGAAGGCCGGCGTCGCTCGCCACGATGGCGGGCGGTGGACGTTGGACGTCAAGCGTTACATGGCCCTGGTCGAGCAGAAACCGCGCTGGAGCGATCTCCCGGAGAACACGACCTACCGCTCCGGCGCACCCATGTCGATCGCCGCGGGTGACCTCGGGAGGTCGAGTGCCGCCGGGCTCTACGCTGCGGTTGCGGGATACGTGGCCAACCACGACAGGGTGCTCGACAGCTTCGGGGCCGTCGACGGCGTCATCAATGCCGTGAGTCCGCTGTTGGTGCATCAGGGCGGTGCCGATCGCTCGTGGGACGCGCCCTTCGAGGACTATGTGTCGATGGGGAGCGCGACGGCGCCGATCGCGCTGGTCGACGAGTCCCAGTTCGTGGCCCGGTCGCTCGCCGACAACGGAAGCATCCGGCCCAACATGGTGCTGATGTATCCCGCGCCCGGTGTCTTGTCCCGGTACGGGTTCGTTGCGCTCACCCCTGGGAGCGACCCCGTCCGCGGCGTGCTGGCGGACGATCCCGTGCTGGCGCGGCTCGCGGTCGCGCACGGGTTCCGGGTGGCCGCGCCCGCGAACGCTACGAAGAACGACAAGATTGCAGGGCGGCTCACGAATGTCGTCGACGTGCCGTCGTACGACATCCTCGCGTCGCTCGTCGCGAAGCTCGACATCGCCCAGCACCTTGCATCCAGCTCTGCCAACCTGCATCGATCGGGGAGACCATGACCAACCCGCCCGTTTCCGATCAGCCGCTCACGCCGCCCGCGGCGGCGTCCGATCTCACGCTGGAGCCGCCCGAACCGGTCCGCGTCATTGCGACGGACACCGCGTCGCACATGGTGCCGCTCGACCCGTCGGCGGTCCCCGGGTTGGACGCGATGGTCGACGAGTACGTCGAACGCATCGTGGCGCTCGACGAGCAGTCCCCGGAGTTCCTGGAGAAGGCCGAGAGCATCCGCCGCATGGGCGACGCCGACGTCCGCGCCGCGGCTTCGGTCACGAACCGCATGCTCGAATCGCCCGTGCGCGGCATGGGAAAGGGCGGCTTCGACGCGGGCGCCGGCGTGTCCAAGGCCTTGCTGGACCTGCGCCGCCAGATCGAGAACCTCGATCCTGCGAAGGCATCGGGCGTCCGCAAGCTGCTCGGCGTCATCCCGTTCGGCGACAAGCTCCGCGACTACTTCCAGCGGTACGAGAGCGCGCAGACGCACATCAACGCGATCCTGCACGCGCTGTATCGAGGCCAGGACGAGCTGCGCAAGGACAACGCGTCGCTCGAACAGGAGAAGGTCCACCTTTGGGAGACGATGGAACGGCTCGTGCAATACGTGTACGTCGCCGAGAAGCTCGACCGGTCGCTGTCGGCGAAGGTGGTGGAGATCGAGGCGACCGACACCGCTCGCGCCAAGGGACTCACCGAGGACGTGCTGTTCTACGTTCGTCAGAAGCACCAGGACCTGCTCACGCAACTCGCAGTCTCGATCCAGGGCTACCTCGCGATCGACCTCGTGCGTAGGAACAACACCGAGCTCATTCGGGGTGTCGATCGGGCGAGCACGACCACCGTCGCGGCGTTGCGCACCGCCGTCATCGTCGCCCAGGCGCTCGCCAACCAGAAGCTCGTGCTCGACCAGATCTCGGCGCTGAACACCACCACGTCGAACCTGATCGAGTCGACGTCGAAGGTGCTCGCGAGTCAGAGCGTCTCGATCAACGAGCAGGCCGCTTCTTCCACGATCGGCATCGACAAGCTCGAAGCCGCGTTCACGAACATCTACCGGACGATGGATGCGATCGAGACGTTCAAGGCGCGCGCGATCGATTCCATGCAGCAGACGATCGACACCTTGCACGGTGAGATCGAGAAGGCGCAGTCGTACCTCGCGCGCGTCCGGCAATCGAGCGGGCACGACCTCGGGAACGTCGACCAGCTCCAGGTTCCCCACAGCTCGTGACCCGCGCCTTCGTCCGCTACACGACCTCGACGAAGCACATCGTCGGGTGTACGGCGGCGATTGGCGGGCCCGCGCTCTCGCTGACCGGAGTGGTGTCGGTCGAGCAAGGGCTGCTCCTCGTCCCGGTGCTGTACGCGATCGGCGCGCTGCTCGCACCGCACGACCGGCGCGAGACGACGCTGGACGCGTTCGATGCGCGTGCGGTGGCGCGCAGCCTCGGGCGTCTCGAGCGCCGCATCGCGGGTCGGGTCCCGTACGAGATCTGGGGGAAGACGTCGAAGATGGCCTCGGTGATCAATGAGACGTTGCCGCGCGGGATGCACTCGGACCGGGCGCGGCCGGTCACTACGCGTTGATCGCGAGCGCGACCGATTATCTCCCGGCGACGCTCAAGGCGTATCTCGACCTTCCCCGTGGCTACGCGGACCATCACGTCGTCGCAAATGGCAAGACGTCACGTGTCCTGCTCACCGAGCAGCTCGACGTGCTCATGGCCGGGATCAAGGAGATCGCCGACGCGGTGAACCGGGCCGACACGGATCGACTCATCGTGAACGGCCGCTTTCTCGCCGCAAAGTTCGGTCGCGAACCCCTCGACGTGGAAAACCCGGCAAGGCAGGCTTGACCAATGCAGACACGGAACATCGGGACACTGCCGGCGTCGGTCATCGGCCTCGGCTGCAACAACTTCGGCGGGCGCATCGACGAAGCCGCGAGCCGGGCGGTGATCGACGCTGCACTCGACGCTGGCATCACACTCTTCGACACGGCTGACATCTACGGCGCGACCAAGAGCGAGGAGATCATCGGTCGAGCACTGCGCGGCCGCCGTGATCGAGTCCTGCTCGCGACGAAGTTCGGCGGTCCGATCGACGACGAGCGCACCGGCGGCGCGTCCGCCGCGTACATCCAGCGTGCGTGCGACGACTCCCTGAAGCGGCTCGAGACCGACCGCATCGACGTCTACCAGCTGCATTTCCCGGATCAGACGACGCCACTCGAGGAGACACTCGTCGCGCTCGACGCCCTCGTTCGTGCCGGGAAGGTGCGCGAGATCGGTTGCAGCAACTTCTCGGCCGAGATGATCGAAGAGGCCGACCTTATCAGCGAGAAACGCGATGTTGCCCGATTCGTGAGCGTGCAGAACGAATACAGCCTGCTGCGCCGCGCGCCCGAGAAGAACGGCGTGCTCGACACGTGCCAGAAGCATGACCTGGCGTTCATCCCGTACTTCCCGCTCGCGAGCGGGATGCTGACCGGCAAGTACCGGCGGCACGAGGCCCCGCCCGCGGGCACCCGGCTCGCCGGCGCTCCGGAAGCGCGGCGCCAGGAGGTGTTCGCGGACAAGAACTTCGATCGCATCGAGGCCTTGGAGAAGTGGGCCGCGAGCAAGGCCACACGCTGCTCGAGCTCTCGTTCGCATGGCTGCTCGCGCGGCCGGCGGTCGCGAGCGTGATCGCGGGCGCGACCAAGCCCGAGCAGGTCCACGCCAATGCGGCTGCCGCGGCCTGGCAACTGACCGCTGGTGACCTCGACGAGGTCGACGCGATCATCGAACGGGTCAAGGCGGCGGGGTAGGCCGGGCCGACACGCCGGCCCACGCGGCGCCGGCCGAACGTCACCGTCCGGTCGCACCCGGCATCGAGGCCCTACCGCGCACCCGGGTGTTCTGCTCGGAACGCCGCGAGATCGAACGCGAGGTGCTCCCGCACGTCACCGACGTGGTCGACGATGATGTGGCGCTGCGCGAATTGCCAGCCGTCTGCTCCGCACGTGAAACGGTCGCGGTACCGACCGGTGACAATAGGCTGGAGGGGCAGGCTCGACGTCTGTTGCAGCACGACGAATGCGGAACGCGCGCTCGCGGTTCCGGCGGCCTCGTCGATGTCGACGATCACGTTCGTCGTGACGTGCCGCGTCCGGAGTGTGCCGTCATCGTGCACCCGGTTCGTACGGCGATACAGGCGGCCGATCGCCTCGCCGCCCCGTACTTCGCCGTCCACGCCCTCGTTCGTGAGCACGGCATCGCCGAACAACTCGGCGACGGCATCGAAATCGGCTGCGTCCATGTACTCGGCGTAGCGGTACAGCAGCGACATGATCGCGTGGTAGCTCTCCCACGTGCCCGCGGCCATCACATGGCTCCCTCGCTGCGCCATCTCTGGCTCCGCTGTGTCCGCACCGCGCACAACTCCCTCGCCGCGACGGTACCGGCGGTCACAGTAGCTTCGGGTCGATGACCGAGCCGCCCTTCCCGCTGCGCGTCGCGCTCGATGACGCGTTCGACGCGACCATCGGCTTCGTGGTGGACGACCCATCCGAGATCGGCCGGATGTCGGGACACCTCCCGGTCACGCCGCGGGTGTGCCAGCCGATGGGACTCGTGCACGGAGGTGTGTACGCCGCCATCGCCGAGTCGCTGGCGTCGATGGGGACTGCCCATGCGGTGAGGGAGGACGCCAAGGTAGTGATGGGCATGTCGAACAACACCACGTTCATGCGACCCGCGACCGAGGGGACGTTGCGCGGGCTGGCGCATGCGATCCATCGCGGTCGTACCACGTGGGTGTGGGACGTCGAGATGCGCGATGACCATGACCGGTTGTGCGCGTCGTCACGCGTGACGATCGCCATACGCGATCCCCGATGAGCCGGCCCTCTGTGAACAAAGTCAAGGTCGGGTTCTTCTCGTTCACCGAGATCACCGACCCCGCGGAGCACCATGCGTACAACGAGTGGCACCAGCTCGATCACATGCCCGAGCAGTTCCCGCTTCGTGGCATCGCATACGGCCAGCGGTGGGTGTCGACACCGGAATGTCGAGCCGCCCGCGCCGCGAGCGGGTCACGTCTCGACGCGATCCACTACATGACGCTCTACCTCGTCACCGACCCCGTCGACGAGACCCTGCGCGAGTTCCGGCAGCTCGGCCGTGATCTCTACGACGCCGGGAGATTCCATCTCCACCGTCACGCACACCTCTCGGGGCCGTTCGCGCTCGTGCAGACGTCGGTCGCGCCCCGTGTGCTGATCTCCGCCGAGGCCGTGCCCTACCGGCCGCATCGCGGCGTCTACGCGGTCGTGCAAGCCGCGACCGGCACCGGCCCCGACCTCGACGTCCTGTGCGCGACCGACGGCGTGGCCGGCGCGTGGGGCTTCGCCGACGACGCATTTCGCATCACGGTCGTGTGGTTGGACGGCGAGCCGCTGCAGGTCGCGGCGGCGCTCGCGCCGCCCGGCGCCGGCGTCGAGCTCGCGGGGCCGTTCGAGACGATCGCGCCCTGGCAATGGGATTGGTTCGAAGGATGAACCGGTCGCCGTCGCAGTCCGTACACCGACCGGTGCGAACAACCGGCTGGGCGTGGGCAAGCGCAATCGTGGTCGCGGCGGCGCTCCTCGTCGCGTGCGGTGGCGGCGGAAAGCAGGCAACCCCGTCGACGACGTCGACCACGGTGCAGGCCGAGGACGCGAAGATGACCGCGGCCGACTTCCGCAACGTCAACACGATGACGCGGGTCGGCGACCACTTCATCTCGAACGTGCGCGGTCATCTCGCGGAGGCGGTCGCCGTCGCCACGTCGAAGACCGGCGGGGTCTACCCCGTCGGCACGATCATTCAGCTTGTTCCCACCGAGGCGATGGTCAAGCGCCGCGCCGGTTTCAGTCCCGCGACCCGCGACTGGGAGTTCTTCTCCCTCGACGTCTCCGCGAAAGGAACGCGCATCCTCTCGCGCGGCGGTGACAAGGTGTTGAACCGGTTCGGCGGCAGCTGCGCGTCGTGCCACGCAGCCGCGAAGCCCGCCTTCGACGGCGTGTGCAGCACCGATCACGGGTGCGAGCCGCTGCCGGTTGGTCCTGCGGTCTTCGCGGCGCTGCAGAAGGGCGATCCCCGCCCGCGAACGTGACGCCTATCGCCAGGTCGGAGGGTCGGCGCCGGGTGTCACCGGGCCGTGGTCCCAGTGCGCGGGCGTGCGCGCGAGCTCGCCGCCCGGCGGCGCGTATGTGACGCGTCCGAAGGGGCTGTCGATCGCCGGCAACGTCTCGAGCGTGGCGGCGTCGTCGGGCCAAGGCGTGCCGGTGCCCTCGATGCGCCCGAGCGTCTCGAGCCACTCTCTCGTCTGGGCGAGCGAGCAACGCACGTGTCGACCGCCTCCGAGACGATGCCGGCCCGCGAGCGCCAGCATCGCGGCGGTGGCCGCGAAGTACCCGGTGGCATGGTCGAGGCCGGCCACCGGGACGTGCCTGGGTCGCTCGACGCCGAAGGCGTCGGCTTCGGCTCGTGCGACACCAGATGCGGTCTGTACGAGGGTGTCGTAACCACGGCGATCGCGCCAAGGGCCCTCGTGCGAGTAAGCGGAAAGCGACACGTACACGATGTCGGGGCGCAGCTCGGCCACGTGCTGTGGACCGAACCCGAGCGCGTCGAGCGCGCCCGGGCGGTACGACTGCACGAAGACGTCCGCGTCTTGGAGCAGCGCGCGGAGCTGCGCAGCATCGTGCGGATCGCGCAGGTCGAGGAACGTCGAGCGCTTGCCGATCGACGTATCCGGCAGCACCGCGTCGATCTCGGGCAGCCCGGCCGACGAGACCCGCAGTACGTCCGCGCCGTGAGCTGCGAGCGTGCGCGTCGCGACCGGGCCGGCGATGACCCGTGTGAGGTCGAGGACCCGAACGGCCGTGAGCGGCCGCTCCCCGTACGCCAAGGTTCGCGGCGTGCCGGTGCCAATCGCAACGGTGTCGAGAAGCGGTAACGCGCTCGACGGCACGACCTTGGGGATGCGCGAGCCACTCCTCGCGGGTGCGCGCGAGCGACGCGCACGCGCCAGCCACGGCCAACGCGTCCTCGAGCTCTTGTCCGGCGCGCGTTTGCACCGCGTCGCGTACGGCGTTCCGTTCTGCGGGGACGCCGAGCTCGGCGAGCGTTCGCCGGAGGTGGTGCGCGAAGTTGGTGTGGAGCTGTACGAACCGGTCGTCGCCGGTTCGGTAGAAGCCGCTGAACGCGTTCCAGACCTCTCCCGGCCGTTCGCCGTCGATGCGCAGGAATTGCTCGCTGCGGAACGCCGTCATCACCTGGTCGACCTCGACGCGCACGGCTTGCTGTTCGCCGGTCCGTACCTGCCAGACTTGCGCGGCCGCGACCGTCGCGACACCGACCGCCGCGGCCGCCATCGCACCGATCGGATACGACGACGGCAGCGCCGGATCTCGCCCGACGACCTCGACGTCGTCGAGCGCGCCCGGCGCGCCGCCGAACGCATCCCATGTGCGCTCCAGCGCGGTGCGGGGAGCGATCGCCGTCATGGGCGGGTCGTGACGAGCGCCCGCGCCCACGCGTAGTCGGGCTTGCCGGCCGGTGTGCGCACGACCGCGTCGACGACGTGGAGCGCGCGGGGCACCTTGTAGCCCGCGAGGTGGGCGCGGCAGTGCTGCTGCACGACCTCGAGCGCGGGTGGCCCGTCGGCGCGGGTGGGCGCGACGATCGCGACGACACGCTCGCCCCACTTCGGGTCGGGTGCGCCGATGACGACCGCATCGGCGATCGCATCGTGTGCTTTCAACACGGCCTCGACTTCCTCCGGATACACCTTCTCCCCACCGGTGTTGATGCACATCGAGCCCCGCCCCAACAGGTGCACGGTGCCGTCGGCGTCGATGGTCGCCATGTCACCCGGCAACGACCAGCGCGCGCCGTCGATCTCGACGAATGTGCGTGCGCTCCGCGCCGGGTCCTTGTGGTAGCCGAGCGGGACGCGACCTCGCGTCGCGAGGCGCCCCACCACACCGGAGCCCGCCGGCACCGGACGCAGGTCGCCGTCGACGACCATGGTCTCCGCTTTGGCGGCGAACGTCAGCGATGCAGACGCCGCGGCCGCGCGCGTCGTCAACGCGACGGCCTGCGCCGGCGATTCCGACGAGCCGATGCCCTCGACGATCGCGAGCACCGACGGCAACGCGGCCATCAGCGCTTCCTTCGCGTCCTGCGAAAGGATGCTCCCGCCCGAGCCGAGGAGCCGCAGCGACGAGGTGTCCCACCGGTTCGGTTCGGCGTCGAGCGCGGCGAGCAACGGTCGGGCACTGGCGTCGCCGACGAGGTTCATCGCGTTGACGTGCTCGCGTTCGATGAGCTCGAGCACGTACGTCATGTCGACGTGCGGCCGGTCGTAGAGGACGATGCGGCCGCCGCCCATCAACGTGCCGAGTGCCGACCACTGGCCGCTCGCGTGCACGAGCGGACCGAGCGCCAGCGAGACGAACTGCGCCGGCGCAGGCTCGCCCGGCGGCAGGAACGGGCGTAGCCGCTGCGCGGGATTCTCCACCACCGATGCCGTGATCGCCTCGGGCTCGGTGATCGGTGGGCCACCGGGATTTCCGCCGCCGAGCGCCGCGAAGAAGATGTCCTCCTGCCTCCACACCACGCCCTTCGGGAGTCCCGTCGTCCCGCCGGTGTAGAGCACGTAGTGGTCGTCACCGCTGCGGCTGCCGAAGTCGCGTGTCGCCGTCGCGCGCGTGAGTCGCGGCTCATGCCGCGGGCTCATCGACGTCGAGCACGAAGCGCACTTGGGGGCTCTTCTGCAACGCACCGAGCACCTGGTCTCGCACCGACGCGTCGTGCACGACGGCGAGCAGATCGGCGTCGTCGAACACGTACGCGAGCTCGTCGGCAACGTAGCGGGTATTGACATTGACCGGTACGGCTCGCAGCTTGTAGCACGCGAGCATCACTTCGACGTGCGCGGCGGAGTTCTGCATATAGCAGCCGATCGTCGCGCCGGGTACGGCCCCGAGCTCGCGCAGCACGTGCGCGAGTTGCGTCGAGCGTTCGTCGAGCTCGCGGTACGTCTCGTGCCCGGCCTCGCTCACGACCGCGACGCGTTCCGGTACCGCGTCGGCGACGTGCTCGAACAGGTCGGCGATGTTGAAGCTCACGCTACAGTCGATTCTGTCATGGCCGATCTCGCAGACATGCTTGTACGCCCCGACGGGTTCCTCCCCAAGGAGCGTTACACCACCGACGCGTTCGCCGACCTCGAGACAGAGCGGTTGTGGTCCCGGGTGTGGCAGATCGCGTGCCGCGACGACGAGCTACCCGCGCCGGGCGACTTCGTGGAGTACGAGATCGGCGACGAGACGATCGCGATCGTGCGGAAGGCCGACGGCGGCGTGCACGCCTTTCACAACGTGTGCCTGCATCGCGGCCGTCGCCTCGCCGAGGGGAGTGGGTCCTTCGTCGAGGGCGCGATCCGGTGCCCGTATCACGGCTGGTGCTACGCGCTCGACGGACGTCTGGTCGACGTGCCCGATCGGGAGGACTTTCCGTCGCTCCCCGACGACCTCGAGCTGCGCACGGTAAGGGTCGAGACGTGGGGCGGGTTCGTCTTCGTCAATCTCGACGCGGGTACCGAGCCGTTGCTCGAGTTCCTCGATCCGCTGCCGGCGCTGCTCGCGCCCTACCGCATGGACGAGATGCGCCTGCGCGCCGCGCTCACCACCGTCATCGACGCGAATTGGAAAGCCGTCGTCGACGCGTTCAACGAGGGCTACCACGTGCAGGGCCTCCACCGGCAGATCCTCCCGTGGACCGACGACGTCGGCATCGCGTACGAGCAGTTCGAGCGGCACGCGCACTACGGACGGCTGCCCGGCGCGCGGCGCGAGCTCCGGCCGAGCCCGCGTCTCGGCCTCGCCGCCGGGGACTACGACGAGGGCGAGATCCTCGCCGGGCTCGTGGCCGGATTGGGGGGTGCCTTCCTCGCCGAGGAACGCGCCGCGGTCGAGCAGTTGCGCGCCACGGGACCGCCACCGGGCACGACGCTGCTCGAGGCATACCAGCTCCGGCGCATGGAGGTGCTCGGCGCGCGCGGCTTCGATGTCTCCGGTTTCAGCCCTGAGCTGATGACCAGCGCCGACGACCTGTTCTGCTTCCCGAACGTGGTCGGGCCGATCTACCCGGGAAGCGCGATTCTCTTCCGGGTCCGGCCCTACGGTCGCGATCCCAATCGGTCGATCAAAGACACGTGGGTGCTCGAGTGGCGAGAACCCGGAAGTGCGTCATCGCCGGCGAAGAAGCGGTTCTTCGCCGATTGGCGCGAACGAGACTGGGGTGAGATCACCGAGCAGGATTATTCGAACCTCGCGAACGTCCAACGGGGAATGCGATCCTCGGGCTGGGAGGGGGCCCGCCTGAACCCGCGACAGGAAGGGAATGTGCTGCACATGCACCGTGTCATCGACCGCTATCTCAGTGCGGAGCGCCGGCATGGCTGAGGAGCAACGAAGCCGCGACGGCGGCGACACTGCGCGCATCATCATCGCGGTCGTGCTCGTCGCTGCGCTCGTCGCGTTCGTCGTCGACAACAGCCGTTCGGTGAAGGTCGGTTTCGTGTTCACCGATCGGGAGATCCCGCTGATCTTCGTGCTCATCGCGACCGTGTTGCTCGGCGTGCTCATCGATCGCCTCGTGCAGTACGCCGCCCGGCGCCGTCGTTGACGCGGACGGGACGTCGTCGCTTCACCAGCTGCCGCCGCCGCCTCCGCCTCCGCCGCCACCGGAGAAACCCCCTCCGGAGAAGCCGCTGCTGCCCGACGAGGACGGCTGGCTCGCGTACAGCGTGCCGGTCGCGGCCGTCCCGAAGTCGTCCATCGCGGACGCCAGCACCAACGCGTTGAGTGCGCCGCTCTGGCCCGAGTACCACCCGCCGGTGCCGAGCGCCTCGGCGTCGAGCCCCTCGAACGCCCGCGCCCACTTGTCCGTGCAACCGAACACGATCGCGTACGGCAAGTACTCCGAGAAGATGTTGTGCTTCTCGGCGAACCGCGAGCGCAAGTCCTCGTCGCCCTCGTCGAACAACCGGCGGAACCCGCGCACGCGTGACAGCGCGGCACTGCCGTTCCCGGTGCGCGCGGGCATGCGATTGGCGACGACGAGGAGCACCAACCCGGTGACGACGATCGCGAGCGGAACCAAGCCGTAGCTCGTGGTGCGTGCGACGAGAAACGTGAGCACGGCGCCGAGGACGACCACTGCGATACCGATGCCGTGCCAGATCGCCCGCGTCGTGTCGGGGCGGGCGCGGTACCACTTCTGCGCGACGGCGTCGTCGTACATGGCGTTGCGGATCTTGCCGAGGTCGGCGCGGAACTTGTACTTGAGCTCCGACAGCTTCACCTGGGGTCCGGTCTTGAAAATGGCGACGAGCACCTTGCGTTCGTACGGCAGGAGCTCCCTGCGCTCCGGCGGCGGGCCGTCGATGCGTTCGAGCTCGTAGTCGTGGCGGCGCCGGAGCAGTCCCTCGGCCGGTAACTCGGTGATGCGGAGGTACCCGCGCACCGCGAGGTCGACGATGGTGGCGGTGACGTCGAGCACGTTCGCGTTCTCGTCGACGAGCACGCCGACCTGCCCGGGCCGGATCCCGTCCGGCGGCACGAACTCGACCGGGCCCGCGTCCTTGGCGAACGGCGGCACGACGTCTTCCTCGCCGGACACGTTGCCCATCGCCTGGTCGACCGCGGACCCGCGGTACCTGCGATCGCGTCCCTTGCGCCATGCCAGCAGGAACAGGGCGCCCACGCCGAGGCCGCCCAGCGCGGCAGTGGGGGCGAGTGTGTCCGCGCGTCGGGCGAACGCGTCGTCGACGTTCCAGCGCTTTTCGAGGATGGGTGCGGGCGGAGGCTGGATCGTGCCCTTGGGAAGTCCGACGACGACCGTCACGCCGTCGCCCGGCCCGAGGTCGCGCTGTGCGAACGTCGCGACCTGGCCGCGCTTGCGCGCGCTGTCGCACCCGAGCCTCGAGCCGCGGTCTCCCGAGAAGCAGCCCACCCGCGTGATGGTGGCGGGCGCTTGCACGGTGACCGTCGACGCGTCGATCGGGACCGGCCACTGCAGGCCGATGGCGTCCCAGTACAGCTCGTCGTGGTCCGGGAAGGTCATCAACCCGCCCCGCACGGTGTAGTCGATCGCGTAGGTGTGCGTGCCGGAGATCGTGCGGTCGGGGTCACCGATGCGCACGTCGAGGTACTGAGCTCCCGTCGCCTTCTTGGTGGACGTTTTCGTGGGCGCGGGCGCGCCGTCGACCGTGACCCGCTTGACGTTCACGCGGTACAGGCGCTCGTACCGGCCGTCGGTTCCATAGGTCTCTCGCTCGACGAAGTCGCGGAAGATGCCGTGTCGCGCCTGGGTCCCGAAGTTGTACGCGATCGACTCGTGCACCGTGAGCAGCCCGTCGGGCGCGACGGTCATCGTGACGTCGAAGCGGTTGATGTGCTCGAGGTAGTCCGGCGTTGCCGAATTCGCAGGCGTCGCGACGAGGAGGACGCCGGCGGTGATCGCGGCCATGGCGAAGAAGCGAGCAGATTTCATGGTCATTGTTCGGACATGATGGCTTCGAATTCACCCTCCGGGTCGCGATACGGCGTCCCCGAGACGTCGACCACCACGCGTGCGATCTCGACGTTGGCGGGGAACGGTGCCACGTAGTCGTCGCCGATCGCGGGTCCGCGTTCGTATCCGCAGGTGAGGCCGGCCCCGGTGATCGAGAACCGCACCGGCGTGAAATGCGGGATCTCGCCGCTCCCGACGACGACGCCGTCGAGCAGGAGATCGCCCCGCCCCACGAAGTCGGCGGTCTTGGTGAACCGGAAGGTGCATCGGTGTGCGCCGCCGGCAACTTGCACGTCGGAGCCGATGATGCTGCGCCGCTTGCCGTACAGGTTGTGCACGTAGCGCATCCGGCCATCGCGCAGGTAGAACGCAAAACCGCCGAGCACCGAGCCGAGCGCGAGAAGGACGCCGTTCGGCGTGACGCCCGCGCCGACTTCGATCTCCCCGGTGATCGTGTGTGACCGGTTCCGGACGTTGACCGCGACCGTCTCGGGCACCGGCGCGCCGTGCGGGTAGTACACGTGGGTATCGCGTGCCGCCCGCGCGGTCGGGCGCGGGTTCATGATCGCGGCGAGGGGTCGGTTGTCGAGCGGGAGCACGTCGTTGCGGCGCGCCTCTTCCCACCACAGGTCGATCATCCTCTGCAGGCGCTCCGGCTCCTCTGCCGCCAGATCTCGCGTCTCGGAGAGATCCTCGGCGACGTGATACAGCTCCCATACGTCGTCGGTGAACGGCGCGTCGGGGTCCAGGCCGTCGTCGTACATCGCGCCGAGGGGATGGAACGTCACGGCCTTCCACCCGCGGTCGTAGATGCCGCGCGAGCCCAGCATCTCGAAGTACTGCCGCTCGTGCCGCGCGGGTGCGTCGGCTTCGGCAAGGAGGTACGCGAAGCTCGTGCCGTCGACGGGGGACTGCGCGACACCGTCGATCGTCTCCGGCTGCTCGACGCCGACGAGCTCCAGCACGGTGGGCATCACGTCGATCGCATGCGCGAACTGCCGGCGCACACCTCCGGGATCGCGCACGCCCGCGGGCCACCACACGATGCACGGGTCGGCGACGCCACCCTCGTGCACCTCGCGCTTCCAACGCTTGAATGGGGTGTTGCCCGCCATCGTCCAGCCCCACGGATAGTTGTTGTGCGCCGACGGGCCGCCGAGCTCGTCGATGCGGGCAATGAGCTCGCGTGGGCCGGCCGGCGCGCCGTTCCACAAACGCCCGTCGTTGATGGAGCCGTGGGCGCCGCCTTCCGCGCTTGCGCCGTTGTCGGAGACCGCGATCACGAGGGTGTGCGCGAGATCGCCCGTGCGGTCGAGGAAGTCGAGCACGCGCGCGATCTGCGCATCGGTGTACGACAAGAACCCGGCGAAGCACTCCATGAACCGGGCCGCGACGGCACGTTGCTCGGCGGGCAGCGCTTCCCACGCCGGGACCCAGTGGGGCCGTGGTGACAGACGCGTGCCGGCGGGCAACACGCCGGTCGAGAGCTGACGTGCGAACGTCGCGTCACGCCACGCGTCCCACCCGTCGTCGAAGCGGCCGCGATATCGCGCGATCCATTCGGGAGGCGCGTGGTGTGGAGAATGGCACGCGCCGGTGGCGAGGTAGCAGAAGAACGGCCGATCGGCATCGACCGCGCGCAGGTCGCCGAGGTACTCGATCGCGCGATCTGCGAGGTCCGCGCTGAGGTGATAGCCGTCGTCGACTGTTCGTGGCGGCGCGACCGAGTGGTTGTCGTGGTACAGCGTGGGCACGAACTGGTGGGTCTCGCCGCCGTGAAAGCCGTACCACCGGTCGAAGCCGCGCGCGAGCGGCCAGGTCGCGCGTGACGAGGCCATGTGGGTCTCGTCCTCGGGCGTGAGATGCCACTTCCCGACCGCGTAGGTCGCGTACCCGTTCGCGCGCAGGATCTCCGGGAGGAAGCCGTTCTCGCGCGGAGGACGACCCAAGTAACCGGGATAGCCGACGGCGAGGTCCGCGACGCGTCCCATGCCGCTGCGATGGTGGTTGCGCCCGGTCATCAGACATGCGCGCGTCGGCGAGCACAACGCGGTGGTATGGAAGTTGGTGAGCCGGAGCCCTTGTTGCGCGAGGCCGTCGAGCGTCGGCGTCGCGATGTCGGAGCCGTAACAGCCGAGCTGCGCGAAGCCGACGTCGTCGAGGACAAGGAGCAGCACGTTCGGCGCGCCGGCCGGGGGTTCGGGATCGGGCGGCCACCACGGCGTCGAGTCCCGCCAGTCGTCACCGATCACTCCATCGAAGCGCTGCGTCATGGGGTGAGTCTGGCAGGGGAGCCGGGGGTGGCAGCACCCGGCTCCGCTTGGTGGGAGCCGCCTTGCCCGGCCGCCGGAGATCGGCGAACGTCGGCGGATGCGTGCGGTGTGGATGTGGGTCCGTCTCGACATCCGCCGCCGCGTCCGCGCGCTCGCTGTCCTCGCGGTGCTCGTCGCGCTGTCGTCGGGTGTCGTGTTCGCGGCGATCGCGGGTGCGCGCCGCAACGGCACTGCAGTCGACCGGCTCGCAGGGCGCAGCCTCACCGCCGATGCGTGGGCGCTCCCCAACGTTCCCGGCATGGATTGGAACGAGGTGCGACGGCTGCCGTACGTCGAGGCCGTCGGCGAGTTCGCGGTCGCGCAATACGACGTACGCGGCTATGGAGAGGACCTCGGCTACTTGCCGCCGGCGAGCCGCGAGTTCCCCACGACCGTCGAGCGAGGTGTCGTGGTCGAGGGCCGTCGAGCGGACCCCGACCGGATGGACGAGCTGATGGCCTCGCCCGGCGCGAAGAAGATCGGCATCCACGTCGGGACCCGGTTGTCGATCGGCGGCTGGCGAGCCGACAAGCTCGCGCAGTACATGCAAATGCCCGGTGCGCCGCCGGCCGACGGGCCGCATGTCGACGCAACGGTCGTCGGCATAATGAAGTCGCCGTTCTTCAGCGGCGACGGCTCGCCCGGGATCCTTCCTTCGTGGCGCTTCTACCAGACGTACAAGGCGAACCTCCCCAGCTTCACCAACTCGATCAACGCGGTCGTGCGGTTCCGCGGCGGCGACGACGACTTCTCGCAGTTCAGCAAGGACGTCGACCGGATTGCAGGACGGCCCGTCGAAGTCATCCGCGCCAGAGACGAGCGGGCGACGGCGATGAAGGCCACGAATCTGGAGCGGAACGCGCTCTTCGCCTTCGCGTTCGCCGCGGGTGTCGCAGCGCTCGTCCTCGTCGGCCAGGCGGTGATCCGCCTCGTTTCCTCGTCGGCCGCCGACGGACCGGTGCTCGGCGCGATGGGCCTCACGACGCGCCAACGGTCCCTCGCGCTCGCGATTCCGCCGATGATCGCCGGGGCGCTCGGCGGCTTCGTCGGCGTCGCGCTCGCGATTGCCGCGTCACGCGTCTTCCCGATCGCCACGGCTCGACGCATCGAGCCGTCGCCCGGAGTGAGCGCGAACTGGGCGATCCTCGGCATCGGTCTCGTCGTCGTGCTCGTGCTCGTCGTGGTGGGTGTGCTGCTCAGCGCCCTGTGGGACGTGCGGCGCGGTGAACGCGACCAGGTCGCACGCCAGTCACGTCTGGCGCGGGCGATCAGGGAGACCGGCGCACCGCTGCCGCTGGCACTGGGCGCGCAGCTCGCGCTCGAGCGCGGGCGCGGGCGATCGGCGGTACCGGTGCTCCCCGCGCTCATCGGTGCGATCGTCGGCGTGCTCGGCGTCGTCGGCACACTCACGTTCCGGGCCGGCCTCGACCGCGCCACCAACGACATCCGCCTGTTCGGCCAGCAGTTCCAAGCGGTCGCGTCATTCACGCCGGACGACAAGGTCGATCCTGCGTTCGTGCAGTCACTCGTGCGCGATCAGCACGTGAAGACCGTCAACGAGAACCCGATCGCCGTCTTGTCGGTGAACGGTCGGGCGGTCACGGTATTCGCGCTGCATGCCCTGAAGGGCACGACGCGGGTCGTCACGTTGTCGGGGCGCGCGCCCGCCGCGCCCGACGAGATCACGCTCGCTCCGTCGGAGGCGACGGCACTGCACGTCCACACGGGCGACACGGTGCGGGTCGGCGACGCCGGCGCGCCGTTCCGGGTAGTCGGCATCGGCTTCACGCCCGTGGACTCTCACACCACGTATGACCAGGGCGCGTGGACGACGCTCGAGGGTCAGCGCGCGGTCGTGTCCGCGAAAGCCGGATACAAGTACGTGCGTTACGACGTCGAGTTCGGTCGCGGGGTGGATGCGAGGGCAGAGGCCGAGAAGCTCGGGAAGAGCTCGCCGACGACACTCGACCTCGTCACTCCGCCCGAGAACTCCGTGAACCTGAAGGGTGTGCGGCGGGTTCCGCTCGCGCTAGGGGTGTTCTTGGCATTGCTCGCGATCGCGGCGGTGGGTCACGCGCTCGCGTCCGCGGTGCGGCGGCGCCGGCGCGACATCGCGGTGATGCGATCGATCGGCTTCACGAGACGGCAGGCGCGCTTGACCGTCGTGTCGCAGGCGACGACGCTCGCGCTCGTCGGTCTCGCGTTCGGCGCGCCGTTGGGACTCCTCGCCGGGCGCGCGCTCTGGCACAACGTCGCGACCTCGACGCCCGTGGAGTACGTCCCGCCGCTCGCGGTGCTGGTGCTGGTGATCGTCGTCCCCGCCGCGTTGCTGATCGCGAACGCACTGGCCGCGTGGCCCACGCGTCGCGCCGCCCGGTTGCGCGCCGCGGAGGTCCTGCGCACCGAGTGATAGACACCCGACCGACGAAACACCGTGCGGACGCAGCGAAGCCGGCGATGGCGTAGCGAGGGGCGATGAAACTCGGGTTGCAGCTGGGGTATTGGGGCGCGCAGCCCAACCCGTTTCACGTGCCGCTCGCCCAGGAAGCGGAGCGCCTCGGGTACGACTCGGTGTGGACCGCGGAGGCGTGGGGCTCCGACGCGTTCACGCCGGCCGCGTGGATCGGCGCCCATACCGAGCGCATCCGCTTGTGCACGGGCATCGTGCAGATCTCGGCGCGCACGCCGGCGTCGTGCGCGATGCACGCGCTCACGCTCGACCACCTATCGGGCGGCCGGTTCACGCTCGGCCTCGGTGTGTCGGGCCCGCAGGTCGTCGAGGGGTGGTACGGCCAGCCGTTCGGGAAGCCGCTGGCGCGGACGCGCGAATACATCGAGATCGTCCGGCGGATCATGCGACGCGAGGAGCCCGTCGACTTCCGCGGCGAGCACTATCGGATGCCGTTCGACGGCCCCGGCGCGTGGGGGCTCGGGAAACCGCTCCGTTCGATCACCCACCCGCTGCGTGCCGATATGCCGATCCTGCTCGGCGCCGAAGGCCCGAAGAACGTCGCGCTCGCGGCCGAGGTCGCCGACGGCTGGATGCCGCTGTACTACTCGCCGTTCCGTCCCGAGGTGTACGCCGACTCGCTGCGTGCGGCCGCCGGTAAACCGGGGTTCGAGATCTGCGTGAACGTCATGGGGTGTCGCGTCGGTGACGACATCGAAGACGCGCTGATGCCGACCAAAGCCGCGCTCGCGTTCTACATCGGCGGCATGGGCGCACGAAGCCGCAACTTCCACATGGAGCTGATGAGCCGGATGGGGTTCGAGGCCGAGGCACACAAGATCCAGGACCTGTTCTTCGAGGGCCGGCGCGACGAAGCGATCCCGCTCGTGCCGACGCAGTTCGCCGACGAGATCTCCCTCGTCGGCCCGGTCGAGCGCATCCGAGACCGGCTCCGGGCATGGAAGGACAGCCCGGTCACGACGATCATCGTGAGCGGCGACTTCGACACCCTCCGCACAATGGCGGAGCTGACCCTCTAGCCGCGTCCAATGTGATTGGACAGTCAGCCCGCCTCTGGCGGCTTCAGCGTCCAATGTGATTGGACGGTGGCGGGCGATCAGGTGATGAGGACGAGTCCCTGGGCGCGGGCGAACCGCCCCGCGACGTCGGACCAGTCGATCACGTTCCAGATCGCCTTGACGTAGTCCGCGCGTCGGTTCTCGTACTGCAAGTAGTACGCGTGCTCCCAGGCGTCGAGGACGAGCAACGGGATGCCACCTTGTCCGACGTTGCCCTGGTGGTCATAGATCTGTTCGATGAACAGCCGCTCACCGAGCGGTTCCCACGACAGCGCACCCCAACCCGATCCCTGCACGGTCGAGGTCGCCTGCGTCAGTTGCTTCTTGAACGCGTCGAATGAGCTGAAGTGCTCGTCGATCGCCGCGGCCAGCTCGCCGTTCGGACGATCGCCGCCGTCCGGCGAGAGGTTCTTCCAGAAGAGTGTGTGCAGGACGTGGCCGGACAGGTTGAACGCGAGGGTCTTCTCGAGGCCGACGAGCGCGCTCAGGTCATCGGATTCCCTCGCGGCCGCGAGCTTGTCGAGCGCGGCGTTGACGCCGTCGACATATGCCTTGTGATGCTTGTCGTGGTGGAGCTCGAGCACCCGCGCCGAATAGTGGGGTTCGAGCGCGGCGTAGTCGTAGTCAAGGGGCGGCAGCTCATAAGGTTTCATCGGATCTCCTCGGATTGATCGGGCGCCCGGAAGGCGGGGCGCGTGGCCGCCGCAGGCCCGGCGTCGTCGCCCGCGGCGTTCGCGAACGACTCGAGCGCGGCGATCACGGCATGTTGTTCGTCGGCCGAAAGCCGCTGCACGATCGCGTCGAACTCGGTACGACGGTTCTGCATCACGTCTTCGACGAGCTGCACCCCCGTGCCGGACAGGCGGATGACGACTTCGCGGCGGTCGACGGCCGACGGCACGCGGACGACGAGGCCGCGGGTGACGAGCCGGCTGCACATGCGCGTCATCGTGGACGCATGCACGTCGAGATGCTCCGCGAGCGCCGTGACGGTCTGCGGGCCCTGGCCCGAGAGTGCCTGGAGCGTGCGGAACTGTGCCATTGTGACTTCCTCGTTCACCGACAACAGTGACCGCGCCGTGATTCCACTGAGCGCACGACTCGCGCGCATCAGCGCGTCGACTACGGCATCAGGGATGCCGGACAATTCCCCGCTCATTGCCCTACCCGATTTCTTGTCGTGTACACAGGCTGGGGCCATTCCGGTCGACGCAACTGGATGGCGCGGGTGATCCTACGAGGAAGTCCACTCGCCGCATATGTGCAGCATGCAGCGGGAGACCCGAGCGCTCGTAGACATCCCGAGAACTCGTCAATTCCCCAAGAGCACGCCAAGAACTCGTCAATATCCCAAGAGCGCGCCACCATCATCGAGACAGATGCCGCGCCCTCAGATCGTCGCCGCGCCGACGCGTGCTCGCGACCGGGACGCACTTGACCCCCTTCGGGACGGCGGCGTACACAGGCGCAATGGCCGACCTCGAAGCGCGACTTCTCAACGTGCTCGGCGCGCAACACGTGCTCGTCGGTGACGCGATCGGCGACGACTACACCCATGACGAGGCGCTGACTGGCGTGCCGGTGCGGCCGCGGGCCGTCGTCCGAGCGGGTTCGGCCGAAGATGTTGTGTCTGCGTTGCGAATCTGCGACGAGCTCGGCGTGCCGGTCACGGCTCGGGGCGCGGGCACGGGCCTGTCCGGGGCGTGCGTGCCCCGCGCCGACGGCATCGTGCTCGCGCTCGAGCGCATGAACCGAATCGTCGAGATCGACGTGGAGAACCACGTCGCGGTCGTGCAGCCCGGCGTCACCCTCGACCAGCTCGATGCCGCGCTCGCACCACTGGGTCTCGTATACCCGGTGTGCCCGGGAGAGAACAGCGCGTCGCTCGGCGGCAACGTCGCTACCAACGCCGGCGGCATGCGCGCGGTGAAGTACGGCGTCACCCGGCACCAAGTGCTCGGCATCGCTGCCGTGCTCGCGGGCGGCGAGCTCATCCGGAGCGGCGGCAAGTTCGTCAAGGCGACGACGGGCTACGACCTCACGCAGTTCATCATCGGCTCCGAGGGCACGCTCGCGATCGTGACCGAGGCGACGCTGCAAGATCTATCCACGGCCCGGCCACACCGCGACCGTGCTGGCGCCGTTCCCGAGCGTCGACGAGGTCGCGTCCGCGGTCCCGCGGATCGTCCGCAGCGGCGTGAACCCCGTCGTCCTCGAGTACGTCGACGGCCTCGGGCTCTCATCGCTCGCGGCGAACGTCGGGCTCGAGCTCGGCATCGCGCCGAGGTGCAGGAAAAGGCGAAGGCGTATCTCATCATCGTCCTCGAACAACACACGTCCGAGCGGCTGGACGAGGATCTCGCGTCGCTCGCGGACCAGCTGGGAATGCTCGGCGCGGTCGACGTCTACGTCTTGCCGCCCGCGTCGGGCGCGAAGTTGATCGAGGCGCGCGAGAAGGCGTTCTGGGTCGTGAAGGCGCTGGGTGCGAACGACATCATCGACGTCGTCGTCCCGCGCGCGTCGGTGCCCGACTATCTCCAGCAAGTGTCGGCGATCGCCCAGGCGAACGCGACGCTGGTGAGTGCGGCCGGTCACGCGGGCGACGGCAACATCCACCTCTCCGTGTTCCAGCCCGATGCCGACGTGCGAAACCGGGTCATGCGAGGAATTCTCGAAGCCGGGATCGGCCTGGGCGGCGCGATCTCGGCCGAGCACGGGATCGGCAAGGAGAAGAAGAAGTACTTCCTCGAGCTGGAGGATCCGAACAAGATCGCGCTCATGCGACGGATCAAGGCGGCGTTCGACCCGAACGGCATCTTGAACCCCGGCACCCTTCTCGACTGAGATGCGTGCATGAACGGTGCCCATGCGCTGCTGCGCACGCTCGTCGCAAATGGTGTCGACACCTGCTTCACGAATCCCGGGACCTCGGAGATGCACTTCGTCGCGGCGCTCGACGATGTGCCGGAGATGCGTGCGGTGCTCGCGTTGTTCGAAGGCGTGGCGACGGGAGCAGCCGACGGGTACGGCCGCATGGCCGACCGCCCGGCGGCCACGCTGCTGCACCTCGGGCCCGGGCTCGGCAACGGTCTCGCGAACCTGCACAACGCGCGACGCGCGCGCACGCCGCTCGTCAACATCGTCGGCGAGCACGCCACCTATCACCGAGTGTTCGACGCGCCGCTGGCGTCCGACATCGAGAGCGTGGCGCGCAACGTGTCGGGGTGGATCCGGACCGCGGAAACCCCAGGGGACGTCGGCCGGGCGGCCACGGACGCGATCCTCGCGGCGATGCAGGGCCGGGTCGCGACCCTGATCCTGCCGGCCGACGCATCATGGTCGGAGGGGGCCGAGACCGGACCGATCGCGGCCGTGCCCGCCCTCCATCGCGTGCCGACCGAAGCGATCGAGCTGGCCGCGAAAGCGCTGCGTTCCGGTGAGTCGGCCGCGCTGTTGCTCGGCGGAGGCGCGCTCCGCGAGCGCGGGTTGGTCGCCGCCGCACGCATCGCCGCCGCCACCGGCGCCAAGCTCCTGTGCGAGACGTTCCCTGCACGCCTCGAGCGCGGCGCGGGATTGCCGAGCGTCGAGCGAATCGGTTATCTCGCCGAGTTCGCGATTGCACAACTCCAAGGTCTGCACCATCTCGTGCTCGTCGACGCGCGCGCGCCCGTGTCGTTCTTCGCCTATCCCGACAAGCCGAGCAACCTCGTTCCGGACGGATGCGAAGTGCACGAGCTCGTCCCTGACGCCTTCGACGCCGAGAGTGCGCTGGAGGAGCTGGCCGACGTGCTCGGCGCGCCCGCGGACGGGGTTCGTGCTGCCGGCGCGCGTCCCGAGCGCCCGACCGGCGCCCTCACCGCGGAATCGCTTGCCCAGGCGATCGGCGCGCTTCTGCCCGAGGGCGCGATCGTGAGCGACGAAGCGAACACGGCCGGGCTCTTCGTCTCCGGCGCGACCGCCGGTGCCCCGCGCCACGACTGGCTCACGCTGACGGGCGGCGCCATCGGCCAAGGGATGCCGGTTGCCACCGGCGCGGCGGTCGCGTGTCCCGACCGCCCGGTGCTCAACCTGCAGGCCGACGGCAGTGCGATGTACACGCTGCAGTCGCTGTGGACCCAGGCGCGGGAGAACCTCGATGTCACCACAGTCATCTTCGACAACCGGGCGTACGCGATCCTGAGCCTGGAGCTCTCCCGCGTCGGCGCGCGCACCGACGGCAATGCTGCCGACCTGTTCGACATCTCACGGCCGCCGCTGGACTTCGTCGCCCTTGCCAAGGGCATGGGTGTCGACGGGACCCGCGTGGAGACGGCCGACGAGCTCGTGCGCGCACTCGAGCGTGCGCAGGCCGAGCCGGGGCCCCACTTGATCGACGCAATCCTTCCGTCCCACCTCTGAGCAAGGAGTGCGCAATGCCGTACCGGTTCAACCACATGGAGCTCACGTTCCCGCGCGGCGCGCTCGATGACGTCACGCGGAAGGAGATCGCCGACTTCTACGGCGAGATGTTCGGCTGGTCCGGCTTCGACGTGGAGCTGTTCAACCAGCGGAATTTCCTGCTCGCCGGCGAGGACGGCGCCCAGCACTTCATCCTGCTCGCGGAGGCCGACAAGCACCTCGACTCGCCCGGTTGGGATCACCTCGGTGTGCTGTGCGACACGCGCGAAGAGGTCGACGAGCTGCTCGAACGGGCGAGGCGTTGGCGCGAGAAGGACGACCGCGTCGTGATCACCGAGTTCGAAAAGGATCTTGTGCAGGGGCCGGTGACGGTGCACGCGTTCTATGTGAAGTATCTGCTCCCGATCCACTTCGACGTCCAGTGCATCGAGCACTCTGAAGGCGCGGCGCCTGAAAAGCGGTGGCAATACGTGTAAGGGCCGTCTCGTCGTTGGTGCTGGGCAGAACGGGGACGTCTCCGGTCCCGCCCCCCGACCCCGCCCAATGCCCCGTCGGTGCGCCTTCGGCGCGCGTTCTATGGGCTTCGCTTTCGCTCCGCCGGCCCCCACCCGCCCCCCGGGCTTCCTCCGACGCCCCCGCCCTGCCCAGCGCGTTGGTCTCGCGCGCCTGAGTCGCGACCCGGAATTACGGGAGAAGCAGGTTGACGTCGCCGAACTCGTGCCAGAGGTATTCGGCCTCGGAGGCGGCTTCGTACGCTGTGTCGAGGAGGTTGCGGCCGGCGATGGCTTCGAGCATTTGGAGGTGGGATGCCTCGGGCTCGTGCCAGCCGGTGAGCAGGCCGTCGACCGCGGATGCGCCGCGCTCGGGGGTGACGATCACGTCCGTCCAGCCCTCGCCCGCGTGCACTTCACCGCGTCGATCGACGACGGTCTCGAGCGCGCGGTACCACGGTTGTCCCGATCGCGATCACGCGACCGCCCGACTGTCGTGTTTCGTTGACGCGTGATGCGGTGGGCGTCGGGACGCGGTACCACTCGGGGTAGGGGTGCTCGTTGGCTTCGAGTGACGAGACGCCCGTGTGCAGCACGAGCGGTGTCACGCCCACGCCCTTCGCCACGAGACGCGTCACGAGCTCCGGCGTGAACGGGCGGCCGGCGCTCGGCATCTCCGCGCTCCCAGGTTGGCGCGCGTAGACGTTCTGGTAGATGTCGAGTGGCCAGTCGCGAGTCACGTAGCCGTACCTGATCGGACGGCCGTGGACGGCGAGGTAGGTGAGGAGAGGGTCGGGCAGCTCGAGCGTCGCGACCCAGAGCCGGGTGGAGGTCTCGAACCGCGTCGCCAGGTGCACGAAGCCGCCTCCCACCAGCCGCAGTGTGCGGCCCGGCGGTTCGTCGAACCAGGGCTCGGTCGCCCGGCCGTTCGGACGCCGCAGCTCGACCAGCCACAGGTCGGCGGGCAGTCGTTGGGAGAGATGGACGACAAGGGGGGTGCCGTCTTCGCCGAGCGCGTCGAGCGCAGCGGCGAGCGTGCCCGAGGTGTTCACGACGACGAGATCACCTTCGTCGAGGAACTGCGGGAGGTCGTGCGCGTGCGCGTGCACGAGTCGCGAGCTCTCGCGGTACGCCACCATCATGCGCACGGCGTCGCGAGTGATGCCGCGCGCTTCGGGAGGTTCGGTGGCCTCGCGCACGATGACGTTCACCGGCGCGGCGGTCATGGTATGACCGCGCTCAGGTCCGATGCGCGGTAACGGCCGCTCGGCGGTCGATCGTGCAACAGCCGTCGCAACGCCGGTACCACAGTCTCCGGCTCCGGACGATCGGAGATGTCCTCACCGGGAAACGCATCCTGGTGCATCTGCGTGCGCATGTCGCCGGGGTCGAACGTGTACACGCGGACGTCCGGTTCCTCGGCACCGAGGATGTTGCCGATCTGTTCGAGTGCCGCCTTCGAGGATCCGTAGCCGCCCCAGCCTTCGTAGGGCTCGACGCCGGCATCGGAGGTGATGTTCACGATCGTGCCGTTGTGCGCGCGCAGCTGGGGGAGGGCGCGCTGCACGAGCGCGACCGGTGCCACCACGTTGACGTCGTAGACGTGCTCGAGCGCGTCGAGCGGATAGTCCGCAATGTTGGGTTGCGGCGACGGTCCGAGGACGCTCGCGTTGTTGACGAGCAGATCGACCCCGCCGAGAGATGCCGCAGCGTCGACCAACGCCGCCCGGTGCGCGTCATCCGCGACATCACCCGCGAACGCGACAACATTCGTGTCTCGGGCGAGCTCGGCGGTCGTCGCGTCCAGCGGTTCGACCCCGCGGGCGTCGATGACGAGTGCCCATCCGGCGGCGGCGAGGTCACGCGCGAACGCGAGGCCGAAGCCGCGCGAGGCGCCGGTGATGAGTGCGACCGGCATCTTGATCTCCTTCTTTACAGCTCCTTGACCGAACTTTCGCTCGGTCCTCCCGAAGTATGTGCCTGCGGAGCGAATAACGCAAGTATTTACTTTCGTTATTCCTGTTTGACAGGATCAGTCATCGCGCGCCTCGGCGCGCGTAACGTGGGCCGCTCAGGGGATGGGTCAACAGGATCGAAACGATCGGCGGAGGCAGCAATGAGGAAATTGGCTGGACTGGGACGCGCGCCGCGCCGGCGGGGAGCCGTCGCGATGATGGCCGGCACCGTGCTCGTGATCGCGGCCACCGTCGCGTTCGCGCTGCCCGCGTTCGCGAATCACGTGGGGGACATGAACGCGAACTGCAACGAGGTTGTCGTGACCTTCACCGACTTCCCCTCGAGCCCCACGCCGGTGCACATCGCGATCCAAGTCGGATCGGTCGGGTCGACCTCGGCTGACGTCTCGGTGAACGACAGCACGCCGCCGAAGCACGTCAACATCATGAACCTGACGTCGCAGCTGCACGGGCAGAGCGCGGACGTCGTCGTCGACGTGACATGGCACCTCGACACGGATCACCACGAGCACGGGTCGTTCCCCGTGACGTGTGGGACCCACACGACGTCGACCTCGGCGAGCAGCGGCACGACTGCGACGACGCCGCCGACGGTTCCGCCGACGACCCCGCCGACGACCGCGCCCGTCACGGTGACCACTGGCGGCCAGCAGGGCACGACGTCGACGAGTCGCCCGAGCTCGACGGTGAGTGTCGCCGGCGAGTCGACGAGCACCACCATCGTGACCAGCCCGGAAACCGCCTCGCTCCCGCCCGGGGGTTCCGCGGTCAGTGCCGGTGGCGAGTCGTTGCCCTTCACCGGGAGCTCGAGCCTGCCTCTGTTGCTGGTCGGCCTCGCGCTCCTCATCGGTGGCGCGGCTGCGATCCTTGCGCCGCGGCGTCGCTCCTCGGAGTCGTAGAGACAAGACACGATCATTCGCTACGACGCAATCGTCGTCGGCGGGGGACTGGTCGGCACCACCACGGCGTACGAGCTAGGCCGTGGTGGTGCGCACACCCTGCTCGTCGATCGTCATGATCGAGGTCGCGCGACGGATGCGGGCGCGGGCATCCTGTCGCCGGAGACCGCCAAGCGTGACGACCCGTCGTGGACGGAGCTCGTCCGTGCCGCGGGCCGGCACTACGACGAGCTGATCCCCCGGCTTCCCGGCAACGCGGGTTGGGCGCGCTGCGGGATCCTGCAGCTCGCGACCCGCGAGTCCGACGTGCCTTCGTGGGAGTGGGTTGCCGAGCGGGCGCGCGGCGCGCGAGAGATCAGTCCCGAGGATGCGGTCGCGATGGTGCCCGTGCTCGGTACCGTCGTCGCGCGCGTTGCATCATCCCGATGCCGCGCGCGTCGACGGGCGTCTGCTGTGCGCGGCGGTCCGGCGCGCCGCCGAGGAATGCGGTGTGGAGGTGCGCGACGAGAGCGTCGAAGACGTGCGCACGCTCGACGCAGAGGCGATCGTGATCGCCGGTGGCGCGTGGACACCACGCGTTGCCGAACAACTCGGCGTGGCCCTGCCGGTGAGCCCGCTCCGTGGCCAGATCATCCACCTCGACGTCGACCACGACACCGCGATCTGGCCGATCGTGCAGCCGGTGCTCGGCTACTACCTCGTGCCCTGGGCCGATGCCCGCGTGGCCGTCGGCGCGACGGTCGAGGACGCCGGCTTCGCGCCCGACGTGACCGCCGGTGGCGTCTACGAAGTGCTGCGGGAGACCCTGCGCGTGCTGCCGGGTCTCGCGAACGCGCGGCTGCGGGAGGTCCGGGTGGGCTTGCGCCCGATGAGCGCCGACGACATGCCCATCCTCGGCGCGGTCCCGGGCGTGCCGAACCTGCACGTCGCGACCGGCCACGGTGCCAACGGCCTGCTGCTCGGGCCGCTCTCCGGAAAGCTCGTCGCGGACGTCGTGCTGGGCCGCGTGCCCGAGGTCGACCTCGCGCCGTACTCCCCGGGCAGGTTCGGCGGTTAGCGCTCGAGCTTCAACGCGCGGTCGGCGATGATGTTCTTCTGCACCTCGGTGGGCCCCGCGCCGATCGTCGTGTAGCGCTGCCAGACGTAGTTGCGCGCCCACATGCCACCGTCGATCGCGCCGGGGGCGCCCTTGAGCAGCGCGCCGGTCGGGCCGAGGATGTCCAGCGCGAGCTCGGCGAGCCACAACGAGATGTAGCCCCACTGCAACTTCGCGAGCGGCACCTCCGGCCAGCCCTTCTCGCCCTTCAGCACCTTCGAGAGCGCGCGTGCGATCAGCAGACGGGTCGCCTCGATCTGGATGTGCAGCTTCGCGATGCGCTCGCGGATCGCCGGATCGCGCAACGCGTCGGGGTTCTCGGCTTTCGCAGTCTGGAGCAGAGTGCGCAGGTCTTGCGCCATCGAGATCGCCTGGCCCGCGCTGCCGACGCGCTCCTGGCCGAGGGCGCCCATCGACACCAGCCAGCCGTTGCCCTCGTCGCCGAGCCGGTCGCCGACGGGAAGCTCGACATCGGTGAAGAACACCTCGCAGAACAGCGAGTCGCCGGTGATCTCACGGATCGGTCGGATGTCGATGCCCGGCAGCTCCATGTCGACGACGAACGTGGTGATGCCTTCGTGCTTGCGTCCGCGCGAGATCGCGGTCGGGTCGGTGCGCATGAGGAACAGGCCCCACTTCGCGATCTGCGCGCTCGAGATCCAGATCTTCTGGCCGTTGACGACGTAGTGCGTGCCGTCATCGGCGAGCAGCGCGGTCGTGCGCAGGTTCGCCATGTCCGAACCGGCCTGCGGTTCCGAGAAGCCCTGGCACCAGTGCTCACTTGCATCGAGGATCGCCGGCAGCCATCGCGCCTTCTGGTCCTCGGTGCCCCACGAGATGATCGATGGTCCGATCTGCACGATGCCGTTGGCGTTGAAGATTCCCGGCGCGCGGTACTTCGCCATCACCTGCGTGTAGATGACCTGCTGTGAGGTCGTCGCAGCGCGGCCGCCCCACTCCTCGGGCCACAGGATCGCCGCCCAGCGGCCCTCGTTGAGCTTGTTCTGCCAGGCCTTGCGCTTGTCCATGACGCCCATGACGCCGCGCGACGCGTCGAGATCCTCGTTCTCGGACCACGCCTCGATGAACGCCGGCATCTCCTTGTCGAGAAAGGCCTCGAGCTCTTCTTTGAACGCGCGATCCTCGGGCGCCCACGCAAAATCCACGCATGTGACACTACCGTCAGGTCTGGATATCGTCACCCGACCCGTGCGGACGCAGCGGAGGTGCGCCGAAGGGCGCGCCGCAGCGAGGGAGCCATAGGAATGGATTTCACGTTCTCGGCGGACCAGGAAGCGCTGCGGGACGCAGTGCGCGCGTTCATGCGGGCCGAGGCGCCGAAGGACTACGTGCGGCGCATGGCCGAGCACGACGACGCGGGGATCACTCCCGAGCTGTGGCGCAAGATCGTCGATCTCGGCTGGACCGGTCTGCTGGTGCCCGAAGACCGCGGCGGTCTCGGTCTCGGACTGATCGACGCGGTGGTCGTCCAAGAAGAGATGGGCCGGGCCGTGTTCCCCGGCCCGTACTTCTCGTCGGCGATCACCGCGACGCTCGCGGCACGTGCCCTCGGCCTCGACGAGCTCCTCGAAGGGCTCGCCGCCGGCGCACGACGGGGCACGGTCGCGATCGACGAGGCCGGTCACGGCGATCCGCTCGAGCGCATCCGTGTCCGGGCGAGCGGCAGGGGATCGCGCTACAAGCTCGACGGCGTGAAGCCGATGGTGATGGACGGCAGCGGCGCCGACTGGGTGCTCGTGCCCGCGCGTACACGCGACGGCCTGCAGACATTCCTCGTCGAGCAGCCGGGCCAGCATGCGCAGGTCGCGCCGGCGCTCGACATCACCCGGAAGTTCGCGCGTCTCGAGTTCGACGGCACGCGCGCCACGCTCGTGGGTCCGCCCGGCGATCACGCCGCGGTCTGGCGACGCGTCGCCGACGACGCCGCGGTACTGCTGGCGGCGGAGCTGATCGGTGTCAGCGAAGCGGCCAATGCGCTCGCACTCGAATACGCGCAGGCACGCGAGGTCTTCGGCAAGCCGCTGTCGAAGTTCCAAGTCACCCGCCACAAGGCCGTCGACATGTTGCGCGACATCGAGATCGCCCGGGTCACGGTGCACTACGCGGCCTGGGCGTCCGAGGTGGACGCGCCCGACCGTGAGATCTCGGCCGCGATGGCGAAGGCACAGTCTGCGAGCGCGGCGAACTATGTGACCGCCGAGTGCATCCAGATCCACGGCGGTGTCGGCTACACGTGGGAGAACGACGCCCACGTGTTCTTGCGCCGCGCCAAGGTCGACGACCTGCTCCTCGGTGCCCAGACGTGGCAACGCGAACGTGTCGCCGACGAGTACCTGGCAACGCTCTGACCCGTTCGTACGCGCAGGGGAGAGGGGGACGGTCATGAAAGCTGCCGTCTACTACGAGACCGGTTCGCCCGACGTGTTCCGCTACGAGGATGTCGCGGATCCGGTGTGCGGCGCGGGCACGGTGTTGATCGGCGTCGAAGCGATCAGCATCGAAGGCGGCGACACGCTCAATCGGCTGGACGGTGAGATGGCGACGACGCCGCACATCGTCGGGTACCAGTGCGCGGGCACGATCCGCGAGGTGGGCGAAGGCGTCACCGACCGGCATGTGGGTCAGCGGGTCGTCGCCACGATGTTGTGGGGGTCGCACGCCGAGCTCGTCTCGGTGCCGTCGGTCATCACGTGGCCGATCCCGGACGGCGGCGACATCGTCAAGTGCGCGTGCGTGCCGGTGGCATTCGGTACCGCCGACGATTGCTTGTTCGAGTTCGGCCACCTCACGGCTGGAGAGACCGTGTTGATCCAGGCCGGCGCGGGCGGTGTCGGCATCGCAGCCGTTCAGCTCGCCAAGCGTGCGGGCACGTCCGTGCTCGCGACCGCCTCGAGCGAGGAGCGGTTGGAACCTTTGTACGAGCTCGGCATGGATCAGGGTGTCGACTACTCGCAGCCGGGCTGGATCGACCGGGTGCGCGAGCTCACGGGCGGCAAGGGCGTCGACCTCGTCGTGGATTCCGTAGGCGGCAAGGTGCTGCAGGGCAGCGTGCAATGCCTGGCGTATCGCGGGCGATGCATCACCGTCGGGAGTGCCGGCCGTGACGAGCAGCCGCTCGACGTGCGTTCCCTCGGCATGGGCAATCAGTCGATCACGGGCGTCTTCCTCGGTGCCGAGATCCTCAACCCGCGTGCGCACGACATGATCCAGCGGCACGTCGACGACGTCGCGGCCGGGCGCCTGCACGTCGTCGTCGACCGCACCTTCCCGCTCGCGGACGCGGCGGCGGCCCACGCGTACATCGAGAGCCGTCAGGCGGTCGGGCGGGTGGTGCTCGTTCCCTGAGCGCGCAGGCAGATGTCGTGCACCGCGAACACGTGCGCCTGCGTGACCGGCATCGCGCCCGTTGACGAAGGTGTCCGGCCACGTGATCGGTTCGCCCGCGCAATGCATGGTCTCGACCCGCTCACCGTCGACGAGCGTCACGGTGTCGTCGACGGGCCGTGCTTCGAGCGTGCCTTCCGTGCCCATCACCGCGAACCGCGTGTCACCCCACGCGCCGAGCCCCTTGGGCGTGAAGTAGTCGACGCACGCGTAGCCGGTGCGGCCGTCGGGCGTCCGCAGGAGCATCTCGCCGAGCACCTGTAGTCCCGGATGCTGCGCGTGCCCGCGCACGGTCGCCGCGAGCACCTCGGCATCGCCGGCGCCGGTGAACGCGAGGAACTGGTCGACCTGGTGCGCGCCGATGTCGACGAGGATGCCGCCGTAGGACGCGGGATCGAAGAACCACGGCGGCCGGTGCTTCAGGTTCAGGGTGTGCGGCCCGAGACCGACCGTGTGCACGATCTCGCCGATCCTTCCCTCTTCGACGACCCGTTGGGCGCGGAGCATCGCCGGCGTGCCGAGTCGCTCGCCGAAGACCACGAGATACCGGCGACCGGTCTCGCGTTGCACGTCGCGTACGGCCGCGAGCTGCGCGGGCGTGGTGACGCCCGGCTTGTCGGCGATCACGTCCTTGCCGGCGCGCATCGCGTCGATCGCGATCTCCGCGCGTTCGCTCGGAATTGCGGCGGTCACCACGACATCCACATCGTCGCCGAGCGGATCGTCGGAGCGCGCGTCCGGATACTGGGTCGCCAGCCACGGACCGATGCCTTCGTCGGTCGCCACGAGCGCGACGACGCGTGCACCGGCCCCGACGAGTCGCTGCGTCAGCTCGACGATGTGCGCGTGATCAGTACCGACGATCGATAGGGCGGTCACGAACGAGGAGTCTTGCAGGCTGCGCTCAGGCGGGGCGACGCGTGTTGAGCTCGCGTGCGTTGTCGCGCATGATGCGTTGCTGGGCAGCGTCGTCGAAGTGCTTCACCTCGACCACGTAGTCGAGCGGCTTCGGCATGCCCTCGATGTGCGGCCAGTCGGAACCGAAGATCACCCGGTCGGCGCCCATCAGCGCGACGACCTCGTCGACGTCGTCTTCCCAGAACGGGTTCATCCACACGTTGCGCTTGTACGACTCGACCGGGTCCTCGCTGAAGTAGCCGGGCATCTTGTGCTCGGTCGAACGCAGCTTCCTGAACAGGTCGCCGAGGAACTCCGAGCCGTTCTCGACCGACGCGATGCGCACGTTCGGGAACCGCTCGAACAGCTTGTCGAACACGAGCGTGATCAGGAAGTCGTACGCGGCCCGCTCGATGTGGAACGCCTTGACCGACGGTGCCCAGCGCCCGTTGCCGCTGAAGCCCGCCGCGAAGCCGTCGACCGCGTAACCGTTGCTCGAGTAGCCGCTGTCACCCGCGTGGGCGACGACGGTGATGCCCGCCTCGTTCACCCGCGCCCAGAACGGATCGTTGCGAGGATCGCTCGCAGGAACCTGTCCGTCGCGGGTGTGCGGCGCCGCCGGGCGCATGACGATCGTGCGCGCGCCATGGTCGAGCGCCCACTCCAGCTCGGCGATCGCCCAGTCGAGGTCGGCGAGCGTGAGGTACGGCGACGCGAAGATGCGCCCCTGGTAGTCGAGGCCCCAGTCGTCGTCGAGCCAGCGGTTGAACGCGGTGAACAGCGTCGTGACCGCTTCGATGTCGTGCTTGAGCAGCTCCTCGTAGAGGATGCCGAGGGTGGGGAAGAGCCAGACGGCTTCGAGGCCGTGCTCGTCGAGCGTGGCGATGCGCGCGTCCCGGTCGCGGTACGCGGCCGGGATCGGCTCGCGCTCGCGGAGGAACTCGTAGGGCTGCAGGTTGTTCGGGTTGCCGCGGAAGTAGTCGTGCATCGCACCGGCCTTGGCGACCGGGTCGAACGTGGGATTCACGACCGCGTGACTGACGACGCCGCCGACGACGTGGTACTTGCGGCCGTTGATCTCGCACCATTGCACGCAGCGTTGCTGCATCTTCGGGTCGACGTACCGGGTGAACGCGTCGAGCGCCTCGTAGTAGTGGTTGTCGGCGTCGAACGCTGGGAATTCGAGGTCGGTCACGCCGAAATCCTACCGAGATTGACGGGGACGTAGCATCGGCGGCCGTGCATGACGTGGTCGATCTCGACTGGTCGTTCGTGGACACCGGTCGCGCGCAGATGCGCGAGACCGGGGCGAGCGAGATCCCCGGCTTCGTACGCGCCGGCGCGCTGCCAGCATTCATCGAGGACGCCCGCCGGCTCGCGCCGCGTGCGCACCGCAGCGGCGGGCTGGGGACCGTCTACCTCGGCTTCCCCGACGAATCGTTCCCCGCGGACCACCCGCGCCAATGGCTCGGCAACTACGAGGTCGGTGCGGTCGCGTACGACCGGTTCCCGGAAGATTCGCCGATCCGGCAGCTGTACGAGTGGGACGAGCTGTTGCGCTTCGTCGCCGCGATTCTCGAGCTCGATGTCGTCCATCCGTATGCCGATCCGCTCGGTGCGTTGAATCTCGCGGTGATGACCGACGGCGACGAGCTCCAGTGGCATTTCGACCAGACGGACTTCGTCGTGTCGCTCGCGCTGCAGGACAGCGCCGACGGCGGCGACTTCGAGGTCGCGCCGATGATCCGCTCCGCCGACGACGAGCGATACGACGACGTCGCGCGTGTGCTCGCCGGTGACCGTTCGGAGGTCGTGACGCTGCCGATGACCCCGGGCACCTTGCTCGTGTTCGCCGGGCGGCACTCTCTGCACCGGGTATCGCCGATCCGCGGCACCACACCCCGCCTCGTGGGACTCTTCGGGTACGACACCAAGCCGGGCACGATGAGCAGCGACCTCCTGAAGGAAGTCCGCTACGGGCGGGTGGCCTGAAGGTGGAGCTGGGCGAGGGATTCGCCGGCGAGGGGCCGAATGCCGCGCACGTCAACACGATGGTCGGCGCGAAGGACGGCCCGGTCGGCGCGGCGTGGGCCAATGCCCTCGCGACGCCGACCGCAGGGCACACCCCGTTCGTCGTCGTCGTGAAGCCGAACGTGCCGGTGAAGCCGATGACGCTCTTCGTCAACAAGTCCACGGTCGATCCGGCGAACGACGTGCACGCGCGCCTCACATGGGGCGCGGCCCAAGCCGGCGTCGCGGCGGGCGTGACGCACGCGCTCCGCACGGGCGTCGTGCGCGCCGAAGAGGCCGACGACGTCGTGGTCGTGGTCGCGGTCTGGGTGAATCCCGCCGCCGACGACGAGGAGGTGGTGTACGCGAACAATGCGGAAGCGGTGCTGGCCGCGCTCACCGCCGGACGCGACACCATCCCGTCGGTACGTGCCGTGCTCGACGCCGGCGAGCCGCAGAACCCATACTTCCGGCGATGACCGCGGCGATGCCATGACGCCTGAGCAGGCGGCGCCCACGAAGCGCGCGGCGCGATCGTGTCGTTGCCCAGCCGGTTCATGATGGATCCGGCCACACATGCACGCGGTAAGGCGCTCGGCTTCGAGGGCTTCGACTTCTATGCGGCGGGCCGCGGCGGCGCGCTGGGCGACGTGCCCGCGGACGTGGTGGTGTCGGTGTTCGTGTTCTTCCCGCCCGCGACCGTGCACGCGGCATGGGAGCGAACGGCCGCGGTGATGCCCCGCCGGGACGCCGCGCAGCAGTGGGCACGCTGCGCGCACGCCTGGGCGCGGGAGCACCTCGGCGACGCGACCGACTGGGCACGGATCTCCGATCTCGCGGGCCGGATCGCATCGGGCGCAGATGTCGTCGGCGCGCCGCTGTTCGCCGCGTGGCGGACGCTCCCCGAGCCCAAACACGATGACGTGAAAGCGCTCGCGATCCACCGTTTGAACGCACTGCGCGAGCTACGGGGCGGCCTGCACGGCGCGGCCGTGCTCACGGTGGGGCTCACTCCCCTCGAAGCGGCGTCGGTGCGCGCGCCGCAGATGATCCCGGTGATGGGTTGGACCGACCCGCCCGAGGATCCCGAGCCGCTGCGCGATCGATGGCAGCTGGCCGAGGCGCGTACCGATCGCATGCTCGGCCGCCACTTCGCGGTCCTCGACGACACCGAACGCAAGGAGCTCGTCGAGGCACTCGGGAACGCTGCGGAATGACCGGCGATGAGCTCATCCTCGTCTCGGTCGACGATCACATCTGCGAGCCCGCGAACATGTTCGACGCGCACGTCCCGCGGAAGTATCGCGACTGCGCGCCGCGTGTCGTCGAGGAAGCCAACGGCTCGCAACAGTGGTACTACGGCGACATCCGCGGACGAAACCTCGGGCTGAACGCGGTGGCCGGCAAGCCGCCGGAGATGTTCAACGTCGACCCGCTGCGCTACGAGCACATGCGTCCCGGTTGCTACGACGTGCACGCGCGCGTGCGCGACATGTCAGCCGGTGGGCAGCTCGCCGGTCTCAACTTCCCGAACTGGACGGGTTTCTCCGGGCAGGTCCTCAACCAGGGTCCCGATCGCGACGTGAACCTCGCGATGATCACCGCCTACAACGACTGGCACGTCGACGAATGGTGCGCCGCGTATCCCGAGCGCTTCATCCCGTGCGGAATGCTCCCGCTCTTCGACGTCCACGAGGCGGCAAAGGAGGTCCGGCGCCTCGCTGACAAGGGATGCCACGCGGTGACGTTCTCCGAGAACCCCACCGGCCTCGGCATGCCCAGCATCCACACCGATGCATGGGATCCGCTGTTCGCGGCATGTGCCGACACGGGCACGGTGCTGTGCTGCCACGTCGGGTCCTCCTCGAAGAGCGCGTCCACGTCGCCGGACGCGCCGGCGCCGGTGCCGATGAACCTGTCGAGCGTGATGGCGATCTACACCCTGGGCGACCTTCTCTGGGCGCCGTTCTGGCACCGCTTCCCGACGTTGCGCTTCGCGCTCACCGAGGGCGACATCGGGTGGATCCCGTATTTCCTCTGGCGTGCCGAGCACACGCTCGACCGGCACAACGGGTGGATGCGCCACGACCCGCCGCAAGGGCTCTCGCCGACGGAGCTCTTCCGCGAACGAATTCTTTGCTGTTTCATCGCGGATCGCATAGGTGTGAAGCTGCTCGACGAATTCAATGTCGACAATGTGTGTTGGGAGAGCGACTATCCGCACTCCGACAGCTCCTGGCCGCACGCACCCGAGCGTCTTGCCGAGCTGTTCGACGGGTTGGCGGACGACGTCGTGGCCCGGATCACGCACCGCAACGCGATGCACCACTTCCGGTTCGACCCCTTCGAGCGCCGTGCGCCCGACCGTTGCACGGCGGCAGCGCTCCGACTCGAGGCCGGCGACGTCGACACGGTGACGCGAGCGGGCCGGCCTGCCGATGAACGTGATCTGGCGAGTTGGCAGCGGCTCACTCGACGTTGAGTGCTGTCCGCCGGCCGGTCCGAACGTCCTACACTCCACGCCATGGGTATTGGCGCACCGGAGCTCCTCATCGTGCTCCTCGTCGTCCTCGTGATCTTCGGTGGTTCGCAGCTCCCGAAGCTCGCTCGTGGACTCGGCTCGGCGCAGCGCGAGTTCAAGAAGGGTCTCGACGAGGGCGCGGACGACGACGGGAAGTCCGACAAGTCGAAGAAGCCGGAGTAACCCGAAGACGCGCCTCAGCCCGCGGCGCGTTCGCGGGTGTCGGCGCTCTCGAGTTGCTGCGTCACGTCGTGCTGGTCGTCGAGCGATCGCACTTCTGAGGCGAGGAGACCGGAGACCGCCGAGAACGCGAACGCCTCGGCGACGGGTGCCCACGTCCGCGGGACTGCGCGGCGGGCGGCGACGACACCGCACGCCACCCAGAAGCCGATGCACCACGGGCACTCGGAGAGCTCGACGAGCTTGCGGTGCCCCCGGCGGCGCAGGCGGTCCACGATCGCATGTCGTTGCCGGTCGACGATGCCGTCACTCACCAGCAAGCGCGTGACGCGATAGGACGCGAGCGCATCGACGAGGAGGTCCGCGGTCGGATTCGTGTGGCGCGCCATGAACGGGCCGCATACCCCGTTGCCTCGAGTGCTACTCCGAGCGGGACGACCGCTGCGCGCTCCATTCGGCCGGGGGCGGGTCCGGTCGCCGGGCACCCGCACCGAAGAGCCGCGGAACCTCTCGCGTGTAGTCGCTCGCGGTGAAGCCGGCATCGTGGCGCCGCAACGACTGCGCGACCTCCCACGATGACATGCGCTCGAGGATCCCTCCCCGCACCTGAAACGTCTGGCCCGAGATCCAACCTGCATCGGGCGATGCGAGGTACGCGCCGAACTCGGCGACGTGCACCGGGTCCCGCGGATCGAACGCGTCTCCGTCGTCGCGAGCGTCCTGTTCCTGCCGGGCCATGCGCCAGCCGATCTGCGCGAGTCGCGTGTTCGCTCCCGGCATGATCGTGTTCGCGGTCACGCCGTACGGTGCCATCTCGGTCGCGACAGCTTCGGTGAACGCCTGCACGCCGGCTTTCGCGGCAACGTAGTTCGATTGACCCGCGCCGCCGTAGATCAAGAGACCGGTTGCGGTGTTGATCAGCCGTCCGTAGGTCGAACCGTGCTGCTTGGCCTGCGCCGCGCCAGTACCGGCAGGCCGGGCGCGAGATCACGAACGTGCCGCGCAGGTGCACACGTATGACGTCGTCCCATTCGTCGTCGCCGAGGTTGAACACCATCCGCGGACGACCGAAGCCGGCGTTGTTGACGACGATGTCGAGCCGGCCCCATGAGTCGAGTGCACGCTGCACGAGCGCGTCGCCGACCGCGGCATCGCCGACGTCCCCGCGATGCGCGAGCGCCTCGCCGCCCGCACGCGGCGATCTCCTGTACGACTTCCTGCGCGGGGTCCTCGTCGGTCGCGCCGCCTTCGGTCGTGACCCCGGCGTCGTTCACGACGACCCGCGCGCCGTACGCGGCGAAGCGCAACGCGTACGCCCGCCCGATCCCGCGTCCGGCGCCGGTGACGATCGCGACGCGGTCGCGGAGATCGATCACCGAGCTTGGTCCACTGTCAGCCCGACCTCCTGGCCGTACGAGAGCTCGAGGTTGTGGCCGTCGGGATCGACGATGTATCCCCAGTAGCCGACGGGCGGGCCCGAGTCGAGCGGACCGAACACGGCGTAGCCCGCGGCCCTGGCGTCGGCGCAGCGCCGGTCCACCTCCGCGCGCGCGTCGACACCGAGGCCGAGATGGCCGTACACGCCGCCGAGCCGCTGGTCCACGGCGTCCACCTCGATCAAGCACCACCACGAACGGCCTCGTGAGGTCGCTGATCCACGCGACCGAATTGCCGCCGCCGGGATCGGTACGGCGGTGCACGACCTTCATCGATGCGTACCGCTCGTAGAAATCGAGGCTCGCGTCGAGATCCGTGACTGCCAGCGCCACGTGCGTCAGCCCGTGATCCGTGGTCACGGTGGGATGGTACGGGCCAACCGCCGGCGGGTCGCGCTCGCGATCGCGAGCGAATCGGAGAACCGGTCGACGGCCGCTCCTCCCCTACACTCATTTCTCCCTTATGCAGAGCACGGTCGAGCCCGTCCAGGGCGAAGAAGCCCCGGAGGACGCGAGCACGACCACGCCGAGCCTGGTGAGCAAGGTCAAGCTGCACGTCACCGTGCCTGCCGACGAGTTCGACAAGGCAGTCGACGCGGCGTTCCGCAAGCTCGCCAACCAGGTTCGCATCCCCGGTTTCCGTCCCGGGAAGGCGCCCCGGAAGCTGCTGGAGGCGCGACTCGGGAGCGACATCGCGCGCGGACAAGCGCTCGAGGATGCGCTGCCGCAGTACTACGTCGACGCAGTGACCGAGCACGACGTCGACGTGATCGCGCCCCCCGAGATCAAGATCACCGCCGGTCAAGAGGAAGGTGACGTCGAGTTCGAAGCGGTCGTTGAAGTACGTCCGCAGGTTCGCCTGCTGGGCTACGACGAGTTGCGCATCGAGCTCCCGAGCCCGGCGGTCGGCGACGACGACGTCGACAAGCAGATCGACACGTTGCGCGAGCGATTCGCCGACCTCGCCGACTCCGACTTTCCGTTGATCGACGAGTCGTACGCGACGATCGACATCGCAGGCGAGTCCGACGGCGAACCGGTCGAGGGGCTCACCGCGAACGACTTCTTGTACCGCGTCGGTTCGGGAATGGTGGTGCCGGAGCTCGACGAGCAGCTGCGCGGCACCAAGCCCGGCGCGATCCTGAGCTTCAAGGCAAAGCTGCCGGAGCGCTTCGGTGACCATGCAGATCAGGAAGTCGAGTTCCGCGTGGTCGTCAAGGAGGCAAAACGCAAGGTCCTGCCGGACCTGACCGACGAGTGGGCGGCCGAGGCGAGCGAGTTCGCGACCGATCGACGAGCTCCGTGCCGACATTCGCAAGCGCCTCGAAGTGGTACAGAAGTTGCAGGCGCAAATGGCTGCTCGTGACAAGGTGCTCGAAGCGGCCGCCGAACTCGTCCCGGTCGAACCGCCTTCCACGCTGGTCGACAGCGAGACCCGACGGCGTGTCGAGGACCTCGCGCACCGGCTCTCGCATCAGGGCGCGACGCTCGAGCAGTACCTCGAGGCGACCGGCCAGGAGCCCAGGCGTTCATCGACGAGATCCGCGTGGGCGCCGCTCGCGCAGTGCTCGCCGACCTGGCGCTTCGTGCCGTTGTCGTGCAGGAAGAGATCACCGCGACCGACGAAGAGGTCGACGCGGAGATCGAACGCCTGGCCGAGCGCACCGAAGCAGAAGCCCGCACGGGTCCGGCGCGAGCTCGAACAGGGCGGTGCGCTGGAGACGGTACGATCGGATGTGGCACGGGGGAAAGCGCTCGAGTTCCTCGTTGATCACGCAACATTGGTCGACGAGGCCGGAAACGCAATCGACATGAGTCGATCTGACACGAGTGCGTCAGAGGCCACGAGTGTCGACGAAAGCACTCCCGCAGAACACGAGCAACAGGAGTCCGAGGACTGATCATGCGCCCGAACATTCGTGGTGAATACGTCCCCATGCCGCGGTTCATCCAGGACACGCCGCGCGGCCGGATGGAGTGGGATCCGTACTCGCGCCTCGCGAACGATCGCATCATCTTTCTGGGTACGCCCGTCGACGACACCGTCGCCAACTTGTTGATCGCGCAGTTGTTGATCCTCGAGTCGGAAGATCCCGACAAGGACATCATCATGTACGTCAACTCGCCCGGCGGCGAGATCACCGGGCTCTTCGCGATCTACGACACCATGCAGTACATCAAGCCCGATGTGCAGACCTGCTGCATCGGTCAGGCCGCGTCGGCGGCTGCGGTGCTGCTCGCATCGGGTGCGCCGGGCAAGCGCTTCATCCTTCCGCATGCCCGGGTGCTCATCCACCAGCCGCACGGCGGTGCGTCCGGCCAGGCCGTCGACATCGAGATCCAGGCCAAGGAGATCGTGCGGATGCGCGAGCTGCTGGACGAGATCCTGGCGTTCCACACGGGCCAGGCGCTCGATCGGGTTCGCAAGGACACTGACCGCGACTTCATCATGAGCGGGAACGAGGCCAAGGAATACGGAATCGTCGACGAGATCCTCACCAACCGAGAGCTCGCCGCGGTACCGTCGGCCGAAGGCACGAGTTAATTTCTCGAACCCAGGGGAGAAGGGGGCCTTCCGGTGGCGAAGTTCGGTGACGGCGGAGACCTGCTCAAGTGCTCTTTCTGTGGGAAGAGCCAAAAGCAGGTCAAGAAGCTCATCGCCGGTCCCGGCGTGTACATCTGCGACGAGTGCATCGATCTCTGCAACGAGATCATCGAAGAGGAGCTGTCGCAGAGCACCGAGGTTCGTTTCGACGACCTCCCCAAGCCCCGCGAGATCTACGAATACCTGAACGACTACATCATCGGGCAGGAGCAGGCGAAGAAGATCCTGTCGGTCGCCGTCTACAACCACTACAAGCGTGTGCAGGTCGGCGCGTACGGCGACCCCGACGTCGAGCTCCAGAAGTCGAACATCATGCTGGTCGGCCCGACCGGCTGCGGCAAGACGCTGCTTGCGCAGACGCTCGCGCGCATGTTGAAGGTGCCGTTCGCGATCGCCGACGCCACCGCGCTCACCGAGGCGGGATACGTCGGCGAGGACGTCGAGAACATCTTGTTGAAGCTGATCCAGGCCGCCGACTACGACGTCAAGAAGGCCGAGACCGGCATCATCTACATCGACGAGATCGACAAGATCGCGCGCAAGGCCGAGAACCCTTCGATCACCCGTGACGTCTCGGGCGAGGGCGTGCAACAGGCGCTGTTGAAGATCCTCGAAGGCACCACCGCGTCGGTGCCGCCGCAGGGCGGACGCAAGCACCCGCACCAAGAGTTCATCCAGATCGACACCACGAACATCTTGTTCATCTGTGGTGGCGCCTTCGCCGGGCTCGACAAGATCATCGAGGCACGCGTCGGCAACCGCGGCATCGGTTTCGGTGCCGACATCCGCCGCGCCAACGACCAAGTCGAGACCGGGCGCTTCCTCGCGGACGTGCTGCCCGAGGACCTGCTGAAGTTCGGGTTGATCCCGGAGTTCGTCGGCCGGCTTCCGGTCGTCGGTGTGGTGCACCACCTCGACAAGGACGCGCTCATGCGCATCCTCGTCGAGCCGAAGAACGCACTCGTCAAGCAGTACCAGAAGTTCTTCCACTTCGACGACGTCGACCTGGTGTTCAGCGACGAAGCGCTGGACTCGATCGCGGACGAGGCGCTGAAGCGCGGCACGGGTGCCCGCGGACTACGCGCGATCCTCGAGGAAGTGCTGCTCGAGGTGATGTACGACCTGCCGAGCCGTACCGACGTCGTGAAGTGCATCGTCGACAAGGACGTCGTGCTCCGCAACGTCACCCCGACGCTCATCACCGAGGACGAGTCCAGGCGGTCCGCCTAACTCAGTCGGGCCGAGTAGCGGCCGTGCTGCTCTCGCACGTCGAGTGGCACACCGAAGGCGTCGCTCAGCACCTCACTCGTCACGGTCACGCGCATCGGGCCTGAAGCGAGCACGCGACCGTCCTTCAACACCAACGCGTGGGTGAAGCCGGGCGGCACCTCCTCGAGGTGATGCGTGACGAGCACGGTCGGCGGGCGGCTCGGGTCGCGCGCCCATCCCGCGAGATCCTTGACGAGCTCCTCGCGGCCGCCGACGTCGAGCCCGGCCGTCGGCTCGTCGAGCAACACGATGCCGGGCTCGTTCATCAGCGTGCGGGCGAGCAGCACGCGCTGGCGCTCACCGGCGGACAGCGTCGGGAACGCGTGGGTCGCGAGGCCGTCACACCGCCACTCGCGTAGCAGCGCAAGCGCGTGGTCGCGATCGGCGTCGCTGTAGCGGTGCCACCAGGGCGCCGAGCGCGGCGTACCGCGCGGTCATGACGGCTTCGAGCGCGGTCATCGACGGTTCGAGCCGGGCCGCCAGCGCGGGTGACGAGAAGGCGATGCGTTCGCGCAGCGTGCGGACGTCCGTACGGCCGAGTCGTCGGCCCAGCACGTCGACGGTCCCCGAAGACGGATGCTGGTACAGCGCCGCGACGCGGAGCAATGAGGTCTTGCCCGCACCGTTCGCGCCCAACACCACCCAACGCTCGACCGAACCCACTTCCCAGTTGACGGCGTCGAGGATGCGCGCACCGTCGATCACGAGCGTGACGTCCGTGCACCTCAGGGCCTGATCCATGAGGCGCGCGCAGGCTACGTGCTGGTCAGCAGTGCGCGCCGCCCTCGTTGCCGGACGCGATCGGGTTGAGCGGCGGCACGGGATGCGAATTCAGCGGGATGCCGAATGGTGTCGCGAAGAGCTCGACCACGATGAGCATGCCGTTGCTGCACGCGGCGCCGACGCCGACCATGCGCGCTTCGGGCAGCAGGATGTTCGACCGGTGCTCATTGGAACGCATCAGGTTGTTGTCCGCGGTACCGGCATCCATCGCGCCGCTGCCGCCGCCTCCGTACAGGTTCTCGCCGGCTTGGGCGAAGCGGCCCCCCGACTGCTGGAGCAGCTTCGGGAGATCCTGATGCTTGAACTGACCAGTCGTCGCCAGGTACTGCGCCCATGCCGTTGCCGCCAACCGCAGGAGCGGGTCGTTCGACAATGCATGGCGGCCGCGCGCCGCGCGTTCGACGTTGATGCGCTTGACGAGCTCCGCGGAGATCGCGCCGGTGCCCGCACCGGGCGCGAAGTTCGGGTCCATGTGCATGCCGGCCTCTGACGCGGAGTTGACGCCACCCCATTGGGACGCGATCCAGTAGCCGTCGTTCTTCGGCGACGCGACGATGTCGACCGCCGCCTGGCCCGCCATCGCCCCGGCCGCGGAGCCGTAGAAGCGCGCGCTGCCGTACGTGAAGATCCCGCCGTCCTTCGCGAGGAGCCAGTAGCCGCCACCGCTCCGGCGCGCCGACATGCCGACGATCGGCTGCGCGAGGTGGTGATTCCCGGCGGAGCCATAGAAGTGTGCGTTGCCGAACGCAAAGATGCCGCCGTCGGATGCGACCATCCAGTATCCGCGCCCCGCGGCGGTCGCAGCCATGCCGACGATCGGCCGATCGAGGCGCATGCCGCCGGTCGAGCCGTGGAAGCGCGCGTCGCCGAACGCGAAGATGCCGCCGTCGGATGCGACGAGCCAATACCCGTGTCCGGTCGGTGTCGCCGCCATGCCGACGATCGGGCGGTCGAGGCGCATGCCGCCGGTCGAGCCGTGGAAGCGCGCGTCGCCGAACGCGAAGATCCCCCCGTCGGACGCGACCAGCCAATATCCGCGGCCGGAGCGGGTCGGCGTCATCCCGACGATCGGGCGGTCGAGGCGCATGCCGCCGGTCGAGCCGTGGAAGCGCGCGTCGCCGAACGAAAAGATCCCGCCGTCGGACCCGACGAGCCAATACCCGTTCGCAGTCGGGGTCGAGGCCATGTGCACGATCGGATGGTTCAGTGGCAGCCGGGCTGCCGACCCGAGGTACGGCGCCGCGGCCGCGGGCTGCACGACCACCGCGCTCTGCACGACCGCCGCGACGACCACGAGGCTCGACGCGGTCAGCGCGGCCGCGACGAACGACGCGATCCGGCGTGCGAGCGAGCGTGCGTCATCCCTGCGCTGGCGCGTGCATTCCGTTGCCTCCGGCCCCCTCTGGTCCCCGTCCGTGGGGTTCCCAGTTGCACCCAGTATGGGGAGTAAGCCCGATATGCGCAATAAGGCGGGCGGAGCATTCCGAAAGGGTGCGGGAAAGGCCGCTTCTACAATGCCCGGATGCCGCTGATCCCGGACCGCCCGTCGCTCGAAGGGCTGGACGAGCGCTGGTCGGCGGCGTGGGAGGCCGACGGGACGTTCCGCTTCGACCGCTCGCGGACCCGCGGTGAGATCTTCTCGATCGACACCCCACCGCCAACAGTGAGCGGCTCCCTCCACGTGGGCCACGTGCTCTCCTACACCCACACCGACACCGTGGCCCGATTCCAACGGATGCGGGGTCGCGAGGTCTTCTATCCCATGGGCTGGGACGACAACGGTCTGCCGACCGAGCGCCGCGTCCAGAACTACTACGGCGTCCGGTGCGATCCGCACCTGCCGCTCGACCCCGACTTCGTGGCGCCCGCCAAGCCCGGAAAAGACGTCGTGCCGATCTCGCGCCCCAACTTCTTGGAGTTGTGCGAGCGTCTGGTCGCCGAGGACGAGAAAGCGTTCGAGACACTGTGGCGTCGGCTCGGCCTGTCGGTCGACTGGTCGATGACCTACACCACGATCGGTCGCGACGCGCAGCGCACGAGCCAGCTCGCGTTCTTGAAGAACCTGGCGCGGGGCGAGGCATATCAAGCGGACGCGCCGACACTTTGGGACATCGACTTTCGTACGGCGGTCGCGCAAGCGGAGCTCGAAGATCGCGAGACGGCCGGCGCGTACCACGTGCTGCGCTTCCACAAAGCCGACGGTTCGGGCGACATCCTCATCGATACGACGCGCCCGGAACTGCTGGCCGCGTGCGTCGCGCTGGTCGCGCACCCCGATGACGAGCGCTATCAAGCAGGTTTCGGTACCGACGTCACGACGCCGCTGTACGGCGCGCGTGTGCCGATCGTCGCCCACCGGCTGGCGGATCCCGAGAAGGGCACCGGGATCGCGATGATCTGCACCTTCGGCGACACCAACGACGTCACGTGGTGGCGCGAGCTCCAGCTGCCGACGTGCGCGATCGTCGGCGCCGACGGTCGCATCAAGAGCGACCCGCCGGAGGTGCTCGCGGACGCCGGATGCGAGGCGTACGCAGAGATCGCGGGCAAGACCGTGAAGCAGGCGCAGAAGCTCGTGGTCGAGCAGTTGCGCGCCTCCGGAGAGCTCGACGGCGACCCGCGTCCGATCACGCACCCGGTGAAGTTCTACGAGCGCGGCGACCGCCCGCTCGAGATCGTGACCTCCCGGCAGTGGTACATCGGCAACGGCGGCCGCGACCCCGAGCTGCGCGCCGCCCTGATCGCGCGTGGCCGTGAGGTGAACTGGGTTCCCGCGTACATGCGGCGCGCTACGAATCGTGGATCGAAGGCCTGACCGGTGATTGGCTGATCAGTCGCCAGCGGTTCTTCGGGGTGCCGTTCCCCGTGTGGTACCGAGTCGATGCCGAAGGGAACGTCCTGCGCGACGACCCGCTCCTCGCGCCCGAGGACACGTTGCCCGTCGACCCGTCGACCGACTGCCCGCCCGGGTACACCGAGAACCAGCGGGATCAGCCCGACGGCTTCACGGGTGATCCCGACGTGATGGACACGTGGGCGACCTCGTCGGTCACTCCCGAGATCGTGACGGGATGGGCGTCCGATCCCGATCTGTTCACGCGGACGTTCCCGATGGACCTGCGTCCGCAGGCATACGACATTATCCGCACCTGGTTGTTCTCGACGATGGTGCGCTCCCACCTCGAGTTCGACACCGTGCCGTGGGCGAACGCCGCGATCTCGGGATTCGTGCTCGATCCCGATCGCAAGAAGATGTCGAAGAGCAAGGGCAACGTCGTCGTTCCGATGGAATGGCTGGAGAAGTACGGCGCCGACGCCGTGCGCTACTGGGCGGCGACCGGGCGTCCCGGCACGGACACGGCGTTCGACGAGGGCCAGATCAAGATCGGGCGGAAGCTCGCGATCAAGATCCTGAATGTGGCGAGATTCGTGCTCACCGTGTCCGAGGGCGCAGGCGAGGACCCGTCGCTCGTGACCCACGCCCTCGATGCTTCGATGCTGGCCGCGCTCGGCGCGCTCGTCGACGATGCAACCGCGGCACTCGCGAATTCGACTACGCGCGTGCGATCGAACGCACGGAACGCTTCTTCTGGTCGTTCTGCGACGACTACGTCGAGCTCGTGAAGGGCCGGGCGTACGGCGTTGCCGGAGACGACGCCGCGCGTTCGGCGCAAACGGCGCTCCGGATAGCGTTGTCGCACCTGCTGCGTCTGTTCGCGCCGTTCCTCGTGTACGTCACCGAGGAGGCGTGGTCGTGGTGGCGCGAGGGCTCGATCCACCGGGCGTCGTGGCCGGAAGCGGCCGCGCTGCGTCTGGGCGGTGCCGATCCGCTCGTCTTCGCCGTCGCCGCCGACGTGCTGGGCGCGGTGCGGAAGGAGAAGTCCGAGCAGAAACGCTCGCTCGCCACTCCCGTCGACCGGGTGGTCGTGCGCGATACGGAACAGCGCCTCGCGGCGCTGCACGCGGCGCGCGCCGACGTGTGCGAGGCAGGCAAGCTCGCGGGCGACGTCGAGACCGAGATCGGGCCCGAGCTACTGGTGAAGGTCGAACTGGCGCCAGTCACCGACGCGTGAACGGGTTCGCCGCACGTGAGTGGCTCGCGGGTCACGTCAACCTGGAAGCGGGGCTCAACACGCCGGCATCCGCGCGGTGAGCGGGGTGCACCGACGCTCGAGCGCATCGGCACGCTGCTGCGATATTTCGGATCGCCGGAGAGCGAATATCCGGCAGTGCAGATCACCGGCACGAACGGCAAGACGACCACCGCACACATGACGAGTGCGCTGCTGACTGCAGTCGGATTGCGGGTCGGCACGATCACGAGTCCGAACCTTCAACGGGTGAACGAGCGCATGACGATCGACGGTGCACCGATCGACGACGCGACGCTCGACGACCAGTTGTACGCAGCGATGCTCGTGGAGCGCGAGGTCGGCGTCGAGGCGTCGTACTTCGAGATCCTCGTGGCCGTCGCCCTGCGCTGGTTCGCCGACGAGGCGGTCGACGTCGCGGTCGTCGAGGTCGGTATGGGTGGCACCTGGGACGCGACGAACCTCGTCGAAGGGCACGTCGCGGCGGTGACGAACGTGGAGGTCGACCACGTCGAGTATCTGGGGCCGACGCGTGAGCAGATCGCGGCCGAGAAAGCAGGCATCGTGAAGCCGGGCGCGACGCTCGTGCTCGGCGAGATCGACGAGTTGCTGCAGTCGATCTTCACCGCACGCGATGCCGCGCGCGTTCGTCCGCCGTGACGTCGACTTCGGCGTGCGTCGCAACGACCTCGCCGTCGGCGGCCGGCATCTCCATCTCTACACATCGCGCGCCGAGTATCCGGATGTGTTCCTGCCGCTGCACGGCGCGCACCAAGGCGACAACGCGGCCATTGCGCTCGCCGCCGCGGAAGCCTTCGTCGACGCGGAGCTTCCGCGCGATGTCGTGAACGACGCGTTCCGCCGGATGACTGCACCCGGGCGCCTGGAAGTCGTCGGCCGCAACCCGCTGATCCTGCTCGACGGCGCGCACAACGTCGCCGGGGCCCAGGCGCTGCGGCGAGCGCTCGTGGAGGAGTTCGGCGGTCTCCCCGACACCTTGGTGCTGGGCCTGCTGCGCGAGAAGGACCCGCACGACATGCTCGTCGCGCTCGGCGTGGACGAGCTCGCCGGCGAGGAGCGCGGGGCACGCTGGTGTGCTGCCGTGCACCCAGCCCGCGCGCCTCGACCCGACCCACATCGCCAAGGCGGCGCTCGACCTCGGCGTGCCCGAGGACCGGGTGGAGGTGGTCGAAGGGGTCGCCGACGCCGTCGGGACGGCGATCGTCGCCACCGCCCAGGACGGCCAGATCGTCGTCACCGGCTCGCTCTACGTCGTGGGCGCCGCCCGCACCGCCCTCGTCCACTGACGAACTTGCGTGATAGACGGCCCTATGCGGGCCGTGAGCCACGCAAGTTCGGAGAGTTGGGAGCGGCGTGGTGGTGAGGATCGGGGTGGTCGGGGTCAACGGGATCGGGCAGGCACACCTCTGGGCGTTGCGCGTGGTCGAGACGTCGACGCTCGCGGCCGTGTGCGACGTCGATGCGGCCCGGGCCGAGAAGGCGGGCGCCGATCACGATGTGCCGTGGTTCACCGATGCGCGCGCGATGAACGCGAGCGGCGCGTGCGACGCGGTCGTCGTCGCCACACCACCCGGAACCCACGGCGACCTCGTGCGCGACGCGCTCGGGCGCCGGGCTGCACGTCTACTGCGAGAAGCCGTTCACGCCGACGTGTGACGAGGGCTACGCCCTTGCGCAGCACGCCCGTGCATGCGAACGCGTCCTCGTCGTCGGGCTGCAGTTCCGTTTCCACTTGGGCTACGCCGCGATGCGTGCGCGCTCGCGACCTCGGCCCCCTCCGACGCGTCCACGTCACCGCGACGAACTGGCTGCGCGCGCAGCGTTACTTCGACGCCAGCGTGTGGCGCGCGACATGGCGCATGGCCGGCGGCGGTGTGCTGATGAGCCAGGCGGTCCACCAGCTCGACGCGCTGATCGCGGCGGCCGGCATGCCGACCCGCGTGCGCGTGGACGTGCGCAACACCTCGCACCGGGCCGAGGTCGAGGACGACGCGACGATCGAGCTCGACTGGCCCGGTGGTGCGCACGGCACCATGATCGCTTCGCTGAGTGAACCGGCGGGTCACGAGCGGTTCGAGCTCTACTGCGAGCGCGGCGCAGTGGCGCTCGCCGACGGGTACGACGTGCGCGTCGCCCGCCACGATCCGGTGCAGCAACTCGTCGACGAGTGTCCCGACGAGTTCCCGCTCCAAGCCGTCGAGTGGGAGAGCGTCGCAGTCCCGCGGGCCAAGAGCGAGTGGTTCGACATGGTCGCGGCCGCGGCACCGAGAGTTTGCGGGCGCGATCAACGAGCAGCGGCCGTCGGCGATCGGTGGTGACGAGGGCACCAAGAGCGTCGAGCTGGCCAACGCCGTCTACCTGTCGTCGTGGACGGGTGCCGCCGTGGACCTGCCGCTTGCGCCGGGCGCGTATCCGCCGGTTTTCGACGAGCTGGCCGCGGGCCATAGGCTGCCCGGCTCGTGACCGACAGCGCCGATCGCACGCTCGTCCTCTGCAAGCCGGACTGTGTCGAGCGCGGGCTCGTCGGCGAGGTCATCGGCCGGCTCGAGCGCAAGCAGCTGAAGATCGTCGCGCTGCGAGCTGCGCCTGCTCGACGAGGCCACCGCCAAGCAGCACTACGCCGAGCACGACGGCAAGCCCTTCTTCGGCGACCTGGTGGCGTTCATCACCCGCAGCCCGCTGGTCGCGATGGTGGTGGAGGGACCCGACGCCTGGAAGGTCGTGCGCACGCTGATGGGCACGACGAACCCACGCGAAGCGGCGCCCGGGACGATCCGTGGCGACCTCGCGATCGAGCTGACCGAGAACCTCGTGCACGGCAGCGACGGTCCCGAGTCGGCCGCGCGCGAGATCGCGCTGTTCTTCCCCGGCCTCGCTCGGTGAGTCGAGCGCCGCGTGGAAACGGCGCCGAGATGAGAGCGGCCGGGTGGAACGACAGCCCATCTGCTCGTAGCCTGGGCGCGTCCGGCCGTCGGAAGATGAGCTCCGGTGAGCGAACCGTTTTACGCAGGATTGCTCGGCCGCGACATGGCGGTCGATCTCGGAACCGCGAACACGCTCGTCTACGTGCGCGGGCGCGGGGTCGTGCTCGACGAGCCGTCCGTCGTCGCGGTGAACGCGCGCGACGGCCGCCCGCTCGCGGTCGGGCATCGAGGCGAAGAAGATGATCGGGCGCACGCCCGACCACATCAAGGCGATCCGCCCGCTCAAGGACGGCGTCATCGCCGACTTCGACATCTGCGAGAAGATGCTCCGCTACTTCATCCAGCGCGTGCACCCGCGCAAGTGGGCGAAGCCCCGCATGGTGATCTGCGTGCCGTCGGGCATCACCGGCGTCGAGCAGCGCGCGGTGCAGGAGGCCGCGCAGCAGGCCGGCGCGCGCAAAGAGGCGTACATCATCGAAGAGCCGATGGCCGCCGCGATCGGCGCCGGGCTCCCGGTGCACGAGCCGGCGGGCAACATGATCGTCGACATCGGCGGCGGCACGACCGAGGTCGCGGTCATCTCGCTCGGCGGCATCGTCGCGAGCGAGTCGATCCGCATCGCGGGCGACGAGCTCGACGAGGCGATCGTCAACTTCGTGAAGAAGGAGTACTCGCTCGCGCTCGGCGAACGCACCTCGGAAGAGATCAAGATCGCGCTCGGCAGCGCGTACCCGCTCGAGAAAGAGCTGTACGCGGAAGTGCGCGGCCGCGACCTCGTGACCGGTCTGCCGAAGACGATCGTCGTGTCGACCGAGGAGATCCGCGACGCGATCGAAGAGCCGGTCGCGGCGATCGTCGACGCGGTGAAGGTGACGCTCGACAAGACCCCGCCCGAGCTCGCGGCCGACATCATGTCGAAGGGCATCGTCGTCACCGGTGGCGGCGCGCTGCTGCACGGACTTGCGCGAGCGGCTGTCGACGGAGACCGGGCATGCCGATCGTCATCGCCGACAACCCGCTGTTCTCGGTCGTGCACGGCTCCGGGCAGTGCCTCGAGAACTTCGACGTCCTGAAGCACGTCCTGATCTCGTCCGCCCAGCAATAGCCGGGCACGCGAGCGATGGCCGGTGCTCGACGCGCGAGCCGACGACGGTACGTCCTGCTCCTGATCGTGCTCACCGCCTCACGCTGATCACGCTCGACAGCCGCAACGGCCGATCCGGCCCGCTCGGCGCGCTGGGCCGGGCCGCCCACACCGGTCGTCTCGCCGGTCGAGGGCGGCGGTCGACGACGTCGCCCGCCCGGTCGGCGACTGGTGGGACGGCGTGACCGACTCCGGCGACCTCAAGCGCAAGAACCGCGAGCTGCGAAGAGCAGGTCGCGGCGCTGAAGGGCAAGCAGACCGCGCGCGCCGACAGGCGATCGCCGAGAACGAGCGACCTGAAGGCGTTGCTGAGGCTTCGACAGTCTGCTACGTCAAGAACGTGACCGCGCCGCATCGTCGGCTCGCGACCCGGGCAACTTCGATCCGACGCTCACGATCGACACGGGATCGGAGAGCGGCATCGCGGTCGACATGCCGGTCATCGCGCCCGAAGGCATCGTCGGCAAGGTGATCGAAGTCTGGAGCGCGACGGCGCGAAGATCCAAGTGCTCACCGATCCCGGTTTCTCGGTCGGCGTGCAGACGCCCGGCAGCATCCCGGCGCCGACGCGACGACCGGCATCGCGATCGGGCCAGACGGCTCGCACGATCTCTCGTCGTCGACTTCGACCGCGGGACGAAGGTGTCGCAGGCGATCACGATCGTCACGTCGCCGCTGTCGACGTTGTTCCCGCCGGGCTGCCCGTCGGGATCGTCACGAACGGTCGACGACCAACCGGGCGGTCAGGCGTCGAACGCGACGATGCAAGCCGTACGTCGATCTCGGCGGGCTGGAAACGTCACGGTGTTGCTGTGGGCGCAGGGTCAGGGCCCGGTCGTGACACACGACGACGACCACCACGACGACCACGACCACGTACGACCGCGCCGGCCGGCGACCACGTCGACGACGGTCGGGCGGCTGATGCGGGCGCTGCGCGATGCTCGTCGTGATCATCGTCGTCGTGCTCGTGCAGGTGTCGCGTGTTCCCGCACCTGCGGCTGTTCGGCGTCGTGCCCGATCTCGGGCTGCTCGTCGCGCTCGCGGTCGGGTACCACGAAGGCCCGGAGGCGGGCGCGATCGCCGGCTTCGTCGCCGGGCTTCGGCTTCGATCTGTTCCTCGAGACGCCGCTCGGGCTCGACGCGCTCGCCTACGCGCTCGTCGGATACGGCGTCGGCGTGCTCGAGGCGGGCCTGTTCCGCTCGCCGCGCTGGCTGCCGTCGTTCCTCGGCGTGCGCGGCGGGCTCGCGGGCGGGCTGCTCTTCATCGGCATCGGCGTGCTCGTCGGCGTCGACGCCGTGAAGGGCACCCAGGGCGTCGCGACGATCGCGTCGCAGCGCTGTACGACGCGTTGCTCGCTCCGTTCGGTGTTCTTCCTGGTCGCCCGCACCATCGGGCGCGCGACCGACGTACGCGACGCCTGGTCGATTCGCTGACGTCTGTGTCGCGCCTGTGCTCCCGGCGCGACCCGACGATCGGCACCCGTCCCACTAGCGTGCGCACGGGTTCCTCCGAATTCCTTCACGCATGAGCAAGCGTCAGGAGAACTTGCGCGCCGCGCTCTGCCGGAGGCGCCAGGAGCGGAAGCATGAGCGACAACAGCCGCGTCCGGGTGAGCATCGTCGGCGTCGTCATCGTCGCCCTCTTCTGCTCACTTGTCGCGCGCCTGTGGTTCCTGCAGATGGGGCCGGAGCAGAAGCTCGCGCGCGAGGTGATCACGCTCAGCACGCGTGAAGTCCAGACCGAGTCGCCGCGCGGCGAGATCCTCGACCGCAACGGCAAGGTGCTCGCCCAGGACGTCGCCGCGTGGGCGGTCACCGTCGACCGCAATCTCGAAGCCCGCAACGCGCGACCGCGTGCTCGGCCAGCTCGCCGAGGTGCTGGGCCGGCCAGAAGACGCTCGCGGCGAACTACAACAGCCTGCGCCAGTCGCCGCTCAAGCCCGCGATCGTGGCGCTCGACATCGCGCTGACGCAGCATCTCGCGATCCTCGAGCACCAGCGAGGACTACCCGGGCGTGCACGTCGAGCGAGCTGACCGTCCGCGAGTATCCGCGACGGCTGGGTGACCCGACGCTCGCGGCACAGCTGCTCGGCTACGTCGGCGAGATCGACGCGCGAGCAGTTGAAGAAGCTGAAGGCAAGGGATACCAAGCCGGCGACCTCATCGGGCGCGACGGCGTCGAGGCCGCGTACGAGTCGGTGCTGCGCGGCAAGCCCGAGCTCGAGCACGTGCAGGTCGACCCGACCGGCAAGCAGGTCGGTGCCGGTCACGGTCGAGCCGGGCACCGTCGGCGACGATGTCAAGCTCACGATCGACGTCAACGTGCAGAACGCGGCGGAGACATGCGCTCGCCGAAGGGGATCGCTCGCCGCGCGCACGCACCAGAACAAGACCCCGGCTCGCGGCGAAGGGCTTCTCGCTCCTGCAGGCGCCCGGCGGGCGCGGTCGTGGTGCTCGACGTCGCGCGACGGCTCGGTGCGTCGCGATGGCGAGCAACCCCGACGTACGCCCCGTCGTGGTGGGTCGGCGGGATCTCGCCAGGACGACTTCACGGCCTGAACGATCCGGGCGCACACTTTCCGCTGCTGAACCGGGCGACCGCAGGGCCAGTACGCGCCGGGCTCGACGTTCAAGCTCGTCCCGTCGCTCGCCATGAACACGTTCGGCATACGGCCGTACAACGAGTACTACAACGACGTCGGCAAGGTGTTGCATCGGAAACGACCGGCTTCTACAACGACAAGTCGGCGCCGCAACGGCGCGGTCGACCTGTCGCAGGCGCTCACCGTGTCGAGCGACGTGTACTTCTACACGGCCGGCGACGACGTTCTGGGACGTCTGGAACGCCGGCGACACCGCACGCGGGCTCGGCATGCAGACGGAGGCACGTGGTCTCGGTTTCGGCAAGAAGACCGGGCATCGAGATCGACGAGGCGGCCGGGCCGCATCCCGGACCCCACGTGGAAGCAGAACTTCGCCAACGCGAATCTACAAGACGGCGGACGGAGAAGCGCGACAACGGCCGTTGGTACCCGGGCGACGACGTCCACCTCGCGGTCGGTCAGGGCGACGTGCTCGTCACGCCGCTGCAGCTCGCCAACGCCTACGCGACGTTCGCGAACGGCGGCACGTTGCGGACGCCGCACGTCGGCATGACCGATCAAGGACGCGAAGGGTCGACCTGGTGCGCCGGATCGCACCGAAGCCGCAACGCACGATCGCCGCTCGACCCGGCACTGCGTGCGCAGATGTTGGCTCGGCTTCAAGAACGTCGTGCAGAGCGGTCCCGACCGGCCGGTCGGCACCGCGTACAACGCGTTCCAGGACTTTCCCTTCGACAGCATGCCGGGCGGTGTGGCCGGCAAGACCGGCACCGCGCAGGTTGCAGGCAAGGGCCCGACGTCGCGTGTTCGCTGTCGTTCTTCCCGGCCGACAACCCGGAGTACGTCGTCCTCGCGGTAGTCGAGGAAGGCGGACACGGCGCCGAGATCGCGGCGCCGATCGTGCGCCAGGTCATCGAGCACATGCAGCAACCCGGCCGCGCCGCCGACGCCGATCCCCGAACGAGTCGGGTCGCGACTGATGGCCGACGATCGCCGCGCCGCTCACCCGCCGCCGCGCCGCGTCCGACACGAGCATCTTCGCGCACGTCGACCTCTTGCTCTTCGCGCTCCCGATCGCGATCAGCGGGCTCGGGCTGCTGATGATCTACGACTCGTCGCGCAATCGCCTCGCGGCGCAGGGTCTCTCGCAGTACTACTACGTCGAACGGCAGGGCGCTCGCGCTCGGCGATCGGGCTCGTCGCGATGGTCATCATGATGCTGATCGACTACCGGCGCATCCGCGACCTGTGGCCGCTCATCTATCTCGCGATACTCCCGTTGCTGGCGGGCGTCGTCGTGCTCGGCCGCAACCACAAGGGCGCGCAGGCCTGGTTCCAGATCGGGCCGTTCCAGTTCCAGCCGTCGGAGATCGCCAAGGTCGTGCTGATCGTCGCGATCGCCGGCTACTGCCATCAACATCGCGGCGATCTCGACGCCTGGCGCCTCGGCGTCGTCGATCGCCCTCAGCGGCATCGTCATGGCGCTCGTCTACGCGCAGCACGACCTCGGCACCATGCTCGTGATGCTGGTCTGCGCGGCCGCGGTGCTCGTCGTCGCCGGGCTCAAGCCGGTCCACATCGTCGTGCTGCTCATGCTCGCGCGCGACGCTGGTCGGTGCCGCGATCGTCACGGGCAAGGTCCAGGCGTACCAGCTCGACCGGCTCACCGGCTTCACCGACCAGAAGACCGAAGGGATCGCGACCCCGACTGCAAACGCCGGCCCAGTTCAACCTGCGCGCCGTCGAAGACCGCGATCGCGTCCGGCGGGCTCACCGGGACCGGCCTGTTCGAGGGGCTGCAGACCAAGAACGGCTTCGTGCCCGAACAGCACACCGACTTCATCTTCACGGCGGTGGGGGAGGAGCTCGGCTTCGTCGGCGGCGCGACGCTGATCGCGCTGTACGCGCTGCTCGCCTGGCGACTGTGGCGGATCGCGCTGCTGTCGTCCGACTTCTTCGGCACGCTCGTCGCGATCGGCGTGCTCGCGATGTTCGCGATCCAGGTGTTCGAGAACATCGGCATGACGATGGGCATCATGCCGATCACCGGACATCCCGCTCCCGTTCATGTCCTACGGCGGCTCCGCGCTCATCGCCTCGTTCATCGCCATCGGCCTCGTCGCTGAACGTCCACATGCGACGCTTTAGCTAGGTCGCGCTCGCTGCGGGCCGGGATGCCCGGCCCGCGGTCGCTCACCGCTCGGGCCAGTTCGCTGCGCTCGCTCCGCTCGTCTCCACGGACGGCATCATGCGTGTCCACAGTGCGCGGTCGCCTGTCCCGCGTGCGAGTGCGGTAGGCTGCGCGGCAGATGTCAGACCTGTGGCCGCGGATCGAACCGCTGCTGGCCCGGGTTGAGAAGCCCGCTCGATACATCGGAATGGAGAAGGGCAGCCTGGCGCCCGACCATGGGCCCGGCCGGGCGGCGTTTCTCCTTATCTACCCCGACACCTACGAGATCGGGCTCCCCAACCAGGGGCTCCAGATCCTCTACGAGCTGCTCAACGAACGCGACGACGCGGTCGCCGAGCGCGCGTACGCGCCCTGGACCGACATGGAGTCCGCCGATGCGGGCCGCCGGCGTCCCGCTGTTCAGCGTCGACACCCACCGGGCCGCCGCCGACTTCGACGTGCTCGCGTTCAACCTGTCGGCCGAGCTCGTCTACACGAACCTGCTGAACCTCGTCGACCTCGCGGGGTCCCGGTGCGCAACGAGGACCGCGGCGCCGACGCACCCGATCGTGATCGCGGGCGGGCACTGCACGTACAACCCCGAACCGCTCGCCGAGTACGTCGACGCGTTCGTGATCGGCGACGGCGAAGAGGTCATCGGCGAGCTCGCCGACGTCGTCGGCGCGTGGAAGCGCGGCGGCCGGGCGAGTCGCGACGCGGTGCTGCGCGACCTCGCGACCATCCCGGGCGTCTACGTGCCCGCGATGTACGACGTCGAGTACGACGGCCCGCAGCTCCGCGCGATCACGCCCGAAGTACCCCGACGTGCCGGCGGTGGTCGACAAGCGCACGGTCGCCGACCTCGCCGAATGGCCGTACCCGAAGAACCAGCTCGTGCCGCTCGTCGAGGTCGTGCACGACCGGCTGAACGTCGAGATCTTCCGCGGGCTGCACGCGCGGTTGCCGCTTCTGCCAGGCGGGCATGATCACCCGGCCCGGTCCGGGAGCGGCCCGAGGAGCAGGTGCGCACGATGGTCCGCGAGGGCCTGCGCCGCACCGGCTACGACGAGGTGGCGCTCACCTCGCTGTCGAGCGCCGACTTCTCCGGCATCGACGGCGTCGTCGCCGACCTCGTCAACGATCAGGAGGGCACGGGCGCGGTGAGCGTGTCCCTCCCGAGCTTGCGCGTCGACGCGTTCAGCGTCGGCATCGCGACCGAGATCCAGAAGGTTCGCCGCACCGGGCTCACGTTCGCGCCCGAAGCCGGCTCGTGGCGGCTGCGCCAGGTCATCAACAAGCTGATCGTCGAAGACGACCTGTACTCCGCGGTCGACGCCGCGTTCTCGCAGGGCTGGCGTCGGATGAAGCTCTACTTCCTCACCGGCCTGCCGACCGAGATGGACGACGACACGCTGGGCATCGCGGAGCTCGCGGCCAACGTCGTCGGTATCGGCCGGCAGTACACCAAGCAGGCGAGCTGCACCGTGTCGGTGGGAGGGTTCGTGCCGAAGCCGCACACGCCGTTCCAGTGGTTCGGCCAGAACGGCGTCGACGAGCTGCACGCAAGATCGCGCTGCTCCGCGACGGCGATGAAGGGCACGCGCGCGCAGGTGAAGTGGCACGATCCCGCGGCGACGTTCGCCGAAGGGCTCGTGTCGCGTGGCGACCGTCGGATCGGGCGCGTGATCGAGCGGGTCTGGCGCGCGGGCGGGACGTTCCAGGAATGGAGCGAGCACTTCGCGCTCGACCGCTGGCTCGACGGCCATGCACGCCGAGGGTCTCGACCCCGACTGGTACGTCACCCGGCACCGCACGCGTGACGAGCTGCTGCCGTGGTCGCACATCGCGGCCGGTTTGCACGCCGACTTCCTCTGGGACGACTGGCAGGCGGCGCTCGCCGCGCACGGGCTCCCCGATTGCCGGTGGACGCCGTGTTACGACTGCGGGGTGTGCACCGACTACGCGCTCGAGCACGTGGTCGCGTCACCGACCGCGCCCGCGGGCGGCTCGCAGGGCACGGGCCAGGACCTCACACACGGCGGCGAAGCCCGGTCGCGTTCCTGTCCACGGCGCGTCGCGGCGAGCGTAGCGACGGAGGAGCGGAGGGAGCTCGCCGGAGTCCCGAGCGGCCGCGAGCCGGGTATCCCGGCGAGCAGCGAGGGCGACAAAGCATGAGAGGCACCACGGGCGTGCCGATCCGGCTGAAGTACCAGAAGCTCGGGAAGATCCGCTGGATCGGGCACCGCGACGTCGCCCGGGCAATGGAGCGGGCGTTCCGGGTCGTGCAGCTCCCGCTCGCGTTCACCGAGGGCTTCTCGCCCCATCCGAAAGTCAGCTTCGGGCTGGCATTGTCGACCGGCCACGAGAGCGAGGCGGAGTACCTCGATCTCGTGCTCGCCGAAGATGTCGACCTGCGACCAGCATCCCGGCCGTGATCTCCGACGCGTTGCCCGCGGGCATGGCGGTCGTCGGGGCCCAACGGCTCGTCGACCGGGCACCGGCCCTGCAAGAGGCGGTGACCGCGGTCGACATGGCGCGTCGAGATCGCACCCGGCGCCGGCACGCGAGAACGGATCGCGGCCGGACTCGCGGCGTCGACGCTGAAGACGATGCGTCACCGCAAGGGCCGCGACGTCCTCGAGGACGTTCGACCGGTCATCCGTTCCATCGACGTGCACGACGACACGACCGTCGACATGGAGCTGCACACCCAACCACGCAGCGCCAAGCCCGGTGAGGTGCTCGCCGCGATCGGCGGCATCACCGAGGTGCGGGCGCTGCGTACCCACCAATGGATTGAGCGCGACGGCGCGCGGCTGGAGCCGCTCGACGCCGACACCATCACGGTCGGATTCGCTACTGCCGGGGGCGGCATGGCCGCTGCGGCGGGCGGCGACTCCTCGCGCCCGTACGCACCCGAGGGTGCGTACGTCATGAGAGAAGGCATCGATGTCAGATCTGGAACGTCTCGAGGACGAGACGAGCGAGCAGCAGCGGGCCACGAGCGAGACGAACGCCGAAGCGTGGTCGTGCTGCCGCCGGAGGCGGCCGAGAGCTCGGCTGACGCGGCGACGCCCGCGGGGAACGGCCAGGGCGGCACCGCCGCGCCGAGAAAGAAGCGACGCCGCGGGTCGCGTGGCGGTCGGCGGCGCAGGAAGCCCGGCACGCAGGGGCGCCGGCAGCTCGCCGGTCGGCGCGGTCGGATGACGACGACGACGACTTCGAAGACGTCGAAGACGACACCGCGTTCGAGGGCGGCGAGGACTACACCGACGCCGCCGCCGACCGCGGCCTGACCGACGACGACATCGCCGAACAGGCGCGCGAAGAGGCCGGGATCGCCCGGCCCCGGAGCCGTCCGAAGATCGGTGACAGCCGCCCGGCTCCCCCGGTCAGCGTCCGGGCCGTCGGCCGCATCGACCGCTCCGGACGCGCGCCCAAGAAGCGCCGGCGCCGGCGCGGCGGACGCGGGCGCAGCAAGGGCGGAGGCGGAGGCGGGGGCGCAGCCGTCGAGGCCCGCGCCGCGGTGCAGTACGTCGACGCCGGCGAGCTCGGCGACGTCGACGTGGACGGCACGTCGCTGCTCGACTCGCTCGACACCGAGACGCTCGAACGCCGCCGGGGGACCCGCCGCAAGGGGCGTCCGGCCGGGCGTTACCTCATGGTCGTGCACCAGCGGCACGACGGATTCGCGCACATCGCAGTTCTCGAGGGACGTCAGCTCGTCGAGCACTACGTGTCGTCGCCGACCGACGAGAACACGTCGATCGACGGCAACATCTACCTCGGCCGGGTGCAGAACGTCCTGCCGGGCATGGAAGCGGCGTTCATCGACATCGGCACGCCGAAGAACGGCGTGTTGTACCGCGGTGACGTCGCGTACGACCCGGCCGACATCGAGGGCGGCGAGAAGCCGCGGATCGAGCGGGTGCTGCGCAACGGTCAGGCGATCATCGTGCAGGTCACCAAGAACCCGATCGGCCACAAGGGCGCGCGCCTCACCCAAGAGGTGAGCCTCGCCGGCCGGTTCGTCGTGATGGTGCCCGCCCAGCCGCAGACGTACGGGATCTCGAAGCGCCTGCCCGACGACGAGCGCAAGCGCCTCCGCCGGGTCCTCGACCGGTTGCGGCCCGCCGACGCCGGGCTGATCGTGCGCACCGCGGCCGAGGGCGCGACCGAAGAAGAGCTCGAGCGCGACATGCTGCGCCTGAACGCGCAGTGGAAGCAGATCTCCGAGCTGGCCAAGCGCGGGAAGCCCGGGAGCTTGCTCTACAAGGAGCCGGGCCTGGCGATCCGGCTGATCCGTGAAGAGTTCACCAAGGAGTACCGGGGCGTGGTCATCGACGACACCGCGTTGCACGACGAGGTGCGCGGATACGTGGATGCGATCGCACCCGAGCTCGCCGAGCGGGTCGAGTACTACGACGCGGTCGCCGAGAACCTGCCGGTGTTCGAGAAGTTCCACGTCCACGAGCAGCTCCACAAGGCGCTCGATCGGAAGGTGTGGCTGCCGTCGGGCGGTTCGATCATCGTGGAGCGCACCGAAGCGCTCACCGTGATCGACGTGAACACCGGAAAGAACGTCGGCGCTTCCAACCTCGAAGAGACGGTGTACCGAAACAACCTCGAAGCGGCCGAGGTCGTCGCGCGCGAGCTTCGACTCCGCGACATCGGCGGGATCATCGTCATCGACTTCATCGACATGGAGTCGAGGGGGAACCGTGAGGCAGTCGAAGAGGCGTTCCGCCGGGCATTGGCACGCGACAAGACCCGTACACAGGTGTTCCCGATCTCCGAGCTCGGTCTGGTCGAGATGACGCGCAAGCGCGTCTCGGAAGGCCTCGTCGAGGCGTTCTCGTCGACGTGCCCACAGTGCAACGGGCGGGGCTTCGTCATCGACGAATCGCTGCTCGAATAGCCCGGGAGAGGTACAGTCGCCGCGGTGTTTCCTTCCGATGTGTCTGGTGCGCTCACCCAGGAGCGCGTACGCGATCGCCGGCGAACTGCCGACGACGAGCGCGTCGCGTAACCGGGCATTGCCGGCGCGCTGGCGAATGTCACCCTGTTCTCGCAGTGCTCCAAGCGCGAGCTGCGCCTGGTCGCCAAGCTCGCCAAGACCAAGACCGTGCGCGAGAGCACGTCGCTGACGCTCGAAGGCGAGGCGGGCGACACGATGTTCGTGATCCTCTCGGGTCACGCCACCGTGCACAAGGGCGGCCGCAAGCTCGCGGAGCTCGGCCCCGGCGACGTCGTCGGCGAGCTTGCGATCCTGTGCAAGGCGCCGCGCAATGCGACCGTGACGACGACCACCGAGACGCAAGTGGCGACGATCAGCCGGCGTGACGCGCACCGCTTGATCGGAGATGCCCCGGGCTTCTCGCGCAAGCTGCTCGAGGCCCTCGCGTACCGCGTCCGCGAGCTCGACCGCAAGATCGTCTGCTGACCGCGCAGGTTCTTGCGAGTGTTGGCGACACTATGTGTCGCCGTTCCTCGCAAAAACCGGCTAGACGCTCGATCAACATGCCTTCGACGGCTGCGGTGACGCCGGCGCGTTGGGCGATCGCCTCGACCTCTTCGTCGGTGCGGAACGGCGAGTGGTGCGTGAGGACGAGCTTGCGCACGCGTGCGCGCTTCGCGATCTCGACCGCGTGCTCGACGGTGCCGTGCCCGAACAGGTCCGCGCGCTCTTGCTCGGCGGTGACGAAGGGTGTGCCGCGCAGCAAGACGTCGACACCGGCGGCGAGCTCGAGGATCGCATCGTCGTTGGCGTCGAGGGCATCGGGAACGTAGGCGAACGACGTGCCGTCACACGTCACGCGGTAACCGAACGTCCGGCCACCCTTGTGCTCCACGTCGAGCGCGAGCACCGAGAACTTGCCGAACTCGTGTGTCCCGGCGTCGAGCGCGACGTGCGTCCACGAGCCGCGCAGGCCCAGCGGACCGATCGGAAAATGCGGCGGCGACATCGCGCGCGCCATCACCGCAACCGGGTCGCCCTGCGCGGGTTGCGCGCACACGACGTGCGCGTCGTCGTGGTCGGCCGGCGGGAAGAACGGGATGCCCTGCACGTGATCCCAGTGCAGGTGGGTGAGCAGGATCACCCCGTCGAACGGCGCACCCTCGAACTGGAGGGCGAGGTCCTGCAGGCCGGTGCCCGCGTCCAGGACGAGGGTCGGGAGCTCGTCGCTGACCGAAACCGCGAGGCACGAGGTGTGACCGCCGACGCGCGCGAACCGTTCACCGAAGACCGGCGTCGATCCGCGGACGCCGCACGCACGAATCCTCACGCCCAGGTCTTCACGAGTCGCGTGCTCTTCGCGTCGATGTATGTCGCTCAGGCGGGCGAGCGCTTCGACATCGATCTGGTCGATGTCCGCGACGGCGACGCGCGCCTTGGTGACCGCCTTCAAGGTCGCCGTGCGCCGGCCTCCCTCGATGATCGCCCGCTCACCGACGATCGCGCCCGGCCCGAGATCACCGAGCGACTTCCCGTCGACGTCGACCGAGATCACGCCGTCCAGCATCAGGTACAGCTCGCGCCCCATCTGTCCCTGTTCGACGAGCACCTGCCCTTCCTTGAGCTTGCGGACCTTCGGCTTCTCGCCGCCGCGCATGATCAGCGTCGAGAGCTGGCGCTCGAGCGCGGTCTCGACCGCCGTGATCAGCGCCGGCGAATCCTCGTCGCCCCACGGAGTGTGCTTGCCGAACGAATGGCGCCACCACTCCTTGAAGTCGGTGAGGCCCGCCTTCGCCGCCAGCTTGTGCTCGTTGTCGAACACCCAGTGCCGCGGGAACGAGCTCGCACCCACGAGCTCCCACTCGCTGCGACCGTCGGTGTGCAGCGTGAGCGCGAGCGTCGTCCACACCGTCGGCCCTTCGATCTGCACGAACGGGGGATGGTTGACGCGGCGCGGCGCGGCGAGCGCGGGCCGGCCGCCGAACGTCTGGACGAAACGCACGGAGGTCTCGGTCATCTCGGGCTCGGCGCGCAGCTCCTCGTACGGCACGGCCTCGAAGCGGGCGAGGTCCTTCTTGCCGATCCGAACGGTTGTCGCGCCCATCGCGCTGCCGTCGATGTAGCCGCAGTCGACAATGCGGTCATCCTGCACGTCGATCCACGCGTGCAGCCGGTTCGCGAAGCGAAACTTGTCGTCGTGCGCCTCCTGCTGGAGATCGCCGAGCACATCGGGCGGCGGGTCGTCGTAGTGCGTGAAACCACTCGCGAAGATCGCCTTGTTCAACCCCGTGACCGCCTCGGATGGGATCCACGAGACGGTCGTGACGGTTTGCTCGATGCGCACGGTCGGGCCTCCTGTTCCGATGCCCCAAACCTACGACGCGTGGTCGGAGCGGTCCCATGGGGGTGTCCGGTGTCGCGCCGGTAGTGGTAGCACCCACCTGTCGATGCAGGGGGGCGCCCTTGTGAGGGCGGCCGAACGCGGCTCCAATTGCCCACGTGACTTCAGGGGGAACCACGGCCAACGGTCCGAAGATCACTGTCTTCCTCGCCGACGACTCGCTGCTCGTGCGGGAGGGCGTGCGGGCGCTGCTGGCGTCGCAGCCCGATCTCGACGTCGTCGGCGTGGCCGAGGACTTCGACAGCCTCGTGCGCGGCGCCGAGGAGCAGAAGCCCCAGGTCGTGGTCACCGACATCCGGATGCCCCCGAACTTCCAGAACGAGGGAATCGAGGCCGCGAAGCTCGTTCGCCTGCGCAACCCGGGCACGGGCATCGTCGTGCTGTCGCAGTACGACGAGCCCGAGTACGCGATCTCGTTGCTGTCCGAGGGAGCCGCGGGCTACGCATACCTGTTGAAGGATCGCGTCGGCGACGGCGACCAGCTGGTGCGCGCAGTACGCGAGGTCGCGACCGGCGGCAGCATGCTCGACCCCTCGATCGTGCAGGCGCTCGTCGCGCCGGCGCGGGCCATCGGTGAGCTCGACGAGCGTGAGGAGCAACTCCTCCAGTGGATCGCCGAGGGCCGGCCGGTCAAGGCCATCGCGATCGCGTGGCACACCCTGCCCGAGGCCGCGAACGACGCGATCGAAGAGCTGTTCCTCAAGCTCGCGAAGGAGGCGAGCGCGGGACGCGAGGGCGCGCTCCGTCGCCTCCGCTTGTTGCAGAAGGCGATCGTCGACCGCGAGGAGCAGGGCGAGACGTTGAGCCGAATGCTGCCGGGCGGCCTCGCCGAGAAGCTGCGGAGCGGTGGCCGCACGATCGGCGAGAGCGAGCGCATGGTGGTGACCGTGCTGATGTCGGACGTGCGCGGCTACTCGGGGATCGCGGAGCGGGTCGATCCGACCGTGCTCGCCGGGATGCTCAACGGGCACCGCGCCGAGATGAACAACGCGATCCTCTCCGAGGGCGGCACGGTGATGCAGTACGTCGGCGACGCGGTGATGGCCGTGTTCGGAGCGCCGTTCCCGCAGGAGGACCACGCGGACCGCGCGCTCGCCGCGGCGTGCGCGATGCTCGCCGGTCAGGAAGCCGTCAACGAACGGTGGCGCGCCGAGGGCCTGCCGGAGTTCGGCCTCGGCATCGGCCTGTCCACCGGTGAGGTCGCGGCCGCGCTGCTCGGTTCCGACGAGCGAGTGGAGTACACGCTCGTGGGCGACACCGTGAACCTCGCGCAACGCCTGCAGGACCTGGCGCGGCCCGCGGGAACCATCGTGCTGAGCGGGCCGACGTTGGAGGCACTCTCTTCGCCTCCGTCGGTCGAGCCGCTCGGTGAGCAACGAGTGAAAGGCCGCGAGACGCCGGTGCAGGCGTACCGGCTGGTGAACACGACATGAAGGGAACTTCTTGATGGGTGACGTATGCACTGTGCGGGGCGTACGCAAGACGTTCGAGGCAGAGTTGGCTCCGGTACGCGCTTTGCGCGGGGTCGACCTCGACGTCGCCGCGGGGGAGTTCGTCGCGATCATGGGACCGTCCGGCTGCGGCAAGTCGACATTGCTCAACCTCGTCGCCGGACTCGATGTCGCCGATGAAGGTGAGATCACCATCGCCGGCGAACCGGTCACGGGACGCAACGAGGACGAGTTGGCGCGGATGCGTCGTCGTCACATCGGCATTGTGTTCCAGTTCTTCAACCTGCTCGAGGGCATGACCGTGCTCGAGAACGTCGTGCTTCCCGCGGTGATCGCCGGTACCAAGCGACGGCCCGCGGAGACGCGCGCTCGGGACATGCTCGACCTGCTCGGCCTGAGCGACAAGGCGCGCCAGCTGCCCGGCGTGCTCTCGGGCGGCCAGCGCCAGCGTCTCGCGATCGCGCGTGCGACTCGCGAACGAGCCGACGATGCTGCTCGCCGACGAACCGACCGGTGCCCTCGACACTGCGGGCGGCCACGAGGTGCTCGAGCTGTTCAAGCGGCTGCACGCGGACGGGCAGACCATCTTGATGGTGACGCACAACGACGAGGTCGCCGCCGCGGGCGATCGCATCGTCCGCATGCGAGACGGCCGCGTCGAATCCGACGGCGTGACCGCGAGCGCGTCAGCCTCGGTGTAGGGCCTGAGACCCGAGCGCCATGGCCGCGGTGTGGTTGCGTTTCCGCGCCGAGCTTCGCCGGCGATGGCGCGCTTGGATCGGCCTTGCGGTGCTCCTGGGCGTCGCGGCCGGCGTGGTCGCCGCGGTCGCAGTTGGCGCACGCCGCACGAGCACCGTCGTTGATCGCTTTCACCGTGAGCTCGCAGGTTACGACGCGTATGTAGAGAACTATCCCGACCCGGGTGTGCCCGGCATCGACCCCGCGCAGATCGAGGCGCTTCCTCTCGTCACGTCGTCGGTGCGCGTGCGCCTCGACTATCTCGGCCGGGACGGCGACACGGTCGTTCTCACCGGTCCCGACGCCGGGTTCGGCACGAGGCTCGAGCACGCCAAGGTGCTCGCGGGCAGGCTCCCGAATCCGCGGCGTGCGGACGAGGTCACGATCGCGACCGGTTCGCAAGAGGACCTCGGCGCGTCGGTCGGCGATGAAGTCCCCCTCGTCGATCCCGAGCAGATCGATGAATCGCTGCGGCCCTTGCTCCGGAGCGAGACGGTACGCATCGTCGGCGTCGTCGCAGCACCAAACACCGTCGCGCTCGCGAGAGGCGCGGCACCCGGCGGCAACATCTTCGGGACCCCTGCGTTGCACGACGAGATCAAGACGATCAGCGACGCGATGTCGGAGCGGCATCCCGAGTTCGGGCCGAAGCAGCTCGACGGCGTCATGGTGCAACTGAAGCGGGGCAACGCAGACTTCCCGGCGTTCCAGGAAGAGCTGAAGAGGCTGGCCAAGGGCGGCGACGTCAGCGTACAGAGCGCGCCGGTCAACACCGTGAACCTTCGGCGCTCGATGCAGCTCCAATCGATCACCCTCTCGATGCTCGCGGGCTTGCTCGGGATCGTCGGGCTGGCATCGATCATCTCGGCCATCCGGCAGTCCGCGAACGTCGATATCGCGGACGCGTCGACGTTCCGCGCGGTCGGCCTCACCCGCGTCGACCTCAGCGTGCTGGCGGTGCTCCGCGGCGTCTTCATCGGAGTCGTCGGCGCCGCGCTGGCACTCACGATCGCAATCGGTCTCTCGAGCCGCGTGCTGTTCGGTCTCGCGCGCGACATCGAGCCGAGCCTCGGGATCAGTGTTGATTGGACCGTGCTCGGAGCGACGGTTGCGTTCGTACTCGTCCTCGCCGTCGTGGTGACGATGATCGGCGGCGTGCTCGCTCGGCGGGCGTCGCTCGAAAGGCCGCACGCGCCTGCACTACGTGTGCCGCCGGCCACGAGCATCCCGACCGGGGTCGGCGTCCGGTTCGCGTGCAGTGGCTGGTCGCTCCTCGGGCGCGGCATTGCCGGTCCGGCGCTCGGCATCGCCGCCCTTGCCGGCGCGTTGGTGTTCGGCGCGAGCCTGACGCACCTGCGTGCCGACCCCTCCCTGTACGGGTGGCGCTGGGATGTTGTGGCGTCGAACTACGGCGGAAGTCCCGACAGCCTGGATCCGGGGACTGACAAGGGGATGGCCGTCGTTCGTGACGTGCCCAAGGTCGAGGCTGCGGCGGTCGGCAACAGCTTGGACGCGCGGATCGGCGACGAGGGGGTCTACGTGGTGACCATCGACGTCGTACGCGGATCGCCGTCGGACGTCTTGCCGCCGATCGCGGAGGGCGAGGCACCGGTCGGGCCCGGTGAGATCGCGCTGGCGTCCCGGACGATGCATCGCCTGGGCGCCGGCATCGGTGACCACCTCGAGCTTTCGGTGGAGGATGCGCCCCGGGCCATGCCGGTCACCGTCGTCGGCCGGGTGGTCATGCCGCCCGTGCTCGGAACGGTGGAACCGGGCGAAGGTGCGTTGATGCCGAACCGGTCCACGTTCGACGCCCTGGGCATCAAGACCGGGGGCGAGCTCGTCGCGGCGCAGAACGTGTATCTCCGCGTGGCGCCCGGGGCGGAACCAGTGGCCGTCATCGCCGATCTCAACAAGACCTTGGGCGGATCGTCGCCACAGCTGTACGAGGTCCCGCGTGTGCAGCCCGCGCGACATCGTCGACTTCGGCCGCGTGGACGGCTTCCCGTTGTTGCTCGGCGGAGTGCTGGCGTTGCTCGCGGCATCGACGTTGGTGCACGTACTGGTGTCCTCCGTGCGGTCGCGGCGTCATGACCTCGCGACGCTGCGAGCGTTGGGTGTGAGGCGTCGGCAGCTCGCCGGCGTCATCGCATCCCAGGCAACCTTTCTTGCGCTCGTCGCACTGCTCGTCGGTGTGCCGCTCGGCATCGTTGCCGGACGCATCGCATGGTCGGTGTACGCAGATCGGAGCGGTTTCGTCTCGGTCGTGCGCGTTCCGGTCTTCGCAGTGCTCCTCCTCGGTGCACTTGCCATGGTCGTGGCGGCAATGTGTGCCGCCGTTCCTGCCCACATCGCGGCACGGACCCGCCCCGCGCAGCTGTTGAGGACCGAGTGATGGGCGCGGTCGGGATGCGCCTGCGCGCCGACGTTCGTCACCGCTGGCTGGGCGTCGTCGGCGTTACGTTGCTCGTGGGGCTCGCTGGTGCAGTTGTGTTCACCGCGGCCGCCGGCGCCCGCCGCACGAGCACGACGATCACGCGGATCTCACAGGCAACCCACGCCGCCGACGTGCTCGTGAACCCGGACGAGACGCCACCGGCGGGCAAGTGGAGCTCGCTGGACACACTTCCTGGCGTCGAAGCGACGGCATCGCTCGAAGGTTTGTTCGGCGGACCACTCGACGCGAACGGGCAGCTCGATCTCGGCTTCTTGTACGAATCGATCATCGCGTCGAATCCCGACGGCCGCGTGTTTCGCGACGTCGACAATCCCCATCTCGTTGCCGGTCGTTTCCCCCGTCCGGACCGCGCCGACGAGGTCGCGGTCAATGATGTCGCGGCTCGCCGCGCGCACCTACGCGTCGGGCAGACGATCGACTTCGGCTTCTTGTCGAAGCAGGCCGTGCAGCAGCTGAACGGTCCGCCGGTGCCCGACATCAAGACGCGCGCGACAGTCACCGGCACCTTCGCGCTGGCTCGACGACGTCAGCCGCGCGTCCGATGATCCGATGCTGACTGCGGCCGTGATCTTCGGGCCCGGATTCGCGCAGAAGTACGACGTCGGAGTGTTGTACGTCGGCAAGTTCGTACGGCTGAAGGACGGAGCTTCGCTGGGCACGTTCGAGCATGACGTGGGCGTATTGCTGCATGCCAGCGTCAACTATCAGGAGAACCCCCTGACCGAGGCGCGGGCCCGGCGTGCGATCCGGCCATACGTGGTCGCGCTCTCGGATCTTCGCGGCCCTCGCCGCGATCGCAGCGATCGCGGTGCTCGGCCAGATCATTGCCCGCAGCTTGCGGCCCCTGCGGGACGAACGCCAGGTGCTGTTCGGGCTCGGTTTCACCCGTGGTCAACTCGCACTACTGGGCGGGCTGCGCGGCGCGATTGTCGGAGGTCTCGCGGCAGTAGTCGCGGTGGCGGGCGCGATTCTCGCATCGCCGTTGATGCCGCTCGGGCCGTTGCGCAGCATCGAGCCGGAGCGCGGCTACGACGTCGACGTCGGTGTCCTGGCACTCGGCGCGTTCCTGCTGATTGCGCTATGTACAGCGACCGGGATCGGGGCAGTGCTGTTGCGTGGGCACGCGGCGCGCAACACGGCGTCGGTACGGGCGGGCGACCAGCTCGCGCGCACGGGCGCGCCCGTCCCGCTCGTGAGCGGTGTGCGATTCGCGCTCGACCGCGGCAAGGACGGGACCGTGCCGTTGCGGTCGACCCTGCTCGGTGTGGCAGTCGCGCTCACCGCGCTGGTCGCGACGATCGTGTTCTCGTCCGGCCTGCGGCAGTTCACGTCCACGCCCGAACGCTACGGCTGGCCGTGGGCGGCCCAGGTGAACGACGTGGGCGACGAGGGCGGGTTCATCCAAAGCGCGCTCGAGGTATTGCCGACGCAACCCGACGTTGCCGGCTACGCGAACGCGGCGTACTCCCAGTTCGAGATCGACGGCCGTTCGATCGCGGCAGTGGGTATCGAGCCGCGTCCGGGCATTCCGTTCCTGCCCACGCTCGAAGGACGCGCGCCTCGCGCCGACGACGAGATCGTCCTCGGCACCCAGACGATGCACTCCCTCGGCGTGCATGTCGGCGGCTTGATCAACGTCCGGGCGCAGCAAGCCAAGCCACGCGACTTCCGGATCGTCGGCGTCGCGGTCTTTCCCCGCTTCGCGCCGTATCCCGGCGTCGGAGCAGACCGGCCTGGGCATCGGCGCCGCGACCACGCTCGACGGGATTCCGAACGGCGCGCGCCTCGGGGGTCGGTTCGTGCTCGTCGCCGCCAAGCCCGGCGTCGAGCATCTCGGCGCGACGCTGCGGCAGGAGTTGACGCACGGCGACCCGCTGTTGGCGTCGGGGGTGTACGACCTCCCGCAACGACCGAACGACGTGTTGAGCTACGACCACATCGCGGGCACGCCGCTGCTCCTCGTTGCGGTCCTCGGTCTGCTCGCGATCGGGAGCACGATCCATCTGCTCGTGACCGGCGTGCGAAGCCGGCGCCGCGATGTGGCGTTGCTCAAGACCATCGGGTTGTCCCGCCGCCAGGCGTTGTCGGCAGTGCTCGTGCAGGCGAGTGCGCTCATCCTGCTCGCGCTGGCGGTCGCGATCCCGCTCGGCGCGCTGTCCGGCCGGTGGCTGTGGATCGAGACCGCGCGCTGGCTCGGTATCGCCGACGACCTGGCGCTTCCACTCGTCCCGCTCGCCGCGATCACCGCCGCCGCGTTGGCCGGCGCGGCCGCGATCGCGACCGGGCCCGGTGTGCTCGCGGCACGCGTACAGATCGCCAACGCGCTGAGGAGTGAATGATGAGCCGTGTGCTGTACCTCGCGCGCGTCCGGCTCGGTCGACACCGCCTCGCGTCACTCGTCGCGGTGTTGTTGATCATGATCGTCGGTGGCGCCGTGTTGTCGACACTCGCGGCCGGGAGACGGACGCAGAGCGCCTTCGCGCGCCTCGAGGACCAGACGCGTGTCACGAACGGCTTCGTAGGACTCAGCGAAGACCCGCACCAGGCCGACGCCCAGGCGGCCGAGATCGTCGGCATGCCCGAGGTCGACGGCTGGGCGCGCGTCACGCTGACGGGCGGCCATGTCTACGGGGGCGGGCCCGACGATTTCGTCGGTCTCGCGTTTCCTCAGGGCGACCGCGTGCGACACGACGTCGAACGCCCGCGCATCGTGCAAGGCCGCGCGCCTGACGCCGACGCCCCGTTCGAGATCGTGATGGGCGAGTCGCGGCACGAAAGCTCGGGTTGCGGATCGGTGACGAGCTGCCGCTCGAGACGTACACGCAGAAGCAGATCAGCGAGGAGCTCACCGTCGGGAAGAACCCCGGTCCGGGGAAGGGGCCGAGGCTCTCGCTGAAGTTGGTAGGGCTGGAGCGGGGGCCGCGCCAGGTCATCACCGACCAGGAGACCGAGAACGATCTCATGCCGGTGACACCGGCGTTCCTGCGAACCGTGAAGCCACTCCCCGGCTACTTCGTGAAGAACGCGCTGATCGTGCGCGTGCCGATCGAAGCTGACATGCCCGCGTTCGTGAGGCGGCTCACCAGCACGCCGGACCTCAAGGATCTGGACGTGCAGACGTCGAACGGGAGCCGCGTCGTCGATGCGACCGATCTGGTCGCGCGTGCGCTCTATGCCTTCGCGCTGATCTCGGCCATATGCGGAACGGTGGCCCTCGCCCTGTTCTTCGCACGACCGCGCGTCCGCCGACGTCGGTGACGACGACACCCTCGCGGCGATGGGCGTCACACGCAACGAACGGCGGGCCGCGATCGTGTTGGATCTGCTGCCCGCGATCGTGATCGGCGTCGTGGGCGCCATCGTGGTCGCGATCGTCGTTTCCGTCTGGATGCCACTCGGCCTCGCGGGCCGTATCGATCCGGATCCCGGGCTCGACATCGACGGGCTGGTCCTCGTGCCCGGCGCGGCCGTGTTGCTCCTCGGCTGCGTGCTGCTGACCGCCGCGGTCGCGTGGCGCACGATCGGGAGGCATGCGCGGGAGTCGCGGCATGCCCCCTTCGCGACCCGTCTCGTCGAAAGTGTGCGTGCGCGGCCCGCTCCCGCGGCCGGTGTACGCATGGCGCTCGAGCGTGGGCGGGGCGCGCGTGCCGTCCCGGTCGGGCTCGCGCTGGTGGGCGCGGTGCTGGTGATCACCGGGATCACGGGTGCACTCACTTTCGGGGCCAGCCTGCGGCGCGTGCTCGACGAGCCGCGGGCGCGGGGTATGTCGTGGGATGTCCAGGCGTCCGACCCGGACGGCAAGACGATCCTCGCTGATCCCGATGTGGCGAGCGCGACTCTCGCAGTGAGCCAGACGATAACCATCGACGACGCGAGTGTTCAAGCGCGTGGGCTCAAGACCGTGCGCGGCGAGCCGCCCGCCATGTTCATCGAGGGACGGGCGCCGAGCGCGATCGACGACGTCGCGCTCGGACGCAAGACCCGGCGGGCACTCCACGTCGGAACCGGAGACGTGGTGCACGCAGCCGGGCCCGGCGGGACGTTCGATCTGCGCGTCGTCGGCACGGCCGTGTTCTCGGGGATGGCCGACGACCCGGCGCTCGCCGAAGGCGCCGCGCTCACGTACGAGGGACTCGACCGCATCGTGCGGAGCGACGAAGGGGACCTCGGCGAGGCCGGGAACCCCGAGTATGTCGTGACGTTCGCCACTGGCGTCGAGAAGGGCGGCGCGATCGATCGACTGAACGCCGCGCTGGTCCCGCAGGGATACGGCGCCGATGTCCCGGCCATACCGGCGGAGCTCCGTCGACTGCGGGACGTGCGCGGACTTCCGGTCGCGCTCGCGATCTTCGTCGGTCTCCTCGGGGCAATCGCCGTCGGATACGCGTTCGTGACTGCGGTGCAACGGCGCCGCAGTGACCTCGCGATGCACAAGGCGCTCGGCATGACGCGTCGAGGTGTTCGCGCCATCGTGCTCACACAGGCCACGACCACAGTGCTCGTGGGAATCGCGCTCGGCGTGCCGCTCGGGGTCCTTGCGGCCCGGTTCGTATGGCGCATCCAGGTCGACAGTCTCGGGTTGAGCTTCGTCGTCGTCGCGCCGCTGCTCGCGCTCGCAGCCGTGTGCGGCGCTGCGATCGTGATCGGCAACCTGTGCGCTCTGCTGCCGGCGAGGCGGGCGGTTCGCACTCGGCCCGCAGTGGTCCTTCGAACGGAGTAGGTGATGTCGACAACATTGCAGCTCGACGAGCGAGACGTGCCGACGGTGTCGGACATCGGCACCGCGTCCCGCGTGGCGCGGGTGATCGCGGGCCTCCTCGCGGTGATCGCGGTCGCGATCGCCGCCGTGGGCGCGCAGGACCACGATCGGGGCATCGCGTGGGCGGCGCTCGTGCTCGTCAGCGTGTTCGCGCTCTCGACCTTCATCGTCGCGATCGTGCGGCCGCGCGAGCCGATGTGGCTGTGGCTTGCCGGCGGCACGATCTCCGGGGCGCTCGCGCTGTTGACCGATCGAGCGGCCGGTGTCGTGCCCGTCGCGGCCGGCGCGATCGCAGTCGCGTTGCCCGACGGTTGGGTGCGTACCCGTGCCGCGCGCGTCGCGCTCGGCCTCGTGGCTGCGATCGGCATCCCGTCCGCGGTGATCGTCGGACTCTCCGATGCTCCGTCACGCGCATTGCTGACCGCCGAGTCGTTGGCCATCGGCGTCGTCGCGGTCGTCGCGTACGCCATGCGTTGTCGGAACGCCGCCGCGGTGGAGCGGGCGCGGCTCCAATGGGCCGGCTGGGGTGCCTTCGTGGCCGGCGCGTGCGCGCTCGTGGTCTGGCTGATGCACCAGCTGATCGGCTGGCCCGACGGGCTGGGCGCGCCCATCGTCGTCTTGTCGGCATCGATCCCGTTCGCGATCACGCTGGCGTCCTTCGAGCGGCTTGCCCTGCGGGTGGACCGGCTGCTCGTGCGCACGATCGAAGCCGGTGGCCTCGTCGCGCTCGTCGGCGTCGTGTACGTCGTCGTGGTGCTCGGCTTCGGCGACAGCCCGACGGACGCAAGTCGCCGCGTGCTCGGACTCTCGCTCGTTGCCGCCGCGATCGCCGCACTTCTCTTCGTGCCCGCGCGCAACTGGCTCGAGGAGCTCGCGAATCGACGGGTGTACGGCGAGCAACGGGCACCCGACGAGCCGTTGCAAACGTTCGGCGCTCGCATGTCACGCGCCATCCCGCTCGACGAATTGCTGCTGCAGCTCGCCGAATCACTCAAGAAGAGCATGCAGCTGTCCAACGCCGAGGTGTGGACCGGTACCGACGGCGTGTTCGAACGCGCCGCCGCGGTGCCCTATCGCGACGTGGCACGCGTGCGCCTCAACGAGGAGGAGGCGGCGATCGTCGCCCGCGCCCACGTGTCGGGGAATGCCTGGATCCAGGTCTGGCTGCCGGCGGTCCTCGCCGAGCACCCGGGCCGCACGATGCGGGTCGCGCCGCTCGTGCTCTCCGGCGAGCTGTTCGGGTTCATCTTGTGTGCGCGTCCGGAGAACCAGCAGCCGTTCAGCAGCGAGGACGAGCGGGTGCTCACCGACCTCGCCCGGCAGGTCGCGGTTGCGCTGCACAACTCGGCGCTCGACACCGCGTTGCAAGCGTCGCTCGACGACCTGCGGGTCGCGAACGAGGAGCTGCGCGCGTCTCGATCGCGCATCGTCGCAACGGCAGACCAATCGCGCCGCCAGATCGAACGCAACCTCCACGACGGCGCGCAACAGCATCTCGTCGCGCTCGCCGTGAAGCTCGGTCTCGCGCGCCAGCTCGTCGACGGCGATCGGGAGGCCCTCGCGGCGTTGCTCGAGGAACTGCGCGGCGATGCGCAGACGACGTTGACCGAGCTGCGTGAGCTCGCGCACGGGATCTACCCGCCGCTGCTCATGGACCGCGGTCTGCGTGAAGCGTTGGTGGCGGCCGCGAACCGGTCGGTGCTCCCCACCGAGGTCGAAGCGGACGTCGGGCGCTACCCGTCGGACGTCGAAGCCGCCATCTACTTCTGTTGCCTGGAGGCGTTGCAGAATGCCGGCAAGCACGCGGGGGAGACCGCGACGATCAGGATCACCCTCAGCGAGTCCGACGGCATGCTCCGCTTCCAGGTCGCCGACAACGGCGCCGGCTTCGACGCCAACAGCTCAGCCGGCCGGGGCCACGGGTTCGTGAACATGGCGGACCGGCTCGGCGCGATCGGCGGCAAGGTCGAAGTGGACAGCGCGCCCGGTGAAGGCACGAGGATCCGCGGGCGCGGTCCCGCTCGCGGATCACGACTTGGAGGCCGACCAGCCGTCCCAGAGCTGACGCACGAGGGCCGGACCGAAGTCCTCCTTGTGCACGTACGCCATCGCGCCGCATTCCTTGGCGTCGTTCGGCAGGTCGGCTTCGGAGTACGTCGACAGCAGGATGACGGCGGTCTCCGGGTGGGCGGCCCGGATCCGGCCGGTCGCCTCGATCCCGTTCATGCCGGGCAGGTTGATGTCCATCAGCACGAGGTCGGGCGGCCGGGCGTCGACCTGGGCGATCGCCTCCTCGGCGGAGGCGGCCTCGGCGGTCACCGCGAAACCGGCGGTCATGCCGATCACCGTCCGCGCGACGGCCCGGAACGGCAGCTGATCGTCCACGATCAGCACCGACACGGTCTTGGTGGAGCCGTCCGGGGTGGTCACGTCGTCCATCGTCGCGCCCGCCGGAGGTCTGCCCAGGGTGGAAACCTTCGGCGGTCAGGGGTGCTCGCCTCCCTCCTCGGCCAGGTACAGCAGGACGGCCTTCACCCGCCGGTGGACGTCCACCTCGGTGGTGAGGCCGAGCTTCGAGAACAGGGAGTTGATGTGCTTCTCGACCGCGCGTTCCGACAGGAACAGCGCCTGCGCGATCCCGGCGTTGTTGCGACCCTGCGCCATCTGGTCGAGCACTTCGCGCTCACGCGGTGTGAGACGCTCGAGGGCGGACGACCGCTGCTTCTGGCGCTGCGCCACGAGCGCCTCGACGACGACCGGATCGATCACGCTGCCGCCACGCGCGACGTCCTCGATCGCACGCACGATCTGCGTCGCGTCCGAGACGCGCTCCTTCAGGAGGTACGCGCGCCCCTCGGACCCGCGCTCGAGGAGCGCGAGCGCATAGGCAGGATCGACGTACTGGGACAGCACGACGACGCCGATGCCGGGCTGGGAATCGCGCAGCGCGAGCGCGGCGCGGATGCCCTCGTCGGTACCGGTGGGCGGCATCCGGATATCGGTGATGACGACGTCGGGGTGCTCGCGCTCGACCGTCTCCATGAGCTCGTCGTAGGAGCCGCACGCTCCGCATACCGTCAGACCGGGCTGGTGCTCGAGCAGCGTGACGATGCCCTCGCGAACCAGCAGATTGTCCTCGGCAACCACCACCCGCAGCGGCATTGGCACACGACCCTATCGGCCGGGAACCGGTGGTCGGCTACTATCTCCCGGTTCCCCGAACCGCCCCGGAGCAGCAGCGCGTGCCCATCTATGCAGTGATCGAGAGTGGCGGCAAGCAGTACCGGGTCGCCGAAGGCGACCGGCTGGATGTCGAGCGTCTCGCCGGCGACGAGGTCACACTGCGCCCGGTCATGCTCGTGGACGGCGATGCGGTGCTCGCGACGCCCGCGCAGCTCGGCGCCGCCACCGTGACGGCCCGTGTGGTCGGCACCGCCCGCGGCCCGAAGATCAAGGGCTTCACGTACAAGAACAAGTCGAACCAGCGGCGCCACTGGGGCCACCGCCAGCACTACTCGACGATCGAGATCACCGGGATCACGAAGGCCTGAGCGAAAGAGAACCCGATGTCGAAGAAGAAGGGTGCGGCCTCCTCACGCAACGGCCGCGATTCGAACTCGCAGCGGCTCGGCGTGAAGCGTTACAGCGGCCAGACGGTCACCGCGGGCACGATCATCGTGCGGCAGCGCGGCACGCGTTTCCACCCGGGCTACAACGTCGGCGCGCGGCCACGACGACACGTTGTTCACGACCGCCGACGGCGTCGTGAAGTTCGGCAGCCGCCGCGGCCGCAAGCTCGTCGACATCGTCCTCGCCGACGCCTGACGACGTTTTTTGCGAGGGTTGGCGACACCATGTGTCGGGAAGCCTCGCAAGAACCTATGAGATTCGATCTGGCGTCCCGCGCGCCGCGGCCGCCGAGGACCGCAGTGCGATCTGGGTGGGTGACTTCCTCGCGAGCCGTGGGAGCGACAACGCGGTGCTGGCGGCCGCGCTCGCGCAGAAGGAGCACTGGTGGCTCGGTCCGATGAAGGTGCCGCTCGAAGAGCTCGTGCGCCTCGCCGGGCCCGAGGACGACGCGCTCGTGCCGATCGACGAGGACGAGTGGGAAGGCGACGTCGGCGACATGGAGCAGAGCCTCGAAGAGGGCTGGGAACCGCCGCCGCTCCTCGCCGAGTACCAGGATGGCCGCCTGCTGTTGCAGGACGGCAACCATCGCTACGAGGCGTTGCAGCGGGAAGGCGCGCCCGAGGCGTGGGTGCTGATCTTCTTCGACGACCCGGAGCGCGCGACCGCTTCCGCGGCGAACGACGGGCGGGCTGAGCCGCGAGAGACGTGCTCGCGTCAGCGCGCCGGGCGCGAGGCCTTCGGGCAGCGCCTCGGCGTGCACGATCGTGAGTGTCTTGGTCGTGCGCGTGATCGTGACGTAGAGCAGGCGTAGCCCCGCACGGTCGGCGGTGACGAGCTCCGACGGCTCGACGACCACGACGTGGTCGAACTCCAAGCCTTTGGCGCTGGTCGGGTCGAGCACCGTCACCGGCGCGTCGAGGGCGTCGGCCGATCCCGACGTCGCGCCGAGGTCCGCGAGCGCGTCGACGATCGGCGCGTGGAGCGCGTCGGGCGCGATCACCGCGACGGTGCCGCTCTGCGCGAAGGCGCCCCGGGTCTGGCGCGCCGCGACGGCGATGAGCTCGGACGCGGGTGCGGCGACGAAACGAGGCTCCTCGCCGGTGCTGCGTACCGACACCGACGGTTCGACGGTCGGGGCCGCGACCGCGAGGAGGCGGGACGCGACGTCCATGACCTCGGCCGGCGTCCGGTAGTTGATCGTCAGCGTCACGAAACGCGGGGGATTGTGCGTCGGGACGTGGGCGAGGACCGCGTCCCACGACGCGACCGCGCCCGGCTTGCTGGCCTGTCCGGGGTCGCCGACGATCGTCATCGAGCCGCTCGGGCAACGCCGCGCCAGCATGCGCCATTGCATCGCGCTCAGGTCCTGGGCCTCGTCGACGAGCACGTGCCCGAAGGTGCGCGGCTCTCCCGGTGGCTCGTGGCCGTTCGGCGACGGCTCGCCGAAACGCTGGGCAAGGGTGGCGGCATCGGCGTAGCCGTGCAGCCCGAGGTCGTCGATGACCCGGTTCGCGGTGTCGAGCGCATCGTCGCCGGTGCGCCGGCGCCGGCGTTGGGGTCGCGCCGCTTCGACCGGACCGAGCAGCGCGTCTGCTTCGTCGACCAGCGCGACGTCACCTTCGGTCCAGTGCACCGCGGACAGGTCGCTCTCCCGGCGGCGGTGCAAGAGCGCCTGCTCGTCGTCGTCGAGCACGCCGTCGCTCGCGGAACGCACGAGCGCCCGAAACCCGAAGAGGTCGTTGACGAGCTCCGCGCCCGACAGCGCCGGCCACATGCGCTCGAGTGCTTCCCGCACGTCGGGGCGCGACCGCAGGCGCGCCCGCAGCTCCTGATCCCAGCCCGGCGGTGGGGACTCCCCGCGCGCCAGGGTGCTCGCGACCGAGACGTCGAACGCGCCGTCACGGTCGAACATGCTCCGGACGTTGCTCGCCTCGGAGACCGGCGCGCCGCGCTCGTCGCGCCGTTCACGAAACGCGCGAATGGCAGCGTTCTTGTACCGCGACACGAGCAGGTCGAGGATCCGCCGTACGAGGTACGCGCGCTTCTCGTTGTGGGTGCCGCGCCGGCGCCGCGCCGCCTCGACGGCGCGCGCGGTGTCGCCCCGTGACAGCCGCACGCGCAAGCCGTCGATCAACACCAGGAGGTCTTCTCGCAGTGGCCGCTCCCGATCGCCCACGGCCGACGCGATGACCCGTGCCATGCGCACGTCGCCCTTGAGCTGCGCGACCGGGGCGGGATCGCTCCCTTCGCCACGCAGTCGCGGCTTCAACCCGCTGACCGTCGAGAGCTGCACGTCCTGCTCGCCGAGCGACGGGAGCACGTGCTCGATGTACCGGAGGAAGACCGCGCTCGGCCCGACCAGGAGCACGCCCTGGGCGGCGAGACGCCGGCGGTGTGTGTACAGCAGGTACGCGGCGCGGTGCAGGGCCACCGCGGTCTTGCCGGTGCCGGGACCGCCGGCGACGACGAGCACCCCGTGGATGTCGGCCCGGATCGCTTCGTCCTGCTCGGCCTGGATCGTCGCGACGATGTCGCCCATGCGCCCGGTGCGGTTGCGCTCGAGTGCGGCGAGCAGCGCGCCCTCGCCCGCGACGTTGAGGCCCTCGTGCTCCACCGCGTCCTGGTCGAAGACCTCGTCGTCGAGGCCGATGACCTCGCGGCCCTTGCGGGTGATGAGGTGCCGCCGCCGGACGACGCCCATCGGCTCCACGGCGGTGGCCCGGTAGAACGGCTCGGCAACGGGCGCCCGCCAGTCGACCACGAGCGGGGTGTGCTCGGCGTCCTCGACCGCCAGTCGCCCGACGTACCAGCTCTGGCCGTCCTCCCGGTCGACCCGGTCCATGTCGAGGCGGCCGAACACGAGGGGTGCCTCGCCGATGTCGAGGTCCGCGAGCCGGCGCTGGGTCACGTCCCAGGCGATGTCGCGCTCGAGCCGGGCCTGGTGGGTCCCGCCGGCGCGGACGTCCGCGTACGCCGCCCGGACCCGCTCGGCCGCGGCCCGCATGGCCTCGAGCCGCGCGTATGCCCTGGTGACGTACGCCTGCTCCTCGGCAACCTCAGGATCGGCCGTGGGGCGCTCGGGCAAACGATCGTGCACATCGCTCCCCGGGATCGCGGACGAAATTCGGGATGGGTCAGTCTAGTGGTTTCGCCGCCCCTTCCCTCCTTCGCAGGCCGCCCGGAGGCGGCGAGGCCCGCGACTGGCGGGGCGCCCGGCGGCTCGTCCCCTCCGGTGGTGATCCGCGGGCGGGGCGGGCGCTGACGCCGGCCGGGCGTCGCCGGCGGCAGGTCGTGGCACCACTTCCACGCGATCGCGCCGGTGACGAACGGGAGCGTGACGCACAGGATCTGCAACACCCCGCTGACCCGTGTGATGGGGGCCCGTACCTCCTGGGCGACGACGTCCTGGCCGCCTGCGACGAGCAGCACGACGAAGAACGTGATCGCGCCGATCCCGATCGCGGTGCGGACCGGCCGATCCCGGGGCCGGTCGAGCAGGTGATGTGCCCGCCGGTCACGCGTGACGCGCGCCTCGAGGAACGGCCACATGTACAGCAGTCCGAAGACGATCCCCGGGAGCAGGACACCCGGCCAGAAGACCTCGGGCACCGAGTACGAGCCGAGATGGAGGTACCAAGGCGGCGCGAGCCGGAGCGCTCCTTCGAGCCAGCCCACGTAGTAGTCCGGCTGCGCGGCGGTGCTGACCGCGGCCGGCTCGTAGGGGCCGTACTGCCACACCGGGTTGATCTGCGCGAGCCCGCCGAGCAGCGCGCACACGCCCGCGACGAAGGCGCCCATGCCGATGCTCTTCGCGGCGTACGTCGGCCACAGCGGCGACCCGACGACGTTGCGCTCGGTGTGCACGGTGCCGTCTGCCTCGGTGCCCGGGAACTGCGTGTGCTTCTGGCGCCAGATGATCGCGAGGTGCGCGGAGAGCAGCGCGAAGATCAGCAGCGGCACGATGTACACGTGCGCGACGAAGAGACGTCCCAGCGTCGGGCGCGCCGGGTACTCGCCGCCGAACGCCAAGAACGCGAGCCACGTCCCCACGACGGGGATCGACAACACGATCGAGTACGCGATCCGCAGCCCTGTACCCGAGAGGAGGTCGTCGGGGAGCGAGTAGCCGGTGAAGCCGTTCGCCATCGCGAGCAGCAGGAGCGTGCACCCGATGAGCCAGTTGATCTCGCGCGGCTTGCGGAAGGCACCGGTGAAGAACACGCGACAGAGGTGCGCGACGATCGAGGCCACGAACAGCAGCGCCGCCCAGTGGTGCATCTGTCGCATCGTGAGGCCGAGCCGCACATCGAAGCTGAGCCCGACGACCGACCGGTACGCCTCCGACATCTGCACGCCGTCGAGCGCGGCATAGGAGCCGTGGTACACGACGCGTTCGGAGCTCGCGTCGAAGAACAACGCGATGAACGTGCCGGTCACGACCAGCACGATGAAGCAGTACATCGCGATCTCGCCCAGCAGGAACGACCAGTGGTCGGGGAACGCCTTGTTGAGCGTCTTGCGCGCGAAATGCGCGACGCCCGAGCCGCTCGTCGAACCACCTCGGGATGCTCATCGCCACGCGCTCATCGGCACAGCGGCAGGAACGGCACGTAGGCGCCTTCCCACACGATCACCAACAGGTTCACGAACGCGACGCTCGCGGCCAGCACCCCGAGGAACCGGAACGCACCGTTGCCGCTCGTGCCGGCCGGCCGGCGGGCGTAGGACACGCCGATGGCGAGACACGCCAGGCAGACCGAGCGCGGTGGCCGCGGTGAGGCCGTGCATGACCCACTCGACGTCGCCGTGCTCGCACGCGAGTCGCACCGAGCGCGGCTTCGCCGGTGAGGTGCACGATCCAGGCGCCGATCGGCAAGACCGTTGCCGTCCAGCCCAGCACGATCTGGCGGCGGGTCGGCCCGGGCGTGGTGGTCTGCACGTTCATGCGAAGTGAGGCGCCAGGTACAGGCAGCTGAAGACGAAGATCCACACGACGTCGACGAAGTGCCAGTACAGGGAGAACACCTCGACGGTGACGTCGTCCTTGGATGCCAGCCGCCGGGCGAATCCCTTTGCCTGCACGACGAGGCTGATGAGCAAGCCGAGGAGCACGTGCAAGCCGTGCAGCCCGGTCGTGACATAGAAGATCGACGCGTACGCGTTGTCGCGCCAGCCGAAGTGGAGCTCCCGGTACTCGAGCACCTGGTTCGCGAGGAACGCCGCGCCCATGAGGAACGACAGGAACAGCGCGGCGCGCGCGAGGTCCATGCGGCCGCGCCGGTTCGCCCACTCCCCGACGAAGACCGGGATGCTGCTGCCGAGCAGTATCACGGTGAAGAACGAGATACGGGCGAGCTCGGGCTTCTCGATCGCGCCTTGCGGCCACTCGTCTGAGCTCGCCCACAAGAAGAAGTAGGAGGCGAGGAGGCCGATGAACAGCATCGCCTCGGTCATGATCATGCACAGCACGCCCCACCAGCCGACGGAACGGCCGCGCAACACCGCTTCGGGCGATGGTGACGCGAGCGTGGCTTCGACCGTGGTCACGGCTCGTCCTCCGCGTGGGGTTCGCGGTCTCTGTCGCCGATGTGCCAGGTCCAACGCAGGACCGCGGCGCCGGCGACCGCGAGGCCCACGATCGCGACGAGCTGCGCTTGCACGAGCATCGCGACGAAGACGAGCGCGAGGCCCAGCGCGACCCAGAACGGCATCGAGGTCTCGGGCGGGACGTACAGCACGTCTTCGGGCTCGGCGTGCAAGCCGCCGGTGATCGGGATCGCGCGCCGGAGCGCACCTTCGGGCCCGTACGCACCGTGTTCGGCGAACGTCATCGGCTGCTGGTCCCACAGCGGGTGCCGGCTCGCGACGATCGGCACCGCCGCGAAGTTCCATTCGGGTGTGGGCGAGTCGGTCGCCCACTCGAGGGTGTCCGCATCCCACGGGTTGGGGCCGGCATCGCGGGGATGCTTGCGCGACACCCAGAGGTTCACGAATGTGATGCCGACGCCGATCGCGAACATGAAGCCGCCGATCGACGACACGAGATTGAGCCAGTCCCAGCCGAGGCCCGATTGGTACGTGTAGATGCGCCGGGGCATGCCGAGCAGGCCGAGGATGTGCATCGGGAAGAAGGCGACGTTGAAGCCGACGAACATCACCCAGAAGCTCGTGTGCCCGAGCGGTTCCGACAGCATCCTCCCGGTGAACTTGGGATACCAGAAGTAGATGGCCGCGAAGATCGGGAACACCACGGCGCCGTTCAGCACGTAGTGGAAGTGCGCGACCACGAAGTAGCTGTCGGTGGCCTGCCAGTCCCACGGCAGCACGGCGACCATGACGCCGGTGATCCCGCCGAGCAGGAACAACAGCAGAAACCCCATCGCGAACAGCATGGGGGTGTGGAACTGCACCTTGCCGTGCCACATCGTCGCGATCCAACAGAAGAACTGCACACCGCTCGGCAACACGATCACGAGGGATGCCGCGGAGAAGAACGACATCGCGAGCACCGGCACACCGGTCGCGAACATGTGGTGCACCCACACGCCGAAGCTGATGAAGCCGATGGCGACGAGCGAGCCGACGATCCATGTGTAGCCCGCGATCTTGCGGCGAGCGAAAACGGGGATGATCGTGCTGATCATCCCGGCCGCGGGCAGGAACAGGATGTAGACCTCGGGATGGCCCCAGAACCAGAACAGGTGTTGGTAGAGGAGTGCGTTGCCGCCCTGGCCGGGACGGAAGAACGCGGTGTCGAACAGGCGGTCGAACTCGAGCAACCCGGCCGCGAGCGTGACCGCCGGGACTGCGAACAGCACCATGGACCCGAAGACGACGAACGACCAGACATAGATCGGGACGCGGGACAGCGACAGCCCGGGCGCGCGGCACTTGAACGTGGTCACGAGGAAGTTGACGGCGCCGACCGTGGTCGAGATCCCGACGAACACCACACCGATCGCCCAGAAGTCCATGCCCTTGCCGGGCGAGTACAGCGAGTCGGTGAGTGGTGCGTACGCGAACCAGCCGCCGTCGGGCGCGGTGCCGAACGCGAACCCCGCGTACATCATCAATCCGCCGAGCAGGAAGATCCAATAGCTGAACGCGTTCAGTCGCGGGAACGCCATGTCGCGTGCACCGAGCTGGAGCGGCACGAGGTAGTTCCCGAAGCCCGCGAGCACCGGAGTGTTGAACAAGAAGATCATCGTCGTGCCGTGCATCGTGAACAGCTGGTTGTACGCCTCGGGCGAGAGCACGTGCTCGTTCGGCGTCGCGAGCTGGACGCGCATCACGAGCGCGAAGATCCCCGAGATCACGAAGAACAGGAACGCCGTGACCAGATAGCGCACGCCGATGCGCTTGTGGTCGACCGTGCCGAGGAAACCCGGGATGCCGGGGTCGTCTTCCCACCGCTCGCGCAGCTCGTGCTCGTCGGCCGGAGGTGGGCCAGGGCGTGGGAGCAACGTCGTCACCGCAGGCCCTCCAGATAGGCGACAATCGCGTCGAGGTCGTCCGGAGAATTCGTTGCCGGCGGCATGCGCACGCCGGGCTTGAACTGCGCGGGGGCCTCGATCCAACGCCGCAGGTTCTCCGGCGTGTTGTCGACGGTCTCGGCGCCGAGGCGCGCCCTCGAGCCGATGTCGGTGAGGTCCGGGCCGGCGTTGCTGCGCGCGTCGGTGTTGTGCACGGCGTGACACCCGGCGCACGCCGACGAATTGAACGCGAGCTGCCCACGCGCCGCGAGCTCCGACGACGGCACCGGGGCGACCTGCTGCTCGTGCAGGACCCACTTCGCGAAGTCGCCGGGCGTTTGCGCGATCACACGGAAGTTCATGTGCGCGTGCTGCAGCCCGCAGAACTCCGCGCACTCGCCGCGGTACACGCCGGCCTGCCGGACCGTGAGGCGAAGGATGTTGTGCTGCCCGGGGATCGCATCGAGCTTCCCGGCGAGCTGCGGCACCCAGAAGCTGTGGACGACGTCGTCGGCGTCGACCTGGATCTCGAGCGGCTGACCGACGGGGACATGGATCTCGTTCGCGGTGACGATACCGGTACCGGGGTACTCGACCGCCCACCACCATTCCTTGCCGATCACGTGCACACGCAACGGGTCCTCGCTCGGCGCGCGCAGCGCGGCGCCGGTGTGCACGGTCAGGAACGCGACGAACATCAAGATGACCGTCGGAACGATGACCCCGCCGATCCAGATGAAGTACTGGTCGTGGCCCGACGGTCCCTCGACCGGCTCGCGACGGCGGCCCCGCAGTGACGCGAGAACGATGAAACCGCCGACCACGAGATATACGAAGGCGGCGATCCCGAGCATGATCCACCAGACGTTCACGAGATGGTGGGCTTCGGAGCCATGGGCGTCGAGGATCGACGGCGGCGAATCGACGGCGAACCTCATTTGCTGCGATCCGGCCGGTCCCAGTAGCCGGGACCGATTGGGTCGGAGAAGTCTCCGAGCGCGATCAACGTGCCGTCGGACCCGATCTGGATCGGCAGCTGCGGTTGGGCGCGCGCCGCGGGCCCGGACGTCGGATGCGCACCGTCGAGCACGTTGAACGCCGACTGGTGACACGGGCACAGGAGCTCGTGACTCTGCGCCTCGTAGAGACCCACAGGGCAGCCGGCGTGCGTGCACACCTTGGAGTACGCGAGCAGGCCCTCCGGCGCCCACGTCGCGCGTCCCGCCGGAAGCTCCAAGAGGTCGGGCTCGACGCGTACGAGCACGGCCTGGCCGTCGGCGGAACCGACCGCGCCCTCGGGGAACACCGTGACGAGGCCGCCGAGCGGCACGTCGCTCGCGCGGACCGGCGCGCCCGCCTCGTTCACCAACCGCAGGCCATTGCGCCAGGGCGTGCGCGCGAGCGCGTTGCCCGGCCGCGGTCCGAGCGATCGCAACGGCCACACGGCGACCCCGACGAACGCGACGACGGCCGCGCCCGCGGTGCCCAGCAGGAAGCGCCGGCGGGTGAGCACGTCGATGCGATCGAACGCTTCCTCGACCTCATCTTGCTGGTCGAGGTCGGCGCCGAACCGCTCGCGCTGCTCGACCGCCGGACCGGGCGGGAGGAGGCCGTGGGCGATGATCACGAACGCGGCGCCGAACGCGAGCATCGCGACCCCGAGCAGCGCGCCCTCCCATTGCGGGTCGGGATGCTGCACGTAGACGACGAGCAGCGTGATCGCGGTCGCGGCCGAGACGAGGAACGAGAGGGCCGCCAGGCGCTCCGCCCGCTTCATGCGCTTCCCGTTCCCGTGCGCGGCGTGTCGCGGTGCTCGCGGGTGCCGATCAAGCGCGCGAACACGAGGAGGACGCCGAGCCCGACGAAGACCGCCAGCGCACCCTCGGGCAGCGGTCCGAGATGCCAGAGGGGAAAGCCACCGCGGTCCTCGGGGCTATTGGTGAGCTCGCGGGTGTACGCCGCGACGTTCTCGAGCCCGCGCCCGTCGATCGCGGCTTCGCCGAACACCGGCATGTTGCCGGGCCCGACCCGCATCGCTTCTGCAATCTGGACCGGCGTCGCCCGGTCGACGGGTGGCGATTCGCGGTGCAACAGCGCGCCGCCCCGGCCGGACCAGGCGTGGCACGCGGCGCAGTTGAGTCGGTAGAGGACGCCGCCCTGGGCGACGCTCGCGTCGCGGGTTTCGACCACGGGAATGTCGGGTCCCGAGAAACCGGGCAACGCGGCGACGTAGTCGACGAGGGCACGGATCGTCGCGGGGTCGTACTTCGGCTCGTGGCGCTCGACCGCGTCGGTCGGCTCGGCGAGCGGCATCCGGCCGGTCGAGAGATAGAAGTCGACGCCCGCCCGCCCGGAAGTGAGGATCGTCGGCCCGCGGGGGCTGCCCCGGCCGTCGGCCCCGTGACACGTGGCGCAGTCGCCGAGATAGATCGTGCGCACATCGTCTTGCGCGGTTGCGCGATCGGGCTGCCACGCGAAGGCCGCGATCACGCCGAGGACGAGCGGGAGCGCGAGCAGCATCCGTGCCAACGGACGCGCCACGGCGCCCGCTACCCGCGCCCCGCGCCGGTGAGTCGGCGCGCTTCGTCGTCACGGATCACCGAAGCCACGAGCCACGCGGCCGCGATCACGTATGCGATACCGGCCGGGCCCCACATCAGCGCGCCGGCGGTTTGCTGGTCGGCGAGCGGGCTGAGCGACCCGTGCGCGTTCGCGTAGGACGAGTACCAGGGTTCAGGCGCGAGTGTCATCAACGCGCCGAGCAGCATCATCGGCGCGGCGGACGCGACGCAAGTCGCAAAGCGCACCCCGATGGACGCCCCGGTGCGCGTGAGGATGACCCACCATGCGGCCGCCGCGGTGACGAGGAGCGTCGCGTGTTCCAGCACGTGCAGCGGCGCGTGCGCTTGCGCGGCTTCGTACGGGCCCGGGAGGTGCCAGGCGACGAGCGCAACGGTCTGGAGCGCGACCGCCACCGCGGCGAACGTCGCGCCTCGTGCCCATGCGGGCACCGGCCGCAGAGGCCACGCCAAGACCGCAAGTGGCGCCACCACGACCATCAACAACAGGTGCTGCGCCATGTGCGCGCTCAGGACGCGGTCGGTCCACGGTTCGAGGCCGACGATCGCGAGCGCGAAGGTCACGACGGCGGCCGCGCCCGCGAGCCGTTGCCCTCGCACGGCTCGCGGCTTTACCCGCCTGCAAATATCTCAACCCGCGCCGCGTCGGTAGGCTGCAAATCATGAGTGCCGCGGTGAGGACGCCGTTCACGGGCAACGCCGAAGCAGACGCCCTCCTCACCGAGAATCCGCTCGCGCTCATGATCGGCATGCTGCTCGACCAGCAGGTGCCGATGGAGTGGGCGTTCGGCGCACCCGCCGTGCTCGCGCAGCGGCTCGGTGGAACGCTCGACGCACGTCATGTGGCGGAGATGGACCCGGCCAACCTCGAAGAAGTGTTCCGCGCCAAGCCCGCGCTCCACCGGTATCCCGGCTCGATGGCCAAGCGCACCCATGCGCTGTGCGTGCACGTGGTCGAGCACTACGACGGGAGCGCGGCGAACGTCTGGAACGACGCGGCGATCGGCGAAGAGCTGCTCGCGCGGGTGCGCGCACTTCCCGGATTCGGCAAGGACAAGGCGCGGATCTTCGTCGGGCTCCTCGGCAAGCGGCTCGACGTGCGGCCGCCCGGCTGGGAAGCGGCTGCGGCCGACTGGCCGTCGATCGCGGACGTCGACACCTACGAGAGGGTGCGCGAGATCCGGGAGAAGAAGCGGGCGATGAAAGCGGCGAAGAAGGCGGCCGGGCCGGCGGCGAGCTAACGCTTCTGCGTCTGCAGGCTGATCGACTGGCTCGCGCTGGTCCCCGGCCCGGTCGCGGTCAGCTTGTAGACGTGGGACTTGCCGTCGCACTTCAACGGCAGCATCTCGGTGTGGCTGCCATTGGAATAATGGTACGGGTCGCCGTCGTCGATGCGCAGCTCGACCTTGCTGGCACCCGACGTCGTCCAGCTCAGCTCGATGAGCTGCGTCTGCGCGTTGCACGTGACCGGCGACGAGGGCCCCTTCAGGCCGGTCACGTGGATGTTGCTCCCACCGTTTCCGGTCGTCGTCGGTGTGGTGGTCGCCGGCGTCGTGCTCGGCCCCGATCGTCCGCCGGTCGTCGTCGTCGTCGTGGGCGCGAGGCTGGTGGTCGTCGTGGGCGGCGGCTCGGCCTTCTTGTCGCTGCTGCACGCCGCGACGAGCACCAAGAGACCGATGACGAGCACGGCATGACGCTGCATGCAGTGATGGTACGACCCCCATCGGGAGTTGGGGCTTCGCCCGTATCCTTGACGGATGTCCGGGTTCGTGGACGTGGCGCAATGCAACCTGAAGGGCGGCGACGGCGGCGCGGGCTCCGTGTCTTTCCGCCGCGAGGCGCACGTCCCCAAGGGTGGGCCCGACGGTGGCGACGGCGGCAAGGGCGGTGACGTCTGGTTGCGCGCGAACCGCAATGTGGCGTCGCTGCTCGCGTTTCGCGACCACCCGCACCGCAAAGCCGGGTCGGGGACGCACGGTGCCGGCAAGAAGCTGCACGGGAAAGGCGGCGCCGATCTCGTCGTCGACGTGCCCGAGGGCACATCGGTGCGGTCGTCCGACGGCGCATTGCTGGCCGACCTCGTTGCCCACGGTCATACCTGGCTCGCCGCGCGGGGGACGAGGCGGGCGCGGCAACGCGCGCTTCTTGTCGAACGCCCGCCGCGCTCCCAGCTTCGCCGAGCAGGGCGAGTACGGCGAGGAGCGGTGGCTCCGGCTCGAGATGAAGCTGCTTGCCGACGCCGCGCTGATCGGCTTCCCCAACGCCGGCAAGTCGACGATGATCTCGGCGGTCAGCGCCGCCAAGCCGAAGATCGCGGACTATCCGTTCACGACGCTCGAGCCGCACCTGGGTGTGGTGCGCTTCCACGACCACGAGTTCGTGCTGGCCGACATCCCCGGACTGATCGAGGGTGCCGCCGAGGGCAAGGGGCTCGGCCACCAATTCCTCCGGCACGTGGAGCGGGCACGCGCGCTCGTGATCCTGATCGACCTCGCGCCCGTCGACGGCCGCCCGGCGGCCGAGCAGGCGCGCATCCTGCTCGACGAGCTGGGGCGTTACCGGCCCGACCTGCTCGACCGGCCGCGCGTGATCGTAGGCGGCAAGGCCGACGTGGCCACCGAGCCGTTCGACGGCATGCGTGTGTCGGCGGTCACCCGTGAGGGTCTCGACGAGTTCCTCGGCACGGTGGCGACCCTCGTGGACGAAGCACGCGCGGCCGAAGGCGAGGTCGATGCCTACGTCGTGTTGCGGCCGGAGGAACAGGGCTTCTCGGTCGTACGCGAGGGCACCCACGAGTGGCGCGTGCGCGGCCGACCGGCGGAACGGGCAGTTGCCCTGGCCGACCTCACGAACCCGGAGGCGATGTCGTACGTGCAACAGAAGCTCGCGCGCATGGGCGTCGAACGGGCGTTGGCCCGCGCCGGCGCCGCGGACGGCGACGTGGTGCGCATCGGCGAGATCGAGCTCACCTACGAGGAAGCCCTCGCGTGAGCGCGCTGGCGGTCGTGAAGGTCGGCACGTCGTCGATCACGCGAGAGACGGGCGAGCTGGACGACGCCGCGCTCATCAAGCTGGCCGAGGATCTTGCGTACGCACGCGGTGACAGGCACCGCATCGTGCTCGTGCTCTCGGGCGCCATCGCGGCGGGGATGCCTGCCCTCGGGATGACCCGGCGTCCCGCGGACATGGGCACGCTCCAGGCGATCGCGGCGGTGGGTCAACCGCGTCTGCAGGAACGCATGAACGCGCTACTCGGCACCCACGGCATCGTCGCGGGCCAGGTGCTCCTCACGCCGTATGACTTCGTGCACCGTTCGCAGTACCTGCACGTGCGCGAGACGTTGCAGCGGCTCCTCGACCTCGGCGTGCTGCCGATCGTGAACGAGAACGACACCGTCGCCGACGACGAAATTCGCTACGGCGACAATGATCGTCTGGCCGCGCTCGTGTCGCACCTGCTCGGCGCCGACGTGCTGCTGATGCTCACCGACATCACGGGTGTGTTCACCGCCGACCCGCGCCGGGATGCGGCGGCGTCGTTGATCGAGGAGATCGTGGAGGTCGACGAGGCGTTGGAGCGGGTGGTTGGCGGCGCGGGAACCGCGCGGGGCAGTGGGGGAATGGCGAGCAAGCTGGCGGCCGCCAAGATCGCGTCGTGGTCGGGTGTCCGGGCGGTGATCGCGTCGGCCGCGCTGCCGCACGTCGTGTCCGACGCGCTGTCCGGACGCGCGGTGGGCACGTCGTTCGCGGCGCGCTCGCAGCGGCTCCCCGCGCGCAAGCTTTGGATCGCGTTCGCGCAGGGCGCGGGTGGGCGCGTCGTCGTCGACGGCGGCGCGCGGCGGGCCCTCGTCGAAGGTGGCAAGTCGCTACTGGCCGCAGGTGTCGTCGAGGTCGACGGAAAGTTCGACGCCGACGTCGCGGTCGAGATCGTGGGCGACGACGGACGCGTGTTCGCCAAGGGGCTCTCCCGGTACAGCGCCTCGCAGTTGCGTGAGGTCGCGGGGAAGCGCACGACCGAGCTCCCCGACGGGCTCCCGCACGAGGTCGTCCACCGCGACGACCTCGTGGTGCTGCCATAACGCTTTGTCGCGCTCGCTGCGTGCCGGGATACCCGGCCCGCTGACGCTCGCCGCTCCGGCCAGTTCGCTTCGGCTGCGCCTTCGCTCACGGCGAAGAACTCCTCGACTTGACCGGTCGGTCAAGGGCTACCCTGATCGGCCATGGGTCTTGTCGTCGAGCTCGGTCGCCGGGCCAAGGCAGCCAGCCGGCTGCTCGCGACGGCGCCGACACCCGCCAAGAACGGTGCACTGCTGACCGCCGCCGACCTCCTGCTCGAACGGGCGGGCGAGATCCAGGCCGCGAACGATGCCGACCTCGAGACCGCGCGGGCCGGCGGCATGGCGCAGGGGCCGCTCGACCGCCTGCGGCTCACCGACGCACGGCTCCACGGAATGGCCAACGGATTGCGCAAGGTCGCCGCGTTGGCCGATCCGGTCGGCGAGGTGCTCGACGGCTGGAAGCGGCCCAACGGGCTGGAGATCACGCGTGTCCGCGTGCCGCTCGGTGTCGTCGCGATCATCTACGAGAACCGGCCGAACGTCACGAGCGACGCGGCGGGCCTGTGCATCAAGTCCGGCAACGCGGTGCTGTTGCGCGGCTCGTCGACCGCGTTGCGTTCGAACATCGCGATCACGCAGGTGTTGCGCGACGCGCTCGCCAAGCATGCGTTGCCGGAAGACGCGGTGATACTCGTCGAGGACACCGCGTACGAGACCGCGACCGCGGTGATGCAGCTCACCGAGTACGTCGACTGCCTCATTCCCCGCGGTGGACCGTCGCTGATCCAGAGTGTGCGTGACAACGCCAAGGTGCCGGTGATCATCGACGGTGACGGCAACTGCCACGTATATGTGGACGCGTCGGCGGACCTGGACAATGCGCTGAACATCGTCGTGAACGCCAAGACCCAACGGCCGAGTGTCTGCAATGCGGCCGAGTCGCTCGTCGTGCACGCGGCCGTCGCGGACGTCTTCCTGCCCCGCGTGGCCGACATGCTCCACGAGCAAGGGGTCGAGCTCGTCGGCGATGCCGAGGCCCGGCGCCGCTCGCCGCACATCGGTCCCGCCGAGGACGACGACTTCGGGCGCGAGTTCCTCGACCTGAAGCTCTCGGTGGCGATCGCACCCGACCTCGACGCCGCGATCGCGCACGTCAACCGATACGGCACCGGTCACACCGAGGCGATCCTCACGCGCGAGCTGGAGGCGGCACGGCGGTTCACCGCCGAGGTCGACGCCGCGGCCGTCGTCGTGAACGCGAGCACGCGTTTCACCGACGGCGAAGAGTTCGGGTTCGGCGCCGAGATCGGGATCTCCACGCAGAAGCTGCACGCACGCGGCCCGATGGGCCTGCGCGAGCTGACAACCTACAAGTACATCGTCTGGGGTGAAGGGCAGGTACGAGCCTGATGAGCACGGCGAAGAGCACATAGGCATGGCCGAACGATTCGACACCGTCGAGAGCGCGACGAAACGGTTGCGCGACGTCGACTACCTCGCCGACACCAACATCTCGGGCGTCGTGTTCCTGGCGGACCGGCTCGGCAAGCCGGTGCTCGTCGAAGGTCCCGCCGGTGTCGGCAAGACAGAGCTCGCCAAAGCGGCCGCGGCCGCGACCGGCGCGCGCCTCATCCGCTTGCAGTGCTACGAGGGCCTCGACGAGTCGAAGGCGATCTACGAGTGGAACTACAAGAAGCAGCTGCTCCGCATCCAGGCCGACCGCGAGCACGAGCGTGACTGGGAGACCGTCGAGTCCGACATCTTCTCGGAGCCGTTCTTGCTGACGCGACCGCTGTTGGAGGCGATCCGCGCCGAGGAGCCGGTCGTGTTGCTGATCGACGAGGTCGACCGCGTCGAGATCGAGACCGAAGCGTTGCTGCTCGAGGTGCTGTCCGACTTCCAGGTGTCGATCCCCGAGCTCGGCACGATCGAGGGCAAGCAGCGCCCGATGGTGTTCCTCACGTCGAACAACACGCGCGAGCTGTCGGAAGCGTTGAAGCGCCGGTGCCTGTTCCTGCACATCGACTATCCCGACATCGAGCGCGAGAAGGAGATCGTGCGAGTCCGCGTCCCGGAGCTCGACGCCGCGCTGGCCGAGCAGGTCGCCAAGGTCGTGAACTCGATTCGCAACATCGACCTGAAGAAGTCGCCTTCGATCTCCGAGACGATCGACTGGGCGCGCACGCTCGTATATCTCGGCCGCAACGAGATCACGCCCGAGGTGTTGGGTGACACGCTGCACGTGCTGCTCAAGTATCAGAGCGACATCACCAAGGCGCGCAAGGAGCTCGGCGTCGACGCACCCGCGGTCGGCGCCAAGAAGTGATGCCTCTTGCAATGGCAGAAGATCGACTATGCCATGAACGCGCCACGGCGGCGGAAGCGGTGACGTGACGGACGTGCTGCCTGTCGAGCCGCACATGCTCGACGTGCTGCAGGGCTTCGTGCACGAGCTGCGTACCGCCGGTCTCCCGGTCAGCATGACCGAGAATCTCGACGCGATGCGCGCGGTCGAGTACGTGCCGCTCGAGGATCGCGGTGCGTTCAAGGCGGCGCTGTCCTCCACGCTCGTCAAGCACGTGGGGCATACGCGCGTGTTCGACACGGTGTTCGAGGTCTACTTCTCGATGTTCTCGCCCGGCGTCAACGCCGAGGGCGAATCCGAGCTCGATGCCGATGCGCAAGCCGACTTCGAGCGCCTGCGCGCCGCGATGGAGCAGGGCGGCGCGATGGGCCAGGTCTCCAACGAGGAGCTCGCCCAGATGCTCCTCGACGCGTTGATGCGCATGGACCAGAACGAGATGCGCATGCTCGCGGCCGCGGCGGTCGCCCGGTTCGCGGGCATGGAGCCGGGCCGGCCCGTCGGTGGCGCGTACTACCTCTACCGCACGCTGCGGCAGCTCGACGCCGACGGTCTCGTCGGGAAGATGATGCAGCGCGCGCAGGAGGAGAATCAGATCGGCGAGGGTGCGTTCGACGACCGCCTCGCGCGCGAGGAGTTCGAAGGCCGTCTCAAGGTCTTGAAGGAGATGATCGAGGCCGAGATCCGTCGCCGGTTGGTGGCCGACCGCGGTGTCGAGGCGATGGCCCGCACCTTGCGCAAGCCGTTGCCGGAAGACGTCGACTTCATGCACGCGTCCCGCGAGGAGATGCAGCAGTTGCAGAAGGCGATCTACCCGCTGACCCGTGCGCTCGCCGCCCGGCTCGCGCAGCGGCGGCGGCACCGGCGCCGGGGCCATCTCGACTTCCGCCAGACCGTGCGGCACTCGATGCAGTACGGCGGCGTGCCCGTGGAACCGAAGTTCAAGCGGCCGCGGCCGTCGAAGCCGGAGATCATGGTGGTCGCCGACATCTCGGGCTCGGTCGCATCGTTCGCACGATTCACGCTGCAGTTCGTGTACGCGATGCAGAGCGAGTTCTCGAAGGTGCGGTCGTGGGTCTTCATCGACGGCGTCGACGAGGTGACGCGGTTCTTCGACGAGGCCCAGGAGCTCGGCGAGGCGATCCAGCGGGTGAACACCGAAGCCGACGTCGTATGGGTCGACGGCCACTCCGACTACGGCCACGCGTTCGAGGTCTGGCACGAGCGTCACATCCGCGAGGTGACGAAGAAGTCCTCGATCATCTTGCTCGGCGACGCCCGCAACAACTACCACGCGTCGCAGGCGTGGACGCTCGGCGAGATGCGCAAGAACGCGCGCAAGCTCTACTGGCTCGATCCTGAACCGCGCGGCTACTGGGACACCGGTGACTCGATCGTCTCCGAGTACGCGCCGTACTGCGACGGCGTCTACGAGGTGCGCAACCTCCGCCAGCTCCAGAAGTTCGTCGCCGACGTCGTGGATGTCTACTAGGCGTTACCGCGCCTTGCGGAACATCGTCCAGAGCGGGGGGACGCCCCGGATATCGAGCCTCCGCTGGAACTCGAACCCGTGGTGGGCGTAGTACGCGAGGTTCTCCTCGCGCTGGGTCTCGAGGTAGGCCGGCAGCCCTTCGTCGTCGCAGCGTTCCAGCACCGGTTGCAATGCCGCGCTCGCGGCGCCGGCGCGTCGGAACAGCGGATCGGTGCCGAGGATCGCAAGGTAGTAGTGCGGCTCGCCGACCTCGTGGTGCGCCTTGTCGACCTCGTTCAGCAGCCGGACACTGGCGAACGCGCGCCGGCCGGAATGGATGAACGCGGGAAACCCGCGGACGACCGTCATGACATCGCGCTTGCGGCTGCGCGGATAGCCGGCGGGCGGGAGCCACACGGCTGCCGACGCGATCTTGCCGCCGGTGCGCGCCACCCAGACGTCCCCGAACGGTTTGGCATCGGCGAGGCCCGCGGCCATGAACGCGAGCGCACCCCGCGTCTGGTGCACCTGGTTCGGCAGGAAGAACTCGAAGAGTGGGTCGTCGTAGAACGCGCGGGTGAGCGCGCCGATCACGGCGGGACGTTCGTCCCGGCGCATCCGGTCGACCGTGAACTCGTGCACGGGCACGGCGGACAACTTATCGCCGCGACGCGCGCCACATCTCTATGGCTTCGTGGTGGTCGATGACCGGCTCGGGATATCTCGTCGCCCGGCGCACGTCGAACGCGGGATCGTGGATGTCGACGTCGGGTGCGACGTCCCGGAGCTCGCGGATCCACCGGCGTACGTACACACCGCCGGGATCGTGATTGCGGCCCTGGAGGGTGGGGTTGAGCACACGGTGGGGGTTCACATCGGTGCCGGTACCCGCGACCCACTGCCAGTTCAACTGGTTGTTCGCGACGTCGCCGTCGACGAGCAGATCCATGAAGTGCCGTGCGCCTTCCCGCCAGTCGATGCGCAGATCACGGGTGAGGAACGACGCGGCCACCATGCGCACGCGGTTGTGCATCCAGCCTTCGGCGCGCAGTTGCCGCATGCCGGCGTCGACGAACGGGAAGCCGGTGCGGCCGGCCTTCCATGCTTCGAGGTCGCCGGGCGCGTTCCGCCACACCGGCGCACTCCGCGGCCGGAGATCGTCGTGCGCGAGGGCCGGCCGCCAGGACAGCAACTGCGCGTAGAAGTCGCGCCAGCAGAGTTGCCGCAGGAACTCGGTGCTCCCCGCCCGGTCCCAGAACGGCTCGCGACCTCCAGCGCCGAGACACACCCGAAGTGCAGATACGGCGACAGTCGCGACGTCTCGTCGGCGCCGGGGTCGTCGCGCCGGGCGGAGTAGGCCCGAAGACCGCGGGGCGTCCACGCCTTCATGCGGGCCAGGCCGGCGCGTCTCCCCGCCCTGCCACCCGTCGGGCGACGCGCCGCGCGGGAGCACGCCGATCTCGATGTCCTCCGGCAGGCTCAGGCGGCGGGGGAGCGGCGCGATCTCGCGCCACGATGTGTCGAGCCACCGGTTGTAGTACGGCGTGAAGACCACGAACGGCTTGCCGAATGCAGCCGGCGGCACAACCGTGATGCTGTCGTGCGTCGTCACGTCGATCGGGGCCGAGGCTTGCAGTCGCGCGAGGCGCGCTTGCGCATAGCGGCTGACGTCACGAGCCACGTGGATCGTCGTCGCGTCTCCTTCCTTGGCGACGCGCAGGACCTCCCCGACCCAATCGCCGCGGCGCATGAACAGCGCGCCGCCGCGTTCTCGCAACGACTGGTCGAGATCGCGCAACGACTCCGCGAGAAAGCCGAATCGATTGGGGCGTCCGTGGGACGTGAGCAACACCGCGTCGTCCAGCACGAAGAGCGGCACGACGCGATCAGCAGCGGCATGCGCGCCCGCCAGGACGGGGTTGTCGCGCACACGGAGATCGCGTGTGAACAATGCGATCGCGGTACGCACGGATCGAGCGTACGCTGATTCGGATGGTTGCATCCCGCAACTCACGCGCTCGACGCGCTCGGATGGGACGATCGGCTCGCGGCGTTGGCCGCGGACGCCGGCCGTCCCGCGGCGGCGCCCGGTCGAGTCGTACGGGTCGACATGGGTCTCGTCACCGTCCTCATGGGGAATGGCACCGTCGCGCGCGACACCCGGCGACGACCACGTCGCGACCGGGGACTGGGTGCTCGTCGAGGACGACCGGGTCGTCACGGTGCTGCCGCGCCGATCGGTGTTCACGCGCGGCGACCCCATGGAGGGAGCGGCGCGTGGCCCGCAGGTGGTCGCCGCCAACATCGACGTCGTGCTCATCGTCCAATCCCTGACGAGCGGACCGAACGTGCGCCGGCTCGAGCGCGAGCTGGTGCTGGCGTTCGAAAGTGGTGCGACGCCCGTCGTCGTGCTCAACAAGGCCGACCTCGTCGACGACCAGGTGGCCGCCGACGCGGCGTTGACCGCCGAGGAGGTTGCGGCCGGTGTCGATGTCGTGCTCGTCAGCGCGCACCGGGGCGACGGCGTCGATCGGCTACGCGCGCTCGCGGACGGAAACCGGACGCTCGCGTTGATCGGTGCATCCGGCGTCGGCAAGTCGACGCTGGTCAACGCACTCGTCGGCACGGACGTGCAAGCGACGGGTGACGTGCGCGAGAACGACCAGCGCGGCCGCCACACGACGACTGCACGCGAGCTGGTGCTGCTTCCCCACGGTGGAGTGCTCGTCGACACGCCCGGTTTGCGCGCGGTGTCACTCTGGGATGCCGACGAGGGGCTCAGCCTCGCCTTCGCGGACATCGAGGAGCTCGCTGCTCGTTGCCGCTTCCGCAATTGCTCCCACACCCTCGAACCGGATTGCGCGGTACGCGTGGCCATGGTGACAGGTGAGCTCGATCCGGCCCGCTTCGAGAACTATTTGCGGCTCGACACGGAGCTCGATGTCGCGCAGAAGAAGCGGGAGGCGCGTATCGCGAGCAAGGGCCAGCGTCAGCTGCACGGCAACTCGCGCAAGACGCGCTAGCTCTCGAGGATGTCGGCGACGTGGTCGGCGATGCGCGCCAGCGCGAGGAGCTGGCGGCGCTCGCGTCGCCGGAACGGATAGCCCTCGCGCCCGACGAGGAGCACGACGTCGCTCCTCGTGAGCGGTGCGACCGCGAGATCGTCGGGACCGGCGTCGCCTGCCGCGACCGCAGGGGACGCGGCCGTCCCCGCGGCGAGCGCCTCGAGCACGGACGCGGCCGGCGCGCCGGCGCCCGCACAGGCCACGGTCTCGGTGCCGCGCAGGATCGTCGCCCAATCGGCCGTGAACTCGTTGCGGACACTCTCGACGAGCCGCCGCGCGAGCTCCTTGCCATCCGCGGCCGCGCACACCGTCTCCACCGACTCGAGCGCGTCGAGGCGCGGGTCGGGAAAGCGCTCGACGCGGCGGCACTCTTCGACCGACGCGCCGTCGACCTCTTCGATCTCGCGGACCAGCAGCGGCACGATGTCGTCGGTGGGCAGGACGACGGCGAACTCGTCGACCGCGACTCGCTCGCTGCGCTCGAGCACGTCGATACCGACGATGTCGCCGCCGATCGCGCCGATGCGGGACGCGACCAGGCCGAGCGCGCCCGGACGGTCTGGGAGCCACACCCGCACAATGAGGTTCGGCACGACAGAAGGCTACGGCGTCGTGACACATCGGGCACCGCCTCGCAACACGCCGTTCACGCGTCGTTCTTCTCGTACACTCCGGCGTGTGCACGCATAGGGAGGGATGTTGCGTGCGGACGCAGCGAAGCCAGGGACGGCGCAGTGAGGGAGCCATGTGTTGGGAGAGCGGCTGGGCGTCCTGGGCGGCACGTTCGATCCCGTCCACGTCGGCCATCTCGCGGCGGCAACGGCCGCCCGGCATCATCTCGGGCTGGGGCGGGTGCTCCTCGTCGTCGCCGGAGACCCGTGGCAGAAGCACGGCGAGGTGGTTGCGCCGGCCGAGGCGCGTTACGAGATGGTTGCCGCGGCGATCGACGGTGCCGACGGACTCGAGGCGTCGCGCCTGGAGATCGACCGGCCCGGACCGACGTACACGATCGACACCGTCGAAGCGCTGCGGTCACCGGGTCGCGAGCTCTTCCTCATCGTCGGTGCCGACGTGGCAGCGAGGATCAACACGTGGGACCGCGTGGACCAGCTGCGCGACGCGGTGACGCTCGCGATCGTCGAACGGGAGGATGCGCCGGCCGCTGCGCTGCCGGACGGTTGGCATGTCGTGGCAGTTCCGATGCCGCGGCTCGACGTGTCCTCGACCGGCCTGCGGCGACGAATCGCCGAGGGAGCGCCGGTCGAGTTCCTGGTCCCGCTGCCGGCGTTACGTGTGCTTCGCGCACACGATCTCTACACTGCGAGGTGATGGCAGAGGGTCGGCGCGATCTCGCGCAGCAGAGCACACGCAGACGGGATCGCGCGCACACGTCCAGCCGCCGGACCGACCGCTGGATCGCGCTGCTCATCATCGTCCTCGCAGTCGCGGCCGGTGTCATTGCCGGCCGCTCCGGCACGCCGAAGTCGTGGGAGGATCCCGCCCCCGGCACGGCCGGCGGTCCGAAGGCCGTCTCGGTGCAGCTGCAGGGGAGCCCGTGACGGCGGACATCCAGACGAACGACCTCGCCCGTCTCGCGGCGCAGGCGGCCGACGCCAAGAAGGGTGACGACATCGTCGTCCTCGACGTCGGCGAGATCATCGGGATCGTCGACACCTTCGTGATCACCAGTGCATCGAACACGCGGCTCGTGCGCACGATCGTGGAAGAGGTCGAGCGTCAGCTGCACGACCAAGCGGGGATCAAACCCCGCGTGGTCGAAGGACTCGACGACTACTCATGGGTGCTCCTCGACTACGGCGACTTCGTGGTCCACGTATTCCTGACGGATACCCGCGTGTTCTACGGGCTCGAGCGCCTGTGGGCGGACGCCGCTCGCGTCCAGTGGGAAGCCGCGGTCTAGATCACGCCGGCATGCGTGCGATCGCACGGATCGTCTTCTGCGCATCCCAGGTCGCGTAGCCGATCCCGACGAACGGCACGACGCCTCGCGACCAGCGCCGGAGCATGCGCCGGGTCAGTGCCTTGGCTGCCAGCTTCGAGACCCTGACGTCCTCGCGGCCTGTCATCGCGCGCATGACGTCGCGTGTGACGGCATCGGGAACAACAGCGCTCCCCGCCGTCTGGAGCATGTGCACGCGCAGCGACGCCGCGATGTAGGCCTCGAGCGCGAGGGCGCCGAACGATGCCGCGACGACAAGCGGCAGGGTCGGTGCGGTGGCGGCGTTGATGCCCGGCACGAGCAATGCGATCGCTTCCATCTCCTCGACCGCGGCTGCGATGCCCGCTACAGCGGCCACGGTTGCGTAGGCGCGGGCGGGTGTGCGGACCGGAAACGGATGGTGCGCGAGCGTCGGTGCGACGTTCTCGAACAGGAGCTCGAGCTCGTGCTCGAGCGCGGAGACCGCTTGTCGCGGCGACCGGGTGGCGCGCAGCCTGAACGCCGCGGCGCGCAGTTCCGTCCCGGCACCAGGCGGGAGGCTGCCCCACAACTCGCGCAACCGCGCCTGCGCGGCTCGCGCGATCGCGGCGGATCGCCGCCGCCGGTCGGGATCGGGAGGAGGTTCCCACGGGTCGCGTGCAGCCATAGCTCCTGAACGCTATTCCCCGCTTCGGCATTCGATGATCACCGGAGGGGTAGAGCGTGCGCCAACCTGCGGTCGTTGCGTCCGGGAGGGCTCGTGTACGTCGGAAGTCGCAGCTGGTGAGTCGCGTCGACCCGTCGAAGATCGAGGAGGCCACCACCGAGACAAGATGGCGTGTCCGCCGCACGACACCCGGCATCGTCGTGATCCTCGCGATCGTCGTGCTCTTGGCGGTTCTTGCCTGGCGAATGGTGCCGCATCCGGTCGGCGCGGCGCGCACCTACGGCAAGTACCAGGGGAAGGCGGTCACGACCGCCGAATCCGCGTTGTCGAACGTCGAGACGGTGCGGCTCGTCGCTCGTACCGCGAGTGCGGGCAATGCCTTCGGTCCTTACACGTCGCTCGTCGTCTCGGACGCGGAGGAGGGCCTGAGCGGCCTCCAAGGGACGTTCGACTCGATCCAGCCGCCCGATGAGCGCGCCGATGCGTTGGGGCGAGAGCTCGAGGGTCTCCTGTCCGACTCACTGGAACACGTACGCGACGTGCGCATCGCGGCGCGTCGCGGGCAGCTCGCTGAGCTCGCGACCGTCGCGGAACCGCTCACAGACGACGCGAGCAAGCTCGAAGCATTCGCGGAGCAGCACAGGTGAAGAAGATGCTCCAGATCACGCTCGGCATCCTCACCGCGATCGGAGGCTTCGTCGACATCGGTGACCTCGTCGCCAATGCCGAGGTCGGCGCGCGGTTCCGCCTGGGTCTCGCGTGGGTCGTGCTCGTCGGCGTCGGGGGCATCATCGTGTACGCGGAGATGGCCGGGCGCGTGGCCGCGATCTCGGGCCGGCCCGTGTTCAGCCTCGTCCGCGAGCGTCTCGGCCCGGGTTTCGGCCTCGCGAACCTCGTCGCGTCGCTGTTCATCAACTTCTTGACGCTCTCCGCCGAGATCGCGGGCGTTGCGATCGCACTCGCGATGGTGGCGAGCGTGAACTACATCCTGCTCGTGCCCTTCACGGCAGCGCTGATCTGGATCGTCGTCTGGCGCCTTCCGTTCGAACGCATGGAGCAGGTGTTCGGTCTCGGTGGGCTGGCGTTGCTCGCCTTCCTGTTCGCGCTCGTGCACTTCGGGCCCGACTGGGGAAACGTGATCCACCAGGCGACGCACCCGTCGATCGCCAAGGAGGAGAACATCTTCACGTACGCGTACTTCGGCATCGCCTTGTTCGGCGCCGCGATGACGCCGTACGAGGTCTTCTTCTTCTCGTCCGGTGCCGTCGAAGAGCGCTGGACACGAAAGGACCTCGCGCTCAATCGCGCCAACGTGTACGTGGGTTTCCCGCTGGGAGGCGTCCTGTCGTTGTCGATCATGGCGATCGCGTCGCTCGTGCTGGCGCCGATGCACATCGGGGTCGACACACTGCCGCAGGTCGCGCTGCCCGTGGCGGTCGCATCCGGGAAGATCGCCCTCGCGTGCGCGATCCTCGGCATCTTCGCGGCGACGTTCGGAGCCGCGCTCGAGACGGGTCTCTCGTCGGGATATTGCATCAGTCAGTACTTCGGCTGGCAATGGGGGAAGTATGTGCGACCACGCGATGCCGCTCGCTTCCACGTCGTCGTCATCGTGATGGTCCTGCTGGGCGTGCTCGTGATCATGACCGGTGTAGATCCCGTGAAGGTCACCGAGTACTCGATCGTCCTGTCGGCGGCGGCGCTGCCCCTCACGTATTTCCCGATCCTCGTCGTGAGCAACGACCCCGACTACATGGGCGACAAGACGAATGGCCCGGTCTTGAACTTCATCGCGACGCTGTATCTGTGTTTGATCCTGGTGATCGCGTTGGCGACGATCCCGCTGATGATCATCACCAAGGCGGGAGCATGACCGAAGGCCGTCGAGTCTGGGCCGGCTTGCAACTGCTCGACCGGCAGCTGACCGGCCACGAAGACCGGCTCGCGGGTTGTGTCGACGACCTCGAGCTGACCGCGAGCGACGACGGCGACCAGCTGTACGTCACCGCCATCCTTTCGGGCCCGGGCGCGCTGGCGTACCGATTCGGCCGCCGCCGGTTCGGTCGCTGGCTCCGGCGGGCGCACGCGCGTGTGGCGTCGATCGGCGACGGCGACAGTGATACGACGCGCATCCCGTTCAACGTGGTGGCCGACGTCGGATCCGACGTCAAGATCGGGCTCGACGCGGGCGAGACCGGCACCGCGTCGGCCGAGCGTTGGACGCGCGACCACATCGTCGACCGCATCCCGGGGAGCGGCCATGCACCTGAGTGACCTGCTGCACGCTCACGTGCTCGACGCCGATGGCGCGCCGCTCGGCTCGGTCGACGACGTGCGCCTGGTGCAGGACGGCCCGATGCTCCTGCCGTTCGGCGCAGCCTTTCGCGTCGAGGGCCTCATGGTTGGTCACCGCAGCATCGGAACGCGTCTCGGCTACGTGCGGCAGGGTGTGAACGGACCGTGGCTGCTGCGAGGTATCTTCACCGCGCTCGAGCGTCGAGCCCGCTACGTGCCCTGGGACGACGTCGTCGAGTGGGACGGGAACACCGTGCGCGTCGGCAAGCGCCGCGACGAGCTCGACCCTCTCGCGCTTTGATCGACCCGTGCCTCCGCGACCCGCGGATCACCGCCGCTCGGCATGACGAAGCCGTAGCATCCGCCGCGGTGAATCAAACCTCCGAACGCGCGACGCGTGCTTCCGCGATCGTTCTTCTGACGCTCGCGTCGGGGCAGTTCCTCATGACGCTCGACAGCTCGGTCATGAACGTGTCGATCGCAACCGTCGCCAAGGACGTCGGCACGACCGTCACCGGGATCCAGACTGCGATCACCTTCTACACGTTGGTGATGGCGTCGCTCATGATCACGGGCGGCAAGGTTGGTCAGATCCTCGGCCGCAAGCGCGCGTTCGCGATCGGGTGTGTCATCTACGGCTGCGGATCATTCATTACTGCACTCTCGGGGAATCTGGCGGTGTTGATGCTCGGATGGTCGGTGCTCGAAGGTGTCGGGGCCGCACTGATCATGCCGGCGATCGTCGCGTTGGTCGCATCGAACTTTGCGCGCGACGAACGCCCACGCGCGTACGGCCTCGTCGCATCGGCCGGAGCGATCGCGGTCGCGGCCGGCCCGTTGATCGGCGGACTTGCCACCACTTATCTCTCGTGGCGGTTGGTGTTCGTCGCAGAAGTCTTCGTAGTGCTCGTCATCTTGGCGCTCACCCGTCGGATGCTCGACACCCCGCCCGAGATGGGTGCGCGGCTCGACCTCGTTGGCACCGCCTTGTCGGCACTCGGCTTGGGCCTGCTCGTATACGGCATCCTCCGTTCGGGGACCTGGGGTTTCGTTCGGCCCAAGGCGGGGGCTCCCGAGTGGCTGGGCCTGTCGCCGGTGATCTGGCTCATGCTCGCGGGCGGGGTCGTGCTGTGGATCTTCATGTGGTGGGAGAACCATCGACTCGCGCACGGCGACGCTGCGCTACTCGACCCGGCGATGCTGCGCAACCGGCACCTGCAAGGCGGCCTCACGTCGTTCTTCTTCCAGTACTTCCTGCAAGCGGGTCTCTTCTTCGTCGTTCCCCTGTTCTTGTCTGTCGCGCTGGGGCTTTCGGCAATCCAGACCGGCGTTCGGCTCCTCCCGCTCTCGATCACGCTGCTCCTGGCCGCCGCCGGGGTCCCCAGGGTCTTCCCCAACGCGTCGCCGCGCCGAGTCGTGCAGATTGGATTCCTCGCGCTGTTCGCCGGCATTGTCGTCATGGTCGCCGCGCTCGATGCCGGCGCCGGACCGGAGATCGTGACGTGGCCGATGTTGCTCGCCGGTCTTGGCGTCGGCGCGTTGGCGTCGCAGCTCGGGAGTGTCACCGTGTCGTCAGTGCCCGACGAGCAGAGCGGCGAGGTCGGCGGTGTGCAGAACACGGTGACGAATCTCGGCGCATCGATCGGCACGGCACTCGCGGGCGCGGTGCTGATCTCGGCGTTGACCGCGTCATTCTTCAGCGGCATCCAGAACAACCCCGACGTCCCCGCGAGCGTCGCTTCGAAAGCACAGGTGGAACTGGGAGGAGGCATTCCCTTCCTGTCCGACAAGGATCTCGAGACCGCGCTCGACAAGGCCGGCGTAGCCCCGAAAACGGCCGACGCGATCGTCGAAGAGAATGCAAACGCGCGTCTCGACGGGCTCCGCACCGCGCTCTCAGTCGTCGCGCTCGTCGCACTGATCGCGCTGTTCTTCACCCGCAAGATTCCGACGCAACAGCCGTCCGCAGTGGAGGGTGCGAGTTGAGAGGTGGCATGCTGGCGCAGGTGATCAACCGTCGTTGGATGCTGGTGCGCCGCTTCGTCCTCACCGTGGTCGTTGCACTGGTATGCGCCGGATCCCCGCCTCTACTGAACGGAGCCGGCGCGGTGGGGCACGCCGTGCGGCACCATGGCTCAGTGACGGACCGGCCCATCGCGCCGCTTCGTCACGACGGCCGGTGGTTCACGGACGCGACCGGCCGGGTGGTGATGTTGCGGGGCATGAACTTCGTCGAGAAGTGGGCGCCCTTCACCCCGGCCGCCGACGGATTCGACGACGATGACGCCGCGCTGCTCGCGACGAACGGGTTCAACGCGCTTCGGCTCGGGGTGCCCTTCGAGTTCCTGATGCCGACGCCCGGCCACGTCGACCGCCACTACTTGCGATCGATCGCCAACACGGTCCGCATCCTTGGCCGGCACCACATCTATGTGCTGCTCGACTTCCACCAGGACGGTTGGGGCCCGGTCACCCACGGCAACGGGATGCCGGCATGGGCGACCTATACCGACGGGCTTCCCAACCCGCCCGCGCAGTTTCCCCTGTACTACATCCAGAACCCCGCGTTGCAACGCGTGTTCGACAACTTTTGGGCCAACCGGCCCGGAGCCGGGGGCGTCCGACTCCAGACCTACTACGCGCTGGGCATGGCCGCGGTCGCCGCGCGGTTCGCGTCGAGCCGCAACGTGATCGGCTACGAGGCGATGAACGAGCCGTGGCCCGGCGCCGACTGGCCATCGTGTGTGACCGGTTGCCCCGACCGCGAAGCAGCACTGCTCGTACCGTTCTACGCACGCATGACCGCGGCGGTGCGCGCGGTCGACCGTCGTCATCCGGTGTTCGTCGAGCCGTTCGTCCTGTTCAACTTCGGGAGCGCCGACACCTCGCTGCCGGGGACGCACTCCAGGAACGTGCTGTCCACCCACGTGTACGCGCTCAACGCGCGAGAGAACGCGTCGGCGATGGACCGCAGCGTCGCCGCGGCGGAGCGCGATGACGCGGCCGTGCTCGTCACCGAGTGGGGTGCAACCACCGACCCGGCGGCGCTCACCCTGACCGAAGACCAGTTCGATGCCCGTCTCGTGCCCTGGCTGTACTGGTCCTACAACGGGCTCGTCGTCACCGACAGCAAACAGCCGCTCGTTGCCCCCAATCTCAACACCACGGTGCTGGACGCGCTGACGCGGCCGTATCCGACCCTCACCAACGGCACGCCGACCCGGCTCAGCTTCGAGACCGCCACCGCGACGCTCGACTTCGGGTTCTCCACCCGCCGACCCGACGGCCACCGCGCCCCACGACGGCTCGAGACCGTGGTGACGGTACCGAAGCGCAGCTACCCGACCGGATACACGGTGACCGCAGTGGGCGCCGACGTGACGTCGCGGCCGTGCGCGTCCACGCTCACGTTGCGAAATCATCGGAAGGCCGAAACGGTCTCGGTCCGGGTCACGCCCGCGAGCTGTCCCTGACACCGCGGCCCACCCACCGTTTGGTCGGGGAGTGGCCAGAAACGGTCACCGGCCGACCAAACGGAGTGTCCCTGACCGCCGAGGTCATTGCCCGGCGCACGCGAGACTCACGTCATGACCGACTGGATCGAGATCACGCGTCGCAACGCGTGGTCGGTGCAGACGACGATCGGCTGGATCTTCTGGGACCCGGGCGCGGTCAGGCGCTACGAGCGCATGGGGCTCCCGGGACCGCTCGGCTACATCGCGTCGAGAGCAGCGCCGCTCGCGCCGGCCGACGCCGACGCCACGATCGCGGCGTTCGGCTCGATCAGCCCGCTCGGAATCCGTCTCGCCTTTGACCTCGTCATGCAACACACCACGTTCGAGGCCGTGTGGGACGCGCGCAACGAAGCGGTGCTCGATGGTCTACGCGAGCACGCGCCCGCGATCCTCGACCCGCTGGCCGCGCTCGGCCCGGTCTTGTGGCCGATCGTCGAGTCACTCCCCAGCGTGGGTCGGGTGCTGTTCGCCGCGCACCTTCGCATGCCGCGCCCCGACGACCCCGTGCTCTCGGGTTGGCACGCGGTGAACTGCCTGCGTGAGTGGCGGGGCGACCTGCACTGGGCGCTCGTCGCGGCGTCGGGTCTCGACGGCGACGAAGCCTCGATCCTCCACAACGCGTGGCTCGGCTACGAACGCGACTGGCTTCCTAAATCCCGTGGTTCCGCGCCCGACGCGCTCGAACGAGCGTGGAGCGCGCTCGAACAGCGCGGGCTCGCCCGGGCCGGCGCGGTGACGGCCGACGGGATCGCACTCCGTCAACACCTCGAGGACGAGACCGACCGGCTCAGCACGCTGCCGTGGCAGATGCTCGGCGCGGAACGTTCTCGCGGCTTCGCCCGCGACTTCGAACCGCCGTGCGAGGCGCTCTTGCGACGCGTCGACGTCACCGCCGGCCCCAACTACCAACCGGCATCGCGACTGCGATAGCGCCGCGGCCCACCCACCGTTTGGTCGGGGAGTGGCCGGGAACGGTCACCGGGCGACCAAACGGTGCGGGTACGGTCAGTCGTATGGAGCAACGGGTCAGTCTCATCACCCTTGGCGTCGCGGACGTTCGACGGTCGCGCGCGTTCTACGAGCAGCTTGGCTGGCGTGGCCAGGAAGTGGAGGAGACGGTCTTCTTCCAGGCCGGCGGGCAGGCGGTGGTGCTGTGGGGCCGTGACAAGGTCGCCGCCGATGCCGGAATTGACGATGACGGCACCAGCAGGATCGGCGGCATCGTCCTCGCGCACAACGTCGCTTCTCGTGAGGAGGTCGATCGCGTCATCAGCGCCGCCACGAGCGCCGGTGGAGAGGTGACGAAGACGCCGAGCGAGACGTTCTACGGCGGCTACGCCGGATTCTTCCGGGATCCCGACGGCCATGTCTGGGAAGTCGCGCACAATCCCGGCTTCATCCTGGGTGCCGACGGCGCGCTGACCCTGCCCGACTTCGGGAGTCCTGCATAGCGCCGTGCGCTCCCGCACGTGGCCCGCATCGCGCAGTTGCTTCGAGTCGAGGAGTTCGGACGTTCTGATGCGAGTGACAAGACTCGAGGCCGACGACGTTTCACTCATTGCCGCGATCGACCGATCCGAACACGTTGAGGTCGAGTACGCGGTGATCGACGGGATCCTGACGGAACAGCCCGCGTCGATCACCGAGAGTCCGGCATGGGACCCGACCGGGTCGGGTCCGCACAGTGTCAACGCCCAGATCCGCTTCTCGCGCGTCGGCGATCGCTGACGGCGCGGTGCTTCTCGGCGCCTTCGACGAAGAGCAGCTTGCCGGCGTCGCGGTGGTCGATCCCTCGTTCGAGCCTCGTATGGCCTGGCTCGCGTTCCTCCACGTCACCCGGCCGTGCCGCCGACGGGGCGCGGCACGCGCGCTGTGGAGCGCGGCCGTCGACCTCGCGGTCGCCGCGGGGGCAGCGTCGATGTACGTCTCGGCAACACCCACGGGATCGGCAGTCGGTTTCTACCTCCGACAGGGCTGTCGCCTGGCGGACCCGCCCCACCCGGAGCTGTTCGCCCACGAGCCGGAGGACATCCATCTCATTTGTGCGCTGTCATGACATCGCGCACACAGGGGGGACGTCCTCGAGTCGGTCAAGCACACGGCCGCTGATCAGGCGTCGCCTCCGCTGAGGCAGAACTCATTGCCTTCCGGATCGCGCAGGATCACGTTGCGATACGTGGCTGCGATCTCGGGGGCGAAGGACTCTTCCCAGGCGACAGTCGCACCGAGTCGACACAACCGTTCGATCTCGGCGTCCAGCACCTCCAATCGGCCGGCCGAGCAGCCGAGATGGACGCGGTTCTTGCCGGTTTTTGCCTCGGGGACACGTACGAACTCCAGGTACCAGCCACCCGATGGTGGACCACATATCGCTCCGCTGCTGTCGTCGGCAGTTGCGACGCCACCCCAATCGAGCGCGTCGTTCCAGAACGACGCGACCACGCGGGGATCAATGCAGTCGACCGTGATGCACGTGATCTCCATGTGCCCATGCTGACGGTCGCATGCTGCGCCCCGCAACGACGGGTACCAGGTGCCGAAGGCGTCCGCGGCGTGGGCGGCTTGGCCCGGTTTCGGCGGGGTGAGCGTCCAGGAGGCGCTTGCTGGTCGGCGCCTGAGTGACGCGCTGCTGTACCGGTGCCATGTGACGCTGGGACCTCAGAGCTCGACGCCGGAGGAGGCGGACATGGGTGTGTTCAACGGGGTGTTCCCGATCCAGGCCGGCAAGGAGCAGGACGCTCGAGCGTTCGCGGCGGAGACGTTCGGGGCTCGGCGTCCGGGCTACGAGGCGCACCTCGCGCGCGCCGGCATCACTCGGGAGACGTGGGCGCTGCAGGCGACTCCCATGGGCAGCCTCATGGTCGTGTGGTTCGAAGGCGACGTGGAGAAGGCGTTCGCCGACCTTGCCACTGACGACTCGGAGTACATGACGTGGTTCCGTGCTCGGGTCCTCGACGTCACCGGGGTCGACCTCGCGGCACCGCCTGACGGCCCGCCTCCTGCGCTCCTCATCGACTACCGAGCCTGACCCCGACGGGCGGCATCGCCGACGAAGACGCGCCATAAGTGACGCCGCCGAGGTCTCGGGGAAGTGGAGGCGATGGGGATCGAACCCACTACCTCTTGCATGCCATGCAAGCGCTCTACCAACTGAGCTACGCCCCCAAAGGGAGACTTACGTTATCAGCCGGGCTGTTGCCCTAAGCCCACTACCCTTGGCGCAGATATGGCAGCCGAAGACACGCCGAAGCAGCGGTACACGCCTGCGCTCGCGAACGAGATCGAGCACAAATGGCAGGACCGCTGGGACACCGAGCACGTCTTCTGGACACCGAACCGCAACGGGCTCTTGTCCGATGATCCGCGCGGGCTCGCGTCCCGGCCGCATCTCTACGTGCTCGACATGTTCCCGTATCCGAGTGGCATCGGCCTGCACGTCGGCCACCCACTCGGCTACATCGCGACCGATGTGTACGCGCGTTTTCAGCGCATGAACGAGTTCAATGTGCTGCACGCGATGGGTTACGACGCGTTCGGTCTGCCCGCGGAGCAGTACGCGGTGCAGACCGGTACGCATCCCCGCGTCACCACCGAGCAGAACGTCGCCACCTGCAAGCGTCAGTTGCGGGCGCTCGGTGTGGGACACGATCCGCGTCGCGGCGTCACCACGACCGACGTGTCGTACTACAAGTGGACGCAGTGGATCTTCCTGCAGATCTTCAACTCGTGGTACGACGACGAAGCCGATCGCGCCCGCCCGATCGCGACGCTCGTGCAGGAGTTCCGTGCCGGTCGCTTCAGCACACCCAACGACATTCCGTTCGACGATCTCGGGCCGCTCGAGCAGCGCGAACTGGTCGATTCGTTCCGGCTGGCGTACGTCGCCGAGGCGTCGGTCAATTGGTGTCCCGGATTGGGCACAGTGCTCGCGAACGAAGAGGTGACGCCCGAAGGGCGGAGTGAGCGCGGGCAATTTCCCGGTCTATCGCCGTCCGCTCAAGCAGTGGATGTTGCGGATCACGGCGTATGCCGACCGTCTACTCGACGATCTCGACTTCTTGGACTGGACGGATTCCATCAAGCTGATGCAGCGCAATTGGATCGGCCGCTCGACGGGCGCGTCAGTTGCGTTCCCGGTCGAGGGTCACGCGGGCGTCGACATCGAGGTCTTCACCACGAGGCCTGACACGCTGTTCGGCGCGACCTACATGGTGCTCGCCCCCGAGCACCCGCTCGTCGACGTCATCACGGCCAACGAATGGCCGGGAGATGACGTCTTCGTCGACTGGGAGAGCAATCCGATCGATGCGTGGAAGGGCATCTTCGGCATGGCCGACCGGCCGCCCGAGGCCGTGCGGCGCTACCGCGAGTTCGCGCTCGCCAAGACCGACTTCGAGCGACAGAGCGAAGCGCAGGTGAAGACGGGGGTGTTCACCGGCGCGTTCGCGAGGAACCCCACGAACGACTCGAGCATCCCGATCTTCGTAGCCGACTATGTGCTGATGGGTTACGGCACGGGCGCGATCATGGCCGTGCCCGCGCACGACCAGCGCGACTTCGAGTTCGCGCGCGAGTTCGACCTCCCGATCGTGCCCGTGATCCGGCCGAGCGAGGAGTGGCTCGCGGATCGCGCCGTGAGCCCGACCGACGCCGCGGGCTGGCCGGAGGCGTATGTCGGTGACGGCATCGCGCAGGGTTCGTCGAACGAAGGCGTGTCGTTGGACGGCCTCCGTGTCGACGAAGCGAAGCGCACGATCACGGAGTGGTTGGCGCGCACCGGGGTCGGCGAGGCGACGGTCACGTACAGGCTCCGCGACTGGTTGTTCTCCCGCCAGCGGTACTGGGGCGAGCCGTTCCCGATCGTGTACGACGACGTCGGCCCCATCGGCTTGCCCGACGAGATGTTGCCCGTCGTGCTGCCCGAGATCACCGACTTCGAGCCCAAGACCTCCGACGATCCCGACGCGCAGCCCGAGCCGCCGCTCGCGCGCGCGCTCGACTGGGTCGAGGCCGAGCTGGATCTGCCGGGCCCGGCGTGGGCAGGTCACGGGCAAGGCCGGCGCGTGTACTTGCGGGAGACGAACACGATGCCGAATTGGGCCGGGTCGTGCTGGTACTACCTGCGCTACCTGGATCCGACCAATGAAGACGAGATGGTCGACCGCGCCGTCGAGCAGGAATGGGCCGAGGGCACGCGACCCGACGGTTCGCCGAAGGTCGGCATCGTCGATCTCTATGTCGGCGGCGTCGAGCACGCAGTGCTGCATCTCTTGTACGCGCGCTTCTGGCACAAGCTGTTGTACGACCTCGGTTACGTGTCCACGCCCGAACCGTTCCAACGGCTGTTCAACCAGGGATACATCCTCGCTCACGCCTATACGGACGAGCGCGGCATGTACGTCGAAGCCGCCGAGGTCGAGGAGCGCGAAGGCACGTACGTGCACGACGGCAAGCCGGTGACGCGCGAGCTCGGCAAGATGGGCAAGAGCCTGAAGAACGCGGTCTCACCCGACGAGATCTACCGCGACTACGGCGCCGACACCTTCCGGCTGTACGAGATGTTCATGGGCCCGCTCGACAAGGAGCGTCCGTGGAACACCGCCGACATCGTCGGTGTGCACCGCTTCCTGCAGCGGTTGTGGCGCAATCTCGTCGACGAGGAGACGGGTGTGGTCCGGGTTTCCGACGCGCCGGCCGACGACGAGACGCGCCGGAGGCTCCACCGCACGATCGCGGCCGTGCGCGACGACATGGGCTCGATGAGCTTCAACACGGCGGTCGCCCGGTTGTTCGAGCTGAACAACCACCTGACGTCCGTGGTCGCGCGTGACGGCGCCGCGCCGCGTGAGGTCGCGGTGCCGTTGGTGTTGATGGTCGCGCCGCTGGCGCCGCACGTTGCAGAAGAGCTGTGGGAGCGACTCGGACACGACGACACGTTGACCTACGAGACCTTCCCGGTCGCCGATTCCGCATGGCTCGTCGAGGAGACGGTCGAGATACCCGTGCAGATCAACGGCAAGGTGCGAGGTCGTATCCAGATGGCCGCCGGTGCCGACGCCGCCACCCACGAGGCTGCGGCCCGAGCCGACCCGCGCGTCGCGGAGTTGTTGGCCGGCGTCTCGGTCGTCGAGGTCAAGATCGTCCCGGGCCGCATCGTCAACTTCGTGACGTCGGCATAACGATTCGATGGGTTTGGACGCTCAGCCCGCCTCCGGCGGGCTGAGCGTCCAATCTGATGGAGCACTGTTCGGTGGCGCAGCGTCGCGGTAGGGTGCCGCTCGCTTCCCTCGCACTTCCCGAGTCGGTTTGGCGCGCCCGGAGGTTGGTGCGGTGGGGGAGGAGCGCGAGGTACAGAACGACCGTCTCGGCGCGCGCTGGGAAGCGTGGCGTGCTGACCGTCGCATCGTTGCCGGGCTCTGTGCGTGCGTTGCGGTCGCGGCGGGTGTCGCGTGGTGGCGCGCCGGGTCCATGCATGCTGCGCCACCCGCGCCCGCGACTTCTCCGCCCGCCTCGGAGGTCGTGACCACCTCGTCGACTCGCGCGCTCGCGGCACTCGTCGTCAACGTCGTCGGCGCGGTTCGCAAGCCGGGGATCGTCCGCGTGGCCGCCGGCGCGCGCGTCGTCGACGTGATCACGGCCGCGGGTGGGGCGACCGCGGGCGCCGATCTCACCCGATTGAACCTTGCCGCGCCGATCGCCGACGGGGCGCGCGTCGCCGTGCCGGCCACCGGTCAGCCCGCACCGGGCATCGACCCCGGTGCGGTGACCGGAGGTGCAGGAGATAGCGGTTCCCCCGACGGCGGAGGCGGCGCGGACGGGCCCGTGAACCTGAACACCGCCACCGCGGACGCGCTCGACGAGCTCCCCGGCGTCGGTCCGGCGACCGCGGCCGCGATCGTTCGGGATCGTGAGCAGCACGGCCCGTTCCAATCGGTCGGGGATCTCGAGCGCGTCCGCGGCATCGGCCCCGCCAAGCTCGAGCAACTCCACGACCTGGTGACCGTGTGAGCCGTGCCGACGCGGGCCCGCTCGTTGCGCTCGCGGCGCTCGTGGGGGGTCTCGTTGCCGGCGAGCACATCGGCGCGGGTGCGGCACGCGCCGTGCTCGTGGTGGGCGCGGGTGCCCTCGGCGCCGCATCCTTCCTCCGGCATCGGGCCCGGATGGCGGTTGCCGCGGCCGCGCTTGCGCTCCTCGGCGTTTCGGTCATGGCCCGCGCCCTCGACGGGCAGCGCAACTCGCCGTTCGCGGCGGCGATCGCGACCCGCAAGGTCACCACCTTGCGCGGTGTCCTCACGAGCGATCCCGACGGCGGCCGCTTCGTTGCGTCGGCGTTGGCGCGCGTCGACGTGGGCACGACCCATCGCACCGTGCTGGTCGCCGGCAGCGGTGCCGACGCGATGCGCCTGCGGGTGCTGCAGGCCGGCGACCGTGTGAGCCTCACTGGCCGGCTGGACGCGCTGCGGCAGACCAACGTCGACCAACGCGGCGCGCTGGCGCCACGCAGTCGGTCGGCTCGACGGGGCGCGGGTTGTCACGCTCGGCGCGCCCACCGGCCTGCTCGCGGTCGCGGACGACTTCCGCAATGTGGTGCTGCGCGGCACGAGCGCGCTCGCGCCGACTCAACGCGCGCTCGTCGCGGGCTTTCTGCTCGGCGACACCCGTGGCGTCCCGGGCGACATCGAGTCGGCGTACCGCGATTCCGGGCTCACCCACCTCCTCGCCGTCTCGGGGGAGAACGTGGCGTTCGTGCTCGCGCTCGTCGGCCCGCTGCTGCGCCGCCTCTCGCTCGCGGCGCGCGACCGGAGTCGCGCTCGACCGTCATCCTCGTCTTTGCGGCGATGACCCGCTTCGAACCGTCCGTGCTGCGGGCGTCCGCCATGGCCGCGATCGTGTTGTTCGCCGCCTTCGCCGGGCGGCCGGCATCGCGAGGCCGCGTGCTCGTGTTCGCCGTCATCGGGCTCCTGGTCGTCGACCCGTTCCTCGTGCACAGCGTCGGCTTCTGGCTCTCGTGCGGCGCCAGCGCAGGCATCGCGTTCGCGGAACCGGTGGTCGCGCGCCGGCTTCCCGGCCCCCGTTTCGTGCGCGAGCCGCTCGCGGTCTCGATTGCCGCGCAGCTCGGTGTGTTGCCGGTGCTGCTCGTGGCGTTCGGCACCTTCCCGCTCGTGACACCGCTCGCGAATCTCTTCGCAGCGCCCGCGGCCGAGGTCCTGGGCGTCTACGGGTTCGTCGCGAGCGCAGTCTCGGGAATCGCGCCGCACCTGGGGCCGATGCTGCAACAGCCGACTGCGTTGCTGGTCGACTGGGTCACGGTCGTCGCGCGTGCAGGCGCCGCGGTTCCCTTCGTGCTCGACCGGCGCGCCGCGCTCGCCTGCGTCTCGGTTGCCGCCGCGGTCGCGTCGATAGCCTGCGTCCGTGCCCGCCGAAGTGCCGCCGTCCCCGATGCTTCGCCTCGGTGAGCGCGCGGTCGACGTGCGCGCCCGCACGGTCGTGATGGGGATCCTCAACCGCACACCAGACTCCTTCTTCGACCGCGGCGCGACGTGGACGTTCGACGCGTTCCTGCAGCGCGCGGCGCGCCTCGTCGACGATGGCGCGGACCTCCTTGATGTCGGCGGGGTGAAGGCCGGCCCCGGGCCCGAAGTCGACGAGGACGAGGAGCTCGATCGCGTCGTCCCCGCGATCGAGGCGCTGCACGCACGGTTCGATACGCCGATCTCGGTCGACACCTGGCGCGCGTCGGTACTGGACGCCGCGTGCCGCGCCGGCGCCGTGGTCGGCAACGACATCTCCGGGTTCGGCGACCCGGACTATCTCGACGTTGCGGCCAAGCACGACGCCACCGTCGTCGCCACGCACATCCGGCTGCAGCCGCGGGTTCCTGATCCCGAGCCGCATTACGACGATCTTGTCGGTGACGTCACCTCGTTCCTGCTCGATCGCGCCGGCCGAGCCCGGGCCGCCGGTCTCGAGCCGGCGCAGATCGTCGTCGATGCCGGCCTCGATCTCGGCAAGACTCCGGCGCAGAGTGCGCTGCTCCTGCGTGAGACCGCGGCGCACGCATCGCTGGGGTACCCGTTGTTGCTTTCTGCGTCGAACAAGCGGTTCATCGGCGAGCTGCTCGGTCGCGAGATCGACGATCGCCGGGTCGAGTCGCTCGCGGCCATCGCGTACGGCGTGATGCGCGGCGCGCGGATCGTGCGGGTCCACGACGTCCGCGGCTCGGTGCACGTGTGTCGGACGATCGAAGCGATGTTGTGAGCACCTATCTCGTGCAGGGAGGCGACCCAGTGCTTCGCGATCGTGAAGCGCAGCGCCTGATCGACGAGCTGGTGGGCGAGGAGGAACGATCCTTCGCCCTCGACGACCACACGATTCCGAGCCGCCGCCGCGTGACTGATACCGAGCCGACCACGAATGACGCCGAGGAGACCGTCGAGGGCTCGGTCGAGCAGCCGGCGTTCGCAGCCATCACGACCGCGCTGTCGAGCCCGCCCTTCATGACCGCGTGCCGCGTCGTGGTCGTCCGCGATATCGGCGGCCTCACCGCGGAGCAAGGCCGCTGGCTCGCGCAATGGATCGAGGATCCCCTCGACGGCGTGCATCTCGTGCTCGTCGCAGGAGGCGGACGTGTGCCCGGTGCGCTCGACAAGGCCTGCAAGAGCAACGCGCAGACCGTCGGGCCGGCCGCCGAGCAGACCACCGCGGTGCTCCAGCGTGAGCTGAAGGACGCCCATGTGAAGCTCGAACCGGCCGCGATCACGCGCGTCGCAACGCACCTGGGTGACGATGCGGGACGCATCCCGGAGCTCGTCGACCTCTGGCGCTCGACCTATGGCGAGGACGTCGTGCTCGACGTGGCCGACGTCGAGCAGTACCTCGGGGAGCTCGGCACCGCCGGTCGCTTCGATCTCACCAACGCAGTTGATCGCGGTGAGGTTGCCACCGCGCTGGAGACGTTGCACCGGCTCTTGAGCGCGACGAGCGCGTCACAGCCCAGGCCGCTGCACCCGATGCAGGTGATGGCGACCCTCGTGTACCACTACCAACGACTGTTGCGGCTCGACGACCCCGACATCGTCACGAAGGAGCACGCCGCGCAGGCCCTCGGCATGAAGAGCGCGGGCGGCGCGCGATTCCCGCTCGAGGCATCCAAGCGGCTTGCGACCGGCGGCCTGCGCGAAGCGATGCGGCTGCTCGCCCAGGCGGAGCTCGACCTGCGGGGCGCGAGCGGACTCGACGAGCGAACGGTCATGGACGTGCTGATCGCGCGGCTGGCTGCGCTGAGCCGCCGCGCCGTGCGCCGTTAGGCGGGGTTCCCGCGCTTCATCAACCGGGAGGTGCGGCGCGCCGCGGCGTTCTTGTGGATCACGCCCTTGGCGCCGGCCTTGTCGAGCCGCTTCTGCGCGATGCGCACGAGCTCGTGCGCGCCCTCGTCGCCTGTGGTCACGGCCTCGCGTGCGTTCTTCACGCGGGTCTTCAGCTCGGTGCGCACGCCCTTGTTGCGGAGGCGTAGCTTTTCGTTCTGGCGGTTGCGCTTCTTCTGTGACGCGATGTTGGCCATATGTGGCTCGTGCTCCAAGCTGTTCGAGAACCGAGTCAAGCTAGCACGTCCCCCCGGGCAGCCGTTTGGTTGCCCAGTGGCCGTGAACGGACAACCGGCGACCAAACGGGGGGCCCGGGGCGCGCGGGATCGGCGAGAATGGAGAGGTTGTGACGCCGCTCGACCACATTCGCTGCCTGAGCATCATCGCTCATATCGACCACGGGAAGTCGACGCTCGCCGATCGGCTCTTGGAGCTGACGGGTGCGGTCGACGCGCGCGACATGCGCGCCCAGTACCTCGACAGCATGGACCTGGAGCGCGAGCGCGGCATCACGATCAAAGCGCAGAACGTGCGCGTCGAGTGGAACGGCTACATCATCAACCTCATCGACACCCCGGGCCACGTCGACTTCGGCTACGAGGTGAGCCGTTCGCTCGCGGCGTGCGAAGGCGTGATCCTGCTCGTCGACGCGTCCCAGGGAATCGAAGCGCAGACGCTCGCGAACGCGTACCAGGCGGTCGAGCACGACCTGACGATCGTCGCCGCCCTGAACAAGATCGACCTGCCCGCGGCCGAGCCCGACAAGCGGGCCGAGGAGATCGAGCGAGTGCTCGGCATCCCCGCCGACGAGGTGCTGCGCATCTCGGCCAAGACCGGCGAGGGCGTGCCCGAGCTGCTCGATGCCGTGATCAAGCACATCCCGGCGCCCCAGGGCGACGTCGACGCGCCGTTGCAGGCGCTGATGTTCGACTCGTACTACGACCCGTACCGCGGCGTGATCTCGGCGGTGCGCGTCTTCAACGGCGCGCTGCGCAGCGGCGCCCGTTTGCGATACGTCAACGCGCAGCAAGATCACGACGCCGAAGAGGTCGGTGTGCGGCTGCCGGTACCGACGCCCGTTGCCGCGCTCGGTCCGGGCGAGGTCGGCTACCTCATCGCGGGGATCAAGACGGTCGGGGAGGCGAAGGTCGGGGAGACCGTCACCGACGCCTCGCGCCGTGGTGAAGCACTCGCCGGCTATCGCGATCCGAAGCCGATGGTGTTCTGCGGGCTCTATCCCGTCGACGGCGACGAGTACGCGGAGCTGCGCGAGTCACTCGAACGGCTGCGGCTGAACGACTCGTCGTTCACATACGAGCCCGAGACGTCGGGCGCGCTCGGCTTCGGGTTCCGGTGCGGCTTCCTCGGCTTGTTGCACATGGAGATCATCCGCGAGCGGCTCGAACGTGAATACAACCTGTCGTTGGTCGCGACCGCGCCGAACGTGGAGTACCGCGCCCATCTGGTCGACGGCAGTGTCGAGGTCGTCGACAACCCCTCGTCGATGCCGCTGCCCCAACAGGTCGAGTCCATCGAGGAGCCCTTCGTCACCGTCACGATCCTGTCGCCGACCGACTATGTCGGCACGTTGATGGAGCTCGCCCAGGGCCGACGGGGCCAGATGCAGAAGATGGAGTACCTCTCGGAGGATCGCGTCGAGCTCGTCTACCTGTTACCGCTCGGTGAGATCGTGCTCGACTTCTTCGACCAGATGAAGTCCCGCACGCGCGGCTATGCGTCGCTCGATTACGAGCCGGCCGGATACCACGCGTCGAATCTCGCCAAGGTCGACGTGCTGCTCAATGAGACGCCGGTCGACGCGTTCAGTGCAATCGTGCATCGCGACAAGGCGTACGACTACGGCCGCAAGATGACGCAGAAGCTGCGAGAGCTGATCCCGCGTCAGCTGTTCGACGTGCCGATCCAGGCCGCGGTGAGCGGTCGGATCATCGCCCGGGAGACGGTGAAGGCCAAGCGCAAGGACGTGCTCGCCAAGTGCTACGGCGGCGACATCAGCCGGAAGCGCAAGCTGCTCGAACGCCAGAAGGAGGGAAAGAAGCGCATGAAGCAGATCGGTCGCGTCGAAGTCCCGCAGGAAGCGTTCGTCGCGGCGCTCCGTCTCGACGAGTAACGAACCGGGCCGCGCCGCGTCTCACCCGACGAGGGCGAGCACCCGCGAGAGGCCGACCGGCGTGTCGGCGGACGCCACCGGTGTCAACAAGAGCGTCGTGATGCCCGCGGCCACGGCGCCGCCGTCGTGAGATGCGCGATCACCCACCATCAGTGCCTCTTCGGCCCGACACCTCCAGCGCGCGCAAGGCGATGTCGAAGATCGCCTGATCCGGCTTCTGCACGCCGTGCTCGTACGAAAGCACGAACGCGTCGATGTATCGATCGAGGCCCGCGGCCGCGAACTCGGGGCGCAAGTCGACATGGATGTCGGAGACGAGCGCGATGGGACATCCCCGCTCGTGCAACGCTTGCAAGACCGTCGCAGCATCGGGATAGAACGGGTGCGCGATCGGGTCGAGGTCGAGCGCGTAGAGGCTCTCGACCAGCTCGTCATCGAGGCCGCCCGCCGGAAGAACATCATCGACCACTCACGATGCGCAGCCTTCGAGCAGTCGCACCCGAGCTCTCCCGCGGTGACCTCGGGAAGTTCGGCGGCGAGGCGCAACGCGCTGCACAACGCGGCGACTGTCTCGCCGTCGGCCGCGCGTCCGCAGCACGCGTCAGGGCGGTCGCAACCCACCACTCGTGTGGCGGATCGTGTACGAGTGTCCCTCGCCAGTCGAACAGGACCGCGCGCAGGGACGACGGTTGCATCACGTCCGGACCCTAGTGAGACTCGGTGGCATGACGTATTCGATTGTTGCGCGTGACCCGGAGACCGGCGATCTCGGCGTCGGGGTGCAGACGTGCATGTTCGCAGTCGGTGCCGTCGTACCGTGGGCGAGGCCGGGGGTCGGCGCCGTTGCCACCCAAGCGATCGGGGAGCCTGCGTACGCCCCTCGACGAGCTGCGCCGGCTGGCACGCACCGCCGTGGCATTTCGCGGTTTCGGCGCGGCGTCGAACGCACTGTTCAACGGCCAGGCGGAAGAGGCGTTGCGCGAGATCGAAGCCGCGCTCGTCATCCTTCCCGACGACGAGAATCTGCGATTCCTGCGGACGGGCGCGCTCGTGTTCTGCGGCCGCATCGACGAGGCCGTAGCGGTCAGCCGCGAGCTGATCGCCGGGCGCGCGTCGTGGCGACGATCATCCGCAGCTTCGCGATCAAGAGGTTGATGCCGGTGCCGCCCGGCGTCGACATCGATTCGATGCTGCAGGCCTAGAAAGCGTTCGCAACAACCCGGAGGTCGGACCATGGCAGAGCTCGAAGAGGACCTTCGGCACCATCCCGTCGTCGTCAAAGAGAGGCGCAAGCGAAGCCCGCGACGCGCAGTTGCGCATCGCGGACGCGATCACCGCGTTCGCGGGATCGATGCCGTTCGTGTACATCCACGCGGTTGCGTTCGCCGTGTGGATGCTGGTGCTCGAGAGGAGTCCATGGCCGACACTGACACTCGTGGTGTCGCTGGAGGCGATCTTCCTCTCGACGTTCGTGATGATCGGGCAGAACCGTCAGGCCGAGTTCCAACAGGCGAAGGCCGATCACGACTTCCGGGAGCAAGAGCTCGAGCTGAGGAAGAACACCGAGCTCACGGAGACGATCCACGCCCTGACGCAACAGGTGCACGCGCGGGTGTGCGGTCCGGCCGCGCCGCCAGTCGGCGGGTGATCACACCGCGGGCCCACCGCTCGAACACCACTGCAAGCGCGACGACGCCGATCGCGACCACGCCGTCGAGCCAGTAGTGATTGCCGGTGACGACGACGACGATCGACGTCGCAACCGGATGTGCGAGCGCGAACCACCGCCACCGGCTGGTACTGACGAGCACGATGACGACGCCGATGATGAATGCCCAAGCGACGTGCACCGACGGCATCGCGGACAGTTGCGCGGGGCCGTTCTTCCCGAACGACGGGTACACGGTCTGGCCGAAGAGCGCAGGCGTGTCGAGGACGTGCAGCGACGGGACCAGCCGCGGCGGCGCGACGGGGATCAGCTGAATTGCGAGACACCAAAGCGTGCTGAGCGCGATGACGTTGCGGACGGGCGGGTAGTCGTCGCGGTGGCGGAACCACAGCCACGGCAGGAACACCAGCATCGATGGGAGGTGCACGCTCGCGTAATACACGTTGCACACCTGGATGAGCTGGTTGCTCTTCAAGAACAGGTGCTGCAGGCCGTGCTCGTTCGGCAGGTGGAGCGCGCGTTCGAGGTCCCAGATGTGCTCGCCGGCGCGGATCGCGCCGTCGACCTTCAGGACCGAGACCGTGCCGACGATGCGCCACATCGCGTAGAGCACGAGCACGCTCGCGAGCTCGCGAGCGAACGCGGCCGCGCCGGCGAGCCACCGGTGCGTGGCGGCGCGTCCCGCGACACCGGCCGCCGCGACGACGGCGCTCGCCTCCATGGCCGCGTTCCACGAGATCCACGTCAGGGCCACGCGCCGGCCTCCGCGAGGTCATATGCATGACGCACGTGCATGCGGAGCAGCTCGAGGGTGCGGGTGAACGTGACGTCCGCGGCCCATGGATCGAGGTCTCTCCACGCGGGGTCCAGTCCTGCGGTCCGCCAGCGGGAGACGAGGGCGCCGGGCGGGTGTGACGACCGCACGACGAGACGGCTGGTGCCGGTGGCGCACGCGATCGGCGCGCCGGACGGGTGGTGCACGACCGGGCAGCCGTCGATCCACACGCGGCAGGTACCTCGCACGGGTCGCGCGATCTGCGTCAGGCGTTCGACGAGATCGGGATGACATTGCAGCTGCTCGATCGGGAGGTCGTCGGCCCAGTCGTCGACGTCGTGTGCGTCGGAGCGCAGCCACGCGCCGAGCGGCTCGCTCAGCTCGGCAATGGTCGCCTCAGGCGTCATGCGGAAGCCCGAGCACTCTTTCTCCGAGGATGTTTCGCTGTACCTCGCTCGTCCCACCGCCGATCGTCAGCGCGCGGGAATAGAGGTACCCGTAGTGCCATTCGCCGCGGTCGGGCTCGCCGTACGGGCCCCGGTCGTCGAGCATGCCGTAGGTCCCGGTCAGCTCCTTCGCCATCGCCATCACGTGCTGGCCGTGCTCGTCGGAGAGCGCTTTGCGCACCGAGGCTTCCGGGCCGGGTTCGAGGCCGCGGACCCGTGCCGAGACCGTCCGCAGACGGATGAGCCGCAACACCTCGGCTTCGATGTACAGCTGCGCGAGCCGTTGTCGAAGGATCGCATCACCCGTGCCGCCGTGCGCGCGCACCGAGCGCGACGACGTCGGTCGCGGTCGGCCCGCGTCCCCACAGCGCGCCTTCACCCGACAACGACACCCGCTCGTTGCCGAGCGTCACCTTCGCGAGGCGCCAGCCGTCGTGCTCGACGCCCACCACGTTCGCGGCCGGCACCCGTACGTCCGTGAAGAACACCTCGTTGAACTCGTGCGTACCGGTCATCTGCACGAGCGGCCGTACCTCGATGCCCGGCGCTTGCATGTCGACGACGAAATACGTGATGCCCCGGTGTTGCTCGGCGTCGGGGTCGGTGCGGGCGAGAAGGATGCCGAACCGCGCGTAGTGCGCGAGCGTCGTCCACACTTTCTGGCCGTTCACGACGAACTCGTCGCCGTCGCGGACGGCTCGGGTCGCCAAGGCGGCGAGGTCGCTGCCCGCGGCCGGCTCGCTGAAGAGCTGGCACCAGATCTGCGACCCGTCGAGGATGCCCGGGAGCCACTGCGTGCGCTGCTCGTCCGATCCTGCGACCAGCAACGTGGGACCGGCCCACCCGATCCCGATCGGGTTCATCGGACGCGGGACCCGGAGCTCGCGCATCGCCTCGTCGATCTCGAGCTGCTCGGCCGGCGACGCGTCGAGTCCCCACGGGCGCGGCCAGTGGGGCACGACGTAGCCGGCTTCTGCGAGCCGCCGGTTCCAGTCCGGCGGGTACACGCCGTCGCGTGCGTGGTGCGCGACAAAGGCACGAAAGGCCGCGCCTGATCCCGTTCCCTCACGCACGAGGTGAGAACCTACGTCATCCATCAGGGGCCTCGGCTCCGAACACCCGCCGTGCGAAGCGGCCCGCGAGGCGCTCCCGGGATGTCGGACGCGCGAGCTCCGCGTGGCCGACGATGCCGCGCTCGCGCGCGCCGTCTTCGAGGGGAACGAGCTCGCCCTGGCCCAGCTCTACAGCCGGCACGGTGGGCCGTGCCTCGCGCTGTCCCGGCGGGTCCTCGCCGATCGCGTCCTCGCCGAAGAGGTGGTGCAGGAGGTCTTCCTCCGGCTGTGGCACGAACCGTCGCGCTTCGACCCGGATCGCGGTTCGATGCGCGCCTGGCTCTGCGCGCAGGTGCACGGCAAGTCGGTCGACTTGCTCCGCGCCGAGACCGCGCGGCGCGCCCGTGAGGAACGCGACGCCTTTCGGAGCCCGACGATCGATGACGACCTCGAGCGCGCGGTGCTCGAGCTCACCGAGGGCGAAGCCGTCCGCCGCGCCCTTGCGTCCCTCTCGGATGGCGAGCGACGGGCGATCGAGCTCGCCTACTTCAGCGGGCACACCTACAGGGAGGTTGCGGTGCTGCTCGAGCAGCCGGAGGGCACCGTGAAGAGCCGTATCCGATCCGGGCTGTTGCGCCTGCGCGCCGCGCTCATCGACGAAGGGGTGAGGAAGTGAACCCGCCGTCTGTGAACCGACCGAGCCCGAACGACCCGGAGCTCGACGCGCTGCTCGGTGCCTACGCGCTCGACGCCCTCGATCCCGACGAGCGCGTCCGCGTCGACGAGTACCTCGCCGTGAACCCGCTCGCACGCGACGAGGTCGACGAGCTGCGCGAGAGCGCCGCGTCGCTCGCGCTCGCGCCGGTCGCCGACCTGACCGCGCCCACCGAGCTGTGGGATCGCATCTCGACGCGCCTCGCGGATGAGCCACGCGTGTTCACCACCTTGCAGCCGCGGGCGCGTCGTTTCTTCTCGCCGCGCATCGTCGGTGCCCTCGCCGCCGTCGCCGCGATCGTCATCGTCGTGCTGGCCGCGCAGGTGATCGTCCTCCGTGACCGGGACACGAATACCTCGGGCAATCTCGCGGCGGCGTTCGACAAGGCCCTCACGCAGAACGGCGCGCGCGAGGTCGCGCTCGCCCCGGCGAACGGCGTCGAGGTCGCTCGCATCGTGTTGTTGCCCGACGGCACCGGCTTCCTGCAGAACGACGGGATGACGCCGCTGCCCTCGGACCACACGTATCAGCTGTGGGCCCTCAGTGGCACCGGCGACCAACCGATCGCGATCTCGGCCGGTGTGCTCGGGCCCTCCCCGCGGACGGTCGGCTTCCACACGAGCGGCGATGTGCGCGGGTTCGGCCTCACCGTGGAGAAGACGCCGGGCGTCGTGGCGTCGACGCAGCCGATGTACGCCAGCGCAACAGTGACCTGAGACCGGTAGCCGCCGTCAGGCGCGCGAGGATGGCGCGGTGAGCTTCGGTGTGTACGTCCACGTCCCGTTCTGCGCGCACCGCTGCGACTATTGCGACTTCGCGACGTGGACCGATCGTGACCATCTGATCGACGACTACGTCGACGCGTGCGCCACCGATCTCGAGCGCCGGCAAGCGGAGAGCGGGAGAACCGCAACCAGCGTGTTCTTCGGGGGCGGCACACCGTCGTTGCTCCCCGCCGAGCATCTCGCGCGCCTGCTCGGCGGGATCGAACGTGGCGCCGGACGCCGAAGTCACCGTCGAGTGCAATCCGGACAGCGTCGACGCGGACAAGCTCGCGACGTACGCGCCGCGGGCGTGAACCGCCTGAGCTTCGGCGTGCAGTCGATGGTGCCGCATGTGCTCCGACGTCTCGGCCGCACTCACGACCCTGCGAACGTCGAACGCGCCATCAGGCTGGCCGCGACGCCGGGTTCGCGCGCGTCAACGTCGATCTGATCTACGGCACCGACGGCGAGTCGCTCGACGACTGGCGCCGATCGCTCGACGGCGTCCTTGCGCTGGGTGTCGAGCACGTCAGCGCGTACGCGCTCACCGTCGAGCCCGCGACCGCAGCTCGGGCGACAGGTCGCGGCCGGCCGCCGGCCCCGGCCCGACGACGACGTCCAGGCCGATGCGTACGCGCTCGCCGACGACGTGCTCACCGACGGCGGGGTTCGAGTGGTACGAAGTGTCGAACTGGGCACGGCCCGGAGAGGCGTGCCGGCACAATCTCCTGTACTGGCACGAGGGTGAGTACCTCGGGATCGGGTGCGCCGCGCACGGTCATACCGGCGGTCGGCGCTGGTGGAACGTTCGCACGCCCGAGCGCTACGATCGCCGCGATCGCACGGGGCGACTCGCCCGAAGCCGGCGACGAGGAGCTCACGCCGGCACGCCGGGCCGAGGAGGCCTTCTCCCTGGCCTTGCGCACACGCGCCGGCGCGTGTCCCGCGCCCGCGGCAACGACGTGCATCGCCGATCTGCGAGCGGCCGGGATGTGCGACGAGCAAGAAGGTCGGGTCGTCCTCACCCGGCGCGGCCGTCTGCTGGCGTCCGACATCACGGCTCGTCTCCTGCTCGCGGGCGCGGCGTCCGCATGACCCGCTTTGTCCGCTCACGGCCCGGCGGTGTCCGACTCCTCACCTGCTGGCACTCGATACGATTGAGTGCTAACTGTCGGCCGACGCCCCGCAGGGATGAGAAAAGGCACCGATGACGGATCTGGACGAGCGTAAGGCGGCGATCCTTCGCGCGATCGTCGAGCAATACGTCGAGACGGCCCAGCCCGTTGGTTCGCAGACCGTGACGCAAACGACCGGTCTCGGGGTCTCGGCGGCGACGGTCCGCAACGAGATGTCGGTGCTCGAGCGCGAGGGATACATCACCCAGCCGCACACGTCGGCCGGCCGGGTGCCGACAGACCGGGGCTACCGCTACTACGTCGACCAGCTCGCGGGCGCCGCGCAGCTCGCCGCGCCCGAGCGTCGGCAGATTGCCGAGTTCTTCACGAGCGCGACGATGGCCATGGACGAGCTCCTGGCGGAGACCAGCCAGCTGCTCGCGAACGTCAGCGCGCATGCCGCCGTCGTCGTCGGTCCTGAATCGCAGGCAGTCGTCGTTCGCGCCGCGCACCTCGTGCAGCTCCAGCCGCGGCGTGTTGCTCACCGTCGTCGTGCTGTCGAACGGCTCGGTGCAGAAAGAAGTGCTGTACCTGGACGACGACGCCAGCGAAGACGACATCGCGGCCGCCAGTGGCAGGCTCGCGCAGCACCTCGACGGGCGGCGCCTCGTCGACCTCGTGACCGCGCTCCCCGACGCCCGGGGTGCCGACCGGGCCGACGCGCTGGTGCGTGCGGCGTCCGAGGCCCTGCGCGCGCACGTCGAGCAGCACCAGAGCGAGCTGCTCTACGTCGGGGGCGCCAGCCGTCTCGCGGCGGAGCACGACGCCTTCGTCACCACCAGCACGGCGCGTCTCCTCGAGCTGCTCGAGCAGCACGTGGTGCTCGCCACACTGCTGCGGGAGCTCCTCGGTCCGGGCCTGACGATCCGCATCGGCTCGGAGAACGCGCGCGCCGACCTGCTCGAATGCTCGTTGGTGCTCGCCCCCTACCTCGTGGAGGGAGAGATCGCGGGCACGATCGGCGTGCTCGGCCCGACACGCATGGACTATCGCAAGGCGCAGGCGGCGGTGGTCACCGTGTCGCAACAACTCGGTCGGCAACTCTCGCGATGAGCAGGGACTACTACGAGATCCTCGGCGTGTCCTCGCACGCGACCGAGGACGAGATCAAGAAGGCCTTTCGCGCGCTCGCGCGCCAACACCACCCCGACGCCAACCGCGACGACCCGCAGGCGGTCGAGCGATTCAAGGAGCTCAACGAGGCGTACGAGACGCTGCGCGACCCCGAGCGTCGCCGCCGCTACGACATGTTCGGCCCGGAAGGCGCGAGCGCGGGCGCGGGCGCCGGCTCGACGTTCGGTGCCAATCAGTTCGGCCTGAACGACCTGTTCGATGCGTTCTTCAACAGCGACGTCTTCGGCAGCGGGACGCGCACGCGCGGCCAGTCGGGGCCGGCGCAGGGACCCGATGCCGAGATCGTGCTCGAGCTCACCCTCGACGAGGTCGTGTTCGGCGCACGCAAGACGCTCGACCTGCGGATGCCGGTCGACTGCGAGCAGTGTGCGGGTTCGGGCTGCGCGCCGGGGACGCATCCGGATCGCTGCGGCACGTGCGAAGGTACCGGCGAGGTGCGTCAGGTGCGCCGTTCGTTGCTCGGCCAGCTCATGACCGCGGCGCCGTGCACGGTCTGCGGGGGCACGGGCCAGGCGATCCCGAACCCGTGCGAGGTGTGCCGCGGCGGTGGGCGGGTCGAGGGCAGTCGCGTCGATCGACGTCGAGATCCCGCAGGGGATCGACGAAGGGCAGCGGCTCCGCCTCGCCGGTCGCGGTCCCGCGGGACCCCGCGGCGGGCCCGCCGGCGACCTCTACGTCGCAGTCCGCGTCGCGCCCCACGGCACGCTCGAGCGCCGCGGCGACGAGCTGTGGCACGCGCTGCGCATCTCGATGGTGCAAGCCGCGCTCGGCACCGGCATCGACCTCGACACCCTCGACGGTCCGACGAAGGTCGAGATCCCGCACGGCACGCAGCACGGCGCACTCTTGCGGCTACGCGGGCTCGGCGTGCCGTCGTTGCGGAGCGGTCGTCGGGGAGATCTCGTCGTCGAGGTGCACGTGGACGTCCCCACGCGCCTCAGTGCGGAGGAGGCGGAGCTGCTCGCGCAGTTCGCAGCCTCGCGCGGAGAGGATGTGACACCTCCGCAGGAGGGGCTCTTCTCGCGCATCCGCTCCGCGTTCAAGCAGTGAGCGAGACGCCGGAGACTCCAGCCGACGTCGACGCCGCCGCGCACGTCTTCGTCGACGAGCTCGCGCCGCGTTGCGAGATCGGCGGTGCCGACGGTCGTCACCTGCAGCAGGTACGCCGGCTGCGGGTGGGGGAGCGCGTGACGGCCGCCGACGGAACGGGGACATGGCGTTGTTATGACGTCGTCGAGACCGGCCAAGGCCGCTTGTTGCTCGACGCCCACGGCGGGCTGCACCGCGTCGACGCGCCTGCGGTCGCGGTCGGGCTCGCGATCGCGCCGGTGAAAGGCGGTCTCGATGCGGTCGTCGCCGCCGTCACCGAGCTGGGCGTCGCGCGCATCACACCAGTGCGCACCGAGCGGACCGTCGTGCGGTGGGATGCCGCCAAGGCCGAGCAAGCCGTCGCCCGGTTGCGCATGGTCGCGCGCGAGGCGGCGATGCAGTGCCGCCGCGCCCGGATCCCGGCAGTTGACGAGCTCGTCGACCTCGAGGCGGTCGCGGCCCGTGATGCCGTCGTCGTCGCCGACCGGACGGGCTGTCGGGCGTTCGAGCTGGATCCGCCCACGCTCGGCGACTGGACGGTCGTCGTCGGACCCGAGGGCGGCCTCGCGCCGAACGAGCGGGAGCGGCTCGCGGACAGGCCGCGCCTGGCGTTGGCAGCGTCCGTGCTACGTGCAGTGACTGCACCGATCGCTGCGGTTGCTGTACTCAGCGACCGGATTGTGCAGATGGGCCGGGCATGACCCATGCCAATGGGGTTAGAGTGAGCAGTGTTGCGTTTCGGGTCAGTGAGTGGCTGATGTTGGAAGCAACGCGAAGCATGACTTTCACGGAGCGTGCTGGTACTATCCACTGACCGCACCCACGGCGGCGATCCAGTGGGCGCGGCGCCAGCGGTTGGGCGAGGGGGCAACGGGGTGGTGAACACAGGGGCACGGGTCGGCGAGCGACTGCGAGCGATCCGCCGCCAAAAAGGCTTGTCGCTGCACGACGTCGAGGCGCGATCGAGTCTCGAGTTCAAGGCGTCGGTGCTCGGAGCGTATGAGCGCGGTGAGCGCGCGATCTCGGTCCCGCGTCTGCTGCGGCTCGCGGAGATCTACGAGGTGCCGGCCGACCAGTTGCTTCCGCGTGAGCTCGAGGGCGAGATCAGCCTCCTCGATGCGGCGGCCGCCGGCGCGTTCGACATGAACGCCGGGTTCACCATCGACCTCGTGCGCCTGCACGAGCTGGACGACCCCGACGCGCACATTCTCGATCGGTTCGCCACGTCGCTGCAGCGTGAGCGGCAGGACTTCAACGGCCGGATGCTGACGATTCGGCGGTCCGACCTGAGGGTGCTTGCCTCCTGCATGGGCCGGAGCCTGGAAGAGCTGGGCGCACGTCTCGAGCAGCTCGGACTCCGCGCCGCCGCCGCTTCCTGAGCGGCCGGTCACACGGGAACAACACGGCAGGAACGCGCCGAACCTCGGCTACCCTCGCGCGCACCTTGGCACCGTCGCACACGACCACCTCGGTCAAGCTTCTTGTTCCGGGCAACCACCTCATGGTGGGCCTGCTGGGCCAGCGCGATGAGCTGCTGCGTCTCGTCGAGGCCGCGTTCCCGGTCGACATCCTCGTGCGCGGCAACGAGATCACGATCACCGGCGAGGGCGAGCAGGCCGAGCGGGTCGCCCGGCTGTTCGAGGAGATGATCGTGCTGCTCGAGCAGGGACACCAGCTCGACCGGGACAACCTCGGGCGTTCGATCGAGATGTTGAAAGCCGACCAGCGCCCGAGCGAGGTGCTCACCACCGAGGTCGTGCGGGGACGCAAGTCGATCCGCCCGAAGACCGCGGGCCAGAAGGTCTATGTCGACGCCGTACGCGACCACACGGTGACGTTCTCGATCGGTCCGGCCGGCACTGGCAAGAGCTACCTCGCGGTCGCCCTCGCGGTGCAGGCGCTGCAAGCGAAGGAAGTCAATCGCATCATTCTCACACGGCCCGCGGTCGAGGCCGGCGAACGCCTCGGCTTCCTGCCCGGCGACATCCTCCAGAAGGTCGACCCGTACCTCCGGCCGTTGTACGACGCGCTGTACGACATGCTCGAACCGGAGGTCGTCGTCCGGTTGATGGAACGGGGCACGATCGAGGTCGCGCCGCTCGCGTACATGCGCGGTCGCACGCTCAACGATTCGTTCATCATCCTCGACGAGGCACAGAACACGACGCCCGAGCAGATGAAGATGTTCCTCACGCGCCTCGGCTTCGGGTCCAAAGCGGTCATCACCGGTGACGTGACCCAGATCGACCTGCCCGACGGACGGGGCCGTTCCGGCCTGTTGCAGGTGCGCGACGTGCTCGAGGGGATCGACGGGCTGGTGTTCGTGGAGCTCGGTTCGCGCGACGTCGTGCGCCACCGCATCGTGCAGGACATCGTCGATGCATACGAGCGACACGATCGGTAGCCGATGCACACCGACACGGGTTCTCCGACGATCTTCGGCGCCGACGAGCAGCACGACATCCAGGTGGACGTCGCCCGCTGGGTGCGACTCGCCCGGCTGGTGCTCGTCGACGAGCGCGTGCACGAGCGGTACGGCAGCGATGTCGAGATGTCGCTCATGTTCGTCGACACGCAGACCATCGCCGAGCTGAACGAGCGCTTCCTGGGCGCGAACGGCCCGACCGACGTGCTCTCATTCCCACTCGACGAGGAGCTCCCGCCCGGCGGCCGCCAGCCCGACCAGGGCGGCCGCGGTCCCGGCGCGCCCGCCGACGGTGGCGATCCGCCGGCGTTGCTCGGCGACGTGGTCGTGTGCCCGAGGTCGCGACCCGCCAAGCCGCCGAGCGGGGCGCGGCCGCCGAGGACGAGATCGCGCTGCTCGTGGTCCACGGCGTGCTGCATCTCCTCGACTACGACCACGCGGAGCCCGACGAGGCAACCACGATGCGCCGCCGCGAGCAGGAGCTGCTCACCCGCTTCCGGAACACGGAGAAGGGCGCATGACGTCGGTGCGGTCCGCTCGACCCCCAGATAGTCGTCCCACGCTTGTACGGCGGGCGCGATGAGCACCCTCTCGATCATCGTGGTCGCGGTGCTGTGGAGCTTCTCCGGTGTGCTCGCGATGGCGGAGACCGCGTTCACGCGGGTCAGCCGCATACGACTGCTTGCGCTCGAAGAAGAAGGCGACAAGCGAGCCCGGCGCGTGCTGCGCCTGCTGGAGCATCCCGAGGAGACGCTCAACAGCATCCTCTTGCTCGTGCTCGGCTGCCAGATGATCGGCGCCACGCTCCTCGGCACGGTGCTCGAACCGACCTTCGGCGCGGCCGGCGTTGCCATCGCCATCTTCCTCGAAGTCTTCGTCGTGTTCACGTTGTTCGAAGTCGTGCCGAAGACGTTCGCGCTCCAGCACAGCGACCGCGCCGCGCTTGCACTCTCGCCGTTGCTCGTCTTCGTCACCCGCTTCTGGCCGCTGCGTGTCCTCACCCGGGGGTTCATCGGGATCGCGAACGTCGTGCTGCCGGGCAAGGGCCTGCGGCACGGGCCATTCGTCACCGAGGAGGAGATCCTCACGATGGCCGATGTCGCCGCCCAGGAGGCGGCGATCGAGACCGAGGAGCGCGAGCTGATCCACTCGATCTTCGAGTTCGGCGACACCGTCGTGCGTGAGGTGATGCTGCCGCGTACGGACATGGTCGCAGTCGAGGCGGAGGCGACGGTCGACGAGGCGATCGAGATGGCGATCAGTGCCGGCAAGTCGCGGCTTCCCGCGCACGAGGACGGCATCGACAACATCCTCGGCCTGGTGTTCTTGAAGGACCTCGTGGCGCGCAGCAGCGGTGGCGGCGGTTCCGACCCCGTCCGCCAGAGCCTGCGGCCCGCGCACTTCGTACCGGAGTCGAAGCGCGTCGCCGAGCTGTTGCGCGAGATGCAGACCGAGAAGTTCCACATGGCGATCGTCGTCGACGAGTACGGCGGCACCGCGGGCCTTGTCACGATGGAGGACTTGCTCGAGGAGATCGTCGGCGAGATCACCGACGAGTACGACGTCGACGAACCGACGGTCGAACGGCTGCCGAGCGGATCGTGGCGCGTCCCGGGTCGTACGCCGATCGACGAAGTCAACGATCTGCTCCACGCGGATCTGCCCCAAGAGGAATGGGACACGGTCGGCGGCCTCGTGTTCAACACGCTCGGCCACGTGCCGGTCGAGGGTGAATGCGTGGGCGCCGACGGGCTCGAGTTCTGCGCGGAGCGGGTGCAGGGTCGCCGCATCGTCTCGGTGATCATCACGCCGAAGGGGCAAGAAGAGGAGCCCCCGGCCGAACGCGTGGGATGACTGAGCCCTCGCGCGTTCCGTTCCGGTTTTGCTGCGATCGTGGGCCGGCCCAACGTCGGCAAGTCGACGCTGCTGAACTGCATCGTCGGCCGGAAGGTGTCGATCGTCTCCGACAAGCCGCAGACGACGCGCACGCAGGTACGCGGCGTGCGCACCACCGATGCCAGTCAGCTCGTCTTCCTCGACACCCCGGGCGTGCACCGTCCGCGCACGCTGCTCGGCGAGCGCGGCAACCAGCGCGCGCTCACGACCCTGCAGGAGGTCGACGTCGTGTGCTTCGTCATCGAGGCCAACGCGCCGATCGGCCCCGGCGACCGTTTCGTCGCCGAGCGACTCGCCGAGGTCGACACACCGGTCGTGCTCGCGGTGAACAAGATCGACGCCGCGAACCATGACGAGATTGGACGGCACCTGGCCGTCGCGTCCGGCGAGCTCGGCGACTTCGCGGCATACGTTCCGGTCTCGGCGCGCGACCGACGGACGGCCTCGACGCCCTCGTCGGGGAGTTGGAGGCCCGCCTCCCGGAGGGTCCGCACTACTACCCGGACGGCGTCGTCACCGATCAGCCCGAGTCGTTCCTCGCCGCGGAGCTGTTGCGCGAGCAGCTGCTCAAGGTCGCGCGTGAGGAGCTCCCACATTCGATCGCCGTCAACACCGAGGATGTCGAAGAACGCCGGACGTCGTCGGGCGAACCGCTGCTCGCGGTGCGCGTCATCGTGCGCGTCGAGCGTGAGTCACAAAAGGGCATTGTGATCGGCAAGGGCGGCGCAGTGCTGAAGACTGCAGGAACCGCAGCTCGCCGCGAGCTCGAGGCGCTGCTCGGCATGCGGGTGCACCTCGAGACTCGTGTCAAGGTCGAGCCGGACTGGCAGCGTCGCGCGGGCTCGCTCGACCGTCTCGGACTGTGAACGATCGCTTGTGAACAAGTGGCCCGACCGGGCCCGTCGAACGAAGAAAATGTCGGTGCCACCACCGCTGGCGGCGCCCGTGACAGAGTTGTGATTCGGAGAAACGACCGCTGTAGAGTCCCGCCGATTCTCTTCGAAGAAACTGTAGAGAGGCTGATGTTGGACCGCACCCATCGGTTCCGGCGCGCCGCGATGGTGGCCGCCGTCGCAGTCGCCGCCGTGGTGCTCGCGAGTTGCGGCGATACCGGTCCCGACAACAACCAGAACGCGTTGCGGCCGAAGGGTCCCTACGCGCACAAGATCCTCGACCTCACCAAGCCGTTCTTCTGGATCGCGGTGGTCATCGGGCTCGGGGTTGTCGGCGGCACCATCTACGTCGCGTTGCGCTTCCGTGTGAAGCCGGGCGAGGAACGCGCACCGAAGCAGGTGCACGGCAACACGGTGCTCGAAGTCGGCTGGACGATCGTTCCGGCGCTGATCCTGGCGGTCATGGCCGTCCCGACGATCGCCACCGTCTTCGACCTCGCCAAGCGGCCGACCGGGCCCGACGTCCTGCACGTCACCGTCACCGCGCGCCAGTGGTGGTGGGAATACCGCTACGACGACGACAGCAAGATCTCGACCGCCAACGAGATGCACATCCCGGCAGGTGTGCCGGTATCGCTCACGTTGGTGGGCCCGCCGCCGTGTTCGGGAACGGACTGCTACGCGAACGGCGTGATCCACTCCTTCTGGGTGCCGGCGCTGAACGGCAAGAAGGACGTCGTCCCCGGCCGCACCCACTCCCTCAAGATCGAGGCCGACGAGCCCGGCACCTTCGACGGGCAATGCGCCGAGTACTGCGGGCTGTCGCACGCCGACATGCGCTTGCGGGTGATCGCCCAGACCCCGGCGGACTTCCACGCGTGGGAACAGCGTCAGATGAGCGCGCTGTCCGAGGACATCCTCAAGAACGGCGTCAACGACAAGCAATGGAATTGCTCGTCGTGCCACAGCTTCGTGCCGACGAAGCCCGGGGCCGTCGGACCGAATCTCACTCACGTGGGTGACCGCGAGGGCTTCGCCGGCTTCATGTACGAGATGAATTTCGAGAACTTGTGGCAGTGGGTGTGGAACGCGCCCAGCCGCAAACCGATGGGCAAGCTCGAACAGCACATGCCCGCCTTCGAAGACAAGGGGATGAGCCAGGAGGAAGCCAAGAAGATCGCCTGCTTCTTGCTCACCGAGACCGCAACCACGCCGAAGACGTATCCGGAGTGTCAGTCACCATGACGACCGTCGAAGACGCGCACGCACTCGTCGAAGCGCCGTCGCTCCGCGCCCGCCTCCTCGAGCGGCCGCGCGCGACGACCGGGCCGTGGAGCTGGGTCACGACCGTCGACCACAAGAAGATCGCGATCATGTACGGGTCGCTCGCGACGCTGTTCCTGCTCGTCGGCGGCGTCGAGGCGCTGTTCATCCGGTTGCAGCTCGCGCATCCCAACGGCACGGTGCTGACGGCGGCGCGTTACAACGAATTCTTCACGATGCACGGCACGACGATGATCTTCCTCATGGGTATGCCGATCGCGGCTGCGTTCGGGAACTATCTCGTCCCGCTGATGATCGGCGCGCGTGACGTTGCGTTCCCGCGGCTCAACATGCTCGGCTTCTGGATCTTCGCCCTCGGTGGCCTGTTCATCTATTCGTCGTTCGCGTTGGGAGGCGCGCCGAACGGTGGGTGGTTCGGCTACGCGCCCCTGACGAGCACGCCGCTCAGTGCCGGGTACCTGCCGGGTCGTGGCACCGACTTCTGGGCGGTCGGCATCATCATGCTGGGCATCGGCTCGGTGGCGACCGCGGTGAACTTCCTCGTGACAGTCATCAACATGCGCGCGCCGGGCATGACGATGATGCGCTTGCCGGTGTTCGTGTGGATGATGCTGGTGGTCGCGTTCCTGACCTTGTTCGCGATGCCTCCGGTCACCGCGGCGATGATCATGGTCTTCATGGACCGCAACTTCCACACGAACTTCTTCAACGCGGCGGCCGGCGGCGATCCTCTCGTGTACCAGAACCTCTTCTGGATCTTCGGCCATCCCGAGGTGTACATCCTCATCCTGCCCGGCATGGGCATCGTGTCGGAGATCCTGCCGGTGTTCTCGCGCAAGCCGCTGTTCGGCTACGCGGTCGTCGTCATGTCCGGCATCGCCATCGGCTTCCTCGGGTGGGGCGTGTGGGCGCACCACATGTTCGTGACGGGCATCGGCCCGGTCGCGGTCTCGGCGTTCGGCCTGTCGACGATGCTGATCGCGGTCCCGACCGGGGTGAAGATCTTCAACTGGCTCGGCACGGTGTGGGGCGGCGCGGTCCGGCTTGCCACGCCGATGCTGTTCGCGCTCGGATTCATCGCGCAGTTCACGATCGGCGGCCTGTCGGGCGTCATGCACTCGATCGTGCCCTCCGACACGCAGCAGACCGACACCTACTTCGTCGTCGCGCACTTCCACTACGTGCTCTTCGGCGGTTTGATGTTCGCGGTCTTCGGCGGCTTCTACTACTGGTGGCCGAAGTTCTTCGGCTACACGCTCGAGCGAGCGGCTCGGCAAGCTCAACTTCTGGCTGATGGTGATCGGCTTCAACCTGACGTTCTTCCCGATGCACTTCCTCGGCTTCGAGGGTCAGCCGCGCCGCACGTACACGTACCCCAAAGGCATGGGATGGGAGGGGCTGAACCTGCTGGCGACGATCGGTGCGTTCCTCATCGCGCTCGTCGGTGCTCGTGTTCCTGGTGAACATCTTCTACTCGGCCAAGCGCGAGGGGCGGGAGCCCGTGGGCTCCGACCACTGGGACGCGCGCACGCTCGAGTGGATGACTTCGTCGCCGCCGCCCGAGTACAACTTCCCCGAGGTGCCGATCGTGACGCACCGCGACGAGCTCTGGCACCGCAAGTACACCGAGGATGACGAGGGCCGGCTCGTGAAACTGCCGGCGGGTGGTGCGGTCGAGGTCGCCGAGCACCAGCATCCGGTCGAACCCGGCAGCATCCACATGCCGTCGCCTTCGTACTGGCCCTTGATCTTCGCGCTCGGCCTGCCGATCCTCGGCTACGGCTTCGTGTTCAAGAACTGGTGGATTCTCGCCCTCGGTGTGGTCATCGGGTTCTTCGGCCTGAGCGGCTGGGCGATCGAACCCGCAACCGAACCCGACGTGCACACCCACGCAGAGGGGGTGCACTGATGGCCCAGGCCGTCGTTCCCGCGCAATCGGGCACGCTCGCGCATGCCGAGCCGGGCCACGACCACGAGACGAACACCGGTGTCAGCAACCCCAAGCTCGCGATCTGGCTGTTCTTGTCGTCGGAGGCGCTGTTCTTCGGCGCGTTCATCGTCACGTACTTCCTCTACCGCGGCCGCGACACGCAGTTCCTGAAGGGCCCGACACCCGACGAGCTGCTCAACATCCCGTTCACGTCCGTGACGTCGTTCATCTTGTTGATGAGCTCGCTCACGATGGTGCTCGCGCTCGCGGCGATCCAACGGGGCGACCAGCGCCAATTGCGCATCTGGCTGCTCGCGACCGCGCTGTTCGGGCTGACGTTCATCGCGGGTCAGGTGTACGAGTTCACCGAGTTCTACCGCCAGGGCCTGACGCCTGTCGACGAACATGTTCGGCACGACGTTCTTCGTGCTGACCGGTCTGCACGGCGCGCACGTCACGATGGGCATCGTCTGGTTGCTCCTGCTGTGGGGCCGTTCGGTGCAGGGCCGGCTGCCGCAGGCGAAGTCGGAGGCGGTCGAGATCGCCGGGCTCTACTGGCACTTCGTCGACATCGTGTGGATCTTCATCTTCACGGCGATCTACCTGATCCCGACGCACTGAGGACTGATGTGCAATGACCGACGGCACTGACGTCGCCGAACCCGGCACCGACGTCGTTCCCGCGGACGTCGACAGCGGCGCGCTCGTCCCCGCCGGCGCCAACACCCGGTCGCGGCCGAGGAGCACGCGCATCCCGGACCGCGTCGAGTACGTGCTCATCGCGGTCGTGCTCGTTATCCTCACCGCCTTCGAAGTGGCCGCGTCGTACCCCGACATCAACTCCAACCTCCTCATCGCGGTGCTCGCGATCATGGCAGCGGCGAAGTTCTTGCTCGTCGTGCGCGTGGTACATGCACATGAAGCAGGACTCGCCGTTCTTCCGGCGCCTGTTCACGGTCGGCATCGTCGGCGCCACGATCGTGTACGGGATCGTGCTGCTCGTGTTCTCCAGCACCGTGCTGAAGTCGTAGCTGCTGTGCTCGCCGACGCCGCCTTCCCCGCTTGGGCCCCGCATCCCGATGTGTGGTTGCTCATCGCGGGCCTGGCGGCGGCGTACGCGGTCGCGGTTCGGCGACTCGGCCCGCGCCTCGCGCCGACCGGGACACGCGTGGTGACGCGTTCCAGGTCGCGACGTTCTCGGCGGGCTGCTCGCGTTGTGGATCGCCTCCGACTGGCCGATCCATGACCTCGGCGAGGGCTACTTCTTCTCGGTGCACATGGTGCAGCACACCGTCTACTCGATCATCGCCGCGCCGCTGCTGCTGATGGGCACGCCGACGTGGCTCGCGCGCTGGCTGCTCTCGCCGCGCTGGCTGCTCCGCACGGTTCGTTCCCTGACGCGGCTGATTCCCGCGACGATCCTCTTCAACCTCGTGATCATCGTGACGCACACACCCGTGGTCGTCGATGCATCGTTGCGCCACGCGCCCCTTCACTTCGGGGTACACGCGTTGATCCTCGTGTCGTCGCTGATCGTGTGGATGCCGGTGCTCTCGCCGCTCCCCGAGGTGCCGCGACTGCAGCCGCTCGTGCGCATGCTGTTCCTGTTCCTGCAGTCCGTCGTGCCGACGGTTCCGGCGTCGTTCCTCACCTTCGGCGACCACCCGCTCTACCACTTCTACGAAACGGTCCCGCGGCTGTGGGACGTCTCTGCGCTCGACGACATGCGCATCGCCGGACTGATCATGAAGATCCTCGTGGGCTTCAGCCTCTGGATCACGATCACGATCGTCTTCTTCCGGTGGTACAACGCGGAGGAGAGCGGCACCGCGCTCCACCGCCGCGTGTCGCGCGACCTCGACCGAGAACTGATGGGGTTGCAACAGCAATGACCGACACCACGACCACCGATCAGCCCGAGCAGCCCGCCGGCGTCGAGGACGTCGCCCGCCGCCGAAGTCGAGGCGCCGGCCGCGGCCGCCGGAACCGATCCCGTTCTGGCACCGACCGTACGTCGAGCGGTACCTCGTGCCGCTCGTGCTGCCCCTCGCCGTCATCGTCGGCATCGTCGTCTACGTGCTCAACGTCTCGCGGCTCTTCCTCTCGGCCCACGGGCACATCCCGGTGATCGTCGGCACGGTCATCACGCTTTTGATCCTCCTCGGCGCGGCGCTGCTGGCGCTCGGCGCCGCGGATGCGCCAGTCTCGCGGATCCTGTTGACGGCCGCGGCTTCTTGGTCTCGATCGTCGTTCGCGGGCTGGATCTCGCTCGGCCACTCCGAGGACCACGAAGCCGCGGCCTCGACATTGCCAGCGACGTTGAAGACGAAGCAGGCCGTCAACGTCACGGCCGGCCCGGCGTACGCGAGTTCGAGCCGTCGTCGTCGACGCGAAAACCGGCCTCGTGAAGTTCGACTTGACCGTTCGCGGGCTCGGCACACGTTCAGGTTCCACGAAGCGACGACGCTCGTTCCCCGAGCTCGAAAGCCGCGGCGCCCAGAAGAATCCGCAGTCGCCGTTCTTCGGCGAGCCGGGCGACTACAACTTCTTCTGCTCGATCCCGGGCCACGAAGCCGCGGGCATGAAGGGCACGTGCACGTCACCGGCCCGCCATCACGCTGGAGAAAGCGCTCGCCGACGACGGCAACCCGCCGACGCCGCGGGCGGCGGCGGGTAGCTACGGGACACGTACGGTCGAGCGCGTCGCGTACTGCTTCCATCGTTCCCGGGAGCGGACCGACGCGTTCGCCGTCGGCGTAGACCTCCATCGGCACCGACCGGTCGAGCGACGAGAGCTCGACGTGCTCGCCGCGATATGTCTGCACCTTCGGGTGGGACACGTGTGTGCCCTTGAACACCTTCGGGAAGTTCACGAGGAACTCTGCCTTCGACATCGCGCCGACCACCGTCACGTCGAGCAGGCCGTCGTCGAGACGCGCGTCGGGCGCGACGCGCATCCCGCCCGCGTACGCCGGACCGTTGCCCACCGCGACCAGCCACGCGCGCATCTCGTGCTCGGCGCCGTCGACCGACAGACGGAAGGGGTGCGGCTTGTAGACGGCGAGCGTGCGCAGCACGGCGGCGACGTAGAGCGTCGTGCCCGAGAGGTGCTGCACGGTGTTCGCCCAGCGGTTCGCCTCGGCGTCGAACCCCGACGCGGTGACGCACGTGTACCAACGGCCGTTGACGCGGCCGAGGTCGACCAATCGATCGGGACCGCTGGCGAGCGCACGGAGCGCGTCGAGCGGACGCTTGGCGTCGTAACCGAGCACGCGGGCGAAGTCGTTGCCCGCGCCCGTCGGCACGACCGCGAGCCGCCGCCCCGTGTCGGCCGCGACGCCCGCGACCTCGGTGACGAGCCCGTCGCCGCCGCACGCGACGAGATCGTGGCCCTCCTCGGCCGCCGCGAGTGCGAGCTTCGCGGGCGCGCCCGGCTCGGGCGAGACGTGCAGCGACCACACCGGCAGCTTGTGCAGCCGTGTCGAGCTCGGGAAGCAGCTTTCGTGTGCGGCCGCGCCCGGCCGCCGGGTTGACGATCGCCGTCCACGGCACGGCCGGAGGCTAGCTATCGTCGGCGCTCGAGGTCGTGGGGACGCAGCGGTGCCAGGGACGGCCGAGCGAAGGAGCCGTGTGACCTACATCTCGACCCGGCCCGGATCCCCGCACACGTGGCGATCGTGATGGACGGCAACGGGCGATGGGCGCAGCAGCGGGGGCTCAAGCGCACCGAGGGGCACGCGGCCGGTGAGGAGGCGCTGTTCGACACCGTCGACGGCGCGCTCGACATCGGGTTGTAGTGGCTGACCGTGTATGCGTTCTCGACCGAGAACTGGCGCCGGCCGCTCGACGAGGTGCGCTTCCTGATGAATTTCAACGAGCGCCTGCTGGTGGCTCGTCGTGACGACTTGCACGAGCGGGGCGTCCGGGTGCGGTTCATCGGCCGGCGCGGCGGGCGCGTGCCGGGCCGGGTCCGTCGCCGCATCGACGAGACCGAGGAGCTGACGCGAGCGAATCGCCGGCTCACGCTGACGTTCGCGTTCAACTACGGCGGCCGCGCCGAGATCGTCGACGCCACGCGGGCGATCGCGCACGAGGTCGCGGCGGGCCGTCTCGATCCCGGCAAGATCGACGAGCGGGTCCTGCAGCGCCACCTCTACGCGCCCGACATGCCCGATCCTGATCTGCTCGTGCGCACGTCGGGCGAGTTCCGGATCTCGAACTACCTGCTGTGGGAGCTCGCGTACTCCGAGCTCGTGTTCACCGAGGTGCTGTGGCCCGACTTCCGCCGGGACCACCTCGTGGAGGCGATCGCCGAGTACCAAAAGCCGCGACCGCGCGCTTCGGCTCCCTCTGAATGTCCAAACAGATTGGACGTGCAGCCCGCCAGAAGCGGCTTGAGCGTCCAATCAGATTGGACGCGTAGCCCGCCGGTGGCGGTCTGAGTGTCCAAACAGATGGGCGCGGAATTACACTCGTGTCATATGCCTGGGCTCTATCGCGACGAGGGGGTCGTGCTGCGCACGATCAAGCTCGGCGAGGCCGATCGCATCGTCACGATGCTGACCCAGGGGCACGGCAAGATCCGCGCGGTTGCCAAGGGCGTGCGCAAGACGAAGAGCAAGTTCGGAGCCCGCCTCGAGCCGACGAGCCGGGTCGCGCTTGCAGTGCTACAAGGGCCGCGAGCTCGACATCGTCACCCAAGCCGAGACGCTCGAAGCGCACCGGGCGCTGCGCGAGGAGTACGGGTTGTTCACGCACGCGGTACCGATGCTCGAAGCGGTCGACCAGGTCGCGCAGGAGCACGAACCGAACCCGGCGCTGTATCGCATGCTCACCGGTGCGTTGCGCACGCTCGCACAACGACGCACCCCGCTCGTCACGACGGCGTTCTTCTGGAAGCTGCTGTCGCTCGAGGGCTTCCATCCGATGCTCGACGCCTGCGCCCGCTGCAGTGGTAGCCCGAGCGGCATGGACGACGACGCGCTGGTCGCGTTCGACCTCGACGAGGGCGGCACGCTCTGCCGGGCGTGCGCGCGCGGCGGCGGCCGGCCGGTGTCGGCGCCCGCGCTCGAGCTGTTGCGCCGCATGCTCGGCGGCGCGCTCAACGGTGTGCTCACCGAGCTTCCGAGCGCGGCCACGCACGAAGTCGAGCACCTCGGGATCCGGGCGCTCGAGCATCACGGAGAGCGCCGTCTCCGATCCGCCACGCTCCTGTAGCCCGGGCGAAGCTCGTCACCGAGCGCCCGAGAGACGCCGCAACGACCCCGGTTTGGCGAAAACGGCCGAGTAGCCTGGTCAGCTATGGCCCCCGCCGTCGACCCCAAGTTCATGGACCGCGTGGTCAACCTCGCGAAGCGCCGTGGCCTGGTGTTCCCGTCCTCCGACATCTACGGCGGGTTCCGCTCCACCTGGGACTACGGACCGCTCGGCGTCCTGCTGAAGCGGAACGTCAAGGATGCGTGGTGGCGCTCGATGGTCCAGCTCCGGGACGACGTCGTGGGGCTCGACTCGGCCATCCTGATGGCGCCGAAGGTCTGGGAGGCGAGCGGTCACGTCGCCACGTTCACCGACCCGCTCGTCGACTGCCGGAAGTGCAACGAGCGCTTCCGGGCGGACCAACTCCCGGCTTCGGGCGCGTGCCCGAACTGTGGCGCGAAGGACAGCTTCACGGAGGCTCGCCAGTTCAACCTGATGTTCAAGACGCACGTCGGACCGGTGGAGGACGACGCGTCGGTCGCGTACCTGCGGCCTGAGACCGCGCAGGGCATCTTCGTGAACTTCAAGAACGTGCAGACGACGACGCGCAAGAAGCCGCCGTTCGGTATCGCGCAGATCGGCAAGTCGTTCCGCAACGAGATCACGCCCGGGAACTTCATCTTCCGCACGCGTGAGTTCGAGCAGATGGAGATGGAGTACTTCGTGCCGCCCGACCAGGGACCGAAGTGGTTCGAGTACTGGGTCGCCGAGCGCTACCGGTGGTACATCGACCACGGCATCCCCGAAGAGAAGCTCCGCATCCGTCCGCACGATCCCGACGAGCTCTCGCACTACTCCACTGGCACGAGCGACATCGAGTTCCGCTATCCCTGGGGCTGGGGCGAGCTCGAAGGCATCGCCCAGCGCACGGACTACGACCTCACCCAGCATGCAAAGTTCTCCGGCGAGGACCTGACGTACTTCGACCAGGAGAGCGACGAGCGCTATGTGCCCCACGTGATCGAGCCCGCGGCGGGCGCGGATCGAGCCACGCTCGCCTTCCTGCTCTCCGCGTACGACGAGGACGAGGCGCCGACGGGCGAGGGCAAGGTCGAGAAGCGCACGGTGCTGCGGCTCGACCCCCGCCTCGCACCGGTCAAGGTCGCGGTGCTGCCGCTCTCGAAGAACGAGAAGCTCACGCCGCTCGCCCACGCCGTTGCCGGTGCCCTGCGACCACACTTCATGATCGATGTCGATCTCGCCGGTGCGATCGGCCGGCGGTATCGCCGTCAGGACGAGATCGGCACGCCCTTGTGCGTCACGATCGACTTCGAGTCACTGGACGACCAAGCTGTCACCATTCGCGAGCGCGACACCATGAGCCAGGAACGTGTCGCGATCGATCGCCTCGTGCAGGAGCTGCACCACCGACTCGGACAATGATGGACGACTACTACACACTTCTGGGCGTCGATCCCGACGCTGCCACCGACGAGATACGCACGGCATACCGCGACCGGAAGGCCACGATCGACACCTCGAGCGAGTCGGGCAAGGTCGACGCGGCCAAGCTCAACAAGGCGTGGAACGTGCTCTCGGACCCGTATCAACGCGGTCGCTACGACGAGCAGCGGACACAGGTCTCGGACGACGACGAGCTCGACGACGACGTGGAGGCGAGCAGCAACGGGCGACGGAAGCCCGCGCGCACGGCCGCCGCCCGGCCGGCGCGTCAGGGCCGCCAAGCCCGTCAGCTCGGGCCGCCGACGATCACGCCTCCGCCCGGCACGCATTTCCCGGCGCCCAAGCAACGCGTGATCGCGATGTCGATCGACCTGCTCGTGCTCCTTGCGCTCTTCATCGTCGCGGCGTACGTCATCGCGCCCACGATCGCGACACGCGACGAACAAGGAAACGGTTGACCGGGTGGACGACCTCCGCAAGTCGTGGACGACGACGCCACGGCGCGAGACGACGCGAACAAGGCATTGAGCGACGCCAAGAAGACGAACGATCAGGACGCGATCTCGAAAGCCCAAGCCGACGCCGATGCTGCGAAGAAGAAGTACGACGACGACAACGACGTCTTCACGAAGGAGAGCAACAAGCTCCAGCCGATCTTCTATTCGGTGATCGGTGGCCTGTTCCTCGTGGGCTTCTTGTATCTGGTCATACCGACGATCTCTTCGGGCCGCACGCTCGGCAAGCGCTTGCAGCATCTGCAGCGTGTTGCGCGACGACGGCACGCCAATGCGCGCCGGCGATGCGATCAAGCGGTACGGCACCTTGGTGCTGGTGACCTTCGCCCTGTTCTTCGTGCTCGGTCCGCTGGCGGCCGCGATCGTGCTCGTCGGCGTGATCGGTTGGATGCGCAACGCGAACATGCAGGGCATACACGACCGGTTCGCGCACACGATGGTCGTTGCCGACGACGAGAGTTGAAAGGTTCTGCGATGCCCAAGTACGTCTACGCGTTCGAAGAGGGTGGCCGGGAGCAGAAGTACCTGCTCGGTGGCAAGGGCGCCAACCTCGCCGAGATGACGAATCCTCGGCCTCCCTGTCCCTCCCGGGTTCACTATCAGCACCGACGCGTGCAAGGCGTACATGGCCGCGGGCGACCAGTTGCCGGCCGGGCTCATGGCCGAGGTCGCGGTCGCGCGTGAGCAACTCGAGCAGAAGATGGGCAAGACGCTCGGCGACGCGTCCGATCCGCTGCTCGTGTCGGTGCGCTCCGGTGCGCCGTTCTCGATGCCGGGGATGATGGATACCGTGCTCAACCTCGGGCTCAACGACGAGTCGGTGAAGGGTCTCGCCAAGCAGACACAGAACGAGCGGTTCGCGTACGACTCGTACCGGCGGTTCGTGCAGATGTTCGGCAAGATCGTGCTCGACATCCCCGGCGACGTGTTCGAGGAGGCGCTGCACGACCTCGTCGAGTCGAAGGGCCTCGACGTCGACACCGAGCTGACGTGCCGAAGACCTCGCCGGCCTCGTCGAGACGTTCAAGAAGATCGTGCGAACCGAGGCGGGCGTCGACTTCCCGACGGATCCGCAGGAGCAGCTCGGCTACGCGATCGAAGCGGTGTTCAAGTCGTGGAACGGCCGGCGTGCTCGCGACTACCGCAAGATGGAGGCCATCCCCGACGGCCTGGGCACCGCGGTCAATGTGCAGACGATGGTGTTCGGCAACAAGGGCGACGACTCCGGCACCGGCGTCGCGTTCACCCGTAATCCGTCGACGGGAGAGAGCAAGCCCTACGGCGACTTCCTGACGAACGCGCAGGGCGAGGACGTCGTCGCCGGCATCCGCATCACCGAGCCCCTCGACGCGATGGCGAACGAGTTCCCGCAGCCGCACGAGCAGCTCATCGGGCTCATGCACCTGCTCGAGAACCACTACCGCGACATGTGCGACATCGAATTCACGATCGAGCAGGGTCGTCTGTTCATGCTCCAGACGCGTGTCGGCAAGCGTACGGCCGCCGCCGCGCTGCGCATGGCCGTCGAGATGGAGCACGACGGGCTCATCGACAAGAAGGAAGCGGTGCTGCGTGTGCAGCCGGCGCAGCTCGATCAGCTGCTGCACCCGCAGTTCGACCCGAAGGCGTCCTACACGGTGCTCGCCAAGGGGCTGAACGTGTCGCCCGGTGCCGCGGTGGGCAAGGTGTACTTCACGGCCGACGACGCCGAGGCCCGGCGCGAGGCGGGGGAGCGCGTGATCCTCGTGCGCCCCGAGACGTCGCCGGACGACCTGCACGGGATGATCGCGGCCGAGGGCATCCTCACGTCGCGCGGCGGTTTGGTGTCGCACGCGGCCGTCGTTGCCCGGGGAATGGGCAAGCCCGCGATCTGCGGCGCGGAAGCGGTGAAGATCGATCTTGCGGCACGACAGTTCGCAGTGGACGGCACGACCGTGCGCGAAGGCGACCTGATCTCGATCTCGGGCACGAGCGGCGAGATCGTGGTCGGTGACGTCGCAGTCGTGACACCGGAGCCGACGGGCCACTTCGGCACCATCCTCGGCTGGGCCGACGAGCTGCGGACGATGAAGGTGCGCACGAACGCAGACCTCCCGGAGGACGCCCGCAAGGCGCGCGAGTTCGGCGCGGAGGGCATCGGACTGTGCCGCACGGAGCACATGTTCCTCGGTGACCGGCTCCCGATCGTGCAGCGCATGATCCTCGCCGACAACCCGGCCGACGAAGCGTCGTCGCTCGAGGAGCTGCGTGCGCAGCAAGAGACCGACTTCGAAGGCATTCTCGAAGCCATGGACGGGCTCCCGGTCACTGTGCGGCTGCTCGACCCGCCGTTGCACGAGTTCCTTCCCGACCACGAGGAGCTGATCGTCAAGCAGGCGAAGGGCGAGGCGACCGACGCCGACCTGAAACTGTTGAAGGCGTCCGAGTTCTGGCGGGAGTCGAACCCGATGCTCGGGACCCGCGGCTGTCGCCTGGGGATCATCAAGCCCGGTCTCTATCGCATGCAGGTACGCGCGCTGATGCAGGCCGCGGTGACGCGCAAGCGCGCGGGTGGCGATCCGATCGTCGAGATCATGATCCCGTTGATCGTGAGCGAGCCCGAGCTCCGGCTCATCGAGCAGTGGACGCGCGAAGAAGCCGACGCGATCGTGCGCGCGGCGGGCGTCGACGTCGATTATCTCGTCGGGACCATGATCGAGACGCCGTGTGCCGCACTCGTGGCCGACGGCATCGCGCGCGTCGCCGAATTCTTCTCGTTCGGCACCAACGACCTGACGCAGATGACGTTCGGGTTCTCGCGTGACGACGTCGAGGGCCGGTTCATGAGCGAGTACCTCGAGTGCAGGCTGTTGCCGGCGAACCCGTTCGAGACACTCGATGTCGAGGGTGTGGGCCAGCTCGTGCGCATGGGCTGCGAGCGGGGCCGCGCCACCCGCCCCGACATCAAGCTCGGGATCTGCGGCGAGCACGGTGGCGATCCGGCATCGGTCCAGTTCTGCCACGAGGTCGGGCTCGACTACGTGTCGTGCTCGCCGTACCGGGTGCCGATCGCACGGCTGGCGGCGGCCCACGCGGCATTGGGCACCGGTGGACCCGGCGCGTCGGCCTAACCGCCGTTTGCACACCCGTTTGGTCGGCCAGTGAGCGTAGACGAACACTCGGCGACCAAACGGGATCCAGCGGACCCTGCACGGGAATGGACCGAGGGCGACTACCTCGTCACCACCGACCGCGCACGCGTCGATCTCGACGTCGTGCACCGCTTCATCTCCGGGGAGTCGTACTGGGCGCTCGGTCGTTCACGGGACGCGCAGCAGCGGGCGAATGCGGCATCGACGTGCTTCGCCGTCATACACGTGCCGACCGGCCAACAGGTCGGGTTCGCGCGTGTGCTCCACGACGGTGTCTCCTTCGGTTGGGTCGCGGACGTCTTCGTGATCTCCTCCCATCGAGGCAAGGGCGTCGGGGTGTTCCTGATGCAGTGCGTCGCCGACGCTTTCGGAGATGTGGCGCGGCTCGTCCTGGGCACTCGCGACGCGCACGGCCTGTATGCGAAGGTCGGTTTCGCGCCGATCATCCGGACCGACCGCTGGATGGAGCGTTGGCAGGAGGAGCCGAACCCCTGAACGCGTCCGCGCGATCTCGGCGACCGTGCGATCGCTGCGGTCGAGCGACATCCGGCCGTACGCGCAGTACGCCTCGTCGGCTCCCGTGCGGAAGGGCGAGCAAGTGTGCACTCGGACTGGGACTTCGTCGTCGACACCGACGACTTCGCCGCGGTCGCGCCCGCCATGGAGACGTTGCTCGAACCGCTCGCGCCGCTTGCGCAGCAGTGGGACCGCCTGAGTGATACATGTTGCTGGATGGCGATCGTGCCAGGACCGCACAAGCTCGACTTCATCTTCGCCGAGCCGCACGAGCGCGAACCGCCGTGGCAACCCGATCGCGAGAACCTCGCGTCGGTCGATCGGCACTTCTGGGACTGGGCACTGTGGTTGACGTCGAAGGTCGCGGCGCACCGCACGACGCTCGTCAATGAGGAGCTCGAGAAGCTGTCCGTGCACCTCCTGGCGCCCATGGGAGCCGAACGTTTGCCAACCTCCCTCGCGGGCGCCGTCACGAGCTATGTCGTGGCCCGTGATCGGCTCGAGCGGTCGTTGGACGTGGAGGTTTCCCGCGCCTTGGAGCGAGCGGTTCGGCCGGTGATCGCAACCGCGTGACTGTCTCACCCGGTCGTTACCCTGGTTCCATGCAACTCGACGAGACGGCCCGCGATCAGGTCGTGATTCGCGAGGCCCACGAAGGGCGCCACTATGTCGGTCGACGTGTACGCCGGCGCGAGGAGCGCGAGGCGGAGCTCGACGCGACGCTCGCACCCGGCGCGAGTCGTCCGGTCGGTGCCGGCACGCGTGCGCGTGCCGAGGAGCCCGACCCGTTCCGCGTCTGTTTCGAGCGCGACCTGGATCGGGTGAAGCACTCACGGCCGTGGCGGCGACTCGCCGGCAAGTGTCAGGTGTTCGTCGCGCCCGAGGACGATCATCTCCGCACGCGCCTCACGCATGCCGTCGAGGTCGCGGAGATCGCGACGGGCATCGCCCGCGCCGCTGATCTCTGCCTCCCGCTCACCGAAGCGATCGCCCTCGCGGACGACTGCGGGCACGGTCCCGGTGGTCACCCGAGCGAGGAGGCGTTCTCCCCGTACGTCCCGGGCGGCTACGACCACGCGGTGTACGGCGTGGACGTGACTCTGGCCCCGCTGAACCTCTGCGCGGAGACGATCGACGGCGTGCGCAACCACTCGTGGCGCCGGCCTGCGCCGTCCACCGCCGAAGGCGAGGTCGTGGCGTGGGCCGACCGCATCGCGTACGTCTGTCACGACTTCGAAGACGCGCTGGCGCGCCGGCATCCTCGCGCCCGAAGATCTGCCCGAGGAGGTCGCCGCGGTCGTCGGTCGAGACCGGTCCCGGCAGATCGGTTCCTTCGTGTACGCGGTGCTCGATGCGATCGATCGCGGCGGTCACGTCGGCATGACCGAACCGGCGGCATCCGCGCTCGCCGCTTTCCGTGCGTTCAACTTCGATCGCATCTACCTCCGGCCCGCGGCGCGCCGCCAGGCGGATAAGGTCGTCGGCCTGCTGCAAGGGCTGGTCGACTTCTTCGTCGACGCGCCCGGCGTCTGCCACGCAACGCGACCGGCCGGCACGACGAGCTGCGTCCCGGCTCTCTCGAAGCGGCCGCGGTCGCGGTGCGTTACGTGAGCGGAATGACCGATCGCTACGCACTCGGGCTCGGTGTCGAGCTCCTCGGTTGGCGTCCGGAAGACCTCCCACGCGGCGTCTAGACCACGCCATAAGGTGCGTCCGTGGGCATCCTCGACGACGACGTCGCCCGAGTTCGCGAATCGACTGATCTCGTCGCGCTGATCGGCGAGCACGTCGCGCTGAAACGCGTCGGCCGTCGCTTCCAGGGTCTGTGTCCGTTCCACACGGAGAAGACGCCCTCGTTCTCGGTCAGCCTCTCCTCCTATGGCGCGGTGGCGTGGAAATCACGAGGTCATGGTGCGCGGCACGTTCGTGAACGTGCGGCTGCGCAACCAGCTCGCGCCCGGCACCGAGGGCGGGTTCACCGTGCATCTCCCGGACGGCGAGCCGGCGACGATCTACGACGCCTCCGTGCGCTACGCCGACGAAGGCGTGCCGCTCGTCGTGCTCGCGGGCAAGGAGTACGGGTCCGGGAGCTCGCGGGACTGGGCCGCGAAGGGCTCGCAGCTGCTCGGCGTGCGCGGGTGATCGCGGAGTCGTTCGAGCGCATCCACCGCTCGAACCTCGTCGGGATGGGTGTGCTCCCGCTCGAGTTCCGAGTCGGGGAGTCGGCGGCCACACTCGGGTTGACCGGTCACGAGGTGTTCCGGTTCACCGGCGTCGCCGCGCTCGCCGAGGATGGTCCGCTGCCGCGCACGATCCGGGTGTTCGCCGGCGACCGGGAGTTCGACACGATCGCGCGCATCGACACGCCGTTCGAGCGGGACGTGTTCCTCGCCGGGGGGATCCTGCCGTACACATTGCGCCGGCTGGCGGAGGACGCGTCGTAGATCGCCCGCGCCAATGCGGTCGCGCGGCCACGCTACGTGTCTGACGCGGGGGTTTCCTCGTGGCGAACGAAGAGGTAGACAGGGGTCGTGACGCACCCCGCCGCCGTAGTCATCGTGGACGACAACCTCGGTATCCGCACCGCGCGAGTCGGTGGCGTGCTCGACGTGTTCTCTGCCGGTGTCGTCGGTGCTCGCATCCTCGAGGGCCTGCCCTCGGACGCGACCGAATTGATCCTCGCGCTCGATCGCATCGAGTTCATGGACTCGGCCGGCGTGAGCGCGCTGGTGCGGTTGCGTGAGCACGCGCGTCTGCGTGAGCTGAACGTGCACGTGCAACTCGGTGCCTCGCCGCACGTGAACCCGACGGTCGTGTCTGTGCTGCGCCGCGTGTTCGTCGTCGACGACGTGGTCGATCTGACTGCCGACGATGGCGACCCGGCCGGCGATCAGCCGGTCGACAGGTCGCCCGTCAGCTCCACCGGCTGACCGCCGTCCGCCGACCGGTACGCCGCTTCCACGAGCGCATGGGCGCGCAACGCGTCCGCGAAGCCGGGTGACGCGGGCCGGCTGTGCCGCACCGCGCGCACGAATGCCCGCGCCGCGGGATACAGGTAGACCATGAAGTCGCGACGTGTGATACCCGCGGCGTCGAAGTAGCGCTCGCGCAAGGCCGCCATGTCGAGCCGCTGCGCGGTGGTGTCGGGTCGTTGGATCAGGAAACCGTCCTCGGGCGCGCCGACCAGGAAGTCGGTCGTGACCTCCACCGCGCCCTGCTCGAAGAAGACCTCGAGCCGGCGCTCCTCGCGCCCGCGCACGCCGTTGAAGATCGTGAGGATGGTGCCGACGACGCCCGACGCGTGCTCAACTGTGCACGCGGCCGCGTCTTCCACGTCGTAGCCGAACACGTTGCGCGTCCGCGCGTAGACGCGCGCCGCCGGCCCGAACGTCCAGGAGAGGATGTCGGCGCTGTGGATCGAGTGCTCGAGCAGCGCACCGCCGCCCGCGTGCGCGCGATCCGACCGCCACGAGCTGTGACCCGGAACGATGTCGCCGGTCGGCCAGTACTGATCGTCGCGGAGCACATAACCCATCGGGCGACCGAGCTCGTTGCTCTCGACCAGCGCGTGCAGCTCGTTGATCACGGGATGGAAGCGCGAGTGGAAGCCCACCTGCGCGGTCGTGTCCGCCGCGGCAACCAGATCGCACATCGCGCGGACCGTCGCGAAGTCCGTTGCGAGCGGTTTCTCGCACAGCAGCGGCTTGCCCGCCTCGAGCGTGGCGCGCACGAGATCGAGGTGGGTCGTGGTTGGTGTCACGATCGCAACGGCCTGCACGTCGGGATCGTTGATCACCGCGTACGCGTCCGTGCCGATGCGTTCGAACGGGCAGATGTGCTGCGCGCGCTCCACCGCGTCCTGCGAGAGGTCGGCCGCCGCGACCGGCCGGATGTCACCGTCTTCGGCGAGCAGCCGCAGCGCGTACGCATGGCCCTGGCCGATCATCCCGCAACCGATCTGCCCGATCCCGATCGCCCCGCTCATCGACTGGCCTGCCCGCGCATCGGTTGGATCGTGGCAGCTCCCACGCGCGGCCGTCGACCTCGCCGGAAAGGCGGCCGCCACCCGACAGCCTCCCGCCAGGCTCGCCAAGACTGCGCCAAGAACAGGCAGGTGACCGTCAAGAAGTGATGCGTACGGTCGATTCGGGGATACCGCTCGTGAGACTTTGCCTCCTTGCTCCGTATACCTGCGGGGGGCGACGATGGAGCGTCCCGAGGAGGACCGATGGACGACCAGCACTCGCTGCGCGACATCGCCCAACCGCGCTGCGACGATGTCGTCGTTGCCGCGGCGGCCTTCGGTCCGAACGCCGCCGGGCGCCACGTGCTGCACCTCCTCTTCTCGATCGGTCAGCAACACACCCTCAGCTCCTGACGAGCGGCGCCCGGCGGCACAACTGGAAGAAACATGCAGGCCGTCGCGATGTCGTCTCTTGACGCGCCATCGCGTCGGGTGAAGGCTCCGCGCGCGAACATCGGACGCGAAGGAGAACGCGCCGGAACGATTCAACACATGCGATCCGGGATGACCCCGGAGCGGGGATCAGTGACATGTACTTGTTCACACGACGTAGGAGCATCGACACCAGTCGAGCAACCGAAGCAATACCGTGGGCGATCGAGACCGCGGCCAAGGCAACGCAGATCAGCGGCCTTCCCGTCACGGCGTGGAGCAGCATGTGGGGCGAGGATGCAGGCACCGTTGTGTGGGCCGCATTCGTCGATGACCTCACTGCACTCGAACAAGCCGGCGACAAGCTCAACGTCGACGGCGGGTTCAATGAGCGCGTGCGTGATGGCGAGCAGTTGTTCAGCAGCCCGATCTCCGACTCGCTCGCGCAGATCATTCACGGTGCGCCGAACCCGGAGCCCGGCCAGTACGTCAGCGTGGTCACCGCGCAACTTGCGAACGGTCGGATGACGGACGGCGTCGCCGCGGCGATCAGCATCGCGGAAGCGGCGGAGCGCATCGGCGGTGTACCGACGAGCGTGTCGCTCGGCGTCACCGGCGCGTACGGCGGCATCGCGTGGCTCACCAGTTTCGCGGACGTCGCGGCCTTGGAAGCGGCGGAAGGAGCGATCAATTCCGACGCGGTGTTCGTCTCCCTCGTCGACAGCAGCGGTACCTGCTACCAGGCGGGCGTGCAGCAGGCGATCTACCGCCGGCTGAGCTGACGCGTGGCGCGAACGTGATTCGAGGGGCCGGCCTTGCGCCGGCCCCTCTGCGCGCCGGTCTCGCTCACGCGGGAACCCACTCCTCGGGTTCAGGCGCGCTCGCCGGCGCGGCGTCGGACTCGAGCGGCGCGCCGCGGGGTGAACGCAAGATGCGCGAGGTCCAAGCCGCACGCGAGGCCCGCATCGACGCACTCGTCGCCGACTGGTCACCGAGCGAACGCAGTCAGTTCGCGAGCCTGCTCGCCCGCTTCAACGGCGCACTGCTCGCACCGAGCGACTAGATGTCGAGGACTTCGAGCACCGCACGCACGACCGTGATGGCGCAGCGCAGGCCGAAGACGATCGATGCGGTGATGAGCAGCGACCCGTTCTCGCCGATCCCGACCCGCAAGTAGTCGAACCACTCCGTGTCGCCCGGCACGAGTTGGCCGCGCAGCTCCCTCATGTTGTCGATGCTTGCGTAGAACGAGATCGCGAGGACGACGACGAGGAGGAACAGCACGGCGTCGACGGTGAACTGCGCATTCGTAAGCCGTCGTTCGGAGAGCTCCAGGTCGAGGTCCGCGTCGTCAGTCGGCTCAGGAGCCCCAGCATCCATGCGGTCGACGATAGATCGACGTCTCGTCCCGTCCGTGGACCTCACGATGCCGGCGCCACCACATCGGAGCGTGCCCTCGGCAGGATTCGAACCTCCGCTCGTCGCTTCGCGTCTACGCTTTGCGGAGAGAGAGCGGGGGGCGCCATGGATGGCGAACAGTGGATCGGCGCGCGCGATCTGTTGGCGCGTGGAGGGCGTCGAGCTTGGGCAGATCGACGTCGAGTTCGAGGGCCGGATCGACACGGCCGAAGACTTCGGCGACGGCCTTGTCCGGATGTCGGGTGCGCTCACGAGCGGCAGCCGCTTCGTGCTCGTGACTGATGACAGCCGCGCTCGGGAGCTAGGTCACCGAGCGTTCCGCCGTCAGGGCGCGGCACGCGAGTACGCGCTTGGCTTTGCCGTCTGGAACGATCACGAAGTCGGTCGGGACGTCCACGTGGGCGTGTAGCTCACCATCGCGACTCACGATGTCGATCTCCATCGGTGCGGCGTAGAGCCGTCCCTGCGGTCTGCCTCCGATCAGATCGACGGGCCGGTCCGGCGTGGCGACGAGCGACTGCTCCTGCAGGGCGACGGAAAACCGCGCCGTTTGGATGTAGCCGAGACGGGACTTGAGAAAGGCAGCGCACTGCTCGGGGGCGACCGTGCCGCTCCAGACTGCGTAGGTTGATGCCGCGACGACCGCCAAGCCTTCGTCGGCGCTCGAGGCGCTCGAGGCGTTGAGATACTGGATCAGCTCTTCGATCGCTGCGACATCCGCCGTGGGCGGTTGCGGCCTGGTGGTTGTCGAACCGCCTGCCGACTCGGAACTGTTCGAGCTGCCACAACCGAACAGCATGACCACGCAGACGAGCGCCACGAACAGGTGCTTGAGGCGAATCACACCAACTCCTCCCCGAACGAACTGGAGTGTCGCGTCATGCGTAAACGCCGGTACGGCCGTGTGCTCACTCAGCATCCTTGGAAACAAGTCGATGTGCGGCATGCGATCGCATCGGCCCGGGCGGGACCGTAATCTCCAGCCGCCGAACCGTCCAGAAATTTCCAGCATCCCCGGGGCTGTCCGCTCGGATCGATGAGTCTCGGCACCGTGAGTCGTCTCAGCTGACAGGCTCCCCAGGGAGCCCGCGAGCGCGCGAGACGAGACAGCGGAGGACAGCATGACGACCACGCCCGGCAACGCGAGCGGCAACCTCCCCGGCAAGCCGCCAGCCGTCGACCTGGCGACCTGGCAGGCGGCGCGCGAGGAGCTGCTCGTCCGCGAGAAAGCGCACACCCGTGAGGGCGACGCGATCGCCGCGGCCCCGACGGCGGCTGCCGATGGTCGAGCTCGACGGCGCGGTCGAGGTCACCGGTGTTGACGGGCCGGTCCCGTTCGTCGACCTGTTCCAGGGTCGCGACGAGCTCGTCGTCTACCAGCACATGTGGTACGACGGCGCGCCGCATCAGGGGCAGTGCGAGGGGTGCACCACCACGGCCTGGCACGTGAAGGACGCCGTCTACCTCAACGCGCGGGGCGTCTCGTTCGCCGTCCTGACCTCGGGCCCGTGGGACGAGGTGGCTCCCTACGTCGAGTTCATGGGTTACACCGAGCCCTGGTACTCGGTGCGGGGTGTGGAGGCGCCGATCGGCGGAGAGATGGGGCACATCATTTGCTTCCTGCGCGACGGCGACCGCGTGTTCCTCACCTACTCCACGACCGGCCGGGGCAACGAGCCGGCCAATGGGTCGTTGGCCCTGCTCGACATGACTCCCTACGGCCGCCGCGAGGCGTGGGAAGACAACCCTGAAGGATGGCCGGCACCCATCGACGCGGGCGCGCCGGTCGGTGGGCACGGCGCGCCGATCTCCTCGTCGTGGCGCTCGGACGCCGACGGCGTCGCCACCTGGGGCCCGACCAGCCGGCCCGTGCCGCAGTGGACCCGCCCCGGCGCGACCGCCGTGGACAGCCTCGGCCGCCCGGGCGACCCCACTGACGGCTGATCAGAACTTTCAGTCGCGTCCTCTCGTACTGCGCCCTCGGCAGGATTCGAACCTGCGACACACGGTTTAGGAAACCGTTTCAAGGGGATTCGCGATCTGCGCTCGCGATCGCGAATCCCCTCTGACCTGCCCGAATGGCTTTGAACGTCTTAGAGCGTCTGCGGGCTTTGCGACTCGCTCCGCGGACCAAACGCGGACCAAGCGCCATCGAGGGGTTCGTCAAGTCCCGCCCGCAGAACCGCGCAACGGCCGCGTCGGCGTCGGTGAGGCGCGCCGGGAACATCTCGGCTGTGTGGCCGCGGCACGGGGCTTGGGCACGCGAGGCGGGCGTTGAGGAGTCCACCGGAAACGTGATCCTCGCGCCGGGCGTCAAGCTGGCGGCGCCCGCTCGATAACGGGCAATATGCAGCGTGGGCAGACGCGTGATCTGTGCCCTGTCCGTGACGCTCGTGGCGATGACGGTCCTCGTCTCTTGCTCATCCACGGACTCGGCGGACGCGGCAACGAAGTCTGAGCGGGTCGAGGCGGCCCTCGATGGGCTGACTCGTGGCACGCGGCTGCCGCAACAGCCTGTTGACGTTGCTTCTGGCGCTCCCGCGCCCAGCAGCCTGCTTGCGAACAACGTGGTCGGCGTGAAGTACCTCCGACGACTAGAAAACCGAGACTGTGGTCCAGGCGGCACGCTCGACGTGTTCGCGGTGACCGGAGACGCCGACGCCTTGTGGCGGCGGATGCTCCGTCGATCCAGTGACGGCGAGCTGACGATGGCTCAGACCGAGGCCGATGGGCGACGCGTTCGATACCTGCGCCAATCGGGATTCGACTACGTCACCGAAGTGGCTTTGAGCCAGGGCTCAGAAGGCGCGCTGGTGGCGATGCGGATCTGCAGTTGACTCGCTGACACGTTCCACCGGCTGGAAGACAACGCCCCGCGAGTCAGCCGACGCCATATCTGCCGATCGGCGCTCGACGCGCGGCGCGCGACCGGGCAATCTGTACGGGTCGGACGGCGCGACGGGCGCACCGCTGATGCCCGTCAGGTGAGCGATGATTGATCTTCGTGAGGACCACAGATCACCGGTCGACACGGCCGAGGTGGCCGATCCCGCAGCGATCCGAGTGCATGGACGTCGACGGCGAAGGTTGGCGGTCGTCACCGGTGTCCTCGTCGTCGTTGTGGCGATCACCTTCGCGGTACTCGCGCTCCGCTCGGATTCGACGGACAAGCTTCGCGTAGGCCAGCCCGAGTCCCGACCTCGGTTCGAAGGTAACGACCTCCGCGTTCCACTCGCCGACGTCCCGCAGGGCGTGAGTAGCCATCATCTCGGCGATTACCGCTTCTTCATCACGCGCGACGAGGACACGTTGACGACCTTCGTCGACGATGCCCGACACCTTCCTGGCGAGACGCTCTGGTGGTGCCCCAGCGAACGTCATTTCGTGGCGCTCCCACATGAGGAGACCTTCGCGAGCGATGGCGGCAAGCTAGGAGGCGGCCCAGCGAGACGCGGTCTCGACCGTTACGTCACAACGCGAGACGGGACTGATGTCGTCATTGACGTCGCGCGCCGGGAACCGGGCGCGTTCGGGATCGTCGGCTACGTCGCGCCCAACGAGTATCACTCCGAGGTGCCCTGGAACAGTGGGCCGGGGTCCTACTGCAACAACGCGTTGACCACGAACGGGCCCGCACCAACGTGGTCGCCCCCGATCATCGAACCCTAACGGGTCGACCGGGACTGACCTCGCGCCAGAACTGCCTGATTGAATTGATGGTGGCGTTGCGGCGTTGTTCGTAGCGTCGGTGGAGTCCAGCGGTCGTTGCTCTCGAACTGCCTGTCGCCTGGATGTTCGGGTTGGCTTTCGACACGAGTTGCGCGGCTGCTGGGTTCTGCCGCGGTGTGGCTCGAAAGAGGTCAGCAGTTATCACTCGAATCAGGAGTGCCCGCCGCGGTCCCCATTCATCTTGGAATCGGAGGCTGTGATGGTCACGATCGGTATCGATCCACACAAGCGGTCGCACACGGCAGTCGCGATCGATGATCGCGAGGTGGTGTTGGCCGAGAGACTCGTGTCCACGCGCGCGAGTCAGGTCCGCGAACTACTCGGATGGGCCGACGAGCTCGATGCCGCGACGCGCACGTGGGCGATCGAGTCCGCGGGCGGGCTCGGTTACCTATTGGCGCAGCAACTCGTCGCGGCGGGTGAGCACGTGGTTGATGTCCCGCCGATGTTGGCGGCACGGGTGCGGACGCTGGACAGCGGCCGGTCGGACAAGAACGACCCGAACGATGCCCGGTCGGTCGCGATCGTCGCGTTGCGATCGTCGTCGCTGACCACAGTGCGGGTCGAGGATCACGTAACGATCTTGCGGATGTTGGCGCGTCGGCACACGCAGATCTCCTGGGCGCGGAACAAGGCCGCGTGTCGGCTCCATGCGATCATGAGCGAGCTCGTCGCCGGCGGGATCCCCAAAACAGCCGTTGTTTCCCAGGCGATTCGGCTCCTCGAGACCATCGAACCCGACAGTGCCGTCGCGGCGGAACGGCACCGCCTGGCCTGCGACCTCGTCGATGACATCGCCCGCTGCGACATCCAACGCAAAGCCTCCGAAACGCGGCTCCGGATCGCGGTCGCGGCATCGGGCACGTCCCTCACCGAGATCTTCGGGATCGGGGACGTGATCGCGGCGACGTTGATCGGTCACACCGGCGACGTCACCCGCTTCGCGACCGCGGAGAAGTTCGCCGCCTACAACGGCACCGCGCCCGTCGAACGGTCATCGGGGAACCCGTCGCCGAAAGTGTTCCGGCTGTCCCGGCGCGGGAACCGCACCATGAACCACGCGCTCCATATCGCCGCGGTGACCCAGATCCGGTTTGCGCACAGTCCCGGCCGCACGTTCTACGACCGCAAACGCGCCGAGGGACACCCGCCGAAGAAAGCGCTGCGCGCGTTGAAACGACGGCTCAGTGACGTCGTCTACCGGCACCTCGTCGCCGACCAACGACGCGCGTTGCCGCAATGAACGGGCGGGTCCGGGAGGACAATCAGGGACGACTCTCAAACTCCAGCGTGGCCGGCTGAACCCTGAACACCGGCACTTCGGAGACGGTCACTCCCGAACCCAACAACCGACGATACGCCCCCACCCGCCGCGCGTCGACGAGCCGACCGCGCGCGCCCAAAACCAATGCAACGAAGCCCTTGACGAACAAAGAGGAATCGATCTGTGCCGGGTAGTCGCACCGGCCATCGCCAGTGCGCCCGAACGGTGCCTTAACGCAAGCGCGATCGAGTGAAAATAACCGGGGCGGCGGGTGTAAGTGGGGTTCTCTAAAAAACGACACCGGTCCTGATGCCCCGGGTCCGGGAGCGCCGATCGGCAGATAGCGTCGCGCGCGTCAGCCCACTTCGGGAAGCGCGCTCCCGCTGCCGTTCAAGGGCTCGGGTCGGCGTGGCTCGCGTACTCCGTCGTCGCCGACATCTCGCGAAGGAAGTACAGAGCCCCGTCGGTGTGGACTAAGCACCGCTGCGGCTGATCGAAGAGGCTCGGGATTCTGCACGTCAGGACTGGACCCGCGAGCTCCAGAATCGAATCCGCGAGGTCCGCACAATGCGCCCGGACACTTGGCGCGGCGGTGTCGTCGCGTTCGCTCAGCTGGATCTCGACCTCGTGCTCGTGGTCCGTGTTGTCGAGCACGAAGGTCGCCGTGCCCTTGTACCTCGTCACGACGATGGGGACGCGTAGCTCACCCGCCCAGATTGCCCGATATGGAGCGGGTAGTGCGAGGCACGGCGGCCGAAGCCTGAGGTCCTGCCGGGGCGCGTTTTCCGGTCCGGACACAAATGCGAGAGGGGCGGCGGGTCTCCGAGTCGGTGCTGTTGAAAAGCGTGGGTGATGGAACGCCGCGCCGGGTCGACGGCGGCCGTCCGTACCGCATCAACTCCCGTGCTCGACGCAGAGGAACGCGCCCCCGCTGCCGACGACCTCGGCGGGTTCGTCGCAATCTTCGAGGTCGCACCGTTTGGTTTGTTGTCCGCAGTTGCTGGCGACGAGGAGCGCCCGGAGCAGGTCGAGCGAGCGGGCGATTGCAGGATCGTTGACGCTCGTCGGGAGCAGGCAGCACACCCGGTTCTCGTAGAGGTTCAGTGTGCCGTGTAGCGCATGCACGCGGGCGACCACTGCCGAGAGCGTCAAGGGTGTGTACGTGCGCACCGGCCGTTTCGGTTGACGGGCGAGCGCGTCATCGGCCTCTCGCTTCCGCCGTTCCCGTTCGGCTTCCTCGGCGGCGACCTCCTCGCGGTGACGGCGCGCGGCGATCTCGTAGACCTCGGCGTCGAGTTCGGCGAGTGTCTGGAACTCCATCGCGCCGAGATCGAGCACAAGCACGGCGTCGGGAAGAACGTCGGGGTGTTCGGGCATCGGCTCGAAGATGCGGCCGGTCGGCGCGCGCCACACGGTGCGATTCGTTCCGCCGCGCCCGTTGATCTCGCGACGGAGATCGTCGGCCGGGAGGAACACTTCGGCGCCGCGCTTCTCGTAGTCGTCAATGCGACGATGGCGTTTCTCGATGACGAGCTTCGGTACTTCGTGATCCCAGAGCGTCACGCTCGGCGACGGTGGTGGCTCGAAGACGCAGTTCGTCATGGCGTTCCCCTTCGTTGTTTCGCCTGGTGCTCGGCGATCAGATTCAGGCATGCGAGTTCGCCGGCTGCCCACTCGGCCCGCGGAGCTTCGCGTCGAGTTCGGCGCAACGGGCGAGCATGGCGCGGGCGCGTTGATCGAACGACGACACCGGTCGTGTCCACGTGATGCGGGTGTGTGGTTGCTCCATCGCTTCAAGCAGGTCCGCAAGAGATCGGGTCATGGGTTCATCATCTCGTCGGTGTCGAGCGCGCGGTCCAGGGTTCGACTCTCCTCGCGGCGTTGAGCTGCCTCATGAGTTGCACGTCGCCGCCGACATCGGGATGCAGGACAAGCGCGAGCGCGCGGTACACCGGCACGCGGAGCCGCGCTGGAAGGACGCGGAGGAGCGCAACGAAGGGATCGTCCGACTCGGCCCGAGACGGGTTCGGCTCGAAATAGCGACCGTCGATCGTCACATCGAAGCCCGCGGCGTAGAAGCGGGCGGCGGCGAGGCGCACCGCGTCGGGCGGGATCGTCCAGTACCGGCCGTCCGGGTGCCAGCGACGGCCGGGGATCGTGCGGACGATCTCGACGGCTTCGGCGTCGAAGGGGAATCCGACCACCGCCAGGTCGGCGTGCGTGGTCATGCGGATCACGGCTCACTCCGGGTGCGACCACAATGCTCGGTCCTATGGACTTGATAGGACGGAGACCGGCGCGGTCCTATCCGGTCCTTAGGACCAGGCATCGTTGTTCCGCTCAGCGAGGCGGATGCCCGCGTACTTGTAAACCCGCTTGCCGTCGTCGCTCGGTCGTTCCTTCCGAACCCCAGGGCATGCGGCGACGAGATCGCGACCGAACACGCGGACGTCGGTTGGCTCGTCGCCCTGCCCGATGCACCATTCCCGCCAGGCGCGGTAGAGCACGTCGACAGAGATGGAGTGTGTTGGCGCGAGGTCGCACCGCTCGTTCACGAACGCCGCGATCGGCGAGCCGAGATCGGCGAGTGCGGTCACCATCTGGTCACCCGATTCCGGTTGCTTGAAGTAGCCGCGCGCTTGGAGGCGGTCGCGACCGTCGAGCGCCCAGTTGAAGATGCCGGTCGCTTCGGCGAGCAGGGCATCGGTCAGTGTCACGTCTTCGCGGCCGAGGAACGAGCGCGTGAGCACCAGCACGATGAACCGCGACGCGAGCGCGCCCGACGAGTCCGCGAGCCGCGGCACCTCGTTCGTAAGGATCACGAACCGGGTTGGAAGCTGCCCGGTCCAATGGTCGCGGTACTTGCGGTCGATCGTGAGCGCGTCCTCACCGGAGATCGACAACAACCGTTCAACAACAACGCTCGACTCGCGATGACCGCCAAGGCGCGGCGTCGGAGATCAACGCGAGCGGCTTGTCGACCAATGGCGCGAGTCCAAAGTTGGTGCCGAGACCCGCGAGCGTCGTCGCGGCCATGTTGTGCTTCCCGAGTAGGCCGGTGAGCACGCGGCCGATCGTTCCCTTGCCCGAACGCTTCGGACCAACGGCGAGGAAAATCTTTTGCAACCGTGTGTCACCCGACAGCACGTAGCCGAACACCTCTTGCAACGTCGCGATCGCGTCGGCGTCGTCGGACCACAACTCGGCAAGGAACTCGTGCCAACGCTTCGGCGTCGGTGCACTCGGGTCAAACGCGAACGGCAACGCGTGGTGAGTCCAGAACGTGGGCGTGAGGTCGAGCAATGCGCGCGACGGCAAGTGCAGGATGCCGTTCGACATCGCGACGCACTCGCGCGGGTCGGCGTTTGAGTTGTCAGTGTCGATCCACTCGGGCGCTTGCACCCGCGAGTCGAGATGCACGACACCAGTGCTCGCGTCGAGCACGTCGCCGATCTTGTGCTTGGTCGGGAGCCACGGCATGAACACCGGGTTGCCGTCGTCGTCGTCGCCCGCGTAGTACACGGCCGATTCGGTCCAGCGATACAGAGCGGCGGCGCAGGTCGCGGGCTTCCACTTCGGGCCAACACGTTGCGTCGTAGCGGTAGAAACTGCCGCGGTGGTGACGCAACAGGAATCGCCCGTTCGTGTGGAAGGTCTCGACCCACAAGCGGGCCACGTTCATCGGCGCTTTCGGCGGCGGAATGATCGTTGATTCGTCGTCGTCATCCACGGCATCACGGAGGTTGCCGTCATCCTGATCGGTGTTCGATGCCTCTTGACCGGCTACCCAGCACGCTGCGTCCCACACTTCGCCGCGTCGGGCTTCGCCCACCATCGCGACGAACGTGGTCTCGATCATCTCCAGCGCGCGCAACCACGCGAGGTCCGTGCGCGAGAGCGCCCAACCGACGAGTTGCACCATGCCGTCATGGCGATTGCCTTCATGCTTCGCTTGCAACTCAACACGACGTTCGCGAAGCCACGCCAGGTTCGCGTTGGTCGAACGCTTCGGCCCGTCCGCGAGCAACTGGCGCATCTCGTCGTTCGTCACCCGTTGTTCGTGCGTGTGCGCGTCGGTGAGTTGCCTCGCCATCGGTGCCGGGAGGTCGACGGCATCGGCCCATTCGCCGAACACCCACGACCATTTCCCCCACGGACACCACGCGCCGGGTGAGACGAGACCGCGACCGGCCGAACACACGTCGATGCCGTCATACGGGGAGTGGTTCGAGTAGCTGGCCCCGGCCGGGGCGCGCAGCACGAGGTTGCGCCCGCCGCTCGGGGTTTCCCACATCACCTTGGCGAACTCGCCGTGCTGGGCTTCGAGCCGTTGCAACGTCTCGCTTCCGTGCTTGCCGTCTTTCACGTCGCAATCGAGACCGACGAGACCGGCCGCCCCGAGGAACACCGCGGGCACGACGGTGCAATCGTCGCGGCGGACACCCGCGGTCGCGGGCTTCGCGGCCAGGTCGAACATCGCGCGGACGAGGGCGCGTAGCTCGTCGGGGTCGGTGGTCGCGTCGCCGATGCCGTGCGAACCGCGGCGCGTCGTCTTGCCGATCGTGCCCTTGCTGTTGCTGTACACGTAGAAGCAGAACCCGGCGATGCCCTGCGCGGCGTTGTCAAGCAGCACGTCGAGCACTTCGGCCTCGATCATCGCGCCGTTCGTCGCTGCGCTCATGAGACGATCACCGTTCGCGTGAACGGCGTCCTCCACACCACCGTGATGACAACGTGACCCGCGACAAGCACGGCAACCCGAGTGTCGATTGTCGGCGCACTCAACAGCCGGCGTCCGTCACGGGCGGGGTACGTGATCTCGGGGGCGCGTGCGATGCGCTTCACGAGCTTGGTGGGCACGCCCATCTCGAAGGCGCGCATGCGGGCGTGCGCGGTGAGGCGGGCGGTCGTGGGTTCGTGGTGCTGGCGGGGTTTATGCTCGCTCACGGAACCTTGCCTTTCGTTGGGGTGTCGGGTTCGGTGTTGAGGGAGCCGGTGCTTTCGGTGGCACCGGCTCCCTGCGCGTCAGCGCCGCGCAGTCTTCGGCGCCACGCGCTTCGAGGGCGACGACGAGAGGGCGGGATCGCTCTCGTACCGGGACACGAACGCGTCGATGTCGCTCAGTCGGAACAGGAGTCGACGCCCGACCTTGATCGCCTTCGGTCCCTTGCCCGTTGAACGCCAGTAGTGGACGGTGCCGGGGGTGGTGCGGAGGTAGTCGGCAACTTCCTCGGTGGTCATCAACGTTGCCGGTTCGGCCATTGGTCACCCCCTCTCGGAGCCGGTTAGGCGTTGACGAAAGCTAACGCCGCCCGGTTGGGGTTTGTCAACGCCCACTACAACCGCTTACCCTGGTCGCTATGACAACCAAAGACGTTCCAAGGGATCAGTCGCAGGAACTCGTCGCGATCGGCCCCGGTCTCAAGGTGCTCTCACCCATGTGGATCACCGAGACCCTCGAAGGTGTCGACGTGTGGGCGGAGATCACGTTCGATCGCAAACTTCGACGCGGCGTCGTGAGCGACTTCCGTGCGACGCGTCGCCGTAATGGTCCGCCGATCACGGGCGAGCTACTGCGACGCATCCCGATCCGCGATCTCGTCGTCAACATGATGCGCAACGTCGTCGTTGAGATGAACGGGCAACAACTCTTGAACGCGTCGACCCGGCTTCCCGACGAAGACGAGTTGCACTTCGTCGCTCGCATCTACCGCACCGCGCAGGCGTGCGCGTACAACCCAACGCAAGCGGTGCGCGAAGCACTCGGTGTTGCGATGTCGACCGCTACCGCGAAGGTCGGCCGGTGCCGCGAGCGCGGACTCCTCCCCCAAACCGAACCCGGAAAGGTGAAGATCTAAGTGGCAATCAAGAAACGAACACGCACGCGAGCCGACGGAACCCGACGCGTGTGGTGGGAAGCAAGCGTGCGCGTGAACGGCGTCGAGAAGACTGCGCAACGATCCACCGAGCGCGCGGCGAAGCAATGGGTGCGCGAGATCACCGCGCAAGATGTGCGCGGTGAGTACATCGACGCGCGGCGCGGTGATGTCACTTTCGGCCAATGGGCCGACGAGTACATCGCGGGTCTCGGGCACCTGACCCCGAAGTCGCTCGATAGTTGCGAATCCTTGTGGCGCTCGTGCATCGCACCAACGTGGGGTGATGTGCCCCTCGCGGCGGTCTCACATGCCGGTGTCGTTGCGTGGGTCGCGCAACTCAGCAAACGACTCTCCGCGTCGCGAACGAGGCAGGCGTATCACTTGTTGCGTGCGATGCTCGCGCTCGCGGTCCGCGATCACCGCCTGCTAACGAACCCGGCCGACGACGTGAAGAACGTTCCGCGCCTCGCGCAGACCGAACGCCGGTATCTCGATCACGTGCAACTCGACGCACTCGCGACGCAATGTGGCCCTTACGTGACGCTTGTGCTCGTGCTCGGGTACTGCGGGCTCCGGTGGGGTGAGGTCGCCGCTCTCAAAGTCAAGCACGTCGACTTCCTGCGCCGCGAACTGAACAATTGCGGAGGCGGTCACCGAAGTCGGCGGGCGTCTCGTGCCCGGCGAGCCGAAGACGCATCAACGGCGCGTGGTGCCCTTCCTCGAAGAGTTGCACGACCCGCTCGCACGCCAAACCGCGGGCAAGGCGCGCGATGATCTCGTGTTCCCGGCGCGGCGCGGTGGCGTGCTCCGCGTCAACAACTTCCGTCGTTCGCACTTCGATCGCGCTGCGGGCGCGATCGACGTCGCAGGCTTCACCCCGCACGAACTCCGACACACCGCGGCGTCCCTCGCGATCGCCTCCGGGGCAGACGTGAAGGTCGTGCAAACGATGCTGGGACACCGGAGCGCAACGCTCACGCTCGACCGCTATGGGCACCTCTACCCGAACACCTTGGGCGAGGTGATGGCGCGGGTGTCGGCCACGCGGCAGCGACGCGCTCGCCGATTCTCCGCGGACCAAACGCGGACCAACCGTGGTCCCGATCGACCGCTCGCGATCTCGAACGGCGTCTGACCAGGCATGATGTAGCGCCCTCGGCAGGATTCGAACCTGCGACACACGGTTTAGGAAACCGATGCTCTATCCCCTGAGCTACGAGGGCTTGGGTTCTAATCGTGCTGGCCAGAGGTTATTTCCGAGGCCACCTCCTAGGTTCCGTCGATACTCCTTCACCCGAAATCCCGCGAAAATCCCGCGAGACTCACGCGCAAGGGCGGTCATTGCGGGTCCCTCGCGGATAAGTCGGCTCCGCCGATCAACGGACCAAGGTCGCTACCTTCGCATGAAGGCACAGCAGCCGACCACGCCGCCAGCGACGCTTGATATGTCGCCTCGAGTCCCTGCGTGAGGTTCTCGTCGAGGCTCGGGAACAAGTGGCCGTAGCGGTCGAGCGTCACCTGGATCGACGAATGACCGAGACGCTCCATGATCGCCTTCGGGTGTGCTCCCTGTGCAACCAGCAGCGCCGCGCAAGTGTGCCTCAAGTCGTGAAATCGCAGGCCCTCGGGCAAGCCCGCTCGGGCGACGGCCGGCTTGAAGTGCCGTACGTAGAAGAGGTTATGGCGCATCGGCCTGCCGGTCGGGCCGGTGAACACGAGGTCGTCCGGCCGATGTGGGCGGCCGTGGAGATGCACCGCTAGCTCGCGGGTCAGAAAGCGCGGTAGCCGGACGGTGCGGTCGGCGTAGGTCTTGGTCGAGCCGAACACCAGCTTGCCCTTGACGTCCGCAAGCGATTCCCGGACCTCGACACTGCCGCGCTGCAGGTCGACTCGCCCGACGCGTAACGCGCCGATCTCGCCGGCGCGCAGTCCCGTGTACGCGGCGAAGGTGACCAGGATCCGGAACTGCTCCGTGATTGCACCAACGAGGGTCAGCACCTCCTCGGCGGTCAGGAACAGCATCTCGGTCCGAAGCGACTTGGGCATTCGAACGCCCGTGCACGGATTGGTTCGGATGGCACCAGAACCGACTGCGGTTCCGAAGACAAGACGCAACACATTGAACGTGTTGCGGATCGTGCCGGGCTTGTCGCCAGCCTCGGCGAGCTCTGCGATGAAGCGGCGCACTTCAGCTTGATCGATTGACACGATACGCATGTCGCCGAATACCGGCAGAACGCGTGCGTTCAGAATCGACTCGTAGCTCGCGCTCGTCTTCGGCTTGAGATGCACGGTCGTCGCGAGCCACTGATGGGCCCACTCGCGGAACCTCGTTCGTGAATGGCGAGGATCGAGGTATTCACCACGTTGAATGTCCGCGGACTGACGCGCGAGGAACTGTTCCGCCTCGCGCTTCGTCGAGAACGTACGACTGCGCTCCTTACCGCGCGTGTCCCGGTAGCGCGCTTCCCAGCCTCGACCGCTCTTTGCCCTACGAACGTGAGCCATCGATCCGGTCCACGCTCGGGTGAGATCCCGACGAGGACCGCGCGTGGTCTGATGATTGATCGCGGCCCGACGACCGGTTCACGGCCGACCTCTTCCCCGTGTCTCATGATCGTGGTCAGCTGGCCGGCGCAACGTGTCGAGCCATCGTTCAATCTCCGCAGGGTCGAAGCGCAATAGGTGACCCCACTTGAGAAAGGGGATCCGCCGCTCGAACACCAGCCGCCTCACGTGACGCACCTGAACGCCGAGACGAGCCGCCACGGCATCGATGCCGACCAGTCGAACCGCTGCCTCGTTCATCCCTCGCGGATTAGCAACCGCCATCGAATCACCTCCCGTGTCCACGCGTGTCCTCCTCGAACTGAGCGCGGCAGAGGTGCATCTCGCGCGCAACTCAGTAGTCGTCGTCGTCAGGCGTCCATCGCGCCTGGCGTTCGGGCAACTCGTCCGTCGAGCCGTGTTAATCGAGAGATATGGACGGGCTACGGCCTCTCGTTCGCTCGTAGTGGGCGTTGTCGTTAGGGTGCCTCCGAGATAGCCGTTTTGGCGAACCGGAGGTACGTGCGATGAAGGTCTGCATCGTCGGAGCCTCGGGGAAGACCGGAAAGTACATGGTGCAGCACACGCTAGACCGCGGCTATGAGGTGGTGGGCGTATGCCGTGACCAGAGCGTCGCGAAACTCGATGAGTTCGCGGGCCGCGTGACCGTTGTACCCCGGGGCGACGGACGACCGCGAGGTCATCAAGCAAGCGGTTGCGGGATGCGATGGTGTGATCACGGTGCTCGTGCCGCGAGGTGTCCACGGGTACTCCAGCCAAACGGCTCAGGCGGTACTCGACTTCGCCCCGGCGGGCGCTCGCCTCATTTTCTCCAGCGGGTGGAACATCTCGCTTGACGGCCAGGATGTCTACTCACGGGGGCTCAGGTTCAAGGTCGTTGTTCTCGGCGGGATCGCCAAGCTCCTTCGAGCAGTGGACCTGGACGACCAGGTTGAGGCCTGTCGGCGCGTGTTCGCCAGCGACACGCGGTGGACCGTCGTGCGCGGAAGCGAGCTGGAGGAAGGTGAGAGCGAAGGCCTTCCCGTCTGGAGTCGGCATGTGGGTGACCCGATTCTCAAGAGCAACATGACGCGCCGAGTGGACTTTGCGCTGTTCATGGTTGCGGCACTTGAGAACGACGAGCTGGTGCACGAGGCACCCGCGATCGTCGGTTGCCGAACGCCCTCGGCCGTTGCCGCGGCCAGCGCATAGTGCCCGCTATCGAGCGGTCGTGCGAGTGAGTGACGGTCTACCGCTCGTGGACGCCGCAGTGGTTGCGGCCCCACTCGCGCACGCAGTCGGTCGGGTCGCCCTCGTCGCGCAGCTCGATCCCACGGAGCCGGCGGGTTTGTCGTCGAGGGTGCAGCCCGCGGCGGTGCGGTCGATCAGATGCACGATGGTCGAGCCGGGACACGAACCGTGCACGGGCGAGGGTTCCGACGTCATCCCCTGGATGGTCGCGTAGCGCTCGGACACACCCTCGCGCAATCCAAAATTCGAGAGCGCAGAACGGGCGCGGTCTAGTAGCTGTTCCTGGAGAAGCCCATGCGGTGTTCCTTACTACTGCGTGCCCCACCAGACCCAGCTCATCATGATGCCCATCACGTCCGGCCACGGCTGTGAGTTGTCGTAGCGCGCGGTAACGGTGAACTGGTCGCCGGCTCGTATGTAGTTGTTCAGACTGCAGGGGTTGATCGTCGAGAGATGGTGTGGGTTCTCGTGGTACGTCGCGACGCCGGTGCACAAGGTGTAGGCCTGGCTGTCGTTGGTGAGTGCGATATCGATGCCGCCATCATGCAAGTGTCCGCCGGCGTAAACCGCAATGCCCTGTCGCGGCGCGGTCCATGACCTTGACGTCACATACACGCTGGTGGGCCCGCCGTTAGCGGGAACGTCAAAGGTCGAGTCTCCGCATCCGGTGATGTCCTGGAAGTACACGTCAAGCGGTCGCGAGTTCGTCGCGTTCGCGCCGGGCTGATACTCGAGCGTGTACTTGATGCGTACGGTCTTCGACGGCGTTCCGGGCGGCATCTCGTTCATGATGTGGTAGATCGCGCCCCACTGATCATTGGTGTTGACGAGATAGGTGTACGGATCGGGAAGGCTGATCTGGGTGCGCTCCATGCCTGTGGCGAGGAATCGCTCGGGTCGGCCGGCGCACAGCTGGTCCTGGCGCGCCGACGTGGTGAGCACGAAATGGTGCAGGTGTACGTCGTGCACGCTTATCGGTGCGCCCGTGTTGTCGACCAAGTCGAACGTCGCGCGCTTGAGGCCGAATGCTCCCGTCGGGCGCGGGAGACCAGACGCGGGCGATCCCATTGCCTCTTGACCGGGTCCGAGCGTGAAAGGCCCGTAATAGAAGGTCTGCGTGAGGGTGTCACCGCCGCCAGGCGGCGCATTGATCAGCGGAACACGACACGCCGATGCCGCAAGCGCAAACGCAGCCACCAACAGAACCAACAACCGCGCGGCGATTTGTGTCCCGCATACCAACCCCCTGAGGTGCGGACCTGCCCCGGAGAATCGCCGGCGCATTGTGAGGGTAGACCGCTCCTGTTCTCCGCAACAGGGCGTCGACGCGTGTGTTGGCGGCCGCAAGAGTCCGAAGGCCCCGACTCGTGGAGATGACGTTGAAGGGCGAGAGTTCGTCCTCCTACACTGTGTCGGACCGAGGGGGCCGGATGAGCATGCTTCGCCGCGAAGACCCGGACAGTGAGAGCACCGCGACGGGTGCTGGGGAAAGCGTCTTCACACAACAGGTGCGGTACATCACCGCCGCGAATGCCTTTGCGGCCGCCGTACTGCACCTGCTCGCGATGATCTCTCACAGCCATCACCCCACGCTTGCGCGCGCGTTTCTCGCCGTGGCTGTGCTGCAGATCATCTGGGGCGTGATGCTGATTGTGCAGCCGGGCCGCCTGCTCTACGTGCTCGGAGCCATAGGCATGGGGCTGTCGATCGCCGTCTGGGCCTTTTCGTGTACCAAGGGAGTGTCTTGGTTCCCTGGGCTGGAATCGGTCGAGCCGCTCGAGTGGCGCGATGTCGTCACTCAATTCTTCCAGCTGCTCGCTCTTGCTGGTGCGTGTCTGCTGCTCGTACCGGCGACGGCCTTCCAACCAGCTCCACAACAGCGAGACCTACGACCGATTGCGGCTGGAGTCATCGTCCTCGCCATGGCGACGCTCGCACTGGTCTACATCGCGACGCGTACCTACGTGCATCAGTAGCGCGCCGCGCTTGGGCATCTAGGCGCAGGTGCCAAGCAATGCCGCGGTTGCCCCATAGAGCAACAGCGCTGAAGCTCCACCGATCGTCGCCAGCATCCCACCAACCGCCACCACGTCTCTCGGCCGTAGCGCGCCTTCGGAAGCGCCGAGCAGCACACGGATCCGGGACACCACATCGCTCTCCGCGAGCGCCATGCGATAGGTCGACGGCTCGGCAGCGAGTGCTGCCCGCGCGATTGTGCGGGCTACGAGTTCGCGATCGTCGACGATCCGGGCGGCTTCTTCGTCGGCCCAACGCTCGGTAGCAAACCGAACTCGGTTCACGAGCGGGTAGACGAGCGGACAGGCCGCCGACGCCAACTGCGTGACGCGGAGATAGCGGTGATGCCGCAGACGAAGGTGTGCTTGCTCGTGTGCAAAGAGCACGCGTTGCTCGTCCACGTCGAGTGCGTCAAGCATCGATGTCGTGACTACGACCTGACCGGGCTTGCCGGGCAGCGCGAATGCCATCGCGTCATCGGAAGCCACAACCACAAGTGGATCGCCGTAGTTGTCAGCGTGTAGGCGCCGTTGCCGTCGACGAACCAGTGTCATCGATGTCGTCGCGACGACGAGCAGCACGAGCGATGTCATACCAAGGGGCGTGAGGTGGCCGTCGTGGACCACGAGCGAGTGATGACACCAGCGGAGTGATTCGGCTATGCCGTGCAGATGCATGAGGCCGGCTGCACTTGCGACGGTTAGGGAGGCGACGACGCAAGTCGCCGCAACCGCGGCGTACAGCGTCGTCACTCGCGCGACGGTCCCTGGAGTGCAGCGCTTCGGTATGAGTAGGCCGCATATGAGCGCCAGTACAACGACGAGTGCCGCAGCGAAGAGTACGTCACTCATCGCTTGTCCTTCTTGAGTGAGTTCGGCGGGTCCGCCAGCAGCCGACGGAGCGTCTTGGCATCGCGGCCGGAGAGTCCACCGACAAATCGGCTAAGGGCCGCATTGCGATCGGAGGCCGCTGCCAGGGTTTCGCTCATGCGTTCAGCCGCTAGCTCGGCCTCTGTATAGATCGGCTCGTAGGCGAAGGCGCGGCCCTTGGGTTGCCTGTCTACGAGACCCTTCTGCCACAAGCGCGTGAGGATGGTTTGCACGGTGTTGTAGGCGAGGTCGCTGCCGAGCGCATTCAGGACCTCGGTAGCAGTAGCTGGCGCGCGCCGCGCCCAAAGCTGGCCCAGCACTTCGTTTTCGAGGCTGCCCATTGGGCGCCGGTCGGGCATCTCCTCGTACCTCCGAGTGCTGCGACGCTACCAATCGGACTGCATGTTGGGACCACATGTTGGTACCTCACCCGTACAAGGTGTGACCAGGTGATATCCAGACCGATCGCTCAGGCAAAGCCGTCAGGTTCCAAGTCCGACAGTGCGTAGTTGCTAGCGTGTTCCGCCATCGGACTCCTCCGCCGCCCTCCTTCTCGCCAGGCGCGTTTCGTCGCGCTCGCCTGCGCCCTTGCCGCGGTCGCTGGGTTGGCGATTCCTGCGTCGGCAGATACCGGCGACCAACTCGATCGCGCACGTGCCGAACTGCAGGACGCGCAGCGCGAGGCTGACGCCGCGACCGTCCGCTACGACCAAGCACTTGCCCGCGACGGTGAGCTCGCAGGCGAGGTCGAACGAGCAACGCAGCAAATCGCCGACACGCAGCGCCGTGTCGACGAACTGAACGGCAAGCTGCGTGAGTGGGCGGTGTCTCAGTACGTCGGCGCCGGCAGTTCGAGTACAGGTCGATCGATGTTCGATGGCGATGAAGTGCTGGACATCGGCCGGCGCAATCAGCTGCTGTCGACAGCGGCCGCACCCCAGGGCAGTGCCCTCGACGAACTAGAGAGCGCAACTGAGGACTTGAACATCGAGCGCGCGCACTTGCAAGATGCGAAGGACGAAGCGGCAGCTACGGCGCACATGCTTCAGCAAGAAGCCGACGCCGTCACTGCGCAATTGCAGCGGGCTGCGGACCTCGAGCAGCAACTTGAAACCAAGTTCGCGCGCGAGCAGGAAGAAGCGCGACAACGCGCCGAAGCACAACGCCGCGCCGATGAGGCACGTCGCGCCGATGAACAACGCCGCGCTGCGCAAACGAAGTCATCGCAACAAGCCAGCGGCGGCACAGCAGGTCGAGCGCGCACCGGCGGCTCAGCCGCACGCCCCGTGCCGGGCGCGAACATCGTCTGCCCAATCAGCGGCCCGGTCGCGTTCAGCGACAGCTGGGGCGCACCGCGCTCCGGCGGCCGGCGCCATCAAGGCACGGACCTGATGTCGCCACGAGGGACACCCAACGTCGCGGTGGTGTCCGGCACGATCCGGATGAAGGAAGGCGGACTGGCCGGGATGAGCGTCTACCTCTCCGGCGATGACGGCAACACCTATTACTACTTCCACCTCAGCGGCTACGCCGGTGGCCCGCGGCATGTGTCGCGAGGGGAAGTCGTTGCATACGTGGGGGACAGCGGCAACGCCAAGGGCGGGCCGACCCACACGCACTTTGAATACCACCCTGGTGGCGGCGCGGCCGTGAACCCCTATCCAGTCGTCCGGCCCGTCTGCTGAGCGCAACGATCGAGAGGAAGCAGATTCTCCGGTTGCATCAGATACCCCAGGGGGGTATCCTATAGGCATGACGGGATATGCCCTGAATAAGGCCGACATCGAACGTCGCCTGAAGCGCATCGAGGGACAGGTCCGCGGGATCCAGCAAATGGTCGACGACGACCGCTACTGCATCGACGTCCTGATCCAGATCTCAGCTGTGACGAAGGCGCTCCAAGGCGTGGGTATCGGACTGCTTGACGATCACCTCCGCCACTGCGTCGCCGACGCCGTAGCCGAAGGCGGCCCAGCGGCCGACGAACGCCTCACGGAAGCAACTGCTGCCGTAGCGCGGCTGCTCAAGAGCTAGGTGCAGACCATGTCAACAAAGACGTCAGCACACGAGCACCGCGCCCACGACACCGCGGCGACCACAGCGTCGACTATGCCGGCCGAGCACCACAGTCACGGTGGCCATGGCGACCATGTCGAGATGTTCCGCCGGCGCTTCTGGTGGAGCCTGCTGCTGACCATCCCAGTCGTCGTGACCAGCGAGATGGTCATGGATTGGTTCGGCTACAACCTGGACTTCCCCGGCATCGACCTTGTCGGCCCGGTGCTCGGTTCGATCATCTTCTTCTGGGCCGGCTGGCCGTTCCTGGCCGGCGGTGCGCACGAGATCCGCACCCGCCGCCCCGGCATGATGCTGCTGATCGCGATGGCCATCACCGTCGCATACGTCGCATCGATGGCCACCAGCCTCGGTTGGTTCGACCTCGAGTTCTGGTGGGAGCTCGCGGCGCTGATCTCCGTCATGCTGTTCGGGCACTGGCAGGAGATGAAGGCCCTCGGACAGGCGCAGTCGGCGTTGGACGCGTTGGCCGCGCTCTTGCCGGACGACGCCGAACTCGTCGTGAGCGAGGACGACGTCACCACCGTGCCGATCCACCAACTAGAGGTCGGCAACGTCGTGCTCGTGCGCGCTGGTGCACGGGTGCCGGCAGATGGCGAGATCATCGACGGAGCCGCCGAACTCGACGAATCGATGATCACGGGCGAGTCACGTCCAGTCGCCAAGGTACCGGGCGACAAGGTCGTCGCCGGCACGATCGCGACTGATTCGTCGATCCGGTTGCGCGTCACTGCCGTCGGTGAAGCGACTGCCCTTGCTGGCATTCAGCGACTCGTTGCCGAGGCCCAGTCCTCGCGTAGTCGTGCACAAGCGCTCGCGGACCGCTTCGCGGCGATGCTGTTCTATGTAGCCACCGGTACTGCCGTCATCACCTTCACGGTGTGGGCCTTGTCGGGTGACATTGACAACGCCGTGGTGCGGACCGTGACGGTGTTGGTCATCGTGTGCCCGCACGCGCTCGGGCTCGCCATTCCGCTCGTGATTTCGATCTCCAGTGCCCTCGCCGCTCGTAACGGCATCTTGATCAAGGATCGCTTGGCGCTGGAGCGGATGCGCACCATCGACGCCGTGCTGTTCGACAAGACCGGCACGCTTACCAAGGGCGAACATGCCGTGACAGGCGTTGCTGGCGTCGGCATCACCGAGGACGAGGTGCTGCGTCTGGCCGGCGGCGTGGAGGCGGACAGCGAGCATCCGCTGGCGCGCGCGATCGTGGCGGCCGCCAAGGAACGCGCTGATGTGGCTCACGCGTCGGAGTTTCGATCGATGACGGGTCGGGGCGTCGAAGCCAACATCGATGGACAGCGGTACGCCGTGGGTGGTCCGTCTCTGTTGCGCGAGCGCAGTGTCAACGCTGGCGGACAACTGCAATCGCATATCGACGAGTGGGCCCGGCGCGGCGCGGCGGTGCTATATCTGCTGAAGGGCGACGACGTGATCGGTGTGCTCGCGCTCGAGGATCAGATCCGTCCGGAGGCGCGCGAAGCCGTCGACGAGCTCAAGCGTCTCGGCAAGCGTGTCCTCATGATCACCGGCGATGCGCGTCAAGTCGCCGAAGCTGTCGGGCGTGATCTCGGCGTCGACGAAGTCATGGCCGAGGTGTTGCCGGAAGACAAGGACGCCAAGGTCGCCGAACTGCAAGCGCGAGGCTTGAGCGTCGCCATGGTCGGCGACGGTGTGAACGACGTGCCGGCGCTCGCGCGTGCCGACGTCGGCATCGCGATTGGCGCGGGTACGGACGTCGCGATGGAGTCCGCAGGCGTCGTGCTGGCGTCAAACGATCCGCGTGGAGTCGTGGCAATCATCCGCCTCTCATCGGCGAGCTACCGAAAGATGGTCCAGAACCTCGCGTGGGCCGCCGGCTACAACATCGTGGCCCTGCCGCTCGCCGCCGGAGCCTTCCAATGGGCGGGCATCACGATGCCCCCGGCGGTCGGTGCCCTGTTGATGAGCGTTTCGACCATCGTCGTCGCGCTCAACGCGGCAACTACTTCGTCGAGTGAACCTGCGGAGCGATGCATGAACACCGAGACATACATCGTGGTTGGCATGAGCTGTGATCACTGCGTGAACGCCGTAACCTCCGCAATCAAGGCTCTACCGGACGTGGTGGACATGCAGGTACTACTCGCGGTCGAATGAGCTCATCGTGTCTGGTGACCCGCTGCCCAGTACGGCCGCCCTGGCGCAGTGCGTCGCCGACTCGGGTTTCGAGCTCCGGATGAACGGCGATGGCGGTGTCGATATTGGGCTCGAAGACCACATCTAGGCGAACCGTTCCAGCGAGCAAGGGAGATTCGTGGCACTGCTCAGGCAATCGGTCTTGGTGGTCACCTCGCTGGCGTTGTTCGTCGCCGCGTGTGGTGGCGACGACGACTCGGCGGCACCGAACGATGACGGCGTGGTCGAGGTCACGATGAAGGACTCGCGGTTCGATCCGACCCAGATCGAAGTGAAGGCTGGAGAGGAGGTGACGTTTCGGTTCACGAATGACGGAAAGCTCGATCACGAGGCGTACATCGGTACGGAGTCGGAACAAGACGCGCACGAGGACGAGATGCGCAGCGGCGACTCGGAGGACATGAGTGACATGTCACACTCCGACGGGTCACACGGTGCGGATCGAGAGATCACGGTCGCGCCTGGCGAGTCCGGCGAACTCACCTACATGTTTGACGAGAAGGGCAGCGTGCTGATCGGTTGCCACGAGCCAGGCCACTATCCGGGTGGCATGAAGGCAACAATCGTGGCGTCATAGCGTGATGAGTCTGCTGACGACTCCGGCGACACCCATGTTGCTGGGCGTACGCCAGCACATCGGCGACTCGCCGGCGGCGGTGAGTCTGCGTAGTCGCGGAAGGTACCGAACGCAGCAACCGTGCGACGATGTGACAGGCGCGGAAGTCACGACATTCCGACGGATTCGCGAACCTTCTGATCGGACCGTTCGCAGGGCACTCGTGCCTGGGGTCGAACCCGCATCGTCGAACGTTCCTATCCGACCGTACTGAGGCACAAGGTGCTCGACGCGCACGGAGTCCACCGGACGCGAAGGCGCTTTCTGACCGTTGAGCTCAGCATCGAGTCGGGAATGACGCCACGCGGCGTCCGTCGAAACTGAGCACCGACGTAACCAATGCACTTGTGGCGAGCGCGCGTCCACGTCGATGAGTTGATCGACGGGTTCGTTGACCAGGGCCGTATGGACCTCGTCACCGACTACACATTCGGGTTCCCGGCGAAGGTCATCTCGGGCGTCCTCGGCCTGCCCGACAGGACTACGAGCAGTTTCAAGGGTGGGCGGTGGGGATCATCACCGTGTTTCGCGATGGAACTACGCCGTGTAGTGCTCGAACGAGCTGCGTGCATACCTCGAACACATCGTTGACGAACGCCGCGTTACGCCACGCGACGACCTGATCACGGACCTCGTGACCGCCGAACTCGACGGCGAGAAGCTGGACGACGAAGAGATCTACTCGTTCCTCCGAATGCGGGCCGTATCAGGTTTCTCGCTCGTGTGTGTCGAGGTACTCGTGGATGAGCCGCACGCAGACGGCTCCTTCGCCCGCGGCGGACGCGACGCGCTTGACGGACCCCTGGCGGGCGTCGCCGATGGCGAAGACGCCGGACATGGTCGTCTCGAACATGAGCGGCGCTCGTCCTCCCTCGGTGTCGAAGTGACAGTCGCAGTGGCCGCCGGTCGCGAGGTAGCCCCAGGCGTCACGCGGCGACTGTCGGCGGGAGCCAGTCGGTGCAGGGCTCGGCGCCGATGAGGACGAAGAGCCCTGCGGCCTCGACGTGTTCGACTGTCCCGTCGGTGCGGTCTTTGAGGTCGATCCATTCGAGGCGACCATGGCCGCCGCCGTCGATGACTTCGGTGGCGTAGCGGATGTCGAGGTTCGGTGTCCGTTCGATGCTCTTGACGAGGTAGTCGGACATGCTCGCGGCGAGCGTGTTCGATCGCACGACAATCGTCACGGACTTTGCGTATTGCGTGAGGTGCATCGCGGCTTGTCCGGCCGAGTTGCCACCGCCGACGACGTACGCGTGTTCGCCGGTGAGCGCGCGTGCTCGGACATCGCCGAGCCGTAGTAGACGCCGACACCTTGCAACGCGTCGAGCGACGCGACGTCGAGCGTTCGGTAGGAGACGCCGCTCGCGACGACGACGGCGTGGGCCACGAGTGTCGTGCCGTCGCCGAGCTCGACGATCCGTAGGTTGCCGTTGACGCGCAGATCGACGACGTCACCGCCGTACACCATCTCGGTTCCGAACAGGACCGCTTGGTCGAACGCGCGGATCGCGAGCTCGGCGCCGCTGATACCGCGGGGAAACCCAGGTAGTTGCGGATCAGCGAGCTCGTGCCGGCCTGGCCGCCCATCGAGGTGCGTTCGACGAGCGCGACGCGGAAGCCTTCCGACCCCGCGTACACCGCGGCCGCGAGGCCGGCGGGTCCGCCGCCGATCACGACGACGTCGTAGGTGCCTTCGCCGGCGCGGGTCCTCGCGCCGAGCGCGGACGCGACCTCGACGTTAGTGGGATCGATGAACGGCGCGTAGCCGTCGACGATCACGACGGGTTCCGACGTCGTTGGTACTCCCGCAGCCGCGAGCACAGCTCGGCCGGAGTCGGAGTCGGCCGGGTGGAGCGCGTAGGGGAAGTCGTGCCGGTGCAGCAGATCGCAGATCTCGTGTACGCGGGCCGAATGATCGTCGCCGATCACGCGGATCCCGTCGTATGGTCGACCACGTAGGCGCCACCAGTCGTCGAGGAACTCCGTGAGCGCGCGGTGGAAGCGCTCGTCGGATGATGCCATCGGTTTCGGCGAGGTAGTACTCGGCGTCCCCGCCTTCGAGGAACTGAATGATCTCCTCTCGTGCCGAGCGGTTCTCGTTGAATCCGATGAGCAGCGCGCGCTTGGCGTGCGGGTGAAGCGTGCGCGTCGCCGCGAGGACCTGCGCGCCGTGATAGTCGCGTTCGGCGACGACGAGCGCTACATCGCCGGCACCCGGATCGGAGAGGAACGCGCGCGCATCGTCGCTCGCGCCGGTCACGACGATGTCGTAGTGACGGCCGTAGCGGGCGTCGAGTTCATCGGCGAGCAGCGCCCGTGTCGCGGTGTCGTGGTCGACGGCGACGATGCAAGGACGTTGCTTCGCGTGCTGCTCCTCTCGCATTGCGGCTCCGTCAGTTCTCGCGGACCGGGAACGAGAACATCATCCCGCTCTGGTTGTGCTCGGCAATGTGGCAGTGCGCCATCCACAATCCGGGGTTCGTGACGTCCAGCAAGATGTCGACGGTCTCGCCGGAGCGGACGAGAACCGTGTCCTTCCACGCGAGGTTCGGCTCGACGAGGTCGTCGCGGGCGAGGATCAAGAACCGCCCGGCGCCATGGATGTGGAACGGGTGGTGCATCGGGTGGTCTTGGTCCATGTCGTTGACGACCCGGATCTTGACGAGGTCGCCGACACGGAACTCCCAGTCGATTTCCCAGTTTTCCTTGCGCGTGTCGAGGTCGACGAGCTTCCAGATCATGTTGTGCGGGTTCGACGCGGCGTTGATCTCGGGCATGAGATCCTCCCACTCGAGCCCGTCGGCGGTGTCGTGGGCGTGCACATGTTCATGTCCAGGCGCGTGCGGGTGGTCGGTGGGCGCGCCACTCTGCGGAACGAGCCGCATCCCGCACTGCGGGCAGGTTGCCGCGCTGTCAGACGTGACGTCGGGGTGCATGGGGCACACGTAGGTGGTGGGTGCGGGCACGAGCTTCATGCCGCACTGCGGGCACGTTCCCGGCTCGGTCGTGATGACATCGGGGTGCATCGGGCACGTGTAGGCGTCCGCGGCCGTATCTGTGTCGCCGTAGAGCAGCGGCATCAACGACTTGAACGCGAGCGTCTTGTCGGGGCGCCGCGCGACGTGGGTGTCGAGCTGCGCTCGCCAGCTCGCGAGCTCCTCGCTCGTGCGCAGTTCCTCGAACACGCCCTCGTTCGATGACGGCGTGTCGCCGTCGGTGACGTCGATGGTGCCGAGGATGTAGGTGCGTTCGGGTGTGCGGTGCTCCGAGCGCGGTTGTGCCCGGTGCTTCGAAGCGGACGTCGACGATGGCCCGCTCGGAAGGCGCGAGGAGCACTGCGTCGACGAACGTCTCGTGTTCGTACCGTCCGCTGTCGCTGCCGACGAGCTTCATGCGCGCGCCAGGGAGTGCGACGTTGAACAGCCGCGTGTTCGCGGTGTTCGTGAAGTAGAACCGGACGACCTCGCCGACGTGCGCGTCGAGCGCGAGGTTTGTCTCGCCGCCGGTTAGCATCACGTTGCCGAACCGACCCATCGCGACGTGTGTCGGGCCCGCCTCGTGGAATGCGGCGATGCGACCGTCTTCGACGAGGACGTCGTCGAGCGTCACGACCACTTCGCGGTCGACTGCAGGCCAGTAGTCGGGCTCGGCGGGTTCGACGACGATGTTGCCGTACAGCCCCATGTCGAGGCCGTAGTCCTCGCGGATGTGCGGGTGGTACCAGTACAGGCCGGCGTCGGGGAACCGCAGCCGGTAGGTGAACTCGCCGCCGATCCCGATCGGCGACTGCGTCTCGAACGGCACGCCGTCGTAGGCGTTGTCGAGCCGCAGGCCATGCCAGTGGACGGTCGCGTCGGTGTCACCGTCGTTGCGGACACGCACGATGACTTCGGATCCCTGCCGGACCCGCAACGTGGGGCCCGGGATGGAACCGTTGTACGAGAGCATGCGAACGCGGCCGTCGCCGAGGTCCTTTGCTACGGGAGCGATGCGTAGTTCGTAGGTGTCTCCGTCGTCGAGGGTGACGATGTCGGCTCGGCCTGCGTCGTCGAGGCCGCTGACGTCAGTCGAGAAGGTGTCGGTCGTGGTATCGGGCGTGTCGTGGTTCACGATGCCTCCACGGTGTCGGGCAGCAGCGGCCGCAGGTCGTCAGGGATCGGCATCGGGGTGAAGGCGCTGACGTCGGCGCCACCGGTGTTGCCAACCGGGTACTTGCCGGTTAGCGAGCCGGGTGCGGCGACGATGATCCGGAACATTTGGCCGACGAGCTCGTGAAGGTCGCGGCGGCGGAGCGCGGCGGCGAACATGGCGCCGTGCGTGCGTACATGCTCGCCGGCCAACGGTTGGCTGACGATGTGGGCGCGTTCCAAGTGGGACCACTCAGCACTCTTGTCGCCACTCGCACGTGCGGTGCCGGCGGCGGCGATCTCGTCCGCCCATGCGGCATGGAGCTGGGAGCGGGTGTCGGTGGTGATGGTCTGCTTGTTCATCGGACACCTCCATTGGCGGTCGCGGGAAGCGCGGGACCCTCTCCGATGATCTGTCGAACCAGGTCGACGAGGTCGGCGGGCGCCTTCGCGGGCGAGCCGGTGTCGAACGGCGGTTGCGGGTCGTACTCGATCGCGAGCTGGACCATCTGCGCCATCTCAGGGCCGTACACGCGGTCGAGCAACACCAGCGCCATGTCGATGCCACTCGAGACGCCGGCTGCCGTGATGACCTTGCCGCGCTCGACCACGCGGTCGGCCGTGTAGTGAGCGCCGAGTTGCTCGAGCGCAGGCTTGCGCACCCAGTGCGTCGTTGCATCGAGTCCGTCGAGGATGCCCGCGGCCGCGAGGTAGATGGCACCCGTGCAGACGCTTGTTGTCCACGTCGTAACCGGGTGCACCGCACGAAGCCACGTGATCAGCTCCGATTGGAGTTCGGTGTCATTGAGACCGCCGGGCACGACGACAACGTCGGGGTTCGGAACCTCGGCGAACGACTGTGTCGCGATGAGCGTCGCTCGGCCGGTGTGGTCGACAACGGGGCCGGCCTGGGCGGCGACGAACACGACCTCGTGACCGGGTACGTCGACGAGGACCTGGAACGGCCCGACGATGTCGAGCATCGTGAAGTTGGGATACAGCGCGAGTGCGATCTGCATGGGGCCTCCTCGGGTTCGGCTGCAGCAGGGGTTGCCGTGCGTTCATGCTCGCCCTAAGGGGTCGGGGCCGCAATCGGGCGCGACCCCTCGGATCGTGGGGCGGGTGTCCAACCGGCGCCTCCAAGCCGGACAGCGCGTTGACCGACGAGAGCGCGGGTGGCACGAAGGGTCGCGCCGACGCCGGACGAGGTCCTCGCCCACCGGCTCGCGGCCGGTGCGATCGACGCCGCCGAGTACCAGGAGCGGCTCGACGCAATCCACGGCCGGGCGCGACAACCCGGCTGACGGGTACACCTACTTCGGTCGACCGCACGCGCCAGGCCGTTCGGAGTCGTGATGGAGCACCAGACCACTAACCAAGGGGCCGCGCCGGCGCACCACGCCGGTCACGCCGATCACGCGGCCCAGGCGCGGCAGCCGGGCATGATGCTGCTGATCGGTCTCGCGATCACGGTCGCGTTCACCGCGAGCCTCGCGACGAGTCTGCACGTGAGCAGCTTCGATCTCGACTTCTGGCGGGAGCTCGCGCTGCTCATCGACGTCATGTTGCTGGGTCACTGGCTCGAGATGAAGGCGATCGGCCGTCTGCCATCGCCATTTCTGGTCTGGCGAGCGGGCTTGCGAGCCGAAATCCCTTCCAGGCGCAGTAGATGCCGAGGTACAACTCCCACGCGGCTTCCGGGAGTGTGAAGAGGCCCGAAGGTCCCTCTCCATTCTTGTAGACGCCAATCAGCATCAGCGCGAACGACAAGATGATCAAGGAACCGCCGACGAGCCCGAGCAGTGCCATGCGAGGCGGTACGAGCGCCGATCGGTACATCAGGTAGCCGAGCAGGATGCCGTTCCCGATGCCGGCGATGAGTCCGGGACCCCACAGGAACGCCCAGTCGTAGCTGCGGACGAGGGAGTTGCCTTGCACGGCGAGCGCCGTGGCTCCTACACCACTCGCGCCCTCCAACGCATCGGCCACGTTCAGCACCGAAATGATGCTGATGATGCCGATCGCGGCGAAGACAGACTCCATGACTCGGGCGGTGACGTACCCGAGCGAGACGGTTTCGCTCTGGCGTCTGACGAGCGGGTAGATGACGACTGCGGTTCCGATTTGGGTGACGATCAGCCCGAACTCGAGGACCGCGCCCACTTCAAGGCCGCGTGCGAAGTGTCCCCCGGTACGAAGCGCATATCGCTCCAGCTGGCGCCGACCCCGTGAATGAAGAGCAGCCGCGCCGGGATGCTCGTGATGAACGTGCCGATGAAGAGCCAGCCGAAGATGCGGCCAGTTCGCCGAAGATCCACGTGATTCCCCCGATCACCGCCCGCAACTTGCAGCGACCGGCGAAGTTTGTACGTTGCTTCTGCGGCAAGGCAACGCTTGCAGGACACGATGTTCGACGATCAGGGAGCGAAGCTCTCGGCTCAATGCGCGCCATAACGCGCAGTTCTAGATTTCGGCGCACATGGCTGGGATCGCACGGGCGCATGGCGAATCTGCGCGTCCACACGCAGAGCTACCCGCCGACAGCGCATATCTGCCCATGCGGCGCTCGCAAGATCACGCGCGATCGGGCATTGTCTCGGACTCGAGACCCGCGCCCGAAGGGAGCTTCATCGGTCATGCGGTCAATCGCCAGGACGTATCCCGCGGAAATCCCGCGGCGGCGCGGTATTCGATGGTTCTTCGCGGTGAACCCCGGACAAGGAACACTGGCGCTGGCCAGCGCTTCTTTCCATCCGGGAAGGTCACGCAGCGCGTCGATATCGATTTAGGAAACCGATGCTCTATCCCCTGAGCTACGAGGGCTCGACCGAACAGGCTATTCGCGGGCGCGGCGTAGCGGCCGCCATCGGTCTACCGTTGACGGTCGTGCGGATCGTGTCCTTGCTGCCCTCGACCACGGAAATCTTGTTCGCGCTGGGCGCAGGCCCGGACGTCGTCGGCGTCACCTTCGAGTGTGACTATCCGCCGGAGGCGCGAACTCGTCGCGTCGTGTCGAACACGACGCTGCCGGCCGGACTGACCCCGGCGCAGATCGATGACGAGGTTCGTGCACGCGTCACAGCCGGCCACGACCAGTACCACCTCGATGAAGGCGCGCTGCGCGAGCTCTCTGCCGATCTCGTCGTCACCCAGGATCTGTGCGCGGTGTGTGCAGTCGACGTGTCCGAAGTGGACGACGCGCTCCGGCATTTGGGGTGCACCGCCGACGTGCTGACAGTGGATCCGATGACGCTCGACGACGTGCTCGAGTCGATCGTGGTGATCGGGAAGGCGACGCGTTGCGAGGACCGGGCCGAGGCGCTCGTGCGCGATCTTCGCCGCCGCTTGGCATCGATCGCAACGTTGACGCGCGACACGGTTCCGCCGCGCGTCGCGGTGTTGGAGTGGATCGATCCGCTGTACTGCGCCGGGCACTGGGTCCCTGATCTCGTTACGGCGGCGGGCGCGGAGCCGGTGCTCGGGGGCAGTGGTCAGCGGTCGCGCTGCATCACCACCGAGGAACTGCATGCGAGCGCACCCGAGGTGATCGTTGTCGCGCCGTGCGGTTATGAGCTCGACGATGCGAGCGCGCAAGCTGCGACGCTCGTCGTTGCAGGAGTGTTACCCGATGGCGTCGCGGTGTGGGCAGTCGATGCCAACGCGGCGTTCGTTCGTCCGGGTCCGCGGGTCGTCGACGGCGTCGAGGCGCTGGCGGCAATCGGCCATCCGGACCGGTGCGAGCTCCGGGACGGGCTCGCGTGTCGGGTTAGGTGAGGGGCGGTCCGCGCAGGGGCGCCCAGTGCCGAAGCTTGACGCCAATGACGTTTGCGCCCGCATGTCGCGGAGAAGCTACGTCGGCGCCTCTCGCGTTGAGCCGCGGGGCTACCGGTCGAGCGGATCGCGGTAGACGACCGCGGTGCCCTCGAGCACGACGGTGCCGTCCTGGTTCGTGATCGTCGTGCGCAGCGTGGTGATCGGCTTGTCGGTGCGGTGCTCGAGGACCTCGACCTCGGCGGTGATCGTGTCTCCCGGGCCGACCGGCGCGAGGAATCGCCAGTGCGTCTCGAGAAAGACCGAGCCGGGCCCGGGCAGGTCTTCGGCGACGACGGCGTTGAGGAGCCCGGAGGTCACGCCGCCCTGCACGATGATCCGCCCGAAGCGCGAGGCGCGGGCCGCGGCTTCGTCGTAGTGCACCGGGTTGCGATCGCCCGTGAGTTCGGTGAAGAGCTCGATGTCGCGAGCCGTGACGGTCCGGGAGCGGCGGGCGGTGTCGCCGACGTTCATGCGGACCTCCGTTGTCAGAGCGATGCGACGCGGAGGCCGGAACGGCACCGTGCCGCGTCGATGGGTTGGCCTGCGCCGGCGAACTCGAGCGCTGCCTCACCGAGCAGATCGGCCGCCGCGCTCGGATCGTCGCGTGCCGCGGCGAGGTGGGCGCGCGCCTCGAGCGTCGCGGCATGCCACGCGGTCCCGTGCCAGAGCCGCGCCGACTTCTCGGCGACGGCGTAGTGCGACATCGCGGTCTCGAGATCGCGCACATCGGCGCAGGCGATGGTCGCGGGAATCGCGTACATCACCTGGCAGAGCGTGCAGTAGTCGTCCTGGCCGAGCGCCGTGTCTGCGATTGCGACGACGGCGCGCGCCTCGGCGGGGGAGGAGGCGGCGCGGATCATCGTTCCGTAGATCCGTTGCAGGAGGTGGAGGGTGATCGACGACCAGCGCGCGAGCGGGAGCGCTCGTTGCAGGAGGTCGCGTGCCTCGGCGTTTCGGCCCTGGGCCACGCGCAGTTCGGCCATCCGCTGCAGCGAGTGGGCTTCGCCGGCCGTCGCGCTGATCTCGCGGTGCAGGTCGACGGCTTCCTGCAGCTCGTGCTCCGCTCGGGTCAGATCTCCGGCGAGCAAGGCTGCTTCCCCCGCCAGCGCGGCCGCGAACGCGACCGCCCGCAAGGCGCCGGCGCGTGTTGCGGTCGCGCGCAACGAATCGGCGAGCGCCAAGACCTCGGAATAGGGAACCGGGCCGTAGAGGAGGTATTCGGCGACGCACAGATGACCGTCGAACACCGCGTTGGCGAGATAAGGCGAGTCGTGCGTGCGTCGGAGCTCATGACGCAGCTGCTCGAACCACTCGCCACGGTTGTGGGCGAGCAGACCCTGCAACGCGATGAGGTCGAGCAACTGCCAGTCCTCGCGATCGAATTCCACGAGCTCGCGTGCCTTCGCGGCGAGCTCGGTCGCGGTCTCGATATCGCCGGTCGAGTAGGCGTAGTTCGCTCGCGCCAGCATGATGGTGCTGTCGGCCGCGTCGTCGCGGAGGTCGAGATCCCGCAATGAGGTGCCGGCGAGACCGACGTCCCCCGAGTACAACGCGGCGCGGCCGAGCTTCGCCCGGAGAAGCCGCCGCTCATGGTCCGGCCGTTTGTCCGAGCTCGAGGCCGTGACGTTGAGCGCATCCCGATAGGCGGCGACGGCCGCGGGATCGCCGAGCGCGAACAGCAGGTCGCCGCGCAGCGCGGCGATGCGAGCGAGCTGTTCCGTGCTCGCGCGATCGCCGACGGACTCCACGAGCGCGAGCGCGTCACGGTACGCGCCGATCGCGGCCTCGCCCTCGGCCGCGCGCAGCAGGTACGCGACCGCTTCCGGATCTCCAGCCCGCAGTAGGTGGAAACCGACGCGCGCGTCCGACGCTCCGAGTGCCGCGAGCTGGCGCGCCGCGTCCCGGTGGATCGCGCGCTGGCGATGGGGAGGCAGGTCCGCGAGCAGCGCATCGCGGACGAGCGCGTGTCGGAATCGGTATCCCGCGTCGGCCCATTCGACGACTCGACCCGCAAGCGCGGTGTCGAGCCGCGCGAACGCGGCCGCCTCGGGAAGACCGGAGAGCGCGACGAACTCGTCGGTGTCGAATTGCATCCCGGCAATCGCGACGCGCTGGAGCGCGTCGCGGGTGGGGCCGTCGATTCCGCCGACAGGGGAGGCGCCCTGCTCCTCGCCATCACGCTGCGAGAGCTCGATGATCGCGAATGGGTTGCCACCCGAGATGGTCGCGATGCGAGCGACCGCCTCCTCGGTCGATCCCGGACGAAAGCGCGTCACGAGGGTCCGCGTCGCGTCGAGATCCAGCGGACGGACGTCGACTTCGGTCAGCGCGTCGCGCTGCTGGAGGCTCGCGCGCATTTCGTCGAGTTGTGGTGCATCGACGTTCGAACGCCGGACGATCGCGATCAGCACCCGCGCCTCGGCAGCCGTCCGCGCGAGGTAGTGCAGGAGGCGGAGGCTCGCGTCGTCGGCGTCGTGCGCGTCATCGATCACGAGCAGGAGTCCGGGACCGGACGCAGCGAGCCGCATGAGCTCGGACGCGGCGACGAACAGCCGTTGATGTCCGAGCCGGCGGCCGCCGGCCGGGGGACGGCGGGACGTCTCGGTGGCCTCGCCGGTGCCCGGCGTCTCGTCACCGCGCCGAGCCCGGTCGATCTCCGAGCGGTACGAGTCATCGAGCCCGTCGAGCAGCGTCGGATGCCGGCGGCCGAGGTCGGCCATGGCCTCGAGTACCGGTGCGTACGGCCAGGCGCCCTCGATTGCGGCGGCACCGCCGATGCCGCACCGCCAACCGAGCGCGGTCGCGCGCGCGTGCGGAGTTGCTCGACGAGCGCGGACTTGCCGGCTCCCGGCGGCCCGGAGACGAGCACGGCTCGCCCTCGGCCGGTGCCCACCGCGCCGAGTAGGTCGGTGAGGACATCGAGCTCGTGTTCGCGGCCGACCAGGCCGTCGTCGAACGCCGCCGCCGGCGCGTTGGCATGCGGCAGAACCGCGAGGATCTCGTCCCGCAGTCGTGTTGCCTCTTCGCTCGGGACCATGCCGAGCTCGTCACGCAAGGCGCGGTCCATACGCTCGTACTGGCGGAGCGCGGCTCGCCGATCGCCGCGGGCGACGTACGCGTGCATCAGTGCGACGTGCGCTTCCTCGTCGGCCGGCTCTTCGGCGAGGAGTGCGTCCCAGCGCTGCGCGCGGCGAAGGAGCGAGACGTGGAGGCGGCGAGCGTGTTCGCGGCGCGTCTCGGCCCACGGCTCGTAGGGGTCGGTTGGCAGGAGCGGTCCGCCGTAGCGGTCGAGTGCGTTGGCGAGCGTGCTGGGGTCGTCACGGTGCAGGGCGCGATCGGCGAGCGCTTCGAAGTCGATCACGTCGATCGTGACGTCGCCGGCGGGGAAGAGCGCGACCTCGTCGCGTCGCAGAACGATCGCTTCGCGGTTGCCGAGCGCCTTGCGGGCATAGTGCGCGGCCTTGTGGAGCCTCGGCCCGGCTTCGTCGACGGCAAGCTCGGGCCAGATCGCATCGAGGCATTGCTCGCGGTGCAGGCGTCGCCCCGGCGCAAGGGCGAGGAGCTTGACGAGGCTCGCCGCGTGGCGGCGCTCCCAGCTCGCGCGGATCGACGGCAGTCCCGTCGACGCGCACGCCGAAGTCCCCCAGGAGCGTGATCTCGACCCGCATTACGTCCGAATCGTAGGCAACTTGTCACGGTCGAGCCCGCCGAGCGCCTCGATCTCGTCCGTCATCGACGCACTCAGCGAGAGCAATAGATCGCGGACCCGGTCGGCGTCCCAAGAGAACCCGGCCAGCTCGTCGACGATCTCGAAGAGGTCGGTCGACAGCCGATCGCGTTCGCGCTGATACTCCGTGATCGAGCCGTCGATGACCCCGAGCGCGAGGAGCTCGGCGTCGCGGAGTGCGTCGGTGATGCCGTGCGCGCTCAGTGGGTCCTTGTAGTAGCCGGCATCGCCGACGAGGGCCCATCCCGGCCCGGTCGCCCGGCGCACGTATCCGGGTGCACCGCGGAAGCGCCGCAGCCGGCTCGGTCTGGCCGCAGTCGTCGATCGCGCGGCGACCTCCGGTGCGACCGCGTCGATCAGCTCGCCGTAACCCGTCGCGCGCAACCGGTCCAGCGGCGCGCAGACGCACACGCAGACCTCGTCGTCGTTCGTCGGGATGAGGCCGATCATCGTCCCGGCCCGCCAGAACCATTCGTATCCGTCGACGTCGAGATCGGCCCAGTACGCGTACACGCATGCGCTCGCGTGACGACCGACGCGCTCGAACGGAGCGTCGACCTGTCGTGCGACGAACGAGTGGAGGCCATCGGCGCCGATTGTCAACGCCGCCCGCGCGGAGAATTCCTGTCCGTCGCGATCACGTCCGCTGATACCGGCGACCTGATCGTCTCGGTCCTGCAGCAGCGTGTTCACCGTCGTACCGAACCGGACCGTGGCGCCCGCATCGCGGGCGGCGTCGACGAGCAGCCGGTCGAGCACCGTTCGTCGGGGTGCGTAGAGCGCGTCGACGCCGGCTGCGGGCTTCAGCGACATCTCCAACGTGCCGTCCGCGTAGTGGAACGAGGTCCGGCGCACCGGCGGCGTCCCCGCGTCGACGATGGCATCGACCACACCCCAGCGCCGCAGCTGCAGCACGCCGGCGCGCATGAGCGCGTGCGTGGAAACGGTGTCGCTGCCGAATTCCGCGATCGACGACGAGCACGTCGAGTCCTCGACGGGCGAGGAGCATCGCGGTTGCCGCGCCCGCGGGGCGAGCACCGACGATGACGACATCGTGGGACGACTTCCTCATGGTGGTCCTCTTCAGACGGCGACGCGCACGGTGTCGCGCCGGCGACAGGTCAGGTGTTCGACAACGGTGCGGGCGTCGTGGCCCACGCCATCGATGAAGTTCGAGTTGCGCCGCGACTGGAAGCGCAGGCCAACCACGTACAGGCCCGGCGCGGCCGTCACGCCACCCGTCTGCCGGAGCTCGCCGCGCGGATCGAGCACCGGGACGTCGAGCCACGAGTAGTCACGGCGGTACCCGGTTGCCCAGACAATGGTGGCGATGCCGGCCGCACGGAGATCCAGCTCGGTGCGGCGGGGCGTAGGCACTCGTACGGGCGCGATCCGCGAATCGGGATCCTCGCCCAGAAGATGCGACCAGCCCGCGGTCGCCGCGTGGCGATCGAACTCGCACAGCAACCGCTTCAGGCGCGCGTCCGCTCGAGCAGTGGTCGCGTCGAGGTCGTCGGCGAATCTCACGCGCATCCCGTCGGCACCGACGCCGCGGCCGGTGAGCTCGACGCCGTGCCTTTGCAGCGCTCGAAGATCTACTTCGCGGGTCGGCGTCCCGCCGACGAGTTGGAGCGAAGGCGCGCGGGGGGCGGAGACCGGATCGGCGACTGCGGCGAGTGGCGTGCCGTTCTTCCCCGTTGCTTCGAGCCAGCGGAACATGTCGAGCCCGCGGTATCTCCGCACGGCACGCGTGTGCGTACCGACCGCCAGCACGACAAAGCGACCCGCCGCGCCAGCTCGTCGGCGAGCTGTACACCGGTGGCCGATGCCCCCACGACGAGGACCCCGCCGTCGCGTACGGACGACGGCGCGCGGTACCGGTTCGGCGTGATCTGGTCGATCTCGGGCGCGAGCGCCTCCGCCCAACGCGGCACGCTCGGTGTGTCGCTCGCGCCGGTCGCGATGACGACGTTCGTCGCAAACCAGGTCGCCTGGTCGGTGACGACGTGGTAGCCGCCGTCGCCCGGCGACACGCGCTCTACCCGCGTCTCGCCGAGGACGGGCGCACCGAACGACCGCGCGTAACGATCGAAGAAGTCGACGACCTGGGTGCGATGCATGAAGCCATCGGGACGGTCGCCGGAGTATTGCCAACCCGGGAGACGGGTCATCCAGTTCGGCGTGAGGAGCTGCAGCGACTCCCAACGTTCGGATCGCCAGCGCTCGCCGACGCGCCCGCGCTCCAGCAGCACGTGGTCGCGGCCTGCGTGCGTGAGCAGGTTGCTGACGGCGAGGCCGGCTTGGCCGGCGCCCACGATGATCGTGTCGGTGCGTTGCACGGGAGAGCTCCTGGAGACGCGCGCGGCCGGACCGCAGCCCCGCCGCGCCGCGGTGCGTGGTCAGACGGACGTGACGTCGATCGAGACAGGCACGCCGTTCGTGAGCACATCGAAGACCGCCGAACGGGCCCGCGACTGTTCGACGATCTCGGCGACCTTCGCCGCCGGCGCGTCGGCGTCGATGGTGAAGGCGATGCGGATCTGCTCGTAGCCGTTGCGGACGGTGTCCGACAGGCCGAGGATCCCTTGGAGGTCGATATCGCCTTCGACGCTCGCGGTGACTGAGCGCAAGGTGATGCCCCGCGCGGATGCGATGTTGGCGATGCCGGCCGTCAGGCAGCCCGCGAGACCGACGAGGAGGTACTCGACGGGGGTCGGCGCTTCGTCGGTCCCGACGAGTACGGCGGGGTGGTCGACGCCCGACTCGTACGCGGCCTTGTGCTCGTGGGTCCCGCCCGCGCCGTCGAAGGTCCCGGCCCGGACCCGACTGTGCGTGCCGCTCACCCAGTCGCTGTGGGCACGGAACTGGAACTTCGCGAGCTCTCGTTGGCTTTTGACGACGTTGATCGTGGCAAAGAGCGCTTCGGTGTCGACGCCGTTGCGGCCGGACTGCTCGGTGATGGTCATGGTTGCTCCTTGGGAAGGGGAGCCGAAACGTACGGACCCGACCTTCCCCGAACCTTCCCGCCCGACCTGACGTGACTGCGCGGGTGGTTCGCGGGGGTGCGCTGGTATCGACCGAGCGTCGCTACCGCGCGGCTTCGAGCGCCTGGGTGACGGCGCGCTCGCAGACAGTGCCGTCGAAGAACGCCGGGTTCATGCCCGCGTGCAACCGTGCCGGGTTGAGGAACATCAGCTCGCGGAAGTCACTCTCGCCGATGAGCCCGTCTTCGACGAGTTCGTACGCCTCTTCGACTGGTCGGGTCATGTCGGGCACGTCCCAGTGCGAGATGTCGGAGCCGAAGATCGGACGCAGCCGCGCGCCCGCGGCGTTGCACCGCTCGTTGAACGCCCATGCGACGAGTCGATCGTCGGCCTCGCAGCCGAAGTAGAAGTTCGGCACGAAGCGGTCACGAATGTCCTCGACCGAGTCGACCATCGCTGCCGCGAACTCGTCGAGCTGTTGCGGGCGCGCACTCGGTCGCGAGTAGTACGCGCGCAACTGTTCGAGCGCGCCCTGGATGCGCTCGTCGCCATAGCGGTCGAAAAGCGCTATGAGCGCATCGACGTCGAGAAGGTCGGGGTCGAGTGCGGCGATCTCGCGCCCGTTGCGCTTCTGCCAGTGGCCGACGATGTCGGACAGCAGGCTGCAGGCCCAGCCAACGCCACCCTCGAGGAAGCCGAAGCGCAACGTCGGGAAGCGATGCGTCACGCCCGACAGGAACAGCGACTTGCACAGCGACTCGTGGCTCGCCGCCAAGCCGCCGATGTGGTTGTAGACGTAGCTCGACGCCGATCGCGTCACCCGATGCCCTTGCAGCGAACTGTGGTACACCGGGGCGATGCCGAGCTCGACGCACTTGGACCACAACGGGTCGTAGTCGTACGCGCTGTCGAGTCCGAACGTGTCGAGCCGGTACGCGTCGCCGCGTCCGATCGAACGGCGCGGCGTGCCCGGCGAACACCGCGGTCTTGAAGCCCAGGTCGTGAACGGCGTACTCGAGTTCCTCGATCGCGAGCTTCGGGTCGAGCATCGGTACGAGCGCGCCAACCGTCGTGCGGTCGTGGTAGTTGCTGAAAAGGTTCGCGAGCGCGCGGTTCGCGGCGCGACAACGCAACCCGATCAGCTCGTCGTCGGCGACCTCGAGGTACGACAACGTCATCGACGGATAGAGCATCGTGAAATCGATCCCGAACTCGTCGAGTCGCTCGTAGAGCAATGCGGGGAGATGCGCGGTGGCGCGATCCCGCACGTTCTTGGTCGCCCATCCCCACCACGACGGCATGGCCTGCCACCCCGGTTGATCGGATGCCGGGTGACGTGCGAGCACGGTTGACGTGTCGGTGAGCCCGGTATCGCGCGCGTACCGGTCCCGCACCGCGCGGCCGCCCATCTCCTCGAGGTAAGTGAGCATCTCCTCATCGAGGAGTGGTCCGATCTCCACGAAGTGCCCGTCGGCGTCGATGATCGGATGCGACAGCTGCGCCTCCCAGTCGACGGAGATGAGATGACCGGAGGGCCCGGATGCCACGGTGTCACCGCGGCGGTAGCACCGACCGAGCTTGATCGCCTGGAAACGGAAGTAGTGCCCGACTTCGTCGTGCTCCGGATGGAACATCGCCCGGTCGCCATCCCAGACTTCAGTGCTGGTGGTGCCTTCGCCCTGGACGACGATTTCGCGAAGCGCGGCGAGCGCGCTGTCGAGGCTGTTGATCACGACGATGCGTCCGTCGCCCCCGTCCGAGCCCGTGTCGAAAACCTGCCGCCGCGGGTCACCGCAGAAGACGTTCGCCTCACCAAGGCGCGTACAGAGCTCACGCATTCCGTGCTCGATCGCGTTGTAGAAGGTCTTGTAGCAGTCGCTCTCCGGATCCGCGTCAGGTGCAGAAGGCTGCTCGATCTTCAGAAAGAGCTCGAGGGCTTCGGCACCGAACGGGAGCAACGAGACCTCGAAAGACGGGTCCGCGTGCGGGAGCGCACGTGGGTAGGGCGCAAGCATCCGCGGCGTGTCGATTCGTGGGTGTCCACCCACTGCATTCAACAAGTTCGCGGCCAGAAGGAAGTGCAGCATCTCTTCGACGAAGAGGCTGCGCACGATTTCGACGACCTCTGGGTTGCGATCCGGATCAAGCGAGTACAGCGCGCACAGGTACGGCGGCAGTGTCGCGTGTTCGAGCTCGATCGCCCACTGCAGATGTTCGCGAAGATCTGCGAGCGTCGTGATACCCGCACGCGATGGACCGATGGTTGGGCTCAGCCCGACCGTTCGGCGAGCGCTGTGGACCATGACCACCGTTGGCTGCAGTTCGGACATGATGTTCCTCGTTCTGCACTGGGGCGAATAGGAACACCGTCGCAGCCGAGCGCACTGATTGCGTCCGTGGACCACCCCAGTCGAAGCCCTCGCGTCACACGTTCATCCCGCGAGAATCCCACGGCGTGACGCAATTCGACGGTGCGTCAGTCGGGCGCCGGTCCGGCGACCGCCCGTGAAGTGTGGTCGGGCTCAGGTTGACGTCGTGCCGAACAGCGTGGCGAGCTTGTCGATCGACGCTTGTTCGTCGGGGTTGACCGACTTGGCCGACTGCGCGACCGCTCGGGCGATGTCGAGGAACCACGCCGCCACTTGCGCGGCTTCGTCCGCAGGAAGCTTCTTCAACGCGGCGACAGCCGGCTCGAGGTCGTGCAACACGTCTTCGACCGCGGCCTGAGGCGTCGGTCCGCGATGTTCCTTCAGTTCCGCGCGCGCCTCCTTCGTGTTGGCCTCGGCGACGATCTGCCCGATGAGCTCGTTCGCGACGCCGCGCTCGCCCGGCTTCGAGATGGATTTGGCGCTCGCGCTCGCTTCCTTCACCAACGAGATCGGGCCGTGCTCGCCGGGGATGAAGACGGCCGCCGTGATGAGGAGCGGCGCGTCCGTCAGGGCATGCCACTCGCTCTCGGAGAACGCGGACTTGTCGGTCATGGTCGCAGGCTAACCCCGCGCGTGTTGCCGCGACCCGAAGATGGGTACGTGGCGAGACCTAGCCTTCGGTGGGCGCGACGCCAAGGGGTTCGGCTCGATGACGGTGACCATCCGTACTGAGCAGCTGACGAAGCGGTACGGGCACGTCACCGCGCTCGACGGGCTCGATCCGGAGATCGACCAGGGTGAGGTGTTCGGCTACCTGGGCCCGAACGGCGCGGGCAAGTCGACGACCATCGGGCTGCTGCTGGGGCTGCTGCGGCCGACGGCGGGCGGCGCGAGCACGGCCGCCTGTCCCTGGTAGCGGAGCTGCGCGCGACATGCCGGGCACCGGTAGCTCCCGCGCCTGTTGGTCGACGTAGCGGCGAAGACGCCGAATCGCCCGCATACGGCACACGTCGACGTGAGCCGTGCACCCACGGCGTGGGCTTCATCGCGCCTGCGAGATCGGAGAGGAAACCTCACCGATCGCCTCCCGTGAACGGGAACCTGACGGCCTAGTGCTCGAGGCGGAAGCGTAGCCGTGCACCGAACGCGGCATACTCGAGACGCAATGGGACGGTTCCGCTTCGGACATTGGCGTGTGTTGAAGAACGTGACGCAGTCACCGAATCGTCACTCGGTCGCCGAGGTCGTGCGCGTGCCGCTCGACCAGGCTGGCGCGTACGTGGCCGCGCTCGAGCCGGCGGGCATCGTCGCGACCCGCGCGAGTGCCGGAAGACCCGGACGGCGACGCGACGGAGGCGGCGATCCTCGTGCTCGCGGGCGAGGTCGACCGGGCGCAGTACGTCCTGCGCCGAGCCGGATTGCTCCTCGAGCCGTAACGCGAACGTCGTAGCCTCGGCCCGTTGCCTGTTCCCCAACCCGCCGTCGATCCCGCCGCGCCGGTCGTGGACCGCACGCCCGACCTCCGGACGCAGGTGCTCAGCGCGGCCGCGATCGGTGCGCTGGCCGGCGCCGCGTTGCGTGCGCATCGCGGGCCGCGCGCGATCGCGACCGGCGCGATGGCCGGCGGCGCCGTCCTGGCGACGACTGAAGCCATCGCGCGCAAGCGGCAGCGGCCGGGCGAGATCCCCGCGTTGTGGCAGCGGATTCTCACGAGCGCCGCGCTCGCCGCGCCACTGGGCTGGCTCGCGGGACGTGTCGTGGGCCACCGACCGATCGCGATCGCAACCGTCGCGGGCACAGTCGCGGGCGCGCTCGGCTTGCGGCCGCAGAAGGTCGCGCTCGGTCCGGTGCTCGGCGCGGCGGTCGGCGCGGCGGTCACCCGCATCGACCCCGAGGTGTCCGCGGCTGCGATCGCGAGCGCGACGGTGCTCGCGTATCGCGCCGCTTCCGCCGCCATCTTCCGCGACGCGCAGGTGTCACTGCTCGCGGAGCGAGTCACGGCACGGGAGCTGCCGTTCGTCGTGCCGCTCGAAGCGCGCACGCGGTACGTCGGCACGGAGTACGTCACCGCTCTGGCCGAGGTACTCGGCGGCACCTACGAGCGGGCCGTCGCCGACATCGGCATCGTCGCGTCGCTCGACGCGCTGGCCGGCCCGGAATTCGATCCGGACGCGTGCGATCCGCGTGGTGCGGGAGTTCTACGAGCACACCACCCGCTTCAAGCTCGACATCGTGCCGGAGTGGCGGCCGTGGGTGCGACCCGGTTACCTGCTCTACCGCACGTTCCTCGCGCGCCCGCTCGGGCAGGCAAACGTCCCGATGAACCAACGCGACGGCGCTGCGCGGTGTGCACAGCCGCATCGACACGATCGACGTGGACGGCGACGGAACGCCCGACATCCGCGCGTGGATCCGGTCGTTCGCCGACACCGACGAGCCGATCTACATCGGGATCTATACGACGTACCGTGACGACGAACGCGGCTATGTCAGCGTCGGGTTCCCGCTGCCCCAGACGAACTTCACTGCGACGCTCGTTCCTCGCGCCGCCCGGACGGCGGGCTCACGCTGACCAGCCGGAGCTCGCTTCCGCACCCGGGCCACTACTTCACCTACGTGGACCCCGAGACGCGCGCGCTGACGACGGCCGCAGTCCCAGGCTTCGCCGAGGAACTCGACGTCTACGTCGAGAACGGCGAGGTGCGCGCCGAGCACGCGTTCTGGGTGTTCGGCTTCCCGTTCCTCGTGCTCCACTACCGCATCCACCGCAAGGAGTGAGGCGGCCGTAGCCCGATAGCCTCCGCGCGTGGCCAAGATCGTCTTCATCGGCGCGGGCAGCACGGTGTTCGCGCGCAACCTGCTCGGCGACATCCTCGGACACGTTGAGCTCGCCGACTCCGAGATCGCGCTGTTCGACATCGACGCCGAACGGCTCGCGACGTCGGAGCTCGTCGCCCGCCGAGTCGCGGACGCGGCCGACGCGGAGCCGAAGATCACCGCCACGACCGACCGGCGCGCCGCGCTCGACGGCGCCGACTACGCGATCAACATGATCCAGGTCGGAGGGTACGAGCCGGCAACCGTCACGGACTTCGAGGTGCCGAAGGAGTTCGGCTTGCGCCAGACCATCGCCGACACGTTGGGCGTCGGCGGGATCATGCGCGGCCTGCGCACGATCCCGGTCATGCTCGACATGTGCACCGACATGGAGGAGCTCTGCCCCGATGTCTGGTTCCTGAACTACACGAACCCGATGGCGATCAACTGCCGCGCCGTGAACCGGGCCACGAGCATCCGCACCGTCGGCCTCTGCCACAGCGTGCAGGGAACCGCGTACGAGCTCTCCCTCGACCTCGGCATCCCGTACCGCGACATCACCTACCTCGCCGCCGGCATCAACCACATGGCGTTCTACCTCCGGTTCGAACGCGACGGTGAAGATCTCTACCCGCGGCTCCGAGCGTGCGCGGAGTCAGGTGCGGTCCCGGACCACAACCGGGTGCGCTACGAGGTGCTCCGCCACTTCGGCTACTTCGTCACCGAATCGAGCGAGCACTTCGCCGAGTACGTGCCGTGGTTCGTCAAACGTGATCGGCCCGATCTGATCGACCGGTTCAACGTCCCGCTCGACGAGTACCCGCGGCGGTGCGAGGGACAGATCGCGGGCTGGGAAGCGGAGCGAGCCCGGCTGGAACGCGGCGACGTGTTCGACGTGCGCCCGAGCTTCGAGTACGCGGCGACGATCATCCGGAGCATCGAGACCGGCAAGCCGCGGGTGATCTACGGCAACATCGCCAACGACGGTCTGATCGATGATCTCCCGGCCGGGTGCACCGTCGAGGTGCCGTGCCTGGTCGACGGCAACGGTGTGCAGCCGACGGCGATCGGAGCGCTCCCGCCGCAGCTCGCCGCGCTCATCCGCACCAACGTCAACGTGCAGGAGCTGACGGTCGAGGCCGCGATCACTGGTCGACGCGAACACGTGTACCACGCCGCGATGCTGGACCCGCACACCGCGGCCGAGCTCGACCTCGATCAGATCCACGCACTCGTCGACGCGCTGCTCGCGGCCCACGGCGATCTCGTCCCGCAGCTCACCTGAGCGCTACGGTCGCAACCCGACCTTGATCGCGCCCGACTGCTCCTGATCGGCGAGGACGCCGAACGCGTCGCGCCAGTCATCGAGCGCGAACTGGTGCGTGAGCATCGGCCCCAGATCGATGCGGCCCTGCTGCACGAGATCGAGGTAGTGCGCGATGCCGTGCTTCCGCTCGCCTTCCACCTCTTCGATGCCGAACGTGTTGGAGCCGGACCACGAGATCTCCTTGAAGTAGAGCGGTGTCCACTCCCACTGCGTCGGCCCGTGCACTCCGGCCTTCACGATCGTGCCCCGCGCCTTCAGCACCCGGCACGAGACCTCGAGCGACTCACGGCGCGAGATCGTGTCGTACACGACATCGATCCCACCCGGGTACGCCATCGGCAGCTCGTGGTGCCCGTGCAGCACGCCACCCGACCAGTCCGCGACTTCCTCGATCAGGCCCGTGAGCGGTTCGTGTGCGAACACCCTCGCCGCGCCGAGCTTCTGTGCCAGCTCCGCCTGCGATTCGAACCGGGCGACCACACCGACCTCGACATCAGGATGCAGCGCACGCAGGATCGCAACGGCGGAGGACCCGAGCGCGCCGGCGCCGTACACGAGCACCTTGCTGTCCGGGTGGGGCGCATGCCGCGTGACGGCGTGCAGTGCAACCGCGAAGGGATCTGCGAACATCGCAATCTCGTCGGGGATCGAGTCCGGCACCGGGAACAACATCGAGTCGTGCGCGGGCATGAGCGTCGCGTAGCCACCGCTCGCGTCCTTCGAGGTTCCAGAGTGGATCCCGGCGGCGATCGGTCCGACTTGGAAGTTCCAGCACAACGACAAGTCACCGGCCGCACAGGCCGGGCACAGCGGCGTTACGCCGCGCGGCGCGCACGACAGCCACGGGTTGAGCACGACGCGCTGCCCGACCTCGAGCCCTTCGGCCGCCGGGCCCAACGCGACGACGTCGGCGACCACCTCGTGCCCGAGGATGTGCGGGAACGTCGTGAAGTCGATCATGGGGTTGTCGGCGCTGAACTCGCCCCAGTCCATGAACACCTGCTTCGAGTCCGAGCCGCAGATGCCGGTGATGCGCGGCGCGGACACGACCCAGTCGGGCCGCAGGAACCCCGGATCGTCCACCTCCATGAGCCGCATCGGCGTCTTCGCCAGCATCTGCACGAGCGGGTTGTCCGAGTGCGGTTCCGCAACCGGCTCGGGTTCGACTCCGAATACCAACGCCTTCATGAGGACCTCCGCCGGAGTGAGGGACGAGCGGCGCTCGGCGATTCTGGCCCATCGATCGAGAGATCGGCGAGCGGGCTACGCGGGTGGGCGCCCGCGGCGAGCCCGACTGGGCGGTGCGCAGGACGGGCTACTCGGTGCGAAGCACGCTCGCGGGGTGGATCCGCGTGGCGGCGTGCGCGGGTCCGGCGGCGAGCGCGTTGGCGATGATCAGCGCGATCGGCACGATCAGCAGTATCGAGAGGATCGCGAGTGGCGGCGCGTACACGAGCGGGAACGAATTCGCGAGCTGCTTCCATGCCAGACGCCCGGCGAGGATCCCGAGGGGGACGCCGACGACGAGGCCGGCGACGGCAAGGAGCGTTGCCTGCCACGCGATCGCGACGCGTGAGTCGCGCTTGGTGAAGCCGATGGAACGGAGGATCGCGAGATCGGCGCGCCGCCGGCGCACGGTGGTGACGAGTGCGTGTGCAACCGTCGCGATCGCGAGCAGCGCGAAGAAGATCGCGAGGGAGAAGGGAAGCACGCGGAGGTCGCCGAGCACGGCGACGCCCGTCGGCAACGTCGCGCCTGCGGTGTCGAAGGGCTCGTCGGGGCCCGCGAGCTTCTGGAAGCGACCGAGCGCGGCCTGCGTGTCAGTGTGCGGCTTCCATCGCAGGAGCAGGTAGTCCTCGGTGAAGTCGCCGCTCGCAGCGGAGTCCGCGGGCAGCGTGGACGCGAGCCCGTCGGCCGTCATCCAGCCGCTCTGGTCGTAGGACGTGTGCGAGGTCTCGGGCAACAACGCCTTTCCGACCACGCGTACGTTTTGAGTCGCGGCCGCGCCGACGCGGACGCGATCGCCGATGTGCAGGCCCAACCGCTTCATCGTGGTCGGTGCCAACGCGATCTCCGTTGCGGTGCGGGGTGCGTGCCCGGCCAGCACGACGAGTTGGATGTCGCCCTTCATCGGCTTCGTGCCGAACGTTGGTGTCGGTGTGCCGTTGATCTTGATCGCGCGCGCCCACAGCGCGTCGTACGACGCGGCGACCGCCTTGTCGTTCGACACCGCCCGAACCGTCTCCGGCGGCAGCACTCCGACACCCGCGACGCCGGCGTCCCAGACGATGCCCGAACGCTGCGGGTCGTGGACGACGTCGCTCAGGCCGCTGCGGAACGTGAGGCAACCGACGACACCGAGGACGCCGACGATCGCGCCGATCAGTGCCGACCGTACGGGGACGGCTCGCCGCCCTCGTCCCGCTTCGGTCGCGAGCCGGGAACCGATCAACAACGCCGGCGGCAGGCTGTTCAACGTCGCCCAGCGCGCCGCGAACGGGGCCCGCCCGGTGCGCCGCGCTGTCGCGGCGGACCCGCAGCTCGGCCGTGACCCACGCGGTCAGCACGACCGCCACCATCGCCCCGAACGCGCCGACGAGCAGGACCAGCCAGTCCGCGTGGACGCCGACGTCGAGGTCGTAGTGGCGCACGAGGGCGATCGGGAACCGCGGCGAGAGGAGCACCGCGATCGCGACACCTGCGATCGCGCCGACCACCGCGGTGATGGTTGCCGGGATGACGAGCGCGCGGCGGGCGATCCGACGATCGGCGCCGAGCGCGCGCCACGTTGTCAGGTCTGCGCCTCCGGCCGAGACGGCGCGCACGAGCGCCTGCCCGACGAGCGCGCCGGCACCGACGAGGACCGCGAGCGCGAAGAGCAGCAATCCGGTGCGTTCGACGTCCGCGATGCTCTTCAGCTGACGCGTGCCGAACAGATCGCCGGCGTCCTCGACGTTGATGGGAGTGCCCATGATCCGCTCGACGTCGTTCTGCAGCCGCGCGAGGTCACCGGGCCGGCCGCGCAGGTCGACGAACTCGTTGATGAACCCGACGAGCTGGTCTTGGTACTTGGCGTAGAAGCCACTCGACGGCGACGTGTCGAGATCATCGCCGGTGGCCTTCGAGATGCCGACGACGCGCACGCGCTGATGGATCGGTTCGGACACGCGGCTCGGCAGTGCGAACGGGAACTCGGACGCGTCGGCCGGAGGTTCCTGGACAAGCGTGTACGTGCTCCCGAGGTGCAACCCGAACCGGTCGCGCACGTTCTCGTTGACGACGACTTCGTCGGCCCGGTTCGGGCCCGGTGCGCGCCCATCGACGATGACCCCGGTAGTTCGGCCTGCGTCGGTCTGCGGCGCGGTCGGGACGAGCGGTCCCTCGAGACGCTCGCGATCGGTCTCGAGCAGGAACGCGACCAGGAACGGGTAGCTGCGGGTGACTTCCGGCAGCGCGTCGATCTCGGCGCGCGGATCGACGCGTCGAACGCGGCATCGTTCGCGAGGATCGCGGCATCGGGCAGGTGTGACGCTCGCGCGAAGTGCGGGGACCGCGTTCTCGGCGCGGCGCGCGCCGGCGATTCCGGCACACGCGAGGCCGACCGAAACTCCGGTGAGGAGGCCGAGCACCACCCACGACCGCCAGCGCCGGCGCAGATCCGCGCGCACCCACATCAGTGCGGCCGTCACGTCTCGGTCCCCGCCGACTTCACGCCCTCAGCGAATCACACCCGGTCGCCGCACGGCAGGGGGCCTCCTCGCGTCATGCGGGGGTGCAGGCCCACCCTTGCGGCCGCGCTAGACCCCGTCGGCCTCGATTGGGGGCAGTGGGCGGTGCAGCCAACGGGGGAGCGAGCCGTCGGGGATCGCCTGCACCGGTTCGAGCGATGCGCCGGGCACGACGCCCTCGACCACGTCGGGCCGGTCGTGCAGTTCCGGGGGCCAGGCCTCCGCGATCCCGACGATCGTGGTGAGCGCGGCGAAGCCGGCGGCGACCAGGCCGGTGTCCGAGTCGGGGGCGGGCGTCACGTCCACCGACGCGCAGCTCGAACTGCACGCCGTCCGGGGTGTCGGCCACCGCCGCGCGCACCGCGCCGAACGCGGCGAGACGCGCCCAGCGCACGCCGCCGATCTCGTCGTAGGGCCGCGCGGGCACGTTCAAGTTGAGCACGGTGCGAGGCGGTGCCTCGAGCAGGCGCGGGAACACCTCGACCGCGAATCGCGCCGCCGTGTCCCAGTACCAGCGGTCGCCGAGCTCGGTGCTGACCGCGAGCCCGGACCCGCCGAAGTTCTGCGCAGTCGAGCGCGGCACCGACCGTCCCGGAGTGAAGGATCGCCCGGCCCGTGTTGAGGCCCGGGTTGATGCCGGAGACGACCACATCGGGCGGATCACCGAACGCACCCAGCCGGCCCGCGATCACGCACATCCCGGGCGGTCCGTCGATCGCGTACGCGTCGATCCCGGCGCAACCGGGCAGCTCGACCTGTTGCGAGTCGAGGTGTTGGTCGGCGTGTACGAGGCCGATGGCGGCGCCCAGTACCGCTGCGGTCCGAATTCGGCGCGACGACGAACACGTCGAGGCCCGCCGCCGCGAGTGCGGCGGTGAGGACGTGGAGGCCTTCGGACTCGACGCCGTCGTCGTTCGTCACCAGGACGCGCATGTGCACTCCGTCGTTCGGCAGCAGGCAACGATTCTCGCAGCGGTACCGTGCGAGGGGTGAACGGCACGGTCTCCGCTCTCCTCCTCGCGGCCGGCGCGCTCGTCGTTCTCGGGTTGGTCCTTGCGTGCATTCGGTACCCGCGCCAGATTGTTTCCCACCTCACGCATTGGAAAGCGGGTCCGAAGCAACGGAATTCCTACGTTGTTCACCGCCCGGCGCCCACCACGCGACTTGCGTTCGCGGGCGACATCGGTCACGCCGGCGCGCAGCTCGATGCGACCGGCGCGGCGATCGCGCAGCTCGGAACCACCGACCCGTACGACGCGCTGGTGCTGCTCGGCGACCACGCGTATCCGCGCGGCGACCCCGAGGCACTCCGGCGCACCGTGTTCACGCCTTTCGGTGCGGTGCTCGCGCCAGGGCACGGAACTGCTCGCGGTGCTCGGCAACCACGACGTGCTCGATGGGCACGGTCCGGCGCAGCTCGACGCGCTCGGGATGACCGCGCGGTGGTGGGCACGCGAGTTCGACGACCTCCTGTTGATCGGTCTCGACTCGAACGTGCTCGATGATCCGGTCGCAGCTCGATTTCCTCGAACGAACGCTCAGCGCACGCCGCAGCGCGCTGGGCGATCGTCGCGTTGCACCACCCACCGTTCTCGGCCGGATACCAGGGTTCGGATCTGCCGACTCGCAGGGCCGTTCGTTCCCGAGTTCGCCGCGGCACGGCGTCGATCTCGTGCTGTCGGCACACGACCACGACTACCAGCGCAGCCATCCGATCGACGGCGTCACGTACATCGTCACGGGCGGCGCGGCGCAGGCCCGGTTCTCCGGTTCGCGTCGCTTCACGGCCGCGTCCGTACCGCGTCCGGCACTTCGTGGAGGTCGCGGCCTTCGCCGACCGGCTCGTCGTGCGAGCCATCGACCAGCAGCAACGCGTGTTCGACGAGCTCGTCCTCTCACCGCGCGACCGCACGGCCATGCGCGGTCCCTCGGTGTCCGGCTCGTAGCCTCGGCGCCCGTGATCAAGTATCTGGGTTCGAAGCGACGGCTGGTGCCCGTGCTCGGCGACATGTGCGCCGCCGTCGGCGTGGCGCCGCGCGCTCGACCTGTTCACCGGCACGACCCGCGTCGCGCAGGAGTTCAAGCGGCGGGGCGCCGACACCACCGCCGTCGACAACGCGCGCTACGCGTACGAGTTCGCGGCGCTGCTACGTCGGCGTCGACGCGGACCGTACGGACGCGGCCGCGCTCACCGCCGCGCTCGCCGATCTCATGGCGCGGCCCGGCACCGACGGCTACGTCACCGAGACGTTCTGTCGCCGATCGCGCTTCTTCCAGGAGCACAACGGCCGGCGCATCGACGCGATGCGTGACGCGATCGAACGCGACTACCGGGACTCGTGGATGTACCCGGTACTGCTCACCAGCCTGATCGAGGCCGCCGACCGGGTCGACTCCACGACGGGCGTGCAGATGGCCTACGTCAAGCAGTGGGCTGACGCGCTCGGCAAAGCCCATCGAGCTGCGCGTGCCCGAACTGATCGCCGGTCCGGGCCGTGCGGTGTTCGGCGACGCGTGCGAGTTGGTGCGCGGCCTCGGTGCCTTCGACCTCGCGTACATCGATCCGCCGTACAACCAGCACCGCTACTTCACGAACTACCACATCTGGGAAACGCTCGTCGCGTGGGATGCTCCCGAGCACTACGGCGTCGCGTGCAAGCGCGTCGACGCACGCGAGGACCACACGCAGGAGCGTGTTCAACGATCGCAAGCGCATGCCCGACGCGCTCGCGCAGGTCATCGCCGGGGTCGACGCGCGTCTCGTCGTCGTCTCCTACAACGACGAAGCCTGGGTGTCGATCGATGCGCTCGAAGCGATGTGCGGCGGCGCGCGGCGGCGCGGTGCGTACGCTCGCCTTCGACTCGAAGCGCTACGTCGGTGCCCAGATCGGGATCCACAACCCGCAAGGCGAGAAGGTCGGGCAGGTTGCCCGTCTGCGCAACGTCGAGTATCTCGTCGTCTGCGGAGAACCCGAACTCGTCGAACGAGCCACAGGAGCGAAGGAATGCAGATCGAGGGCACTGTCGCAGTCGTGACCGGCGCGGCGTCGGGGTTGGGCGAGGCAACCGCCCGTCGCCTGCACGCCAACGGCGCCGAAGTCGTCATCGCCGACATGAACGACGAGCGCGGCGAGGCGGTGGCCGCAGACCTCGGTGACCGGGCGGAGTACGTCCGCTGCGACGTGACCGCACCCGAGACCGTCAGACGCGGCGATCGAGCGGGCAACCGCGCGTGGTCGGCTTCGGAATCTCCGTCCACTGCGCCGGCGGCGGCATCGCAGCCCGCACGCTCTGCGCGTGACGGCACCCCGCACGACCTCGACGCGTTCCGGCAGGTCATCGAGTTGAACCTCGTCGGGCACGTTCAACGTGTTGCGCCTCACCTCGTCGGCGATGTCGGCGAACGAACCGGACGAGCGGTGGCGAACGCGGCGTGTGCGTCCAGACCGCGTCGATCGCCGGGCTACGAAGGCCAGATCGGCCAGATCGCGTACGGGTCGGCCAAGGCCGGTGTGATCGGCATGACGATCATCGCGGCGCGTGATCTCGCGGCCGTCGGCGTGCGCGTGTGCACGATCGCGCCGGGCACGTTCGGGACCCCGCCGATGATGGGCGTGCCCGAAGCGATGCGGGATGCGTTCGCGGCCGGGCGTGCCGTTCCCGAAGCGGCTGGGCGAGCCCGCGGAGTTCGCGGCACTCGCCCAGCACATCGTCGAGAACGGCTACTTGAACGGCGAGGTCATCCGGCTCGACGGCGCGGTGCGCTTCCAACCGAAGTAGCGATCCGCGGCACGAGACGGTGATCCGCACGGGCAAAGGGAGGGAGAGGACACCCTGCGGGAGGACGATTGCGGCTTGCTTCGGAATCGCGGGAAGCGTTCAGGCCCAGGTCAGCCGGGGTACGGCAGGATCTTCACGGAATTTCGATGTCCAAATGCCCGCGCCGAGCCGATCGAAGAGGTGAAATGGGAGATGTGACCAACGTCATCGTTGCGGACCCCGCACCGTCGACGCGCCGTGGCGCCCCTCGGCGGCGACACCGCAGTCGACCCCCCGCCGCCGTGCCTCCATTGCCATCCACCGGCCACGCCGGCGTCCTTCTACCGGGTCCGGCGCCCGCTGCTCGTCGCGATCGGCGCGTTGTTCGCGTTCCTCGCCGTGTCCGCCGCCATCGCCAACGCGTGGCTGCCCCTGCGCTGGGACCTCCCCATCCAGGAGTGGGTCGAAGCGCACCGCACGCAGACCCTCGACACGTTCTTCCTCACGATGTCGCGCTTCGGATCGACGATGGTCGTGCTCGGCGCCGGCGCGCTGCTCACGGCCCTCTCGTGGGGGAGGTGCCGCGCGGTGAGCGTCGCGATCATCGTCGCCACGCTCGGCCGCCCGCTGCTCGAATCACGTGCTCAAGATCGTCGTCGGCCGCGATCGTCCCGATCTCGAACGTATGGTCAACGGCCACGGCCCGTCGTTCCCGAGTGGCCACGTCATGGCGTCGGTGGCGCTGTACGGCCTGGTGCCGCTCGTCGTCGCGCTCTTCACGCGCAGCCGGATCCTCTGGTGGCTCTCGGTCGCGGTCTCGGGCTTCCTCATCGCGTCGATCGCCGCCAGCCGGGTCTACCTCGGCGTGCACTGGCTCTCGGACGTGCTCGGCGGCCTGCTCCTCGGATCGTTCTTCCTGCTCGGCATCGAAGCCGTGCTCGGCTACGCGCACCGGATCAGCGGCTGCGGCGGAGCCCCGCGGCACGAATCCGACGCACGAGCTCGCGCGTCGTAACGACCCGCGCCCCCTGTTCGACGACGACGTCGAACCATGCCGCGGGGACGTCGTAGTGGTCGTCGTGATAGCGGAGGCGGCGCTCGAGCGGCAGCCCGGCTACAAAGGCGTGAAGTTCCGCGTGTGAGGTATCACTCACCAGGTGGGCGAAGCATTGGCCGTCGTGCTCACGGGGCCAGCGAGGAGCATCGATGAGGATGGCCACTGCGTCAGTTTCGCAGGATGAGCGGCTTCCCAGGAGGAGCAGGCATGAACGACCAGGAAGTGCTCGACCGCATCAAGCAACTGATGGACGAGGAGCAGCAGCTGCGCGACGCGCACAGTTCGGGCGACCACCCGGTCGATACGGCCGAGCGCGAACGGCTCCGCGATCTCGAAGTCGCGCCTCGATCAGTGCTGGGATCTGCTCCGTCAGCGCCGGGCGCGCGAAGAGTTCGGCGAGAACCCCGACGAAGTCGCCGCGCGGCGACACCGAGACCGTCGAGAAGTTCCTGCAGTAGCCCCCGCAGCGGTTGCGGGTTCGCGGTTACGAATAGGAGAGGTACACCGCGGCCTCGGGGGTCAGCACCGTGAAGGTGAACGACTCCTCGAGGTAGAGGTGCACCGAGGTCGCGTCGTGATCGAGGTAACCGATCGACACGTCCTCGCCCAGCGTGAGCTCGAAGTCGCCGCCCCGCGTCGAGAGCACGACCGCGCCGTCGACGCCGGGCGCCCAGAGCACGGTGCCGCCGGTGATGAGGCGCAGGTGCTCGAGCACCGGGTAACCGCCCATCTCGGTGGTCTCGACCACGCCGGTGTAGCAACGCGGGCCGAGCGCGACCGCGTACGGACCGGCGACGCCCGACGTCTGGAGCATGGCGACGGCGCGGGCGACCGAGCCCGGGTAGTCGCGGTACTCGTCGCTGATCGGGACCTTCGGGTGCGGCGTCGCCTGCGCGATGCCTTCGATGAGGCCGCCGGTGTGCCCGTGGAACACGGCCGAGTCCTCGGCGACCGCCAACCGGCGCGCCGCGTCGCGCGTCGGGATCGAGGTCGGCGTCGAGCGCGCCGCGTTCGATCGAGTCGAGCTCCGCTCGCTCCATCCAGAACTCGGCGCGGTACTCGAGCAACGGCTGCACCGAGCGGATGCGCGCCTGGATCCCTGCCGGCGCGTCGCCCACGTCCTCGACGCGGCCACGCGTGACGGCTTCCTTGGTCCAACCGTGCGGGCCGCTCAGGTCGACCAACCGGCGCGCGGTCAGGAAGTGGCGCAGCGTGCGGGACGCCTCTTCCTCGATTTGTCCCCACGCGGCCGCAGGGACGGGCGCGAGCTCGCGGAGCAGGTGGTTCATCGGGGCGGTTCCCTTCGCAGATCGCCGATTCCGAGTGAGCCGTCGGCGGAGAGCCCGCTGCCGTCTTCACCGTGTTCGGCTTCGTGTTCGACCTCGACGATCGGGAGCTCGGTGAACAGGTAGGTCCGCAACACGTCGTCCCACTTGGCGTCGTTGCGGCGGAGCCACTCGAGCGTCATCGCCGCGTGCTCTTTCTCTTCGTCGCGGTTGTGCGCCATGACCGAGCGGATGCCGTCGTCGGTGGTGGCCTCGACCCGCTGGTCGTACCAGTCGACGGCTTCGAGCTCTTCCATCAGCGAAACGATGGCGCGGTGGCGCTCCATGATCGCTTGCGACAGCAGCTCGATCGGCTCGTGGAACGTTGCGTGTTCGGCCATTTCGCTCCCTTGTGTGCACAGCCGCGCCAGTTTCGGCGGGGTACCCGCGGCTGCCGTGACGGAAACCCGGGGAGACCGGGCGGGATAGTACTCAGGCCGGACCGGTGAAGCGTCGGGCTCGGCTGCGGGCCGGGACCGAGGGCGGTGCTTCAGGCCCCGCGCAACCCGGCGTCCGCCGCCGCAGCCATGATGTGCTCGACCCACCATGCGGGGGCGACGTTCATGAGCGTGGCGAGGTCCCAGTAATCCCACCAGCGCACGATCACGCCGTCGAGCAGCTCCTGCATCGACACGAAGGGCAACGCGGCCTTCTCGCCGGTGGGCCACTCCCAGTGCTCGACGTGTTCGGTGACCACCGTGTCGCCGTCGCAGACCGTCATGCGCACGTCGTGGCCGATGTTCGCCAACGGTTCGAGCCCCACCCGGAGCCGCGCCACGATCTGCTCCGGCCCGCGTGCGACGTCCTCGGGTGGCGTCGGCACGTCCGTGTACTCGGAGTCGGCACCGAAGTACGACGCGACGACATCCCAGTCGCGCGCGTAGAGATCGGTCCAGAACCGATCGACGATCGCTTGATTGTTCATGCGTTGCTCCCGACGGGTGCCGCCGCGGTGAAGCGGACGGGCATGGACTCGAGACCGCTGATGAAGTTGGCGCGGCGGCGGGGGAGTGAGGCGGAGTCCGCGACGAGCTCGAGGTCGGGGAGTCGCGTCAGCAGCTGCTCGAACATGACCCGGAGCTCGAGGCGCGCCAGCGCCTGACCGAGGCAGTAGTGCGCACCGAACCCGAACGCGAGTGCTCGTTCGGTTGGCGTTCGACGTCGAAGCGATGCGGGTCGGTGAACTTCGTCTCGTCGCGGTTCGCCGACTCGTAGAGCAGCATGCACTTCTGCCCGGCGCGGAGCTGCTGGCCCATGAACTCGACGTCGTGCGTCACCGTGCGGCACATGTTCTTGATCGGGCTGACCCAGCGCAGCATCTCCTCGACCGCGACCGGGATCTTGCCCGGGTCGTCCTGCAGGAGTTTCCGTTGGTCCGGGTGCAGCAGCAATTGCTCCATGCCGCCGCTGATGACGTGGCGCGTCGTCTCGTCACCGCCGATGAGGATGAGCAGGGACTCGTGGAGGATGTCGTGGTCGTCAAGGCGGTCGCCGTCGACCTCGGCGTGGACGAGGACGCTCATCAGGTCGTCGGCGGGTGCGGCGCGCCGCTGCGCGACCGCGTGCTCGCAGAAGCCGTTGTACTCGATCATCGCGTTCATGGCCGCTGCGTACTGCGCTTCCGTCGCGCTGCCGCTCTGCGAGCTCACCATGTCGTCGGACCACCGGAGCAGGTCGTCGCGGTCTTCGGGCGCGACGCCGAGCATGTCGCCGATCAGGATCATCGGCAGTGGCGCGGCGATGTCCTTGACGAAGTCGCACTCGCCGCGTTCGCACACGGTGTCGATGATCGAGTTGGCGACGTCGCGGATCTTCTGCTCGCTGTCGCGCACCCGGCCGGGGGTGAAGCCGCGGTTGACGAGCTTGCGGCGCTTCCAGTGGTCTGGGTCGTCCATGTCGATCATCATCGGGATCGGCCCGTTGTCGGGACGGATGCCGCCCGCGTTCGAGAAGGTCGTTGGGTCCTTCGACGCGGCCAGGATCGCCGCGTACGAGGCGAATCCCCACACGTTGCCGCGCACGTCGTAGTAGACGGGCGCGTTCGCACGCATCCACGCGTACTTGGTGGCCGGGTCGTCGACGTAGAAGCTGCCTTCGAGCAGGTCGATGTCGGCGCGGATGGGGTGGTCGGCCAACGTCGGGTTCCTTTCGTTCCGTGTTCGGCCCTATTTCGGGGGCATGCGGATGCCGGCGTCCATCCTGATCATTTCGCCGTTGAGGTAGTGGTTGCGCACGATCTCCATCGCCAGCGACGCGAAGTCGTCGGGCAAACCGAGCCGTTTCGGGAACAGCACGCTCTGCGCGCAGTTGGGCGCGCGCTTCATCGGGCAGGCCGCCGAGGAGCGGCGTGTCGATGAGGCCGGGCGCGATCGTGCAGACGCGGATGCCCGCCGCCGACAGATCGCGGGCGGCGGTCAGGGTGAGCGCGACCACGCCACCTTTCGACGCCGAGTACGCGGCCTGGCCGATCTGGCCGTCGTAGGCCGCGACCGACGCAGTGTTGACGATCACGCCCGCGCTCGCCGTTGTCGTCTGCGTTCGTTCGGGTTCATGCCGGAAGCCGACAACCGCAGCACGTTGAACGTGCCGATCAGGTTGATGTCGACGATCTTGCGGAAGGTCTCCAAGTTGTGGGGCGAACCGTCGCGGTTGACGGTGCGTTCGGCCCAGCCGACCCCGGCGCAATGGATCGTTGTGCGCAACGGCGCGATCTCGGTCGCCGCCGCGACCGCGACGGTCATCTCGCCTTCGTCGGTGACATCGGCGAGCGCGAACGTGCCATCGAGGTCCTTCGCGATCGCCTCGCCCTTCAAGACGTCACGGTCGACGATGACGACGTGGGCGCCATCGGCGGCCAGCCGTCGAGCGGTCGCGGCGCCCATCCCGGACGCGCCGCCAGTGACAATTGCGCTGCTTCCCTGGAGTGACATTCGCGGGATCGTCCGCGAGACGACAGCGCAGCGGCGGACGAGACGACTCATGTGACCGAAGGGGAGCGGAGCGTGGAGTCGACCAATAGTCACACGAGCGGGGAATGATGGCGCCTTTCGGCGGGTTCCCTCCTCTCGTGGTCTGTGTCGAGGAGGACGTCGAGAGTCGGCACGCGGCGTTTGCTCGCTTGGTGACGCCGGAGATCGCTCGCCTGCACGGCGCGGCCCGCACGCTGACGCATGGCGGTGACAGGGCCGAGGATCTCGTGCAGGACACCCTCGTGCGTGCGTACCGCGCGCTGTGCCGCTTCGACGGTCGCCATCCCACCGCGTGGTTGTTGACCATTCTCCGCAACGTTTTCTACAAGGACGCGCGGCGGATCCCGGCCTTCCCCGTCGCCGATGTGCCGGCGATCACCGAGGACGACGCGTCTGCCGTGATCGCGTTCGACGACGCGCTCCGGCACGCGCTCGCAACACTGCCCGACTCGCAGCGCGATGTCGTCACGCTCGTCGACGTCGAAGGTCTCTCGTACGCCGAAGCCGCGGCGGCACTCGGTGTGCCCGCGGGAACCGTCATGTCGCGCCTGCACCGGGCTCGTCACAAACTCCGGGAACAGCTGCTCTCATGACCCCGAACGACTGTCACGAAATTCCACACGCACGGAACCTTGCAGTGCTACGTCGACGGTGAAGTCGACGACCGCCAGTACACGGTGGTCAGCGTGCACCTGCAGAGCTGCGGCAGCTGTCGCGATGAGGTCAACTCGTTCGTGATGCTCAAGCGCGCGCTGCGGCGCCAGCATGTGGCCGACCCGGAAGCCGTCGCCCGCCTGTGCTCGTTCGCGGCGCTGCTCACACGCGGCTGCCGCTGACACTCCGCACTCCGGGCGCTGGCACCGCCGGCGTGGGTGCGGTCAGAATCCATCCATGCCGATGATCTCCTACGCGCAGCGCATCGCGGATCACGCCGCACGCGATCCCGAGCACCTCGCCGTCACCGACGAACACCGTTCCGTGACCCGGGGCGAGCTGGAGCGCCTCGCGAACCGCACGGCCCGCGAACTCACGAGGCTCGGCGTCGACCAGGGTGACTTCGTCACGATCGCGCTGCCGAACAGTGTGGAGTTCATGGCCGCGACGGTCGCGTGCTGGAAGCTCGGCGCGACGCCGCAACCGGTCTCGTCCCGGTTGCCGAAGCGGGAGCTCGACGAAATCGTGAAGCTTGCCGACCCGAAGGTGATCATCGGGACGGAACCGGATGACCATCCCGACCGCGCGTGCCTTCCCTTCGGTTGGGCACCGCCGGAGGACGTCGACGACGGGCCGCTCCCCGACGCGGTCTCGGATCCGTTCAAGGCGATGACCTCGGGTGGGAGCACCGGCCGGCCGAAGCTGATCCTCGCGGGTGGTCCCGGACTCATCGACTCCGATGCGAATCCGCTGTTGATGATGACAATCGACGGCACGCACCTGATGCCGGGCCCGCTGTACCACAACGGTCCGTTCGTGTGGTCCACGACCGCACTGCTCGCCGGGAACCACGTCGTGCTCGGTGGCCGCTTCGATGCGGAGAAGACGCTCGAGCTCATCGACCGGTGGAAGCCCGACACGATGTACATCGTGCCGACGATGATGGCGCGCATCTCGAAGTTGCCGCAGGAGGTCCGCGACCGCTACGACGTCTCCTCGTTGCGCGTGGTGTGGCATCTCGCCGCGCCGTGCCCGCCGTGGCTGAAGGAAGAGTGGATCGAGTGGCTCGGCGCGGATGCGATCTGGGAGCTCTACGCGCGGCACCGAAGCGCAGTCGGCGACGATCATCACCGGCACCGAGTGGCTCGCGCACCGCGGATCGGTCGGTCGACCGCTCTCGGGTGAGATGAAGATCGTCGGGCCCGATGGCGAAGACCTCCCGCCCGGCGAGGTCGGTGAGATCTACATGCGTTCGGCCGGCGGCATCACGACGTACCGCTACGTCGGCGCGGAAGCGCGCACGCTCCCCGGTGGCTGGGAGTCACTCGGCGACATGGGCAGCGTCGACGCTGACGGCTACATCTACCTGAGCGACCGTCAGACCGACATGATCCTCGTCGGTGGTTCCAACGTGTACCCCGCCGAAGTCGAGTCTGCGCTCGACGAGCATCCTCGCGTTCGTTCCTCCGCGGTCATCGGCCTCCCCGATGACGACCTCGGCTCTCGCCCGCACGCGATCATCCAAACCGACGACGGCACGCCGATCGACGAAGCCGAGCTCCGCGCGTTCCTCGCCGACCGCCTCGTGCGCTACAAGGTCCCGCGTACCTTCGAGTTCGTCGGCGAACCCTTGCGCGACGACGCCGGCAAGCTCCGCCGCAGCGCGCTCCGCGCGGATCGGCTGTAACGCGCGTTCGGTCTTCAGCGTTCTCGTGACGTAACTCGCCATATTTGGCGTGTCACGTCACATGAGCGAGCACGATGAGCGTGCTGGACAGGGTCGGGGGTAGCGGCCCCCGACCCGTCCATCTCGGCCCAGAGTCAGGGACTGAACTACTTCTGCCGAGCGAAGTTGCTCCCGCCGCGACACGCGTCGCCGGGGTTGAACGTATGGGGATCGTCGAGTCCGAGCCTCACGTTCTGCCCGTACGACTGCGACGTGCCGCCGGGGCCGTTGGGGCCGCTCCCGTCGAGTGGTGCGCCCGGATCATCGTTGTGGCCTGAGAAGACGCAGATCGAGTTCGCATTGGCCGGGCCATGCGTGGGCTTCCCGCTCCCCGTGATCTCGCCGGCGAAGGCCGCGCTTCCGCTTGCACCGACGAATGTCAACGTGCACACCGCGGTCGCGATCGTTGCCCGCTTCAGGTTCATGGCTGCTCCCCTTGTCGTGAGGCCGTCTTCCGGTTTGTCCGAGCCCCCGCGTAGACGGCTCGCTTGGTTATCTCCGCGTGCGCCTGAACCGCTACAGCACGAACGACGCATGTTGCGGGGCGCGGCCTCTGTGACAGATGAGGTTCGGTCGCTCCGACGCCGCGTCGGATCCCCGCGTCGCTGGGTGTGCTCGGTACGTCAGGTGCGGCGGGCTTCGGATGCGTCGCCGATCCCGCGCAGGGTCCAGGTGAAGCGGTAGCGGCCGGGGCCGACCTTGTATTCCGGAAGCGTGTCGGGGCCGCAGGAGAGTGTGCCGAGGCCGCGGTGCGCGATATCGAGGTGCACGAACACCTCGGGTCGAGCCTTGAGCTCGACGTCGTGCGTGGCCGTGGTGAGGTCGGCGGCGGTGAAGTGGCTCGTGGAGAAGTGGAACGGCGTGTTCGCGCTGACATGGAGGCCGTGGCCGTTGCCGTCGTGGAGCGCGAACCAACGCGTGTCGCTGTGGCCACCGTGCTCCTGCGGCATCACGTAGGGCACGTACTGTTCGGTGACCGTTGACTCGTAGCGACCGAACGCGGCGCCGACCTTGCGGTCGGGATAGGACTCGTGCGGGCCGCGTCCGAACCACACGAGTCGCTCGAGTGTCGACGGCAGTTCGAACGCGAAGCCGAGACGGGGGAGGTCATCGAGCTCCTTGGGCACGCGGATGTCCTCGGTGATGGTGACCACGCCGTTGGTGTCGCAGAGGTACGTCGTGTTCTGGAGGATCTCGATGTCGTCGTCGGCGGCGGCGAAGTGGGCGCGAACGGTCATCACGCGCCCGTCGGATGTCTGCTTGTTGCGGACGCGGTCGACGCCACGCGTGACGTGCTCGAGTCCCCAGCTGCGCCACCGCCCGAGCGGTTTCAACTCCTGGTTCGGCGCGAGCTTGAGGCCGTCGTTGTCGGTGGGCGCGCGCCAGAGCGAGAGGACGGGCGCAGTGGTGAGCAGCGTCTGGCCGTCGAAGCGGATCGCGGTGAGCAAGCCGCCTTCGGTGTCGAAGTCGACCTCGGTGCGTTCGCCGGTGGTGTTCTCTCGGGGCGCGCGGCGCTTGCGTCGGATAGGTAGCGCGACCTGTTGCCACCCGACTTGGAACCCCTTCGGTGCCCAACCGAGATCGATCGCGGTCTCGAAGTACACGGTGAGGAAAGCTTCCTCGCCGGGCGCGGCCTCGGGGTTCAAACCCGCGATCTCGACGGTCTCGGACTCGCCGGCGGCGATGTCGGGGAGACGAAGCGCGCCGTGCTGCACGATCTCGCCGTCGATCGTGATCTCGTAGCGGGCCCGGAGCCAGGAGATCCCGGCGAAGTGCTGCACGTTGCGCAGGCGGATGACGCCGCGCTTCAAGTTGCCTTGCGACGCGCGCATGCGGATCGGGCACGCGAGATACCGGTGCTCCTGCAGCGCGGGCTTCGGCGTGCGATCGGGCCAGACCACGCCGTCGATGCAGAAGTTCACGTCGTTCGGTTCATCACCGTGCGGACGTAGCGGAGCCCCGCCTGCCGAAGGCCCGTCGGCGCGAAGCGAGGGAGCCATGTTGTCGAAATCGCCGCCATAGGCGGAACGCGTCGTGCCGTCGGGGAGCGGCTGGCGGAGGCCGTGGTCCCAGAACTCCCAGATGAAGCCGCCCTGCAGTCCGTCGAGGCGCTCGATCGCGTCCCAATAGTCGGCGAGGCCGCCGTTGCTGTTGCCCATCGCATGCGAGTACTCGCACATGATGAGAGGCATCTCGGGCGCGTCGGCGCGCTCCGCCCAACGCACGATGTCGGCGATCTCCGGATACATCGGGCAGAGCACGTCAGTGGCCGACTGCGTCCGGTTCCAGTCGAGGAAGATCGCACCTTCGTAGTGCAGCGGCCGGCTCGGGTCGTAACGCCGGATCCATGCCGCGAGCGCGTCGTGCGCGGCGCCGTAGCCCGACTCGTTGCCGAGCGACCACATGATGATGCTCGGATGGTTCTTGTCGCGTTGCACCATCGCGCGCGCCGCGGTCGACCCATGCGTTGACGTAGCTCGGGTCGTCGCAGAGGCTGAAGATGTACGCGTGGGACTCGATGTTCGCTTCGTCGACTACGTATAAGCCGAGCTCGTCGCACAGGTCGTAGAAGCGCGGGTCGTTGGGGGAGTGCGAGGTGCGCACCGCGTTGAAGCCGAACTGCTTCATCAGCACGAGGTCGTCGCGCATCTGGTCGACGGTGACCACCCGGCCGGTGTCAGGATCGAAGTCGTGACGGTTCACGCCGCGCAGCAGGATCGGTTTGCCGTTGACGAGGAAGTCGCGACCCTTGATCTCGATGCGCCGGAACCCGATCGAGATCGTCGCGGTGTCGTGCAGGTTGCCTTCGGGATCGAGCAGCGCGACCTGCAACTGGTAGCGGTTGGGTTCCTCGGCGGACCAGGGAATGACGTCGGCGATCTGCGTGTGCAAGCGCACGGTGTGGCCGCCGAACCGGTACGCGGCGCGTGCAGCGCGGCACGGGACCCCGGAACTCGGGGGTGGTGACCGCGCGCCCGCGGGCGGTTTCGCACCGCGCCGCGACGACCCAGCTGTCGGCGCGCTCCGTTTCGTCGAACTGACGTTGACGCGCAGGTCGAGGGTACCGGTGGTGAGATCGGGCGTCAGTGACGCGGTCGCGTGCACGTCGTGGAGGAACGTGCGCGGCGTGCTGTAGAGGAACACCTCGCGGTGGATGCCCGCGTGCCACCACTGGTCCTGGTCCTCGACGAACGACGCGTCGGACCACCGCACGACCTCGCGCGGCGAGCAGGTTCGGCGCGTCGAATCGCACGAGCTCGGTGAGGTCGAACTCCGCTTCGAGGCGCGAGTCCTTGCTGATGCCGACCTCGGTGCCGTTGACCCAGAGTTGCAGCACGCTGTCGGCGCCGCCCATGTGCAGCACGACGCGCCGGTCGGTCCACTCGTCGCGGCACGTCGAACGTGGTGCGGTAGCAACCCGTGGGGTTCTGCTCGGGAACGTTCGGCGGGAACTCGTCGAACGGCATGATCACGTTCGTGTAGATCGGCCGGTCGAAGCCCTGCATCGTCCAGCAGCCCGGCACCGCGACGTCCGACCACGCGCTGTCGTCGAAGTCGGGCGCGCTGAATCCCTCGGGCGCGGCGTCGGGCCGATCGGCGAGCGTGAACCGCCAGGTGCCGTCGAGTGACCGGAACCAGGGGCCGCTGCGGTCGACCAACGGCGGCCGCATCGGCAGCCGTCCGATGGCCGTGAGCTCGGGTTGCGTCCACCAGCGCGTCATGGCCGGAGTTTCGCGCGCACTGGTACCGTGCGCTGGAACACGTTCTACCTGCGCGCCACACGCGCTCGACAGGGGGCCCGCCATGGCAACGGTCGACTTCGACGCCTTCGACGCCGACAACCACTACTACGAGGCGACCGACGCGTTCACGCGGCACTTGCCGGCCAACCGCTCTCGCGTGGTGACCTGGGCGACGATGAACGGCAAGCCGCGCATGGTCGTCGACAACAAGGTGTTCCGCTTCATCCCGAACCCGACGTTCGATCCGGTCGCGCGGCCCGGAGTGCTCGACGAGTACTTCCGCGGCAAGCGCGCCGGCGACTCGATCCGAGACGCGTTCGGTGACCTCGAGCCGATCAACCCCGCGTACCGCGAGCCGGAAGCGCGCCTGAAGTTGATGGATACACAACGGCTCGAGGGCTGCTTCATGTTCCCGACGCTCGGTGTCGGCGTCGAAGAAGCGCTGTTGCACGACCCCGATGCGCTGCACGACGTCTTCCACGCGTTCAACGAGTGGATGCACGACGACTGGACGTTCAACTACCAGGACCGCATCTACGCGGCGCCGTACATCTGCATGCAGGATCCCGAGCGCGCCGAACGCGAGGTCGACTGGGCGCTCGACCACGGCGCGCACGTCGTCGTGATGCGATCGGGCCCGGTGCGCGGTCCGGGCTTCGGCCGTTCACCCGGCGACGCGGTCTACGACAAGATGTGGGCACGCCTGGCCGAAGCCGGCATCCTCACCGCGTACCACTCGGGCGATTCGGGGTACGGCCGCTACGCGGACGAGTGGGGATCCGGCGGCGATTTCCAGGCGTTCCGCAACGACCCGTTCCGCACGGTCACCGGCGGTCACCGCCCCATCTACGATACGGTCGCCGCGCTGGTGTGCCACGGGGTGTTCACACGCCACCCGAACCTGCGCGTCGCCACGATCGAGAGCGGCTCCGACTGGGTCCCGCTGCTGTTGCGCGCGCTCAAGAAGTCGTTCGGGCAGGTCCCGGTCGCGTACGACGGCGTGGACCCGGTGCAACAGGTGCGGGACCACGTGTGGGTGTCGCCGTACTACGAGGACGACCTCGCGCAGCTGCGCGACGAGCTCGGCGCGAACCGCGTGATCTTCGGCTCGGACTACCCGCACGCCGAAGGCCTCGCGGACCCGCTCACGTTCGTCGACGATCTCCCCGGCTACACCGATGACGAGATCCGCCTCGTGATGCGGGAGAACGCCCTCGAGCTGTCGCACCCCCGCACCTGACCCCTACTCCGGGGCGAACCCTTGGCGGACGGTGTTCTCGCTGATGGCCCGGGGTTCGACGAACTGGAGCAGGTAGTCGGGGCCGCCGGCCTTCGAGCCCACACCGGACAGGCCGAAGCCGCCGAACGGCTGGCGCCCGACGACGGCGCCCGTGGTACCGCGGTTGAGGTAGACGTTGCCCGCGCGCAGTTCGCCGGCCGCGCGCTCGAGGTGTGACGGCGTGCGCGAGAAGCAACCCGCCGTGAGCGTGTAGTCGCTGTTGTTGGCGATCGTGAGTGCGCGGTCGAAGTCGCGCGCGCGGATCAGGGCGAGCACAGGCCCGAAGATCTCCTCCGTCGCGATCCGCGACCGCGGGTCGGTCGACCTCGACCAAGGTCGGACCGACGTACCAGCCCGCATCGGGTATGTCGCGGCGCTGTACGAGTACGCTCCCTTCGGCGGCCGCGAGCTCTTGGTACGCACGGACCCGCTCGAGCGCGTCGGTGTCGATCAACGGACCGACGACGGTGGCGGGGTCGCGCGGGTGCCCGATCGGCACGAGCTCGGCGGCGCCCGCGAGCCGCTCGGCGAGCGCGTCGAAGACGTCGTCCACCGCGATGACGCGCGACGCGGCGGAACACTTCTGGCCCGCGTAGCCGAAGGCGCTCTGCAGGATGGCGGGCACCGCGTCGTCGAGGTCGGCGTCGGAGTCGACGATGACGGCGTTCTTGCCGCCCATCTCCGCGACGACGCGCTTGATGTGGCGCTGACCGGGACGCACATCGGCCGCGCGCCGGATGATGTCGAGGCCGACCGCCTTTGATCCGGTGAACGTGACGAACGCGACGTCGGGATGCTCGACGAGCGCGGCCCGATCTCCTCGCCGATTCCCGGGAGGAACGCCGAGCGCGCCCGTGCGGGAGACCGGCCTCGAACAGGATCTCGACGAGCCGGGACGCGATGCCGGGCGTCTGCTCCGCGGGCTTGAACACGACGGTGTTGCCGGTCACCAGTGCCGCCGTCACCATGCCGGTGGGGATCGCGAGCGGGAAGTTCCAGGGCGCGATGACGACGCCGATGCCGCGCGGTTGGTACCGGTACTCGTTCGCCTCACCCGGCGGCTGCAGCAGCGGCGCGCCCGCACCGAGCTCGATCGCGCGCCGGCCGTAGTACTCGCAGAAGTCGATCGCTTCGCAGACGTCTGCGTCGGCTTCGGCAAGGGGCTTGCCCGCTTCGAGCACGCACAACGCCGCGAGTTCATCGCGGCGCCGGCGCATCTGATCGGCGGCCCGGAACAAGACAGCGGCGCGTTCGCGCCACGACGTCGCGCGCCATTTCGGCCCGGCGTGCACGGCGGCCGCAATGGCAGTGGTGACGTGCTCGAGTCCGGCGGACGCACTGCGGCACACCGTGACGTCGGGCCGGCCCGGATCGACCGACACGATGGACGCGCGGGTGTCGATGGCGGCGCCGTCGATGAGCAGCGAAACCGGGAACCCGAGCTCGCGTTCCACGCGGTCGACGGCCTCGCCGAGCTGGTTGCGGATCTCTTCGCGCGCGCAACTCGGCCGGCGGCTCGTTGACGAAGCGGCCAGGTTCGTCGGGGTCGGTCGGGGGACGCCGTTCGTGCCGGCGGTCGAGGGCCGCGCGCGCCGCCGGGTCCGGTGCCGCGACGAGCGCGGCGATCTCCCACCCTTCCGTGTAGCGGTGGCGCACGAAGGACTCGTTCGACGTGTTCTCGAGCAGGCGTCGCACGAGGTAGGCCATGCCCGGCACCAGATCGCCGACCGGAACGTACACCCGCGTGCGCAGACTCCGAGATCCTTGACGGCCGCGTGCAGCGGTTCGGCCATGCCGTGTAGCACCTGCACCTCGACCGCGTCGTCCGGCAACCCCTCGGCGCGCGGCGGCGCACAACGCCCACGCGATGCTGCGCGCGTTGTGGCTGGCAAACGCCGGGCGCACGTCACCCGCGTTGGCGACGAGCATCGATGCGCAGGCCTCGTACGACGCGTCGGTCGCGTCCTTGTTCGGCCATACCGGCGACTTCCACCCTTGCGCGTGGGCCCGGATCGTCTCGATGTCCCAGTAGGCGCCCTTGACCAGCGGATCTGGAGCGGGAGGACGAGCGTGTCCGCGGACCACTCGATGAGATCGCCGAGGTCGTCGACGGCGTCGACGCGGTACGCCTGGACCACGCAACCCAGCTGCGGCCCCTCCGGGTAGCGCGCGCCGACCTCGCGGAGGACTGGTACGTCGCGTCCTTCAGCTCGTCGTGCTCCGTGTCCAGGTGGATCGTCGCGTTCGCGGCGCGCGCCGCGTCGAGGATCGGCGCCAGCCGTTCGAGCGCTTCCGCAACACCTTCGTCGGCGGTCGCCGGCGCGAGCAGCGGCGCGAGCGCGCTCGGCCTTGACCGACACGTTGACGCGGGGCACGGTGCCCCACGGGTCCCGCTCGAGCGCGGCCGCGCGGCGCCACGCCGGAGTGGCGCGCCGCCAGCGCATCGAGCATCGTCCGGACCCGCTCGGCGTACGCGTCGGCATCGGCGAGGGTGAGCGTCTTCTCGCCGAGCAAGTCGACCGTGTTCGCGTAGCCGCCGTCCCACAACGCGGCGACGCGTGCCACGGCCTCGGCCGGGTTCGTGCCCCCGATGAACTGGCGCGCCATGCGATGGATGCCGCCGCGCGACCCGGCGCGCCGCTCGGGCGCCGAACGGGAGCGCGTGCGCGGTTCCGAGGCCGGCGCGCACGATCCCCGGCGTGTCGTCGGTGACGATGTACTCGTCGAGATGGTCGAGCACGTCGTGCGGCGAGGTGCACGCGGGGAAGACGTCGACGAACCGGAACAGGCCGGTCTTGAAGTGGGGCCGCTTCGTCGCCCACGTGAGCAGGCGGGTGTTGACGTCGAACGCGTTGCGCACGCGGACAGCCGGCGACGGTTGTGCACTCCGGAGGATCTGGCGCGCCAGATCCTCGACATCGTCCTCGGCGGGCCGCGGCATCCTCCGGTTCTACCCCCGTTCGCCGGCGTTCGCGGTCGCAATCCATTCAGAGGTTGGGCAGGCGACTCAGAGGTCGGGTAGGCCCATCTCGAGGTTCGCCTCTTCGAGGCCGCCGTCGATCTCCATGAGCTTGCCGGTCACGAAGCTCGCGGCGGGCGACGCGAGGTAGAGCGCGCACCGTGCGATGTCCTCGGGTCGCCGAGCCGCTTCAGCGGCGTGCGCCGCACCATTTCGTCGCGGATCGCGGCGTCTTCCAGCACGATTTCGAGCGCGCGACGTCGCGATCGAACCGACGGCGATGCCGTTGACCCGGACCTTCGGTGCGAGGTCGGCGGCCATCAGACGCGTCATGTGGCTGAGCGCACCCTTCGCCGTGCCGTACGCGACGAAGCCGCGGTCGCGGAGGCGGCCGATGGCGGACGAGATGTTGACGATCGCGCCTTCGCCCGCTGTCGAGCATGTGCGGCGCGGCGGCCTTGCTCAGCACGAACGCGGTCGTGACGTTGAAGTGGAACGACCGTTCGAGGAACCCCGGGCTCGTGTCCATGAACGGCCGCGGCATCGTGCCGCCCGCGTTGTTGACGACGATGTCGAGGCGTCCGAACTCGTCGAGCGTCCGCGTCCACGATGCCGGTCGACCGCGTCGTTGTCGTTGACGTCGGTGGGAACCACGACCGCGCGCCGGCCGAAGCCGCGCACCTCCTCGGCGACCGCGTCGAGCTGTTCCTTCGTCCGCGCGGCGAGCACCACGTCGGCGCCGGCTTCCGCGAACGTGCGCGCGATTGCCGCGCCGATGCCGCGGCCCGCACCGGTGACGATCGCGACCTTCCCGTCGAGCCGGAACGCATCGAAGTGCGACGTCTACGCCAGGTACCGCGAGACGGTGTCGACGATCGCGGCGGGCTTGTCGCCACCTTCGCGTTCGATGGTGACCCGGGTCGTCGCCTGCACGCCGCCGGGCACCTCCTTCGCCTCGAGCACCTCGCCCCGGCCCCGAAGCCGCGAACCGACCGGCACCGGGCGCGGGGAAGCGCACCTTGTCGGTGCCGTAGTTGATGCCCATCGAGATGCCCTCGACTCGTACGCAGCTCCGCGAGGAAGTGGCTCGCGAGCGACATCGTCAGGTACCCGTGCGCGATCGGCGCACCGAACGGCCCGTTGCTTGGCCCGCTCGATGTCGCTGTGGATCCACTGGTTGTCGAGCGTCGCCTCGGCGAACTTGTCGATCTGCTCCTGGGTGATCGTGATCCAGTCGGTGGACGCCGAGGTCGGCGCCGGCGCGCGGACAAGAGGGCAGCCGGGTTCTCGAAAAGGGCTGGTCATGTCGGGCTGTGTAGCAGGAGAAGCGCACTCGCTGGCACACCCGTCACCTATCTTCGAACCCGATGGCCGGAGAGAAGAGAAGGCCGCCGGCGGCGGGTACTCGGCCGAGCACATCCAGGTGCTCGAGGGCCTCGATCCCGTGCGCAAACGGCCCGGTATGTACATCGGGTCCGACCGGCACCGACCGGCCTGCACCACCTGGTGTGGGAGGTCGTCGACAACGCGGTCGACGAGGCGATGGCGGGCTACTGCACCCGTATCGACGTCACGCTGCTCGCCGACGGCGGCGTGCGCGTCGTCGACAACGGCCGCGGCATCCCGGTCGACGAGCACCCGCAGTACAAGGGCAAGTCGGCGGCCGAGATCGTGATGACCACGCTGCACGCGGGCGGCAAGTTCGGCGGCGGCGGCTACAAGGTGTCGGGCGGCCTGCACGGTGTCGGCGTCTCGGTCGTCAACGCGCTGTCGCGCCGCACGGTGCTCGAGGTCGACCGCGACGGCGCCACCTACCGCCAGGAGTACGCGCCGGAGAAGGCGCGCAGTGGCGCGGTCAAGGCCGGGCGTGCCGCAAGGGCCGCTGAAGAGGGTCGGCGTCGCCAAGCGCGGTCACACCGGTACCACCGTCACGTTCTGGCCCGACCCCGACGTGTTCGAGGAGGTCGAGTTCCGCGCGTCGACGGTCACCGAACGGCTGCAGGTGATGGCGTTCCTCAACCGCGGCCTCGCGATCGGCTTCCACGACGAGCGGCCCGGGCCACAAGCACGAGCAGACGTTCCAGTTCGACGGCGGCATCGTCGACTTCGTCCGCCACCTCAACGAGGCGAAGGAGCCGCTGTTCAAGGACGTCGGGTACTTCGCCGACCGCGGGCCCGAAGGCGAGGTCGAGGTCGCGTGGCAGTGGAACACCGGATACAACGAAGGCCTCCACTCCTACGCCAACGGCATCTCCACCACCGAAGGCGGGATGCACGCCGAAGGCTTCAAGCGCGCGCTCACGCAGGCGATCAACCGGTACGCGAAGGCGCGCAACCTGCGTGAAGGCGAAGGACGCCGCTTCCAGGGCGACGACGTACGCGAGGGCCTCACCGCGATCGTGTCGGTGCGGCTCGCCGATCCGCAGTTCGAAGGGCAGACGAAGGCGAAGCTCGGGAACACCGAGATCCGTTCACTCGTCGAGCGCACCACCAACGAGCACTTCGGCCGCTGGCTCGAAGAGCACCCGAACCCGGCGAAGGCGATCGTCGCCAAGGCGTCGAACGCGGCCCGGGCCCGCAGCGCGGCGAAGCAGGCGCGCGAGCTGACCCGCCGCAAGACCGCGCTCGACGGCGTCGGCATGCCCGACAAGCTCGCCGACTGCGCGGCGCGCAACCGCGACGAGACCGAGCTGTTCATCGTCGAGGGCGACTCCGCCGGCGGTTCGGCGCGCGACGCGCGCGATCCGAAGACGCAGGCGATCCTCCCGCTGCGCGGCAAGATCCTCAACGTCGAGCGCGCGTCGATGGACAAGGTCGTCGCCAACACCGAGATCCAGTCGCTGATCGCCGCGATCGGCGCCGGCATCGGCTCCGACTTCGACCTCGTCGAAGGTGCGCTACGGCAAGGTCGTGGTCCTCGCCGACGCCGATGTCGACGGCGGCCACATCCGCACGCTGCTGATCACGTTCTTCTACCGGCAGATGACGCCGCTGGTGGAAGCCGGCCGGCTCTATGTCGCGCAGCCGCCGCTGTACTCGGTGGAGATCGGCGGCCAGAAGCCGTACGTCGCCGACGACGCGGCGCGGCTGCGGCGTCGTCGAGGAGAACCCGAACCGCCAGCTCACGTTCGCGCGGTTCAAGGGCCTCGGCGAGATGGACCCGCCCGAGCTGCGCGAGACGTGCATGGATCCCGCGACGCGCAACCTCGTGCAGATCGACGTCGAGCAGGCCGCGATCGCCGACGACGTGCTCGTCGTCCTCATGGGCGACGACGTCGAGGCGCGCCGCCACTGGATCCAGCAGAACGCCAAGGACGTCCGCTTCCTCGACGTGTGAGAACAGCTCCTCGACGTGTGACAGACAGGATTGGTCGATGGCTCGACGCAAGCAGGACACCGCGCAGCTGACGCTCCTCGTCGGCCGACATCCCGACGCGCGCGCTCACCGAAGAGGTCGAGGCCGCGTTCCTCGAGTACTCGATGAGCGTCATCGTGAGCCGGGCGCTGCCCGACGTGCGCGACGGCTTGAAGCCGTCGCAGCGCCGGATCCTCTGGGCGATGCACGACGCCAACCTGCGGCCCGACCGGCCGTTCGTGAAGTGCGCGCGCGTCGTCGGCGACGTGATGGCGAACTACCACCCGCACGGCGACACCGCGATCTACGACGCGCTGGTGCGCATGGGGCAGTGGTTCTCGCTCACCGGACCGCTCATCGACAAGCACGGCAACTTCGGCTCGCCCGCCGATCCGCCCGCGGCATCGCGCTACACCGAGTGCCGGCTGTCGCCGCTCGCGATGGAGATGCTCGCCGGGATCGACGAAGGCACCGTCGACTTCGAACCGAACTACGACGCGTCGCGCAACAGAGCCGCTCGTGCTGCCGGCGCGCTTCCCGAACCTGCTCGTGAACGGCGCGCAGGGCATCGCGGTCGGGATGGCGACGAACATCCCGCCGCACAACCTCGCCGAGATCTGCAACGCCGCGTTGAAGCTGATCGACAGGCCGGATGCGTCGCTCGCGCAGCTGATGCGCATCGTGAAGGGCCCCGACTTCCCGACCGGCGGCCTGATCATGGGCGACGACGGGATCAAGGACGCGTACCGCACCGGCCGCGGCACCGTTCGCGTCCGTGCCCGGCACGAGATCGAAGACTCGCGCCGCGGCCGCGCGATCGTGCTCACCGAGGTGCCGTTCCAGACGAGCGTCGACGCGATCGCCGGCAAGCTCGCCGAGCTGGTCGAAGCGGGCAAGGTCGACGGCGTGCGCGACATCCGCAACGAGTCGGGGCAGGGCAAGACCCGGCTGGTGATCGAGCTGCGGGCGGACGCGAACCCGCAGATCGTGCTCAACAACCTGTTCAAGCACACGGCCGCGCAGTCGACCTTCCCCGTGAACATGGTGGCGCTCGTCGACGGCGTGCCCCGCACCGTCAACCTGCAGGACGCGTTGCAGGCGTGGGTCGACCACCAGGTGGTGGTGCTCACCCGCCGCACGCAGTTCCGCCTCGAGAAGGCCGAGCGCGCCTGCACATCGTCGAGGGGTTGCTGAAGGCGCTCGACATGATCGATGCGATCGTGAAGGCGATCCGCGCGTCGAAGGACCGGGCCGCGGCGCGGACGACGCTGATGGGGAAGGGCTTCGAGTTCTCGGAGATCCAGGCCAACCACATCCTCGACATGGCGCTGGGCCGGCTCACGCAGCTCGGCCGCGACGAGCTCGTGGACGAGAAGAAGGAGCTCGACGCGACGATCACGCAGCTGCGCCGCATCCTCGCCAAGCGCGACGTGCTGATGAGCGTGATCCGCGAGGAGCTCACCGCGATCCGTGACGCACACAAGGCGCCGCGGCGAACCGAGATCGAGGCCGAGGACACCGGCATCATCGACGTGGTCGCGCTCGTCGAGGACGAGCCGTACGTCGTCACGCTGACGGCGCGCGGGTACGTGCGCGCGATCCTCGGAGCGGTCGCGCAGCGCGAAGGTGGCGAGCACCGGGGAGCGCGATGCGGTCGCGCAGGTGATCGAGACGATCGGCGCTCGCCGGCGTGCTGTTCTTCACCGACCGTGGGCGGGCGTACCGCGCGACCGTGCACGACCTGCCGAAGGAGCGGCTGACCGCGGCGCAGAACCTGTTCCAGTTCGGCGACGGCGAGCGGCTCGTCGCGGTACTCGACGCGCCGACCCCAGGCCGACCACCCCAACCTCGTGTTCGTGACCGCGAGCGGCGGCGTGAAGCGCACCGCGCTCACCGAGTTCGCCGACGCGTCGGGCCGCAAGGACGGCATCGTTGCGATGAAGCTCGCCGCCGACGACCGCATCGTCGCGGTGTTCCCCGGTTGGGACGACTACGAGCTGCTGCTCGTCACCGCGCAGGGCCAGGGCATCCGCTTCCTCGAGGAGGAGGTGCGGCCGGTCGGGCGCAGCGCGGGTGCGATCCGCGGCATCCGGCTGAAGGCCGGCGACGAAGTGGTCGGCGTGTGCGCGGTCGCCGAGGACGACACGGTCGTGATCGCGACCGCGGGCGGATTCGCCAAGCGCACGCCGGCGGCCGACTTCCCCGTGCAGGCACGCGGCGGTGCCGGGGTCAAGGCGGCCAAGGTCGACAAGGCCCGCGGGGGCCGGCTGGCCGCGGTCGCGCCCGCGGCCGAGTCCGTCGCGTTCCTCACCGCCGACGGCGCGATCGCGATCCCGAGCGCGTCGGTACGCGCCGCGGCCCGCGACGGTGGTGGCTCGAAGGTCGCCGGCGTCACGGGCGAGGTGCAGCGCGTCATCGCGCTCGCGCCGCCGCCGGCCGACGCCTGAACGGCGCCTGGCGCTACAGCGCGGGGTTCTCGATCGTCTTCCAGTCGCGCGTCGTGAGCACGTACGTCCGGAACTGCTCGGCGATGTGGCCGACGTCGTCGCTCGTCTTCGGGTGCCGCAGCTCGTACAGGTGCGGGAACCGCTGCATGCCGCGCACGAGGTCCCAGAGCGCGAGCGCGTCCTCGCCCGCGGGCGCGGGCACGACGACCGGCCCGTACACCGCGTAGCCGGATTCGAACACGATCGTCGGCACGCCGTGGCCGCCGTACTGCGTGACGACTTCGTCGTGGTCGGCGCGCACGTCGTCGGTGGTCGTCTCGTCGGCGATCGCGCGCTCGACGAGCGCCGGATCGAAGCCGGCCTGCTCGATGACCTCCGCGTGCACGGCCGGATCGTGCGTGCTTCACCCCTTCGTCGAAGAACGCGTGGCCGACCGCCGCGTACCAACGGTCGACCGCGTCGTTGCCCTGCTCGCGCCGGATGAGCGCGCCGACCCGCATCTGGCCCCAGCCGTACGACCACGGCCGCTCCCACGGGTGCTTCTTCCCGGGCTCACGGTTGATGTCCTCGAGCGAGAAGAACCGCCACGTGATGTCGACCGGCACCTGGCTGCGCACGTCCCGGATCCAGCGCGCCGCCTGGTACGCGTACGGGCACATCGGGTCGAAGAACCACTGCACCCGTTCCACCGCGCGTCGCCATGTGCACAAGTCTGCCAACTCATCGGTGTCTCATCCACGCACGGTGTTGGCGCCTGAGACGGCGTGGCACGCGGCTGCGTCTCTAGCGTTCGCGGCATGACGGAACCGCTGATCGACCGGCTGCAAGAGGTGTGGGCCGACGTCGGCGCGGTCTGCGCCGACCTCACCGACGAGCAGTGGCAGCTGCCGACCGACTGCCCGGGCTGGTCGGTGCAGGACAACGTGGCGCACATGATCGGCACCGAGATGATGCTGCTCGGCGAGGACCCGCCCCTCGCCGACATCGGGCACGCGCCGCACGTCCGCAACGACATCGGCAAGTTCAACGAGCAGTGGGTGGTGCTCTACCGCAACCGCAGCGGCGCGGACACGCTCGCCGACTTCCGGCGCGTCACCGGCCGGCGCCTCGACGCGCTGCGCGCGCTTCCGGCGGCGAAGTGGGACGAGGAAGGGTTCACGCCCGAGGGCCCCGGCCCGTACCGGCAGTTCATGGCGATCCGCGTGTTCGACTGCTGGTACCACGACCAGGACATCCGCGAAGCGCTCGACCGGCCCGGGTTCCTCGAAGGCGACGTCGCCGACCTCTCGCTCGGCCGCATCCCGACCAAGGCGCTGCCGTACGTCGTCGGCAAGAAGGCCGGCGCGCCGCAGGGCGCGACGGTCGTGTTCGACGTCACCGGCCGGCCACCGATCGAAGCCGCGGTCGGGGTCGACGGGCGCGCCGCGCTGCTCGCGACGACACCCGCCGACCCGACCACCCGCCTCACCCTCGATCGCCGCACCTTCGCCCGACTGGCGGGCGGGCGCTGGACCGGCGAGACCGCCCGCGCCGCCGGTCAGGTGCAGGTGGAGGGCGACGACGCGCTCGGGCAGCGCATCGTCGACAACCTCGCGTTCACGCTCTGACCGAACTCGCGAGACACCGGCTCGGCTACAGCGCCCGCCGCTTCCGGGCGAGGACTCCGCCGGCGCCGATCAGGCCGAGCGCGGCGAGCACCAACGCCTGCGGGTCGCTGCCGGTGAAGGGCAGGGAACCGGCGTCGCTGTCCGTCACCGGGGTCCGACGCACTGACCGCGGCTACCGCCGGCACCGCCTGCGGCGTGGCCACCGGCTGCGGGTCGGTCGCGATCGGGCCGACCGGGTCGACCGTCGGCGGCCCAGGGTCGGGCGCGCAGCTGAGCGCGTCGTGGAACGCCTGGCAGACCTTCACCACCGCGTCCGAGCCGACCGCGGACGCGTCGCCGGTGGCGATGCGAGCGAGCGCCGAGCCGTTGACCGCGGCACCGCCCTTGGTCGACGACAGCGTGCTGAGCAACGCCTGCACGTCGGAGGAGCGTCGTGGTGTTCGCACCCGACACGAGCGCGAGCGAGGTGTTCGCGCCGGAGTCCGCGAGCGCGATCCCGATGTTGAGGACGGCGCTGATCTGACGGACGCGGACGCCCGGCGTGATCGGTCCGCCGTCGGGCACGAGCGCATCGTCCCAGCCGAGGAGGAACTGGGTGCCGGAGATGTCGCCGCCGAGCGACAACGTGAGGCCGCCGACGTCGACGGACTGGGCGAACGATGCGAACGGGTTCGCGCTCGTCAACCAGCTCGTGTCCGTGAGCAGCCCGAAGAACTGACTCAGCTGCGATGTCGCCGGCGCGAGCGACGCGAGGTCGAGGGCCCCCGGGTTCGCGAGCGAGGCGTTGTAACCGGTGTTGGCGAGCGCGAGGCCGAGGTTCGCGACGGTCGCCCGCTGATTCGCGCTCGCGTACTGGCTGCCGCTCACCGCACCCGCGGCGGTCTGGGCGATCGTTGTCGAGGCGTCGTTGCCGAGCGCGGCGGCATCGCCGGTCAGGATCACCGCGCTCGAGTTGCCGACCGTCGAGCCCGTCGGGGTGCCGAGGCCGTCGAGGATCGGCCCGAGGACGTTCATGATCGCGAGCACGGCCTGGTACTCGGCCGGGCCCATGCCGCCGGGGCCGGTGCCCGCGACCGCGGCGTTCCCGCCGGTGTTGGCGAACGCGGTCCCGAAGTTGAGCACGATCGCCCACTGGCCGATCTGCAGCACCGCGGTGCCGCTCGCGGTACCGGTGGCCGACTGCAGCACCCGCGTGTCCGAGCGGTTGCCCAACGCGTCGGCGTTGCCGCTCTGCACCGCGGCGGTGCCGCTGTTCAGCAGCGTGAGCTGGGCCGCGGAGATGCCGTCGACGGTGATGTTGCCCATCGCGACGTTGAGGCCGGTGTTGCCGACACCGATGCCGATGTTGAGCACCGCGGTGATCTGCGAGCTGGCGTCGCCGCCCGCGACGACCGCGGCCTGGGTGACGGTGGTGGTGGCGCGGTTGCCGACCGCCGACGCGTTGCCGGTGTCGATCGCGCCTTGCGCGTCGCCGCCGGCGCCGCCCGGGCCGCCGGCGGCGATCGCGGTGTTCGCACCCGACTGCCCGTTGGACACGCCGAGGTTGATGACCAATGCGACCTGGAGGATGTCGACCGCGCCCTGACCATTGGTGGTGGCGGTGGCGATCTGGTCGACCTGGGTGGTGTCCTGGCTGCCGGTCGCGCCGGCGGTGCCGGAGGTCGCGCCCGCGTTCGCCGAAGGGTTCGTCGAGCCACCGACCGAGCCGGCGACGTTCGAGTTGGTGCCGGACGCGGCGGTGTTGCTGCCCGTGTCGGCGACCGCGGTGCCGGTCGTGGTGGCGTTCGCGTTCTGGTCGTTCGTGTTCGTCGGCGGCGGCGTCGTGGTCTCGCTCGCCGGGGTGTCGATCGTGGCCGGCGCGTCGGTCGCGGGCGGATCGCTCGGTGCGGGATCGGCGGGTGCGGGATCGCTCGCCGCGGGCGGCGGGTCGGTCGCGGGCGGCGTGTCGGCCGGCGGATCCGAGGCGGGGTGCTCGGCGGTGTCGATTCCGCGACGGAATCCGGCGGCGAAGCCGCCGGATCGTCGGCGTACGCGCGCCCACCGAGGACGACCACTGAAGAAAGACACACCGCTGACCCGACGAACAGCCGGATCCGGTGATGATTGACGAGCGAGCAGCACCAATTGCTCCCGAGGTTCGGTCCCTGAACATTTCGAGATGAACGAGTCGAGAAGGGGGAGAGGCACAGGGCCTCTCCCCCTCGCTCGATCGGATTACTCAGTCGTGGCGTTGCTGCCCGTGCTGGACGACGTCGAGGTCGCGCCACCGCTGTTCGTCTGCGTGATCCCCGTAGTGCTGGAGTTCGACGCGGACGAGTTGCCGCTGGTCACGTTCGATGTCGCAGTCCCGGTGTTCGAGGACGAGCTGGTGTTGCCGGCGCTGCCGCCGCTGTTCGTCGCCGAGTTGCCGGTCGTGTCGTCGTCGCCGCCGGTCACGTTTCCACCGCTCGCCGCAGCGCTGGCGCCCTGAGACGTGTTGTTGGAACCGGTCACGTACGCAGACGAGCTGTTCTTGCCGGAGTTGGATGCGGCAAACTGGCCCGTCCACACGCTCGCCGACTGGCTCGACGAGTTCGTCGCCGAGTTGCTCGCCGAGACCGTAGGCCGAGTCACCGCACTCGCAGCCGTCGTCCGTCAACGCCGAGCTGTCGTCCGACGTGTTGTTCGCCGTCGCCGAGGACGAGTTGTCCTGGGAGCCGCTCACGTCCGACGTGTTCGACGCGTCGGAGGAACCCGACGTGACGCTCGCACTCGCGGTGCCAGTGTTGTCCGACGTCGCGTCGTTCGTCGCGTCGCCGCCGGTGTTGCTGGCCGTGTTGTCCGAGGTGTCGTCAGAGCCGCCGTAGATGTTTCCACCGGTGGCGTCGCTGTTGGCATCCTGGTCGGTCCAGTTCGCACCGTCGACGCTCGAGTCGGCCGAGTTGTGGCCGGAGTTCGACAGTGAGCCCTGTTCGGTTTGGACGTCTGCAGACTGGTCGCTGCTGTTGCTCGCGTGGTTGTCACTCGAGACGGTGGCGTCCGCGTACGCGACACCAGCCATACCGAGCGGCAGGGCGAGCCCGAAGGCAACGGCCAGGCTTCGCAATGCTTTTCTGTTCGCCAAAACAACCTCCATGGAGGGATACGGACCTCTTCGCTTGCACAAGCGTGCTGTGCCCCTCTTGGGCACCGGCACAGCCAAACAAGCCCACGGAGCGGAGAACAGGTCGCGCGCAGGGCAGCATCGCGACACTTGCCTGACAGCTTGAGATTTCGTTCACAACCTCGAAACACGATGGCAGCAATTGGGGAGGCGACCCTGGTCGGCGCCGCGAAACGCTGCCGCGAGGCCGGCAGAAATGACGAGAAGCGTTGGTGTGCGCGGGCGCGCGGTGGGTGTCCACGGTGTGGACGTTTCTCAAGCATTCCGTTTCGGTCTGGATTGTGAGGGCGGCCTGAGCCAAGATGGTTCGGGGCCAAGGCAGAAACGGCGGAAAAGGATGCTGCGTTTCGCGCGGGGGGGCCCGGCAGTCCTGGTAGCAGTCTCGGACGAACGCCGGCCGGAACAGATTGCACGCGCGCTCGCGCGTGTCGGACTCATCCCAGTGCTCGCCTTCGACGAGCACGAACTGCGCGCCGTTCATGCGCTCGGCTTCGTTCGCGGGCATCGTCATCGACGCCGCGATCGATCCCGAGGGCGCCGCGGTCGCTCCGTTCGCGGGCCGGCGCGACGTCGTGTTGTGCTTCCTCGCGCGCGAGACCCGGCAACCGGCACCGCGCCACGTGCATGCGGTGCTGCCCGCCGACATCGCGCCGCTCGAGCTCGCGTCACGGGTGCGGGCGCTGCTCGAGCTGCGGGCCACCGACATGTTCGACGGCGAGCTGCGCCTGGGGCGGGCTCCAGCTCGACCTGCGCCGCCGGCAGGCGCGCTTCGACGGCGACGTCGTCCACCTCACGCCGGTGCAGTTCCGCATCCTCGCCGCGCTCGTGCGCGCGAGGAGCGGTGTGCTCACCAAAGAAGAGCTGCAGGCCGAAGCGTGGCCGCTCTCGGTTCCGGACGACGGCGAACGCCTGGTCGCGGACATCCGGCGCATCCGGGCCAAGTTGGAGCCCGACCCGTCCCGGCCCCGGTTCTTGCTGACCGCTCGGGGTGAAGGTTTCCGGCTCGCCGACTGCAACGGCGCCTGGGACGGCACCGAACGCCGGCTCACGGATCGCCGCCGCCGCGATGTCGTGCCGCGCGAAGAAGTGACCGCTTAGCCGAGCCGCTTCTGGAAGAAGAACTGGCGCGAGCCGACGGGCGTGTCGTCGGTGGACCCGCGTTCGGTGTACCCGCACTTGCGGTAGAGCCCGGCGCCTGGAACTCGTGTGTGTCGAGCACGATCGTCCGGCAGCCCCGGCGCGCGGCTTCGACCTCCGCGGCTTCGAGCAGCCGGCGGCCGAGCCCCTGCCCGCGCAGGGACGACGTCGACCCAGAGCGTGTCGATGCGCGCGTAGCCACCCCAGGTGAAGCCGTCGATCCCCGCGAGCAGCCGTCCGTCATCGGTGCGGAGGAAGCACGAGAGCGAGCGACCGTCGCGGTAGCCGGTCGCGTCGAAGTTGAACTCGTGCACCGCGTCGGTGAGCGCGGTCGAGTCCTCGGTCGCTGGCGTGATCGACGATCTGGATCTCGAATTGCGCACGAGCCCGCGACGTTACGCGCCCTATATGGTCCGGGCGTGCCCCATATGGTCCGAGCGTGAAGGCACTCCTCTACGGCGTGCGGCCCGACCCGGTGCCCGTGCCCGACACCGACAACCACCTGTTGCGCGGGCTCGCGCAGACGCCGATGCGGCTGGTCGACCTCGACGATCCCGGCTACCTCCGACCGGACTGGGTCGTGACCCGGCCCCGCCTCACCGGCATCTGCGGATCGGACTCGAAACAGGTGTTCATGGACTGGGGCGACGTCCGCTCGCCCGACAACCCGATGAAGGGCTTCTTCTCGCTCCCGCAGGTGCTGGGGCACGAGGTCGTCGCCGACGTGGTGGCGCTCGGGCCCGAGGCGGAGGGCCTCGAGGTGGGGGATCGGGTCGTCCTGAATCCCTGGCTCTCGTGCGCGCCCCGCGGTGTCGCACCCGTGTGCGCGGCGTGCGCACGCGGCGACTTCAGCCTGTGCGCGTCGTTCGGCATCGGGCCGATCGCGCCGGGGATCCACACCGGCACGTCGAAGGACGCGTCGGGTGGCTACGCCGAGCAGATGCCGGCGCACGACTCGATGCTCTTCAAGGTCCCGGACGCCATCGCCGACGAGCAGGCCGTGTTCGCGGATCCGTTCGCGGTCATGCTGCACGCGATCACGCGCCATCCACCGCCGCCCGGCGGGAAGGTGATGGTCTACGGCGCGGGCGCACTCGGGTCGAGCGCAACCGCGATCCTGCGCGCGCTGTACCCGGACGTCGAGGTGCTCGTCGTCGCGCGCTTCGCGGCAGCAGGCGGATCTCGCGCGGAAGCTCGGTGCGACCGTCATCGGGCACACGCCCGCGCTCTCCGTCATCGAGGAGGCAGCGGCGTGGTCGGGCGGCGTCCTGCAGCCGAGCGACGGGCTCCCGATGGCGTACCCGGGCGCGATCGACGTCGTGTACGACACCGATCGGCAAGCAGGAGACGTTCGAGGTCGGGACGCGCGTGCTGCCGCCCGCGGGACGCTCGTGAAGGCCGGTGTGCACGGTCCGACGTTCTGGGAGGACACCCCGCTGTACTTCAAGGAGATCTCGATGGTGGGCTCGAACGCGTTCGGGTTCGAGACGGTCGACGGCGGCGGCAGCACGGCATCGCGCACTACCTCGACCTGGTCGAACACGGGCCGCGTCGATCTCACCGGCATGCTGACGCACCGGTTCGCGCTCGACGACTGGCGCGACGCGTTCACCGCGCTCGCGACGCAGGACACCTCCAACGCGATCAAGGTCGCGTTCGACTTCCGAGGAGACGCGGCATGAGCGACCCTGGCGTCAATGATCCTGTCGTCCTCGTCGACATCGCCGATCGGGTCGCGGTCATCACGTTGAACCGTCCCGATCAGCGCAACGCGCTCAACCGTGCGATCCGCAAGCGGTTGCCGCAGGTGATCACCGACGCTCGAAGCCGACGACGCCGTCGACGTGATGATCCTCACCGGTGCCGATCCGGCGTTCTCGGCCGGCGTCGACCTGAAGGAGTTCGGTTCCGCACCCGCAGCGCGCCGGCGGAACCGGCACCCACCGCCGACATGGGCAGCCGTGACGACGACGGCCGGCTGCCGTTCCGCGGCGCGCTGCCGCCGCGCACGAAGCTGCTGATCGGTGCGATCAACGGTGTCGCGGTCACCGGTGGGCTCGAAGTCGCGCTCGGCTGCGACTTCCTCGTCGCCTCGGATCGCGCCCGCTTCGCCGACACGCACGCGCGCGTCGGCGTCATGCCCGGCTGGGGCCTCACGGTGCTGTTGCCGCAACGGGTCGGCGTGGCCCGGGCGCGGGAGATGAGCGTGACCGGCAACTACGTCGATGCCGCGACCGCGCTCGTGTGGGGCCTCGTCAACCACGTCGTTCCGCACGAGGAGCTGCTGCCGTTCGCGAAGCAGTTGGCCGCGGACGTCGTCTCGAACGATCCGATGGGCGTGCGCCAGATGCTGCAGACGTACGCCGAGGGTTCGCTCGGCACCGCCGAAGCAGCGTGGACGCTCGAGGACCGAGTGAGCCGCGAGTGGGAGGGTCCTGGTTTCGACCCGGCGTCGATCGAGGCCCGCCGCCAGAAGATCATCGACCGCGGCCGCGCCCAGCAAGGCTGACGCCGAACGCACCCGATCCGCACATCAGATGTACGCCTGAGGCGCGCATCGCGCGTCCGCGCCGGACATCAGATGTACCGATGACGCGCGCGGCCGTGGGGTGCCGTGGGAGGGCGGATTTGACGCGGAGCACCTGAAAACTGCATTCTCACGATCGACTATGACGGTTTCAGAACGGGCCGCGGCTCGATCCGTTGCGACGCAGCGCAAGCGAGCCGAGGACGAAGTGCGCGCGCTCGTCGAGGCGGGCCTCGCGGTGTTGCGCCGGCGTGGCGCGGCCGGCCTCACGGTGGCCGAGGTTCTCGCCGAAGCCGGCCTGTCGACGCGCGCGTTCTACCGGCACTTCCAGTCGAAGGACGAGCTCGTGCTCGCGGTCTTCGAACAGGAAGCGCAACGCCGCTACGCGGGGCTCGAAGCGCAGCTGGCGAAGGCGGCCTCGCCGCGCGCGGCGCTCGAGACGTGGGTCGACGAGATGCTCTCGCTGGGTTTCGAGCCGCGGCGGTCCCGGCGCACGAAGGTGCTCGCCGCGGAAGGTGCGCGCGCGCAGGCAGACTTCCCCGAGGAGTTCGCGGCGATCCTCGCGGGCGCGGTCCAGCCGCTGGAAGCGGTGCTGCGGTCGCTGCCGAGTCCGGATCCGGCGCGCGACGCCTGGTCGGTCTACGCGGTGACGTGGGAGCTCGTGGAGCAGAAGCTGCGCGGCGCGCCGATCGAACGGGACGACGCGCGCGCTCACGTGTTGCGGTTCTGCCTGCCGGGACTGGGCGTGCGACCGTGAAAGTGCAGCCGTGAACCAGCCGCCCGTCGACAGCGAGTACTACGACACCGAGTACGAGACGATGCCGCGGCCGCAGCTGCTCGCGCTCCAGGAGGAGTTGCTCCTGGAGATGCTCCCGTACGCGTACGAGCACGCACCGCTCATCCGCGAGACGTGGGACGCGGCGGGCGTCCACCCACGCGACATCACGAGCCTCGCCGACTTCCGGGCCGGTGCACCGTTCGTGAGCAAGGACGCGCTGCGCCGCTTCCGCGACGAGCGCAACGATCCGTACGGCGGGCTGTGCGCGCTCCCTCCGGACGAGCTGACGGCCGTCATGTCGACGTCGGGTACCACCGGTGACCCCACGCTCGTGCCCGAGAAGTGGGGTGGTGGCGGCAAGCCGACGATCATCACGCGCGACTTCTGGGGCATGGGCGTGCGGCCCGGCGACTACATCGCGCTCGTGCTCTTCACGTTCCGCGGCCCCACGTACGGACTGTTCCAGAGGCTCGGCACGGTTCCGATCCTCTTCGACTTCGAGCCGGCCGAGATGGAGCGGTTCTGTGAGCTGTCACTGCGCTACCGGCCGACAGGTCTCTACAACTTCGGTTCGATCCTCATCAACGAGGTACGCGACGTATGCGCGCGGCGCGGGTTCGATCCCGCCGACGTGTTCGCGTCCTACAAGGGTGTCGTGTTCGCGGGCGAGCCGATGAGCCCCCGGGCGCGCGCGCTCGCGGAGGAGTGGGGCGTCGAGCTCTACGAGCACACGGGCATCGGCGACGTCACCGCCGCGTTCGAGTGTCACGCGCACGACGGGCTGCACTTCTGGGAAGACACTGCGCTGGTCGAAGGGCTCGATCCCGACGGCAGTGCACCGATGGCCGACGGCGAGCGGTGCGAGCTGGTGGCGACATCCCTGTTCAACCGCACCGCGCCACTGATCCGCTACCGCTCCGACGACATCGTCCGCCTCAGCCACGTCCCGTGCGTCTGTGGGCGGACGCACGCGCGGGTCTGGCCGATCGGGCGCAAGGGCGACGAGATCGTCGTGCAGGGCCGGTCGGTGCTGCCGGTCGACGTGTGGGCGGCGGTCGAGTCGGTCGACGCGTGCGCGATGGGTCTGTTCCAGGTGATCCGCTCTGCACATGAGGAAGACGCGCTGCGGCTGCGGGTGGGGTACGCGCCCGCGTACGAGAACCGTTTGGGAACCGTGCGTGACGACGTGCGCGGCGCGGTGGTCGGCGCGCTGGGTCTGGATCCCGAGGTCGAGCTGGTCCCGAACGCGGCGCTGCTCAAGTTCGGTCCGCCGCACAAGATCCCGCGGGTGGCCGGCCGATGACCGAGGCACTCTGGGGCATCGGGAGCTACGAGGACGGGACGGCGCGCGTCCCCTGGGAGATCTCGCACGCGGAGATCCAGCGCGACATGGGGAGCGCGGCGCGCACCCTCGCGACGCTCGGCATCACCACCGGCACGCGCGTCCTGTTCTGCTCGATGCTCTCGGAGGCGGGGCAGTTCTGGCCGCTCACGGTCGGCGCCATGTTGTCGGGCGCACAACTCTCGTGCGCGGACGCCAACGAAGGCGACGCACTCCGCGTCGCGATGTTCACGCGCCTCGTCGAGTACCGCGCCGTGCTCGGCGTGACCGGCGCGATCCTCGACGGGCTCGACGCGCTCGGACACACCTACGCCGAGGTGTTCGGAGATGTCGAGATCGTCGGCGCGCGGCCCGACGCGTACCGGCGGTTGGTCGAGGCCGGTCTGCACCCGCACCACTTCGTGTGCTGCGGGCCCGCGGTCGCGGCCGGCGTCGCACCGGGCGCGCCGGCCCGCCTCGACACCGACGAGTGGCAGCTCGACACCGACGCGGGCGGCCGCATCCTCGTCAGCAATTTGCAGCCGCGCGCGACGGCCTTCGTGCGCGCGGGCACCGCGGTGTACGGCGAGCTCGTCGACGGCGGGCTCGTCCCCATAACGGAATCAAGAGAGGTCTCGCGATGACGCGTGCGCTCATCAGTGCCGACAACCACGTGTTCGAGCCGGTCACGCTCTGGCAGGAGCGCTTGCCGGCAGGGTTCCGCGAACGCGGTCCGCGTGTGGAGACTCGTGACGGCTGGATCGTCATGGCGATCGAGGGCATGCCCGACCGCAAGCTCACGAAGGCGAATGGTCAGGACCGCGCCCGCGACGAGAGCGATGGGGAAGCCAAGGAGTCGCACGAGCTCGGCGTGCGGGCCGGAGGCGCCGACCCCGACGACCGCCTCCGCGACATGTCGCTCGACGGCGTGGTCGCCGAGGTCATCTACCCGACGTTCGGCCTGTTCATCGACATGATCCCGGCCGCCGACCTCCAGATGGCGTGCGCGGCGGTCTACAACGACTGGCTCGCGGAGACGTTCCTGCACCGACCCGACGTGTTCATCCCGTCGGCGATCGTGCCGGTGCGCGATGTCGATTCGGCCACGGCCGAGCTCGCCCGCGTCGCCGCGCTCGGCTTCAAGGCCGCCACGATCCCGACCACCGCGCCGGAGGGCTCGCCCTACAACCAGCCGGTGTTCGATCCGCTCTGGCAGATCGCGTCCGACGCCGGGATCCCGCTGTCGTTGCACACCGGTACCGGCGCGCTGCCCCAGCACGAGCGCGGGCCGGGCGGCGCGGTGATCAACTACGCGAGGGTCGGGCTGCTGTCGGCCGAGACGCTCTGCTACTTCGCCGCGTCCGGCGTGCTCGAACGGTTCCCCGAGCTGCGTCTGGTCTTCGTGGAAACCGGCGCGGGCTGGCTCGCGTACTGCTGCGAACGCATGGACGAAGCGTTCGAGGAGCACGAGCAGTGGGTGAAGCCCAAGCTCGAACGGCCGCCGTCGGCGTACGTGCGCGAGCAGTGCTTCGTCACCCTCGGCGCCGACCGCGCGCCGTTGCTCACGCGCGAGATCACCGGGGTCGGGCCGCTGCTCTGGGCGAGCGACTACCCACATCCCGAAGGCACGTTCCCGGAGAGCCAGCAGGTCGTCGAGCGCATCTTCGCAGGTGTCCCGGACGACGTGATGCAGGCGATCGTCCACGACAACGCCGCCCGCCTCTACAAGGTCGGTTGAACGCATGCCCACACTGAAGGATCAGACGGCGGTGGTCGGTGTCGGTGCGACGCCGTACTACAAGCGGGGCGAGTCGTTGCCGCAGACGTCGATGGAGCTTGCGGGCAAAGCGGTGCTCGCCGCGCTCGCCGACGCGGGCCTCAGCGCCGACGACCTCGACGGCTTCGCGCTCTACAGCATGGGGTTCGACACGTCGCTGTTCGCGCAGTGGCTCGGGGTACCCGACGTGAAGTTCACCGCCATGCTCACCGGCGGCGGAGGCGGGGCCGCGGGTTCGGTCGGACTCGCGGCCGCCGCGATCACGAGCGGCATGGCCGAATGCGTCGTGTCGGTGATGACGCTGCAGCAGGCGGCCAGTCGCTTCGGCGCGTCCTACGCGCCGCGTGGGAGCGCGTCGAACGCGACGTACAGCGCGCCGCCATCTCCCGAGGGCAACTTCCTCCAACCTTCGGGGCTGATGGCGCCGGGCCAGATGTTCGCGGTGCTCGCCCAGCGGCACATGCACCTGTACGGCACGACCCGCGAGCACTTCTGCGAGGTCGCGCTCTCCACCCGGGCGAACGCGGTCCGCCGCGAGACGTCGCTCATGAAGGAGCCGCTCACCCGCGAGCAGTACTTCGCGGCCCGCATGATCTCCGACCCGCTGTGCCTCTACGACTTCTGCCTGGAGTGCGACGGCGCCGTCGCGGTGGTCACGACCACGGCCGAGCGGGCGCGGGACCTCCGCCACCCGCCCGCGTACGTGATGGCGTCCGCGCACGGTGGGCACGGGCGTTGGGGGCAGGCGATCACGTGGATGGGCATGCCGGACGACGAGTTCGCGTCGTCCGGGCACCGACCCGTCGCCCGGCGGCTCTACGAGATGGCCGGCGTCGGCCCCGACGCGGTCGACGTCGCCCTGCTGTACGACCACTTCACGCCCATGGTCATCATGCAGCTCGAGGACTACGGCTTCTGCGGCATCGGCGAAGGCGGCCCGTTCGTCGCCGACGGCAACATCCGCTGGCCCGACGGCGGCCTGCCCGTCAACACCCACGGCGGCAACCTGTCGGAGGCGTACATCATCGGCATGACGCACGTGAAGGAAGCCGTCGAGCAGCTCCGCGGCACCGCGGTCAACCAGGTCGACGGCGCCGAAGTCGCGCTCGTCACGGGTGGCCCGGCGTCGATCCCCGTCTCGTCCCTGTTGTTGCGGAAGTGAGGACCCACCCGTGAACGGTCTCCTGCCCGCAGAACTCATCCAGCTCACGCCCAACGAATGGACCGAACCGTTCTGGCGCGCGACCGCCGAGCACCGGCTCGTGGTGCCGCGCTGCACGAACTGCCGGACATACCGACTGCCGCCTTCGCCGTTCTGCTTCGCCTGCCGCGCGCAGACGGTCGAGTGGATCGACCAGCCGGGCACCGGCGAGATCTACTCGTTCACCGTGATCCGCCACGCAGTCATCCCGTCCGTGGCCGACGCGTTGCCCCTCGTCGCGGCGGTGGTCGAGCTCCCGGACACCGGCGGGTGCCGGCTCGTCGGCAACGTCGTCGACGCGGAACCCGACGCGGTCGCGATCGGGTTGCCCGTGCGCGTCGACTGGTACGACGTGCGCGACGGCACCACGATCCCGGTCTTCCGCCTCGCCTGACACGCCCCGCGCGCACCCGGAGAAATTTTCCCGTCCAATCGCGATCCGGTCTCGGATAGTGGTCATTCGGGTGGGCGCGAGGGGCATGTGGGGTTGATCGCCACGGACGGCGGGCGGGCAAGAGGACTCAACCCCACATGCGCCCCTCCGAGGGCAAGTGGCGGGCAAGGCAATCGGGCGGCAAGCAAGTAAGGGCAAAGAAGGAACCCGGGCGGGCAACCCCGGGCGGCAAGGAAGCCGAGCAAGTCGGGTGGGCAAGGCAAGGAAGCACTGGCGGCAAGGAAGCCGAGCAACCCGGGCGGGCAAGGCAAGGAAGCACAGCGAGGCGGGTGGGCACACGAGAGCGCAAGCCGGGCGGGCAACCCGGGCGGGCACTTTCTCAAAGCAAGCAGTTGAGCGGGTAGCAATCGGGCGCCGATCTCGGCGCCCGATTCCTATTCGGGCGACGAGTTCCTTGTTTCGGTGGCAGCGTTAGATTCGCCCGGTGGCGACCGACCGCCGTTCCCTCGCCGATGTGCTGCGCAGTCACGCCCGCACCCGGCCCGACGCGCCCGCGTTCGCGGACGGTGACCTGACGCTGGACTGGCAGTCCGCGGCGACGCGCGTCCATCGCGCCGCGAACGCGCTGCGCGCGGCCGGCCTCGGACCGGGCGACCGCGTGCTGTGGTTGGGGCAGAACTCGTTCCGCATCCAGGAGCTGCTGCTCGCCTGCTGCGAGATCGGGGCGATGTTCTGTCCGGCGAACTGGCGCCAGCAGCCCGACGAGCTCGCGTTCGTCATCGACGATCTCGCGCCGGCGGTCGTCGTGTGGCAAGAGGAGGAGGTCGGGCCGTCGGTGCGGGCGGGCCGGGCGCGTGCCGGGCACGAAGCCCTCTGGATCCGCCACGACACCGAGGGCGCGGGGCCCGGCGAGTACGAGGAGTTCGTCGCTGCGGGCAGCGGCGCCGATCCCGACGCGGACGCGTCCGCGGACGCACCGCTCCTGCTCGTCTACACCGCAGCTTTCGACGGCCGACCGAACGCGGCGATGCTGCCGTCCCGTGCGTTGATCGCGCAGGGCCTGCTCATGGCGCCGTGGTCGGGCATCGACGCCACGTACGTGTTCCTCAACTCCGGCCCGCTGTTCCACATCGGGACGTTCATGCCCAACCTGTCGACGTTCGTCATGGGCGGCACGAACGTGTTCGTCCGGCGCTCGGACGGCGAAGACCTCTGCCGTGCGATCGCGGCGCACGGCGTCACGGGCGGGTTCGTCATCGGGCCGATGGTCGACGCGATCGTCGACGCGAACGCCGACGGACAGTTCGACCTTTCGACGTTCCGCGGCAAGCGCGGTAACCCCGAGTTCGACGCGCTGGGTGCAGCCCGACATGTCGCCTTGGGGCCGGCGCGCCGGTGGCTACGGACAGTCCGAAGTGATGGGCATGGCGACGTTCAACCTGCTCGCTCCGGACGGCATCGGCACCCACGGCCGGCCGTCACCGCTCGTCGACGTGCGCGTCGTCGACCCGGACGGCGAAGAGGTCGCGAGCGGCGAGACCGGCGAGATCGTCGTGCGCGGCACCACGGTGATGTGCGGTTACTGGAACCGGTCGGAGTTGAACGCGCACCGGTCGCGCGGTGGCTGGCACCACACCAACGACCTCGGCCGCTACGAGACCGACGGCTCGTTCACGTTCGTGGGGCCGAAGAGCCGGATGCTGAAGTCGGCCGCGGAGAACATCTACCCGGTCGAGGTCGAGAACTGCCTGAAGACGCACCCCGCGGTCGACGACTGCGCGGTGATCGGTGTGCCCGACCCGCAGTGGGTCCAGTCGGTGAAGGCGATCGTGGTGCTCGCACCGGGTGCGGCGGCGACCGGCGACGATCTGGTCGCGCACTGCAAGGAGCGGATGGCCTCGTACAAGAAGCCGAAGTCGATCGAGTTCGTCGCCGAGCTGCCGCGTCAGGGCTTCGTGGTCGACTACGACGCGCTCGACGCCGAGTTCGGCGGCGGTGGCTATCCCGGCGGGAACACCCGATCCGCCTAGGCCGGGTCCCCCTACGGCGCGTACCTCAGGCGGGTTCCGTCACGCGTCGGTCAGGATCTCGGGACCGTCGGCACCGATCAGCACGACGTCCTCCCGGAGGGCGCGACCCGCGTCGAGCTCCACCGCGACCACCATGCCCGGCTCGAGGACGACGTCCTCGTCCAGCTGCTCGCGCCCGCGCCCGACGCCGTTGACGATGAAGAGGTCGCCGACCCGTTCGCCCGGCCGGCAGGCGCCGACCACGGCGTCCCATCCCGGCGGGTTCATGGGCGCACCGGCGCGGTACGTGCGCGCGAGTGACGCCTCCCAGCCGTCGCGGAGGACGCCACCCCGCAGCACCACGGTGCCGTGCTCGACGTCGAGCGGACCGGGCGTCGACCACCACCGGCCTTCGAACGCGGTCGTGGCGACCGCTTCGAACGCGGGTGTCGTGACGCCGTGCGCGGCCGCCGCTTCCGCGAACCGGCCCCGCAGCACCGCGGTGGTGACGCCGGGCTGAAGCCCTGCCGCGGTCTGCGCAAACGCATCCCTCGCCACCGCCGCGGCCGCGCGCAGCTCGTCGATCTCGTCGGGGGTCTTCACCCGCACGAGCTCGCGCAGCATCGGAGTCGCGTCCGCGACGGAAGCACCGGGCACGACGGACTGCAACAACGAACGCGCCATCGGGGTCATGCCGTCGACACCGATCCGGCGCGCGTCGGTGAAGCCCGGGATCTCGAGCAGCATCTGCGCGAGGTTCGCCGGATTCCACGTGAGTGGCGGCACGGTCGCGGCACCCGTCGACTGCACGACGATGCAGCTCGGCGTGAACGGCCGCGTCCCCGCGAGCCACAGCCGGGCCTCGCCGGTGATCGTCCGTACGTGCGCATCCCGCCCGAGCACCAACGCGTCGAACCCGGCCGGTGCCATCGCCGCGACGCAGTCGTTCAGCCGAGCCACGCGCCCCCCTCGTCGAGTGTCGCGGGTCGGGAGAGGCGCCGGTAGCCCGTGTCGGTGACGGCGACGATCTCTTCGGAGCGGTGGCCGGCGTGGCCGTTGTCCCAGATGACGGGCTCGAGCACGAGCACCATTCCCGGCTGCATCACCAACGCGTCGTCGAAGTCGGGGCCCAGGTCGGTGCCGACGAACGGCATCTCGGCGCTGTCGGTGCCGATCCCGTGCGCGAGGTAGAAGTACGAGAGCCACGGCGTGCGACCCGCGTCCTTCCCCGCGGCCCGCACGAGGTCGCCGCCGGTGACGCCCGGTCGCAGCGCGTCGAGCACGCCGTCGACCACGCCGCGCCACCGCTCGAACTGGTCGCGTTCGACCGCATCGGGTGCACGACCGACGATCCAGGTCGCGCCGAAATCGGATGCGTAGCCTTCGTAGTTGATGCCGGTATCGACCCACACGACGTCGCCGGTCTGCAGCTCGACCGGTTGCGTCGGAGTCGGGTACGTCGCTTCGATCTCCACCACGCGGGGCATCACCTGGAACACCGGATCGACCGTGTTCGCGGTCGCGCCGCGCTCGGCGACCGCGCGGAGGAACGCGCCCGACACGGTCGTCGCCTTGACGCCCGGGAGCGCGAGCGGCCGCACCCACTGCATCGCTTCCTCGTTGATGCGTTGCGCGATCTCGATGCAGCGCAGTTCGTCCTCGGTCTTGGTGAGCTTCGCGGGCCCGAGCACGACGCTCGCGTCGCAGACGGGCCGGCCCGCGAGCGCGGTCCACAGCGGGAACGGCGCGTCGTCGAGCGCGATCGGCCCTTCCCCGAGCGACGCGACCAGCTCCTGGGCGCCCTCGCCGGTCTCGACCGCGAGCCACTCCTCGATCACCGGGCCGGGCCGGGCACCCTGGGGGAACTGGGTGAACAGCTGCGGGCGCGGTGCGTCGGTGCGCAGCACCGCGACCGCACGCCAGGCGGATGCGCGCGGGGCGTCCGCGGCCGGGGGGCGTGCCCCGGTGAGGTACGAGATGTTGTTCTGCCCGCAGCAGATGAGCGTGGCGACGCCCGACGCCTCCATGGCCGCGCGCACCTTGGCGACGCGCGCGCCGATCATGCGATCGAAGTCGACGGTGCCGAACGGTGCGTCAGCCATCGCGCGGGCTCGACTTCCAGCCGCGGCCGCGGACCGGGATCGACGAGCTCGACTGTGGTGTAGGTGGCCACGCGCACGCGAGCATCCCACACACGCGCGCGCAGCCCGGCTTTGGCCCACAGCGCGTCGAGGAAGTCGTCCGGATCGGAGAGCTTGGCCCAGACCGCAGGGAGGAACGTCGCCCGACGCCGGTCGTGCGCGACGACGACTCCTGTGACTCCCGGTTCGAGCGCATCGAGGAGGTCGGCGCGCGACGCGACCGTCGAGCCGCCCGGGTTCCGACAGGACCGACACCTTCACGCGCATCACGGGGAAGTCATCCGGGCCGATCGCGGGCATGCGAGGATCGTCGAATGCGGCTGCGATCGCGCTCTGGGCGACGCTGGTTCCGAGCGGTTTGTCCGCGGTGAGCGTGCCGATGCAGCCCAGCAACGCCTCGCCTCGTTCGAGGGTCACGAACGCGGCGCCGGGCCGGGCGAGCTCGGGCGGAAGATCGGCCGGTGCGGGGAGCCGGCGGGAACCGGCGCGCAACGTGTGCGCGATCGCGTCGAGCGCGATCGTCGGCAACGACTCGAGCGCCTTCGTCACCCCGCACCGTCGCCGAACACGATCGCGGTGTACCCGACGACCCGATCGCGCGGGCCTGCCGTGTCACCCGACGTGCGCCGGTCCAGCAGTTCGGGCCGGAGCCCGTGGCCCGCGGCCGCGAGCAACAGCCCGCGCAACGGGAAGCGACCGCACGCGTCACGAGGGCCGATCGCGTCGATCCGGCCCGCGAGGATCGCGTCGACGGTACGGATGTCGTGCGCGGTCGCGCGTTCGTGCGGTTCGTAGTGCGAGAGATCGCTCGACACGACGATCAACGTCTCGGGGCCGCCCCACACCGCGTCGAGCACCGCGGCGACCTCCTCGGCGGTCGCGACGCCGACGACGAGGGGCAGCACCGAGAACTCGTCGAACGTGCGCTGGAGGAACGGAAGGTGCACCTCGAGGCTGTGTTCGCCCGCGTGGGGCGCATCGTCGATCGCGACGTGGGGGAGCGCGGCGACGGTCCCGCGCGCGTCGACATCGATCGCGACGTCGCCGAGCGGTGTCCGCAGGATGTCGGCCTTCGGTGCGGCGAGGCCGTCGAGCGCGACGCGGTGCGCGGGTCCGAGGAGGACCACCCGCCGAACCGTCGTGCGCGCGGGTGCGAGCCGTGCGTACGCGCTCGCGGCGATCGGACCCGAGAACGCGTAGCCGGCGTGCGGGACGACGATCGCCTTCGGTACCGGCGCGGCCGCGACGGTTGCGGTCGCGAGCAGCGCGTCGACCGATTGCGCGAGCGTGCGGGCGCGACCGGGGTAGAAGCGCCCGGCCACTGCGGGCTCCCGCACACGCGACGCGTCGCTGGTCACGCGCCGGCGATCCGAACGGGAAGACGGCGGGCGCCCCAGGTCCCGGCGGGTCCGTCGAAATGACCCGGGAGCGCGGTGCCGCACGAACGGCAGCGACCGTCGTCGGTCAGGTGGTAGCGGCCGAGCCGGTACCAGTCGCGCTCGATGAGCAACGTGCCGCAGCCGGTACACCTCGTGCTGCCACCGTCGGTGTCGTGCACGTTGCCGGTGTACGCGTAGTGCACGCCGTTGCGACGCGCGATCTCCCGGGCGCGCGTCAATGTCGCAGGAGGTGTCGGACCGATATCCATCATCTTGAAGTCGGGGTGGAACGCGGTGAAGTGCAGCGGGACGTCCGGGCCGAGGTGCTCGACGATCCAACGCGTCATCGCGTCGATCTCTTCCGGGTCGTCGTTGCGGCCGGGGATGAGCAACGTCGTGATCTCGACCCACACGTCGGTGTCGTGCACCAGGTACTCGAGCGTGTCGAGCACATCCGCCAGGTGCGCGCCGCACACATGCCGGTAGAAGTCCTCGGTGAACGCCTTCAGGTCGACGTTGGCGGCGTCCATGTGTGCGTACATCTCGCGGCGCGGCTCGGGTGAGATGTAACCCGCGGTCACGGCAACGCTCGAAATGCCCGCGGCGCGGCACGCATCGCCGACGTCGATCGCGTACTCCATGAAGATCGTCGGGTCGTTGTACGTGAACGCGATGCTGCGGCATCCGAGCCGTTGTGCAGTGGCGACGAGGTCGTCCGGCGTGGCCGAGTCCGCGAGCGTGTCGACCTCCTTCGACTTCGAGATGTCCCAGTTCTGGCAGAAGCGGCAGGCGAGGTTGCAACCGGCGGTGCCGAACGAGAGCACACTCGAGCCGGGCAGGAAGTGGTTGAGCGGCTTCTTCTCGATCGGATCGACGCAGAAGCCGCTGGACCGGCCGTAGGTCGTGAGCACGACGCCGTCGCCTTCACGGGCGCGGACGAAGCACAACCCGCGCTGACCATCGCGCAACTTGCACGCCCGTGGGCACACGTCGCACTGCACGCGCCCATCGGGGAGCGCATGCCAGTAACGCGTCGGGACGGTGGTCACTCCACCCAGTGTGCCGCGTCGACGTGGGCGGGCAAACCGCTACAAGATCTCGACGTTGTCCGTGACGACGGATTCGTCGACATCGGTGCGCAGGGCGCGGATCTCCAGCTTCCACGTGCCGGCGAACGGCAGATCGATGTTGCCCTGCGCGGTGCCGGTGCCGGCGGCACCCTTCGTCATCGGCACGTTCAGGGTCACGCCCTGCTCGGTGTCGGAGAGCTTGGCGGTGATGTCGATCGGATCGAACGGCGCGCCCGCCTTGGTGGTCGCGACCGTGAGCTGGTTCGTGCCCTTCAAGCCGGGGGACAGCTTGACGTCGAACTGGATGCCGCCGTTCGAGAGCGTGGCGCTGTAGCCGGCCGGCTTGACCGGCTGGGACGGCGTGTTCGCGGACGGCGTGCTCGTGCTCCCGCCTTCGACCCGCGCCGGCGCGGTGTTCACCAACAGCGCGGTCACGAGTAGCACGATCACCGCGATCGCCACCTCGACCACGACTGCGTTGCGCAGTTCGCGCACGTCCTCGGGATCGGCTTCGGCCCGCAGCGCGCCCGGGCCGGCGGGGATCAGCTGCCGGTCGGCCCACAAGCGGACGATGTGCCGGCTGACGCTGGCCGCGGCGACGATCATCACGACCAGCCCGATCTTCGTGAGCAGCAGGCGTCCGTAGGTGGTGTCGAAGACCGAATCGAGGCCGTCGGTCTGTCGCCAGGCCTGGACCGCGCCGGAGATCGCGACGATCACGATGGCCGGCGCGGCGATGCGCGAGAAGCGCGCGGTGATCACGGGCACGTCGTGCGGCACGACGCGCCGGACGAGCAGCGTCGCGAGGACGGCGACGCCGCCCAGCCACACCGACGCGGATCCGAGGTGGACGAGGTCCGTGACCGTGCCGAGCAGGATCCACCGCCCGGTGCGCGCGTGCTCGGCGAACGTGAACGTCGCCAGCAGGAACACGGCGAGAACCACGTCGACCGCGATCACCCCCGGTGACCGGCGCTTGCCGGGATTGCGTAGCGCGGGCAAGACGAGCAGCAGGAGGCCGGCGCGGATCAACCAGGACTGCCCGAAGCGAGTGTCCATGACATCGCGAAGCGCGGTCGTGTTCCACATCGCCGAGATGTTCTGGGTGGTCGTGTACGCGGCCTGCATGCCGATGCCCAGCAGCGCGGTGACGAAGCCGATGACCCAGCTGACCCACAGGAGCCCGCGCACGCCCTGGTCGTCGCCCGCCTCACCCGACACGGTGCGCAGGAAGACGATCCCCCCGAGCAGGACGAGCACCGATCCGAACGCGAGCGCGCGCGTGAGCCCGAACGCGATGCCAACGCCGTGGTTCGTGTCGTTCTTGAGCAGCCCGGCCACGTTGTCGCCGGTGGCTGCACCGACGGTGAACGTGAACGCACCGTTGATCGGGTGCGAGTCCGCGGACACGACCTGCCAGTCGACGACGTACGTTCCGTCGGTCAGTGCGGGCAGCGTGGCGACCACCACCGAGCTCTTGGCGCCGTGCTTCGCGTCACCCACCCCCTGCACCGCCTTGCCGCTGCTCGCGAGCACCCGCACGCCGTCCTTCGCGACCTGGACCCCTTCGCTGAACGTGAGCGTGACCGAGGCGGGCGGTTTCCCGGCCGGGTAGGACTGGCTCGCCTCCGGATCGCTGCTGTCGAGCTCGGCGTGCGCGAACGCCGGCAACGCGGTGACAAAGAGGACCGCCGCGATGATCCCGGCCGCGAGAAGGGACCGCCTCATGCCACGAGCGGCGGGGTGGGCGCGGCGCGGTGATGGAGCTGCGCTTCGAGGAGCCACGCCCCGATCATGCCCAACACCGCGAGCGAATGGGTGACGGCCCGCATCGTCTCGCCATCGCCACGGGCCGCGTCGGCGAACGCGAGGCCCAAACAGAGCAGCACGAGGGCGGTCCCGATTGGCAGGAAGCCCGACAGCGCGCGGGCCGGACGGGCGGCCACCCAGAGAAATCCGATCGCGAGCGCGAGGTCGAAAGCCGACAGGTGCTGGGTGTGCTCCTCGCCTCCGACCAGCGTCGGGATCGCGATCAGGATCTGGACCACAGCCACCGCGACGAGCGCGAGCCGGAGCCTGAGCGCCCACGGCGATGCGGGCGCGGCCGGCTCCGCGGTCGCGTGCAGGATCGCAGCGGTGAGATCGGGCACCGGTTCTGCGGGTGCGATACGCACGAACCGGTGGGCCGCAGCGGCGTCCGCGGCGAACGCTTGACACGCCGCGCAGCCCACGACGTGCCGTTGCCAGCGCTGGTCCTCGCCCGGCGTGGCCTCGCCGTCGAGGGAAGCGGAGTAGAGCGTGCGCGCATCCGAACAATCCATGCTGCAAGAGTCGCTCGCCGGTCTTCGCGAGTTCCGAGACTCATGGACCCGACCAGGGACCGCGCCGGGAAACGTGTACGTTTCCGGCCCGGATGGACGAGCTGACCCGTGAACTGCTCGCGGCGCGGGAGGGTGACCGGCTGGCGTTCGCGGCCGTGGTGCGTCGCGCGCAGGCCGACGTGTGGCGCTACTGCGCGCATCTCGTGGGTCGGGACGATGCCGACGACCTGACGCAGGAGACCTTCGTGCGCGTGGTCCGCGCGCTGCCGGCCTTCCGGGGCGAGGCGACGGCGCGTACGTGGTTGCTCGCGATCGCGCGGCGCGCGTGCGCCGATGCGGTGCGCCGGAACATCAGGGTCCGGCGGCGCGACGCGGCCGCGGGCTCGTCCGCTGCCGATCTCGTCGCGCCCGATGCGTCGCCGCATGCCGTCGTCGACTCGCTGCTCGCCGGGCTCGATGCGGACCAACGGGCGGCGTTCGTGCTCACCCAAATGCACGGCCTGTCCTACGCGGAGGCCGCGTTCGTCTGCAGCGTGCCGGTCGGCACGATCCGATCCCGTGTTGCTCGGGCGCGTATGGGTTTGGTGGAGAGCATCCGCCGCGCGGACAGCGGTCTGATCCCCCGCGGGCATCGGCGGATTTCCCTCGTACCGAAAGGCTGGGCGGCTCAACCGAGCTCGGACTTCTGCAGATACACGGCGACCCGCGTGATGAGGTCGTCGACGACGTCGAAGACGATCGCCTCTTCGGTGCGCAAGCGACCGCCTTCGGCGTCCACCGTTTCGTCGAGCTCGACGACGACGGTCGGGCCCGTTGCGATGACGCGTTCGACATGGAGTTCGTAACCGGAGAGCATTGTGAGCGTCGAGCGCAGGAACGCGATGTAGTCGTCACGGCCGTGGAAGTCGTCGCCGTACGGGCCGCTGCGTTCGATGTCGGGCGCGACCGTCGCGGCGAGTTCGTCCCACGCCTGCCGCGCCAGTGCGTCGAGGTAGCGATGCACCGGCGCCGCGGGTCCGACGGCGCGTTCGAGCCGCGCGCGATCGGCGTCGTCGAGCGGGACGCGCGCGATCGCCTCGAGCCCGGCCGGGCTCATCTTCTTCGCCGTCTTCTGGATGACGCTCACGAGCTTGTCGGGCTCTCAGGCGCGCCGCGATCTCGGCGAGCTGCGTCTCGAGGAACACGAGGCACAGCGCGTCCTCGAGCGTCTGGACCTCGGGATCGCGTCCGAGGCCTTGCTTGCGGACGATCGCCTGCACGCGCGCGATCGTGACGTTGTCGTATCCGGCTTCCGAGAGGATCGCGCCGAGCTCGGTTGCGTGTTGCTCGTGCAGGTTCTTGCGCCAGCGCAGGTAGCCGGAACGCCCGGCCGGGGCGGACGCGCGCGGCACGGTCCAGCGGCGCAGGTGATGGCCACGCGCGGCCAAGAGGAGCTCTTCGCCCGCGTCCGGCGCGAGGTCACGGACCCACTCGGTGACGAGCTCGGCGTGGAGGATCTCCTTGGGTCCGCTCCGGCCCCGCACCGTGATCTGGTGCGGATCCTCCGCATTGGCTGCGTCGATCGCGGCGATGGCGCGCTCGAACCGGCTGGTCACCACCTCGCGACGTTACGGCGCACACGAGCGGGCTGCCCGGATTGTCCGGACCGGGCGTTCGGGTACAACGGTGCCCGTGAACGAGCGGTCGGCGATGGGCACGGATGCCGTGACGGGTCGTCGCCTCGGCGGCCGCTACTTGATCGGTGCGCGCCTCGGCGGCGGGGGCATGGCGATCGTGTACCGCGCGGTCGACGAGCGCCTGCACCGTGACGTCGCGGTGAAGGTGCTCGATGCGATGCGTGGCGCCGACGAGGAGCAGCGCGCCCGCTTCGAGATCGAAGCGCGGGCGGCCGCGTCCATCACGCACCCGAACGTCGTCGCGGTCCACGACGTCGGCATCGACGGCGACCCTCCGAACGCCGTGCCGTACATCGTCATGGAGTGCCTGCCCGGTCGCACGCTCGCGGACGAGGTTCGCGCCGGGCCGCTGCCGGCGGCGCGCGCGATTGCCGTGCTCGACGACATCCTCGCCGCGCTCGACGCCGCCCATGCGAAGGGTGTGTTGCACCGCGACATCAAGCCCGGGAACGTGCTGCTCGACGAGGGCGGACGGGTGAAGCTCGCCGACTTCGGGATCGCTCGGGTCGCGCCCGGAGACCTGACGCTCACCGGGATGGTGATGGGCACGCCGGCGTACCTCGCGCCCGAGCGGGTCGCCGGCCGGCCCGCGACTGTGCGATCGGATGTCTACGCAGTCGGTGTGCTCGGGTACGAGGCCCTCGCCGGGGTTCGCCCGTTCGAGGGTGGCTCGCCGATCGCGCTCGCGCACGCGATCCATGCCGGCGCGCCGCGACCGCTGTCGGAGGTGCGTCCCGACCTCCCGAGCGCGCTGACCGCGCCGATCCTGCGCGCGCTCGCAACCGATCCGGCCGACCGCCCTCAGAGCGCGGATGAGTTCCGGCGGCTCGTCGCGGCCTCCCGTGCGCCGCTCGCGGCAACCGCACCGGCCCCGGTCGTGCTGCCCGAGGCGCCGACCGTGGTGCAGCCGACCGTCGTGCAGCCGGCCGTCGTGCAGCCGACCGTCGTGCAGCCGGCTGTGCCGAGGCCCGCGACCCGGCGGGGGACGGTGATCGCGGTGCTCGTTGCGAGCGTCGTCATCGGCCTCGGCGTCGGGACGATCTGGTCGCTCGCGTGGAACAGCGGTGGCGCGGGCACGGGCTCGAGCCCGGATGTGCCTACTACGGTGCCGGCGCCCGCGGTGCCGGAGCCGCTCCGAACGCCGTTCGAGCAGCTCGAGCACTCGGTCCAACCGTGAAGCGCCTCGCTCTCGTTGCGGTGATCGCGTCGGCGGTGCTGTTCTCGGCGTGTGGGAGCGACGACCCCTCCATGACCACCGCGGCGGCGACCGCGCTGCAGGCGCAGGTCGCGGACACGCGCACCGCGGTCGCGAACGCCGAGTACGCGCGACGCGCCGCGCGTTGCTCGACGGCATCGACGCGCGCACCGTGCAACTTGCCGGCCAGGGTGACCTCAGCGACGGACGCGCCACCGCCGTCCGCCACGCGGTCGCCGAGGTGCGCGCCGCACTGACGGACTATGTCGCGACGACGACCACCACGACGACCACCACCGCGAAGCCAAAGGCGACGCCGCCGACACGGCCCGAGGACAACGGAAATGGTCGCGGCAACGACGGGAAGCCGGAGAAAGGTGGAAAGGATGACTGAATGGGGTTCGGGCGCCTAGAGGTGCTTGGCGAACCAGTCGAGAGTGCGGCCCCAAGCGTCGGCCGCGGCGGTGGCGTGGTAGTCGGCGCGCACGTCGCAATGGAACCCGTGCTTCGCCTCGGCGTAGCGGACCACCTCGGTGTCGACCGGCGTGGCGCGCAACGCGGAGCGGATCTGCTCGACATCCTCGACCGGGATGGACGCGTCTTCATCGCCGAAGAGTCCGAGCCACGGCGTCTGCAACGACGCGCTGCGCTCGACGAGCGGCGGGAACTGTGGGAAGCGCGCGGTCACGATGCCGCCGCCGTAGAAGCCGACGGCAGCACCGAGCGCGCGGTGCAACGACACCATGAACGTGACGCGGCCGCCGAAACAGAACCCGACGATGCCGATGTGCTCGTCGACGAACCCCTGCGCACGCAGATGGTCGAGCGCGGTGTCGACGTCGGCGAGCACCGTGGTGTCGCCGCTCACCGATCCGAACAACTTCATCACCGTGTCCCAGTCCCCGTACTCCGCGGTGCCGCCACCGGCACGGTGGAAGAAGTCGGGAGCGACGGCGTGGTACCCGGCCGCGGCGAACCGGCGGGTGACGTCCTCGATGTGGTTGTTGACGCCGAACGCCTCCTGCACGACCACGACCGCGGCGCTGGCGCCTTCGTCAGGCACCGCCTCGTAGCAGCGCATGGGGCCGTCGGCGGTCTCGAGGGTGCGGGATTCGGAGTGCATCGGCGCAGGCTAACGCCGTGAGGGAACCGCACCCGGCGGCCGCAGCGACAGAATGTCGGGAGTGATGAGCCTCGCGCCCACGGTCGGGGTCGCCATCGCGGCCTTCCTCGCGGGTGCGATCCCGTTCTCGAACATCGCGGCCCGACGCCGGGCGGGTGTCGACCTCCGTAACGTCGGGACGGGCACCGTGTCGGGCACCAGCCTGTTCCGCGTCGCCGGATTCGGTGCGCTCGCCATCGCGGGCATCGCCGACGTTGCCAAGGGCGCGTTCGGTCCGCTGCTCGCCGGGCCCGACACCGCGCTCGCGGCCGTGTGCGCAGGCCTCGCGGTGGCGGGCCACAACTGGTCACCGTTCCTACGCGGCGCGGGAGGACGGGGCATCGCACCCGCGCTCGGGGCGCTGCTGGTCGTCGCGTGGCCGGGCGCGATCGTGCTCGTCGCGGGCCTGGTGCTCGGGCGCTTCGTGCACCAGACCGGTCTCGGCTCGTTCGTCGCGCTCGTGCTACTGACGCCGGTCACTGCGTTCACCTACGGCGGGATCGGTGCGCTGGCGGGCATATGTGTGGTCGCGCCGATGTTCGCAAAGCGGATGCTCGGCAATCGGCCACCGGTGCGTCGCGACACGCACTCGTACGTGCACCGACTCCTGTTCGATCAGGACGGCACGGACGATCGTGAGGGTCCCGCGGTCGAATCGGAAGGTCACGCGTGAGCGTCTCGGTTCTCTGGCGGCGGACCGGCTACCGCACGCTGCTCGTCGGTCAGACCGTGTCCTCGCTGGGTGACTGGATGGGCACGGTGGCGTTCATGGCACTGGTGCTTCAGCAGTCGGGCTCGTCGACCGCGGTCGGCGGCATCCTCGCGCTGCGGCTCCTCCCCGGTGCGATCGGCGGACCGCTCGCAGCGCGTGCCGTCTCGCGCTGGGATCGCCGCCGGGTGATGGTCGCGATGGACGTCGTCCGGGCCGCGATCGTCGTCCTGGTGCCGCTCGTGAACCAGCTCTGGTGGATCTACATCTGGGCGTTCTCGATCGAGGTCGCGAGCCTGGTGTTCCTGCCCGCGCGCGACGCGAGCATCCCCGATCTCGTCGACAACGACGACCTGCCGCTCGCGAACGGACTCGTGCTCGGCACCTCGTACGGCACCATCCCGTTGGGCGCGGCGCTGTTCGCGCTCGTGACCGCATTGCCGGGCCACGAGCTGCTCGGCCGACCGTTCCTCTTGGTGTTCTGGCTCGACGCGGCATCGTTCGTCGTGTCGGCGCTGCTGATCGCGCGGCTGACGCAGCTGTCGCGCGAAACGCCCGCGGGCGCGGTGGCCACGAGAACGCGGAAGGTGAGTCGCGCCAAGACCTCCGGTTCCGCGACGCGTTCCGCATCCCGCTCGTGCGCGCGGTCATGCCGGCCGCGGTCGCCGTCGCGGTCGGGCTGGGCGCGCTGTTCTCGCTCGGCATCGTGTTCGTGCGCGACGTGCTCGATGCGAGCGACGCGCAGTTCGGCGTGCTCATCGCACTGTTCGGTGTCGGCGCAGTCGCGGGACTGCAGCTCCTGCGCTCCGCGCCCGAGCTCGACGACATCACGCGCGACCCGAATCGGCGTGGCCGCCCTCGGCGCGATCGTCGCCGCGTTCAGCCTCGCGCCGTTCATAGGGCTCGCCTTCGTCGGCGCAGCCGCGTTCGGCGCGGCTGCGGCGTGGACGCTCGCGTCGGGGATGGGCGCGCTGCAGTCACGCCTCGAAGGCAACGAACGGGTGCTCGCGTTCTCCGCATTCCACGTCGTCATCCGGTGTGGGCTCGCGGTCGCCGCGATCGGCGCGGGGGTCGCGGGCGAGCTCGTCGACGGTGTGCGGTGGCCGATTGTGGGCACCCTCGAGCCGGCCCGCTTGGTCCTGTTCTGGGCGGGCATCCTGGTCCTGCTCAGCGCGATGCGCGTACGGGTGCGCACCGTGGACGCCGCGTGACCGTCGCGATCGTGACCGACAGCGCGGCCGCGCTGCCCACAGACGTGGTGGACGCGCTCGGCGTGACGGTCGTGCCGATGTGGCTGCAGCTCGACGGGGCGGCCCGGCACGAGGACGATGTGGACTTCGAGGAACTGATCGTGCACCGAGAGATCTCGACCTCGGGCCCGACACCGGGCGAGTTCGAAGCGGTGCTTCGCGATCGCGTGACCGGCGACGGCGTGTGCCTGCTCACGATTTCCGCCACGATGAGCAGCACGTACGAGGCCGCCGTGCTCGGTGCGGAGATCGTCGGGCGTGAGCTCGGCACCGATCGTGTCCGTGTCGTGGACACGCGCACGGCGGCGGGCGCGCAGGGGCTGGTCGTGATCGCGGCTGCGCCGGCGGCGGCGCGCGGTGCGAACCTCGATGAAGTCGAAGCCGTCGCCCGCGCCGCGATGAACGAGGTGCGCCTCGTCGCGTGCGTCCCCGATCTCGGCTACCTCGTGCGCAGTGGCCGCGTGCCGAACATCGCCGGTTGGGCCGGGCGCCGGCTCGGGCTCACCCCGCTGTTCGAGTTCCGCGAGGCCGGCGCCCACCCATTGCGGCCGGCGCGGGGCATGGACAACGCGCTCGAGCGGATGGTCGCGCGCTGCCGCCGCGCGCACGTCGGCGGTCACCGGCTGCAGGTCGCCGTCCTGCATGCCCACGCACTCGAGACCGCGACGGATCTGCTGAGCCGGGTCGCGAAGGAGCTGGACCCGAGCGAGACGTTCGTCGCCTCGTTCGGCGCGGTGATGGTCGCGCACACCGGACCCGGCCTGGTCGGCCTCGCGTGGCGCTGGGAACCGGTCGCCGCGGACGAAGCCCCCGACCCGTCAGCGGGCTGACTGCAGGATCTCGTCGATCAGGCCGTACTCGAGCGCTTCTTCGGGCGTGAACCAACGGTCGCGCTCACCGTCCTCGAACACGCGCTGCACCGGTTGCCCCGAGTGCTTGGCGATGAGCTCGGCCATCAGCTCGCGCATGCGGGTGAACTGCTCGGCCTGGATCGCGATGTCGACCGCGAAGCCCTGGACCGCGCCGTGCGGCTGGTGCAGCAGGATGCGACTGTTCGGGTACGCGGCGCGCTTGCCCGGGGTCCCCGCGCAGAGCAGGAACTGCGCCATCGACGCGGCGAAGCCCATGCAGACCGTCGCGACGTCGCATCGCAGCGCTTGCATCGTGTCGTAGATCGCGAAGCCGGCGTCGACCTCACCACCGGGCGAGTGCAGGAACAACGTGATGTCACCGTCGCCGTCCGCGTCGAGGACGAGCAACTGGGTGCAGATGCGTTCCGCGACGGCGCCGTCGATCGGGCCGGTGAGCATGACCCGCCGCTGGGCGAGCATCTTGCGACCGAGGTCGTCTTCGAACCGGCCGCCCGGCTCGGGTGCTGTGATCTGAGGTACCTGCAACTCCATGGTTGCACAATGTACCGAACCAACCCCCCAGCTGCAACCCGCCAGTTGCACAACTTCCAACTGCTGGCAGCGTGATGCCACCGATCCGGGGCCCAGCGCTTCCAACAGTTGGAAGCGATGGTGGGCGGGATCAGCGGCCGGCGGGCGCCGCGATCGCGAGCGTCCAGTCGATCGCGTCGCGCACGGGCTCGATCGCGTCCGGTCCGAACGCATGGCCCATCCGCGGCACCATCGTGAGCCGGCGAGGCTCGGGGGCGGCGGCGTAGAGCTCGGCCGCGTCACTGCACGCGATGAAGCGGTCTTCCCGCCCATGGACGAGCGCGACCGGCATGTCGAGCTGGGCGATGAGCCCGACCGGCGGCATCGCGTTCGTCCACTTCGGTGCGAGCCGGACGCCGGAGAGGCGGGACACGAGCAGGCGGCCCGGACGCGTGCGCGTCATTCCCGCCGCGAGCACCCCGCGGACGTTGCGCGGCAGCTTCCACCGCGACGGGCACGACACGAGGACGACGCCGCCGAGCTCGGGATCGGTCGTCGCGTAGCGGGCCGCCGCGACCGCGCCCATCGACGCACCGACGAGCACGACTCGATTCGTACGCTCGCGCGCCAGCGAGACCGCGGCGGCGACATCATGCTGTTCTTCGTCGCCGAGTGTGGATTCGCCCTCGGAGGTGCCGTGGCCGCGTGCGTCGTACGTGACGACGTCGAATGCGGATCGGTGGATCGACTCCGCGAGCGCTTCGACGTGCGGGCAGTCGGCGGACGCCGCCATGCCGTGCACGATCACGACCGCCGCGCTCGGCGTCCCGATCGTGCGCCAACGGCGGCCCGACAGCCGAAGGCCGTCGGAGGTCGTGAGGGTCGGACGCATCAGGCTCTTACCGTACGACTTCGGGTGATCCGGCGGTCTGCGCCGCGATCGCCTGGTTGCTCGACCGCCACGTCGGCAGGTTCACGGTGATGCCGTGGCGGCCCATGCTGCGCCGGAACCACAACGCCGACACGATGATCACGGTGATCGTCACCGTCCAGGACACCGCGACGCGCGCCACCACGAACGTCGCGACCGATTGGCTCAAGAGCAACCAGATCGTGATGGACGCGTTGCATGCGCCGGCGAAGGCCCACAGCAACGAGATCTGCTTGAAGAACTGGCGCACGTGGTGGTTCGCGCGGACGTCGTCCGGGAGCGGGCAGAAATCCGTTGCGAGCTTGGCCGCGAGCGGTCGGTTGAGCGGCACGGAGATCAAGAACGCCGTCGCGACCAACGCGGTACCGAGCGACGGCTGCAGGAAGTACACGACGACGCTGCCCGAAAGGATCGAGATCGCGGTGCGCGCGGTGAGGGTCGCGGCGCCGAGCAACAGGATCCCGGGGACAGGCTTGTGCAGCACGACCCGCACGCCGATCGCACAGAACACCCAGACGACACCGGCGAGCATCGCGCCGTGCGTGCCGAGCAGGCGCAGCGTCACGAGCAGCAACACGACCGGCACCAGCGTGCCCTCGATGATGCGCGGCGCGGCGTGGCGCAGGATCGTCCGGAGGTCGGGAATGTCGAAGTGCACCGCGCTCACCTGACGATCATCGGCGCTCGTCGCCACCCGCTCGAGAGCATTCACTCATCATGGCTCCGCGGGAGGGTTCGGGGGGCATCGGCCCGGACAGTGTTTCTGAGTACGAATTCAGTGAAGAGTCAGCGAGACGCCACACGCCGCCGGCTCACGAGGGACATGAGTGCACCGGCAAGGATCGCCCCCGCCGCGACGGCGAACGACATTCCGAACTGCCCGCCCGTAAAGGGCAAACCGGATCCGCCCGATCCCACTGCCGGTGCATCGGCGTATCCGAAGTCAACGCCCGCAACGGACTGATCTGATGTGAGGACGACATCGGCACGGGAGTCGGTGTCGCCGTCGAAGTCGCCGGTCGCGGTCAGTCCTCGCCGGGACCGTGGCGGTATCGACGGTGACGCGATACGTGCCGGCGCGCAGATTCTCGAACCGGTACGGACTGGACGTCGTGACCGACGCGACCGGATGTCGTCGTCCGTTCCGAGCACGCCGTCCGGGCCCGCGCTCGTGAGGCGGACGACGACTCCGCTGAGATCGGGCTCGCCGGGGTCGAGACGGCCGTTGTGGTTCGAGGTCGTTGAAGACGTGCCCACTGATGCTCGCCGGCGGCGTCGGCGTCGGGTTCGGTGCGACCACCGGGGTCGCCGCAGTCGAGGTGTTGTTGTCCGGATTCGGGTCGGCCGTGGTCGCGGTGACCGTCGTGGTGTTCGTCAGCGTCGTGCCCGGTGCCGTCTCCGGCAGCGACCGCGACGCGTGAAGGTCGATCGTGCTCGAACTCACCGGCGGGTGAGCTTCGTCGATCAGTGCAGGTGATCGTGCCGGCCAGCTCGGAGCAACCCCGGCGCCGCGCACGAACGTCGTCCGAGAGGCAGCGTGTCGGTGAGGCTCACCCCGCTGGCGTCGGACGGTCCGTTGTTCGCGACGGTGAGGTGTACGTGATCTCGGCGCCCGCCGCCACCAGGATCGGGCGCGCCGCGTCCTTCGTGACCGACAGATCGGCGCTCGCGTCGACGATCGTGGAAGCGGCGGCGGTGTTGTTCGATCAGGTCGGGGTCCGCGGTCACCGCCGCGATCGCGGTCGCGGTGTTCGCGAGGACGGTGCCGTCCGGGACATTTGGTCTGCACGGTGACGCTGATGACAAGGGTTTGGCTGGCGCCGGCCGCAAGGTTCGTCGATCTGCGCAGGTCACGACGTGCCCGGCGGCGTCTCGCTGCAGGCCGAGATCGGCGCCGAGACGAACGCGAGTGCCGGACGGAAGCAGGTCGGTGACGACGATGCCGCTTGCGTCCGACGGCCCGTTGTTGGTGACGACGAGCGTGTAGGTCGACCGGCCGCCCGCGGTGACGGGATCGGGCACGTCGGTCTTGGTGATCGCGACGTCGGCACTCGGGGTGCCTGCACAGTGGTGGTCGCGGTCGCGGTGTTGTTGCCGGCGTTCGTATCGGGTTCGGTCCGGCTCGACGGTCGCGGAGTTGGTGAGCGTCGGTGCCCGACGTCGCAGTCGCAGCGAACCGCGCCGGTGATCGTCGAGCGGGACGCGGCGCCCGGCGCGAGCGTGCCGAGCGCGCACGTCAGTGTCGTCGTGCCGGTGCACGGTGGCGTCGCGCTCACGAATGTCACATCCGCGGGCAACGTGTCGGTGACGGTGACGTTCGTGGCGGTCGACGGTCCGTTGTTCGTTGCGTTCAGGCTGTAGGTGAGCGCGTCGCCGGGTGCGACCGGGTCCGGCGCGTCAGTCTTCGTCAGCGCGACATCGGCGCGCGGACCGACGCTCGTTGGTTCGGTGATTGTGTTGCTTGAGATGGTCCGGATCTGTCTCTACGGACGACACCGTCACGGTGTTGCTGAGCTGTTGCCGCGCTGCGCCGGGTCAACGTTGACGACGAGTTGCACCGACGGCGGCGTCGACGGGAACGCAGGTATGTCCGGGAGCTGGCAGGTGACCGTTTGACCGGCCGCGCTGCAGCCCGCGGGCAGTGCGCCGACGGTGACGCCGGCCGGCAGCGGGTCGACGACGACCACGCCGGTCGCGGTCGCGGGGCCGAGGTTGTCGACCGAGATCGTGTACGTCAGCGTCGTGCCCGGGATCACCGGGTCGGGGCTGTCCTGCTTCCCGATGACGAGGTCGGCGATGTCGCCCGGCGCGGCCGCGGCCGGCGCGTGTCCACGAACACCGGCATCAGCGCGGCGACCGCGACGAGCGCGGGCACGATGAGGAGCGCGAGCAATGGGGCCCGCACCACCCCGCCGGATTGGCTGCGGTCGCGCTGCCGAGCCGGCACTGCGCGCGGATGGTACGGCGATCACGGCCGTTCCGCACCGGGTCAACGGGCGCGACCATCCCGGGCCACCGGCTGTTAACGTGCAACCCATGAGTTGCGACCATGCGCCCGCCGTCCACCGCACCGTCGATCTCCCTGCGCCGCTCGACGCGGTGTGGGAAGCGATCGTCGCCGGCGACTGGCTCGGCACCGACGTGGAGATCGACGCCCGGCCGGGTGGCGCGCTGCGTGTCGACACCCGGGTCGGCGTCGTCGAGGCCGCCGAACCCGGGCGCAGCCTCTCGTTCTGGTGGACGACCCCCGACCGCGACGAACCCGCGTCGCGGGTCGACGTCGAGATCCAGCGGGTCGGCGACATCACCCGGCTCTGGGTGCGCGAGGTCCAGCTCGACCTCGACGTCCGCGCGATGCTCCGGGCCCCGAGCGCGCTCGCCCGTGCCTGACGCCGGCCCCGTCTTCGTCGCCCTCTCGGACCAGACCCGCCGTTCGATCGTCGAGCAGCTCGGCGCGCAGCCCGCGACCGCGAGCGACCTCGCCGGCTTCGTGCCGGTCAGCCGGCAGGCCGTGGTGAAGCACCTTGCCGTGCTCGAGGATGCCGGCCTGGTCCGGGGCACGCGTGACGGTCGCCGGGTGGTCTACGAGCTGACGCCGGAGCCGTTCGAGGATGCCGCGCGCTGGATGTCGGAGGTCGGCGCGGCGTGGGACGATCGTCTCGCCACGCTCGCGCGCGGTCTCGAGCGCAGCTGACGGGCCGCCCGCCCCGCGAGTACGGTGCGGCCCGCATCGGCAACGGAGGAAGAACGATGGGCTTTCGGGTCGAGGTCGACTACGACAAGTGCGAGTCCAATGCGCTGTGCATGGCGGCTGCACCCGAGGTGTTCGAAGTGCGGGACGACGACTTCCTGTACGTGCTCGACGAGCACCCGCCGGAAGCGCTGCGCGAGAAGTGCCTCGAGGCGGCGCGTGTCTGCCCCAAGCAGGCGATCACGATCGTCGACGAGTAGCGCATGGCGGACCTGACGGGGAGGGCCGCGCTCGTCACCGGTGGCGGGAGCGGCATCGGTCTCGGGAGCGCGAAGCGGCTGGCCGCCGACGGCGCGCACGTCACGATCGCGGGCCGCACCGAGGCCCGACTCGTCGACGCGGTCGCCGAGATCGCGGCGCAGGCCGCGCCGGGTGTCACCGTCCAGCACGCGGTGTGTGACGTCACGGTCGAAGCCGACGTGCGCGCCGCGGTCGCCCGCGCCACCGAACCGACCGGCGCGCTGGACGTGCTGTTCGCGTGCGCAGGTGGTTCGCTGCACCTCGGCCCGATCGTCGACGCCGACCTCGACGCGTGGAAGGCGACGCTCGACCTCAACGTGGTCGGCACGTTCCTCTCCATCAAGCACGCGGGCAAGCAGATGGTCGCGAACGGTGGCGGATCGATCGTCGCCATGTCGTCCATCGCGGGCCACTCGACCCACCGCTTGATGAGCGCGTACTGCGTCGGCAAGGCCGGCATCGAGATGCTGGTGAAGGTCGCGGCCGACGAACTGGGTGAGCACGGCATCCGCGTGAACGCGGTGCAGCCCGGGCTCGTCGACACCGAGCTCGTGGGATTCATCACCGCGGGCGGCAAGCTCCTCGCCGACTACCTCGACCAGATGCCGGTCGCGCGAGTCGGGACGGTCGACGACATCGCCGCGGTGGTCGCGTTCCTCGCGGGGCCGGAGTCCACATGGGTCACCGGCCAGATGATCGGGATCGACGGCGGCCACCAGCTCCGCCGCGGCCCCCGCTACGACCTCCTGTTCGAGTGAAGGCGACATAGCGACATGGATTTCGACGAGTCGGACGAAGAGAAGGCGTTCCGCGCCGAGGCGCGCGCGTGGTTGCAGGCGCACGCGAAGCCGCGAACGGTCGGTGCCGATCCCGAGCACTTCCACCTCTCGGGCGATCCGACCCCCGAAGCCGAGGCCGCGCACGTGCAGGGGTGCAAGGAATGGCAGCGCACGCTGTACGACGCGGGATGGGCCGGCATCACGTGGCCGAAGGACGCGGGCGGGCGGGGCGGGCCCGGCTGGCAGCAGCGGATCTTCAACGAGGAGCAGTCGCGCTTCGACGTCGCGGTCGGCGTGTTCGCCGTCGGCATCGGGATGGCGGGGCCGACGATCATCAGCTGCGGCACCGAGGAGCAGCAGAACCGCTTCCTGCCCGCGATGCTGAAGGGCGAGCAGATCTGGTGCCAGCTGTTCTCCGAGCCCGGCGCTGGCTCCGACCTGGCCGGGCTCCGGACCCGCGCCGACCGGGACGGCGACGAGTGGGTCGTGAACGGTCAGAAGGTCTGGACGTCGGGCGCGCACTACAGCGACTGGGGGCTGCTGCTCGCCGCACGAACCCCGACGTGCCGAAGCACCGCGGCATCACCGCGTTCCTCGTGGACATGCGCACGCCCGGCATCGACGTGCGGCCGCTGCGCCAGATCACCGGTGTCGCGCACTTCAACGAGGTGTTCCTCACCGACGTCCGTGTGCCGGACGCGTGGCGGTTGGGCGACGCCGGCGACGGTTGGCGCGTCGCCAACACCATGCTGTCGAACGAGCGGGCGCTCATCGGCGGCGGCGGCCGCATCAGCTTCAAGGAGATCGCCGCGCTCGCGCACACGTGCGGCGCCAGTGATGATCCGGTCCTGCGCCAGGAGCTCGCGCAGAGCTACACGCGCATGCAGCTGATCAAGTGGCTGGGCTGGCGGGCGCGCAGCCGCAAGGACCAGGGGCTCGGCCCGGAGGCGTCGGTGTTGAAGCTGGCGGCGTCACGGCGCCAGGAGCTCGACGGCGCGCTGGTGGTCGCACTGCAAGGCACCGCGGGGTTGCTGTACGCCGACGACGCGGTGAACGGCGGCTACTGGCAGAACATGTTCCTCAGTCAGTGGAGCAGTCGTCTCGGCGGCGGCACCGAACAGGTGCAGCGCAACGTGATCGGTGAGCGCGTGCTCGGGCTGCCTTCGGACGTGCGCGTCGACAAGACGCTGCCGTTCCGCGAGCTCCCGAAGTAGGTGTCGACGCCGGCAGTCAGGGCTGGCGGGACTCGACGATGCGGTCGGTCGCGGCCTGCTGCTCGTAGATGAGGCGGGCCAGCCAGAAGCGCAGGAACTGCGCGAGCGAGTACCGCAGGAAGATCGCGGCACCGACGATCGAGACCGTCACGCCGATCAGCGCGATCAGGACCGCGTCGCGTTGCGTCGCCGGACCTTCGGTATTGAACGCGGCCGTGGCACCGTGCGACTGGAAGTAGCCGATGATCGCGAGCGCGACGCCGATCACCATGAGCGTGCCGCCGATGAACATCCAGAGGCGCTCGCGGCCGGCCTTCGGGTCCTTCAGCCGCATGTCGGCGACGTCGGCGCGAAAGCGCGCCACGCGGTCCTCGCCGGCCGCGCCTGCAGCCGATCCCGGCTGCGATCCCGACGCCGATCCGGACTCGGCGTGCTCCTGCGTCTGACTCATGATCTCCCTACCGTACCGACTTGCCGTTGGACATGCTCGGAACCGGGCCGATCGCGGCGTCGACACTGCCCAGATACGCAGTCGACAGTTGCTCGGCGAGGTCGGCGGGCGTGCCGATCGAGGTGATCTCGCCGTGCACCATGATCACGGCTTCGTCCGCGACGCCCAGGACCGTCTCCGCGAACTGCTCGACGACGAGGATGGACACGCCCTCGCGCGCGACGTTCGCGACCACTTCGTACAGCTCTTCGATGATGATCGGCGCCAAGCCCATCGACAGCTCGTCGAGGAGGAGCAGCGCGGGGTCGGTGGCGAGCCCGCGGGTCATCGCCAGCATCTGCTGTTCGCCGCCGGAGAGCGTGCCCGCGAGCTGGCTGCGCCGTTCGGAGAGACGCGGGAAGCGCGCGTACGCGATCTCCTCGATCTCGTGCAGTGAGCGGCCCGTGAACGTGCACATGCGGAGGTTCTCGCGCACGGTCAGGTTCGGGAAGATGCCCTTGCCCTCGGGCACGAGGCACAGCCCGGCGCGTGCGAGCTCGTCCGGACGCGCCCCGTTGACGCGCCGTCCCGCGACGAACAGGTCGCCGGCCGTCGGTGTCATCAATCCACACGCGACCTTCAGCGTCGTCGACTTCCCGGCGCCGTTCGGGCCGAGGATGGCGAGCACCTTGCCGGCGGGCACGACCAGGTCGACGCCGTGCACCACTTCGATGCGGCCGTATGCCGCCTTGATGCCGCGCAGCTCGAGCAACGGCGTCTCGACGTCGGTGACGGGCGGGATCGCGCTCATGTCACCTCCAGGCTGCCGCCGAGGTACGCCGCGAGGACCGCTTCGTCGGTGCGGATCTTCTGCGCGTCGCCCGCGGCGATGATGCGCCCGAAGTCGAGGACGTGGATGAGGTCGCACACCTCCATCACGAGGTGCACGTCGTGCTCGACGAGCAGCACTGCGATGCCCTCGCTCGCGAGCGAGCGCAAGAGCGCGCCCAGCTGATCTGATTCGTGCTCGTCGAGGCCAGATGCCGGCTCGTCGAGCAACAGTACGCGCGGCCGGGTCGCGAGCGCGCGTGCGATCTCCACCAAGCGCGCTTGGCCGGTCGGCAGTTCGTCGACGCGATCGTCGATGCGGTCGCCGAGTCCGACGCGCTCGATGATCTCGGTCACCTGGTGGCCGCGCGCGTAGTTCTTGCGGACCTCACCGGCGACCATGACGTTCTCGCGCACCGTCGAGCAGCGCGAAGAGCTCGAGCCGTTGGAACGTTCGTGCCATGCCGAGACGCGCTCGCTTGTACGGGGCGAGCGAGTTGATCTCGCGCCGGTCGAGGCGCACGATGCCCGAGGACGGGCTCAACAGCCCACACACCGCGTTGAAGAGTGTGGTCTTGCCCGCGCCGTTGGGACCGATGAGGCCGGTGACGAGGCCGGCCTCCGCGTCGATGTCGACGTCATCGAGCGCGAGGTGGCCGCCGAACCGCACGGTCAGCCCGCGGGCCTCGAGCAACGCCACGGTCAGCGCACCTCCGCGAGCCCGAGGCGCTCGTCGAGCTCTTGGACGTCTTCGGGGGTGAACGGCGCGGTCGATCCCGACCCACTCGAGTGGGACGTCCGCGAACTCGACACCTGCTTCCGCTTCGATTTCGGCGTCGGGCTGGGCGCGTACCGCGGCGACCTGCGTGAACGCGATCAGTGCGATCACGCTGCCGATGACGAACCACCACGCGCCGATGTCGGTGACGAGCACGGTCGTGTACAGCGCGGCCACGACGACGATGAGCATCCCGAAGACGACTTTGCGCTTCGGGAGCGGGTCGAAGGCCTCGCGGATGTCGGCGACGGCTCCGTTCGGGTTGCGGCCGAGGCCGATGCCCATCAGGCCCGGCGTGACCGCAGTCAAGTTCGGGAACCAGCTGATGTTGCGCAGGATCGGCCACGTCGGCATCGCGACCAGAGTCGCGAGGCTGATGCCCGCGAAGAGTGGACCGCCGATGCGCGCGATGCCACCGACCACGCCGACCATGAACACGGGGAGTCCGGCGGCGAACTGCCAGTCCTGCGGGTTCGTGCTGCGCTGCAATCCGCCGATGAGCGCGCCGCCGATCCCGGCGATGCCCGCGGAGATCGAGAACACCGCGAGCTTCGTGAACGTGAGGTTCATCCCGACAGTCGCGCACGCGGCGGGGGAGTCCTTCATCGCGAGCAACCGCCGGCCGAACGCGCCCCGCCGCAACCAGGCGACGAAGATCGCGAGCAATGCGAACGTCGTGGCGAGCAGCATGAGCTGCCGGTACTCGGTGTCGAACTGATAGCCGAACAACTTCAGGCGAGCGACGGTGAGCGACCCGGTTCCGAAGATCGAGATCTTCACATCGGTGAACGGCAGGTTGAATGGTGGCAGCCCGAAGATCCACCGTTCGAGGAAGACTGCGAACGCGGCCGTGGCCAGCGCGAGGTAGATGCCGGACAGCCGCAACGTGGGCAACGCGATGAGCGCGCCGACGGTCGCGGTCAACACGAACGCCCAGAAGATGCCGAGCGGCGTGCCGCCGACACCGAGGTGGGCCATCGTGATCGCGCCCAACCCGGCCAGGCTCCACTGCGCGAGGGACACCTGTCCGGCCAGGCCGATGAGCGGCACCATCGACAGCGCGACGATGCCGATACCGAACAACCGGGCCATCGTCACTGTGTTCGAACGGGTGAGCAGCGGGATGGCGAGCGCACTCCCGGCGACGATCACCGCGCTGAAGATGAACGTGCCCCGCATCGTCGGCATCGGGATGATCTCCCGGGTGCGCGCGATGCCCTGCGCGCGGAGCCGCGAGCTCGGGAGGATGAGGAGGACGATGAAGAGCACGATGACGGGTACGGCGGACACGAACGTCGAGTCGAAGTACTGGTTGTTCTTCACGACCAGGTAGCCCTGCAGGTAGCCCGAGAGCAGGCCGAGCATGAGCGCACCGAAGAACGTGTACGGAAGGCTCCGCAGGCGGCCGATCATGGCCGCGGCGTACGCGTTGACGATCAGCAACGCCATCGGGGTGGATGCGAGGTCGATGGTGCCGACGAAGAGGATGCCGCTCAGCGCCGCAAGTGAGCAGCCGATGGCCCACGCGAGCATCGACGACCGGTCGGGGCGCGCGCCGTGCAAGGCCGCGAGGGGGCGGTCGTCGACGGCCGCACGCATCGCGATCCCGGCACGGGTGTGGTACAGCAGATAGCGCAGGCCGATCGCGACGAGCACCGCGACCATGATCGTGATCAGCTCGTGGCGCGTGATCGGCACGTCGCCGATGAAGTACGGCCGTGTCGTGTTGAAGAACTTCGTCGCGTTGTGCGCTTCGGTCGGGTTCCAGATCCAGTTCGCGATGCCGATCATCGAGAACAACAACGACACCGTCACGACGAGCTTCACGGTGTCGGTGGTTCCTTGTAAGCCGCGGAAGATCGCGACCTCCAAGAACGCGCCGAAGAGCGGCCCCAACACCAGCAGCACGACCGCGATCGAAATCGGGGCGGGCCAGTTCCACTCGAACCGCAGTTGCCAGTACGCGAACGCGCCCAGCATGCCGATGGCGCCGTGTGCGAAGTTGAAGACACCGGTCGTGGTGTACGTGAGCACGAGGCCGCTGGCCGCGACCGCGAGGATCGCCGCCAGGGAGAGGCCGGTGATCGTGTAGCTCAGGAACTCCGTCACGCCGGCTCCCTCACGAAGTGCGGGCCCGGCCCTCCGGCCGGGCCCGTACATCCATACCGTGCGCTCGAGTGGCGATCATGAACAGTTCGACGCCTTCGGGTCGTCGGCGTAGGCCGCGTTCGGACACTTGGCGCCGGTGCCGTAGTCACCCGTCAGTTTCGCGACGTTGCCCTTGTCGCAGTTGTAGATGCCATCCGTCGGCTTGATGCCGGTATCGAGCACGAACTTCCCACCCTCGACCTTCAAGAGCGCGTAGCAGTTCGACGTGTCCTTGGTCTTGAGGTTCTGCGGGGCGTGGAGACCGCCGCCGGTCCACTCGGTGATCTCCTGCGCCTTGGCCCACACGCAGTCGCGGTGAGGTCGCCACCGCACTCGTTCGCGGCCTTGGCGAACAGCAGCCACGAGGAGAGGCCCTGCGCGCCGAGGTTGGCGATCTTGCCGCCCGGGTCGTACTGGTTGACCATCTCGAGGTACTGCTGTGTCGCCGGGTTCTTCGCCGCCTCGGCCTTGTCGAGGAACGGGTAGAACGCGGTGCGCACGTACGTCCCGTCGGCCGCGGCGCCGATCGAAGTGAGCTGCGGGTCGTAGTGGTTGGCGTCGGCGATCACCCAGTCGAACTTGATGTCGAGACTCGCGGCCTCGCTCAGGAACTTCGACAGGTTCGTCGGCTCGCCGACCCAGTAGAGGCCCTTCACGCCCTGGTTGCGCATGGGCTCGAGGAACGGCCGCCAGCTCTGCTCGCCCGCCGGGTTGTACGCGCCGTCGTACACGACCTTCCAGCCGAGCTGGTCCATCGCCTCTTTGTTGCGCTCGGCGACGACCTTGGTCGTCTCGAGCTGGCCGGTGAACACGCCGACGTTCTGCGTCGTGTCGGGGAACGTCTTCGCGATGTACTTCAGCGCGCCGATCGGCTGTTGGTCGCCGGGGTTCGGGACCGGTTGGATCGACAGGTCTGCGTCGGCCGCGACCGCGGTCACGGCGTAGCCGTAGATGACCGGGAGGCCGCACTTGAGCCGGTCGGCTTGGCCGGTGTCGTCGAATACCGCGCCACCACCGACGCTGAAGAAGTCACCTTCGTCGCACGCCTCGATCACGCGCTGCTGGAACTCGGTCAGCTTCGCGTCGCGCTCCTTGAGCACGATCTTGCGACCGTTGATGCCGCCGTGGTCGTTGCACCACTTCGAGAACGCCTCGGCGGTGTCGAACATCTCCTGGTTCAACCCCAAACGGCCCTGGAACCCGGGGTCGGAGAAGGTCGACACCTGGATCGAGTCCGCGGTCACACCAGGATCGCTGGTCGACGGCGCCTTCTGGTCCTTCGGCGCGGCTTTGCAGAGGACGCCGAGGTCGCCGAAGGCGCCGGCGTCGAGTCCTTGCTGATCGCCGCCGGCTGTCGTGTCCGACGTCTGGCCGCTGTTCCCGCTGCCAGCGTTGTCGGCATTCGTCGACTCGTCGCTGCGGCCGCACGCGGCCACCACGAGTACCAGCACGCTCGCGATCGCGAGCAAGCGCAGACGTCTCACCGTTCCCCCTCGTCAGGCATCCCGTCGCTCCCCCAGGGGCAGCCGGGTCCACGGTGGACCGGGCTTTTGCCCCTTCCAGCGCGAACCTGATGCCCCGTCAGATTTGGCTTGTGAGACTGCCGCCTCGGACGCTCGCGCGCAAGCCGCGCGCAGTGTGACACCGGAATCGCGGCTTGTCCGGTCGCCTCGACCGCCTGCCGCGGCGCGGTCGCGAGCAACGGCTCAGTCGCGCCGGGGTGGCCGGGCGACGCGGAAGGCACGGCCCAGCGTGAACGGGAGGGCCCACGCCGCCGCGTCGTTGCGGGCGGTGCGCACATCCCAGGTGAAGCGGTCACATCCGCCGTCGACGCGCCGGACCGTGAGGCGCCGACGCGAGCGTCGTTCGGTCAGGACCGCGGTGCGGATCTCCCCAACGGGAAGACAGCGATGCTGCGGATCGGCGCGGAGCGCCGACACCGGCGTCCGGCAGTACTGCACGTACCGCCGCGCCGCGCGCTTCCGGCCGATCCGCCGACCGACGAGCGCTCCCGGGAGGACCCCGATGACGGGGAGCAGCACGAACCCGATGACCGCGCCGGCGACGACGGGATCGGCCCCGCGCACGCGGCAGCGCACGAGGACGTGGTCCGCGACGATGACGTCGAAGCGTCGGCCGCGGTGACGGGTCTCCATCGAGCGCGGCGCGCAACCCGTCGCCCGCGCTGACCAGCGTGACGAGCGGGGCGCGCTTCGGAAGCCGGAAGAGGCCGGGCGGCGCCGGTCGCAATGTCGCGCCCGTCGCGAAGGCCGTTTCGCCCGTCGCGAAGGCCGTTTCGCCCGTCTCGAATGCCGTTTCGCCCGTCTCGAATGCCGTCGTGCCCGTCTCGAATGCCGTTTCGCCCGTCTCGAATGCCGTCGTGCCCGTCTCGAATGCCGTCGTGCCCGTCTCGAATGGTGGTGAGGTCCGTGACCGGCCGTCCATGTGTCCTCCCTGACAACGGTCTGGCAGAAGCTTCCTACATCTGAGCGCGCAGCGCACGCGGCGTGACGGCCCCGGCTCGGAACGCGACCGGCTAGAACCGCAGGCGATGGAGATCGAGGCGTTCCAACAGCTCATGGTGCGGACGTACGGCGAACGTGATCGGGCGCGCGGTGTGCCCGCGACGGTTGCGTGGCTCGCGGAGGAGGTCGGTGAGCTCGCGCGGGCGGCCCGTAAGGGAACGCGCGCGGAGCAGCTGCACGAGCTCGGCGATGCACTCGCCTGGCTCGCGTCGTTGGCGAATCAGCTCGACATCTCTCTTGCCGACGCGGCCGCGCGCTACGCCGATGGCTGCCCGCGCTGTGGTGCGATCCCGTGCGCGTGCGATAAGTAGCCTCGGTGGATGCGGATCGTGGTTGCGGGTGGCGGGATGGCTGGGCTCGGTACCGCGCTCGCGTGCGCCCGCGACGGTCATCACGTGACGATCCTCGAACGCGACGCGACTCCGATGCCGGAGACCGCAGACGCGGCATTCGAGTGGCAGCGACGGGGTGCACCACAGGTGCGGCACTCGCACGCATTCCTCGCGCGGATGCGCAACCTGTTGCGGGACCGCGCGCCGGATGTGCTCGAATCGCTGTTCGCGGCCGGCGCCACGGAGATCCCGTTCGCAACTGATCTCCCACCGACGCTCACCGACCGCTCCGCGCGTCCGGACGACGAGGACCTGGTCGCCCTCGCCTGCCGCCGCACCACGTTCGAGTGGGTGTTGCGGCGCGCGGTCCTCGCGCAAGCGGGGTCGAGCTCCACGACGGCGTCGCCGTGGACGCGGTGGACTTCATCGCCGGCGACCCGCCCCGCGTCATGGGTGCGGGCGGCATCGCGGCCGATCTCGTCATCGACGGGCGCGGCCCGCGCTCGACGTCGGACCCGTGGCTGGAAGCGATCGGCGCGCGACCGGTACCCGAGGAGCTCCACGAGAGTGGCATCGTCTACTTCTCGCGCTTCTACCGGTTGACGGGCGCAGCCGACGCGCGCCCGCGGCGAACATGGCCGCGGTCGATCTCGGCTACTTGAAGTACGCGGTGTTCCTCGGCGACAACGAGACGTTCTCGATCACCTATGCCGTCGACGCGCACGACGAGGAGCTCCGGCGCGCGCTCGCCGACGAGCACGTCTTCGAGGCCGCGGCTCGGGCGCTCGTCGCAACCGCGCCGTGGCGGGGCACGGGAATCTCCGAACCGATCACCGACGTGCACGTGATGGCCGGGTTGCGCAACCGCTACCGCCCCCTCGTCGTGGACGACGCGCCGGTCGCACTCGGCTTCCTCACCGTCGGCGACGCGTCGGTCTGCACGAACCCGCTCTACGGCCGCGGGTGTTCGCTGGCGCTCGTGCACGCGTTCGGACTCGCGGACGCCTTGCGCGAGCACGGCGACGAGCACGAGTCGCTGGCGCGCGAGTTCGCGGGCTTCACGGAGCGCGAGCTGGTGCCCTGGTTTCGTACCGCGGTGTTCCAGGACGAGCAGGCGCGCATGCAAGCGGCGGGCGAGGAGCTTCCGCCCGAGGATCCGCGCGGTTCGTGCAGAGCATCTTCCGCGACGGCCTGCTGCCCGCGCTGCGCACCTCGCCGATCGTCTTCCGCGCGTTCCTTCGGTGGTTCAACCTCTTGAGCACGCCCGACGCGCTGATGAGCGACCCCGAGATCGTGAACGAGGTGCTCGCGGCCTACCAGAACCGCGAATCGCATCCCGCGCCCGAGCCGTTGGGCCCGCCCGACCGCGCCGCCTTCGTCGGCGCGCGCTTCAGTAGGCGAGCAGGGCGCGCAGGTCGCGGTCGATGTCGGCGATCTGCGGGAGGATCGCGTTCTCGAGCGTCGGTTCGTACGCGACCGGTGTGTCGGTCGCCGCGAGGCGCCACACCGGTGCGTCGAGGTACTCGAAGCAGGCGTCGGCCACGAACGCGGCGACTTCGGCACCGAAGCCGCACGTGAGCGTGTCCTCGTGCACGACGAGGACCCGACCGGTCTTGCGCACGGATTCGGCGACGATGTCGCGGTCCCACGGCGAGATCGTGCGCAGGTCGATGATCTCGACGCCGGCGTCGTCGCCGAGCTGCAGCGCAGCCTGCTTGGTCCGGTGCACTGTCGCACCCCAGGTGACGACCGTGACCCGGTCACCCCGGCGGACGTACGTGCCCCGACCGTACGGCAGCATCCAGTCGGTGGGCGGCATCGGGTCGCGGTTGTGGCCCTGGCGGTAGAGGTGCTTGTGCTCGAGGAACAGCACCGGGTCGTCGCCGCGAAACGCGGTGCGCAACAGGCCGGCGGCGTCGCGCGCGCGTGACGGGAACGCGATCAGCAGGCCCGGAATGTGGGCGAAGATCGACTCGCCGCACTGGCTGTGCCAGATCGCACCACCCTGCAGGTAACCGCCGATCGGGATGCGCACGACCATCGGGCAGGTGAACTCGCCGTTCGACCGCCACCGCGTCGTCGCGGCTTCTGACTTGATCTGGTTCATCGCGGGCCAGACGTAGTCGAAGAACTGGATCTCCGGGCAGGGCCGCAGGCCGCGCATCGCTTGCCCGTTCGCGCGCCCGATGATGTTCGCTTCTGCGAGCGGCGTGTTGAAGCAGCGGGCGTCACCGAACGCGCGCTGCAGCCCGAACGTGATGCCGAAGACGCCGCCCTTCCCCGGCACCTCGTCGATGACTTCGGGATCCGCGTCGGCGACGTCCTCGCCGAACACGCGGATGCGTTCGTCGCTCGCCATCTGCTCGTGCAGCGTGCAGCCGGATCGCTTCGCCGAACGTGACGACTTCGGCATCGGCCGCGACCTCGGGCTCGCCCGGATCGTCGACGACCGGCAGCGCCCCGATGACGTTGACGGTGGCCGACGCCGGATCCGGACGCGGGGCCGCGAGCGCCTGCTCGGCGGCCGTGCGCACGGTTTCCTTCGCTTCGTCGCGGATCTGGTCGGCCTGCTCGAAGGTCAGCGCGCCCGCGTCGACGAGCTGCTTCGTGAGCACGACGATCGGATCGTGCTCGGCTTCGTCCTGCAGCTCGACGGTACCCCGGTACTTCTTCTGGTCGTCGGACAAGGAGTGCGAGTACGGCCGCGTGACCATCGCGTGGATCAGGCACGGTCCGGCACCGGCCCGCACGCGCGCGATCGCGTCCGCGCCCTTGCGGCGTACCTCGAAGTAGTCGCGGCCGTCCATCTTCACGACGTGCAGCCCGCGGATGCCGCGCACCATCTCCGACACCGGCGCCGGCGCCTGGTCGGTCGAACGGACGGAGATCGCATAGCCGTTGTCCGCGACGACGAAGAGCAGCGGGAGGTGCAGCCGGCACGCGGTGTTCAGCGACTCCCAGAACTCGCCTTCGGACGTGGCTCCTTCGCCGAGCGACACGTAGGTGATCTCGTCGCCGTGCGCGATGCAGCCCGGCAACTGCGGCCGCCGGCTGATGTAGCGCGAGGCCTCGGCACAACCGACCGCGGGAAGGCACTGGCTGCCCGTGCACGACGTCTGCGTCACGATGTTCAACTCGCGTGCGCCCCAGTGGGCAGGCATCTGCCGGCCCGCGGACGCGGGATCGGCGGACGAGCCGACCGCTTGCAGCAGCACCTCGAGCGGCGTCACGCCGAGGGCGAGGGCCAGCGCGCGGTCGCGGTAGTAGGGGAAGAACCAGTCGTGCCCGGCCCGGAGGTATCGGGCGAGCCCGAGGAGCAGGGTCTCGTGCCCGGCGCCGGAGATCTGGAAGAACGCCCGGTTCTGCTGGCGGAGCGCGATCTCCCGGTCGTCGAGGAATCGCGAGATGTGCGCGAGGCGGAGATCGTCGACGGCCTCGCCGAGATCGATCTCGCCCTGGCGCTCGAGCATGCGCAACGCGCGTACCCCCCTCATTCCCCGTCATGGGCGCGGCTGCGCGCCGTATCCGTGGTCGAGGATACGGCCTACCCTCCGTACAAGTGTCGGACACTCCCGAGGTACTGCCCTGGCGTCGACGCCCGACGCGTCCCGTCGAGGCGTTCGTGTCGCGCGCGGCGCGCCGGGCGGCAGCCGACCTCGGGATCGATGTTTCCGAGGTGCAGGGCACCGGCACGAATGGGCGCGTGACGCGCGACGACGTGCTCGGCGCGGCTCCGAACGGACCGCTCGGCGACGAGATCGCGCCGTTCAACAACGTGCGCAAGCGCGCCGCGAAGCTCCTGGTCGCGTCGAAGCAGACGTCGGCGCACACGTTGTGCGTCGTCGCCGCCGACTACTCCGCGATCGAAGCCGTGCGCCGCGAACGCCGCACGGCATGGCGTGAGGAAGAAGGCTTCTCGCTCACGTACCTCCCGTTCGTCGCGCGCGCGGTCATCGACGCCTTGCGAGCGTTCCCGCTCGTCAACGCGAGCGTCGACGGCGATGCGCTGGTCGTGCACCGCGCGGTCAACCTCGGTATCGCGGTCGACCTCGACTTCGAGGGTCTCGTGGTGCCGGTCATCCGTGACGCCGACGGGCTCCGGCTCCGCGCGCTCGCCCGCGCCATCACCGACGTCGCGTCGCGCGCTCGCGCCCGCCGCCTCGTCCCCGACGATCTGGCCGGCGGCACCTTCACCGTCACCAATCCCGGTGCATCGGGCACGTGGATCTCGTTCCCGATCATCAACCAGCCGCAGGTCGCGATCCTCTCCACTGACGGTGTCTCGAAACAAGTCGTGGTCGACGAGCGCGGGCGGCTGGCGATCGGCACCGGTCGGGCGGCTGTGCCTCACGTTCGACCACCGCGCCATGGACGGTGCCTACGCCGGCGCGTTCCTCGCGCGCGTGCAGGAGATCGTCGAGACCCGCGACTGGGCGAAGGAGCTCTAACCCAGGTTGTGCGGATCCTCGATGTCGGTCGCGTGGCAGCTCGGACGGGCCGTCACCGGGTTGCACCGCGCCGGCGTCCCACCTGGGATCGCCACGGTGTAAGGCGAGAACGCCAGGTTCGGCTCCTCGTAGTCGGTGCTGACCCACTGCGCGCCGCTCGCCAGCGCCGCGTCGCGGATGGTCGTGTCGTTCGTGCGCGCCTGCACCGTGTCGGCATCCGCCCGCGTGCGGATCACCATGTTCGCGGCGAGCGCGGCTTTGATCCTCGTAGCGTCGCCGATCGGATCATTGAGCTTGGCGAACGCGGCGTCGTCCTCACCGGGCGACGACGGCGTGAACAGCACGCGGCCTTCGAGTGAAGGGTGGCCGGCGAGGTACTCGTCGCGCAGGCCTTGGTTGTCGAGGGTGAAGAGCACCTTGCCGCGCGATCTCGCCGAGCGTGGGCCAACCGCGCGTGTGCACTGCGGCACCGAGCGTCTGGTAGTTGCCGCGCACGTCATCGGGCGTCACGATCTCGCGGCGCGGGATCAGCGACGCGCACTTCGGCGTCCAGCGCGTCGAGCTCGGCCGTGTCGGCGTTTGTGTCCTTCACTTCGAACTGGATCATGATCGGCATGTGTCCGGGGTGGGCTTCGGACCATCCGCGGACCTGGAGGCAGGCAGACCTTCAGCGAAACGCATGTCGCCTGTGTGTCGACATCGGCCTGATGCATGATCTTGAACCCGGGTTCGTGCATCGCCGGGTTGTCGGGTACCACGACGCCGAGCGCTTCCGGCAAGGCCGGATGCAGGAACTTGCCTCCCTGTGGATCGGCCCAGACGTCCAGCTCGATCGCGCGGATCCCGAGCCGGTCGAACTGCTCGGTCAGCGGCCGGTGGCTGTACTCGAGGCCAGCCGCGACGGACGGCAAGTTCTGCTGGAGGAACGCATCCACCTGCTGGTAGAGCGGCAGCTTGTAGCTGTTGTGCGATGCGAGCACCTGCACCTTGTTGAACCGCAGCGACGTGGTCGAGGCGGTACTCGGGCTTCGGGTGACCGGGTGGGAAAGGAGTCGTGCGACACGCGCCGAACGCGACGGCCGCCGCGACGACGCCGACTAGACCGAGAACACGAAGACGAGTCACCCGCATGGCCCGCGATGCTACGCACGAATTGTCGACTGGTGCCCATCACGCGCGAGCCTGTCGGTGATGAAGGTGCGCGTCGATCCCGATCTCTGTGTCGGCCACGGCCGCTGCTACGCACTGGCTCTCGACGTGTTCGCACCCGACGACTTCGGGCACTGCGAGATCCTCGTCACCGACGTTGACGGTGCGCTGGCGGAACAGGCCCGCGTCGGCGCGGAGAACTGCCCCGAGCGCGCGATCACCGTCGAGCCCTGAGGCGGGGCCGTGGACGTCCTCGGCTACGAAGGCAAGCGCGTGATCGTCACCGGCGCCGGGTCGGGGATGGGCGCGGCGACGGCGCGCGTGCTTGTCGAGCTCGGTGCCGAGGTCCATGCCATCGACCTGAAGCAGCCGGACACGGCCGGACTCGCGAGCTTCAGTGAGTGCGACCTGCGCGACCCGCGGCAGATCGAAGCGACCGTGGCCAAGATCGGCAGCGTCGTCAACATGCTCTTCAACTGCGCGGGGCTGCCGAACACATTTCCCGATCTCGACGTGATGCTCGTGAACTTCTGTGGGCTGCGCCATCTGACTGAACAGGTGATCCCGAACATGCTCGAGGGCGCCGACAGTGCGATCGCGTCCATCGCGTCGACCGCCGGCATCGGGTGGATGGCGAACCTCGAGCTCCTCGGCCCCCTGCTGGCAACGCCGGACTTCGCGGGTGCGCGCGCGTGGTGCGAGGAACATCCCGCGGCGCTCACGAATGCGTACGGCCTCTCGAAAGAAGCGATCAACGCCTACACCGCGTTCCGTTCGTTCCCGCTCGCCGCGAAAGGGATTCGCATCAACTGCCTGAACCCAGGTCCGACGGACACGCCGATGATGCCGGAGTTCGAGAAGGCCGTCGGCAAGGAGTACATGGACAGGTTCCCGGTGCCGCTCGGCCGGCACGCGGTGGCCGAGGAACAGGCCTGGCCGCTCGTGTTCCTCAACAGCCCCGCGCGTCGTTCGTGACCGGTGTGCAGTTCGACGCCGACGGCGGTTTCAAGGGCGCCCTGTTCACCGGCCAGATCGACCCGACGGTGCTGATGCCGCCCGAGTAGCCGGGGTTGGCACGAGTCGACAGACGCGCTCCGAGCGGCGAAGATAGAACACGTTCTACTGCGTAATCCGGGAGTCCCATGTACGTCGGTTTGAGCAAGGAACAAGAGGACCTGCGCGACGAGTTGCGCGCCTACTACGAGAAGCTGCTGACGCCCGAGGTCGAAGAAGACCTGCGCAAGGGAGAAGGCGTCGGACCGGTCTCGAAGGCGACGTGGAAGCAGATGGCTTCCGACGGCTGGGCCGGTGTCGGCTGGCCGAAGGAGTGGGGCGGCAAGGGCCTCACGCCGATCGAGCAGTTCGTCTTCTTCGACGAGTCGATGCGCGCCGGTGCGCCGGTGCCGATGCTCACGATCAACTCGGTCGCGCCGACGATCATGCGGTACGGCAGCGAGGAGCAGAAGCAGTTCTACGTGCCCGAAGATCCTCGCCGGCGAGATCCACTTCGCGATCGGCTACACGGAGCCCGATGCCGGCACCGACCTCGCGTCGTTGAAGACACGCGCGGTGCGCGACGGCGACGAGTACGTCATCAACGGGCAGAAGATCTTCACCAGCCTCGCGAGCGGCGTCGACTACGTCTGGCTCGCGGTGCGCACGAACCCCGAAGTGAAGAAGCACAAGGGCATCTCGATCATCATCGTCCCCACCGACACACCCGGGTTCTCCGTCGTGCCCATCGAGAACTTCGGCGGCGTCAACACGAACATCACCTACTACGAAGACGTGCGCGTGCCGGCCGGCAACCTCGTCGGCGAGGAGAACCAGGGCTGGAACCTGATCACCAACCAGCTCAACCACGAGCGCGTCACGCTGTGCTCGTCGGGCGTCGTGGAGCGGATGCTCGACGACGTGCGCGCCGTGGGCGCAGGAGACCAAGCTCGCCGACGGCCGGCGCGTGATCGACCAGGAGTGGGTGCAGGTCAACCTCGCGCGGTGCACGCCAAGCTCGAGTTCCTCCGCCTCGCGAACTGGAAGGTCGCGTGGCTCGCGCAGAGCGGCGCCCCGCTGAACCCGGCCGACGCATCGTCGATCAAGGTGTTCGGCACCGAGTTCTACATGGAGGCGGCGCGGCTGCTCATGGAAGTCATGCGGCGACCAGGCGCCGATCTCGGGCGACTCGCCCGGCGCGGTGCTGCGCGGCCGGGTCGAGCGCATGTTGCGCTCGATGCACATCCTCACGTTCGGCGGCGGCACCAACGAGATGCAGCGCGACCTGATCGCCATCTTCGGGCTCGGCATGCCCGGAAGCCCCCGCTGACCCGAGACCGGAGCACGACATCGCATGGACTTCTCGACTCACCGAATCGCAAGAAGAGCTGCAGGGTCTGGCCCGGCAGATCCTCGAGGACCGCATGACGCTCGCGCACCTGAAGGCGCGCGACTTCTCCGACGACTGGTACGACCGTGACACGTGGAGCGAGTTCGCCAAGGCGAACCTGCTCGGCATCGCGTTCCCCGAATCCGCCGGCGGCCTCGGCTTCGGCTTCCTCGACCTCTGCTTCGTGCTGCGCGAGATCGGTCGCACCGTCGCGCCGTTGCCCGCCATCCCGACGCTCGTCGCCGGCGGACTGCCCGATCGCCCGCTTCGGGACCGACGCGCAGCAGGCGGTGCTCGCCAAGGTCGTCGTCGCGGCGACGTGCTGCTCACCGCCGCGCTCGTCGAGTTCGGCGCCGATCCCGATCGACCCGCGACGACCGCGACGCGCGACGGCGACGGCTGGCGCATCGACGGCGTGAAGTCGAACGTGCCCGGCGCGAACGTCGCCGAGCTCGGTGCTCGTGCCCGCGACCGACGGGCGACGACGTCGCGATGTTCCTCGTGCCGACGAACGCGACCGGCGTCACGCACCGCGCGCCAGCAGACGATGAACCACGAGCCGCTGTTCGAGCTGCACGTTCGACGGTGTCGTCGTCGGCGACGATGCCGCGCCTCGGCGCACCCGACAGGGCCGCGAGATCCTCGACTGGACGCTGAACCGCGCGACGATCGCGGTCGTGTGCCGTCGTCGGCCGGCGTCGCCGACGGGCGATGCGCATCACCGCGCAGTACACGACCGAGCGCAAGCAGTTCGACCGCGCGATCGGCACGTTCCAGGCCGTCGGGCAGCGCATGGCCGACTGCTTCATCGACAAGCCAGGCGATCGAGCTCACGATGCTGCAGGCGGCGACGCACCTCGACGAGGGACGCGACGATGCCGCTCGAGGTCGCGACCGCGAAGTTCTGGGCGGCCGACGGCGGCAACCGCATCGGCCACGCCGCGCTGCACGTGCACGGCGGCATCAGCATCGACCTCGACTACTCGATCCACCGCTACTTCCTGTGGCTGAAGCAGTTCGAGTTCACGCTCGGCGCGGCGACCCCGCAGCTGCTCCGGATCGGCAAGTTCCTCGCCGACGACCCCCGTCTAACCCCGTCGGCACGTGCGCCGCGGCTCAGCTAGTCGTGCGCGTAGTCGAGGCAGCTCTGCGCGACCGGGTCGAGGTCGAACGGCGGGCCCGATCATCACGATGAGGTGCTCGGCGCCGGCGTCGAGGTACGCCTGCCAGTCGTCGACCTCGCCGCCGCTGATGCCGACGGTGCGTTCGACCTGGCGCGGGTTGCGCCCGAGCTTCTCGCACCACTCGTCGAGCACCGCGTTCTTGTCGCGCGAAGTTCGCCGGCGGGCCGAACGTGTTCCACATGTCGGCGTGCTCGCGCGACGAGCTCGCAGCGTGACCTTCTCGCCGCAGCCGCCGATGAGGATCGGCAGCCGCCCGACGGCGGCGGCTCGAGCCGGCCGAGCCGGTCCATGATCACCGGCAGGCCGCGGCGAGATCGCGCAGCCGGCTCGGCGCGGTGCCGAACTCGTAGCCGTACTCCTCGTAGTCGCGCTCGAACCAGCCCGAGCCGATCCCGAGCATGAAGCGGCCGTCGCTGATGTGGTCGATCGTGCGGGCCATGTCGGCGAGCAGGTTCGGGTTGCGGTACGAGTTGCACGTGACGAGCGCGCCGAGGTCGGCGTGTCTGTGTCTCGGCCGCCATCGCGGCGAGCAGCGTGTAGGCCTCGAAGTGCGCGGCGTCGGGGTCGCCGTAGAGCGGGTAGAAGTGGTCCCAGACCCAGATGCTGTCGACGCCGAGCGCGTCGGCGGTCGCGCCACGCGTCGCGCAGCGTCGTCGACGGTTGTGGCCTGCGGGTGGAGCTGGACTCCGACGCGAAATCGTCCATGTCAGTCGACGTATCCGTGCCGTCATGCTCGTCGGGTCGTTGAGCCGCCACCGTCGAGTGCCCGCTCGTCGTCGCGAGCTCGATGCGGCGGCCGCCGTCGCTCAGCGCGAGCACGGCCTTTCCCGCGAGGAGCCGTCGCAACGGCTCGCCGACCAGCTCCGCTCGCCAACCCGTCGCGAGCCGGCTCGGGTTGCCCTGCAACATCTGCGCGAGGTCGGCTCGGGTCGCGAGCACGCGCGGGTCGAGGTCGCAGCTCGTCGGCGTGCTGCGCGAGCCATGCACCGAGCACCGTGACGGCCGGCGCCAGCGATGCGGTCGATGCGGTCGGTCTCGGGCAGCCGCAACTCGCGGCGGCTCGAGCGTCGAGCCCCGGTCTTCGACCGCCGCGAGGATGCTCGTCGGCGGTGCCGTCCGCGGTGGACCGGTCGTCGATGCCGCGGATGCCGGACAGCTCCTCGCGGGAGCGCGGCGGCCGCTGCACGATCCCGGCGAGCGCGAGGTCGGAGAGCACGTAGCGAGGCGGCACGTCGAGCCCTCGGCGGTGCGTTCGCGCCACGCCGCCGACTTCCTGCGCGACGCCGCGCGACCGGCCCCGCAGTTGGCGCGCACCCTTGATCCGCCACCACGCGACTTCGGGTCGGGCGCGGGTGCGCATCGCGCGCGGCGGTCCTCGCACTCGTCGAGCGCCCACTCGAGCCGGCCGACCGCGTTCGAGCCGCGCGACGAGCACGTCGCTGCAGCGCGAGCAGATGCTCGACATCCGCCGCCGCGTAGACGCTGCTGCTCGGCGCGCAGCGGCCGGCGGTCCAGTCGGTGAGCCGGTCGCCCTTGGCGAGGCGCATGCCGAGCATGCTTTCGACCAGCGCGACGAGCGACGGCGCGCCCAGCCCGAGGAACCCGGCCGCGACCTGCGTGTCGAACAGCGCGTCGGCGGCCGTGCCCGCACAGGCGCTCGAGGATCGCGAGATCCTGGTCGGCCGCGTGCGCCACCATGCAGTCGCGGCCCGGCGAGGACCGCGCCGAGCGGCGCGCGGTCGACCGCGAGCGGGTCGACGAGCGCGATGCCGCCGGGCCACGCGATCTGGATCAGCGCGAGCCGGGGCCAGTACGAGCGTTCGCCGTGGAACTCGGTGTCGAGCGCGTACCGCGGCTCTCGGCAGACGCGCCGACGAGGTCGTCGCAGCGCGGCTCGGTCGTCGATCCAGCGGGGTTCCACACCTCATCCTGCCGGATTCAGCAGCGCTGACGGTCGCTCGGACTTCCGCCAGGCGCTCGAACGAGCGCAGCACCTCGGTCTGGTCGTCGGCGAGGTGCCGCACGATGACGTCCGTGTAACCCATCTCGCCGAGCTCGGCGAACGCTCGCGGCGACCGTCGCGGGGCCGCCCACGACCGGCGCCGACGGGTCGAAACCGCGGTAGCCCGCGTCGACGATCGGTCCGGCGACCCGGTCCGCATCGGCGTCGTCGGCGCCGACGTGGATGTCGCGGCGGATCGCGATCGTCGCTCGGCGTGCACGCCGTGCCGCGCGCAGGCCTCGCGGTACGCCGCCATGAGCTCTCGCGCCTCGGCCGGTGTCGCCTCGGGCCCGACGAGGAACGCGTCGCCGAGCCGCGCCGCCCGGTCGATCGCCGGCGGCGCCGCGGCGCCGATCCACACTTCGAGCGGCTCCGGCGGCACCGGCGCGATGCGGGCCCGCTGGATCTCGAACGGCGACTCGATCGTCACCTCCTCGCCCGCGCACAACCGGCGGACGATGTCGAGCGACGCTTCGAAGCGCGACGGCCGCTGCTTAGCTCGGCGAGCCGAACGCGGCGAACTGCTCGGCGCCGCCGCCGAGCGCGCACTGCATGACGAACGGCCCGCGGCGATCGACGCCAGCGTTCCGATCTGCTCGGCGACGAGCACCGGATGCCAGAGCGGCAGCAGGAACAGCGCGCCGGCCGGGCCGGTCGTCCCACTCCGCGAGCAGCCGCCCGAGCATCGGGACGTTCTGGTAGTAGGGCACCGGCACGTTGTGGTGGTCGCCGACGAACAGGCTGTCGAGGCCCGGCATCGGCCGCCGCCCGCGCCCGCTCGATCATCCACTGCGCCGGTCCTTCGCAGCGTGTTGATCGGCCCGTACCCACTGCGAACGACGCCACCGACTCGCATGCCGCCAGCCTCGCGTGCCGCCCGGAGCACCTTGTTCAACCGCCATCTGCCCTGCGTATCGCAGGGCGAATCTCCGGCGCCCTAACGGGTTCGGTGTCCTTGAACGGCCCTTTCGACTTCGGGTCGTTCAGCCGAGTTGGACCAACCACTCGAACGGCGTGCCGTCGAGCGCTTGCTGCATCTCCGACGTCACGCGGGCCAGTTGATCGAACATCAGGACGACGCCGAACGCGATGAGGACGACGGCCGCGGTGCCGA